>NZ_FNCN01000030.1 GCF_900100605.1 Sinosporangium album | reverse complement strand
CACGCCGCCAGCGTTCGTCCTGAGCCAGGATCAAACTCTCCAAACAATGTCTGTCAAGCAGAACCCGGCTGAGCACCCCAAAAAAGGGTGTCAACCAAAGGAACCATCCCCCACCATCGGTGGGTGGACGGAGGTAATGCATCATGCACTGGCTTTTAGCACACTGTTGAGTTCTCAAGAAACGAACGCGTCCACCATCCGCCCGGACCCTCAGGCCCGTTCTTCTGGGGCGTACCCATTTCGTTCTGTTGTGTTGTTATTCTTTCCGTTTTCCGCTCCGGCGTCAAATCAGCTCGTTTCCGGGCTGTTTCAACTCTCGGGCGAGAATCGAAAGGAATTTCAACCTGCTCTGTCTCCAGAGCAACCCCTCCAACTTACCAGCCTTCCGAGCCGCTTGCGAACCGGCACCGAAAGCTTGAAAGCCACAGAGATCACCGACTAAAGGCAGCAAAGACCGCACGGAACTCACCTGAGTGATTTGAGTGGGGTTTGCCGCACCTCGTCGGCTCGACAAGATTAGCAGCCGCTCAGACCACCTGCGACACGATCGAGGCGGTCCGCCGCGCCCCCCGCGGATGTCCCAGTCCCGGAAGCGTGCCCACGCTGAGCCACCGCCCGGTCCCCTTGGTACATCCCGCCTCTCGCGCACGCGCACGCGCCCTCGCCAACCCGCACGCGCACGCGCCCTCGCCAACCCTCGCCAACCCGGCACCTTCTGCCGCGCACCGGGACGAGTTCGCCGCGACACCCCAGAGCCATGGCACGCCTCCCAGAACCACGGCCATGCACCGCGGCCATGCCCACCGCTTTCGCCGCTGACCGGCAGATGCCAGGCGGATGTCGGGCGGATCCCGGCCAGGTATGCGGGAAGCATGCCCCGGAAGAGCCGGACCCGGCAGGGCGCTCGTCTCCGCCCGGTACACGTCCCTCCCCGTTATGTGAGAGGGACCGCTCTCCACGTTCGGGGGATGACCACCGAGCCGGCCGGGCCTACCTGCCTCTCGATCGTCGCCGAAGGGGGTCCAAGGGCCCTCCTCCGTGCTGGAGCACGGGGAGCACCCGAAGGTCGGTGGCCGTAGGTGGTCTCCGCTCCACTACGGACGCCAGGTGCCTGCCGCGCTGGAGCGAGAGGGTTCGCCCAATAACGGGGAATCCCCCTGCCGCGCGTTCCAGGTGACACCTTGCGTCGGCTCTCCCCCCCGGATCCACCGGCGTCGGCTACGACACCGGTCAATTGCCCGCGCCCGCCCCAGGATTCCAAGAATTACCTGATAGATCACCAAGTGAGTAGTTAACGGAATACCTCGCCATTAATGCGGGGTTTGGCCCCTATCAATCGCAGAACTGCCGGACGCATTCCAGGCCTCGTGGGCAGGTCGGAACCGCGGCAGGCCGGGCGGGCGTGGCCTCGGTTCGTCTCGCCATCGGACACGCGACGTCCACGCGGTCCACGCGGTCCACGCGGTCCACGCGCACGGCTGCAGGTCGGAGCAGCGACAGGCCTTCGCCGCTCGAAAGCCGAGGCGCGGCTCCCCCTGAAGCAGCGCGCGGACCACGGCATGAATGCCAAATGGCCAGGTCGTGACAGGGCCATAGACTCGGGGAGGTGAGCAGCGATATGCCACCCATGGCGAAGAAGGTTGCCGGCGAACGGACTCATCACGGCGACACTGTGGTCGACGAGTATGCCTGGCTGATGAATAAGGACGATCCCGACACGATCGTCTATCTGGAGGCGGAGAACGCCTACACCGAGAAGGCAACGGCCCACCTGGAGGAGCTCCGCGAGGCGGTGTTCCAGGAGATCAAGGGTCGCACCTTGGAGACCGACCTCTCGGTGCCGACGCGCAAGGGCAGGTGGTGGTACTACTCGCGCACCGAGGAGGGCAAGCAATACGGCATTCAGTGCCGTGTCCGCGCGGAGGGCGAGGATCCGCCGCAGATGGGTGAGGGCGGCCAGCTGCCGGGTGAGCAGGTGACGCTCGACGGGAACGAGTTGGCGGGCGACGCCGAGTTCTTCTCGATGGGTACGAGCTCGGTCAGCCCGGATGGACGGCGTCTGGCCTTCTCTACGGACTTCAAGGGCGACGAACGTTTCACACTCCGATTCAAGGATCTTGAATCGGGTGAGACGCTGGCCGATGCGATTCCCGGGGTCTTCTACGGCGGGTCGTGGTCGGCGGACGGGTCGGTGTTCTTCTATACGGTCGTCGACGAGAGTTGGCGACCGTACCGCGTGTTCCGCCATGAGATCGGGACTCCTGCGGATCAGGACGTGCTCGTGTTCGAGGAGAGCGACGAGCGTTTCTGGATCGGGATCGGCTTGACGAGGAGCGAGCGGTTCCTCGTGCTGTCGATCGGCAGCAAGATCACCGGTGAGGTCCGGTTGCTCGACGCGGCCGATCCGCTGGGCGAGTTCCAGGTCGTACGGCCGCGCCGGGAAGGCGTCGAGTACGACGTGGATCACTCGGGTGACCGGCTGCTGATCCTGCACAACGACGGCGCGCAGAACTTCGAGCTGGCCAGTGCCCCGGTGGACGACCCGGGGGTGTGGACTCCGCTGATCGAGCATCGGGAGGACACCCGGCTGGTCGACGTGGACGCGTTCGACGGTCATTTCGTGGTGGCGTTCCGCCGGGACGGACTGACGGGCATCCGCGTGGTGCCGGATGGCGACGAGGCGTACGAGATCTCGTTCCCGGAGCCGATTTTCACGGCGGTGCCCGCGGGGAACCCGGAGTTCCGCACGAACCGGCTGCGCCTGTCTTACACGTCGATGGTGACACCGCCGTCGGTTTACGACTACGACTTGTCGAGCCGCGAGCTGATTCTGCTGAAGCGGCGTCCGGTGCTCGGGGGCTACGACCCGTCGGACTATGAGCAGTTCCGCGAGTGGGCGACGGCGGAGGACGGCACGCGGGTGCCGATCTCGATAGTGATGCGGAAGGGCACGGAACGGCCCGCTCCGACGCTGCTGTACGGCTACGGGAGTTACGAGGCGGCGATCGACCCGGGCTTTTCCGTGCCGCGGCTGTCGTTGCTCGACCGGGGGTTCGTGTTCGCCATCGCGCATATCAGGGGTGGCGGCGAGATGGGCCGCCGCTGGTATGACGACGGCAAGATGATGGCGAAGAAGAACACGTTCACCGACTTCGTGGCCTGCGCGCGTCATCTGAAGGCCGCCGGGTGGGCGGGCGATGTCGTGGCGAGGGGCGGGTCGGCGGGCGGACTGCTGATAGGCGCGGTGGCGAACATCGCCCCGGAGAGCTTCGCGGGCCTTGTCGCTGAAGTGCCTTTCGTGGACGCCCTGAACACGATCCTCGACCCGTCGCTGCCGCTGACGGTGATCGAGTGGGACGAGTGGGGCAACCCCCTCCATGACAAGGAGGCTTACCACTACATCAAGTCCTACAGCCCGTACGAGAACGTCCACGACGGGCTCTACCCGCCGGTTCTCGCGCTCAGCAGCTTGAACGACACACGGGTGCTCTACCACGAGCCCACCAAGTGGATCGCTCGTCTGCGCGCGGAGGCGGGCGGCGGGCCGTTCCTGTTGAAGACCGAGATGGGCGCGGGCCATGGCGGCCGCAGCGGTCGCTACGACGCCTGGCGCGAGGAAGCGTTCACGCTCTCCTGGATCATCGATCAGGTACGGCGGAAACCCGAGTGACGCGGACGCCGTAAGCGGTCAGTTGTGGTCCCCGCGACGCCCGTGGGGGCCACAACTGCCGTAAAGAGTGCCTCGCAGCCTTCAAAAGCCCTCGCCGCTGCCACAGGCCTCCGCCGCTGCCGCAGACCCTCGCCGCAGCCACAGAGCTCCGCCCCTGTCACAGAGCTTCACGCCGCTGGAGGTAGGTGAACGACGCCCAGCCGGGCAGCACCGGCAGCCAGAAGGTGAGCAGCCGGAACAGCAGTACGGCCGAGGTGGCGACCTCGGGCGGGACTCGGGAGAGGGTGAGGCCGACGATCAGGGACGCCTCCACCGCGCCGAGACCGCCGGGGGTCGGGGCGGCGGAGCCGATGGCGTTGCCGGCGAGGAAGACGACGGCGACGGCGGCGAAGTTCAGTTCGCCGCCGAAGGCCCGCAGCGAGGCGTCCAGGCAGGCGACGAAGGAGATCGTGAGCAGCAGGGTGCCGGAGCACGCCTGCAGGATCTTGCGCGGCGACTGGAGGACGTCGAGGAGCCTGGGTACGACGCCGGAGAACAGCGACCGTGTGCGCTTGACCACGACACGCCGCAGAGGCGCGATGCCGAGGGCGGCGAGTACGACGAGCGCCACGGCGAGCAGCGCCACCAGCAGTCCGCGTGACGGGGTGAAGGTGGGGGCCGTGCTGGATCCGGTGATGTAGGCGAAGAACAGCAGAAGCAGCACATGGAAGACGAGCTGGACAAGCTGGGAGGCACCGACGCTGGCGACGGCCTGGCCCGGTGGGATGCCGCGTTTTTGCAGATAGCGGGTGTTGATGGCGACGCCGCTGACGGCCGCCGGGGCCACCAGTTTGACGAAGGAGCCGGCGAACTGCGCGAGCACCGTACGGCCCAGCGGCAGCTTCTCCGGGACGAACCCCATGAGCAGGAGCGCCGCGGCGAGGTAGGTGATGCCCGCAGCGGCGAAGGCCGCGCCCGTCCAGCCCCAGTGGGCGCCTTTGACGACTTCGACGACGTTGACCCGGCCGAGTCCGGTGAGCAGGTAGTACGCGGCGAAGGCTCCGCCGATGATGGCGAGGAGGGTGCTCAGCCGGAATCGCTCCAGCCGTACCTCCTCGACTTCGACCTGGGGCTCCAGTTGGACGATGTGGTCGCGGATGGCCGACAGGAGGTCCTTGTGCTTGGCGAGGGCCGAGCGGGTCTGCCGGGCGAGGGCGATGCGCTGGAGCAGCGGCAGGGCGGCGGCGACCGCGTCGGGGCCGAGGATGGCCGCGGCGGCGCGGACGGAGCGTTCCGCTCCGACGCGCAGCGCCAGGTAGGTGAGGAGCTGGGCGATGTCGAGGCGGAGCAGCAGGTCGCCGGCGGCGATCTCGCCGCTGCGGGCGTCCACGAGGACGACCTGGCCGGAGGCGTCGAGGTGGATGGTCTCGCCGGTGAGCCTGCGGTGGGCGAGCCGGTGGGCCTGCAGCAGTTGGACCTGTGTCCAGATGCGTGACAGCAGCTCGTCGTCGATCTCTTCATCGGGAATGTCTTCGAGGGCCCGGGTGGCGATGTGGTCGTAGGCGAGGAGCGCGGCTTCTGTGCCGATTTCGCTGGTCGCGCGGAGTGGGGGCGTGCTCACGCCGGCCGCCTGGGCGGCGTAGGCCATCACCGCTTCGCGTTCGAGTTCGGCGCGGAGCGAGCGGATGGCGCGTCTGCGGGTCTCGGAGTTGAGCCGCATTCGCCGCCATAACCGGTAGAGCAGCCCCGCGACCTGCCTGTCGCGGTCGAGGACGGTCACGTCGAGCCGGTGTCCGTCGGTGAGGACGACGGCGTAGCGGCGGCTGCCCTGGGCGTCGTCCTCAATGCGGCGCGCCTTGATCGGCGAGTGGCCGAGGCGGCGCAGGGAGGCCACCACGGCGCTGCCGGGGGGCCGGGTGTTGGGGCTGCCGACGCTGTAGAGCGTCGCGTATCCGACCGCCATTCCGAGGAGGATCGTCACGATCGCCCCGGGAAGGGTGATGTTGGTGCCGGTGTACAGGGCGAAGACGTTGAGGGCGACCGCGGTCCACATGACGGCCCGCCAGGTGGGCCTGCGTGAGATGCGCACGGCGGTGACGTAGGCGATCACCGAGGTCAGCAGCGTGTTGAGGGGCTCGACGTCGGGCCGCCCGCCGGTGAGGAGCTGCCGTATGTCCCCCGGCCCGGTGGCGATCAGCCACTCTCCGACGAAGAACGAGACGACCATGCCCACGATGGCCGCTATCAGCCCTTCCGCGACGCGTAGGCCGTCGCGGTGGAACACGCGTTCCACCGCGAACGCGACCGGGATCGCGAGCACCAGGGCACCACCGAGGAAGGTGGACACACTGATCAGCAGGTCGGGCGCCCGGGCGGCGCCTTCCTCGACGTCGGCCTCAAGTCCGTTGAGCGTCTGCTTGGCCACGAGGGACAGCAGGACCACAACGGTGAGGCTGAGCAGGGTCGCGAGGAACCGCAAGGCGTCCGAAGGGCGCCGCAGCCGCTGGGGCAGCAGCGGTTCGACGACCAGGACGTCGGGCTCCCGGGAGTCTGCGGATTTCCGCGAGTCCCCGGAATCTTGGGAATCCAGGGAATCCTGGAAATCCGACGAGTCGGCAGTGCCCGTGTCGGGCGGACCGCTCGCCTCTGAGCTGGGGTCCGGGTGAGGGCGCGAGCTATCGCCGGAGGGCTCTCCCCCAGAGAGGCCCCCCGTCGGGCACCCTGCCCCGTCACGTTCCTTTATGTCGGTCACCGCCAGCGATTCTGCACCCTTCCGAAGGATTTCGCCGCTCGGAATCGCGCACCTCCCCTACCGGTATCCCCCCGTCCCGCGTGTTGTGATCTTGCGCAAACAGACCACAACCGCTGTCCCGTATCTCTCACCGGCGCCTGACAGTCTTCCCGACTTGCCACGGAAAACAACCAACGAGGTGATGAAGGTCTCACGACGCGCCGCGATCGAGGGACAGTGGCTTGATCACGGTTCCGAGTGACAAGGTGATCACATCCATGGGGGGATCTCTGATGTCTAGTCACCTGTTCACCCGCCTGTTCGGAGCCGCCGTCGCGGTTATTCCACTCTGCCCAACCGCGCCCGCGTTCGCGGAGAATCCCGTGCACGTCTTGGAGAAGGCCGTGTCCGGGGCAGGCGTTTCCAAACATCTCATAGCCTTTCAGGCGATCGCCGATGCCCACGGCGGTAACCGTGCTGCTGGTCTGCCCGGCTACGCCGCCTCTGTCGACTATGTCGCTGGCCTGCTAAGAAAAGCCGGGTATGAGGTTATCCTTCAGCCCTTCAGATTCAACTTTTACCGTGAGATTGGCAAACCGTCGTTCGAGCGGGTGGGAGCCGCGCCGTACGAGCATCCGGCGGATTTCAGCACCGTGGAACACTCGGGGCCGGGGGACGTGACCGCCCAGGTGCAGCCGGTGGACGTACGGCTCCCGCCGGACAGCCGGCCGAGCACCTCGACCAGCGGATGTGAACCGTCGGACTTCACGAGCTTCGTTCCGGGCAGAATCGCCCTACTCCAGCGTGGAGGATGCCCGTTCAGGGTCAAGGCCACCAATGCCGTCACGGCGGGCGCAGCCGCCGTCATCATCTTCAACGAGGGCCGGCCCGGCCGTACCGACTCCTTCAATGGCAGTCTCGAAGAGCCGCACAGCGTCCCCGTCGTCGCGACCTCGTACGGCATAGGCCGGGAACTGGCCGAGACCCGGGCGACCGTACGCGTGGCGACACAGGTGGAGAGCGAGTCCCGCGTGTCCCACAACGTGATCGTCCAGACCGAGCATGGCGATCCGGATGACGTCGTGGTGGTCGGCGCCCATTTGGACTCCGTCCAAGAGGGTGCGGGGATCAACGACAACGGTTCGGGCGCCGGCGCGGTGCTTGAGGTGGCGCTCGCCATGGCGGAGCACAAGCCCCGCCGCGCGGTGCGTTTCATCTGGTGGGGTGCGGAGGAACTCGGGCTGATCGGGTCGAAGCACTACGTCCGCGCTCTGTCGCCGCAGGAACGGTCCAAGATCAAGCTCTATCTCAACTTCGACATGGTGGCCTCGCCGAACTACATCTACGGCATCTACGACGGGGACGACTCCGACAAGGTGGGCCAGGGCCCGGGGCCCGCCGGGTCGGCGGAGATCGAGCGGGCTTTCCAGAAGTACTACGAGAAGCGAAGCCTTCCCCACATGGGGACGGACTTCACCGGCAGGTCGGACTACGGCCCGTTCATTGAGTACGGCATCCCGGCCGGCGGGCTGTTCACCGGAGGGGAAACGCCGAAGACGCCCGCCCAGGCGGCGTTGTTCGGAGGTACTGCGGGACTCTCCTACGACTCCTGCTACCACCGTGCCTGTGATGACCTGTCCAACATCAACCACACCGCTCTTGACGTGAACACCGACGCCATCGCCTCGGTGACCGCCACCTTCGCGTGGCCTACCGCTGCCGCCCGGTCCACCACCCCGTCTGCCCCCGCACCACGGGAATCGGGGTGACCCGCGTAATCTTGGCGACATGTCGGGTGAACTGCGGGTTTTGGGAGCCTGTCCGCTGGATTGTCCGGACACGTGCTCGTGGGTGGTGACCGTCCAGGACGGCCGCGCCGTGAAAATGCGTGGAAACCCCGATCACCCGTTCACCCGAGGAGCGCTCTGCGTCAAGGTCAACCGCTACCTGGAACACACGGCGGCCGAGGACCGCGTCCTGTATCCGCTTCGCCGTACCGGTCGGAAGGGTGAGGGCAGGTTCGAGCGGATCTCGTGGGAAGAGGCGCTGAACGAGATCTCCACCCGGTTGACGGAGATCGTGGAGACCTACGGCGGCGAGGCGATCTGGCCGTATCAGGGCACCGGCACGCTGGGGTACATCCAGGGCGAGACCGGTGAGGCCGGCAGGCGCTTCTGGAACGTTCTCGGTGCTTCCCGGCACGACATGAACATCTGCTCTCGGGCCGGGAGCATCGGGCTGAAATACACGCAGGGCACCTCGGCCGGGATGGATCCCGAGGATTTCGCCTCGGCTCGGCTGATCCTGCTCTGGGGGACGAATACGCTCACCAGTGGCCACCACCTGTGGAAGTTCATCCAGGAGGGCCGGGCCGCCGGGGCGCACGTGGTGGCGATCGACCCGATTCGCACCCGCACAGCGGATCAGGCCGACGAGCATCTGCCGATCCGCCCGGGCACCGACGCGGCGCTCGCCCTGGGGCTGCTCCACGTGGTGGTGTCAGAGGGGGCCGAAGACCGCGAGTACATCGCGAACCACACCTTCGGCTGGGATGAGTTCCACGCAGAAATCCTGAAATATCCCCCGACCCGTGTCGCGGAGATCACGGGACTACCCGAAGAGTCCATCGTCGCCCTCGGCCGCCGCCTCGCCCACACCCGGCCCACCGCGATCCGCGCGACGATGGGCCTCCAGCGCAACGCCGGAGGCGGTACGGCAATGCGCACGATCGCCTGCATCCCCGGCGTCACGGGCGACTGGCGCTATCCCGGCGGCGGGCTCTCCTACTCCACAAGCGCCCACTTCCCCCTGAAGATCGACAGTCGCGACGATCTCCTCCCACATCCGGTCAGAACGCTCACCATGACCCGGCTCGCCGACGGCCTCGAAGACACCGAGAACCCGGTCAAATGCCTCTGGGTCTACGCGGCGAACCCGATGGGCAGCACGTCCGACCAGAACCGGATCCGGCGCGGCCTGCTCCGCGAGGACCTCTTCACGGTGGTGATGGAGCAGTTCCCCACCGACACCGCGGACTACGCCGACATCGTGCTCCCGGCCACCATGCAGATCGAGCACGCCGACCTGCACACCGGCTACGGCCATCTGTATCTCACCTGGAACGAGCCGGCCGTCGAACCCCTGGGCGAGTGCCTCTCCACCACCGAGACCTTCCGCCGCCTCGCCCGCCACATGGGCATGACCGAGCCCTCGCTTTACGACTCCGACCTGGAACTCGCCGAACAGCTCCTGTCGTCGGGCCACCCCGCCCTGGCCGGCATCACCCTCGACCGCCTCCGCAAGGAGGGCTGGGTCCGGCTGAACCACCCCCGGCCCTTCCAACCCTTCGCCGACGGGTTCCCCACTCCCAGCGGGAAGCTGGAGTTCGCCTCCCAGCAGGCGGAGTCCGATGGTCTGGACCGTGTCGCGGGCTATGTCCCCTCGCGCAGCAACCGGCAAGACCACGACCGGCGAGGCGGGCGCCGGGGCGGGCGCAAGCCGTACCCCTTGACCTTGATCACGCCCGCTTCGCACAACTTCCTGAACACCATCTTCGGCAACAACCCCGAGCTGCGGCGGCGGTCGAAGAACCCTCGCGTGCTCATCAGCGCCGAGGACGCCGAACGGCGCGGCCTTGTCGACGGGCAGCCGGTGCGGGTGTTCAACGAGCACGGGGAGTTCCAGGCCGAGGCCGAGATCAGTGACCGGGTACGGCCGGGCGTCGCGGCCTGTGAGAAGGGGCGCTGGCTCAAGTTCACCCAGGGCGGGGCGAACCCCAACGCGGTGGTGGAGGAGGGCGACGCTGACATGGGACGCGGCCCGCTTTACCATGACAACCGCATCGAGATCGCGCCGCTGGCGTGACAGCCGACGTGACCGCTGAAGTGACCGCTGAAGTGACAATTGCGGCGTCTCCCCCCAAGTGCCCACTTCAGGGAGACGTCAGGGTCTATCCCCGATGCCTTCCAGGGCGTCGGAGACGCAGGGTGGAATCATGAACGAACTGACCCGACGTGACGAGTTCTCGCTGGCCGGTGCGGCTCTGCGGGGGGCTCCTTGGAAGGCCGCGGCGATCACCGGCGCGGCGGGTGCGGCGACGAGCTTCGGCCTAGGGGCGATTCTGCCGGGTCCGGCGGATCTCCACTGGGCGCTCAGCCTCGGCGTCGCGCTGTTCACTCTCGTAGCGACGGTGGGTGCGGTCTCCAAGCCCGATGTGAGTGATCGCGTCACCCGGAACGCCCGGCTCTGGTCGCTGCGCAACCCCTGGCGGTTCGCACTCTATCCGGGCATCGGCTCCGCGGTCCTGCTTTACCCGCTCAACCTGGTGCTGGACGGCGACGGCATGATCGGCTCGGCCTGGGACGGCCTGTGGGGCGGGGCGATCATCTACCTGATCGCGGGGCTGCTGACCACGGTGTTCAAAGGACGCGCCACACGCTGACCCCCGTGTTCAAGGGGCGCCACGTGCCGCCCCCGCCGGCGGGCCGCCGACAGCGCAGTTCGGCGGCCGACGCCGGCGAACTGCGCATGCCCGTGCGCCGCTCAGTGGCCGCCTCCCGCGAGGTTGAGGCCCACGACGCCCGCCAGGATGGCGAGGATCGAGATGATCTTCACGACGGAAACGCTGTCGTTGAGCAGCAGGATGCCGAGCGTGGCCGTGCCCACCGCGCCGATTCCGGTCCAGACGGCGTATGCCGTACCGACCTCCAGGGACTTGAGCGCGAACGCGAGCAGCCCAAAGCTCAGCACCGCGAAGACGAAGAAGCCGACGCTCCACCACAGTTCCGAAAAGCCATCGCTCATCTTGAGCGAGTAGGCCATCGCCACCTCGAACAGTCCGGCGACGATCAGAACAAACCAGGCCATGCCATCCCCCTACGAGACTCGACCACCTGCACACAGGAAGTGCGTCGTCTTCGCTTACCGGGTACGGCGCGTCTCGTCCGGAGAGGCGTAACAGCCCCTTCGTCACGGTAGCACCTAGATGTCCCATCACACCGTGACGAGGCCGCGGCGGGCGTGGGCGTGGAGCGCGGAGAGTCGCCTCCTCCGCGTTCACCTGCGCACCTTCTCTCGCTTCCGCCCCGCGAGTGATCTTTGCTTGAACCTATCCCTGGTCAGAGTGTGCGAGAGAGCACGATTTGGATAGTTACCAGCGGGTAGCATAACTAGTACAGTTACTGGCCAGTACGTATCGCTGACACACCCCCGGGTTCAAGGAGCGAGCAGCCATGGGCCACTACAAGAGCAATGTGCGCGACCTGGAGTTCAACCTCTTCGAGGTGCTCGGACGCCAGGAACTTCTCGGCACCGGGCCGTTCGCCGATCTGGACGAGGAGACGGCCAGGAGCATCCTCCACGAGGTCGACCGGCTGGCGACGGGAGTACTCGCCGATTCCTTCGAGGAAGGCGACCGCACGCCTCCGGTCTACGACCCCGCGGCGCACACCGTGACGATGCCGAAGGGCGTAGCGCGTTCCTTCAAAGCCCTCATGGACGGCGGTTGGGCCCATCTCGACCTGCCCGCCGACCTGGGCGGAGCGGGCGTCCCGCGCACCCTGGCCTGGGCCGCGGCCGAGCTGGTGCTCGGCGCCAACCCCGGCGTCTACATGTACGCCGGAGGCCCCAACTTCGCCTACACGATGTGGAAGATCGGCACCGCCGAGCAGAAGCGCTTCGCCGAGATCGCGATCGAGCGCGGCTGGGGCGCCACGATGGTGCTGACCGAGCCCGACGCGGGTTCGGACGTGGGCGCGGGCCGCACGAAGGCGGTCAAGCAGACCGACGGGAGCTGGCACATCGAGGGCGTCAAGCGCTTCATCACCAGCGCTGAACACGACCTCACCGAGAACATCTTCCACCTGGTGCTCGCCCGCCCCGAGGGTGCGGGCGTGGGCACCAAGGGACTGTCGATGTTCCTGGTGCCGAAGTACCACGTCGACCTCGAAACCGGTGAGCTCGGAGAGCGCAACGGCGTCTACGTCACCAACGTCGAGAAGAAAATGGGGCTCAAGGTCTCCACGACCTGCGAGCTCACGTTCGGCGACCACGAGCCCGCCGTCGGCTGGCTCATCGGTGACGTGCACGAGGGCATCAAGCAGATGTTCATGATCATCGAGCATGCTCGGATGATGGTGGGCACCAAGGCCATCGCCACACTTTCGACTGGTTACCTGAACGCGCTGGACTACGCCAAGTCCCGCGTCCAAGGTGCGGACCTGAGCCAGATGACCGACAAGTCCGCCCCGAGGGTGACGATCACCCACCACCCGGACGTCCGCCGCGAGCTCATGCTCCAGAAGGCGTACGCCGAGGGCATGCGGGCGCTGGTCCTCTACACAGCCAGTTTCCAGGACTCGGTGCTGCTGGCCGCCTCCGAGGGCCGCAGGGACGAGAAGGCCGAGGCGCTGAACGACCTGCTGCTGCCGCTCGTCAAGGGCGTCGGCTCGGAGCGTTCCTACGAGCTGCTGACGCGTTCACTCCAGACCCTGGGCGGTTCGGGCTATCTGCAGGATTACCCGATCGAGCAGTACATCCGGGACGCCAAGATCGACTCCCTCTACGAGGGCACGACCGCGATCCAGGGCCAGGACCTGTTCTTCCGCAAGATCCTGCGGAACCAGGGCGCCGCGATCGGCACACTGCTGGCCGAGATCAAGGGCTTCGCCGACTCCCAGGCCGGAAACGGCCGGCTGAAGGAGGAGCGGGTCCTGCTGAACGAGGCGGCCGACGATCTCAAGGTCATGGGCGACACCATGGCCGGGTGGGCGCTCGGCTCGCTGGAGAACCCCAAGGAGATCTACAAGGTCGGCCTCAACACCACCCGGTTCCTGCTCGCCCTCGGCGACCTGGTGATCGGTTGGCTGCTGCTGCGCCAGGCCGAGGTGGCCCTCAACGCGCTCAGCGCGTCGGAGAAGGACCGGGCCTTCTACAGCGGGAAGGTGGCCTCGGCGTCGTTCTTCGCCAAGACCGTGCTGCCCAGGCTCGCCGCGGAGCGGCGCATACTCCTCTCCACCGGCCTTGAGCTGATGGAGCTGCCAGAGGAGTCCTTCTAGTCCTTCGAGAGGGCTCGACATGACCGCCCGTCCCGGCGACCGGGGCGGGCGGTTCTCACTGCCACCACTGCGTGTCCGACTACGCGTCCGACTACGCGTCCGACTATGCGTCCACGGTGTACTGCACGGCGGCGCGTCCGGCGAGGATCGGTTTGATGCTCTCGGCGATGACGGCCTGGTGCGCCGGGTGGTCGCGGTAGGCCAGGAAGTCCTCGGCCGAGTCGAAGTCGGCGACCACCGCGAAGTCGCAGGTGTCCGTGCTGACGCCCGCGTCGGGGCCCAGCACATAGCTCCGGATCTGCGGGATGATGCCCGGCAGCTCGGCCAGCCTTCTGGGGACGGCGGCCTTCTGCTCGTCCGTCGCGTCCGCGGACCAGGTGAACAGCACCACGTGGCGGAACATCTCTCTCCTTCCCTACGGCCGGGCGGCCTCGCGTGAAAGCGTACGGCCGGAGCCGGGGACATCCGGCTCCGGCCGTAGGCGTTCGAACCCGATCAGCCCCAGGCCAGCATGCGCAGCGGGTCTTCCAGCATGGCCCCGACGTCGCGGAGCAGCAGGGACCCGAGCTCGCCGTCCACGATCCTGTGGTCGAAGGACAGCGCGAGCGTGCACACCTTGCGCGGCACGATCTGCCCGTCCACGACCCAGGGCAGGTCGCGGATCTGACCGAAGGCCAAGATCGCCGACTCGCCCGGGTTGAGGATCGGGGTGCCCGCGTCGACCCCGAAAACGCCGACGTTGGTGATCGTGATCGTGCCGCCGGACATCTCGGCGGGCTGTGTGCGCCCCGAGCGCGCGGTCTCCACAAGGGCGCCGAGGGCCGCCGCGAGGTCCGGCAGCGACAGCGCGTGCGCGTTCTTCACGTTGGGCACAATCAGCCCACGCGGTGTGGCCGCGGCGATGCCGAGGTTCACATAGTGCTTGACCACGATCTCCTGGCTCTGCTCATCCCACGTGGAGTTGACCATGGGGTAGCGTCGCGCCGCGACGAGCAGCGCCTTCGCCACGAGCAGCAGCGGCGACACCTTGACCTCGGCGAAGTCCGGCAGCGTGCGCAGCCGCTTCACCGCCTCCATCGTCTCGGTGACGTCCACCTGCAGGAACTCGGTGACGTGCGGCGCGGTGAACGCCGAGGCCACCATGGCCTGCGCGGTGGCCTTGCGCACGCCCTTGACGGGGATGCGCTCCTCCCCGCCGGACACGACCGCCTGCGGCGCGAACGCCGGGGCGGCGGCGGGGGCTACGGCCGCGTGGACGTCGTCCCTGGTGATGGAGCCGTGCGGGCCGGTGCCGACGACGGTGGCGAGGTCGACACCGAGGTCCTTGGCCAGCTTGCGCACGGGCGGCTTGGCGAGCACGGTGACCGCGCCGACCGGCCCGGCCTCCACGGTCCGCGGTGCGGGGGCGCGTACGGCGGGAGCCGGCACTGGCGCCGGTGCCGGCCGCGCGGCCTGAACGGCCGGGGCCGCCGGGGCCGCCTGTGCCGCCGCGGGGGCGCCCTTGCGCGGGCGCCGCTTGGACGAGGACGGCATGACGCCGTAGCCGACCAGGACGGGCGTGCGCTCGGCCTTGGCCGGCGGCTCGGGGATGGTCGGGACCATGTCGTCGGCGAGGGCCTCGCGGGCCGTGGCCGTACCGTTGCTCGTGACGGCCTCATCGGGCTCGTCGGTGTCGACGGCGATGATCGGGACGCCGACGTCGAGCGTCCGCCCTTCCTCGGCCATCAGTTCGGCCACCACGCCCTCGAAGGGGCTGGGCAGCTCAACCACGGCCTTGGCCGTCTCGATCTCCACGATCGTCTGGTTGATCTTGACGGCGTCGCCGGCCTTGACGTGCCAGCGGACGATCTCGGCCTCGGTGAGGCCCTCGCCGACGTCGGGGAGCTTGAATTCGCGTCGCATCAAGTTCCCCTCTCTCAGTAGCCGAACGCGCGATCGACGGCGTCGAGCACACGATCGAGGTCGGGCAGGTAATGCTCCTCCAGCCGCGACGGCGGGTAGGGCGTGGAGAAGCCGCCGACCCGAAGGACGGGGGCCTCCAGGTTGTAAAAGCACTGCTCGGTGATACGCGCGGCGAGTTCGCCGCCGAGGCCGCTGTAGACGGGGGCCTCGTGCACGATCACGCAGCGCCCGGTCTTCCTTACGGATTCGGTGACAAGCGGCATGTCGACCGGGTTGAGGGAGCGCAGGTCGACGACCTCGATGCTCCGTCCCTCTTCGGCCGCCGCGTTCGCGGCTTCGAGGGCGGTCTTCACCATCGGGCCGTAGGCGAGCATGGTCAGGTCGGCGCCCTGCCGTACGACCCTGCCGGTGTCGAACGGGTGCCAGGTGTCGGGCGCGGAGGAGGTGTCGACCTCGGCCTTGTCCCAGTAGCGGCGCTTGGGCTCGAAGAAGATGACGGGGTCGTCGGAGCGTACGGCCTGCTGGATCATGGTGTAGGCGTCGACGGGGTTGGAGCAGGCGACGACGCGCAGACCGGCGGTGTGGGTGAAGTACGCCTCGGGGGACTCGCTGTGGTGTTCCACGGCGCCGATGCCGCCGCCGCAGGGGATGCGCACGACGACGGGGAGCTTGAGCTTTCCGAGGGAACGCAGCGGCATCTTCGCGAGCTGCGTGATGATCTGGTCGGCCGCGGGGAACACGAAGCCGTCGAACTGGATCTCGCAGACGGGCCGGTAGCCGCGGATGGCGAGGCCGATCGCCGTACCGATGATGCCGGACTCAGCGAGCGGGGTGTCGATGACGCGGTCTTCCCCGAAGTCCTTCTGCAGGCCGTCGGTGACGCGGAACACGCCGCCGAGTTTGCCGATGTCCTCGCCCATGATGAGGACCTTCGGGTCGTCCTCCATGGCCTTGCGCAGGCCCAGGTTCATGGCTTTGGCCAGCGTCAGCGTGGTCATCGCGCACCCTCCTCGAAAGAGTTGAGGTAGGCGGCGTACTGCTCGCGTTCCTCGGCCACCAGTGCGTGGGGCTCCGCGTATACGTGGTCGAACATCGCCATAGGCTGCGGGTCGGGCATGGCCAGGCAGCGCCGCCGCAGATCCCGGCCGAGCTCGTCGGCCTCGGCGTCGATGGCGTCGAAGTACGACTGGTCGGCGATGCCGCTCTTGGCAAGGTATGCCTTGACCCGCTCGATCGGGTCCTTCAGTTTCCAGGACTCCAGCTCGTCTGCCACGCGGTAGCGGGTGGGGTCGTCGGAGGTGGTGTGGGCGCCCATACGGTAGGTGAACGCTTCGATCATGGACGGCCCCTGGCCCGACCGCGCGTCGGCGAGGGCCTTGCGGGTCACCGCGAGGCAGGCCAGCACGTCGTTGCCGTCGACGCGGACGCCGGGGAAGCCGAAGCCCGCGGCCCTGCGGTACAGCGGGATGCGGGTCTGCTTCTCCAGCGGCTCGGAGATGGCCCACTGGTTGTTCTGGCAGAAGAAGACGACGGGGGCGTTGAACACGCTGGCCCAGATAAATGCCTCGTTGACGTCGCCTTGCGACGTCGCGCCGTCGCCGAAGTAGGCGATCGCGGCGGATTCGGCGCCGTCTCGCTGAATGCCCATCGCGTAGCCGACCGCGTGCAGAGTCTGGCTGCCGATGACGATCGTGTAGAGGTGGAAGTTGTGCTCGACGGGGTCCCAGCCGCCGTGGTTGACTCCGCGGAACATGCCGAGGAGCTGGACCGGGTCGACCTTCCTGCACCACGCGACACCGTGTTCGCGGTAGGTGGGGAATGCCATGTCCGCGTCTGTCAGTGCCCTGCCCGAACCGACCTGCGCGGCCTCCTGGCCGAGCAGGGAGGCCCACAGCCCCAGTTCGCCCTGGCGCTGT
Organism: Sinosporangium album; assembly: GCF_900100605.1. Taxonomy (GTDB): domain Bacteria; phylum Actinomycetota; class Actinomycetes; order Streptosporangiales; family Streptosporangiaceae; genus Sinosporangium; species Sinosporangium album. The sequence goes on along the minus strand of NZ_FNCN01000030.1, from coordinate 54,420 downwards.
AGCGCCACGGCTTCGAGGTCGATGCGCCGGACGAGGACGAGGTCCCGGTAGAGACCCCTCAGTTCCTCCGCGGTCAAATCGATGTCGTAGTCGGGATGCTCGATCCGTTCCCCTTCGGGGGTGAGCAACTGGACGAGCTCTGGGGGTGATTGCGCCCCGCGAGAGACGTCGGCTGTCACGTGCCACTCCTGTGCGTTCTGGGCCACGGCGGTGGGGTCGCCACGTCGCGTAGGCCTGTTTTGCGTGCCCAGCCCGATTGGTGTGGGGCAGGGCACTTTGCGACCATCGTGGCAGACGTCACGCCACCCAGCGCAAGCCCCATCGGCTACCCCACTCTCCCGCCATGCCCGCCCACCTGCGTGGACGTGAACGGCGACACCGCACCGGCAGTCTCACGGCAAGCCATAACGACTACGGTCGATCCCTCTGAATCTCAGTCCTACCAGGCATTTCTTCCCTTCAAGTCGTATGGCTGGACAACGGTCTTGCCAGATCTTCGTCACGGTCCACAATGGACGTTTTCCGCCACTTGCATACCTCGCAACGGCATTGCCGTAGATCTTTGGAGCGTCACAAGGGGTGAAGGACGAGCGGCCCATCCCGCCCGTTAGGCTGTACGGGCTCTGATAACCCCCGCCCCATCAGGAGGAAGACCGTGGCGCGCGTCATCGTGGACGTCATGCTCAAGCCTGAGATCCTCGACCCTCAGGGTCAGGCGATTGCCCGTGCACTGCCCCGTCTGGGCTTCGCGGGCGTCTCAGCCGTACGGCAGGGCAAACGCTTTGAAGTCGATCTCGAAGGGCCCGCCGACGACGCCGCCCTGGCCGAGGTCCGGAAGATGGCCGAGACCCTGCTCGCCAATCCAGTGATCGAGGACTTCACGCTCCGCGTAGCGGAATAGGATGGTTCATCCCGTGGAGAAAACCTCGGCATATCGGCGTAAAGCCAGCTCAGCCCATGTCACAATGCCACGGGTCGGCCAACAGTGAATAACAACAACGTGATTTCGCGGTTAGCCCTGATTCCACGGGGAAACCTTCCGACGATGATGTTCAGCGCCGGGGAGGGGTCCGGTGGACTTTGAGTTCTCGTTGGCACTTCCACGGGATGCGGTGGGCATTCCGATGGTTCGCCGGGTTTTGAGCGACGCATTGCGTTCACTCGGCGTGACAGAGGACTGCACCGCCGACATCCTCCTCGCCGTTTCCGAAGCCTGCGCCAACGCCGTCCGGCACGGCGGCCCCGCCAACCGCTACGAGGTCGTGGCCGCCATCGGGCACGGCCGATGTGACGTCCGCATCATCGACAACGGCAGCGGCCTGCCCCGCGTGCCCGAGCACTACCCCCCGAGCGACACCGAGAACGGCCGGGGCCTGCTGATCATGCAGTCCGTCGTCGACGACATCTCCTTCGACATCGCGCCCGGCCTCGGCACCACCGTCCGGCTGCTCAAGCACCTCGACTGGGACGACGACGCCACCCTCCGCGCCGCGACCGACCACCGCGTCCTCGCCTCCGTCTGAACGCCTCTGAGCGCCTCCGAGCGCCTCCGAACGCCTCCGAACGCCTCTGAACACCTCCTTCCCCCGGAACCCCCCTCGTTCGGCGCGTATGCGCGCCCTCCCCCTTACTCCGTGAGCGGAATCGCATAGCCAGGCCGACGCGACAGGCCTGTGACCTCAGCGTTCTCGCATGTTCCGGCCGGAGGCACGGCTCGTTGGACCGTCGGCGCACCTCGCTTGCGAGCGTGTGGGCGAGGGTCGGATAGCCTGAGGCGTACCGCCGCAGACCCCTGTCCGTCGAGTGAGGCATGGGCGCGGCGTACGCGTGTGAAGGGAAACTCGCGTGTGGAGGCGACAGGCATGAGTGGTGCACGGGTAGGCGTGGTCACGTTTCCCGGGACTCTTGACGATCAAGACGCGGCCCGTGCCGTACGGCTCGCCGGGGCTGAGGCGGTGCCTCTGTGGCACGCCGACCACGACCTCAAGGGCGTGGACGCGGTGTTCCTGCCGGGCGGCTTCTCCTACGGCGACTACCTGCGCTGCGGGGCGATCTCCAGGTTCGCGCCGCTGATGGAGGAGCTGATCCCGGCCGCGCGGGCGGGCCTTCCCGTCCTCGGCACCTGCAACGGTTTCCAGATCCTCTGCGAAGCCCACCTGCTGCCCGGCGCGCTCACGCGCAACGCCGGCCTGCACTACGTTTGCCGCGACCAGAAGCTCCGCTTCGAGAATGTCGACACGCCGTGGACCTCGGACTACGCCCCGGGGCAGGAGGTGGTCATCCCGGTCAAGCACGGGGAGGGCCGCTTCGTGGCGAACGAGACCACCATCACCGGGCTTGAGGCGAACGGCCAGGTGGTGCTGCGCTACGTGGGCAACCCCAACGGTTCCCTCAACGACATCGCCGGCATCCGCAACGAGGCGGGCAACGTCATCGGCCTGATGCCTCACCCCGAGCACGCCGTCGAAGAGCTCACCGGCGCCCCCGGCACCGACGGCCTCGGCTTCTTCACCTCCATCATGAAGGCTCTGGTGAACGCATGACCCTCGACACCGTCGGCCGCGCCCACGAAACGCCGGACGAGCGCCAGCCGTACACCGAGCTCGGCATGAAGGACGACGAATACGCGAGGGTCCGCGAGATCCTCGGCCGTCGGCCGACCTCGTCGGAGCTCGCGATCTACAGCGTGATGTGGAGCGAGCACTGCTCCTACAAGTCGTCCAAGGTGCACCTGCGGCAGTTCAGCACCAAGGCCCCGAAGTCCGACGCCCTGCTCGTCGGCATGGGGGAGAACGCCGGCGTCGTGGACATCGGCGACGGCTGGGCCGCCACGTTCAAGATCGAGTCGCATAACCACCCGTCCTACGTCGAACCCCACCAAGGCGCGGCCACCGGCGTCGGCGGCATCGTGCGCGACATCATGTCCATGGGCGCGCGGCCCATCGCCGTGATGGACTCCCTGCGCTTCGGCGCCGCGGACGCCCCCGACACCCGCAGGGTGCTGCCCGGCGTGGTCGAGGGCATCAGCTCGTACGGCAACTGCCTCGGTCTGCCGAACATCGGCGGAGAGGTCGCCTTCGACCCCTGCTACATCGGCAACCCGCTCGTCAACGCCCTCTGCGTGGGCCTCCTGCGCAAGGACAAGATCAAGCTGGCCACCGCCCCCGGCCCCGGCAACAAGGTCGTGCTGTTCGGCGCGCTGACCGGCCCCGACGGTATCGGCGGGGCCTCGGTGCTCGCGAGCGCCACCTTCGAGGAGGAGTCGCAGGCCAAGCGCCCGAGCGTCCAGGTCGGCGACCCGTTCATGGAGAAGCTCCTGATCGAGTGCTGCCTGGAGCTGTTCGAGGCCGACGTGGTCGTCGGCATCCAGGACCTCGGTGCGGCCGGCGTGTCCTGCGCCACCACCGAGCTCGCCGCCAAGGGCACCGGCGGCATGGACGTCCGGCTCGACCTCGTCCCGCTGCGCGACCCGACGCTGCGGCCCGAGGAGATCCTGATGAGCGAGTCCCAGGAGCGCATGATGGCCGTCGTCACGCCCGACGACATCGATGCGTTCACCGCCATCTGCAACAAGTGGGACATCCCGGTGACCGTGATCGGCGAGGTCACCGACACCGGCCGCCTGGTCATGACGTGGCACGGCGAGACCATCGTGGACATCCCGCCCGGCACCGCCGCCGACGAGGGCCCCGTCTACGAGCGCCCGCTCCACGAGCCCGCCGGCCAGTCCGCGCTCAACGCGGCCGACCCCGCCATGCTCCCCCGCCCCTCCGACCTGCGCGCGGCGCTGCTCTCGGTGCTCGGTTCGCCGAACATCGCCTCCAAGGAGTGGGTGACCTCGCAATACGACCGCTACGTGCGGGGCAACACCGTGCTCGCCCAGCCCGCCGACGCGGGTGTGCTGCGCATCGGCGAGATCATGCCCGGCGCGACCACTACCAACCGGGGCATCGCCCTCGCCACCGACGGCAACGGGCGTTACGCCAAGCTCGACCCCTACGCCGGGGCCCAGCTCGCCCTGGCCGAGGCATACCGCAACGTCGCCATGACCGGCGCGGTGCCCCTCGCCGTCACCAACTGCCTCAACTTCGGCTCCCCCGAAGACCCTGAGGTCATGTGGCAGTTCGCCGAGGCCACCCGGGGCCTCGCCGACGCCTGCCGCGCGCTCGGCGTGCCGGTGACGGGCGGCAACGTGTCCTTCTACAACCAGACGGGGTCCGCCGCCGTCCACCCGACGCCCGTCGTCGGCGTGCTCGGCGTCCTCGACGACGTCGGCACCCGGGTCCGCAGCGGATTCACCGAGGAAGGGGCGCGGGTCGTGCTCCTCGGCGAGACCCACGAGGAGTTCGGCGGCTCGGCATGGGCGCAGGTCGCCCACGACCACCTCGGGGGGCTACCGCCCGCCGCCGACCTGCCCGCCGAGCAGGCCCTCGCCAAGGTCATGGCCGCCGCGGCCTCCCGCGGGCTGCTGACCGGCGCCCACGACCTGTCCGACGGCGGCCTGGCCGTCGCCCTCGCCGAGGCGTGCCTCGCCCAAGGCGTCGGCTGCACGGTCTCCCTGCCCGGCGACGACGCGTTCGTCGACCTGTTCAGCGAGTCGAGCGCCCGCGCCCTCGCGGCCGTCAAGCCCGAGGCGTTCGCCGAGTTCGTGGAGCTGTGCCACAAGCACGACGTGGCCTGCTACGGCCTCGGCGTGACGGGCGGCGCCTCGCTCGTCGTGGAGGACGTGCTGGAGATCCCCGTGGACGAGCTCCGCCAGACCCACCAGGCGACGCTGCCGGCGATCTTCGGCTGACGTCCGACGCTCCTACCGAGGCGGCCGGGACCTCCCGGCCGCCTCGCGTGTTTTCTAAGGATCCGGTACGGCTACCGCCGACGCGGACACGGCCCCGACGCCGGAAGCGTGTCGTCCCGTGCGTGAACTTCCGCGTGCCCGCGGTGAAGGACAAGCTCGCCGGGGTGCTTGAGGTGCCGGTCGGGCGCACGCCGCACGACGAGGCGCCGGCCGAGACGCTCGCCGGCCAGATGTCCATCTCGCTGGAGAACGGGAGGCTCTATCAGGAGCTCGGGACGTTGTTCCGGCAATACATGTCGCCGGATGTCGCCGCGTCACTGCTCGCCGATCCCGCGCAGGCCGCACTCGGCGGCTCACTCGTCGAATTGACGGCGTTGTTCGCGGATCTGAAGGGATTCACCTCGTTCTCCGAAGAGGTTTATTCCGGGGAGGTGGTCGACATGCTGAACCGCTATCACACGGCGGCCGTGCCCTGCATTCTGGACAATGGGGGAACCATTGTGCAGTTTATCGGCGATGCCCTTCTCGCCCTGTTCAACGCTCCCGCACGGCAGCCCGACCACGCCCGGGCCGCGGCCCGGGCGGCGCTTTCTCTGCAGGCCGCGGCCGAGCAGTTCGCCGCCAAAGTTCTGAAAGAGCAGCGGGCCGGTCTGCTGCGAGAATTGGAATGGCCGCTATTTCGCGTCGGTATCAACACCGGACCGGCCCTGGTCGGCAACATCGGCAGCCCTCAGCTCCGCAGTTTCAACGCCATGGGCGACTGCGTCGATGTCGCCGCCCGGCTTCAAACGCTCGCCGAACCGGGCACCGTCGTCATCGGCTCCACCACCCGTGACCTCCTCGGCGGCGCGGCCACGGCACGTTCGCTCGGCGACCTGCATTTAAAGGGGAAGAGCCAGCCCGTGCACGCCTACGTTCTTACGAGCCTGACATGACGCCGGCGAATCCGTACGACGACCAGGTGAAACCCTCCTTGGAGGCAGGAGGTTTCCTGGAAATGCTGACCGCCGATGAGGCGGCCCACCTACGACCGGCCGCCGCGTCGTCATCCACGGCCTGGACCGCCTGCGCCGCCGCGCCCGCTGAACACGGCTGCGGCCACAGCGCCCGGCCGTGGCGGCGACCACAGCACGGGGCCACGGCGGTGCCGTTCCGGCCGTGTGGGCGCCCCCCGGCGAACGACGGCAGGATGGGGGTGTGCCACCCCGCAGACTCGACCTCGACACCGTTCGCGCCGCTCTCGACGCGCAGCTGATCGCGTTGGACGAACCTCCCTACGACGGGCCCGATCGGCTTGACCACGTGCTGGCCACCCTGGTCGCGGCGGTGGCGCGCGCCTATGACGGCGGAGCCGACCCGGAGCGCGACGCCGTACGGCTGACGGTGCGCCACCTGCTTGACCGGCTGGCGCTCCGCGCCCCGGGACGCTCGGTGGAGGTGCGTGTGCCGCCTTATGCGGCCGTGCAGTGCGTGGAGGGGCCCCGCCACACGCGGGGCACGCCGCCCAACGTCATCGAGATGGCCCCGAGGACATGGATCGAGCTGGCCACGGGCCGCCTCACCTGGGCCGAGGCGGTCATACGGCCGGCGACGAGCGCGAGCGGGCCACGAGCGGACCTGTCGCCCTACGTGCCCGTGGACTGAGGCGTGCCCGTGGACTGAGACGCGCCCGTGGGCCGGGGTGCCCCTGGACCTCCCCGTCCGGGTGCGTCAGGAGGCCGGGGGGCTCTGGCCGCCGAGTTTGCTTTCGATGCAGCGCTGCATCAGATCCTGGGTGGGCATGTTCATGCAGTCGCCGAAGGTCGTGGTGAACCAGACCACTCCGACGATGGCGAGGCAGAGGGTTACGGCACTGAGGATGATGCCGACGATCGCGCGGCCCCTGCCCGCCCGCTTGGTGGCCGCGACGATGCCGAGGATTATGCCCACGACGGCGAAGAGCACGCCGATGCCGAAGATCGGCAGCAGGAAGATGCTCGCGATGCCGAGGATGAGGGCCGCCGTGGCGAGCCCACCGCCGCCCGGTTCCTGCCGGGGCCGGCCGCCCTGGGGATAGCCGCCGGCCGGAGGTGGGAACGGGGGCGGGCCGCCATACGGAGGCACGCCGGGCCCCCCGGGCCCGCCCGGCGCTCCAGGCGAGCCGGGTCCACCTGGTGCCCCTGGTGCCCCTGGTGCCCCTGGACTACCGGGGCCGACCGGCGATCCGGGCACGTCGGCGCCGCCGGAGGTGCCCGCGGCGGCGGAGCCCTTCGCCGGGCTCGCTGAGGCGCCCGCTGAGGCGGAGGAACCGCCGTCGGCCCTGTCAGGCGCGCGGCCCCCTGGAACGGTCTCAGCGGGGCCCATGGCGGCCTGCGCGGGTGTCGCCGCGACGTTGGAGCCGGTCGAGGCCGCGGCCGACGCGGCCTGGCCGTCGGCCACCTGGCCGGTGCCGTACGGCGCGGCATGGGAGCCGGTGGGGGTGGCGAGGTGGTACGGGCCGTGGAGCGATTCGGTGGGGCCCGTGACGCTGTGGCGGCCGACGCGCGCAGTGGGCGGGTCGTAGCGGGATGGGCCAGTGGAAGTGGACGGCATGTCTGCGGTGCCTCCGGCGACGAGAACCTCGTATGGCATGGTCTCGGTGGCGTTGCGCCATCCGGGATAGGCGGCGGGGGTCGAGCCGGGTGCGGGGTGGGGCTGGTGGGACTCGGCCTGGGGGTGGGTCCGCTGTTCGGCGAAGTCGAGTTCGAACTCGATGGTTTTCTCGCCTTCGCCCTCAGGGATCGTCTCCCACCACGCCGGCGCGGAGCCCGGCGTGTCGTCGATGCGGTGGCCCGCCACCTTGACGTCGCCCCGGGGCGACCGTTCGCGGTCGGGGAAGGACCACGGCGAGTTCGAGGAGCGCGCGTCCGAGGAGCGCGCGTCCGAGGAGCGCGCGTCCGAGGAACCGGTGCGGACGCGTTCGGCGTCGGGCCCCGAGGAGTCCTCGGGCTCCCGGTCGGCGCTCCAGGCGTCGCGAGAGGCACCGGTGTCGTCGCCGGAGTCGTGGCCCTGTGGACCCTTCCACGGCTGATCCGCTGGCGTTTTCACGTCTGAGTCTCCCGACCTGTCGGCGCGGCGGACACGGTGCTCTCATACGGTGCTCTCGCACCTGGCCGAGGCCGGGGCGCCCTGTGTGCTCAAGGTCGACTTCGACCTGATGGGCGCGTTCCAGCCGGGCCCGGACGGCGTCTCGCGGCACGCGGTGAAGATCCTTAACCCACGATCCCCCGTACGGCTGACCCCAACCGCTGTGACACGGCAAAACGAAGGCGAGGGTTGGTCCAGAGTGTGACAAGACGGAGCGCTGGGACCCGGATGTGCGAGCACGGAAGAGTCCGACCTAGACTGAAGTACGTGCTTAAGGGCGACGGCCGACTGGGCCATGATCTGGACCCTGACGACCGCTCACCGAAAGACGCCTGCGGCGTCTTCGGAGTGTGGGCTCCGGGCGAGGAAGTCTCCAAACTCACCTACTACGGGCTGTATGCGCTGCAGCACCGCGGCCAGGAGTCCGCGGGCATAGCGGTCAGCGAGGGATCACGCATCCTCATCTACAAGGACATGGGGCTGGTCGCCCAGGTCTTCGATGAGTCGGTGCTGGGCACGCTGCGCGGCCACATCGCGATCGGCCACTGCCGGTACTCCACGACCGGTTCAAGTGTCTGGGAGAACGCTCAGCCCACGCTGAGCTCGACCGATGTGGGCGGGCTCGCGCTCGCGCACAACGGCAACCTGATCAACACGCCCGAGCTGGCGGCCCGGCTCGAACCGGGAACCACGCGGGCGACGACCGACACCGAGGTCCTCACGACGCTGCTGGCGCGGGACGGCCGACCGGTCGAGGAGGCCGCCGCCGAACTGCTGCCGCAGGTGCGGGGCGCGTACTCGCTCGTGTTCATGAACGAGAAGACGCTGTACGCCGCGCGCGACCCGCAGGGTGTCCGCCCGCTGGTGCTGGGCCGCCTGTCGAGCGGCTGGGTGGTGGCGTCGGAGACGGCGGCGCTCGACATCGTGGGCGCGACGTTCGTCCGCGAGATCGAGCCCGGCGAGCTGATCAGCGTCGACGAGCGCGGGGTGCGGTCGCGCAGGTTCGCGCTGGCCGAGCCGAAGGGCTGCCTGTTCGAATACGTGTACCTCGCGCGTCCCGACACCACGATCGCGGGCCGCGGCGTGCAGGTGACCCGGGTCGAGGTGGGCCGCAGGCTGGCGAAGGAGCACCCGGTCGAGGCCGACCTGGTGATCCCGACGCCCGAGTCGGGCACTCCCGCCGCCATCGGATACGCCGAGGAAAGCGGCATCCCGTACGGCCAGGGCCTGGTCAAGAACTCCTACGTCGGTCGCACCTTCATCCAGCCGTCGCAGACGATCCGCCAGCTCGGCATCCGGTTGAAGCTCAACCCGCTGCGCGAGGTGATCGCGGGCAAGCGGCTGGTGGTGGTGGACGACTCGATCGTGCGCGGCAATACCCAGCGGGCCATCGTGCGGATGCTGCGCGAGGCCGGCGCCCGCGAGGTGCACGTCCGCATCTCCTCTCCCCCGGTCGCCTGGCCGTGCTTCTACGGCATCGACTTCGCCACGCGGGCCGAGCTGATCGCCGGCTCCTTGAGCGTCGAGGAGATCAGAGCCTCCCTCGGAGCCGACTCCCTGGGGTACATCTCCCTGGAGGGGCTGACCGAGGCCACGACGATCCCCGAGAACCGGCTGTGCCGGGCCTGCTTCAACGGGTCCTACCCGATCCCCATTGATCAGGACAACGTGGGCAAATACGTTCTGGAGGCCAAAGTATGACCAGCTACGCCGCCGCCGGTGTTGACATCGAGGCGGGTGAGCGGGCCGTCGAGTTGATGAAGGAGAAGGTCGCGCGGGCGACCCGGCCCGAGGTGGTGACGGAGGCCAGCGGTTTCGCGGGGCTGTTCGACGCCTCGGCGCTCCTTCGCTACCGGCGCCCGCTCCTGGCGAGCTCCACCGACGGTGTGGGCACCAAGGTCATGATCGCCCAGGCCCTCGGGAAGCACGACACGATCGGGATCGACCTGGTCGGCATGGTGGTGGACGACCTGGTCGTGTGCGGGGCCGAGCCCCTGTTCATGACCGACTACGTCGCGTGCGGCAAGGTCGTCCCCGAGCGCGTCGCCGAGATCGTGGGCGGGGTGGCCGAGGGCTGCCGGCTCGCCGGATGCGCGCTCGTGGGCGGGGAGACCGCCGAGCACCCGGGCGCGATGGACCCCGACGAATACGACCTCGCGGGCGCCGCGACCGGCGTGGTCGAGGCCGACCGGCTGCTCGGCCCGCACCGGGTGCGCGAGGGCGACGTGGTGCTCGGCCTGGCCTCCTCCGGTGTGCATTCCAACGGTTACTCGCTGGTCAGGCACGTCGTGCGTACGGCGGAGCTGAGCCTTTCGGCCGAGCTCCCCGAGCTGTCGCGCACGCTCGGCGAGGAGTTGCTTGAGCCGACCAGGATCTACTCCCTGGACTGCCTCGAACTCGCCCGGACCGTCGATGTCCACGCATATGCGCACATCACCGGTGGGGGGATCGCGAACAACCTCTCGCGTTCCCTGCCGGACCACCTGAACGCCGTTCTCGACCGCTCCTCGTGGACGCCGCCACCGATCTTCGAGGTGCTCGCCGGCCACGGGAAGGTGCCGCAGGCCGAGATGGACAACACGTTCAACCTCGGCGTCGGCTTCTGCGCCGTCGTCGCCCCGGACGCGGTGGACACCGCCCTTGCCGCACTGGCCGCACGGAACCTGCCCACCTGGGTGATGGGCGAGATCGTGCCCGGAGAGGGCGTCGCGAGCTATCGCTGAGCCGCCCGCGCGTGGGTCCGCACCGCGGGCGCGGACCCACTGACGCGAACCCACCGACGCCCGATGACACTGACGCTCACTGACGCTCACTGACGCCGATGACGCCGACGCCCCACCGGCCGACGATCCACTGACCGACGGCCCAGTGACGCCTTGACGCCGACGGAGAAGACACCCGGCGGGTTGACCACCGGGTGTCTCCTCACCTCACAAGGATGACAATCCCTAACGCCGACCGGACTTCCCGTGCTCCGGGTAGTCCTCATCGCCGCCATCGCCTCCATCGTCGGCGTAATCGGCGTAACGCTCGGCGAGCTCGTTGTAAGCGTCGTCGTCGTGGGTGGAGTCATGACCGACTCCGAGCTCCTCACGCAGACGTTCGAGATCGGTGCCGCCACTGTTGTACTTCAACTGGCGGGCAACCTTCACCTGCTTGGCCTTGGCTCGGCCGCGCCCCATCGGCTCGACCCCCTCATGCGGGGTCGTAGCTCGACCCCTCGTCGCTGACGCATCACACACTGACGCCGCCTGACTTCAGGCGTCAGCTTCTCGTTCGCCTATTACCGTACCTGTTTTGCGCTCAGCTCGGTACGTCGTATGGGAGTGGGGGGTCACCGGCCCAGCCAAATGCCCCGAATTCGCCCGACCTCCGACATTCTGCGCTCTGCCAGCTTATCCGCTGCGACCGCCGGGGCCACCCCCTCCTCCTCGGCGAGGCCGAAGATCTTGAGGGCGGTGTCGTAGATCCGCGTGGCCCGGTCCCTCGCCCGCTCCATGGAGAACCCGTGGAGCTCGTCGGCGACCTGGATGACGCCGCCGGAGTTGACCAGGTAGTCGGGGGCGTACAGGATGCCGCGCTCGGCGAGCTGCTTCTCCACCCCGAGGTGGGCGAGCTGGTTGTTGGCACCGCCGCAGACGATCTTCGCGGCGAGCCGGCCCACGGTCTCGTCGTCCAGCGCGCCGCCCAGCGCGCAAGGAGCGTAGACATCGATGTCGGCCCTGGTCAGAGCGCCCTTGTCCGCGACCACCTCGACGCCGGGGTGGCGGGTTTTGACCCGTTCCACGGCCCGCTCGTCGACGTCGCAGATCACAACCTCCGCGCCATCCTCGATCAGGTGGTCGACGAGGCGGTGGCCCACCTTGCCGACCCCCTCGACGCCGACCCTGCGCCCGTGGAGCGTGGGGGCGCCCCAGGCGTGCTCGGCAGCGGCCCTCATGCCCTGGAACACGCCGAAGGCGGTGAGCACGGAGGAATCGCCCGCACCGCCGTTGGCCACCGTACGGCCGGTGACGAAGCGGCTCTCACGGGACATGAGGTCCATGTCCTCGCTGTAGGTGCCCACGTCGCAGGCGGTGATGTATCTCCCGCTGAGGGATTCGACGAATCTGCCGAAGGCCCGCAGGAGGGCCTCGTTCTTGTCCGTCGCGGGGTCGCCGATGATGACGGCCTTGCCGCCGCCGTGGTCGAGTCCCGCGAGGGCGTTCTTGTAGGCCATGGCCCGCGAGAGGTTGAGCACGTCGGCCAGGGCCTCCTGCTCGCTCGCGTAGGGGTAGAACCTCGTGCCTCCGAGCGCGGGGCCGAGGGTGGTGTTGTAGATGGCGATGATGGCTCGAAGGCCGCTCTGCTCGTCAGAGCAGAAGACGACCTGCTCGTGGCGCGATTGGCCGCTTTCAGGGCTGACATCCTTGTGGGAGGGCCCAAAGACGTTGGTCACGGTGGTGACTCCTGGTCCGGCCCGCCGCTCCTTCGCGGCGGAGATCGCCTCCAGCGTAGCGACATGCTGAGTGGCGATACCGGACAGCATGGGGTTCTTCATGACACGATGCGTTCGTGCTGCCCTACGCCGCGTACCTTCGCGTCTATGAGCCGCTGAGCGCGTTCCCGGAGCCTCAGCGGCAATCGTGGTCAGCCTATGCGGACTCCACCGACCGTCCCCGGCGCGCCGGCGCGTTACGGGTCGAGCACGGCGAGTCCGTACGGCGGATGCTGAGCCTTCCCCCCGTGCCGGCCCCGCGCGAGGAGAGCCCGAACGCCTACCTGCGGCGTGTGGACAACGTGCTCTACGTGTGCCCGTGGCAGAGCAGGCTGCGCTCGTGGCTGGCGTTCTCCAAGTTGCGCGGCAGCACGCCCTCCAAGCTGATGAACCGGCTCGTGCCGCAGTCGGTGGCCGAGCAGACGGCCGACGACTTCGACGGATTCAAGCGGGGAGGCGACGCCTCCGCGCTGCGCACGAACATCCGTACCTCGACTTGGCACGTGCCGACCTCGTGGTTCACCCCGTTCGACGGCGCCGAGAGGTGGCTTGTCCTCGGGAGCCAGGGCGAGCAGCACGACGGCGCGACCACCATGACGCCGACCCGCAACCTGATCTACGTCACGTCGATGTCGCAAGCGCGGCGGCGCGTGGCCCGTGCCCTGCAGGTGACCCGCAGGCATGTGGGCGAGGTCGCCAGGGTCGCCGAGGTGGAGGATGTGGCGCGCTGGCTGGAGGAGTTCCACCCTCACTCGCTGGTTGAGCTGGATTACGGCGGGCTGGTCCACCTGATGGACGACGAGGCCCTGCGTTCGGATCAGTCGGTGGCCGAGCTGGCCGCCGCTCTCACGGGTTTGGACACTGGTCAGGAAGAACTTGCCTTCGCCATGTATCAGAGGGTGATCCTCCGGTGGAGGTCAATCCAGATCCTGGAATCAGCCAACTGAGCACCAAAGAAACGTTCTGACCTGCATCGGCGGGTCAGGCGATGACACATCGCGCATCTGCGAACTGAGTAGTTTGCCGTTTTCACTGCGATACCACGAAACGTGTCGCTAGAATCACCGAGCGTGACAACGCCGCGTAGGCAGGGAGTTGAGCCCAAGAAGGGGCTCGCCAATCGCTCTGCGTGGCTGTATGGTCACATCGGGTGATGCCGCATATGGTCCGGAAAAGCCGCACGCACAGGGCCATAAGGGGACATCCGTGACAAGCGCAATGGTAGTCGCAGGATCGCTTTAGCGGTCCACACGGAGGAGAGGCCGCACAAATGTCAGCTCGTACACCCGAGGCCGAGCCACTGCTCACACCGGCTGAGGTCGCCACCATGTTCCGCGTCGACCCCAAGACCGTTACGCGGTGGGCCAAGGCGGGCAAGTTGACGTCCATCCGCACCCTCGGCGGTCACCGACGCTACCGGGAGACCGAGGTGCGCGCTCTGCTCGCGGGCATTCCGCAGCAGCGCTCGGAGTGAGATCGAGGTCGTCACGGGCCTAGGGGGGTTCAGGTGGACTTGGGGGCGCCGGTGTCAACCGGCCGCGCGCCCCATGGTCCACCGGCGTGACGACAGCCCATCACACCGCAGAGACGGGGAGTTGGCGCCGCCCGCCCGGCGCCATCCTTCCCCTCAAGCCCGAAAGATGGAAAAACTCTAATATTTGGCCCGGCGAACTGATTCGCCTCTCTCATCCGCCGTTCCCAGCCCCCTCCACGGGCCTTTCACAGGAACGCTCCCACAGCGCCGCAGCAGGCCGCCCCACAGCCCGACCACGAGCGCGCCCCTCATCGAACCCCCCGCACTCTTCCCAGGTCGGCGGCCTGGCGTCCCCATATTCAACCCTCTGACATACGGGAGACCGGCGCCACCGCCGTGCCGGCGAACGCTGAGTCGATCACGCTTTCGCGGTACGGCTCGCGCCGTCTCCCGGCGCCGATTCCCGACGTCGCCATCCCGCGGCGGGCACCCCGAACAGGGGTCAGGGTCGCCGAAAAACCCGGCTTCTCTGGCACCTGGCCGTACCCTGTGCCGAACTCGATCGTTTGGTGTGACAGGTGCCCATCCACACATCGCGGGGGAGACTCATGTCAGGACCGCCAGTCAACACCACAGCACCGCGCGCTCGAGATGGCCAAGAGCGTGCCGCTCCTGTGACGTCTGACGGCTTCGGCCCACGACCGCGCCCCACCATTCGCAACGTGGCCGAACGAGCCGGCGTCTCCAAATCGCTGGTCTCCTTAGTGCTGCGCGGGTCCCCACACGTCAGTGAGCACCGCCGTCAAGCGGTGCTTACGGCCGCCCGGGAGCTTGGTTACCGTCCCAACGCCGTCGCCCGCAGCCTGGTCGAGGGACGAACCCATCTCGTCGGAGCGCTTGTGGCCGACCTGCATAACCCCTTCTACGCGGAGTTCCTGGACGGCCTGCAGGAGAGCCTGCACGGCGACGGACTCCGGCTGCTGATCGGCAACAGCCAGTGGGACCCGGCGTTCGAGGACGAAGCCGTCGAGGCGTTCCTCGAACTGCGGGTCGACGGCCTTGTGCTCCTCGGGATCGCCCCCACCAGCGAAACCTTGATCGAGGCCACGTCCTACACGCCCACGGTCGTCGTAGGGGAACGTGACATCGAGCTGGACAGCGTCGACATCGTGGTGGACGACGACCAGCTCGGCGCCCGCCTCGCCGTTGACCACCTAGTCGAACTCGGCCACCGGCGCATCGCCCACATCGAGGGTGCCCGCTCCTCGGCGGCGCGCTTCCGGTGCGAGGGCTACCTGGTGGCGATGCGCAGGCACGCGCTCGCGCCGTACATCATGGTCGAGCACGGCGACTTCAGCGAGGAGGGCGGGCGGCGGGCGGCGCTCGCGCTGCTCGCGCGCGACCCCAGGCCGACCGCGATCTTCGCCGCGAACGACGTGGTGGCCCTCGGTGTGCTGACGGCGGCCACCGAGCTCGGGCTGTCGGTCCCGGAGGACCTCTCCGTGGTCGGCTACGACAACACCCATCTCTCGGCGGTTCACCACATCTCGCTCACCACCGTGGACCAGCCCCGCCGCTCCATGGGGCGTTCGGCCGCCGCCCTGCTCAGCGACCGCATCGGCGATCCGGCCAAGGTCGCCAGGCTGCGGCAGGTGACCCCGCAGCTCATCGTACGGCGAAGCACGGGTGCCGTCCCGCAGTGATCTGACGCGCGCTACTGATGGGCTAAGACCTGGCCAAAGCTGGGTCAAGCTCTGAAAGACCCGTCTCAGGCTGGTGTTGACTCGGGCCGTCATGACCTGAGACGGGAGCAACAGTCATGCGCGATCCAGAACTCGTGTCCTGCGCCCAGCGCGCCGCCGCCGAACTCCAGCGTGGCTGGGCACACTGGCGTGCCGCCCGCGGCGGGAGCGGCGAGAGCAGCGCGGAATCCGTGGCCAGTTACGTGGCGCATTCGATCGACCACCCGTGGGGCCGCCCCCGGGTGGTGCTGGGGCTGGACGCCGAGGACGCGAGGGAACTGGCTGCGCTGCTCGCCAGGCAGGACGTCGGCGAGCACATCTGGTGACAAGACCTGAAACCCGGCTCCGCGGACTTCCGTAAGGTTGGATGTGTGTGTTCGTCCTGCACGCCAGGACGAACCGCATGTTTCCAACCGAGGGGGATGCACGTGATCGGCCGAGCACTTGCGACAACAGGCATCCTGGCTCTGGGGCTGGCCACCACCGCCTGCGGCACCAGTGGCGCCGCCGCCCAGGAGGTGCGGACCGGCGGACCGGCACACGCCGCCGTCGCCCCGGCGGCCCAGGGCACAGCGCAGACATCAGGACAGACACAGACATCGGGACAGACGTCGGCCTCCGGGGGAACCATGCGGCAGCGGCCGCTCGCCGGCAAGATCGTGGTGGTGGATCCCGGGCACAACGGCGCCAACTACCGCCATCCCGATGTCATCAACCGCCAGGTGAACGTGATCACGCAGAAGAAGGCCTGCGACACGACAGGCACCGAGACGGCGAGCGGCTACACCGAGCCGGCCTTCAACTGGGATGTGTCGCAGCGCCTGGCCAAGATCCTTGAGGCGAAGGGGGCGAAGGTCACCCTGACCCGCGAGGGCAACAACGGCGTCGGCCCGTGCATCACCAAGCGGGCGGCGATCGGCAACGCCGCCAAGGCCGACGCGGTGCTGTCGGTGCATGCCGACGGCTCGGCGCCGTCCAACAAGGGCTTCCACGTGATCCTGCCGAAGAAGATCAACGGGCCGGTCGACCCTGTGGTCGGCAAGTCCAAGCGGCTCGGCATCGACGTGCGCGACGCCGTACGGAAGGGCACCGGGCTCCCCTACTCCACCTACATCGGGGCGGACGCCCTCAGCTTCCGCAGCGACATCGGCGGACTCAACCTGTCGACCGTGCCGAAGGTGCTCTTCGAGGCGGGCAATATGAAGAACCCGGGTGATGCGGCCAAGTTCCAGTCCGCGGCGTTCCGGCAGAAGCTGGCGGAGTCTTTGGCCAACGGCATACAAAACTATCTCAAGTAACGGACGAGCTGGTCTCATATATCGAGCGAGACCGTGTCCATGGGCGCGCGTTCAGGCCTCACCTCGTCGAGGGGCATTGGCGCTGGTCAGGGATCGGAATCAGCACCCGGCCGGGATTTGGAACGTAATGAAACTGGGCGAAACCGGGGGAAACAGACTGTCATTTGGCATGCTTTATCCATGACTGATCTGCTGCCGCGCCCGCGTGTCGTGCACTCCGAGCAGGGATCCTACGAACTTGCCCTCACCCCCCCGGTCTCGGGACCGGCCGACCTGGTCGACGCGGTACGGCTGGCGCTCGCCGTACTCGACCCCCGGCCGGGTGAGGCCGGCACGATCGACGTGTCTCTCGCCGTGGAGCTCGGCCCGGAGGCGTACACGTTGACGGTCGACGCGAACGGCGTGCGCATCGAGGCGGGAGACCGCTCTGGAGCGTTCTACGCGGCCCAGACGCTGCGCCAGCTCCTGCCTGCGGCGGCCTATCGGACGAGCCCGCTGCCTGGCGTCCGGTGGACCGTCCCGCACGTGCGGATCGAGGACGCCCCCCGGTTCAGGTGGCGAGGCGTGCACCTGGACGTGTCCCGCCACTTCCAGCCCAAGCGCGAAGTGCTCCGCATGATCGACAACATGGCCGCGCACAAGCTCAACCGGCTCCACCTGCACCTTGTCGACGACCAGGGATGGCGGATCGAGAGCCGCGCCTACCCGCTGCTGCACGAGGTGGGGTCGCACCGTCCGCGTACGGCGAGCAGCCACTACGGCGAGGAGCTGACCTACGACGAGGTCCCCCACGGCGGCTACTACACGCTGGCGGACCTGGCGGAGATCGGAGCCTACGCGAGGGCCCGCGGGGTCGTGGTCGTGCCCGAGATAGACGTGCCGGGCCACGCCTCGGCCATCCTGGCGGCCTACCCGGCGTTCGGCGCGAAGGCCGGAGACTACGCCGTCCTCGGCCGGTGGGGCATCTCCCCCGCCATCCTGTCGCCGCTGCCCGCAACGATCGACTTCCTCATCACGATCTTCGACGAGCTGCTGGAGGCGCTCGGGCCCACGCCGTACGTGCACATCGGCGGGGACGAGTGCGTGCTGGACGACTGGGTGGCGTCCGAGGAGATCATGGCCTTCGGCCGTACGCTCGGGCTGGAGAGCGCGGGCGACCTCCACGCGTGGTTCCTGCGGCGGCTCGCCGACGCCCTCGCCGAGCGCGGCAGCCGCGCGGTGGTGTGGGACGAGGCGTTCGTGAGCGGCATGCTGCGGGACGACACGGTCGTGATGCCGTGGCGCGGCACCGGTGTGGCCCGCCGGGTGGCGGCGGCAGGGCACGAGGTGGTGCAGACGCCGGTGTTCCCGACCTACTTCGACTACATCGAGGCGGGGTCCGAGGCGGAGCCGCTCGGCATCGGCGAGACGATCACGGTGGACGACGTCGTGGCCTACGAGCCCGCGCCGGAGGACTGGTCGGAGGAGGAGCTCGGGCGGATCGCCGGTACGCAGTTCCAGTTGTGGAGTGAGCGGATCCCCGACGCCCGCACGCTCGACTATCGGGCGTGGCCGCGTGGCGCAGCCTTGGCGGAGATCGCCTGGTCGGGTCGGCAGCCGGACTTCCGGGAGCGCCTGGTGGGGCATCTGGCGAGGCTGGATGCCATGGGTGTGGAATACCGCCCGCTCGCGGGTCCGCACCCGTGGCAGCGGGGCGGGGCGGGGCGGCGCAGGCACCGGCCGGGCGTGATCGACATCCAGGACGTCATGGCGCGGCTGGAGAAGATGACGCTGGACGCCGACTCCACGCGTCCGAGCATGTAAGCATGTGACGCACGCCGCACACGCGGATACGGCGGGGCCCGGTCTTCGGGCTCCGCCGTACATGTGTCCGGGGGGCTACGAGAGCCTTAAGGGGAGCTGAAACTTTCTTAGGGCGACTTTCGGGTCTGACTGACAAAGCCCCATTTCAGGGGTTGAGTCGGCCTGTCGTGCTGGTCCGAGGGTCTTTATGGTTGCGCCCGTTCCGGCCCTTCATCGTTGACCGATCCGGCAGCCTAAGGTTAAGTTCTCCTCGAAATAGACAGGAAACCTTCCTAATAGTTACGAGCTCCCACCCCCCATCCACCCCCCGATACAGGATGTCGGAGCAGGACACATGAAGCGTAGAACTCTCAAGCAGTTCGTCGCGGCGACGGCGGTGCTGGCGATGCCACTCACCGCGGCCGCACTCACCCCCAGCACCGCGTTCGCGATGACGGGTGTCAAGAGCGTCATGGCCGCGGCCGCCCCCTGGGCGCCGAACACCGCCTACACCGTGGGCACCCGCGTGACCTACAACGGTGTCGAGTACGAGTGCCGGCAGAACCACACCTCGCTGGTCGGCTGGGAGCCCTCCAACGTGCCGGCCCTGTGGAAGGTCGTCGACGGCGGCGGTCCCAACGACCCGACCGCACCCTCGGTGCCGGGCAACTTCCGGTCCACGGCCAAGACCAGCACCACGATCGACCTGGCCTGGAACGCCTCGACCGACAACGTCGGCGTCACCGGCTACGAGATCTACCGCGGCACCGGCACCACCCCGATCGCGACGGTCACCACCGGCACCACCTACAAGGTGACCGGCCTGACCGCCAACACGGAGTACACCTTCACCGTCAAGGCGAAGGACGCGGCCGGCAACGCCTCAGCGGCGGCTGGACCGCTGATCGTCAAGACCGACCAGGACGGCACCAACGACCCGACGGCCCCGAGCAAGCCGGGCAACCTGCGGTCCACCGGCAAGTCCACCACCACCGTCGACCTGGCCTGGAACGCCTCGACCGACAACGTCGGCGTCACCGGCTACGACATCTTCCGCGGCACCGGCACCACGCCCATCGCGACGGCGACCGGCACCACCCACAAGGTGACCGGCCTGACCCCCAACACGGAGTACACCTTCACCGTCAAGGCGAAGGACGCCGCGGGCAACAGCTCCGACCCGAGCGACCCGGTGACCGTGCGCACCAACGACGGCCCGCCGCCCCCTCCCGGCGACAAGCTCATGGGCTACTTCGTCAACTGGGGCATCTACCAGCGGAACTACCACGTCAAGAACATTGACACGAGTGGCTCCGCGGCGAAGCTGACCCACATCAACTACGCCTTCGCCAACGTGTCCGCCGACGGCCGCTGCATCATCGGCGATAGCTGGGCCGACTACGAGAAGGCCTACACCGCCGCCGAGAGCGTCGACGGGGTCGCCGACACCTGGGACCAGCCCCTGCGCGGCAACTTCAACCAGCTCCGCAAGCTCAAGGCGAAGCACCCGAACCTGAAGGTCCTGTTCTCCGTGGGCGGTTGGACCTGGTCCAACAACTTCGGTGCCGCCTCGCGCAACGCGACCGCCTTCGCCGAGTCCTGCTACAACCTGGTTGAGGACCCCCGCTGGGCGGACGTCTTCGATGGCATCGACATCGACTGGGAATACCCCAACGCCTGCGGTCTGATCTGTGACACCAGCGGCCCGGCCTCGTTCAAGAACCTGATGCAGGCCGTGCGCGCCAAGTTCGGCCAGAACAACCTCGTGACCGCCGCCATCACGGCTGACGGCACTCCCGGTGGCAAGATCGACGCCGCCGACTACGGAGGCGCGTCGCAGTACGTCGACTGGTACAACGTCATGACCTACGACTTCTTCGGCGCCTGGGCGAAGCAGGGCCCGACGGCCCCGCACTCGCCGCTGAGGCCCTACGACCGCCAGCCGATCGCCGGCTTCGACTCCGACACCGCGATCCAGAAGCTGAAGACCAAGGGCGTCCCGGCCAACAAGCTGCTCCTCGGCATCGGCTTCTACGGCCGCGGCTGGACCGGCGTCACCCAGGACGCGCCTGGCGGCACCGCCACCGATGCCGCTCCCGGCACCTACGAGCCCGGCTTCGAGGACTACAAGATTCTCAAGGACCGCTGCCCCTCGACCGGCACCATCGGTGGTACGGCTTACGCCAAGTGCAACAACCAGTGGTGGGGCTACGACACCCCGGCCACCATCGCCGGCAAGATGACCTACGCCAAGGGCGAGGGTCTCGGCGGCTCCTTCTTCTGGGAGCTGAGCGGTGACACCGCCAACGGCGAGCTCATCACCGCCATGAAGGGCGGCGCGGCCGCGCAGAAGGCGAGCGCCAAGAAGGCCGCCAAGAAGTAGATGAACCAGCAGCGTCACACGCTGCGGCATCGATAACAGTGGGCCGGTCCCGGAACCCGGGGCCGGCCCACTGCGTTGTCCCGTCTGCCCGAAACCTCAGGCGACCTGGTAGCCGGCCTCCTTGATGGCGGCGCGGACCGCGCCGTCGTCGACCGGGCCGTCGCTCGTCACGTCGACGCGGCCGGTGGCCAGGTCGACCTCGACGCCGGTGACGCCGGGGACCTCACCGACCTCCTCGGTCACGGAGCTGACGCAGTGACCGCAGGTCATGCCGCTGACGGTGTATGTGGCCACACTCATGGGACTCTCCCTGGCATCCGAAACTTACCCACCCAGGGTATCCGCCTGCGGAGCGGTGCGGCCGACGACCTCCCCGATCGAGGTGATGCCGCGCAGGCGCAGGCGCCGGGAGAGCTGCCGGTGGATGCGGGAGGCCCAGAGCGGGCCGTTGTAGATCATGCCCGTGTAGCCCTGCACCAGCGTGGCCCCGGCGAGGAGACGCTCCCAGACGTCGTCCACGTCCTCCACCCCGCCGGCCGACACCAGGGTGATGCGGTCGTCCACGCGCGCCCGCAGCCGGCGCAGCACGGCCAGCGAACGCGCCTTCAGCGGGCGTCCGGAGAGGCCGCCGGTCTCGGTGCTCGACACCCCGGCCCGGCTGACGGTGGTGTTGGTGGCGATGATGCCGTCAAGGCCGAGGTCGAGCGCGAGATCGGCGACGGCGTCGATGTCCTCGTCGGACAGGTCAGGGGCGATCTTCACCAGGAGCGGGGTGCGCCGCGGCGTGCCGTCGGCGACCTCCTTCACCGCGACGAGCAGCGGGCGCAGCAGCTCCACGGCCTGCAGGTCGCGCAGGCCCGGAGTGTTGGGCGAGCTCACGTTGACCACCAGGTAGTCGGCGAGCGGGGCGAGCTCCTTGGCGCTCGCCACATAGTCGTGGACCGCCTCGGACTCCGGCACCACCTTGGTCTTGCCGATGTTCACACCGACGACGACGGGCACCCCGCGCGGCCTGCGCAGCCGCCGGGCGGCGGCCTGCGCACCGCTGTTGTTGAAGCCCATGCGGTTGATGAGGGCCCGTTCGCGCATCAGCCGGAACAGGCGCGGGCGCGCGTTGCCCGGCTGGGCGTGCGCCGTGATCGTGCCCACCTCGACATGCCCGAACCCGAAGGCGGCGAGCCCCTCGGCGCACGCGGCGTCCTTGTCGAAGCCGGCGGCCAGGCCGAGCGGCCCGGGGAAATGCACTCCGAACGCCTCGACGCGCAGAGCCGGGTCGCGGGGGGCGAGCCGGCGGTGGAGCAGCCGCTTGGCGAGCGGCGCCCGGGACAGCAGGGCGAGCCCGCGGACCGTCGCGTGGTGCACCCCCTCGGGGTCGAGGCGGCCGAGGACCAGCGTGAACACGAATCTATACATCGCCGTTCAGGCTACCGGAGGGAGTAGCGGGCCGCCGAGCCCGAACAACACCTGTCCATCGGGGAGGTTGGAGAGCTCTGAGCTGCTGAAATGTCATTTGCCCCACTGCCTCACTCCATAGGGTGAGTCAAGGCGGGTTAATCACCCCAGGGGGTGAGTGTGTCGCGGAACCTCACGGTTGCACGCGACTACATTGATCACCTAATTGCTTCACGAGCCGGAAAGGGGGGTCATGGCCGAGAACTCACGCGGTGCCACGTATACCGCGGACTCACGCGCCGACACACGGAATTCCGAGTGCCGGATCGTCATCGCCGACGAGGCCAAGCTGATTCACCTGGCTCTCCGTGCGGTGTTCTCCCGGACACCGAGGTTCGATCTGGTCGGCTCCGCGTCGGCGGTACCGGAGGCACGCAACGTCATCCTGAAGACGAAGCCCGACATCCTGCTGTGCGAGGTGGACATCGCCGGGAGCAACGGGCTCGAACTGTGCGATTGGACCAGGGCGGCGAGTCCGCGCACCTTGCCGGTCATCCTCACCTCTCGCGACGACCCGCTGCTGGCACGGTCGGCGCTGGACGCCGGGGCCTCCGGCTATCTGCTGAAGACCTCACCGCCGGAGGACCTGGTGTTCCACCTGCAGAGCGTGCGGGCGGGGCGACGGGTTCTGGACGACCGCATCGGGCGGTGCCGTACGTCGTCATGGGAGAACCACCAGGACCGGTTCGGTCTGAGCCCGCGCGAGTGCGAGGTGCTGGAGGAAGTGGTACTCGGGCTGGACAACCGCACGATCGCCGGACGGCTGTGCATCGCACACGACACGGTGAAAAGCCATATCAAGGCGATCCTCCGCAAGATAGGCGCCCGGGATAGGGCGCATGCCATCGCCCTGGTCCTGAGTACGCGGCCACACGAAGTGCCCGGCCCGCGCCGCACCCCCTGACGGCCCCTCAGCGGCATGTACCCCCATATCGATTTTCTGGACGGCGCCTGAGCTCCGCGGTGCCGTACGGCGGGAGCCTGCGCATACGGCGACGGCCATGCGGCGGCCCGTGCCGTACAGGCGTGCGGGTGGCTGCTGGGACACGGGGAACAGCCCGCGGACTTCGCCTTCCCCTCACCCTGCGGGGTGACTGCGTGTGCGGCGCACGGCTGGTGACAAAACGCCGTGTAACCGTGGGGGCGAACTCATTTTCGCTGAAATGAGGTGCGCATCTATGGCCATGGACACGGTGCAGTCGGCAGCACCACCAAGGTGATCGGGGTGGGCGAAGGGGCCGGAGGGGCGGCGAGCGTAGGGAGCTGGGGTCCCGAGCTGCCTTTCACCGGTTTTCCGGTGATGTTCGGCATCGCGCTGAGTGTCACGCTCATCCTGAGCGGTCGGCTGATCATCCGTATGGTCAGGCTGCGGCGGTCGTCCTGAGGGAGGCTCCCCACACGGGGCCTACGGATACCTTCGGACGGATGAGTGAGGAGAGGGGCCCGGACGTCGGCAGACGTCCGGGCCCCTCTCGCGCCCGTCGCACCGCTAGGGTCCGTGGCACCGCTAGTGCCCGTCGCACCGCTAGGGTCAGGTCTCGCTGGCCACCGGGCGTCCGCGCGTATGCGCCTCGCTGGTGCGCCGGGTCTTCGCCCAGCCGTCCCTTCTGCGCACGACGCGGAAGAAGGCGCGCCAGGACGTGATGGAGAAGTTGCAGATGTAGACGGCGTAGACGAAGCCGTAGGCGAGGCCTCGCCAGAAGCCGATGCCCGGCTCGCATTTCCACCAATAGAGCGGTCCCCACACGAGGAGCGGCAGGACGCCGAACGCCGCGTAGATCGCGAACAGGATCCACCCGCCTTGCAGCAGCCATCCGGCCATGTCCGCGGGGTCGTTCACGATCTTCACGCAGAGCAGCACCAGGGGAATCGGGTAGATGAGCGTGCCGAGCAGCCGCAGCCACGGCTGGGACAGGTAGTAGAGCACCTCAAGAGCCCCGAGTCCGCTGAAGTGCCGCGACCTCCACACGTCGGGGAGGTACTTCGCGCACTGCATCGTGCCCTGGCCCCAGCGGGTGCGCTGCGTGATGAGCCGCCGGAACGACCACAGCCCCTCCTGCTCCACCCAGGTGTCCGGCGTGTACTCGTTGCGCTCCCCCGCCAGCAGAAGGTGGACGCCGAGCTCGAAGTCCTCCAGCAGGGAGCCGCCCCACGGGGCGCGCCCCTCCCCGCCGATCTTGTCGAGCGCCGACAGGCGGGTGAGCTGGCCGTTGTCACCCATCGCGACCGTGCCGCTCTTGCGGCGGCTGAGCTGGATCGCGGAGATCGCCCCCCGGAACTCCAGGTCCTGCATCCGGATCAGCGTGCGGCCGATCAGGTTGCGCCACCACCCGCCGTCCGCACACGGCCGGCGGTCATGGCGGTTGATCATCCACACGGCGATCTGCACCGCGCCGATCGACTCGTCGCCGAACAACCGGGGACCCGCGCACACGCGCAGCATGTTCGCCGCGGGACGCCCGTCGGCGTCGAGCACGCACACGATATGCCGCCTGCGGTCGGCCTCCGGGCCGAGCCAGTCGTCCAGCGCGCGGTAGGCGGTGTTGAGCGCGCTGCCCTTGCCGACCCTGGCCTCGGGGCGGCGTCGCCGTACGAGG
The DNA here is from genome assembly GCF_900100605.1 of Sinosporangium album. Taxonomy (GTDB): domain Bacteria; phylum Actinomycetota; class Actinomycetes; order Streptosporangiales; family Streptosporangiaceae; genus Sinosporangium; species Sinosporangium album. The sequence goes on along the minus strand of NZ_FNCN01000030.1, from coordinate 29,315 downwards.
TGGACGAAGGGGTCGTGATCAGCTAGTGCCCCGGCGATACGGGCGGTGGCGTCCTCGGAGTCGTCGTCCACGACCCACAGGTGCGCCTTCGGGAAGGTCGAGCGGAGATAGCGCAGTGTCGCTCCGATGACCACCTCCTCGTCGCGGCACGGGATGAACAGGTGCCACTCGAAGTCGTCGCCGTTCCCTGCCGGATCCGGCCGCTGCCTGACATAGGGGCGCAGGATCGTGAGCACATAGAGGAGGAAGGTGACGCTGAGCAACAGCGCGAAAGCCTGGGTCAGGCCGAGCGCGTGGCCGAGGCCACCCGTCATGGGACGCTCACCGCCCCCACCTGAGCGGACCCGCCTCTGCGGACGGCGAGCACGGTGTATACGACAAGGGTGCAGCCGATGCCGAACACGCTGATGACCGTGCCGACCATGGTGTGCCCCCAGTAGTAGCCGGGCTCGAAGCCGAGCCCCTTGATGAGGAGCACGACGGTGAGGATGCGGGCCTGGTCGGTGAGGGCCAGCAGCACCACCGCGGCGAGCAGCGCCAGCATCGGCCAGACGCTCACCTTACGGCGCAGCCACACGATCAGGGCCGTGACCACGATCAGCGGGATGACCAGGAACGCCGCCGTACACTCGGGCGTGATCTGGAGGCCCTTCGCCTCACCCGTCTCACGGTCGAACGACACGACGGCGTGAACGATGTTGAACCCGGTTTCGGTGCGTGCGGCCACCGCGACGACATAGCTCGCGATATACGCCTCCCAGCCGCGCAGCCGTTCATCCACGCCGAGGGCGAAGCCCAGCAGGGCGGCCAGCATCACGGTGAGAAGGATGCGGTACGGCAGGCCGCTTTGCCGCTCGACGTCAGGTGGATCGTCCTTGTTGCGTGCTTGTCGTATTCCTCTCAGGGTCTGCGTGATCATGAATCCCCCAAGACCTAGGACCACGGATGACTACGCAAAGTAGCCGTCAGAGGTGGGGCGGGCGGGTGGCCCCGACGCGGCTTCTCACCCCAGAGGGTGAGAAGCCGCGCGGGCACGGCCGCGGCCCTGGCGACGGGGGTTAACGTTCGGCGGCGTCAGCGCGGTCGTCAGCGCGGTCAGCGCGGGGTCTCCGGGTCATGGGTGTCGTTGGGGGCTCGTCGGCGGGTCGCGTGCGTGAACCCGCACACACCACACATTAAGACCCTTAAAAAGACTTAAGCCCCTCTTGTCTTGACTGGTATAGACCAATTCCGATTCATTGGCCGTCTCCACCACAGATCGGTCCGACCGTCGATCCCGCGGTTTCACACGCCGCCTGAAGGAGTGATCCCAGTGTTGAGGACCCGCATGAGGGTGTCCCTCGCCGCCGTCGCAGCCGCAGGCGCGGTAGCGGTCGGTATACCGCTTTCCGTCACCGCCACGGCCTCCGCAGCCGCCGAATGCGCCGCACCGTGGAGCGCGTCCGCCGTTTACACCGGCGGCAAGACCGCCTCCCACAACGGCAAGAACTGGCTCGCCAAGTGGTGGACCCAGAACGAGACCCCCGGCTCGTCGAACGTCTGGCAGGACCAGGGCGCCTGCGGCGGCGGCCCCGGCGGCCCCGGCCCCGACCCCACCTGTCCGGCCGCCCCCGACTGGGAGGCGGGACGCACTTACGCGGCCGGCAGCATCGTCACCTACCGCCCCAACAACCGGCAGTACCGCGCCAAGCACGAGAACCCGGGCTACGACCCGATCGTCAGCACGTGGTACTGGGAGCCCTACGTCTGCAACGACAACCCGCAGCCCAGCCCGTCGCCGACCCCCACCCCTAGCCCCTCGGACCCGACCGGACGCTTCGTCCCCTCCGAGGCGCAGTTCAACCAGATGTTCCCGAACAGGAACTCGTTCTACACCTACAAGGGCCTCACCGACGCCCTCAGCGCCTACCCGGCGTTCGCCAACACCGGTAGCGAAACCATCAAGAAGCAGGAATTCTCCGCCTTCCTCGCCAACATCAACCACGAGACGGGCGGCCTCGTCCACATCGTGGAGCAGAACACCGCCAACTACCCCCACTACTGCGACGCCAACCAGCCGTACGGCTGCCCCGCCGGCCAGGCCGCCTACTACGGCCGAGGCCCCATCCAGTTGAGCTGGAACTTCAACTACAAGGCCGCCGGTGACGCCCTGGGCATCAACCTCCTCGCCGACCCCTTCCTCGTCGAGCGTGATCCCGCCGTCGCCTGGAAGACCGCCCTGTGGTACTGGAACACCCAGAACGGCCCCGGCACCATGACCGCCCACGACGCCATGGTCAACAGCCGAGGTTTCGGCGAGACCATCCGCAGCATCAACGGCGCCCTCGAATGCAACGGCCGCAACCCCGCCCAGGTGCAGAGCCGCGTCAACTCCTACCAGCGCTTCACCCAGCTCGTCGGCACCACGCCGGGCAGCAACCTGACCTGCTGATCTACGGCTGACGAAGGGCACGGCGGCATCAGTACGGCGGCATCGCCGTGCCTTTCACCTTCACACCCTCTTTGCGCCTGTCTTTGTGCGTGTCGCGCGCTTTGGGTGCGCGTCGACACGCGGCTTGGATTCGAACGTGTGAACGGGGCCGGTAGTAGGGTGGAAGAGGGGGTGAAGAGTGTGGCTCTTCTGGGGCACGAGCGTTACTGCGACGAGCTCGTGGCGCAGGCCGGCATGCTCGCCGGGCTTCTCTCCGGCGCCGATCTCGCGGTGCCCGTGCCGACGTGCCCTGACTGGCGGCTGGGCGATCTCGTCGGCCACGTCGGCGGCAACCTGCGCGTGATCGAGGCCGCCGTGCGCACAGGGCAACCCGTCGACGACGTCAGCGCCCCCACAGGCGAGGCCGCCGACGTTACCGGTGGGACTGACCGCTTTACCGGTGAGGCCGGCGGCTTTACGGCCGGCGGAGCCATAAGCGGAGCCCCCGGGGCCACGGGCGAGGCGGTCACCCGGTCCGCGCATGAGGCCGCCGCGTGGCTCGCGGAGTCGGCGGCGCAGTGCGCGTCCGTGTTGCGCGCCACAGGTCCCGACGAGCAGGCCTACGTGTGGGGGTTCACCGCCCGCACCGACTACCTCGCCCGCCGGGCCACCCACGACCTGGTCGTCCACCGCGCCGACACCGCGATCACGGTGGGCGCCGACTTCTCCGTCGCCCCCGAGGTGGCGGTCGACGCCATCGACGAGCTGCTGGAGATGCTCGGCGACCCCGGCGTCATCGGCGCCAACCCCCGCATGGCCGAACTACGCGGCGGCCCCGACAGCTCCATCCACCTTCACGGCACGGACGACTCCCCCGACCTCTTCCCCGAATGGCTCATCGAGCTCTACTCCAAGGGCTTCAGCTGGCGCCGCAGCCACACGACGGCGAGCGTCACTCTGCGCGGCCCCCTGAGCTATCTGCTGCTCGTCTGCTACCGCCGGATGCCGCCGACCGACAGCCGCGTCGAAGTGCTCGGCGACAGCGCCCTGCTCGACTTCTGGCTCGACCGCGCATCACTCACCTGACCCACCGCCCGGCCCTGCGACCGCGGTGAGACCGGCAAGCGACCGGCAAACGACCGGCCCGGGCGAACGGCTCCGGCCGTTCACCAACTCCGCGCCCCGGAGCCGGGCTACCCGAGAACGCCCTGAGTGGCCGGTGTGCCGGGGCGACATCCACGTGACCTGCGCGCAGGGCCGCCGTTGCGCCTCGGTAGGCGACTGGCGGTCGCGTCTGGTCGCGTCTGGTCGCGTCTGGACACGCCCGCTGCCGTACGCCTGCTCGACGTGCGGAGGGGAGCGGTCGGGCGGTCAGGAGCGCAGGTAGGCGAGCACGGCGAGGACGCGGCGATGCTGGTCGGAGTCGTCGGCGTGGAGGTCGAGCTTGGAGAAAATGCTGCGGATGTGCTTTTCCACAGCGCCGTCGCTGATGACGAGTTGGCGGCCGATCGCCTGGTTGGACTTGCCTTCGGCCATGAGGCCGAGCACTTCCCGCTCGCGCGGGGTGAGCATGGCCAAGGGGTCGTTCTTACGTCGTCGCACCATCAGTTGGGACACCACCTGGGGATCGAAGACCGTGCCCCCCAAGGCGACCCTCCGCAGCCCGTCGAGGAACTCGTCGACGTCCACGACGCGGTCTTTGAGCAGGTAGCCCACCGAGCCGCGAGCGTCGGCGAGGAGATCGTCGGCGTAGGACACCTCGACGTATTGCGAGAGGATCAGCACCGGGGCGCCGGGCACGAGGCCGCGCACTTCGACAGCGGCGCGCAGGCCCTCGTCGGTGAAGGAGGGAGGCATGCGGACGTCGACGACCGACACATCAGGGCGATGTTCGACGATGGCCTGAACGAGGCTTTTCCCGTCGCCCACCGCCGCCACCACCTCGTGGCCGAACTCTTCGAGCAGGCTGATGAGTCCGGCTCGAATGAGCACGGCGTCGTCGGCCACAACTATCCGCACGGCACCTCCGCGATGACCATCGTCGGCCCTCCGACGGGCGACTGGACGGCGAACTCGCCGTCCACCGCGCGGAGCCGGTCGGCCAGACCGGACAGGCCGTGTCCCTTGGCGACGTGTGCGCCGCCCACACCATCATCACCGATCGTCAGCAGCAGTCCGTCCCCGGTCCTGGAGAGGCTGACCGCGGCCATCTCGGCGCGGCTGTGCTTGGCGATGTTGGTCAGGGATTCGGCCGCCACGAAGTAGACGGCGTTCTCGATCGCCGCGGGGAAGCGCTCGACGGTCTGGATGTCGAGCTCGACGGGGACGGTGCAGCGGCCGGCGAGGGCGGCCAGGGCCGCGGGCAGGCCGCGGTCGGACAGGATCGGCGGGGCGATGCCGCGCGACAGGGCGCGGAGCTCGTCGAGGGTCTCTCGCGTCGCGGTGATGGCGGCGCCGAGCGTGGATTCGGCCGCCGCGGGATCCTTCTTGAGCTGGCGCTGCACGCGGGACAGCTCCATCGCCAGGTGCACGAGGCGCTGCTGCGGACCGTCGTGGATGTCGCGCTCCAGCTTGCGCAGCGCGTTGGCCTCGGCGGAGACGGCGGCGCGGCGGCCTTCGGCCAGGTCGTCGATGCGCTGGCGCAGGTCGGCGTTGCCCGACAGCATGGCCCGGCCGAGCCCGGCCTGCATGAGAGCCAGCCCCCGGATGACGAACGGCGTGGACGCCATGAAGATCAAGCCGAGCAGGGTGTTGAAGCCGACTTCCGCCGCGACGCTGTCGCTGATGCCCAGCAGTTCGAGGATTCCCTTGCCCTCCGGAAGCGACGCCAGATACCACCCGAAGAGCGGATAGAACAGGGCCGCGGCGGATATCGCCCACCAGATCAAGGTCAGGAGGAACGTCAGCAACGACACGGGGAAGTTGACCAGCGTCCACAGCAGGTCCATCCAGAACTGCCCTCTGGTCAGCGGGTTGGCCATCCTGCGAAACCACTTCGCCCCCGCAGGAGGCGGCGCGTATGCGGGACGGGGCACGGGTCGGCCCAGCACCTCGGGGAGCCACCGGCGCTCGGCGTCCGCACACGCCCTCGCCGCGAGCAGCGTCACCCCGAGCACGGGGATCCCGATGTAGAAAAGGGCCATCGGGAAACCGGCCGCGACGCCGACTAAAAAGAGGGCGAAGCCCACGATCGCCATGGGGAAGCGGACGATCAGGTAGCGGCTGTCGATCAGGGTGCGGCGAAGCAGCGACTTCATGTCCCCCAAGGTAGAGAGTCGCAAGCCTTGCCCACGACCCGGCCAACCGGCGTGTCGTTGGTAGTGCCAGCCCCACCCAACGGCTTGGTAGTGCCAGCCCTACCCAGGGGGGTGAGGCGGTCACACCATGAAGAGACGTGCCCGCTTCACTGCGCCACGCCGGGGCACCTTGAAACCCTCGAAGGCATGCCCACCCTCCTGAACACCGCTACGCATCTGGACACCGCCACACCGACGGACACGGCCACGCGTCTGGACGACGCCACGCGATCCCCCACGGGCCGCGACGCCGACCGCGCCGCTTCCGCCGTGGTGTCCTTCCCGGCCTCCGCCGTACCGGTGCCCCTCCGGGGGCACCCCGGGCGTCCGGGCTCCGACGAAGGTCCGCGCGGAGGGCGGGACCCGTTCATCGACCTCCTGCGCATCTTCGGCATGGCCCTCGTCGTGCTCCAGCACTGGACCATGCCCGTGCTCGCCTTCTCCGGCGACAGGATCGGCACGGGCAACGCGTTCTCCTCCCCCGGCACCTTCGTGATCACCTGGATCGGCCAGGTCATGCCGATCGTCTTCTTCGCCGGCGGCGCCGCCAACGCCATCGCCTGGCGGCGCGGCGCGGCCGACGGCGGCCCCGCCTGGCTGGCGGCCCGCCTGCGCCGGCTCGCCTGGCCGCTGCTGCCCCTCGCGGCCGTCTGGCTGCCGCTCCCCCACATCCTGCTCGCCGCGGGCCTCCCCGAGCAGCCCGTCACGACCGCCGCGCGCCTCGCCGGGCAGCTTCTCTGGTTCCTCGCCGTCTACCTCGTCGCCGTGACCCTGACGCCGCTCATGTTCGAAGCCGACCGGCGCCACGGCGCCCGCGTGATCGTCGCCCTGGTCGCCGGAGCCATCGTGACCGACGTGGTGCGCTTCAGCAGCGGCGTCGAAGCCCTCGGCTACGCCAACATCGTCTTCGTCTGGCTCGCCGTCCATCAGCTCGGCCTGCGTTACGCCGAGGGCCGCCTGCGCCGCACCGGCCACCGCCCGTGGGCCATGGCGCTCTCCGGGTTCGGCACGGCCGCCCTCCTCGTGGCCTTCGGCCCCTATCCCGCCAGCATGGTCGGCATGCCCGGCGCGGCCATCTCCAACATGGCGCCGCCCACCCTCGCCCTTCTCGCGGTCGCCTTCGGCCAGATCGGCCTCGCCCTCGCGCTCCGCCCGTTCATCGTCCGCCAGGCCGCCACGCCCCGCGTCGCCGCCCTCGCCGCCTGGGCGGCCCCCCGCATGATGACCATCTACCTCTGGCATATGACCGCGCTCGCCGTCGTCACCGGCGTCGTCGTCATCGGCTTCGGCATCGCCACCCCCACCCCCTGGAGCGGCTGGTGGTTCGCGGGGTTGCCCCTCTGGCTGACGGCCCTCGGCCTCATCCTGTGGCCGCTGCTGCGCTGGTTCACGCGGTTCGAGCGCCCCCTGGCGCTGCCGTACGGCAAGCCCGGCTTACCCGCCGTCGCCGCCGCCACCCTCCTGATCGGCGCCGGCATCCTGACCCTCACCGTCGTGGGCTTCAGCCCCGGTTTCGCGCCTTTCCTCGGCACCCTCGCCGTCCTCGCCGGCCTCACCCTCACCTTTCCCCGCTCGACCTAGCGTTCCTCGGATCCCTCACCGGCACCGACCCACGCCGTCCACCGGCACCGCCGCCCTGTCGATGAAGCCCGCGTCCTCCGACAGCAGATAGGCCATGGCCGACGCTCGCACCCCGCCGACCCGACATGCCCTGGCGGCTCCTCATCATCTCCAGCCTTCACTTCGGAGGGCCGACCGATGCCTTTTCCCTTTCAGGTCTCACGCCGGTCGCCGCCGGGGCACGAAACACCCATTTCTTATAGGACCAGAAGCGGAAAAGCGTGCCCAGCCCCACACCGGCCAGGTTCGCCACATTGAGGGCGATAGGATTACTCAACTTCAGCGTATACTCCGTGAAGCCCACGCACAACAATTGCATGAGCAGCGCGATGGCGTTGAAGACGACGAACAGGAAAAACTCCTGCGCGAGGCCGGAACGCTCAGCGTGACGCCATGTCCAAAAACGGTTGGCAAGAAACGCGAAAGCGGTTCCGATCAACGTCGCCACGACCACCGAGGTCAGCGGTCCGAAATCAAGCACATATCTGAAAACATTGGCCCCTGGCACGCTGATGATAAAAGCGATCGCGCCGACAACTCCGAACTTGGCGAGCTCACCGGTCACCCTGCTCGCCTTGCCGTACTCTACTCGGCCTCCCACAAACGCACCCCTAATGAGCTTTACTCGCCAACACCCCCGAAATGGAGGATGACCAGACTAGCTCGACAGCCACTATCGAGCGGTCCCCTTCGACCTGCCCACAGCCACCTGTGACCTGTTGCCTCCCAGACGACCACGCGGCCCAACGCACGGCCCCGCCCCCATGGAGTCGCCCACGCGATCAGCATGGTCGTCACGAAGTCCCTGGCGCTCGCGCCTGCCTTCACCACCCTCGCGCCCACCCAGATCCCCGCCGACGCCCGGGGCTACTTCCGCATCGGCAGCGTGATGGTGGACGTGACCAGGATGAACCCGTCGTTGGAGTTCGGCGCCAGCGAGATGGTCTCGACCACAGCCGACGTGGTGACGTTCCTTGACGCCTTACTCGGCGGCAAACTGACCAGCCAGACGGCAATCAAGCAGATGCGCACCCTTCACGACGCGGGCTCCGGCATGGGCTACGGGCTGGGCTTGCGGGCGTTCCCCCTACCGTGCGGCGACACGGTGTACGGCCACAGCGGCGGCGCTTAGTTCGGCCGGAGGCGTGATCCCGCGTTCGGCTGGCCGCGCCGGCAAGGCAACGACGACACGGTTTCGTGCGCGCGTGGGAGGCACGAGCCGTGGCCATGCCGTACGGCAAGCCGCCGCAGCGAGCTCTGGTCACCGTGGGCAAGAACTCCCGGTGACAGGGCAGATTTCAAGCGTGTATTCCCAGGCGGCCGAGCATTCCCCAAAAATCCGAATACTGCGTGCCATCGGACCTGAGTCTCCGAGCGATTACAACAACCGTCACTTCTGCCGCTCCGGCGCGGAGAATCGTCGCGGCAGCGGACTGCGCGTGGCCACCCTGAACCCAGGTGTCTTTTATCCGGTCCCTTGTCGGGCCAGAACTGGGAAAGAACCGCACCGTGCTCCGCGACCTCCCGGTGGAGGTCACGGTTCGCCGGAGGATAAGCCACCTTGATCCCCGTCCCGATCACGGCAACCGTACGCCCTCCGGCTCGTATCGCCGCCTGGTGCGCGGCGGTGTCGACCCCGGCCGCCAGTCCGGACACCACAGAAAGGTTCCGCTTGACCAGCCGCTCAGCCAGCTCCCCGGCGAGATGTCGACCGTGGTTCGACACTGAGCGGGAACCCACTACCGCGATTCCCTGATCGTCGGCCACATGCTCTCCCCGAGCGAACAACAACGGCGGCCGGTCGAATACGTCGGATAGACGGTGTGGATAACCTTCGTCCCCCATAGTGAGGACGGAAATCCCCTCCCGCTCCCAAGCATCGACCGCTTGGGACGCCTCGTTGAGGGCGTCTTACACAGGATCACCGAACAGGTTGCTGGGCCCCAGTCGCTCATCGAGCAACGCCAGAGCAGAGCCCTCTTCGGTGATCCGCTGCACGAGATCATGCTGAGCCTTCTCCAGAGGAGTGCAGCGCAGCAGCGCCACCATCGCGGCGCGTTCTGTGCTGTCCCAGGGAGCCATATCGCCAGAGTAGTGCCTGGCCGTCACACCTTCACAGAGGAGTGGGACACACGCCGGATCATGCCGAGTTCTCCACGACACGCTGAACCAGAGGACGGTTACTGCCTTTGGTCGCCCGAGGAGTGGGCCATCCTCCGTGATGCCGTTACGGGTCTCGTAGCCGGGGATGTCGCCGCGGTGGCCCCACGCGCGGCCACCGCAGCTCAGCTTGAACTTCATCAGGCCGAGGCCGTACGACCAGCGGGTCGGGGCATCCGGTCTCCCTGAGCAATCTGTTAAGCGAGCATGCGGTCGGTGAGCCAGCGGGGCCGATATTGCGTGTTACGCACTAGATGCGTAACACGCAATTTATGGGTACAGTCGCTTCAAGCGCGGGGACCGCCACCCTCGACCTGCTGGGCCACGCCCACAGAGTGGTCATGACCACGGACAAGACCACCGTCGTGGACGGCGCCGACGACACCGAGAAGAGCTACACCCCTCCCCCGCAACCACACACGGAGCCCCGCCGAACGGCTACGCCGGGGAGGGACACGCGTCATGTTCCTCACCGACTCCGAGATCAGCTTGTTCACCAGCGGCTTCTTGCCCGGTGAGAGCCTGGAGGAGCGGCTCGGCCTGATGGCGGAGCCCGCTCGGCTGCGCGCCGCGCTCCCCGAACTGCACGCCCGCGTCAACACCTTCCTCGCCCGGACCGCCACGGAGGTGCGCGAGCGATTCGGCGGTCCGATCAGCTACGCGTCCCTGCCCTTCGAAGGCGTGGACTGGGCTCCATTCGACATGATCGCCACCGACGCCGGATACCGCGACGCGACCACCGCGCACACCTTCCGTGAGGGTCTGCGCGCGCAGACCTCCCAGAGCAAGCCGTTCGCCGTCACCGAGTTCGGCTGCACCACCCACCGCGGAGCCGCCGAACTGGGCGGACGCGGCGATTCCATCATCGAATGGGACGAGCGCGCCCGCCCCCGCCTGACCACAACCGTCACGCGGGACGAAGAAGAACAAGCCAAATACGTGCGCGAGCTTCTCGGCATCTACGACGAGGAGGGCACGGACACGGCCTTCGTCAACACGTTCGCCCGCCGCGACCTGCCGACCTCCTCAGAGCCCGGACGAGACTTCGACACCGCCAGCTTCGGCATCGTCAAGATCCTGGAGCACGGCCGTACAGGGACGACCTATCCGGGGCTGCCGTGGGAACCCAAAGCCGCCTTCCACACCCTGGCCGAATACGGACGCGCCCGGAGGGCCACGACCGAAGAAAAGACGACGTGACGCTGCTAAGCGCGAAGCCGCGCAAGATCGTTCACTAGGGTTTTCTCCATGTCCCTCACGCAGAAGAGCCGCGCCGCCGCCGCGGGGGCCGCCGCCGGCATCCTCTTCCTGGGCCTGGCGGCTGTGCCCGCACAGGCGCAAGCCAAGGGCCCCAGCGACCGCGTCGCCCGTTTCCTCCAGCAGGCCATGAACGACGCACGTTTCCACGAGGTGCTTGACCTCGCGCCGCGCGGCTCCGTCCAGGCTGCCCGGCTTGCGAACGTCGAGGAGAAGATGGCCAGGACGCCCGAGGCATATGCCCGGTTGTTCGCTGCGTCCGCCCCCAAGCCGATCGTGCAGCAGCCGCAGCTCGACGTGACCGTCCTGGAGCTCGACCGGCACGGCAGGCCGTTGGCGTCCGGCACGGTGCTGATGAGCCCGCAGCACCCGAACGGCATCGCCGTCCCCGTGGACCGCGACTACCGCACGACCGCCGTCCGCTGGCGCCAGTGGGACGACAAAGGCTGGTATGCCAACCAGGGCAGGGGCACCATCGACATCGTCCCCGGCCGTGAACAGGCGCCCATCGACTTCATGTCGCCCTACCCGGCCTCCGTCCTGAAGCTGATGGTCGGCTTCGGCGTGCTGCGCCTGGTGGACAAGGGCACGATCGCGCTGACCGACACCTACGACTACCGGCCCACAGAGAGCAACTCGCTGTGCCGGGGCAACACCAGCGACACCGTCGGCGACTACCTGGAGGCGGCACTGACCACCTCCGACAACCCGGCCACCTGCGCCCTGATCAAGCTCCTCCACGACAAGGGGGCCGTGAACGAGCTGAACCAGACCTTCCAGAGCCTCGGACTGGAGACCCTCCAGCTCAAGAACACCAACCCCGCCACCGGCGGACGCTGGTCCAACCCGGTCACCATGACCTCGCTGGACACCGCCAAGCTACTCGTTCTGATCAACGGGTTGCCCGGCAATGCCTGGAACGCGCCCGACGGCACCCGGGTGACCTCCGCCGTGCTGAGCCCGGCCTCGCGCCAGGTGTTCAAGAACCACCTCGCCGACCAGGGGTGGAACGACATGCTGTCCACGGCCAACCGGTGCGGCGATCCAGTGCCCGGCATCCCGCACCGAGTGCCGCCGCGCTGGGTCGGCGACGACGGGACCGTCACCGTCGCCGGCAACCGGTTCGGCCGCGACGTGCGTCCCTGCGAAGCCGACGCCGAGGTGACCTTCTCCCACAAGACCGGCTGGGTGGGCAACTCGGGCGCCGACGCCGGCATCGTGAAGTCGCTGCCGGGCAAGGCGGGCAGGCACTACATCGTCGTCGCCCTCACCAACCTCGGCACCCAATACGTCGACGCGAACCGGCCGCCGACCGAGCCCGGCCTGTTCCCCGTGACCTTCACCCAGAAGCTGGCGCGTCTCGGCAAGGCCGTCGACGACTACCAGACCGCGACGGAGGCGCTAACTGCCGTGACCGTACAGCCCGATGACCATGCAGCCCGGATGACCGTACGACCCGATGAGGGTACGGCCCGGCAGCCGGGCCGTACCCTCATCGCGATGGCCGCAGGCGCCGGCCGTACGCACCGCCATTGACCGCGACATCCCGCGCCGACACGGCCAGAATCACCCGATCGGTCCGGTACGGCACCGCCTTGAAGAAGGGGCGGGCCTACGTCTGGGCGCAGAGGGTCGTGTCGAGGGCGGTGTTGACCCGCTCTGCGGCGGCTTCCGAGGTGGGCAGCGCGGTCACCGCGATCGTGGCCGACCGCCTTCAGCGCGCGGGGCGCTCGGCCTCCAGGGTGATCACGATCTCGCGGCTGTCCACGTAGCAGGTGACCTTGCGCTGGAGCAGTTCGCCCACCCGGCTCGCCACGGCCATGAACCGCCGCTTGTGGTCCTCAGTGCCGGACGAGATACGGAACGTCCCCTTGGCCAGCAATTCCTGACTCACAAACTGGGACATATTCAAAAGGAACTGCACCTCCTCTTGGCCCGTGAGGGGAATTGGGCGGGTTGTCCGGTCTGACTCCGGCAGATACGTCGCCATGTCGACGAATGTAGCCGATCACGGCGTTCAGCTCCCCTAACTCCACCGCACGCCCTCGCATCGCTCCGCACGATCGACCACCGCCCGGCCGGATCGATATGCGTTGACGCCGCTACCGAGGCTGCTTCCACTTGATCCGATCTTGAAGAACACGAACATAGTCGAATCCCCGATCTTCCAACTGTCCCGCGACCCACTGAGCAGCACGATCACCAGGATCGAGTTCCCGCAGCAGGAACCGGAGACTCTCGATGGCTTTCCGCTCACGGACCTTGGACCTCCGGGGCTGGAAGTCTCCCGGAAGGTTGTGGCATACATTGGCGATCATGCGCATGCGCTCCAGGTGCCCCAGCGCAGTGTCCATGTCCCCGTCGGCCAACGCTTTCTTCACAAGGTGGCTGAGGGCTCGGATGTCAATGAACCCCTTGGCCATCAAGACCCTTATAGCCTCCTGCGCCGAACCCCGTTCCAGCCCTGCGGGACGGTCAGGCACCGCCCTCCTGTCTTCCCACAAGATGAAGCAGGAACAGTGGCCTTCGCGTTCCTCAATGCAGCGCGGATGTTTACAACTGTGGTCATGCCGGTGATCACGGGACCACAGATGGAAGTCCCGCCGTACGCGGCTCGCACTCCGCGCTATCCGATGCTCCTCCCACCGTGACAGCTTCCTGGGCAGTTCCTGGAAACGCAGTAGGGGAACAGACCTGCGAAGTCCGCTCATGATGAGCGCACCGTCGTTCATCATGAGCATCATGGCGGCGGAGAAACAGCCCTCGGCAGGCACTTCCCACGACCTGCGCGGCCAGGGGATCACATAGTGGGTTCCCCGTGGAGCGAGGTGCGCGGCCATGAATTCGGTGGCCTGCGGTTTGGCGGAACCTGAGGTTTCATGCAGCAGCTCGGTCATTGTGGCGGTATTGACGGCGCGAACGGTCCGAAGCGCCCTCGGCAACACCGTGCCCTGATCCGGGTCCTTCGCCACCGGCCATAGGAGTGACCACACGTGTAGCAGCTTGCCACGGCGACGCCGTTGCCATCACTCACACGAAAAAGCCCCGAACGAGAATCGTCCGGGGCAGCGTTGCGCATCAGATGATGGTGGTCAGGGGCGGGGTCGAACCGCCGACCTTCCGCTTTTCAGGCGGACGCTCGTACCGACTGAGCTACCTGACCTTGTCGGCTTTCGCCGTGAGCGGTCCTGACGGGACTTGAACCCGCGACCTCCACCTTGACAGGGTGGCGAGCACTCCAAACTGCTCTACAGGACCTTGCTTTAGATCTTCCGATCGTTTGCCCCGGCCTTTCGGCCGTTTGTTTCGGCTTGCTTAGCTTACCAGTCTTCCGGAGGTCCTTTTGACCTTCCTTCGTTCTGGCGAGCTGTTGCTCACCGGTGCCCCCAACGGGATTCGAACCCGTGCCGCCGCCTTGAAAGGGCGGTGTCCTAGGCCGCTAGACGATGGGGGCTCAGGAGAGTGATTCCTGTTCCGTGACGTCTTCCGTTGGAGACCTCTGAAGCATAGGGGACGTTTGCCCTTGATGCCAAAGCGGTTTGCCCTTCGGAGGCGTCGCGGCGCCAGACGCCTTTCCCGCTGGAGACGGGCTCTGCGTTGGCTCCTGGGAAATTGTACGCGCAGGTTGGCTCTCCACGTGCCTTTGGATCTGAACCCACTGCTCGCCGAGGCCCCCGAGGGTGATGTCGTCCCAGGCCTGAAGCCTGCGGGTCTCCTGGTTGAAGTACAGGACGGACGCCTGGACGGGGGTGGGCTCCTCGTGTTCGAGGGCGCGCAGGCCGGCACCGCCGGTCGAGCCTTGGACGAGGACGCGGGTGCCGGTGGGCAGGACCTCGGTGCTGCGCCTGTGGGCGTGGCCGGCGAGGACCATGGGGACGGTCCCGGAGAAACCCCTGCCGACGGTGGGGTCGTGCACGGCGACGAGGTCGGCTTTGTCGGCGGCCGACCGTACGGCATGGGTGCGGCCGAGCTCGTGCAGCCATTCCAGGCGGGTGTCGACGACGACGGACTTGTCGGGCGTGAACCTCGGATCGCCCAGGCCGTAGATCTTGAGCCCGCCGACGACGGCGCTCTTGCCGTCGAGCACGATCGCGTTCTTCTGCTTGGCGACCGCGCGTTCGGTGGCCTTGGAGTCGTGGTTGCCGCGCACGAAGACGTACGGAACGTCCAGCTTTCCGATCTCCTCGACGAACTTGTCCTCGGCCCGGGTGCCGTGGTCGGTGAGGTCGCCGGTGTCGACGATCACGTCGATCTTGAACTGGCCGGTGATGGAGCGGACGAGGCTCCAGGCGATGGGGTTGAGGTGGATGTCGGAGATGTGGAGGACGCGGATGGTCGCCGGGTCCGCGTCATAGACGGGAAGCGCCGAGACCGTGTCGTACAGCTTGGAGACGTTCGTCACGAGTTTGGCGAGTTGCAGGCGGTAGGACTCGAAGCGGGTGACGATCGACTCCGCGCTGCCGACGAGGGAGGGCGCTCCCGCGATGAGGCCCGTGTAGCGGGGCTCAACCACCGATTCCGGTCGGAACGTTACAAACACCCCCACCCCAATGGCCGCGATGGCCACAAGCGTGGCCACGAAGCCGGTCAGCACCGCCCAGAGACGGCGGAAGACCACCAAGGCCGCCAGTACGGCACCGGCCAGCGACCAGAGCGCGGCCTGTAGGGCAAGAGCCCGCAAACCCACCCCGAGGTTCTCCTCGATGATGCCGGGCAGCCGATCCGCGAGCCGCGGATCTTCGATCATGGACTTGGCCTGGTCCTGGTCGATGTTCTCCAGGGTGATGCGCAGCCGTACGGGCGCGTCGTGGGTGTCGAAGAGCAGTTTGCCGAGGGGATGGACGTCGACGACGGTCTCCCCCCGCGTGGCGGGCTGGAGGCTCATGCCGATCTCGGCCGGCCCCACGGGGGTGCGCACGCTCGCCCCCACCGACAGGGCGAGCCAGGCCCCCGCCAGGGCGACAACGACGATCAGCAGGGTTTTCACGACAACCGTCCCGCCCGCACGCCGCAGAAGGGCCGCCGTGCCGGTGGCCCCGGAGCGGACCAGGGATCTCAGGTGCGTGAAGTCCATGTATGTCCCCCGAGTGAGCGGCTTCCATCCAGGTCGCGGACCGAGAGTGCGAGCCGTGGCCCACCAGGCCGCACACGTGGCGCGCGACGCGGCCCACCGGCCCAGGGCCGGAGGATGGGCGGGCTCGCTCCCAACTCATGCACGGCCAGAATGACTCCCGAGTTCCTCTCGCGCCGTTCTTTGACGGAGTCACTACCCACTCATGAAGGAGACGCAGTGAGGTGGTAGACCGAGTTTTTCCTAACAGCGCTGGGTAAGCCGGTATTTCGCCTGGTCAACGGGGAGATTTGGCGGTAGGAAATTCCTGAACGCCCCAGGACGGTGCGGGGCGGGCCGTGAGCGCCGCACGCGGGAACAGTCAGCCCCAGCCCAGCTCGTGCAGCCGCTCATCTGAGATGCCGAAATGGTGGCCGATTTCATGGACGACGGTTATGGCCACTTCCTCGACGACGTCCTCGCGGGTCTCGCAGATACGCAGCGTCGGGCCCATGTAGATCGTGATCCGGTCGGGGAGGAATCCGGCGTACGTGTCGCCGCGCTCGGTGAGTGCCACGCCCTCGTAGAGCCCGAGGAGGTGCGGGTCGCCCGACGGCGGCTCGTCCTCCACGAACACCGCGACGTTGTCCATGGCACGCGCGAGCTCTGGGGGGATGAGGTCGAGAGCCTCGCTCACCAGGGCTTCGAACTCCATGCGCGTCATGTCCACAGTCCTCATTCTGCGCCCCCCTACGTCCGCTTCCCGGACACAGAACCCGTCCTGTGAGCGGGTGTCCGTCTCGCCGAGGCCCTGCCCGGCGAGGTCCCCGTCACTGATCACACAGCGCTCGGCGACCGACTTTTCATCCCACGCCACGGTGATCAACTTTTAGTCTCTACGTCCACTTCGGTCACTATGAGAATTTCCCGCTAAACATGGAGTAACCTCTTTTGGCGCTGTGATGCCCCACTTTTCCCGACGTATCATGATCAGCGATCACAGTTTGCAGGAGCTTGGCGGCATCGGGTTGCGCGGTGAGCCGCCAGCGGGCACCGTAGGTTACATACCGAACACTCTTAGTCAGGTTCGCCTGCAAGGTCAGCGGAGTCCTATGGCGGCCACAAAGCCCGGCAGACTTCCCGGGAGGCACCGCCGTCTGCCCGAGAGTCAAGCCACCTATAGCGAAGTCATCGCCAACGGTGAGTTCCGAGCCCTCTGGTTCGGCCAGTGCCTGTCCCTACTCGGCGACCAGCTCGCGCAGGTCGCCTTGGCCGTGCTCGTCTACGGCCGCACCCAGTCCCCCCTGGCCACCGCGGCGGTCTATGCCCTGACCTACCTTCCGCCGATCATGGGCGGGCCCCTGCTCGCGGGGCTCGCCGACCGCTACCCGAGGCGCCGGGTCATGCTCGTCTGCGACGTGATCCGGGCCCTGCTCGTGGCGGTCATGGCCATCCCGGGGGTGCCCTTCTGGGCACTGTGCGTCCTGGTCTTCTGCGTGGTGCTGCTCAGCGCGCCCTTCTCGGCCGCGCGGGCCGCGCTGCTGCCGGAGATCTTGAGTGGTGACCGCTATGTCGCGGGCTCCGCCCTCCAGAACATGACCAACCAGGCCGTCCAGATGCTGGGCTTCGCCGTAGGGGGCGCGGTCATCGCGGGCCTCGGGCCGTACCGCGCGCTGGCACTGGACTCCGCCACGTTCATCGCCTCCGCACTGATCATCGTCGCCGGCGTACGGCGCCGCGCCACGCCGGCGCCTCCCGGCAAGAGCCCCGGCATGTGGGCGACGGCTCGGGCGGGCGCGCGGCTGGTCTTCGGCGACAGGCGGTTGCGCACGCTGGTGATGTTCGCGTGGCTGTGCGGCTTTTACGTGCTCCCGGAGGGCATCGCCGCGCCGTACGCCGCCACCTTGACCGGCAGCGGCCTTCCCGTGGCGGTGATCACTGGTCTGCTCATGGCCGCGATGCCCACCGGCACGGTGATCGGTGCGTTCTTGTTCGCGCGGTTCGTCTCGCCGTCGGGACGTTTACGTGCGATGGGGTGGATGGCCATGCTCACGTGCGCCCCTTTGATCGCGTGCGCCGTACGGCCACCGCTGGTCATCGTGCTCTTCCTCTGGATCCTGTCCGGCATCGGGGGCGCCTACCAGCTCGCCGCCAATGCCGCTTTCGTGCAGTGCGTCCCCCCGGAACGGCGGGGCCAGGCGTTCGGCCTCGTCCATTCCGGCCTGCTCGCGGTCCAGGGCGTCGGCATCCTGATCGGCGGCGCGGCCGCGCAGAAGCTCGGACCCGAGGCCGTGGTGGCCCTGGCCGGCATCGCCGGCCTGCTGTCGGCGACGCTGCTCGCGCTCCTGTGGACCGAGTCCCGCGACGGGATCATCGCCAAGGTCCGGGCGGAGGCGTCCACCTCGTCCTAACCCGCCCCGCTCTGTCCTGTCGTGTCCTACCCCCGCCTCCCCTCAGGCGGTCGTCGGCCCTTCGGGGCCCGGCTCCGCCTCTCAGAAGGCGCGGGGGTTCGAGGAGTCGGCAGCCCCGGCGTCCGGCCCCTGTGCGGGCACCTGGGGCTGCTGGGGCGTCCGGGACGGCTGCGCCGCGCCGTACGCTCCCGGGGTGGACATGGAGTCGGTACGCACGTCGCCGTAAGCGCCGGTAGGCCGGAACTGGTCTGCGCTGTCATAGCGCGGGGGTTCCGTCCCCCAGGCGGGGGAATCGCCGGCCTTGTTCTGCTGCCAGGGTGCGGCGCCGTTCTTGTGCCTGTCGACCAGGTCCTGGAGGATCGAGGCGCGCTGGGTCTCGTCGGGTAGGAGCAGCCAGCCGACGACGTAGGCGCCCACGCCGAGGCCTCCGAAGAGGGTCGCCGCCGCCATCGCGAAACGCACGATGTTCGCATCGACACCGAGGAACCTGCCGATACCCGAGCACACGCCCGCGATGATGCGTCCATCCTGGCTACGGCTCAGCTTCTTCACACCATGGCCACCTTGAAGGTTGATGTCGCTCATATGGCCAGATTGCCGTCATAGGACTCATGAGTACATCGGGATTTCCCCTGGCCCAACCCTGGGGGCACCCCGCCATTCGACCAGGAATACCCTGACAGAGGCCAATGGCGGCTGGAGGAGAGGAAACACCCCCATGGACGACCTGCTACGTATCGACGACCAGCTGTCTGACGAGCAGCGCCTGATCCGCGACACCGTCAAAGAGTTCGTTGCCGACCGCATCCTCCCCGACGTGGCCGACTGGTTTGAAGAAGCGACATTCCCCGTCAAAGAGCTCGCCCCGGCCCTCGGCGAACTCGGCGTCCTCGGCATGCACCTCGAAGGGTACGGCTGCGCCGGGCTCGACGCCGTCTCATACGGCGTGGCCTGCCGCGAGCTCGAAGCCGGCGACTCCGGCCTGCGCTCCTTCGTCTCCGTGCAGGGATCGCTCGCCATGTTCCCCATTTGGAAGTACGGAACCGACGAGCAGAAAGAGGAATGGCTCCCCCGCATGGCCGCCGGCGACGCCATCGGCTGCTTCGGCCTCACCGAACCCGACCACGGCTCCGACCCCGGAGGCATGCGGACCCACGCCAAACGCGACCCCTCAGGCGACTGGATCCTCAACGGCTCGAAAATGTGGATCACCAACGGCTCCATCGCCGACGTCGCCGTCGTATGGGCCCAGACCGACGAGGGCGTCCGCGGCTTCGTCGTGCCGACTGACACGCCCGGCTTCACCGCGCCGGAGATCCACCGCAAAATGTCGCTGAGGGCCTCCGTCACGTCCTCGCTCTATTTCGACGACGTCAGACTGCCGGCTTCCGCCGTACTTCCCGGCGTGAAAGGCCTCAAGGGCCCGCTGTCCTGCCTTTCCGAGGCCCGTTTCGGCATCCTGTGGGGCGTCGTCGGCGCCGCCCGGGCATGCCTGGAGTCGGCGGTCGACTATTCCACCTCGCGCACGCAGTTTGGCAAACCGATCGGAGCGTTCCAGCTTACCCAGGAGAAGCTCGCCTGGATGGCCGTCGGCCTCGGCCAGTCCCACCTCACCGCCCTCCACCTCGGCCAGCTCAAAGACGCCGGCACGATCACGCCGCGGCAGATCAGCTTCGGCAAACTCGCCAACGTCCGGGCCGCACTCGACATCGCCCGCCAAGCCCGCAGCATCCTCGGCGGCAACGGAATCACCCTCGAATACCCCGTCATCCGCCACATGAACAACCTGGAATCAGTCCTCACCTACGAGGGCACCCAGGAAATCCACACCCTTGTCCTCGGCGAGGCCCTCACCGGGCTCGCCGCCTACCGCTGATCGGTGGAAGAGCAAGGTCCCCGTGCGAGCGCACGGGGACCTTCCCTTGACGCCCTTTCACGCTCGACTCTTTGCGCTCGGCCCCTTCGCGCTCGGCCTTTTTGCGCTCGACCTTTTTGCGCTGGGCGACCCCGTACGGCGTGCGCCCGAAGAGGTCGGACTCTGCGGCACCTCAGCGACAGCCGCGGTGCCGCACACCCCCACCGGCCCCGGCCGGGGCTGTGCCGTGCCGACATAAGTAGCAAGCCGTCAATACGCCCCGCTGCTCTCCCGCGCCCAATGGCACCCTCAACCTCGGCCAATGAACCGACGTCCTCCCCAAACACGCTGTCACCGGCACCGCCATCATCGCCTCGCCCCTCCTCGCCATGGGCTACGCCGCCACAATCCTCCGCCTCGCCCACCGGCTCACCTGGCTCGCCCTCGCCGCGGCCATCTACCTCATCCAGCTCCGCCTCAGCCTCTGGCGGACCGCCAACCACCGCTACGGCCCCATCGAATGGCTCCTCCGCAAAGCCACTTACGGCCCCCGCCACCGCCCCACCCCGACCACCCAGTAGCCCAGGCCACCCATTCACACACGAAAGCCCGGGAGACCAACCCCATCGCCTCCCGGGCCCAACAAGCCACCCCGAATCCCGTCCCGCCCACCGGTCACAGTACGTTATCGTGATCAGGCGGATCTCCGGTGCGTAGCACTCGGTAACCGCTGTACCCTGCGTATAGCAAGGGCCGTTAGCTCAATTGGCAGAGCTGTGGACTTTTAATCCATAGGTTCCGGGTTCGAGTCCCGGGCGGCCTACCACCCACACCCTACATGACCTGCGAAAACACGTACCCGGGGTCCTTGAAGGGCCCAGGTCTCGCCAAGTTGTTGCTCACTGGCTGCTCGCGGGCACAAACCGGGCACACGGCAAGATTTCTTAGTCGCCGTTCTTCAGGTCAGACCTCTGGGAACGCCCTCGGAAGTGGTCACCTTGACCACAGCACACTGATGCATCCGCGACACCGAACGGCTCAGCGTCCCCAAGGTCTCCTGATCCGGCAGACCGACCTGCGCAGCCGCTGACAGTTCGGCGTCGGTCATAAGCCGAATGACCAAGCCGTTCTCCAGGTCGACCTGAGGGTGCAGCGCCATGTCGAAGCCGGATAGTGGCACTACCTTGCATCTATCAAACATTCTCCGCGAGGAGACCCGTTTCCATCCGCTCGTATGCCTCATCAAAGACAGTACGGTCGAAGACGCAGCTACGGGTTGCCTCCACCAGCGGCATCAGCAAGTCCACGATCAGGACTTGCTGCAAGTCCCGCCTTGAAGCCGAAAAGTCGAACCCGATCAACGTGTCGACTCTGCTGCTCAACTCCGGGTGGCTAGCCGGCACTGTGCGAAAAGGCCGCATCTGAGGCAGCCGTTCCCACCAGTGCGGGCTGGACAGCGCCACCAGGTGTTGCCGTCGCCGACGTCGAACCACCAGTGTGTCTCTTGGCTACTCCGCAACCCGCCGTCCTGACCGACGTACTCAGCGAATACCCGCGCCTGCGCGGCAGCGGCCAAGCGGGAGATCCTGCACGCACAACTCCGACTCAACCGACGTCCAGGTTGCCTCAATCCAGCCAGGTGACGCGAACGATCAGCACCAAGCGCAGATGGTCGGCGACGATGAAGTGCAGAAAGCCCCGCCCCCCGAAGAGATCAAGCGTTCGCAGCCCTCCCCCGTGTAGCGGCCCCCGGCCCGCGTTAGCTGCGTCCCTTCCAAGAATCACGAGCTGTTCAGCCAGCCGCTCAACCTCCGTGACGACCACGACCGGGGGTCCCGAAACGACATGCCTTTCGTCTGGATCGTACTCCCAGGCCCAGATGTCACTCACCGGCGGCTTCACGACGCGCGAGAGCGGTGAGCTCCCTGATCTCGGCCAAGACCACCCTCAACGCGTCTCGGTCGGTGACAGCGGCCACCTGCTTCTCCAGCTCTCGCAGGCGTGCGGCTCTGGCGGGATGGCGGTGGATCGCCACGAACTCGCCCCATTGCTCCAAGAACCCCTGTAGGGGCGCCACGGTGCTCTGCCGCGCGGCCTGCTCTGTCGTCTGATCGAGATGGTCAACGAACTGGCCTAGATAGGCCGGTGCGATCTGAGCCACCGCGACTCGCAAAGCAGCCGTTGTCAGCGGCGGGCGAGGGATCAGCGCCTCGCCATCGCGATGCGAGGTGGACACGGGTTCAACAGTACCGTCGGCATCCAGCACCTTCTAGACGGCCGACCGAGGGATGACACGGTGGACACTCCCGCCGTCACCGATTCCCGATGATCCATCTCGTGTCACGGCCTGCCGGGACTGCTCCCGTAGCGGGGGCCGTGGGGAGGCGGCGGATCTTGGCGTGCGCTCTTGGCCTTCACCCCGAGCCTGCCGGGCGGTCGGCGTCGTCCCGTGAACTTGTTTCCCGACTCGTGTGAAAGACGGGCGACACCACTTGGGAAGGCCCGACAACATGCCGCTCAGTACGACCCTGTCTGACGCCGTCCTGATCGAACGGTCGTGGCGAGATCCCGAGGATTTCGCCTTGCTGTTCGACAGGCACGCAGGACACATCCACCGTTATGTGGCCCGCCGGCTTGGCGATGACACGGCCGACGACGTCGTCTTCGAGACGTTCCTCGCCGCGTTCAGGCTGCGCCGCGACTACGACACCGCCCGTCCGGAGGCCCTCCCCTGGTTGTACGGCATCACGACCAATTTCATCCGCCGGTATCAGCGCGCCGAGATGCACCGCTACAAGGCGTACTCGAAAGTGGGCGTGCTTCCCGAAGCCGACGACGCCGCGGAACAAGCTCTTGAGCGGGCGAGTGCGCATGCCGTACGCCGCCCTCTCGCCCAGGCGCTCGCCTCGCTGAAGGCCCGCGACCGCGATGTCCTCTTACTCGTGGCCTGGGCCGACCTCACCTACGAGGAGGTCGCAGGCGCCCTGTCGATCCCGATCGGAACAGTCCGTTCCCGCCTCAACCGCGCGCGGGCCGTCGTCCGCGACGCCCTCGGCAGTACCGACCCCACGATGGAGCAGACCTCATGAACGACCTGACCGACCTGACCGAACTCCGCGACTTGTTCGCCGACAAGCCGCACCCCACGGCGGATCGCCTCGCCCCCGCCCGTGCCGCCCTCCTAGCCGAAGCTCGCATGAAGCAGCGGCCTCGGGGCCGGGCGGTCGGCCTGTGGCGTCTGATGCTGGCAGGCGGCCTGGTCGCGGCGACGACCGCAGGAGTGATCGCCGTCCAGACGGTCAACTTCTCCGCGCCGGTGAGCGCCGCCGAGGTCCTGAGGCTGGCGGCCGAGGCCGCGACCACCACCCCGTGGCCGGAACCCCGCGACGACCAGTACCTCCACTATGAGCGGATCGCGGAGACGCGTAGCGAGAAGGGGGTTCCCAACGTCGGTCCGCGCCACATAACGGGCGAGGTCTGGGAGTCCGTCGACGGCTCCCGCCCGGAACTCCTCTGGCACAAGCCGTCGAAGTCCCGCCCCCAGGACCGCGAATACAAGGAGCTCCTGACCCGGTGTCCCGGCCCAGGCCCCACCGGCGTCCGTAGCGGTCCCTCCTACGCCGACCTCCGCGGGTGGCCGACCGACCAGGAGCAGCTCCGGCACAAGCTGGCCGAACGCGGTAACGAGATGTACCCCGGCAAGGACGCCGCAACTCGGACTTGGTACGGCGTCCGCGACGTTCTCGGCAGCCCGGTCCCGCCCAAGCAGCAGGCGGCCATCTTCAAGATCGCTGCGGCCCTGCCGGGTATCGAGATGGAAGAGCTCAAGGACGCCACCGGCAAATCGGGCGTTGCTGTGACCCGGGTGGACAACCAGGGCCGCGAATCCCTCATCTTCGACAAGACCTCCTACGTGTTCTTGGGCGGTCAGGAACTCGTGCCGGGGCAAGGGCGTGAACTCTGGTCCGTGACCCGCCTGCAGATCACCGATGTACTCCCGGCCTGGTCCAAGTCACTGAAGCCGGAAAACTGCGTCTGAGCCTGCGCTCAGCGGACGAAAGGCGGGCCTTACCGGCCCGCCTGCCTGCCATGATCGGCTGTGATCGCTATTCGAGCGTGGTGAGGTGTATGTCGACGAGCACCCGGGAAGTCACCCGCTGCTGCGGCGAACCGACCCGGCTCGGCAAGCGGTAGCCGGAGTGAGCCGGCCAACCGATTGATGCGCGCGAGCGGCGAGAAAGCGGAGTGGAGGGTCAAACCCAGGCAAGCGGCGAGGTGCCGCCCGGGTTCTCCGCACCCAGATGTGTCGTGCTCACATCAAGGCACTGCAAACGCTACCCACGCCCGCTCCGCTCCGCCACCCGAACAACGAGAACCACAACAGCACCCTGATTCAACCCGCGACCACGACCGCGGCAGCCGGCGACGACGACCTCTCGAACTCCAGCAGCGAAATCCCGCTCTCCAACGTCCACATCGCCCTGGTGCGCAACCCCAGCGGATGCAGCAGCCCCTCATAGCGCGAAGGCATCCACCACCGCTCCTCCGGCGGCGGAGGCTGCCCATCGAAATCGTGCTCCTCCCCCGGCCCCAGCTCATCCAGCACCGTATCCAGTACCACCAACCGCCCACCCAGCGGAACAGCCGCACCCACCGCCCCGACGATCCCCACCGTGTCCGGCTCCGGCAACCGCTTGGGCAGCTCCGCCACCAGATAGAACGGCGCCACCGGCACCACCAGCCGCTCCCCGGCCGACACGACATCGCACCGCTGCGCCACCCCCTCCAGCTCCAACTGCCGCTCGATCACGTCCCGGCTCCCGTCGAAGTCCAGAACGACCCCCGCGCAGTCCCCATGCATCGCCAGCAGCGCGGCGAACACCGCGTTCCGCCGCCCCCCAACCCCCACCAGGACCGCCCCGTACGGCAGAGACCCGGTCGACGCCACCGCCCCGGCCAGATCCCAACTCCACCCCGACCAGAAATCATGCAGCGCGTCACCCGTCCGGTACGGCCCACTGCGGCCCCCAGCAGCACGCAACCGCACGTCCGGTACAGAAACCCGCGGAATGTACATAGGACAACGATTCCTTTCGATCGATGGACTGACAGACAGGGCCAGCCGTACGGGACACCTTGTGGCCCCGGCCTTTGTACTTGCGCGGCGGGGCGTCAGCGGTAAAGGAGGGCAACAGCCGTCCGTTGCCGACTACGCGCCCCGAACACCGGGAAACGGGAAGGCCCGCCTACGCTCTCGGAACTCGCCTGACGCCGTTCCCTGACACGCGAGAAGCAGCGGCGCATCCACCGCGCTCAGTGGAGCAACTTCTCCAAACAGCATCCGCACCCTCCACCCCGGCGCGGCTGGAAGAGCCGCCAGTACAGCAGGTGGACCAGGATCAGCGGCCACAGTGCCCCCACGGCCAGGAACATCAGAGCCGCCAGCACCGACATCGGAGGACCCGCGCTCACCACCAAGAACACTCGCTCCAGCGAATGCGACCGCTCCTGGCAACAATCACACCCCGAATCCCCGCCCCTATCCGCGAGGCGCTTCAACTGCCTGAACATAACCCAACCGGCCACGGCGGTCCCCACGGCATAAACCAGCCAGACCAAGTCACTCGCAGACACTTCCACAGTTCAGGGCGCTTTCACTCGGCCGACGGCAAGCATCGGAGCAGGAAACAGAGGCGAGCAGGGGGCGGGACCTTCCCAAGGTTCCGCCCCTGGGTCCATATGGCCGCCGCGACTTGCGTCCATGAGGAGCGCGCAACTTATCGAACTGGACAGCTACCCCTGCGAGCGCATCCGGCGGAACATCGCCAGATCCCTCCGACGGCCTTCCTCAGCACGCCGAGCCTTATCGGCTGCGACCTCTACCCTCCAACACATGAACCGAGGACGCGGAGCAGCCCGGTCAGAACGAGCATCTTCTCCTACCCACTCATGTGTGGACCGCTGCGTCTGGGCTTCCTTCGAGGGTCCTTCACCGTTCCTCATGGCCCTATTCCTTTCGGGGGAGATAACTAACAGCAGAGGGCGCCCAGTGCGGCATCCCACTCAAGAGCACCACCTGTCTCCAGCATGCCGAAGGCGTTCCACCGAAAAGACTTCCGCACTAGTTAACAGCTTTATACGGCTCTGACCTGCGTATACTCCGCTGACGGGATGAAGAGGTTAACAATGTCAGCGACAACTGGTTAACCATTCCTGATCACTCGGATATCGGGTTACGATCGGATCGATCAGCTACCACCCCAACATCGGGCGAAGGCAAACGATGCAGAAGAGCATGAAACGACGCGAAGCTGCACAGCGTGCGGACGAGCTTCGGCGTAGGGGGTTCACATGGGAGCAGATCGCCGGCGTCTTCCACGTAGATGAGCCAGGCATAGGGCCGCGTGTCGCTTTTCGCAAAGCCCACGGGCTGAGCCATCAGGACGTAGCCGATCGTTGGAATACCCTCACCACGGGTGAGCCCACCATGGTCAAATCAAGGATCTATCAGTTCGAACGTTGGCCGAGCCCCGAGAGTGGGCGCCGTCCAAGCGCGGCTGCGCTGGATATGCTTGCCCGCATCTACAAGACGACTGGGAGACGGCTCCTAACCGACACAGAGTATGGCCTCTACTCTGATTCAGCCCGTGGAGAGATCAACCTGATCGACCACCGCAGCCTGGACTCCAACCAGCCGTCACAGCGGCCCAGTTCCCAAATTTCGATGCATGCAAGCTCGACACATCACCTGACTGAAACAATCGAAGAACGCAACGGAACAAACGATCAGATCGATCAACGGCGCCTCGCCGAGGCCGTGAGCGAGCCTCGCTACTTCGACAGCTCAGCCGTTGCGCTTATCCATCGACAACTCGACCGCTGTAAATCTGCGGATGGCCGCCTGGGAGCTGTGCAGGCCCTTCCCTCAACCTTGTCGGTCCTTGAAGTGATCCAAACTCATGCCAGAGACCTCAGGAAAGAGGAGACAAGGCGAAGGCTGCTTGTAGCTGGAGCAGACGGCGCAGAGTTCGCTGCCTGGCTCTACCGCGACCTCCAGGATTCCAACGCTGCTCAATACTGGCTGGACAGGGCTACCGAGTTCGCACAGGAAGCCGGAAACCTACCGATGCAGGGCTATGTACTGCTCAAGAAATCCCAGATGGCATACGAGGAACGAGATGCCGTGCGGACTCTTGCCTTTGCTCAAGCGGCGCGGTACGGACCTTGGCAGCTTCCACCGAAAGTCCTCGTTGAGGTGCTCCAGCAAGAAGCACGGGGTCACGCCATGCTCGGTGAGTCATTCACCGTTATCGAGAGAACTCTTGACCAAGCTCGAAGCATACTCAACTCCACCGTCGATAACGGGGAACCCAAACTCGGCTCTTATTACGACGAGAATACGTTCCTGCTTCGCACGGCGAGCTGCTTTATCGAGGCCGGAAAACCATATCAGGCCGCCGACCTTTTCAACAAGGTATTGGAAAGCGGCACGCTCTCCTGGCGCGATGAAGCATATTTTCGCGCCCGCCGAGCAGTTGCGCTCGCGCTGAGCGGCGAACCCGATGATGCTGCCCAAGAAGGTGTGGCCGCCCTGTACATCGCGACAGCCATCAAGTCCGAGCGCACTGCGCGTGAACTACGACGCGCGGTCAAAGCGCTGGCGCCATGGGAGTCGCGACCCGCCCCCCGCGACCTGCGCACAGCGATGAAATTGCACGTCAAGCGACCTAGCGCCGATTGATCCAATCAACAATATTCTCGATCACAAACTTTTGCCATTCCTGCGTCTGAGGATCTCTGTACGCGGGATCTTTGTCGATAGCAAAGCCATGCTGGGCGCCGTCGATCGTTATCAACCGCGATTCCGATCTGAGACGCCTAGCCGCCTCCAGCGATCCATCGACGGACACGAAGGTGTCTCTTGTTCCATGGACGATCAACGTCGGCGCTTCAATTTCCTCGATTACCTCGCAGGGGCGAATCCAGAAGACCTCATTGAGTATTGCTCTACCATGTTTCACAGTCGAGGAGTGATGGATATGACCCTGACTCCGCAGTAGCTCAGCCGCCGGCACTGCCAGCCGATCGTTCTGCCAGTGTGATTTCTGATCGATATAGCGATTCTTGTAGTCCAACTGCGGATTCAAGAGCACCAACCGCTCCAGTTCACCAGGACGTTTAGCTGCATAATACGCCACCAGACCACCACCGAAACTTGCCCCGAGTAGATGCAGTGCGCTCACCTCGAGTTCCCGACGGGCGTACTCTATTGCAGCACGAATGTCGTTGAGATGTGCAGATAGTGTCGCCTCTTCCATAAGTCCTTGACTAGCACCATGGCCTCGCAAGTCATAGCGCAGACTGGCGATACCGGCACTGCACAGAGCTTCTGCAATGCGCGTAAAGAACCCGCCCTCCTCACGGGTTACGCCACCTCCATGCACAAGGACCACGATTTCGCTGGGCAAGCCAGAAGGAACAACCAAGGCCCCAGAGAGGAAGAGTCCATCGAGGGTAGAAATGGCAATTTCTTGGCTTTCTGCACTCACACCTAAATCTCCTCACTTAAAATCTTTGCCGTCGGCGATAACACCTCGAATAGATGTCGGCACAGCAGCCACATGGACTAGGTGCCTGTGAGAGATAGAAGGTAGACCCGCGACGCACTGCGGAAGTCTCGCGACTGGGCAACGAAGAATCCCTGCTCAGCAACTCCCTGTTCCCGCATTTACCTTTTACAACGGCTTCGCATTCCTCTCACCTAGACAGAAGGTCGAGATTATCCAGCCTAGGAGCGCGCCCTCATCAGTATGACATGCAGAGTTGAGTCGATATAAGTGTCTACAGCACGGTTCCCCTACGGTGTCGTGTCGAACTACACACCCCTCTCCCCGGCTGAGACCTTCGACCTAATGGTCGGGCCGCGAAGGGCCGACGCTGAGCGATTGTGTGCAAGGCTCGCTCCTCGATGCGGGAATTGCGATACTCACCCGCCGTAAAGGGCCCGTGCTGCCTGCTCTGCCCACCGGGCAAGCTGGTTGCCGCAGTCGTTGCGATGTTCACCGGTCGCAAAGAGCCGGTGCTGGTGCGGCTGGGTCCCACCCTCCCGGCAGGCGACCTGGTTTCGATGCTCACCGGCCGCGAAGGGCCGGTGCAGGTAGGTGGATCACCCCGGGTTGGTTGGAGGCTCCTGAACCTGGAAGGGTGAGGAGCTATGGCACCACCGAGGAAGTACAGCTCTGAACTGCGTGAACGT
>NZ_FNCN01000064.1 GCF_900100605.1 Sinosporangium album | reverse complement strand
CTGGCGTTGTTAGTCAGTAAACGTCACCGGGCAAGCCGGGGATTCGGGTGGAGAGTGCTCGTCGCTCTGTCGCCGAACGAGTTCGGCCTGATCAGAATGTATGGAATCGTCGTCACGCCCAGGCCCTTCAAGGACTGGCGGGTCAAGCCGAATGTCGGCGGTGAACGACGTCGGTGAGCCGTGTGCGGGAGAACCGCATGCACGGTTCGAGGAGGCGGGGGCTGGAGACGGAAGCGAATCGGCCATGGTCATCGGGGAGAGCACACCCGGCCGGGAAACCGGCGGAGGAAAGGCCCCGAGCCCTACCGTCAATTACGCCACCGCGCCAGCCCCCGACCCTACATCCTCTTCAGGAGAAGAGCAGGTCACAGCGTGATCACGATCCCGTCGAACTGCCTATGACGCAGAGGTCGGGTCGCCCGGAGGAGTCTCACCTCCGGGCTCCCACAGATCCCGGCGTGACAGTCTCCCGTCACCGGGCTCTTCTCAACCTCACCGTCAGAACTCGGGAACCCAGCGCCAGTGCGCGAAGAAACGCGGGTACTGGCGGGTCGTGCGCTTCCATGCCGCAAGCGCCCTCTTGAAGGTCCTCAACCGCTTGTACTTCTTCCTCATCCAGCGCACCAGGTAGACATTGATACGCCTGAGCAGCGGATAAAACTCCGACCGGTAGAACCGGCCGTAGTAGTTCATCCACCCCGACACGATCGGATTGAGCCAACGTGCCAGATCATGCACGGACAAGGCGGTACGGCGGTGCACCCGCCAGGACCGCACCGTCTCGCTCATCCTTCCCATGGCGGTCTTGGAGACCGCCGGACCAAAACCGGTGAACACGATCCCGTGCCTGCTACGGACTCCCCGTGTCCGGAACGTGAACCCCAAGAAGTCGAACGCCGTGTGCTCATGGGAGCCCGTGAGTCTTCCGTCCTTGCAGTAGACGATCCGGGTCTTGTCCGGATGGAGCCTCAGTCCGACCTGCTCCATCCGCTCACCGATCGCCGCAACCAGCATCCTGGCCTGGCTCTCGCTACGGCAGTGCACCACCGCGTCGTCGACGCAACGCTCGAACGGCACCGCCGGAAACCGCCGGGCCATCCACTCGTCGAATGCGTAGTGCAGGAACAGGTTGGCCAGCACGGGCGAGACCGCCGACCCCTGCGGGGTTCCGCGATCCCGTCCGGCCCGCGAGCCGTCGGCCCTCTGCATGGGGGCGGCCAGCCACCGCTTCACATACAGAACGACCCAGGGCTGATCGGTGTTGGCCTCGACCGCCTTGACGATCAGGTCCCACTGCACGCTGTCGAAGAACGCCTGGATGTCCAGATCGATCACCCAGTCGCTGCTCCAGCACCGTTCCCGGCACCTGGCCACCGCCTCATGCGCCGACCGGCCCGGCCGATACCCGTAGGAGTCGGCATGGAACCTCGGCTCCACGACCTTCTCCAGCCGGACGGCCACGACCGTCTGCGCGATCCGGTCGGCACCCCGAGGATCCGGACACCACCGCCCTGCGGTTTCGGTATCTCCACCTCCAGTACCGGCGGAGGAAAGTAGCTGCCCGAGGCCATCCGGTTCCAGATCTTGTAGAGGTTGCCCTTCAGATCCTTCTCGAAGTCCTCGATCGTGCAGCCGTCCGCACCCGGCGCACCCTTGTCGGCCCTCACCTTCAGATAAGCGTCCCAGACCTCCTGCTTGGAGATGTCAAACGGCTTGCCTGCCGGTCTCTGCCCGTTCACGCGACTCCTCCCAGGCGCCGAACGCCCGGTTGACCCCATCAACGAACCACGGTCAAGCCGGCCCCTTCGCTCCCCGCCCCACCGCATCAAGCAGGGGGATCCTCACTACTACGGGCCGGTCCGCCGGCGTGTCCCGCGACGGTACTCACCCCCTTGCGTTTCAGACGCTTGGGGAACTCCCTGCCGCCCGGCCTTGCGGCCGGGCCGTGTCGGGACACGCCATCCCACGTTCCGCACGGGAGCGGCGGATCAAGCTCGCGCCACCTCTGCGCCGGACACCGCCCGGCCAATACTCGGGCACCCGCCGGGCTTATCCCGGGTTGAGCTTAAAGACCCGGTTTCGATGTCGCTTTCTACCTAACGGCGCTTCCGCGGTGAACCCCTTCGACGGGGCTTTCGATGCAACGCCTTCTTGATCCCCACCTGACGCCTCCAGGGCGCCTTTTCCCTCCCGCTCACCACGACAGTCTTCAGCTAACGCAGCGGAGGGCGGTTTGAAGCCTCCTCCCGAAAGGCGGCTCCGAAGGGCCGATTCTCCTTCATCTCCCGTGCAGCACCGCGCTCAACCGGCTGCTACCACCGCCGATCTCCCGCGCTCGTGGCACACAAGCCCCTGATAGACGGGTTGGTCGACCAGGACTGACCCATCCGAACCAGAGGCTTCGAGTGCTTTTCCACCGTGCCGCCGTCGATTTGTCTCCCCGAACCCTCGACTACGTCGCCGGCCTGATCCGCCGCCACCGCAAGGCCGCCGGGACCGTCTGGCGGCGGCTCAACCCGGGCCGACAGGCCCTGCTCGTGCTGGTCCACCTGCGCAAGGGCGAGACGTTCCGCGAGTTCGGAGCCGGTTTCGGAGTGTCGGTGACGACGGCGTGGCGGTACGTGCGGGAGGCGGTGGCGCTGCTGTCGGCACGCTCCCCGGAACTCGGGCAGGCGTTGAGAAGGGCGGAGAGGGACGGGCTGCGTTACCTGGTGCTGGACGGGACGCCGATCCGGACCGACCGGGTGAAGGCCGACCGGCCGTTCTACTCCGGCAAGCACCGTGCGCACGGGATGAACGTGCAGGTCATCGCCTCGCCGGAAGGGGCGGTCCTGTGGACGTCGGGGGCGCTGCCCGGCAGCGTTCACGATCTGACCGCGGCCAGGGCGTGGGGGGTTCTCCGCCGTCTGGAGCAGGCGGGGATGCTCGTGCTCGCGGACAAGGCGTATCAGGGGGCGGGAGGGCCGGTCGTCACGCCTTGCAAGGGGAAGAAGGGGAGGAAGAAGCCTGAGTCCCAGAAGCGGGCCAATCGGTCGCATGCCCGCCTTCGTGGTCCGGGTGAACGTGCGAACGCACAGCTCAGGAGCTGGCGCATCCTTCGCAAGCTCCGCTGTGGTCCTGAGAAGGCCGGACATCTGTGCAAGGCGATCGCCGTTCTACAGAACCAGCGGCTCGCCCGAGGATGAAAAAGGTTCACTGACGTGATCTCAGCCAATTGCCGGTAGATAGTCATGCTCGAAATGGGTGAGGACAAGCGCTGCGCGGGCGATGTCGCCGATTCTGCTGGGGCTGACGGTGATGTGCTGGAGGGTTCGCCAGCGGCCTTTGAGCAGGGCGAACCCGCGTTCGCCGAGGCAGCGCAGGGCGCGAAGGAGCCGATTGCAGGTGCGGTTGTCCGGGCTGGGAATGTGGTTTCCCTCGGGTTGTCTGATCGGCGTGTGGACGCCGATTCCGGCGCCCTCGTAGCCGCTGTCGGCAAGGGTGGGCAGGCCGGCTGCGGCAGCGGCGTACAGCGCGCCCAGCACGTGCATGCGGGCGGCGGTGAGATCGTGCACCGAGCCGGGCTCGACCTCGGCGATCCACAGAGGGAGACCGCTGGGTGCCGACAGGGCTTGAAGGTTACCGGCGTGCCGGTGGGCCTTGCCGGCGTACCAGGCGTCGATGGGTTCGCCCTTGACGCTGACGGTCTGCTCGGCACAGCGGTCGGTGGGGATCGGCGTGCCGTCGAGGATCACGTAGGCCAGCCCCTCGGCTTGGGCGCGGTTCAGCGCATCGTGCAGATCGGGGGCTTGAGCTGCGATAACGTCGATCCCCTCGGCGATGTGGCGGTAGGCCGTGGCGCGTGAGACGCGATGGTCGCGGCCGAGCTTGGGGATGTCGTGCTCGCCCCGGAACCAGCGCAGGATCAGCACCGCCTGCCAGAACGGGGTCAGAGCACGGCTGCCCTTGGGAGTCCCCACTCGTCGTCGTTCGTCCCGCAGCGACCGGGCGACGTGGTGAACCAGCGTGCGGGAGACGTCGAGCATGGCACGATGAGCAATCACGTGGAGCCTCTCGGCGGTTGTGCTTTCTTGTGGTGAGAACTCATCTACCGGAGGCTCCACGTCCATCCCCGGCCTTCGACGACTTCTCCCGAAAGGCCCGAAACGCCATCACGGGCGTCCCGAATATCCCCAATCACCCTAATTATTTCCCTGAGATCACCTCACTGACGTTCTCGTTCAGAATACGTCAACGAGCGGCACTGCCTGTGTCCCGGCCCCGAACGATGGATAAATGACCACGGACTCCGCCATTCCTTCGACCGCCACGCCGCCCAATGGTATGGAGGTAAACCGACTTCCGAGACACATCTCGACGACTGGCGAGATCTCATCGAGAGCGCAATGGAGAGCAGAAAGGTGGTGCCCTGGAAAACTGGAAATACCAGCACCTACGGACATCCTTTACGCAAAGACGGAAAGTGGTTCTTCGTACAGTTCGGTCGCGCCGACGGGCGCCTGATGACCGCTTTCGTTCCAAGCCAATCGCAACTACGACGAATACTTCGACTTCTTCGATAATTAACATAAAATGCCCACATCTGATATCCTGCATCCTCCGCCTCCCCACATCTCCATTGGGCTTTACAGCGAGCACGGCGAGAGGGATCTATACGCGCGCATCTACCGGTCTCTAATGAAGCGGGGAGCTGATACAGATACCCGGATCGGCATTGCCCCACAAAGCACGGGATTCGCCATGGTCAGCGACCTTGGAGACTTTTACCAGGAAATAAACCTCCCCCTGGATAGGATATCGGCGATCGCAAACGGCAACGATTGCGACTACCGTCCTATCAGGACCGGAATCAGGTTGGGAAAGGTCAACATATCCCTTGGATATGACTGGTCCACCCAAAACGATGATCACGCGGTATCGCTGGTCATGCACGCCGGCCCACTAGGCATACCTGACCACCTGCAGTCCCCGAGAGGAAGAAAGCAAGCAAGGCGGGCGGGACGAGAATTCATTTCGCTATCACGCAGCGTATGCGACGACGTGGATCCCCTCTACGCCACAGCAGGCGTTGAAGTTTCCACACCGACACCGCATACGCTGAAGGATCAAACGTTGGATACAGGTGGCTTCTTTCTCTCCAACCGACTGCTCAAAAGGTCGTCCACACTAAAGAATCTCCTTGCCGCACATTTCCCCAAAGAAAACACCGATACATGGAATACTGGCGTATTCTTTTCCTCCTGGGGGCAGTTGAATGCCACTGGATCGTCGATGCAAATAACAAAGGAGGGGGCGGATGAAATCAAAGCGCTACTGATCAGATCGGCGAAATTCTGACGAAGCGCACATCCAGAGGTTATGCCCTAATCCGGAGTGAGATCGTCGTGGCCGGAAGACGTTGACGAAGACCTCGTGAGGGATTGGATCGGGGTTGAGACCCCTCCACCCCTGGCGAGGTCGGTGCCGATGTGTGCTTAGTACGACAACGACAGGTTGTAATCCGAATGTCCTCGGCGGACGATCGCCTCATGCTGGTGGAGACAGTTGCTGAATGGTCGGCAGGATTCACCGCGTTCATCGGCCGTTTCGCGGCCCGGTTCCCCCCGAGTGGAAGCACGACGTCAGACGCGCTCCTACGTGCACGGCCTGCCCGGAGAGACCGAGCGCAAGAACGGGTGGACACTGGCCGAGGCCGCCGACGACGCCGACCCCGAGCGGGTACAGCTCTCGCATCTCACACGTTTGGAACGCGAGACCCCGTCGGGGTCCGGATCAGTCTTCGGAAGTAGCGGGTGGTTCAAAAAACACGGAAAGATGGCGAATGTAACGGTTCCCCGAGACGTCTACAA
Organism: Sinosporangium album; assembly: GCF_900100605.1. Classification (GTDB taxonomy): domain Bacteria; phylum Actinomycetota; class Actinomycetes; order Streptosporangiales; family Streptosporangiaceae; genus Sinosporangium; species Sinosporangium album. The sequence goes on along the minus strand of NZ_FNCN01000064.1, from coordinate 6,333 downwards.
TAACCTCAAGGGGCTTGTCGTCGGGGAAATGTGCGCCTCGGTCCACCTGGGACCGAAAGGCATCGAGAACATAAAGGGCGACAACTGGATGCGCCCCCGAATTACTGGCGGATGTTAAATGAAATATGTGCGAATCGATCCGCTCCAAGGCCTCTATGGTTACCTGCATGACCCACAGCCTTACCTAGATGCCTTGCCGCGATTTATCGCACAGCTCCCCCCAGGGGCCAGATCTTACGCCTCAGCCCCCGGCCACTACGATTTCAGTAGCCACGAATGCGTGAAGGACCTCACCTTCGGACACTTCTCTCTCAAAGATACCGACGGACAAATGTCCCTGGAGGTCTACTTCGAACCCAACGAGTGGAAGCACGAGCGCGGACTTTTGATCAGCTACCCAGACGTCCAGACCATTCGAATAGAAACTCGCGACAAAGATCAGTCGGCCAAAAGACTTGGCAGCGTACAGTTGGACGAGGTACTCCCCCGGGAATTCGGCTTAATTCATGAGTTCGCATTCACTGGAGGAACGATGATAATTTGCGCCACAGATTTATATGCAGCCTGGACTGACATAACCCTTCGCTAAGGGGGGTTGCTATGCAGGAGTGCAAGCCCGCCTGCCTATACCGTCACGCAGCGGGACGGAGCAGCGGGCCTGCGACCGCATAGCGCACTAGGAAAAGGCCGCCGGGTGTGGGGCCCGGCGGCCTTTTTCAATAAGTGAAGGCCGGTTAGCGGCGGATGAAGGTTTGGCGCATGTCGCCGATGCCTTCGATGGTGCTGGTGAGCACTTCGCCGGCCTTGAGGAAGCGCTGGGGCGTACGGCCGAGACCGACGCCGACAAGTACGGAGACTGGATGAAAAGCAAACACAAGGAAATGTCGGCAAGTATATTTCCTGGAAAGATTTGCGCGGCTAGGATATGCATGAACAAGTTTCAAAGCAAAAGACGGAGAGGCGTTAGGTGATAGAATCAGCAGCAGAGTTCCTCGCACTACGCCTTGGCGACGACCCTGCCGGATACAACCGAGCAGCTCGAGATTCTGCCCCGCTGGAAATCTGGCTCGAACTGGTCACCCATCACTCGGAAGCACACTTCTGGGTGGCGCAAAACAAAACGGTGCCCATCGAGATACTGCGCATTCTGACGGCTAGTAGCGATTGGCGTGCCCGCTCCATGGTAGCCGGAAAGAATAAAGCCACGCCGGATATGCTTGAAGCTCTCGCAAAGGACGATCACGACGCAGTTCGACATGTAGTTGCCGGGCACCGCAACACGCCGACAAGCACTCTAGTAATACTATGCAGAGACACTTGGAAAGAAGTCAGGCGGACGGCACAGGACAATCTGCAAAAGCGCGAGAAAAAGGCATGAGGCTGCAAAACTCGGTCTTCTGATACGAATTCCGTCCAGCCCTGGATGAAAACTCGGCATAATTTTGGATTACCTACACCATCCGTTATCCAGAGCGGATAGCAACCAAGGCGACAACCTAATTGAGCTGCAAACAGGCACTCCGGGCTCAAGCAGGCGGCATTGAATCTCAGCGAATTATTGGTGGGAACAGGAGCAATGCCCCAAGTGCGCCGAGCTTCCGTGCAGAGCGTGGCGCCGCGAAAGGCGAAAATGAAGAGGGCCGCCGGGTGTGGACCCGGCGGCCTTTTCCGGCAATTGTGCGCCGGTCAGCGGCGGATTAAGGTTTCGCCGATGCCTTCGATGGTGCTGGTGAGCACTTCGCCGGGCCGGGTGCCGGTGACGAAACAGGTGAAACGATGCCCGTCGAGGTCGGTGAAGCGCAGTTGGGCGCCCGGGTGAGGGCGTTCCTTACGGACGATGACCCGCATGCCCTTCGGCCAGGAGGAAAGATCGAGCATGCCGGTCGGCTCCGCCACCCACGCCCCGTCCCGGGCCTGCCCGTCGGCGTCGTAGGCGACCTCCCACACCTGTTTCGGCAATGCCAGGATCGCCGGGCACTCATCGCCGTTGAGGCGCGAGAGGTCGGGTATCGGCGACTCCTGGTCCCCAGGAGGGTGCTATGCGGTTGCGGCGTGGGTGGGGCCTTGCCGTACGGCGCCGCCGGGTTTGAGCAGGTCGCGCACTCCGCGGGCGGCGTCGCGGCCGGCGCGGGTGGCGCCGATGGTGCTGGCGGAGGGGCCGTAGCCGACGAGGTGGAGGCGGGGTTCGGCGACGGCGCGGGTGCCGTCGAGGCGGATGCCGCCGCCGGGCTCGCGCAGGCGCAGGGGGGCGAGGTGGTCGATGGCGGGCCGGAAGCCGGTGGCCCACAGGATGGCGTCGGCTTGGACGAAGTGTCCGTCGCGCCATGCGACGCCGTCGGCGGTGATGCGGTTGAAGATGGGGAGTCGGCCGTCGAGCACGCCGAGTCGGCGCGCCCGCCGGATCGCGGTGGTCTCCGGCAGTCCCGTCACGCTCACCACGCTTCCCGGCGGCAGTCCGGCACGCACTCGGCGTTCGACCGCGGCCACGACTTCGCGTCCTTTGTCGGGGGTGAACTCCTCGCCGGTGAACTCCGGCGGGCGGCGTGTCACCCACGTGGTCGACGCCACGGCCGAGATTTCGGTGAGCAGTTCCACGGCCGAGATGCCGCCGCCGACCACGACGACGCGCATCCCGCGGAACTCCTCGGCGGACCGGTAGTCGGCCGTGTGCAACTGCCGTCCGCGGAAGTCGCCGATGCCCGGATAGTAGGGGATGAACGGCTTCAGCCATGTGCCGGTCGCGTTGATCACGGCCCGCGCCGCCCATGTGCCGTGCGGCGATTCCACGAGCAGCCGGTCGCCCGCGCCGTGCCGTACGGCCGAGACCGGGGCAGGCCGGAGCACCGGCAGGTCGAAGCGGCGCTCGTAGTCGGCGAAGTAACCTGCCACTACCTCGGCCGCCGGCCTCGTCGCATCGGGGGCGCCGAACGGCATGCCCGGCAGGTCGTGGATGCCGTGCACCCCGTCCAACCGGAGTGAAGGCCACCGGTGCCGCCACGCGCCCCCCGCGCCATCCTCCGCGTCCAGCACCACGAACTCCCGGTGCGGAACGAATCCCAGGCGGCCCAAGAAGTAGGCGCTGGACAGGCCCGCCTGCCCCGCGCCGATCACCACGACATCAATGGCTTTTTCCCTCACGCCACCCCATAACACCCGCGAACCGCCCGTACTTCCCGTGCGGCCTTGGCGATGCTCGCTGGCTCCGTGTTACGGCCGGTATCCTTTTGCTTTCAGGTAATCGGCCCAGTGGGCGAGCAAGCCGTCCATTCCCGGCTCGGTTCCCGGCGGCAGGGGCATATATCGGATGAATCCTTCCATCTCCTCTGGGTATCCGAATTCCGAGTAGAGCATTTCCGCTATGCCGAACGGATCGCTCAGGACTTCACGGTTCTCGTAGACCCAGGCGCTGGTGATGTAGATCCAGCAGCCCTTTTCCTCCTCGGTCGGGTCCGCTTCGGCGGCGGTAAGGATCTGATCGACGCTGTCGATCTCATCGCGAAGCAGGTAGGCGAGACGCTCGACGAAAGGATTCACATCGCCGACGAGCGTGCGTCGAAGGCAGATGTCTATAACCCCCTCACGCCTCAGCCACCCCTCCTGGAATCCGTAGGCGACGGTGCCGAGGCCGGGTCTGGCCACGCGCCAGACGAACTCTCCCGGGATTGTGAAGCGGATCATCTCGCTCGCATCTTATGCGGAGTTCAGTTGCGTTTTCATTCCTGGCGAATCGTTGTGCCGACTGTGGGATCACTGGCTTCCGGGGTGGGCTCTGAGGGATAGCGTCGCACCGAGAAGAGCATGAGGAACAGCGTCGCGACCCCTATCGCGGTCGCGGCGACGGTGGCGCCGAGCCCGCCGTACAGCGCGACGGCCGTGCCGCCGAGGCCGCCGGCCAGGGCGATCCCGACGTACAGGCCGCTGGTGTTCAGTGCCACGGCCTCGGTTCCCGCGTCGCCGGCGAGGCGCAGCGCGCGGGCGTTCATCGGCGGGTTGAAACCCCACCCGCCGAATCCCCATGCGGCGAGCACGATCATGACCAGCCAGACGGGTGCCGTCCCTCCGCCCACGAACCCCGTGATCGCCAGTGCCGCCGTCGCGGCGAGCAGCACGCCGAAGGTGAACAGCAGCGCACGATCGGCGCCCCACCGGTCGGTCAGCCGGCCCCCGGCGACGGAGCCGGCCGCTCCCGCCACGCCGACGACGCCGATGAACGCGGCCAGGATCGCCCCGCCCCGACCTGTCAGGTCATGGGTGATCGGCGCGATGTAGGTGTAGGTCATCATGCCTCCGGCCGCGCCTGTCACCGTGGCGAGGACAGACAGCAGCACCGCCGTACGGCTCAAGGCGCGCACCTGGGCCCCGACCCCGATCTTGGGGGCTCCGGGGAGCGCCGGCAGCGTCGCCGCGGCGGCGGCGAGGACGGCGCAGGTGAACAGGGCCACGGCCAGGAACGTGGAGCGCCATCCGAACGCCGAGCCCAGTAGCGATCCGATCGGCACGCCCAGGAAGAGCGACATGGTCAGCCCGGAGGCCACCACCCCGATCGCCCGGCCGACCCGCTCCGGTGCGGCGAGTCCGCCGGCCAGCGCGAACAGCGCCGGCGTGATCGCCGCCGCCGCCAGTGCGGCCAGCACGCGCAGGGCCATCAGGGCCGCGTAGGTGGGTGCGAGCGCCGTCACGACGTTGATGACCGCGAAGACCGCGAGACCGCCCACGACCAGTGTCTTGCGCGGCCACCGCGCGGTGGCGACCGCCAGCGGCGGGGCCGCCAGGGCATAGGTGAGGGAGAAGACCGTGACGAGCTGCCCGGCGGCGGCCTCACTGACGCCTTGGTCGGCCGCGATGGCCGGGAGCACCCCGGCGACCACGAAGTCGTCGGTGCCGATCGCGAACGTCGCCAGCATCAGGCTCACCAGCCAGCCGCGTCCGCGCGCGCTCTTCGCTGCAGAAGTCATGTGCGCACGCTAAAAGCTTGACGCCTGCGTCAAGGTCAAACCGGGCCCAGGGCTATGCGTCGCACCACGCTCTTCGGGTCCACCGGTCACGGCCGGTGACTGCACTAGGTCACAAAGCCGCCAGCGGCAGCCGGACCGCCGGGGGTAGCGGCGGGATGGCCGGCTCGGCCCGCATGCCCTGGATCAGCAGCGCGGCGAAGCGCCGCGAGGCGGCCACCGCGGCGGCCGGCGAGGTGGTCCGGATGCCGCCGTTGGCCATGAGCACCATGATCAGGTCGTCGAGGACGAAGTCCGGGCGCAGTTTGCCCCCCGCCTTGGCCCGGCGGGCGAGTTCGGCGGCCTTGCCCAGCGCGCGTTCCCGGTCCGCGGCTAAGTCGATCGCAGAGGGGAAGGCCGAGACGAACGCCGCGGTGAAGCCCCGGTCCAGTGCGTGCAGTTCACACACCCGCTCGATCATCCGACAGAAGCCGCGCCATGGGTCCGGATCGGCCAGCCCTTCGTCGACGATGGCGGTGCAGGCCGCCATCTGTTCGGTGAAGACATCGGTGACCAGCGCCTCCTTGGTCGGGAAGTGCCGGTAGAGGGTCGCGGGGCCGACCTCGGCCCGCCGCGCGATCTCGCGCATCGCCACGTCCAGCCCCTGCTCGGCGAACGCCGTGCGGGCCGCTGCGAGGATGCGCTCGCGGTTGTCCTGGGCATCGGAGCGCAGAGAGTGAGTCAAACGGCTCGTCACCGCTCTCACTTTAGCTAAACGGACGGGGTGTTCCGATAGCGTCCGACGCCATGAGAGCACTGATATTCGCCGAGTACGGTCCCGCGAGCGTCCTTGAGGTCGCCGAAGTCCCGGAGCCGCACGCGGGACCGGGCCGGATCCGGGTGGCCGTACGGGCCTCGGGCGTCACTCCCGCCGACTGCTACCTGCGCTCAGGCCGGTTCCGCGACATGGCGCCGCTGCGCCTGCCCCACGTGCTCGGCGTGGACGCCGCGGGTGTGGTCGACGAGGTCGGCACGGGAGTCACCGGTGTCCAGCCGGGCGACGCCGTCTTCGGCGTCGTCGATCTCGCGGAACTCGGCGGCGCGAACGCCGAGTACGCCGTCCTGGCGGCCTGGGAGCCGAAGCCGGACGCGCTGAGCTGGGAGCAGGCCGGCGGCGCGGCCGGGAATATCGAGACGGCCACGCGGGTCCTCGACCGGTTGAAGGTCGGCCCCGGCATGACCCTGCTGATCGAGGGCGCGGCCGGCGGGGTCGGCACGGTCGCCGTCCAACTCGCGGTGGCCCGCGGTGCGACCGTCATCGGTACGGCCAGCGCACGCAACCACGAGTTCATCGCGGGGCTGGGGGCTGCACCGACCACCTACGGCGCCGGGTTGGGCGAGC
>NZ_FNCN01000094.1 GCF_900100605.1 Sinosporangium album | reverse complement strand
CTAGTGTCCCGCACCTGAAATCTTGATGGTTAGTTCTGCCCGGTCTTGCTGGTGTCGATCCTGACTTTGGCCAGATATTCGGCGAGGGAGTTGAGGATCTGGTCTGCGGTTTTGGTCCAGGTGAACGGCCGGGGATTCTCGTTCCAGGTGGTGATCCACGCCTGGATGTCGTTCTCCAGGGCTTTGACGGAGGTGTGCACCCCGCGGCGGATGAGTTTGTCGGTCAGCAGGCCGAACCAGCGTTCGACCTGATTGATCCAGGAGGAGCCGGTCGGGGTGAAGTGAACGTGGAATCGGGGATGCCTGGCCAGCCAGGTTCTGATCTCGGCGGTGTTGTGGGTGGCGTAGTTGTCGCACACCAGGTGGACATCCAGTTCGGCGGGCACCGCTTTGTCGATCGTGCCCAGGAACTTCTTGAATTCCACCGCCCGGTGGCGGCGGTGGAGCCGGCCGATGACGGTGCCGTCGGTGATGTTGAAGGCCGCGAACAGGGTGGTGATGCCGTGCCGAAGATAGTCGTGGGTGCGCCGCTCGGGCATGCCCGGCATCATCGGCAGCACCGGTTGTGACCGGTCCAGCGCCTGGATCTGGCTCTTCTCGTCCACGCACAGCACCACCGCCCGCTCGGGCGGGTTGTGGTAGAGCCCGACGACGTCGACGACCTTGTCGACGAACTGCGGGTCGGTGGAGAGCTTGAATGAGTGTTGCAGGTGGGGTTTGAGGTCGAACCTCTTCCAGATGCGGCCGATGGTCGATTTCGACAGGCCGGTGCGCGCGGCCATCGAGGCTCGTGACCAGTGCGTGTCGCTGCCGGGGGTGGATTCCAGCGTCGCGACGATCACGTCCTCGACCCGATCGAGCAGGATGGAGGGCGGACGTCCGGGCCGGGGCTCGTCGTGCAGCCCGTCCAGTCGCCTGGCGATGAATCGGGCCCGCCAGCGATCCACGGTTGATTCATCGACCCCAAGATCGGCCGCGGCCTGCTTGTTCGTCCCGCCCTGCGCGCAGCGCAGGATGATTTTGGCGCGTAATGCGAGGTATTGGGCGCTCTTGGCTCGTCTGGCCCACCGGGTCAACTGGACGCGCTCGCTGTCCTCCAGGATCAGATCGGCCTTCGGCCTGCCGATACGGCCGGTGTCGTCCAGGCCGGCCAGTCGCTGTCCGGCGAACTGGCGCCGCCACTTGGCCACCGTCTTGACCGCGACGCCGACCTCCCGCGCCGCACCCGCGTTCGACATGCCCTCAG
>NZ_FNCN01000007.1 GCF_900100605.1 Sinosporangium album | reverse complement strand
GGGCGGTCTTGCGGCCCAGCCCGTCGAAGTGCCGCCGGACATGCTCGACGGCCTGCTCGGCTCCCGACACGACGGTCGAGGCGGGACCGTTCACCGCGGCGATCGCCACGTCCGTACGGCTACCGCCCGCAAGCCCCGGGCTCTCGCCGAGCTCGGACAGGCACGTCAGGACCTCCTGCTCGGTGGCCTGGACCGCCGCCATCGCGCCACCCGGCGGGAGCGCCTGCATCAGCCGGCCACGCGCCTCCACCAGGGTGCAGGCGTCGGCCAGGGTGAACACCCCGGCCGCGTGGGCGGCGGCGACCTCGCCGATCGAGTGGCCGGCGAGCAGGTCCGGCCTCACGCCCCACGACTCCACCAGCCGGAACAGCGCCACCTCGACCGCGAACAACGCCGCCTGGGCATGAACGGTCTGGTTGAGAAGGTCCCGGTCGTCACCCCAGACGACCTCCCGCACCCCGGCCAGATGACGGGAGACCTCGTCGAACGCCTCCGCGAACACCGGGAACCGCCCATACAGCTCCCGCCCCATCCCCAGCCGCTGCGACCCCTGACCCGAGAACAGAAACGCCAACCCGCCCGCGCGAGCCATACCCTCAATCACCGCAGTGTCGGCCTTTCCGGCCGTCAGCGCGGAAAGCGCCTGAACGGTGGTGTCGTCGTCTCCGGCCAGCACCACGGCACGGTGGTCGAAACGCGACCGCGCCACCAGCGAATAGCCCACATTCACCAGCGCGTTCGCCGCCCCCTCCGCACCGGCCCCGCCCGTGCCGTTGAGGTGCTCCAGCAGGCGGCTCGCCTGCGCACGCAACGCGGCCTCGCTCTTGCCCGACAGCACCAGCGGCACCACACCAGGCGAAAGCACACTGTCAGCCGACGTCACCGAAGCGGCTTCGGAGCCGTCCAGGTCGACTCGCCCAGAATCCTCAGGCGAGCCGCCTGGGCCGGTCCGGCTCGCATCCACCAGATCACCCTGGTCAAGCACCACGCCACCGGCCGACGTCACCGAGGTGGCTTCGGCGGAATCGACCCGGCCGACTCGCCCAGACCCCTCGGACGAGTCCCCTGGGCTGGTCCGGCTTGCCGGGCCGGCTTCGGGGACGGGGTTGGCGGAGCCGGATGCCCCGCCCGCATCCGCCAGATCACCCTGTTCCAGGACCACGTGGGCATTGGTGCCGCTGATCCCGAACGACGACACCCCAGCCCGGCGCGCTCCCCGCCCCACAGGCCAATCAGCCTGCTCCGCAAGCAGCTCCACCGACCCCGCCGACCAATCCACATGCGACGACCGCACCCCGACATGCAAGCTCTTCGGCGCGACCCCGTGGCGCATCGCCATCACCATCTTGATCACCCCGGCGACGCCCGCAGCCGCCTGCGTATGACCGATGTTCGACTTCACCGACCCCAGCAGCACAGGGATTTCCCGACCCTGCCCGTAAGTCGCCAGCAAAGCCTGCGCCTCGATCGGATCGCCCAGCGTGGTCCCGGTGCCATGCGCCTCCACCACATCCACATCCGCCACCGACAACCCCGCCGACGCCAAAGCCTGCCGGATCACCCGCTGCTGCGACGGACCATTAGGCGCCGTCAACCCGTTCGACGCCCCATCCTGATTGACCGCACTCCCCCGCACCACCGCCAGAACACAGTGCCCGTGACGCCGCGCGTCCGACAAACGCTCCAGCACCACCACACCCGCACCCTCACCCCACCCCACCCCACCGGCATCCTCAGAGAACGCCCGGCACCGCCCATCGGCCGACAACCCGCCCTGACGCGAGAACTCCACGAACGTCGCCGGAGTCGACATCACCGTCACCCCGCCCGCCACCGCCAGCGAGCACTCCCCCGCCCGCAGCGCCTGCACCGCCAGATGCAGCGCCACCAGCGACGACGAACACGCCGTGTCCACCGTCACCGCAGGCCCCTCCAAACCCAGCGTGTACGACACCCGGCCCGACGCCACACTCCCCGCGCTGCCGCTGCCCCGGTAACCCTCGAACTCCCCACCCTCCAGCAGCGCGGCGTAATCCCCGTACATCACCCCCGCGAACACCCCGGTACGGCTCCCGCGCAGCGACAGCGGATCCATCCCCGACCGCTCGAACGCCTCCCACACCGTCTCCAGCAGCAGCCGCTGCTGCGCGTCGGTCGCCACCGCCTCACGCGGACTCATCCCGAAGAACGCCGCATCGAACTCCGCCGCCCGATGCAGAAACCCGCCGAACTGGGTGGCCGACGTTCCGGCCTGCTCACGATCGGCTCCGAACAGCGCCTCCAGATCCCAGCCCCTGTCCGAGGGGAATCCCGACACGGCGTCGGCGCCGTCCACGACCAGACGCCACAGGTCCTCCGGGGACTCCACGCCACCGGGGTAGCGGCACGCCATGCCGACGATCACGATCGGGTCGTCGGCCACCGACGTCACAGCGGGCACCTCGATCGGCGCAGCCGTACCGAGCAGCTCGTCCAACAGGAACCCGACCAGCGCCTCCGCCGACGGATAGTCGAACACCACGGTCGCCGGTAGACGCAGTCCCGTGGCCTTGCCCAAACGGTTCCGCAGCTCGACAGCCGTCAGGGAGTCGAAGCCGAGGTCCTGGAACGCCCTCTGGGGGTTCACCTCGGCCGCGTCCGTGTGGCCGAGCACCAGAGCGATCTGGCCTCGCACCACATCGAGCATCGCCTCACGGCGCTCCGCGGCGGACAGCGCCGCCATGCGGCCGGCGAGGTCAGTGGTCGCGCTCACCTCGGTCGCGGCTGAGCGGCGCGCCGGCGTACGGACCAACCCGCGGAAGATCGCGGGGATGTCGCCTTGCGCCCGGATGGCCGCGAGGTCCAGGCGGACGGGCAGGACCACCGGCTGCTCCCCGCCCGCAGTGGCGACGAAAGTGGCGTCGAACAGGTCGGTCCCCTGCTCTGGGGACAGCGTCGGCATGCCCATACGGGCGATGCGCTCGATCCCTGTTTCGGTGAGGCCGCGGGTCATGCCCGTCGCTGCCGACCACGGGCCCCAGGCCAGCGAGGACGCCGACAGGCCCCTTGCCCGACGGTGCCGGGCCAGCGCGTCGAGGAACGCGTTGCCCGCCGCATAGGCGGCCTGGCCCGCGCTGCCCAGCGTGCCCGCCACCGAGGAGAACAGGACGAAAGCGGAAATGTCGAGGTCCTTGGTGGCCTCGTGGAGGTTCCACGCCGCGTCCACCTTCGGCCGCAGCACGCCTTCAAGCCGCTCCGCCGTCAACGACGCGACCACCCCGTCGTCCAGCACCCCGGCCGCATGCACCACCGCCCCGATCGGATGACGGGCCACAAGGCCGGCGACAGCCGTACGGTCACCCGCATCGCACGCCTCCACCAGCACCTCGGCCCCGAGCCCGGACAGCTCCGCCACCAGCTCAGACGCGCCCTCCGACGCCAGGCCGCGACGCCCCACCAGCAGCAGACGCCGCACCCCATGCACGTCCACCAAGTGCCGGGCCACCACCCGACCGAGCCCACCCAGCCCACCGGTCACCAGAACAAACCCATCGCCGGCGAAAACCCCACCCAGCCCGGCGTCGGCCGGCCGTTCCTGCACCGCCCCACCGACCGCCGGACCGTCCACCGCTGGCGCTTGGTTCCGAGCGACGCCGCCGGGCTCAGCCGCGTCCCGACGTCCGAGGCCCGACACGCTCTGACCGTCTTGCGGTATCAGCTCTGATGCGGAGTCGCCCGGCAGCGCACGCCCACGCGCCGTCTCGTCCGGGTCCCGACGTCCGATGCTCACCCCGCTGCGACCGCCATCGTGGGCCGCTCGCGCTACCCTGGCCAGCCGGGCCGCCAGCACCTCGCCATCCCGCAGCACCAACTGCGGCTCATCCACCCCCAGCGCCCGCGAAACCAGGTCTCGGGAGTCCTCATCGGCCAGATCCACCAGGCCGAACCGGCCCGGATGCTCCAACTGCGCCGAACGCACCAGCCCCCACGCCGACGCCCCGGCCAGATCCTCCCCGGCCACGGCACCACGCGTCACCAGAACCAGACGCGACCCCGCGAACCGCCCATCGGCCAGCCAGTCATGCACCAACCCCAGCACACGTGCCGCAACGTCATGAACCGCCGCCACGACATTCGGCGAGTCGCCCGCCGTGGCGTGGTGTCCGGCTGTACACGCCGAACCGTTCCCGCCCACGGCTCCTGGAAGGCCTTGTCCGAACAGCGGGACCAGCACCACATCAGGCGCACTGGCCGCCAGCGCCTCCCAGTCGGAGACCACCCCGCCGGGAAGGCCCTCAGCCTCCCCGCCGAACACCGCGATACGACCACCCCAGGCCGCCCCCGACCCGACCCCGACCGGCCCGACCGGCACCCAGTCCAGCCGGAACAGCGAATCCCGGACAACCCCAGCCCCCACCGGCGAGATCGGCCGCACCGCCAGCGACCCCACCGACACCACCGCAGCACCCGCACCATCGGCCACCACCACCGACAACGCACCCCCACCCGCAGGCGACAGCCGTACACGCACCCGCGACGCACCCGACGCGTGAAGCACCACACCACCCCACGAGAACGGCACCCCCTCACCGCCACCCGCCGACACCACCGCATGCAGACACGCATCCAGCAGCGCCGGATGCACCCCGAAACCACCCGCGTCCACACCATCGGGCAGCGCCACCTCGGCGAACACCTCGTCACCGAGCCGCCAGGCCGCACGCAGCCCCCGGAAGGTGTCTCCGTATTCGAGCCCTTCACCCGAAAGCCGGTGATAAACACCCGGGATGTCCAGCGGTTCCGCGCCTGCCGGCGGCCACATCGAGGCGTCGAACGGAACGGGAACCGATCCGGTGGCCGATCCGGTGGCGAGGACGCCTTCGGCGTGGAGAGTCCACACATCGTCGCCGTGACGGGAATGGATGCTGAGGGGACGCCGTCCGGAGCTGTCCGGCTCGCCCACCCATATCTGGATGGGGACGCCGCCCTGCTCCGGCATCACCAGCGGGGCCGCAAGGGTCAGATCCTCCACCAGGTCACAGCCGACCTGGTCTCCCGCGTGTAGCGCCAACTCCAGCAGTGCCGTACCGGGCACCAGCACGGAACCCTGCACCTGGTGGTCGGCGAGCCATGGGTGGGACTGGACGGAAAGCCGTCCGGTGAGCAGGAAACCGTCGGCCTGGACCAGCTCGACTGCCGCGCCCAGCAGCGGATGCGCTGCGGCCTCAAGCCCGGCGAACCTCACATCACCCGCGTGTCCGGGGAAGGCCGCAGGCCAGTACCGCCGGCGCTGGAACGCGTACGTCGGCAGGTCGACCCATCCGGCCCCCATTCCAGCGAAGACCGAGGACCAGTCGACACGCACACCGCCAACGTGGAGCCGGGCAAGTGCGTGGAGTGCGACCTCCTCCTCACCACGATCCTTACGCAGGACGGGGACGAACACGGCACCCTCGCCGACCGACTCGGCGGCCATCGCGCTCAACACGCCGTCAGGCCCCAGCTCCAGGAACCGTGTCACGCCCTCGTCTCGGAGCGTACGGACACCGTCGGCGAACCGTACGGCCTCGCGCACGTGACGCACCCAATACTCCGCCGAGCACAGATCCTCGGCGACCGCGACGCGGCCCGTCAGGTTGGACACGACCGAAGTCTCCGGGGCGCTGAACGACAGGCCCTCCACCACCGCCCGGAACTCGTCCAGCATCGGATCCATCAACGGCGAATGGAACGCATGCGACACCCGAAGCCGCGACGTCTTCCTCCCCAGCCCCTCGAAATGCCGCCGGACCCGCTCGACGGCATCCTCACCCCCGGAAACCACGACCGAGGCGGGCCCGTTCACCGCCGCCACGGCCACACCGTCCGAGCCGAGCTCGGACAGCACCTCCTCCTCGGTAGCCTGAAGAGCCGCCATCGCCCCACCCGCCGGCAACGCGTCCATCAACCGGCCCCGCGCCCCCACCAGCACACACGCATCCGGCAGCGAGAACACCCCCGCCGCATGCGCCGCCGCCACCTCGCCGATCGAATGCCCGGCCACCAGGTCCGGCCGCACCCCCCACGACTCCACCAGCCGGAACAGGGCAACCTCGACCGCGAACAAACCGGCCTGCGCATGGACCGTCCGATCCAGCAGCTCGGCATCCTCGCCCCAGACGACTTCGCGAACGCCGGGCAGCAGTCGGCAGACCTCATCGAACGCCGCCGCGAACACGGGGAACCGCTCATGCAGCTCCCGGCCCATCCCCAGCCGCTGCGACCCCTGCCCGGTGAACAGGAACGCTGTCCTGCCCTCGCGTGCCGTACCCTCGACCGCCGCAGCGTCGCTCTGCCCCGCCGCGAGCGCCGACAGGGCCCGGGTCGCGATCTCTCCAGCTCCGGCTATCACCACTGCCCGATGTGCGAAGAGTGAACGGGTGGTCACCAGCGACCGCCCCACATCCGTCAACGCAGCCATCTCCCGCCGACCCGCCTCGCCCGGCTCGGAGAGCGACATGCCTTGCATGAGGGCCGACTCGTGCGACCGCGTGCCGTCCATGTGGGCGAGCAGGCGGGCCGCTTGGGCGCGCAGCGCGGCCTCGCTCTTGCCCGACAGCACCAAAGGCACCGCACCAGGCGAAAGCACACCACCGAACGGCACCGCCGGACCATCCGCGTCTGAGCCGGATGCGCCGGATGCGCCGCCCGCATCCACCGGGTCGCCCTGTTCGAGCACCACATGCGCGTTCGTGCCACTGATCCCGAACGACGACACCCCCGCCCGACGCACCCCCCGCCCCACAGGCCAATCAGCCTGCTCCGCAAGCAGCTCCACCGACCCCGCCGACCAATCCACATGCGACGACCGCACCCCGACATGCAGACTCTTCGGCGCCACACCGTGCCGCATCGCCAACACCATCTTGATCACCCCGGCGACCCCCGCAGCCGCCTGCGTATGACCGATGTTCGACTTCACCGACCCCAGCAGCAGCGGCACCTCCCGCCCCTGCCCATACGTGGCGATCAGCGCCTGCGCCTCGATCGGATCACCCAGCGTGGTCCCGGTGCCATGCGCCTCCACCACATCCACATCCGCCACCGACAACCCCGCCGACGCCAAAGCCTGCCGGATCACCCGCTGCTGCGACGGACCGTTCGGCGCCGTCAACCCGTTCGACGCGCCATCCTGATTGACCGCACTCCCCCGCACCACCGCCAACACCCGCCGCCCGGCACGCCGAGCCTCCGACAACCGCTCCAGCACCACCACACCCGCACCCTCACCCCACCCCACCCCACCCGCATCCTCAGAGAACGCCCGGCACCGCCCATCGGCCGACAACCCGCCCTGACGCGAGAACTCCACGAACGTCGCCGGAGTCGACATCACCGTCACCCCGCCCGCCACCGCAAGCGAACACTCACCCGCCCGCAGCGCCTGCACCGCCAGATGCAGCGCCACCAGCGACGACGAACACGCCGTGTCCACCGTCACCGCCGGCCCCTCCAAACCCAACGTGTAAGACAGCCGACCGGAGGCGATGCTTGGAGCACTGCCGTTCCCCCGGAACCCCTCGTATTGTTCGCCCGCGAGGATGTCCCGGTAATCGGTGTACATCACCCCCGCGAACACCCCGGTACGGCTCCCGCGCAGCGACAGCGGATCCATCCCCGACCGCTCGAACGCCTCCCACACCGTCTCCAGCAGCAGCCGCTGCTGCGCGTCGGTCGCCTCCGCCTCACGCGGACTCATCCCGAAGAACGCCGCGTCGAACTCGGCGGCCTGGTGCAGGAATCCGCCGGAACGCGTATACGAGGTGCCGGCCCGCTCCCGGTCGGAGCTGAAAAGCGTCTCCAGATCCCACCCGCGGTCGGAGGGGAAGCCCGAGACCGCGTCGGTGCCGTCCGCGACCAGACGCCACAGGTCCTCTGGGGACTCCACCCCGCCGGGGTAGCGGCACGCCATCCCCACGATCACGATCGGGTCGTCGGCCACCGACGTCACAGCGGGCACCTCGATCGGCGCAGCCGTACCGAGCAGTTCCTCCAGCAGGAACCCGGCCAGCGCCTCCGCCGACGGGTAGTCGAACACCACGGTCGCCGGTAGACGCAGCCCCGTGGCCTTGTTCAACCGGTTCCGCAGTTCGACGGCCGTCAACGAGTCGAAGCCCAGGTCTTGGAACGCCCGCCCCGGGTCCACCTCGGCGGGACCCGCGTGCCCGAGCACCAGCGCGGTCTGGCTGCGGACCAGGTCGAGCAGAAGGTCACGGCGGGCAGCGGGTTCGGCCGCGGTCAGACGTCCGGCGAGGCCGACCGTGACCGGCGAGCCTGTGCCGCCGGACCGGCGCGCACGAGGGCGGACGAATCCACGCAGAAGCGATGGAATCTCGTCTTGCGTTCGCAGTACGGCGAGGTCGATGTGGGCCGGTACGACGACAGGTTCGCCCGTCGTGAGGGCGGCATCGAAGAGCGCCGTGCCTTCGGCCGGGGTGAGATCAGGCATGCCGGTACGGCTGACGCGTTGGAGGTCGGTTTCGGAGAGCGTGGCCGTCATGCCGCTGCCGGGCGTCCACGGGCCCCAGGCGAGGGAGACGGCAGGCAGGCCGTGTGCCTGCCGGTGCAGTGCGAGGGCGTCGAGGAAGGTGTTACCAGCCGCGTAGTTGGCCTGCCCCGGTCCACCGAAGACACCGGACACCGAAGAGAAGAGGATAAATGCGGAAATATCGAGGTCCTTGGTGGCCTCGTGGAGGTTCCACGCCGCGTCCACCTTCGGCCGCAGCACGCCTTCAAGCCGTTCCGGTGTCAACGACGCGACCACCCCGTCGTCCAGCACCCCGGCCGCATGCACCACCGCCCCGATCGGATGACGGGCCACAAGGCCGGCGACAGCCGTACGGTCACCCGCATCGCACGCCTCCACCAGCACCTCCGCCCCGAGCCCCGACAACTCCTCCACCGTCTCGGCCGCGCCCTCGGTGGCCAGGCCCCGGCGCCCGACCAGCAGCAGACGCCGCACCCCACGCGTGGTGACCAGATGCCGGGCCACCACCCGACCAAGCCCACCCAGCCCACCGGTCACCAGAACAAACCCGTCACCGGCGAAAACCCCATCGTCGGCCGGTCGTCCCTGCGCCGCACCGCCGACCGCCGGACCGTCCGTGCCGGTCGCATCCTGACGACCGGGACCCGACAAATCCGACAGACCCGACATATCAGACGTGCCCTGGTCTCCGGAGCCGTCCGGCGCCACGTCCCAACGCCCGGCAGTCCCGCCTTCGCCACCACCGTGGACCGGTCTCGCCACCCTGGCCAGCCGGGCGGCCAGCACCTCACCATCCCGCAGCACAAGCTGCGGCTCATCCAAGGCCACAACGCGGGGCAGCAAGCCGTACGACGCCTCATCCTCCACGTCCACCAAACGGAAACGGCGGGGATGCTCCGACTGCGCTGAACGCACGAGCCCCCACAGCGACGCGGCGACCAGGTCGCGGCCGGAGACCGCGCCCCGGGTGACGAAAACCAGCTCCGACGCCGCATAACGCTCATCGGCCAGCCAGGTCTGGACAAGGCCGAGCACGTGCGCCGTCGCCGCGTGCACGGACCGCACTACGCCGCCGTTGTCCGTCCCAGGCGCGACGGCGACCAGCACTGCGGCCGGGACCTCGGCCGCGGCCAGCGATTCCCAGTCCGCGTGCACCTCGGCGTCCACGGCCAGGACGTCCGGCCCGAGCACCGCGATCCGGGGCGTGTCGGCCACGTCGGCGGGCAGCCGTACGGGCTTCCACTCGACGCGGAACAACGAGCCCTTGCCCCCGTCACCGACGGCCCGCGCCGACGATGCGGGACGCAACACCAACGACTGTACGGTGGCCACCAATCCGCCCGCCGTGTCGGCGACGGCGACGGACACCGCGTCCGCGTCGGTCCGTACGACTCGGACGCGCAGCGCATCGGCGCCCGACGAGTGCAGCGACACTCCTTCCCATGAGAAGGGGACGATGCCGTGCGGCAACCCGTTGAAGGCCGTGACGTGCAGTGCCGCGTCGAGCAGTGCGGGATACAGGCCGAACGCCCCGGCATCCGCCGGGTCGGGCAGGGCGACCTCGGCGAAGATCTCGTCGCCCTTGCGCCAGGCCGCGCGGAGCCCCTGGAACTGCGGGCCGTAGGCGAAGCCGACGTCAGACATCCGCTCGTACAGGCCGTCGAGCTCGACCTGTTCCGCACCGAGGGGCGGCCAGACGGACGTGTCGAAGTCGGCCGCCTGGGCGCTGTCACCGAGGACGGCGGTCGCGTGCCGGACCCACTCCTGTTCGCCGTCGCGGCGGGAGCGAATGTCGAGCGTACGGCGGCCCGCCTCGTCGGCCGCCGCCACGCTCAACCGCAGGTTGACGCCTCCCGTGGCGGGGATGACCAGCGGCGCGGCAAGCGTCAACTCTTCGACGCAGACGCACCCCACTTCGTCCCCGGCGCGGATCGCGAGCTCCAGGAACGCGGTGCCCGGCAGCAGGATCGACCCCAGGATGACGTGGTCGGCGAGCCATGGGTGGGACTGCACGGACAGACGCCCGGTGAACAGCACTCCGCCGCCATCGGGCAGGTCGACGGCGGCGCCGAGAAGCGGGTGGTCCGCCGTTTCCAGGCCGGCCGCGCTGACATCGCCGGGCGAGGTGGCGGCGGTCGGCCAGAAGCGCCGTCGTTGGAACGCATACGTCGGCAGGTCGACATGCCGCGCGCCTGTCCCCGCGTAAATCTCGGCCCACCGCACCGGCACGCCGGACACGTGCAGGTGCGCCATGGCGGCGAGTGCCGTCCGCTCCTCGCTTTCCCCGCGCCGCAACGTCGGGGTCACCACGGCCGCGTCCGGCGCCGACTCGGCGGCCATCGCGCTCAACACGCCGTCGGGCCCCAGCTCCAGGAACCGTGTCACGCCCTCGTCTCGGAGCGTACGGACACCGTCGGCGAAACGTACGGCCTCGCGCACGTGACGCATCCAATACTCCGCCGAGCACAGATCCTCAACGGCCGCGACCCTGCCCGTCAGATTGGACACCACCGGAAGGGACGGCGCGTGAAGCGAAAGCTCCGCCACCACCGCCCGGAACTCGTCCAGCATCGGATCCATCGACGGCGAATGGAACGCGTGCGACACCCGAAGCCGCGACGTCTTCCTCCCCAGTTCCTCGAAATGCCGCCGGACCCGCTCGACCGCCTCCGACACACCCGACACCACCACCGACGTCGGCCCGTTCACCGCCGCCACGGCCACACCGTCATCCCGGCCGAGCTCGGCCAGCACCTCCTCCTCGGCGGCCTGGAGCGCCACCATCGCCCCGCCCGCCGGCAACGCGTCCATCAACCGGCCCCGCGCCCCCACCAGCACACACGCATCCTCAAGCGAGAACACCCCGGCCACGTGCGCCGCCGCCACCTCGCCGATCGAATGCCCGGCCACCAGGTCCGGCCGCACCCCCCACGACTCCACCAGCCGAAACAGCGCCACCTCGACCGCGAACAACGCCGCCTGCGCATGAACCGTCCGATCCAGCAGCTCGGCATCCTCGCCCCAGACGACTTCGCGAACGCCGGGCAGCAGCCCGCACACCTCATCGAACACCGCCGCGAACACCGGGAACCGCTCATACAGCCCCCGGCCCATCCCCAGCCGCTGCGACCCCTGCCCCGAAAAGAGGAACGCCGTCCCCCCACCGCAGGCGGCGCCTTCCACAGCACCGGCGTTCGCCGACCCGCCCGCCACCGCCGAAAGCCCCCCGCTCACCCCTGCCGAGGCCGCGGCCAAGACCACGGCCCGGTGAGTGAACACCGACCGCGTCGCCGCCAGCGACAGGCCGACGTCCGCTAGAGCGGCGATCCCCAGCCGGTCGGCACCGCGGTCGGCACCGCGGTCGGCACCGTGCGACGCTGTGCCCTGCTCGTGCGCGGTCGCCCCAATCCCGTCCAGGTGAGCGAGCAGCCGGTCCGCCTGCGCACACAGCGCCGCTTCGCTCTTCCCGGAAAGCACCAGCGGCACCACCCGATACGGCCCCGCCGGTTCGATGTCCACCGGCTCGGCCGGCCGGTCGCCTTCCTCCATGACCACGTGCGCGTTGGTGCCGCTGATGCCGAAGGCGGAAACCCCTGCCCGGCGGGGGCGGCCGGTCGCGGGCCACGGGGTGAGCCGGGTGAGCAGCTCGACGGCTCCGGCCGTCCAGTCGATGTGGCTGGACGGCGTGTCCACGTGGAGGGTCGGGGGCAGGAGCCCGTGCCGGAGGGCCATGACGGTTTTGATGACGCCGGCGATGCCGGCGGCGGCCTGGGTGTGGCCGAGGTTGGACTTGACGGCTCCGAGGAGGAGCGGCCGGTCGCGGTTCTGGCCGTAGGCGGCGAGGAGGGCCCCGGCTTCGATGGGGTCGCCGAGGCGGGTGCCGGTGCCGTGGGCTTCGACGGCGTCGACCTGGTCGGGGGTGAGGTGGGCGTTGGCGAGGGCGGCGTTGATGACGCGCTGCTGGGAGGGCCCGTTGGGTGCGGTGAGGCGGCTGCTGGCGCCGTCCTGGTTGACGGCTGTGCCGCGGATGACGGCGAGGATCCGGCGCCCGCGCCGCCGAGCGTCGGTGAGGCGTTCGAGGAGGACGACGCCGGCGCCTTCGGACCAGGAGGTGCCGTCGGCCGCGTTGGCGAACGGCTTGCTGCGCCCGTCGGGGGCGAGGCCGCGCTGGCGGGAGAACTCGGTGAACAGGCGGGTGGTGGGCATGACGGCGGCGCCCCCGGCGAGAGCCAGGTCGCATTCGCCGGTGCGGAGCGCGCGTACGGCGAAGTGCAGGGCTACCAGGGAGGAGGAGCAGGCCGTGTCGACGGTGACGGCGGGCCCTTCGAGGCCGAATGTGTAGGCGATGCGGCCGGAGAGCACGCTGACGGCGCCCCCGGTGAGCTGGTGGCCTTCGGTTTCGCCGGTCTGCCTGGCGAGCGATCCGTAGTCGGTGTCGGCGCCGCCGATGAAGACGCCTGTGGTGCTGCCGTGCAGCGTGCCGGGGGCGATGCGAGCGTGTTCGAAGGTCTCCCAGGCGGTTTCGAGGAGCAGCCGCTGCTGGGGGTCCATGGCGAGCGCCTCGCGCGGCGCGATGCCGAAGAAGTCGGCGTCGAAGTCGGCCGCGATGTCGATGAAGCCGCCGTGCTTGACGTAGCTTTTGCCGGGCGTGCCGGGCAGGGGGTGGTAGAGCCGGTCGAGGTCCCACCCCCGGTCGGCGGGGAGCGGGCCGATGGCGTCGCCGCCGTCCGCGACGAGCCGCCACAGGTCCTCGGGCGTCCGAACGCCGCCGGGGAAACGGCAGGCCATGCCGATGACGGCGACGGGTTCGCTGTCGCGCGCCTCGACCGATTCCAGCCGCTGCTTGGTGCGCCGCAGGTCGGCGGTGACCTTCTTGAGGTAGTCGCGGAGCTTGTCCTCGGACGAACCAGCCATGGACGGGAAACCTCGCTGTTCGGGATGGATGTGTGGGGTGGTCGGCCGGGCTCGGTCAGGCGAGGCCGAGTTCCTTGTCGATGAGGTCGAACATCTCGTCGTCACCTGCGGCGGTGAGGTCGACGTCGCCTGCGGCGGCGCCGTTGGGGTGAGGCTGGTCCTCGCCGGCGGGGTCGAGTCTCCATTGGAGGGTCTTCAGCCGGGTGATCAGCCGACTGCGCGCCTCGGTGTCCAGGTCGGCTGTGGCGACGGCCGCTTCGAGGTCGTCGAGTTCGGCGAAGACCGGGGGTGCGGTCTGTGTGCAGAGCCGGGTCCGCAGGTGGTGGGCGAGGGCCGCCGGGGTCGGATGGTCGAAGATGGCCGTGGTGGGGAGCCGGGTCCCGGTGTCGGAGTTGAGCCGGTTGCGGAGTTCGACGGCGGTCAGTGAGGAGATACCGAGGTCCAGGAAACCGCGGTCCTTGTCGACGGCGTCGGGCGAGTCGTGTCCGAGCACGGTGGCCGCGTGGCCGACGACCAGGCGGAGCAGGAGTTTCTCCTGTTTCGCCGGGTTCAATCCGTCCAGTTGTGCCGTGAGGTCGTTGCCGGCCACGGCGGCTGCGGCGGGGGCTGCGGCACGGGGTGCCGGCGTGTGCCGTACGGCGAGATCGCGCAGCAGGGCCGGTGCCGTGCCGTCGGCGGCTCGCAGGGCGGCGGTCCGCAGGTCGAGCCGGACCGGCACCAGCAGGGGGCCGGCGTGGCGGACGGCGGAGTCCAGGAGGGCGAGTCCCCGTTCCGCGGTGAGAGGCAGCATGCCGGAGCGGGCGAAGCGTGCGATATCCGTACGGTCGAGGGTGGCTGTCATCCCGCCCGGCTGCTCCCAGTAGCCCCACGCCAGGGACACGGCGGGAAGATCGAGAGCGTGGCGGTGGCAGGCGAGGGCGTCCAGGTAGGCATTGGCCGCCGCGTAGTTGGCCTGCGCCATGCCTCCGGCGACCCCGGCGAACGAGGAGAACAGGACGAACGCCGACAGGTCCATGTCGCGGGTCAGCTCGTGCAGGTTCCACGCCGCGTCGGCTTTGGGCCGCATGACGTGGTCGACCTGGTCGGGGGTGAGGGTGTCCAGCAGTCCGTCGTGCAGCACGCCTGCGGCGTGCACGACGGCGGTCAGCGGGTGTTCGGCGGGGATGGCACCGAGCACGTCGGCGAGGCGGTCGCGGTCCGCCGCGTCACAGGCCGCGACGGTGACGTGGGCGCCCGCGGCGGCCAGTTCGTCGCGGAGTGCTTCGGCACCGGGCGCGGCGAGTCCTCTTCTGCCGGTGAGCACGAGGTGGCGTACACCGTGGCGCGTCACGAGGTGCCGGGCGAGCAGGCCGCCGAGCGCTCCGGTGCCGCCGGTGATGAGCACGGTGCCGCCGCCGTGGGCGTCGCCGCTGTGGGCGTCCCACCCCCACGCGGGCGTGCCGCCTCCCGGTTCGGCACGGCGGAGCCTCGGCGCGGTGGCAGCTCCGGCGCGGATGGCGAGTTGGGGTTCGCCCCGGATACCGATCGCCGCGGGGAGGGCCGCCTCTGAGCGTTCGTCTCCGTCGACGTCGACGAGCAGGAACCGGTCCGGGTGCTCGGACTGGGCCGACCGGATCAGCCCCCACACCGCGGCCCCCGCCAGGTCCTCGACCCGGTCGTGCGGCGCGGCGGCCACCGCGCCGCGGGTGACGAGCGCCAGCCGCGACGAGGTGACGCGGCCGTCGCGCAGCCACGCCTGGACGAACTCCAGGGCGCGGCGTACGGCGTGGCGCACCTCCGCGCCGCCACCGTCAGGGCCGCCACCGTCAGGATCGTCGCCGTCGGGGCCACCACTGCCGAGGCCGGCACTGTCGGAGAGGCGCAGCACGACGGTGCCGCCGTAGCCGTCGGGGGGCAGCCGGTCGAGCGACATCGACGGCAGCGCGGTCCACGGCCCGCCGTCGGCGGCCTCTCCGACGGGGACCCACGCGACCTGGAAGAGGTCGTCGTCGCCGGCCGCGGGCGCCTCAAGCCAGTACCGTTCCCGCTGGAAGGCGTAAGTCGGCAGGTCGACGTGGCGGCCTCCCTCGACGGCGGCGCGCCAGTCCACGTTCACGCCGTGCACATGTGCCTCGGCCAGCGAGGTGAGGAACCGCACGGGCCCGCCGTCGCCGCGCCGTACGGAGCCGAGCACCACCGCGTCGGCCTCGACGTCGTCTGCGGTGTCCTCGATGCCGGTCGCGAGGACCGGGTGGGCGCCGACCTCGATGAACACGTCGCACCCGTGGCGCAGCAAGGCCCGCAGGGCGTCCTCCAGCCGTACGGCGCGGCGCAGGTTCTCATACCAGTAGTCGGCGTCGAGCGGCGTGTCGCCGAGCCACTCCCCGGTGAGCGTGGAGAAGAACGGGACGCGGCTCTCCTGCGTGTCGAGCCCCGCCAGGTCGTCGAGGACGGTGTCGCGGATGCGTTCGACCTGCGCCGAATGCGAGGCGTAGTCCACGGGGATCCTCTTGGCCCTGACACCGTCCTCGGCGCAGGCGGCGAGCAGTTCGTCGAGCGCGTCGGAGTCGCCGGAGACGACGATGGAGGAGGGCCCGTTGACGGCGGCGACGGAGATCGCCTCGCCCCACGGCGCGAGGCGGGTGAGCACGTCGGCGCGGCTCGCCGTGACCGACGCCATGCCGCCCCCGCTGGACGGCCCGCCGGACAGCCCCCGCGCGATGGCCTGGCTGCGCAGCGCCACGACTTTCGCGGCGTCGCCGATCGTCAGCGCGCCCGCCACGCAGGCGGCGGCGATCTCCCCTTGGGAGTGGCCGAGCACAGCGGCGGGTTCGACGCCGTAGGCGCGCCACAGCTCGGCCATGGCGACCATGAACGCCCACAGCACGGGCTGGGCGACGTCGACCCGGTCCAGCGCGGGCGCGTCCGGTTCCCCCCGCAGCACGGCCCGCGGCGACCAGTCGAGGTACGGCGCCAGCGCCCGCTCGCACTCGGCGAAGCGGTCGGCGAAGACCGGGAAGGAGTCGAGCAGCTCGGCGCCCATGCCGGGCCACTGGGAGCCCTGCCCGGGGAACACCAGCACGACCCGGCGGTCGCGTCCCGCCGCGTGGCAGCCGTGGGGGCCGCCGTGGACGACTCCGGGGGCGGGGGCTCCGGCCGCGAGGGCGCGCAGGCCGGCCCGCAGGTCGCCGGTGTCGGTGCCGACGACGACCGCCCGGTGTTCGAGGGCCGCCCGCCGGGTGGCGAGCGAGGCGGCGAGGTCGAGGGGTGAGGTGGCGGTGCCGTACGGAGTGTCGAGGTGGGCCAGGAGCGCCTCGGCCTGTCCGCGGAGGGCACGCGCGCTGCGCGCGGACAGCGGCCACGGCAGCGCGGGCGGCGTGGGCGGCGTGGCGGCGGGAGGGCCTGAGGGTTCGGGTTCCGCGGCCTGCTCCACGATGATGTGGGCGTTGGTGCCGCTGACGCCGAACGAGGAGACGCCCGCCCGGGCCGGACGCCCGGTGGGCGGCCAGGGGGCGGGGTCGGCGAGCAGCCGTACGGCTCCCGCCGACCAGTCCACGTGGGGGGTGGGGGCGTCGATGTGCAGGCTCTTTGGCAGAGTGCCGTGCCGCATCGCCAGCACCATCTTGATCATGCCTGCGACGCCGGCGGCGGCCTGGGTGTGGCCCAGGTTGGACTTCACCGACCCGACCAGCAGCGGGTGCTCCCGCTCCTGCCCGTAGACCGCCAGCAGCGCCTGGGCCTCGATCGGGTCGCCGAGCCTTGTGCCCGTGCCGTGGGCCTCGACGGCGTCGACGTCGGACTGCGCCAGCCCGGCGTTGGCAAGGGCGGCGCGGACCACCCGCTGCTGCGACGGGCCGTTCGGGGCCGACAGGCCGTTGCTCGCGCCGTCCTGGTTGACCGCGGTGCCGCGCACCAGCGCGAGCACCGGATGGCCATGCCTGCGGGCGTCGGAGAGCCGTTCGACGACGAGGAGGCCGGCGCCTTCGGAGAACCCGGTGCCATCGGCCGACGCGGCGAACGCCTTGCAGCGACCGTCGGCGGCGAGCGCGCGCTGGCGGGCGTATTCGACGATGACCCGGGAGGAGGTCATGACGGTGACGCCGCCGGCCAGCGCCAGCGTGCAGTCGCCCTGCCGCAGCGCCTGCACCGCCATGTGCAGCGCCACCAGCGACGAGGAGCAGGCGGTGTCGACGGTGACCGCCGGGCCCTCCAGGCCGAGCGTGTAGGCGACCCGGCCGGACACCACACTCGCGGCATTCCCATTGCCGACATAGGGCGCTATCTCCTCGGGGATCTCGGCCCCTCGCGCCAGGTAGTCGGCGGACGACAGCCCCGCGAACACCCCCGTACGGCTGCCGCGCAGCGACCTCGGGTCGATCCCCGCCCGCTCGACGGCCTCCCACGCGGTCTCCAGCAGCAGCCGCTGCTGCGGGTCCATCGCCGTGGCCTCGTGGGGGCCGATGCCGAAGAAGTCGGCGTCGAACTCGGCCGCGCCGTCGAGGAACCCGCCCTCCCACGGCTTCGGCGCGTCGGGGTCGGTCACCGCGTCGTACAGCCGGGCGAGATCCCAGCCCCGGTCGGCGGGGAACCCGGCGACGGCGTCGCCGCCGGAGGCCAGCAGGTCCCACAGGTCGTCCGGGGAGCGTACGCCGCCGGGAAGCCGGCACGCCATGCCGACGATCGCGATCGGTTCGCCGGCGGCCCCGCCGCCCGCGCCGGACCCGCCGTCCAGCGGCGCCGACCGCCTGTCCGGCAGATGCGCGCCGGGATGAGCGGCGAGGTGGCCGGTGAGATAGTCGGCCAGTTCGAGTGGCGTGGGATGGTCGAAGACGAGGGTGGCGGGCAGCCGCAGCCCGCTCGCCGCGCCGAGCCTGTTGCGGAGTTCGACCGCGGTCAGCGAGTCGAAACCGAGGTCGCGGAACGCCCGCCGAGGATGGATCGGCTCGGTGCCGGAGTGGCCCAGGACGGCCGCCGCGCAGCTCGTCACCAGGTCGAGCAGGCGGGCGC
This sequence comes from Sinosporangium album, assembly GCF_900100605.1. Lineage (GTDB taxonomy): Bacteria > Actinomycetota > Actinomycetes > Streptosporangiales > Streptosporangiaceae > Sinosporangium > Sinosporangium album. The sequence goes on along the minus strand of NZ_FNCN01000007.1, from coordinate 280,664 downwards.
GGCGCTCATCGGCCGGCAGCCCGGCGAGGCTCGACCGCAGTCCCCCCTCGCCGGAGGAGGTCGCGGCGGCGCGCCGCGCAGCGCCCCGGACCAGCCCGCGCAGCAGCGGCGGCACATCGGCCGGGTCGCGCGACCGCAGCGCCGCCGCCTCGTACGGCACCGCCACCAGCAGCGCCCGCCGCTCCGCGACCGCCGCGTCGAACAGCGCCAGCCCGTCCTCGGTGGCGAGCGGCCTGGCCCCGCCGTGCCGTTCCCGCGTCGCCCCCGCCCCGACCACATGACCGGTCATCGCGCTCGCCCTTGCCCACAGGCCCCACGCGACGGAGGTCGCGGGCAGCCCACAGGCGCGGCGCTGCTGGGCCAGACCGTCGAGGAAGGCGTTGGCGGCGGCGTAGTTGCCCTGGCCCGCCCCACCGAACACGCCCGCCGCCGACGAGTACAGCACGAAGTCCGCCAGGTCCGCGTCACGCGTCAGCTCGTGCAGGTTCCACGCCGCGTCGGCCTTGGGACGCAGGACCGCCCCCAGCCGTTCCGGCGTGAGCGCGCCGATCACGCCGTCGTCCAGCACGCCGGCCGCGTGCACGACGGCGGTCAGCGGATGCTCGGCCGGTACGGCGGTCAGCACCTCGGCCAGCGCCACCCGATCGGCGGCGTCGCACGCGGTGACGGTGACACGGGCTCCCAGCCCGGCCAGCTCGTCGCGGAGCGCCTCCGCGCCGGGGGCGGACAGGCCGCGGCGGCCGACGAGCAGCAGGTGGCGTGCACCGCGCTCGGCCACCAGGTGCCGGGCCAGCGCGCCGCCCAGCGCGCCGGTCCCGCCCGTGATCAGGACCGTGCCTTCGGGGTCCCAGGGGCGGGGCACGGTGAGTGCGATCTTGCCGATGTGCTCGGCGTTGGCCATGTGGCGGAAGGCGTGTCGGCTGTGCCGTACGTCCCAGGCGGTGACGGGCAAAGGGTGCAGGTCGCCGCGGTCGAACAGGGCGACCAGGCCGGCCAGCATCTGCTGGATGCGGTCGTGCCCGGCCTCCTGGAGGTCGAAGGCGCGGTAGGTCACGTCCGGGTGGTCCCGCGCCACCCGCTCAGGTGAGCGGACGTCGGTCTTGCCCATCTCGACGAGCCGGCCGCGGGGACGCAGCAGGCGCAGCGAGGCGTCGACGTAGTCCCCGGCGAGGGAGTTCAGGACCACGTCGACGCCGCGCCCTCCGGTGGCCGCGCGGATGCGGCCTTCGAAGTCGAGCGAGCGCGAGGAGGCCAGCCGCTCGGCCGGCCAGCCGCCGGCCTGGAGGAAGGCGTGTTTGGGTTCGCCGGCGGTGCCGTACACCTCGGCGCCCCACAGGCGGGCGAGCTGCGTGGCGGCCATGCCGACGCCTCCGGCGGCGGCGTGCACGAGCACGGCCTCGCCTTCCGTCACATCGGCCAGGTCGCGCAGGGCGTAGTAGGCGGTGAGGAACGCCACCGGCGCCGTGGCGGCCTGCGCGAACGTCCAGCCTCGCGGTATGCGCGCCAGCAGCCTGCGGTCGGTCACGGCCAGTGGGCCGATGCCGCCGGGCACCATGCCCATCACCCGGTCGCCCGGCGCGAACCCCGCCACGCCGGGTCCGACCTCGACCACGACGCCCGCCGCCTCCGAGCCGAGGTGCCGCGCCTCCCCCGGATACATGCCGAGCGCGTTCAACACGTCGCGGAAGTTCAGCCCGGCGGCCCGTACGGCGAGGCGCACCTGGCCCGCCTCCAGCGGCGCGGCGGCCTCCGGGCACGGCGTCAGGACCAGGTTGTCGAGGGTGCCTTTCCCGTCGACGTCGAGCCGCCACGGCATGTCGGCATGGGTCCGTGTGTCGGGCCGCGCCGGCTCGTCATCCGGCCGGGTTCGCGTGTCGGCCTGGGCTCGCGCGTCGGGCCGGTCGGGCTCGCGGAGTGCGTCCGAGGCGTAGGTCCGGGCCAGCCGCGGCACGTGGACGACGCCGTGCCGGAGCGCGATCTGGGGTTCTCCCGCGTCGATCGCGGTCGGCAGCGCCCGCCACGAGGCCGGGCCGCCGTCGACGTCCACCAGGACGATCCGGCCGGGGTGCTCGGTCTGCGCCGTACGGACCAGCCCCCACAGCGCGGCCCCCGCCAGGTCGGCCACGCCTTCCCCCGCGCGGGCCGCGACCGCGCCCCGCGTCACCACGACAAGCCTCGCGGGCTCGCGGCCTTCACCAGGGTCTTCACCGGAGCCTTGGCCGGAGCCGTCGCCGGACGGGCTTTCGGCGGACGAAAGCCAGGTGCGCAGAGGGGCGAGCAGGCGGTCGAGAAGCGCGTAGGTGGCCGCGGGAGCGGCCACCTCAGCCCCGGACCGATCAGACGAATCGGACAGCTCAGACGACTCAGACGGCTCAGACGGCTCAGACGGCTCAGACGGCTCGGCATGCTCGAAGCCCGCGATCAGGGTGACCCCATGCCCCAGCCCGTCGGCCACGGCGTCCAGGGCGTCCAGGGCGTCCAGGGTGGCGCCGCTCTCGGCGAGGGCCTCCGTGGCTCCGGCGGGGAGGGCCCCGACGGCGGCCCAGCGGCCGGAGGCCCCCTCCGCGGACGACACGGCCGCACTCGCGACGGGCCATTCCAGGTGGAACAGCGCGTCCCGGACGATGGGCGGGGCGGTGTCGAGGGCGTGGGCCGCGAACGGCCGCATGGCGATCCGGTCGACCGTGGCGACGAGCCGGCCGGTCTGATCGGCCAGCGTGGCCGAGAGGGCGCCGGGCCCGGCAGGCGATAGCCGTACGCGCAGAGAGGCGGCCCCGGCGGCGTGCAGTGAGACACCCGTCCAGGAGAAGGGCAGGCCGTCGCCGGCACCGAGCGGGGTGGCCAGAGCGGCGTGGAGGGCGGCGTCGAGCAAGGCGGGGTGGAGCCCGAAATGTCCGGCGTCCTTACGGCCCGGTTCCGGCAGGGCCACCTCGGCGTACACGTCGTCGCCGACGGTCCAGGCCGCCCGGACCCCCTGGAACAGCGGGCCGAATCCGTAGCCGCGGTCCCGCAGCCCCGTGTAGAGGCCGTCGCCGGACGCGACGGGCCGGGCCCCGGCGGGCGGCCACGCGCCGAGATCCGCTGACCCGCCGGGCCGGGGTCGCCCGAGCGTCCCGGTGGCGTTCCGCACCCACGGCCGGTCGTCGTCGAGCCGCGTATGCACCGATACCGGACGCAGCCCCGCCTCGTCCGGACCGCCGACCGCGACCTGCACCTGGAGCCCGCCACCCGGCGGCACCACGATGGGCGCCTCCAACACCAACTCCTCGACCCGTCCGCAGCCGAACTCGTCACCGGCCCGGATCGCCGCCTCCACCAGCGCCGCGCCCGGCACGACCACCACCCCCGACACCGTGTGGTCGGCCAGCCACGGGTGGCCGCGCAGCGACCAGCGCGCCGTCGCGATGAGCCCGTCGCCCGGCGCGAGCCGTACCGACGCGCCCAGCAGCGGGTGGTCGAACACCCCGAGGCCCGCCGCCGCGACACCTCCCGCCCCCACCGACGACGGCACCGGCCAGTACGGCTTGCGCTGGAACGCGTAGGTCGGCAGCTCAACGGGGGGTGCCGCCGTACCGGCGAAGAAGACGTCCCAGTCGACGCGGGCGCCGTGGTTGCGGGCGTCGGCGAACGAAAGGAGGAAACGCCGCAGATCCCCCTCGTCGCGGCGGAGCGTGCCGCAGGCGGCGGCGGGCAGCCCGCTGTCCTCGACGGTCTCCTGAACACCGGTCGTCACGACGGGATGCGGGCTGACCTCGATGAACACGCGGTAGCCGTCGCCGAGCAGCGCGCGGGTGGCCCGCTCGAACTCGACGGGCTCGCGCAGGTTGCGATACCAGTAGGCCGCGTCGAGGCCGACGGTATCGATCGGTGTGCCGGTGACCGTGGAATAGAACGGGATCCCCGCCGATATCGGGGCGACAGGCGCGAGCGCGGACATCAGATCCCGTTCGATGCGCTCCACATGAACCGAATGCGATGCGTAGTCCACCGGCACCCTGCGCACCCGGATCTCGTCGCATTCGCACACGGCCACCAGCTCGTCGAGGGCCTCCGAATCGCCCGACACCACGACCGACCCCGGCCCGTTGACAGCCGCCACCGACACTCGGCCCTCCCACGGGCGCAGCAGCTCCCGCGCCTCCGCCACCGGCAGCGCGATCGACACCATCCCGCCGAGACCCGACAGCGCGGTCAAAGCCTTGCTGCGCAGCGCCACCACGCGCGCCGCGTCCGGCAAACAGAGCGCTCCCGCGACACAGGCGGCGGCGATCTCGCCCTGGGAGTGCCCCACCACCGCATCCGGCACGACACCCGCCGCCCGCCAGAGCTCTGCCAGCGACACCATCACCGCGAACAGCACCGGCTGCACCACGTCGACCCGTTCGAGCGGCGGGGCGCCGGACGCCCCGCGCAGCACATCGAGGAGCGACCAGTCGACGTACGGCGCGAGCGCGGCGGCGCACTCGCCCACACGCCCGGCGAAGACCGGGGACGAGTCGAGGAGGTCCAGCGCCATCCCGGCCCACTGCGACCCCTGGCCGGGGAACACGAACACCGTCCCGCCGCCGGCGACCGCCCCCTCCCTCAAACCGGGCGCCGCCTGCCCCCGCGCCAGGGCGTCGAGCCCGTCGAGGAAACCCTCGCGGTCGGACGCCACCACCGTCGCCCGGTGCTCCAGCGCGGCCCGCGCCGTCGCCAGCGTGCGGGCCACATCGGCAAGGCCGGGCTCCGCGTTGTGCCCCTCCCCGGCGAGGTACGGCTCCCCGCCGGCGAGGTCGGCCTCCCCCCGCGCTTGCGCGGCCCGCACATGCGCGGCGAGCCGCGCGGCCTGTGCCCGCAACGCCTCCGGCGTCTTGGCCGACAGCACCCACGGCAGCGGCGCGTCCCCGTGTTCCACGCCTTCGCCGCCCGGCCCGGCGACCGGCTCAACGCCAGGCTCGGCCATCTCCTGAGGGCCTGGCCCGGCGCCCCGGCGACGGCCCGACTCGGCGAGGCCGGTGCCCGCCTCCAAAATCACGTGAGCGTTGGTGCCACTGATGCCGAACGACGACACGCCGGCCCGCCACGGGCGGTCCGCCCGGGGCCACGGCCCTGCCTCGGACAGGAGCTCGACCGCCCCCGCCGACCAGTCGACGTGCGGCGTCGGCTCGTCGATGTGCAGGCTCGGCGGCAGCGTGCCGTGCCGCATGGCGAGCACCATCTTCATCACCCCGGCGACCCCGGCGGCGGCCTGCGTGTGGCCCAGGTTCGACTTGACCGACCCCAGCAGGAGAGGCCGTTCCCGGCCCTGGCCGTACGTCGCCAGCAGAGCCTGCGCCTCGATCGGGTCGCCCAGCCTGGTGCCCGTGCCGTGCGCCTCCACCGCGTCCACCTCGGCGGCCGTCAGGCCCGCGTCGGCCAGGGCGCTGCGGATGACCCGCTGCTGCGACGGCCCGTTCGGCGCGGTCAGCCCGTTCGACGCTCCGTCCTGGTTGACCGCGCTGCCCCGCACCACCGCCAGCACCGTGCGGCCGTGGCGGAGGGCGTCCGACAGGCGCTCCACCAGCACCAGCCCCACGCCCTCGGCCCAGCCCGTGCCGTCGGCCGCCGCCGCGAACGGCTTGCACCGCCCGTCGGCCGCGAGGCCCCGCTGCCGCGAGAACTCCACGAAGACACGCGGCGTCGACATCACCGTCACCCCGCCCGCCAGCGCCAGCGAGCACTCGCCGCGCCGCAGCGACTGCACCGCAAGGTGCAGCGCCACCAGCGACGACGAACACGCCGTGTCCACCGTCACCGCAGGACCTTCGAAGCCGAACGCGTACGACACCCGGCCGGAGATCACGCTCGCGGCGCTGCCGGTCAGCAGATGGCCGGAGACGTCGTCGCGGACGCCGTCCAGCAGAGTCTGGTAGTCCTGAAAGTTCGACCCGACGAACACACCGGTGGCGGTGCCGCGCAGCGCGTCGGGCGCGATACCGGCCCGCTCCAGCGTCTCCCAGGCGGCCTCCAGCAGCAGCCGCTGCTGCGGATCCATCGCCAGGGCCTCCCGCGGCGAGATGCCGAAGAGGTCGGCGTCGAATCCCGCGAGACCGTCGACGAACCCGCCTTCCCGCACATAGCTGGTGCCGTGGTGGTCGGGGTCGGGGTTGTAGAGGCCCTCCAGGTCCCAGCCCCGCTCCTCGGGGAAGGCGGTCAGACCGTCGACCCCGCCGGCCAGCAGCTCCCAGAACTCCTCGGGTGTGCTCACCCCTCCGGGGAGGCGGCAGGCCATGGCAGTGATCGCGATCGGTTCACCGGCGTGGCCCGCCTCCGCGACCGGCGCGGGGGCATCCAGGCCGCCGCGCGACCCGCCGGACGCCTCGCCGAGCAGCCCGTCGCGGAGGTGCCGCGCGACCGAGGCGGTGGTCGGGTGGTCGAACAGCAGTGTGGCGGGCAGGGGGAGACCGGTCATCGCGATCAGCCTGTTGCGCAGCTCCACCGCGGTCAGGGAGTCGAACCCGAGCTCGCGGAACGCCCGGTTGACGTCGACGGCGGCCGAGAAGGTGTGCCCGAGGACGCGGGCCACCTCCGTGCGGAGGGTTTCGGCCAGGAGGCGCTCCTGCTCGGACGGCGCCAGCCCCGCCAGGCGGTCGCGCAGCGCCGACACGGCGGGGCGATCGTCTTCGGGTCGGCTGTGCCGTACGCCCGGAAGGCCGCTCAGCAGGGGGCTCGGACGGACCGAAGTGAACGCGGGCGCGAAGGCGTCCCAGTCCACGTCGGCGATTGTCACGCACGTCTCGTCGCGCGCGAGCGCCTGCCGCAACGCGGCGACGGCCAGGTCGGGCGCCATCGGCACCACACCATCACCCCGCGCCCGACCGCCCGCGGCCCTGCTCGCGGCCCTGTTCGCGTCACTGTTCGTGTCACTGTTCGTGGACCGGCCCGCGGCCATGCCGCCACCGGCCCACGCGCCCCACGCCACCGACGTCGCGGGCAACCCCTGTGCGCGCCGCCGTACGGCAAGAGCGTCGAGATAGGCGTTGGCCGCCGCATAGTTGGCCTGCCCGGCGTTGCCCAGCACCCCGCTGATCGAGGAGAACAGCACGAACATCGACAGTGCGCGGTCGCGCGTCAGGCGGTGGAGGTTCGACGCGGCTTGCGCCTTGGCCCGCAGCACGGCCTCGAAACGTTCGACCGTCAGGGATTCCAGAACCCCGTCGCCCAGAACGCCCGCCGCATGCACGACACCCGTCAACGGCATGTCGGCCGGGACCGAGGCGAGCAGACCCGCCAACGCGTCCTCGTCTGCCACGTCACACGCCGCCACGGTCACCTTCACGCCCAAGGCGGAGAGTTCCGACGTCAACTCGTCCGCCCCCTCGGCCTCAGGGCCCCGCCTGCCGACCAGCAGCAGGTGGTCGGCACCGGCCTCGGCCAGCCAGCGGGCGACACGCCGGCCGAGGGCACCCGTACCGCCCGTGACCAGCACCGTTCCACGCGGAGCCGACCACGGCGCGTCACCGTGCGCGCTCGTCCGCGCGAGGCGCCGGGCGAACACCCCCGACTCCCGCACCGCGACCTGGTCCTCCTCGTGAGCGGCCAGAACCCCGGCCACCCGGGACACGGTCCTGCCGTCGACGGCCGCAGGAAGGTCGATCAGCCCGCCCCAGCGGTGCGGCTGCTCCAGCGCGGCGACGCGCCCCGCCCCCCACACCTGCGCCTGTACGGCGCCCGCCACCTCGGCCGGACGCTCCACCGACACCGCGCCCCTCGTCACACACCACAGCCGACCGGGAAGCCCGCAGCGCAGGAGGTCGACCGTCGCGGCCAGCCCACGCGGCACCGAGGGGAAGTCGGGGTGGGCCCGCTCGTCCAAGGCGAGGAACGACAGAACCCCCGCGACCGATGCGTCGCCCGCCTGGTCGGCCGTCCGCGCGGCGTCGCCGCCGTCCGGCACCTCGACACGCTCAATCCGCATGCCCAGTGCCATCAGGCCGTCGAGCAGTGCCTTCACGCCTTCGTCGCCGGCGGCGCAGTCCGGCACCACCGCCAACCAGCGGCCGGGCGACACGTGGCCGTCGCCGTCCGGCACCGCCGCCCACGTCACCCGGTAACCCCACCTGTCGACGGCCGAGCTCACCCGCCGCCGCTCTCGCCACGCCGCCAGCACGGGGAGCAACCCGTCGAGGGAGTCCCGCGCCTGCTCCCCCTCAACACCCAGTACCGCGGACGCCGCCCCCAGGTCCCCCCGCTCCACCGCCTCCCAGAACGCCGCCTCCACAGGATCGTCCGCCGTAGGCGTTGAGCCGGTCTCGGCGGCCCGCATCCAGAACCGCCGACGCTGGAAGGCATAGGTGGGAAGCTCCACGCGGCGGGCTCCGGTGCCCGCGAAGAACGCGGCCCAGTCGACGCCGACCCCCCATGCGGCCATGCGCCCCACCGCCTCGACGACGGCCCGCTCCTCCGCCCTGCCCTTGCGCAACGCGGGTACGGCCGCAGCACCGTCCAACGTCTCCCCGACCAACGCGCACAGCACTCCGTCGGGGCCCAGCTCAAGGAGGCGCGTCACGCCGTGTCCCGCCATGGCACGCAGGCCGTCGGCGAACCGTACGGTGTCCCGCACATGCCCCACCCAGTAATCGGGCGTCGCCACCGCCACGGGATCGGCCAGGCCGCCGGTCACATGCGACACCAGCGGGATCTCCGGGGCGCTGAAGGACAGCCCCTCGACAACCGCCCGGAACCCGTCCAGCATCGGGTCCATCAACGGCGAATGGAACGCGTGCGACACCCGCAGCCGGGATGTCTTCCTCCCCAGTTCCTCGAAATGCCGCCGGACCCGTTCGACCGCCTCCGACACACCCGACACCACCACCGACGTCGGCCCGTTCACCGCCGCCACGGCCACACCGTCATCCCGGCCGAGCTCGGACAGCACCTCCTCCTCGGTAGCCTGAAGAGCCGCCATCGCCCCGCCCGCCGGAAGCGCGTCCATCAACCGGCTACGCGCCCCCACCAGCACACACGCGTCCTCAAGCGAGAACACCCCGGCCACATGCGCCGCCGCCACCTCGCCGATCGAATGCCCGGCCACCAGGTCCGGCCGTACACCCCACGACTCCACCAGCCGAAACAGGGAGACCTCGACCGCGAACAACCCGGCCTGCGCATGAACCGTCCGATCCAGCAGCCCCGCGTCCTCCCCCCACACCACCTCCCGCACACCCGGCAGCAGCCCGCACACCTCATCGAAAACGGACGCGAACACCGGGAACCGCTCATACAGCCCCCGGCCCATCCCCAGCCGCTGCGACCCCTGCCCCGAAAAGAGAAACGCCACGGGTCCCTTGCCGGCGGAGACGCCGGAGACGCCGGAGACGCCGGAGACGCCGGAGACCTCGCCTTGAGCGAGGGCGTCGAGGCCGCTCAGCAGACTCTCCCGATCGGCGGCGACCACCGCGGCCCGGTGCTCCAGGGGAGTCCGCGTGGTCGCCAAGGAGTAGGCGACGTCCACGGGAGCCGGACCCCGCCGGGATTCCGGCTCGGCCGTGTCGCCCGAGCTCCGCGCCCTGAGGTGCTCGGCCAACCGCGCGGCCTGGGCACGGAGAGCGGCCTCACTCTTCGCCGATACCAGGCACGGCACCGCGATCACCTCACGGTCCGCAGCGGTATCCGAAGCGTCTGGGGCGGTATCGGAGGCGTCCGGGGCAGGAGCGCTGCCGGGCGGCTGTTCGAGGATGATGTGGGCGTTTGTTCCGCTCACCCCGAAGGACGAGACGGCGGCCCGCCGCGGGCGGCCCGTATCGGGCCACTCCACCGGTTCGGCCAGCAGCTCGACCGCCCCCGCCGACCAGTCGACGTGCGGGGTCGGCTCGTCCAGATGCAGTGTCCGCGGCAGCGTGCCGTACCGCATCGCCCCGATCACCGTGATGACGCCGGCGACCCCGGCGGCGGCCTGGGTGTGGCCCAGGTTCGACTTGACCGACCCCAGCAGGAGAGGCCGTTCCCGGCCCTGGCCGTACGTCGCCAGCAGAGCCTGCGCCTCGATCGGGTCGCCCAGCCTGGTGCCCGTGCCGTGCGCCTCCACCGCGTCGACCTCGGCGGCCGTCAGGCCCGCGTCGGCCAGGGCGCTGCGGATGACCCGCTGCTGCGACGGCCCGTTCGGCGCGGTCAGCCCGTTCGACGCTCCGTCCTGGTTGACCGCGCTGCCCCGCACCACCGCCAGCACCGTGCGGCCGTGGCGGAGGGCGTCCGACAGACGCTCCACCAGCAGCACCCCGACACCTTCGCTCCACGCGGTGCCGTCGGCCGCCGCCGCGAACGGCTTGCACCTCCCGTCGGGGGCGAGCCCGCCCTGCCGGGCGAACTCCGCGAACATCTGCGGCGTCGACATCACCGTCACCCCACCCGCCAGCGCCAGCGAGCACTCGCCGCGCCGCAGCGACTGCACCGCAAGGTGCAGCGCCACCAGCGACGACGAACACGCCGTGTCGACGGTGAGGGCAGGGCCCTCCAGCCCCAGCACGTAGGAGATACGGCCGGAGGCCACACTGACGGTGTTGCCGGTCAGCACATGGCCGGCGACCTCGTCGGGCGCCGGCCGTCCGGAGGCGGAACACGCCGCGTCGTATCCTCCGTGGCCGGCGCCGATGAACACCCCGGTATGCGTGCCCGTCAGCGTCGCGGGCGGGATGCCCGCCCGCTCGACCGCCTCCCAGGCGGTCTCCAGCAGCAGCCGCTGCTGCGGGTCCATCGCCAGCGCCTCACGCGGCGAGATGCCGAAGAAGTCGGCGTCGAACGCGTCGGCGTCGTGGAGGAATCCGCTTTCCCGCGTGTAGGCGGCTCCCGGGGGGAACACGGTGTCGAGGTCCCAGCCTCGGTCGGCGGGGAAGCCCGACACGGCGTCGACGCCGTCGCGGACAAGATCCCACAACTGCTGCGGTGACCGTACGCCGCCGGGGTAGCGGCACGCCATGCCGACGACGGCGATCGGTTCGCGGGATTTCCCGCTCACCTCTCGCAGATGCTCGCGCGTCTCGTGAAGGTCCGCGATCGCGCGCTTTAGATAGTCGCGGAGCTTCGCCTCGTTCGACATGAGGATGCCAACCTCTCGGGTGGGATGCCGGGGGTGTCGGTGGACTCATGCAGACGACTGACGTCGGATCCGAGCCGTGTCCCCGCTCAGTGTGGTCATCGGGGACTGCGGATTTCCCTAGAGGAACGGCATGAAGAAGGCGCACCGGGCATACCGCGGCACGCCTTCTCACGAGCATGTCAGGCGAGGGAGCCGAGCCAGTCCTCCATGATCTCGGCCGTCTTCGCGGAGTCCTCCCTGACCAGCGACAGGTGGTCGCCGTCCACGAGGCGGACCTCGGCGCCCGGCACGAGCGGCCCCGCCTCCGGCTCGCCAACCGGCGCGGCGTCCACACCGATCAGAGGCTTGCCGCACTTGACCAGCAGGACGGGCGCGGTGGTGGGCTGGACGTCCAGCTTGTTGAGCAGCACCATCCAGCGGCCCATCGCCGACAGCCTGGAGTTCGTGAGCCGCACGGGACTGGCCTGCTCCCCGGCGAAGTTGAGGCGCATCATCCCGGCGTAGTCGACACCCTCGTCGGCGTGGTGCTGGAAGCTGAGCGTGTCGAGCAGGACGACGCCCGTCGGCCTGATCCCCCACGTGTTCTCCAGCAGGCCAGCGGCGGCGTAGGCGAAGGAACCGCCGGAGGAGTGGCCGGCCAGGACGAACGGGTGGCCGTCGGCGGCGCGCAGCGCGCTCTCGGCGATGACGCGAACGGCCGCCTCGGGCGTCGCCGGAAGCCGCTCCCCCACCGCGAAGCCGACCAGCGGCAGCGCCGACATCTCGCGGACGCCGCGGAAGTGGGCGGCCAGACGCGCGTACTGGTGGACCCCTCCGTTGGCCGTCGGGGCGCTCACGCAGATCACCCTCGGCGCGCGCGGCCCGTCGGCCAGCGTCGTCGCCCACGGCAGGTCCTCCAGCTCGGCCGCGGCCTCGAACGTCGGACGCAGCGCCGCCACGACCGCCAGCATGCGCTGCGCCTCGCCGATCTTGCCGGCGCCGAGCGCCTCCAGGAACAGCCGCTCCAGCGAGTCGAGCTCCGGTTCGCTGTACGGCACCGCCACAGCCCCCGCCTCCCCGCCGCTCGACGGGTCGATGCCCGGCTGCGCCGACAGCTCGGCCCGCAGCCACCGGGCCAGTTCGGTCGGCGTTCCGCTGTCGAACACGACGGTGGCGGGCAGTCGCAGCCCGGTGGCGGCGGCCAGCCGGTTGCGCAGTTCGACGGAGGTGAGCGAGTCGAAGCCGAGCTCGTAGAAGTCGCGGTCCGGTTCGACGGCGGTGTGCGACGGGTGGCCCAGTACGGCGGCGGCCTCCACCCGCACGACCTCGACAACGTAACGCGTCCGGTCCCGTTCGTTCATCTCCAGGAGCCGCCTGCTGAACGTGGCCGCCGCGTCGCCGCCGCCCGCGCTGCTCGCGGCGGTGCGGCGGGTGCGGCCGACCAGTTCGCGGAAGAGCGGAGGCACCTCGCCCTGCGGCGGGCGCATGGCTCCGCCGGTCAACCCCAGCGGGATGACGAGCAGCCCGTCGATGGCCGTCGCCGCCTCGAACAGCCGCAGTCCCTGCCCGACCGACAGCGGCGGCATGCCTCCGGCCTGCATGCGGCGCATGTCGGTGGCGCTGAGCCCGCTGGTCATTCCGGCGTCCTGCTCCCACGGGCCCCAGGCGAGCGACATGCCGGCGAGGCCGAGCGATCTGCGGTGGTCGACGAGCGCGTCCAGGAACGAGTTCGCGGCGGCGTAGTTGCCCTGGCCGGGGCTGCCCATGATCCCGGCGATGGAGGAGAACGTGATGAACGCCGCAAGGTCGAGGTCGCGGTCGCGGGTGAGCTGGTGGAGCGTCCAGGTGGCGTCGACCTTGGGACGCAGGACGGTGGCCATCCTGCCGGGGGTGAGTGAGGTGACGACGCCGTCGTCGAGCACGCCGGCGGTGTGGATCAGCGCGGTCAGCGGGTGCTGTGCCGGGATCCGGTCCAGCAGGGCGGCGACCGCGCCGCGGTCCGCGGTGTCGCAGGCCGCGATCTCGACGTGGGCGCCGAGGCCGCGCAGCTCGTCGGCCAGCTCGGCTGCTCCCGGGGCGTCGGGGCCGCTGCGGCTGACCAGCAGCAGGTGCCGCGCGCCGCGTCTCGCGAGCCGCCGGGCGAGGTGCCTGCCGAGGGCGCCGGTGCCTCCGGTGATGAGCACCGTGCCGTCGGGGTCCCATTCGCGCGCCGGGTCGGGGTCCGTCAGGGGGACCATGCGACCGAGGCGCAGTGCGCCGTCCCTGACCACGAACTGGACCTCGCCGGTTTCGAGGAGGCCGGGAAGGTACGGCAGCGCGTCGGAGACGTCGCTGGTCTTCTCCGCGTCGAGGAGGGCGAAGCGGTCGGGATGCTCGGAGTGCGCCGAACGCACGAGCCCCCACGCCGCCGCGCCCGCGAGATCGTCCACGCGGTCTCCGCCGGCCGCCCGTACGGCGGAGCGGGTCACGAACAGCAGGCGCGAGGCCGCGAAGCGCGCGTCGGCCAGCCACTCCTGCACAAGGCCCAGCACGCGTGCCGCGACGTCGTGGACCGCTGCCGCGACGTCCCCGCCCGCGCCGGGCGTGGCGTGCAGGGAGGTCATCGACACCACGACCAGTTCCGGCGTGCGGGAGGCCGCCCCGGACAGCCGCGCCAGTGCGTCGAGGGAGGCGACCGACGCGCCGATGCCGTACTCGTCGTCGCCGAGCGCCACACAGGCGGGGATCGCGCCCGCCCGGACGTCGGGGGCGGGCATCCACTCCAGCCGGAACAGTGGATCGCGGCCGCCGCGGGCCGTCCCGGGCGTCGAGGGCGGGCGCAGCATCAGCGTCTCCACCGACATGACCGGCTCTCCCTTGGCGTCGAACGCGGTCAGCGACACCGTCTCGCCGCCGTCCCCGCCGCCTTCGGAACCAGCGCCCTCGGAACCAGCGCCCTCGGGGCCACCACCGGAGCCGTCTCTGTCGAGCCGCGCGATGCGCACCCGCAGCATCGACGCGCCGGTCGCGTGCAACGTGACGCCCCGCCACGCGTACGGCAGAAGCATCCTTTCCTCCTCCCCCACCAGCGCGCACGCGCGGAGGGCGGACTCCAGCAGAGCGGGGTGCAACCCGAAGTACTGGGCGTCCTCGGCCTGCTCACGCGGCAGCTCCACCTCGGCGAAGACCTCGTCCCCGCGCAGCCACGCCGCCCGCAGCCCCGGGAAGGACACGCCGCGGCCGTGCGTGTCGTGGAAGCCGTCCAGGTCGACGGGGTGGGCGGCGGGCGGCGGCCAGATCGGCGGCTCCTCCGCCACCGCCTCGGCGTCGCCTTCGACGAGGGTGCCGGTCGCGCAGCACGTCCACGGCTCGTCGGGGCCGACGTCGGCGGGCCGTGCGTAGCAGTTCACCGTGCGGGCACCCGACCCGCCAGGGGCTCCCACCCACACCTGGACGGCGGGTTCGGCGCCTTCGGCGAGCTCCAGCGGCGCGACGACGGTGAGGTCCGCGAGCCTGCCGCAGCCGACCTGGTCCCCGGCCCGGATCGCCATCTCGACATATCCGGCGGCCGGGAAGATGATCTGCCCGTTCACGCGGTGGTCGAGAATCCACGGGTGCACCCGCAGTGAGAGGCGGCTGGTGAACAGCACCTCGTCCGCGTCCGCCAGCGGGACCGCCGCGCCCAGCAGCGGATGCTCGGCCGGGACGAGCCCGACCGAGGTCACGTCACCATTGTGCGGCGCCGGCCGCGGCCAGTAGCGCTCGTGCTGGAAGGCGTAGGTCGGCAGCTCCACGCGCCGCGCCCCCGTGCCTCCGAACACCTCCGCCCAGTCGACGTGGACCCCCGCCACGTGCAGACCCGCCAGGCCGGTGAGGAGCGCGGACTCCTCAGGGTGGCCCTTGCGCAGGGCGCAGGCGGCGGGGCGGTCGTGCTCCTGCCGTACCAGCGCGGTCAGCACACCATCGGGGCCGAGCTCCAGGAACGCGGTCGCGCCCGCGTCGCGGAGCGCCCGCAGGCCGTCGGCGAAGCGTACGGTGTCCCGCACATGCCTGACCCAGTAGTCCGGCGTCGCGACCAGTTCGGGGTCGGCGAGCCGGCCGGTCACGTTCGACACCAGCGGTATCGCGGGGGCGCGGAACACCAGGCCGGAGACGACCCGGTGGAAGTCCTCCAGCATCGGGTCCATCAGCGGCGAGTGGAACGCGTGCGACACCCGCAGCCGCCCGGTCTTGCGTCCGAGCCCGTCGAAGTGGCTCCGCACCCGCTCGACGGCCTCGTCCGTGCCCGACACCACCACCGACGACGGCCCGTTCACCGCCGCCACGGCCGCACCGTCCGAGCCGAGCTCGGCCAGCACCTCCTCCTCGGTGGCCTGCACCGCGGCCATCGCGCCACCGGCCGGGAGCGCCTGCATCAGCCGGCCGCGCGCCTCCACCAGGGCACACGCGTCCGCCAGGGAGAGCACGCCCGCCACGTGGGCCGCCGCCACCTCGCCGATCGAATGCCCCGCCACCATGGCGGGCCGCACGCCCCACGACTCGACCAGCCGGAACAGGGCGACCTCAAGGGCGAACAGCCCCGCCTGGGCGTGGACGGTCTGGTCCAGCAGCTCGGCGTCGCCGCCCCACACGACGTCCCGGACGCCCGGCAGCAGCCCGCACGCCTCGTCGAACGCCTCGGCGAACACCGGGAACCGTCCATACAGGTCGCGGCCCATCCCCAGGCGCTGCGCCCCCTGCCCGGTGAACAGCACGGCGAGCGTCTGCTCGGACGCCACACCCCGCGCGACCTCCTCGCCGTTCACCAGCACCGCCCGATGCGCGAACCGCGACCGGCCCGCCAGCGACAGCCCCGCATCCAAGGCCGCGCCCGCCGGAGGGACATCCCCTGCGTCCCCGGCGTCGTCGGTGCGGTCGGCGAGCCCACCGAGCCCACCGAGCTCGCCGAGCAGCGGCGACAGCCGTACGAGCTGCGCCCGCAGCGCCGCCTCCGACTTGGCCGACACCACCCACGGCACCGCGCGCGGCGACACCACCCGCTCGTGGGCGGTCGGGCGGGTGGTCGGGCGGGGGGTCTCCCCCTCCGCGGGCGGAGCCTGCTCGACGATCACGTGGGCGTTGGTGCCGCTGATGCCGAACGACGACACGCCGGCCCGCCACGGGCGGTCCACCCGCGGCCACGGCCGCGCCTCGGTCAGTAGCTCGATATCGCCCGAGGTCCAGTCGACGTGCGACGACGGCTCGTCGAGGTGGAGGGACTTGGGCAGCAGGCCGTGCCGCATCGCCAGCACCGTCTTGATGACGCCGGCAACGCCGGCCGCCGCCTGCGTGTGGCCGATGTTCGACTTGAGCGACCCCAGCAGAAGGGGCCGCTCCCGGTCTTGGCCGTACGTCGCGAGCAGCGCCTGCGCCTCGATCGGGTCGCCGAGCGCGGTGCCCGTGCCGTGGCCTTCGACCGCGTCCACATCGGCGGGTGCAAGGCCCGCCGAGGCGAGCGCCTGGCGGATCACCCGCTGCTGCGACGGGCCGTTGGGCGCGGTGATGCCGTTGGACGCGCCGTCCTGGTTGACGGCCGAACCGCGGACCACCCCCAGCACCTCATGCCCGTTGCGGCGAGCCTCGGACAGCCTCTCCAGCACCACGACGCCCACGCCCTCCGACCAGCTCGTGCCGTCGGCCGCGTCGGAGTACGCCTTGCATCTGCCGTCGGCCGCCAAACCGCCCTGGACGGTGAAGCCCGAGAATCCGACCGGCGTCGTCATCACCGTCACGCCCCCCGCCAGGGCGAGCGAGCAGTCGCCGTTGCGCAGCGCCAGCACCGCCATGTGCAGCGCCACCAGCGACGACGAGCACGCCGTGTCGATCGTCACGGCCGGCCCCTCCAGGCCGAGCGTGTAGGAGATGCGGCCTGACATCACGCTGCTCGCCAGGCCCGTGCCGGCGTGTGCGCCGATGTCCTCGCGCGAGTTCATCATGAGCGTCGCGTAGTCGAGGCCGCTCGTCCCGACGAACACGCCGGTGCGCGTGCCGTACAGCGCCTCGGGGTCCACGCCCGCGCATTCCAGCGCCTCCCACGAGGTCTCCAGCAGCAGCCGCTGCTGCGGGTCCATCGCCAGCGCCTCACGCGGCGAAATGCCGAAGAACCCGGCGTCGAAGTCCGCCGCGCCGGGCACGAACCCGCCTTCGAGCGTCGCGCTCCTGCCGCGCCCGTAGCGGTCGCCGCCGATCAGGGTCTTGAGGTCCCAGCCCCGGTCGGCGGGGAAGGGCGAGATGCCGTCGCCGCCGTCGACGAGCAGGCGCCACAGGTCGCCGGGGGTGTGCACGCCGCCGGGCAGGCGGCAGGCCATGCCGACGATGGCGATCGGGTCGTCGTCGGACGCCCGCTCCACCGCCGCCGGAGGCCGCGCCTGCGGGCGCTCGTCCAGGAGCTCGGTGAGGAGGTGCGCGGCGAGGACGGCCGAGGTCGGGTGGTCGAAGACGGCGGTGGAGGAGAGCCTCACGCCGGTCGCGAGGTGCAGCCGGGCCGGGAGCTCGATCGCGGTCAGCGAGTCGAAGCCGAGGTCGCCGAACTTCCTGTCCGGCGCCACGGCCGACACGTCGGCATGGCCGAGGACCGCGGCCACGTGGGTGCGGACCAGGTCGGTCAGCAGTGCCGTACGGTCTCTGTCCGGCATCGGCCGCAGCCGCCCGGCGAGGTCGGTCGCGGCCGATGCGAGCGTTTTGCGCTCGGCGTCGGCCGCCGCGAGGGCCTGCCGGGCCGCGGGCAGGTCCTTGAGCAGTGCGTTGCCCCGCAGGCCGATGAGGGTGTCGAGGATCTGCGGCTGCCGCAGGTCGAGCAGCACCAGCGCCGGGGCGGGCGCTGCGACGGCCTGCCGCACCGCCGCGACCGCGAGATCCGGGTGGATCGCGGGGAACGCGGTGCGGCGCGCGGGCTGGCCCCCCCACGTGTCGTCGTCGCCCACCCACGCGCCCCACGCCACCGACGTCGCGGGGAGCCCCCGCGCCGCGCGGTGCCTCGCCAGCGCGTCGAGTACGGCGTTCGCCGCCGCGGCCCCCGCCACAGCGTGGACGCCCACAGCCCCGGCCAGCGACGAACACAGAACAAACGCCGACAAATCCAGATCCTTGGTGAGTTCATGAAGGGTGAGGGCGGCGGTGACCTTCGACCGGTAGAGCGCGGCGAACCGCTCCGCGGTGAAATCGTCCAGCAGTCCGTCGTCCGCAGCCGCCGCCGCATGCACCACCGCCGTCAGCGGCGCGTCCCCCGGTATGCCCGCCAGCACCTCGGCGAGCCGCTCCCGGTCGGCCGCATCGCACGCCGCGACCGTGGCCTCCGCCCCGAGCCGCCGCAACTCGGCCACGAGGTCGGCTGCGCCCGGCGCGTCGAGGCCTCTGCGGCTCACCAGCAGCAGATGCCGGGCTCCCGCCTCCGCGACGCGGCGGGCCAGATGAGCACCCCTGCCGCCCGTTCCACCCGTGATCAGCACCGTGCCGGACGGCTCCCATAGGGCACCCGGCGAGCCCGCGGGGGCGGGGACGAGCCGGCAGCCGTACACCGCCGACGACCGCACCGCCACCTGGTCCTCTCCGCCGGAGCCGGCGAGCACCCCGGCCAGCCGCCGCGCCACCCGCCGGTCGATGACGTCCGGCAGGTCGATCAGCCCGCCCCACCGCTCCGGCCACTCCAAGGCGGCGACCCGCCCGAGTCCCCACACGCCGGCCCGCTCAGGAGCCGCCACCGGCTCCGCGGCCCCCACCGCCACCGCTCCGCGCGTCACACACCACAGCGGCGCCGCGATCTCCGCGTCTCCGAGCGCCTGCAGCAGTACGGCTACCGCCCGCACCGCCTCCTCCCCGCCCGCGTCCGACGCCGCCGGCAGCGCCAGCACCCCCGCGAACGGGCCGCCGGGCGCGGGCAGAGCGCGCAGCCGCGCGGCCAGCTCGCCGCGGGTGAGCGCCTCGACGTTCAGGCACAGCGCGTCGCCGCCCACCGCCGCGAGCACCGCCGCCGTCCACTCCTCGTCGTCGCAATGCGCGGGCGCGACCACCAGCCACGGCCCCGGCAGGTGCCCCGAGGACATCCCCGGCAGCGGTTTCCACGATTCGTGGAACCGGACGGCGTCCAGCATCGACTGGTCCCTGCGGTGGCGGCGCCACGACGACAGCGCCGGCAGCACCGCGCCGAGGGCTTCGGCGTCGACCCGAAGGTCGGAGGCCAGCGTGTCGACATCCTCGCCCTCGACCGCTGCCCAGAAGCCCGGCTCATCCGAGTCCACCGACTCCGCCGCCCCTGCCGGACCGGAGCCGCGCGTCGCCGCCGAGGTGTCCGGCCAGTAGCGGACGCGTTGAAACGCATAGGTCGGGAGGCTCACCCGGCGCGCCCCCGAACCGTCGAAGACCTTCGCCCACTCCACGCCCACCCCGGCCACGTGAAGTGCGGCCAGCCCGCTCAGCAGCGCCTCCTCCTCCGACCGGCCCTGCCGGAGCGCCGGCGCCGCCACACACCCGGGGCCTCCATGCGCCATCGTCGTCAACACCCCGTCGGGGCCCAACTCCAGGAACGCGGTCGCGCCGCCGTCGCGGAGGGCGCCCAGCGCGTCGGCGAAGCGTACGGCGCGGCGCACCTGCCTCACCCAGTAGTCGGGCGTTGCGACCAGCTCCGCGTCGGCGGGGCGACCGGTCACGGTGGAGACGAGAGGCAGCTCCGGCGGGCGGAACGCCACGCCCGCAAGGATCTGCCCGTACTCCTCCAGCATCGGCTCGACCAGCGGCGAGTGGGACGCGTGCGACACGCGCAGGCGGCTCGTCTTCCGCCCCCGGGCGCCGAACCGGGCCATGACCTCGTTCACGGCGGCTTCCGCACCGGAGACCACCACCGACGACGGCCCGTTCACCGCCGCCACAGCCACGCCGTCGCGGCCGAACTCGGCCAGCACCTCGTCCTCGGTGGCCTGCACCGCCGCCATCGCGCCACCGGCCGGGAGCGCCTGCATCAGCCGGCCGCGCGCCTCCACCAGGACGCATGCGTCCGCGAGGGAGAACACCCCGGCCACGTGGGCCGCCGCCACCTCGCCGATCGAATGCCCCGCCACCATGGCGGGCCGTACGCCCCACGACTCGACCAGGCGGAACAGGGCGATCTCAAGGGCGAACAGCGCCCCGTGGGCGTGGACGGTCTGGTCGAGCAGCTCGGCGTCGTCGCCCCACACGACGTCCCGTACGCCCGGCAGCAGCGTGCATACCTCGTCGAACGCCTCGGCGAACACCGGGAACCGCGCATGCAGCTCCCGGCCCATCCCCAGCCGCTGCGCCCCCTGCCCCGAGAACAACACCGCGAGCGAACGCTCATCAGCCTCGCCTCGCGCCGCCTCCCGCGCCCCGTCCGGCCCCGCCAGGAACACCGCCCGGTGCGCGAAAGCCGTACGGCCCGCCAGCGAGAACCCCACATCCACAGCACGGCCCGCAGCAGACGTCACCCGCTCGACCTGCGCGTCCAGCGCCACGTCCGACTTGCCGGACACCACCCACGGCACCACACCCGGCTCCCCGACCGCCGCCGCCTCCTGCGGTGCGGACGGCGCCTGCTCCACGATCACATGCGCGTTGGTGCCGCTGATACCGAAAGCCGACACCCCCGCCCGCCTCGGCCTCCCCGCCTCCGGCCACGGCCGCACCTCGGTCAGCAGCTCGATGTCGCCCGCAGTCCAGTCGACATGCGACGACGGCGCATCCACATGCAGCGTCCTCGGCACCACCCCGTGCCGCAACGCCATCACCATCTTGATCACACCCGCCGCACCCGCAGCCGCCTGCGTGTGACCAATGTTCGACTTCACCGACCCCAGCAGCAGGGGCCGCTCCCGGCCCTGCCCGTACGCCGCCAGCAGCGCCTGCGCCTCGATCGGATCCCCCAGCGTCGTGCCCGTGCCGTGCGCCTCGACCGCATCGACCTCGGCGGGCGACAGCCCGGCGTTCGCCAGCGCCTGGCGGATCACCCGCTGCTGCGACGGCCCGTTCGGCGCGGTCAGCCCGTTGGACGCCCCATCCTGGTTGATCGCCGAACCGCGCAGCACGGCCAGCACCTCGCGACCGTTGCGCCGCGCGTCCGACAGGCGCTCCAAGACGAGTACGGCAACGCCCTCCGACCACCCCGTCCCGTCCGCCGCGTCGGCGAACGCCTTGCACCTGCCGTCCGGGGCCAGCCCGCCCTGCCTGGTGAAACCGGGGAACCCCAGCGACGACGACATCACCGTGACGCCGCCCGCGAGCGCCAGCGAACACTCGCCGCTCCGGAGCGAGTGCGCGGCGAAATGCATCGCCACCAGCGACGACGAGCAGGCCGTGTCGATGGTGACGGCCGGCCCCTCCAGGCCGAGCGTGTAGGAGACGCGCCCGGAGACGACACTGGCCGCGAGCCCGGTGCTCGCATGGCCTTCAATATCCTCGGCGGAGTTCATCACCAGGGTGAGATAGTCCTGGCCTCCCGTGCCGACGAACACGCCGGTCCGGCTGCCCCGCAGCGCCGCCGGATCGATCGCCGCGCGTTCGATCGCCTCCCACGAGGTCTCCAGCAGCAGACGCTGCTGCGGGTCCATCGCCAGCGCCTCACGCGGCGAAATGCCGAAGAAGTCGGCGTCGAACTCCGCCACTCCCTGCAGGAAACCCCCGCGCGATGTGGCGCTGCGCCCCTGCCCGTTCCGGCCGCCGCCGAGCAGCGTCGCGAGGTCCCACCCTCGGTCGGCAGGGAAATCGCTGATCCCTTCCCGGCCCTCGGCCACCAACTCCCACAGCTCCTCCGGGGATTCGACGCCTCCCGGAAGGCGGCAGGCCATCCCGACGATGGCGACCGGGTCGTCCGCGACACTCGCCGCCACAACCGCCGGAGCATGCGCGTCGGCCTCCTCGCCCAGCAGTTCGGCCACCAGGTGCTCCGCGAGCACCGTCGGCGTCGGATGGTCGAACACCAGCGTCGCGGGCAGGCGCAGCCCGGTGGCCGCGGTCAGCCGATTACGCAGCTCCAGCGCGGTCAGCGAGTCGAACCCGATCGCCTGGAACGGCCGATCCCTGCCGACGGCCCGGCTCGACGCGTGCCCGAGTACGGCCGCCGCCTCCCCCTGCACAAGCTCCACCATGTGCCCGATGCGCTCCTCGGGCCGCAGGCCCAGGAGCCGCGCCCCGAGCGCCGACGCCATGCCCGCCCCACCCCGAGCGGCCCGCCGTCTCCCTCTGACCAGCGCCCGGAACAGCGGCGGCACCTCACCACTCTGCGGGGCGCTTGTGGCGAAACGCCCCAACGCCACCACGTACGGCTCCCGCCCCCCGAGCGCCGCGTCGAACCGCGCCAGCCCCTCCGCCACCGACAGCGGCGCCACACCCGAAGAGCCCAGGCGTCGGCGATGCCCTTCCGACAGCGCCGCCGTCATCCCGGCAGTGGGCACCCAAGCCCCCCATGCCACCGACACCCCGCACAACCCCCGGCTCGCCCGGTAGCGGGCCAGACCGTCAAGGAACAGGTTGCCGGCCGCGTAGGCTCCCTGGCCCGGCGCGCCCGTCACCCCGGCGATCGAGGAGAACATCATGAAAACCCGCAGGTCCATATCCTGCGTGAGGTCGTGCAGGTGCCAGGCCGCGTCCACCTTCGACCGCAGCACCCCCGACACCCGCTCGCCGGTCAACGAGGTCACCACCCCGTCGTCCACCACCCCCGCCGCATGCACCACCCCCACCAGCCGCGATCCCACGGGTGCCAGCACCCTCGCGAGAGCGTCGCGGTCGGCGGCGTCGCAGGCCGCGACGGTGACGTCGGCGCCCAGCGCCCGGAGCTCCTCCGCCAGCTCCGCGGCCCCGGGCGCTTCGAGCCCTCGCCTTCCGACCAGCAGCAGGCTCCGCACCCCGTGACCGACCACCAGATGGCGGGCCACCTCACGGCCCAGCCCGCCGGTGCCGCCGGTCACCAGGACCGTCCCGTCGCCGGCCCACCCGGAAGGGGCGGCACCCGCAGCCTCCACCGACGCGCGGAGCAGGCGGGCGACTCGGACCTCACCATCCCGGACGGCCACCTGCGCCTCGCCGGCGGCCGACACATCGCCCAGCGGAAGCGAAGCCCCCGGCTCCAGATCCACTAGCCCGAAACGCGCGGGGTTCTCCGACAGCGCCGAGCTCACCAGCCCCCACACCGCACCGGCCGCCGGATGGACCGTCTCCCCGACCACCGACACGGCCCCGCGTGTCACGAAGACCAGACGCGACCGCGCGTACGCCTCCCCGGTCAGCCACTCCTGCAGCAGGCCGAGAACCTCCACACACGCTTCGTGCACGAACGACGGCACATCACCGCCGCCGAATGCCGGCACGGGGACAAGCACGACCGGAGGCACCTCAGAGCCGAGCCCCGACAGCGCCTCGACCCGCGCACCGGCTCGGCCCCCCTCGACCGCCAGAGGCTCCCGAGCCGCTCCGGCCATGCCGCCAAAAGCCATCGGTGACACCATGGATTCGTGTGACGCCGCTTCCAGCAGCGCATACGTCACCGGGGCGCGCACACCCGACGACGCGCCCGCAGCGTGACCCGAAGCCGCAGGGACCCACTCCAACCTCAGCAGGGTCCCCGGCTCCGCAGTCCTGCGCAGCCCCGCAGGGGCCGTCGGAGCGATCAGCGCCAGCGACTCCGCCGACAGGACAGGCGCGCCTTCGGTATCGACGACCGACACCGAGATCGACCCGCTGATCGACCCGCTGCCCGTGCTGACCAGACGCGCCCGGACCACCGACGCGCCGGAGGCGTGCAGGGAGACCCCTCGCCACGTCCCGGCCGACCACATCCCGGCCGCTGGGGCGCGGTCGCCGTACTCGTCGTGATCGGCATCCGCGGCCCCCCTGCGCTTCACCACAAGACCGGCCGTCTGCACCAACGCGTCCAGCAACGCCGGATGCATCCCGAACCGCTCACCGTCTCCCGCGAGATCCGCGGGCAGCGCCACCTCGACGAACACCTCGCCACCGCGGCGCCACGCCGAACGCGGGCCACGGAAACCCGGTGTATCGTCCTCGTCCACGTGCTCGACCGCGACCGCTCCCCGAGGGGGCCACGCCGAAACGTCGAAGGTCCGAACCTGCTCGCCCGACACCAACACGCCCGACGCGTGCTCGACCCAGTTCTCCTCGGCCGCGCCGTCCGCACGCGAAAAAAGGCCGAAGACCCGAGCACCCGAGGCGTCCGGAGCCCCCACCCACACCTGCACCACCACCGTGCCGTCTTCGGGCAGCACGAGCGGCTCTTTCGGGCTGAACTCCTCGACCCGGTCACACCCCACGTGGTCACCCGCGTGTATCGCCAGTTCCAGCAGGCCGGCGGTGGGGAACACCACGTGCCCGTCAACGGCGTGGTCGGCCAGCCAGGGGTGCGCGGTCGCGGAGAACCTGCCTGTGAACAGCGTGCCCTCCGAGTTCGCCAAGGTCACCGAGGCCCCCAGCAGGGGGTGACCCGCCGGCATGAGCCCCGCACCACCCACATCGCCGACACGCGCCGCCGGCCTCGGCCAGTAGCGCTCATGCTGGAACGCATAGGTAGGCAGATCCACCCGCCGAGCCCCGGCGCCGTCGAACACCCTGCCCCAGTCGACCGCCACCCCCGCGACATACACCCGCCCGAGCCCCGTGAACAGCGCGGCGTCCTCCGGCCGGTCCGCACGCAACGCGGCGGCGGCCACACACCCCTCGTCCGCGACGCCCTGCACCAGAGCGGTCAGCACCCCGCCCGGCCCCAACTCCAGGAACGCCGACGCCCCCGCCTCCCGCAGGCTCCGCACCCCCTCGGCGAACCGTACGGTGTCCCGCACATGCCCCACCCAGTAACCGGGCGTCGCCACCCCCTCGGGATCGGCCAGGCCGCCGGTCACATGCGACACCAGCGGGATCTCCGGGGCGCTGAAGGACAGCCCCTCGACAACCGCCCGGAACCCGTCCAGCATCGGGTCCATCAGCGGCGAATGGAACGCATGCGACACCCGCAGCCGCGACGTCCTCCGCCCCAGCCCCTCGAAATGCCGCCGGACCCGCTCGACCGCCTCGGATGCCCCCGACACCACCACCGACGTCGGCCCGTTCACCGCCGCCACGGCCGTCTCGCCCTGTACGGCCAGGACCTCCTCCTCGGTGGCCTGCACCGCCGCCATCGCGCCACCGGCCGGGAGCGCCTGCATCAACCGGCCACGTGCCCCCACCAGGACACACGCGTCCGCCAGGGAGAACACCCCCGCCACGTGCGCCGCCGCCACCTCACCGATCGAGTGGCCTGCGAGCAGGTCCGGCCGCACACCCCACGACTCGACCAGGCGGAACAGGGCGACCTCAAGAGCGAACAGCGCCGCCTGGGCATAAACCGTCTGGTCGAGGAGCTCGGCGTCCTCACCCCACACCACGTCACGCAGCGGCCGGTCGAGATGCCCGTCCAACTCTCCGCACACCTCGTCGAACGCCGCCGCGAACACCGGGAACCGCGCATGCAGCTCGCGGCCCATCCCCAGCCGCTGCGCCCCCTGCCCCGAGAACAGCACCGCGAGCGACCGCTCGTCGGCCTCCCCGCGCGCCGCCTCCAGCACCCCGTCCGCGCCCGCGAGGAACACCGCCCGGTGCGCGAACGCCGTACGGCCCGCCAGCGACAACCCCACATCCGCAGCACCGCCCACGGCACGGCCCGCAGCCGACATCACCCGCTCGACCTGCGCCTCCAACGCCCCTTCCGACGTGCCCGACACCACCCACGGCACCACACCCGGCTCTCCGACCCCCATCTCCTCCCGCTCTACCGCAGGAGCCTCCTCCACGATCACATGCGCGTTCGTGCCGCTGATGCCGAAAGCCGACACCCCCGCCCGCCTCGGCCTCCCCGCCTCCGGCCACGGCCGCGGCCCGGTCAGCAGCTCCACCGACCCCGCCGACCAGTCCACATGCGACGACGGCACCTCCACATGCAGCGTCGGCGGCACCACCCCGTGCCGCAACGCCATCACCATCTTGATCACACCCGCCGCACCCGCAGCCGCCTGCGTGTGACCGATGTTCGACTTCACCGACCCCAGCAGCAGCGGACGCTCCCGCCCCTGCCCGTACGCCGCCAGCAGCGCCTGCGCCTCGATCGGATCCCCCAGCGTCGTCCCCGTGCCATGCCCCTCCACGACATCGACATCCGCCGGAGACAACCCCGCACTGGCGAGGGCGGCGCGAACAACACGCTGCTGGGAGGGGCCGTTGGGGGCGGTGAGACCGTTTGAGGCCCCGTCTTGATTGACCGCGGAACCGGACAGGACGGCGAGAATGTCGCGGCCGTTTCGCCGGGCATCCGACAGCCGCTCAAGCAGAAGCACGCCGACGCCTTCCGACCAGCCCGTGCCATCGGCGGAATCGGCGAACGCCTTACACCTGCCGTCGGCCGCGAGACCGCCTTGGCGGCTGAACCCCGAAAAACTCATCGGAGTGGAAAGCACGGTCACCCCGCCGGCCAGCGCCAGCGAGCATTCACCCGACCGCAGCGAATGCGCCGCCACATGAAGCGCCACCAGCGATGAAGAACACGCCGTATCCAGCGTTACCGCCGGACCTTCCAGCCCGAAGGCGTAAGAAAGCCGGCCCGACAGCACGCTGGCGGTGAGGCCGGTGGTCGCGTGGCCTTCCACGTCCTCATCCGAATTCATCACCACGCCGACGTAGTCGACGCCCGCCGTACCGACGAACACCCCGGTACGGCTGCCGCGCAGCGTCAGCGGATCTATCCCGGCCCGCTCGAAGACCTCCCACGAGGTCTCCAGCAGCAGCCGCTGCTGCGGATCCATCGCCAGCGCCTCACGCGGCGAAATGCCGAAGAAGTCGGCGTCGAAGTCTGCCGCGGCGACAAAGCCGCCCTCGGTCGTGGCGCTGCTTCCGTTTCCACCCCCGGTGAGAGCGTCGAGGTCCCAGCCCCGGTCCGTCGGGAATCCGGAAATGCCGTCCCGCTCCTCCACCACCAGTCGCCACAGGTCCTCGGGCGAACGCACGCCGCCGGGCAGGCGGCACGCCATGCCGATGACGGCGACAGGCTCATGCTTTCCTGATTCGACGTCCAGGAGCCGCTGACGCGTCTGGTGCAGTTCCGCGGTGACCCACTTGAGATAGTCAACGAGCTTGCTGTCGTGAGACATGGGGGGACCCTTCCGATGATCAGCGGTCGGTCAGACGGCCGAGCTCGTTGTCGATGAACGCGAAAATCTCGTCCGCGTCGGCGGCCTCAATGTGTTCGGCAACGCTTTTGCCGGAGTCATCCTCGTTAAGCTTGTGCAGCATTCGGCGTAGGCGAAGAGACACTGCGGATTTGAGAGAGGCATCCGCATCGCCCGCGGCCAGAGCGACCTCGAATTTATCGAGGTCGGAAAGCAGTGCTTGCTCAATTGAATCGCTGTGTTCGTTCAGCATCTCCGCCAGCAGGTGCTCGGCCAGCACCGCCGGCGTCGGGTGGTCGAACACGAGGGTCGCGGGCAGGCGCAGCCCGGTGGCCGTGGTCAGCCGGTTGCGCAGCTCCAGCGCGGTGAGCGAGTCGAAGCCCAGGTCGCGGAACTCCCGCGCGGCGTCAAGGGCATCGCCGGACGTGTGTCCGAGTACGGCCGCCCCCTCGGCCCGCACCATATCCAGGACATGTCGCAGGCGGTCGCCGTCCCGCATGCCACGCAATCGTTCGGCCATCGCCGCAGCGAGCTCCGTGCCCGCTCCTGCCTGTGCGGCACGCCGTTTGCCTCTGACCAGTCCCCGGAACAGCGGCGGCACCTCACCACCCGGCGAAGCACTCACCGCGAAACGCCCCAACGCCACCACGTACGGCTCCCGCCCGCGAACCGCCGCGTCCAACAGCGCCAACCCCTCCGCCACCGACAGCGGCGCCACACCCGAAGAGACCAACCTCCGCAGATCCGACTCCGACAGCGCCGCCGTCATCCCACCCGCGGGAACCCACGCCCCCCACGCCACCGAAACCCCGCACAACCCCCGCACAGCCCGATAACGGGCCAGACCATCCAAGAACACGTTCCCCGCCGCGTAAGCCCCCTGACCCGCCGCCCCCATCACCCCCGCGACCGACGAGAACAGCACGAAGACCCGCAGATCCACACCCTGCGTCAGCTCATGCAGATGCCAGGCCGCGTCCACCTTCGACCGCAGCACCCCCGACACCCGCTCCCCCGACAGCGAGGTCACCACCCCGTCGTCCACCACCCCCGCCGCATGCACCACCCCCACCAGCCGCGAACCCACCGGCGCCAGCACCCCCGCCAGAGCATCACGATCAGCGACATCACACGCCTTCACCACCACCTCGGCGCCCAGCCCCCGAAGCTCCTCCACCAGCTCCGCAGCCCCAGGAGCCTCAAGCCCTCTCCGCCCCACCAGCAGCAGGCTCCGCACCCCGTGCGCGACCACCAGATGCCGGGCCACCTCACGCCCCAGCCCGCCGGTCCCCCCCGTCACCAGGACCGTCCCATCACCCGCCCACCCCGAACCGGCACCCGCAACCTCCACCGACACCCGGGCCAGCCGGCCGACCAGCACCTCACCGCCACGAACCGCGACCCGCTCCTCCCCGACCGCCGCCACACCCTCCAGCGGAAGCGGGGCGCCCGGCTCCAGATCCACCAGCCCGAACCGCCCGGGATTCTCCGACAGCGCCGACCCCACCAGCCCCCACACCGCGCCCGCCGCCGGATCCACCGCCTCCCCGGCCACCGACACGGCCCCACGTGTCACGAACACCAGACGCGACCCCGAGAACGCCTCCCCCGCCAGCCACTCCTGCGCCAGCCCCAGAACCCGGCCGCACACCCCATGCACGAACGACGGCACATCACCGCTGCCGAACGTCGGCACCGGGACAAGCACCACGGACGGAACATCGGCCCCCAGACCCGACAACGTCCCGGCCCGGGTCCCGCCCTCGCCCCCCTCGACCAGCACCGGCTCCACAGCAGGGTCGGCCGCACCTGGACCTGCCGGTCCGCACAAGGCTGCTTCCAGCAGCGCGTGCGATATCGAATGCCTGGCGCTGGAAGACCTGCCAGGTCCCGCAGCCGGCAGCACCCATTCCAACGACAACAGGGACCCGAACCCACGCCCCTGCGCCTCTGTCTCCGTGGAGACCGACGGAGAAGAAAGTGACAGTGACTCCACGGAAAGCACCGGAGCGCCTTCCACATCGACCATCGAGAGCGACACCGCGTCGCCACTCAGCCTTGCCACGCGGAAACGCACCGTGGAGGCGCCCGTCGCGTGCAGCGAAACCCCCCGCCATCCCGACGGCACAAGACTTTCACCTTCGTCTTCGCTTTCGCCTTCACCGACGCCCGCGAACTCGGCCGCCTCAACGACCGCATCCACCAGCGCCGGGTGCAAGCAGAACCTTTCGGCATCGCCCGTCTCGCCCGGCAGCGAAACCTCGCCGAACAACTCGTCAGCGCGCCGCCAGAGACCATCAGCCGCGACGGCATCCTTCGGCGGCCATGCGAACGCGTCCGACTCCCCGATCGATTCACCGGGAGCCAGGGTTCCGGTGGCGTGCGCGGTCCATGGGCTGGAGGAATCGTTGCGCGAATAGCAGTGCACCGTACGGTGCCCCGAGGCGTCCGGCGGACTCACCGACACCTGCACCGCGACCGGCCCGCCGCGCAACGGCAGCGGTTCGCCAAGTGTCAATTCGACGACACGATCGCAGCCGACCTGATCGCCCGCACGCAGCGCGAGCTCCAGGAATCCCGTCGCCGGGAATGAGCTTTGGTCGGCCAACCAGGGATGGGTCGCCGGGGACACCATGCCCGTCAGCAACACGCCATCGGAATCCGCGAGGGGAACCACCGCGCTGAGCAGCGGATGTCCCGTCGGCATGAGGCCGACGCCGCTCACATCGCCCAGGCGTGGGGCGGGGACGGGCCAGTAGTTCCGCCGTTGGAACGGATAGGTGGGCAGGTCCACGGGACGAGCGCCGGTGTCGTCGTAGAGGCGGCGCCAGCCCACCGCGACACCCGCGACATGAAGGCGGGCAACCGCACCGATGACAGCGTCTTCCTCGGGCTGATTCTTACGCAGCGCCGGAGCCGCCACATGGTCGGAGTCGCCGTCCAGAGTTTGCTGCACCAGCGCCGTCAGTGTCCCGTCAGGCCCGAGCTCCAGAAACGCCGACACGTCCCTTTCCGTCATCGTTCGCACCGCATCGGCGAACCGTACGGCGTGGCGAACATGGCGAACCCAATACCCAGGTGAACGGATCTCCTCAGGTGAAGCGACGTCACCCGTAAGGTTCGACACCACGGGAATCGTCGGCGTTTTCAACTCCAGCCGTTCCACGACCGCGCGGAACTCCTCAAGCATCGGGTCCATCAGGGATGAGTGGAACGCGTGCGACACCCGAAGCCGCGACGTCTTCCTCCCCAGCCCCTCGAAATGCCGCCGGACCCGCTCGACCGCCTCCGACACACCCGACACCACCACCGACGTCGGCCCGTTCACCGCCGCCACGGCCACACCGTCATCCCGGCCGAGCTCGGCCAGCACCTCCTCCTCGGCGGCCTGAAGCGCCACCATCGCCCCGCCCGCCGGAAGCGCGTCCATCAACCGGCCCCGCGCCCCCACCAGCACACACGCATCCTCAAGCGAGAACACCCCCGCCACATGCGCCGCCGCCACCTCGCCGATCGAATGCCCCGCCACCAGGTCCGGCCGCACCCCCCACGACTCCACCAACCGGAACAGGGCAACCTCAAGGGCGAACAAACCGGCCTGCGCATGAACCGTCCGATCCAGCAGCTCGGCATCCTCCCCCCAGACGACTTCGCGAACGCCGGGCAGCAGCCCGCACACCTCATCGAACGCCGCCGCGAACACGGGAAAGCGCGCACGCAGCTCCCGGCCCATCCCCAGCCGCTGCGACCCCTGCCCTGAGAACAGCACCGCCAGGGACCGCTCACCCGCACGCCCCCGCGCCACCTCCCGCACCCCGTCCGGCCCCGCGAGGAACACCGCCCGGTGCGCGAACGCCGTACGGCCCGCCAGCGACAACCCCACGTCCACGGCACGGCCCGCAGCGGACATCACCCGCTCGACCTGCGCCCCCAGCGCCGCCTCCGACGTGCCCGACACCACCCACGGCACCACACCCGGCACCACACCCGGCACCACACCCGGCACCGCATCCGGCGCCGCATCCGGCGAGACCGCCCGCTCCCCGACGGCCTCCTGCACGTCGGGCGCCTCCTCCACGATCACGTGCGCGTTCGTCCCACTGATCCCGAACGACGACACCCCCGCCCGCCTCGGCCGCCCGGCACTGTCCCACGGGACCGGTTCGGTGAGTACGGCAACCGCTCCCATCGCCCAGTCGACATGCGTGGACGGCTCATCCACGTGCAGCGTCGGCGGCAGCACCCCGGAGCGCATGGCCATGACCATCTTGATCACGCCCGCCGCTCCCGCAGCCGCCTGCGTGTGGCCGATGTTCGACTTCACCGACCCCAGCAGCAGCGGACGCTCCCGCCCCTGCCCGTACGTCGCCAGCAGCGCCTGCGCCTCGATCGGGTCCCCCAGCGGCGTGCCCGTGCCGTGTCCCTCGACCGCGTCGACCTCGGCCGGCGACAGCCCGGCGTTGGCCAGCGCCTGGCGGATCACCCGCTGCTGGGAAGGCCCGTTCGGCGCGGTGAGCCCGTTGGACGCGCCGTCCTGGTTGACCGCCGAGCCCCTCAACACGGCCTGCACGCGGTGCCCATTGCGCCGAGCGTCCGACAGCCGCTCCAGCAGGAGTACGGCTACGCCCTCCGACCACCCGGTCCCGTCCGCCGCGTCCGCGAACGCCTTGCACGTGCCGTCGGGCGCGAGCCCGCCCTGCCGTGAGAAGCCCAGGAAACTCACCGGCGTGGACAGAACGGTCACGCCGCCTGCCAGGGCCAGCGAGCTTTCGCCACTGCGCAGCGACTGCGCGGCCAGATGCATGGCGACCAACGACGACGAGCAGGCCGTATCGATGGTGACGGCGGGCCCCTCCAACCCCAGGACATAGGCGACACGTCCGGAGATCACGCTGTTCGCGAGCCCGGTACTCGCATGGCCTTCGACGTCCTCACGCGAGTTCATCACGAGCGTCGCGTAGTCCTGGCCCGTCGTGCCGACGAACACCCCGGTACGGCTGCCGCGCAGCGCCGCCGGATCGATCCCGGCGCGCTCCACCGCCTCCCATGATGTCTCCAGCAGCAGACGCTGCTGCGGGTCCATCGCCAGCGCCTCACGCGGCGAGATACCGAAAAAGTCAGCGTCGAACTCCCCCACACCAGTCAGGAAGCCGCCGCGACGAGTGGCGCTGACGCCGCGCCCGGGTCCCTGCCCGCCGAACAGGGCGTCGAGATCCCAGCCTCGATCGGTGGGGAAGTCACCGATGCCGTCCCTGCCCTCGGCCACCAGCTCCCACAGGTCCTCGGGCGATTCGACCCCGCCGGGCATCCGGCACGCCATCCCGACGATCGCTATGGGCTCGTCGGCGGGCAGCGTCGCATTCACGACGGCGATGCCGAACTCGCTGTGCTGCCCCAGCAGTTCCGCCGTCAGGTGCTCGGCCAGCACCGCCGGCGTCGGGTGGTCGAACACGAGGGTCGCGGGCAGGCGCAGCCCGGTGGCCGTGGCCAGCCGGTTGCGCAGCTCCAGCGCGGTG
Source organism: Sinosporangium album (assembly GCF_900100605.1). GTDB lineage: Bacteria > Actinomycetota > Actinomycetes > Streptosporangiales > Streptosporangiaceae > Sinosporangium > Sinosporangium album. Next base: position 247,941 of record NZ_FNCN01000007.1, on the reverse strand, counting down.
AGCGAGTCGAACCCCAGGTCGCGGAACTCTCGCGTGGCATCGACCGACTTGCCGGACTTATGCCCCAGGACAACCCCGGCCTCCTGCCGTACAAGGTCCAGCATGTGCCGCCCGCGCTCCGCCTCGGGCATCTGACGTAGACGCTCGGCGAGTACGGACGCCGTCCCCGCGGCCTCTCCCGCCGCAGCCGCCCGCCGCCTCACCCTGACCAGTCCCCGGAACAGCGGCGGCACCTCACCACCCGGCGAAGCACTCACCGCGAAACGCCCCAACGCCGCCACGTACGGCTCCCGCCCGCGAACCGCCGCATCGAACAGCGCCAGCCCTTCGGCCACCGGCAGCGGCGCGACCCCCGAGGCGGTCAACCTGCGCAGATCCGCCTCCGACAGCGCCCCCGTCATCCCACCGGAAGGAGCCCACGCCCCCCACGCCACCGAAACCCCGCACAACCCCCGAGCAGCCCGATACCTGGCCAGACCATCCAAGAACACGTTCCCCGCCGCATAGGCCCCCTGCCCGGCGGCCCCCATGACCCCCGCGATCGACGAGAACAGCACGAACATCCGCAGATCCAGGCCCTGCGTCAGCTCATGCAGATGCCAGGCCGCGTCCACCTTCGACCGCAGCACCCCCGACACCCGATCGCCGGACAACGAGGTCGCGACTCCGTCGTCCAGCACCCCCGCCGCATGCACCACTCCCACCAGCCTGGATCCCACGGGCGCCAGCACCCCCGCGAGAGCGTCACGATCGGCAGCGTCGCACGCCTCCACCACCACCTCGGCGCCCAGCCCCCGCAGCTCCTCCACCAGCTCCGCAGCCCCGGGGGCTTCCAGCCCCCGGCGCCCCACCAGCAGCAGGCTCCGCACCTCATGCGTGACCACCAGATGCCGGGCCACCTCACGTCCCAACCCGCCGGTCCCGCCGGTCACCAGTACGGTCCCGTCACCGGCCCAACCAGCACCCAACATGACGGCAGCCGACGGCCCAGCGTCGTTGGAGCCGACGAAGGCCGCCGACCCCGCGGCCGACCCATCGGACGGGGACCCCATGTCGGCCACCCCGCGCCGCGCGGGGCCTGCGGCGTCCGCCGATGCCCGGGCCAGGCGGGCGACCAGGACCTCACCACCACGAACCGCCACACGCTCCTCGCCGACCGCCGACATGCCCGCCAGCACATCGCTCAGCGGCAGTGAGGCCCCCGGCTCCAGATCCACCAGCCCGAAACGCCCGGGGTTCTCCGACAGCGCCGACCCCACCAACCCCCACACCGCACCAGCCGCCGGATCCACCGACTCCCCCGTCGCCGACACGGCCGACACAGCCCCTCGCGTCACGAACACCAGACGCGACCCCGAGAAACGCTCCCCCGCCAGCCACTCCTGTACCAGTCCCAGGACCCGGCCGCACACCCCGTGCACGAACGACGGCACATCATCACCGTCGACACCCGGAACCGGAACCACGATGACAGGCGGCACCGCAGAATCCAGATCCGCCAGCGCCCCGACCGGAACCCCGCTCCAACCACCGTGAATCAGCGGCGGCTCCTCAACCAGCCCGGCGGCATCGCCGACGCCTATGGACAAGCCCAGCGACACGCCGTCCCCGGAACACCCGTCCTCCGGGACCGGCATGCCGGGCTGCGCCGTACCAGACGGCCGGTCATGGCCACGCGGGGGATCCAACGTGGGTGTGGTCACGGCCCCACCGTCCCGGCCGTGACCGCGCTTCGCCGCAGGTGCCTCCGCAGCACTCCAGGCGAAGTCGACCAGTGCGTATCCCGTCGGCCTGTATCCCGTCGCCCGATCAACCCCGTTGCGGCCGGACGGAGCCGGGATCCACTCCAACGTGAGCAGAGACCCGCCGCCATCAGCCCTGTGCGCACCGGGGACCGAGAGGACCGAGAGAGTCAGTGACTCCGCCGACAGCACCGGAGCGCCCTTGACGTCGACCAGCAAGGCCGACACCGCGCCTTCACCACCCGCGCGGACCAGCCGCGCACGCACGACCGACGCCCCAACCGCGTGCAGCGCGACACCCTGCCACGCGGTCGGGCTGAGATGCGGACCGAGATGGCCCCTGCCGTCCGGCCCCGTGCCGACCCCATGCACGAGCTCGTCCGCCTGCGCCACGGCGTCCAGCAACGCCGGGTGGATCGAGAATCGCCCGCTGTCTCCGGCGACCTCGGCAGGCAGCGCGGCCTCAACGAACACCTCGGCCCCTCGGCGCCACGCCGAGCGCAGCCCTTGGAAGGCCGCCCCCCGCCCCTCCCCGAGCCCTTCGACGTCGACCGCGACCGCGCCCCGAGGCGGCCACACCGAAGCGTCGAAGGCTTCGACATCCTGCCTGCCCTCGGCCAGGACACCCGACGCATGCTCGACCCACACCTCGTCAAGCTCAACCATGCCGCGCCCGGAGGAACCCGGACCATCCGTACGCGAAAAGAACCCCACGCTCCGGGCGCCCGACGCATCCGGTGCCCCCACCCAGACCTGCACGACCACCGCGCCATCCTCAGGAAGGACAAGCGGCTCACGCACCGACAGTTCTCGCACTGTGTCACATCCGGCGTAGTCGCCCGCGAGTACGGCAAGCTCCAGGAACGCGGTCGCCGGCAGAACGGCGACGCCGTCCACGGTGTGGTCGGCCGACCAGGGGAGTTCCCGGGTGGAGAGCCGGGTGGTGAACAGGAGCTCCTCACGACCAGCGAGGGGGACGACAGCACCCAGAAGTGGATGGTCGGCCGTGGCAAGACCAAGGGCTGAGGGATCGCCCGCATCAGGCTGAAGTGCGGGCCAGTACCGCTCACGCTGAAAGGCATAGGTCGGCAGGCCGATGCGCCGGGCCCCGGTGCCGTCGAAGGCCGCGGCCCAGTCGACCTTCACGCCGGCCACGTAAAGCTCCGCAAGCCCGCCGAGCAGCGCGGTCTCCTCCGGCCGGTCCGCACGCAATCCGGCGGCGGCCACACACCCCTCGTCCACAATGCCCCGCACCAGAGCGGTCAGCACCCCGCCAGGCCCGAGCTCCAGGAACGCCGTCGCCCCCGCCTCCCGCAGGCTCCGTACCCCGTCGGCGAACCTTACGGTGTCCCGCACATGCCTCACCCAATAGTCGGGCGTCGTCACCACCTGGGGATCGGCCAGGCCACCGGTCACATTCGACACCAGCGGGAACTCCGGGGCATTGAACGACAGCCCCTCGACCACCGCCCGGAACTCCTCCAGCATCGGGTCCATCAACGGCGAATGGAACGCATGCGACACCCGAAGCCGCGACGTCTTCCGCCCAAGCCCCTCGAAATGCCGCCGAACCCGCTCGACGGCATCCTCGTCCCCAGAGACCACGACCGAGGCGGGCCCATTCACCGCCGCCACAGCCACACCATCCTGGCCCAGCTCGGCCAGCACCTCCCCCTCGGTGGCCTGCACCGCCGCCATAGCGCCCTCGGACGGAAGCGCGTCCATCAACCGGCCGCGCGCCCCCACCAGCACACACGCATCCTCAAGCGAGAACACCCCCGCTACATGAGCCGCCGCCACCTCGCCGATCGAATGCCCCGCCACCAGGTCCGGCCGCACCCCCCACGACTCCACCAGCCGGAACAGCGCCACCTCGACCGCGAACAACCCCGCCTGCGCATGAACCGTCCGATCCAGCAGCCCCGCATCCTCACCCCACACCACATCCCGCACACCCGGCAGCAGCCCGCACACCTCATCGAACGCCGCCGCGAACACCGAGAACCTCCCATGCAACTCCCGGCCCATCCCCAGCCGCTGCGCCCCCTGTCCCGAAAAGAGGAACGCCACAGACCGCTCACCCGCGCGACCCCGCGCGATCTCCCGCACCCCGTCCGGCCCCGCCAGGAACACCGCCCGGTGCGCGAAAGCCGTACGGCCCGCCAGCGAGAACCCCACATCCACAGCACGGCCCGCAGCAGACGTCACCCGCTCGACCTGCGCGTCCAGCGCCACGTCCGACTTGCCGGACACCACCCACGGCACCACACCCGGCTCCCCGACCGCCGCCGCCTCCTGCGGTGCGGACGGCGCCTGCTCCACGATCACGTGCGCGTTCGTCCCGCTGATCCCAAAGGAGGAGACACCGGCCCGACGCGGCCGGCCGCCCTCAGGCCACTCCCGCGCCTCGGTCAGCAGCTCGACCGTGCCCGCCGACCAGTCCACGTGCGACGACGGCGCATCCACATGCAGCGTCGGCGGCACCACCCCGTGCCGCAACGCCATCACCATCTTGATCACACCCGCCACACCCGCAGCCGCCTGCGTGTGGCCGATGTTCGACTTCACCGACCCCAGCAACAGCGGCCTGTCACGCTCCTGCCCGTACGCCGCGAGAAGAGCCCCCACCTCGATCGGATCCCCCAGCGGCGTCGCCGTGCCATGTCCTTCCACCACGTCCACATCGGCCGGGGACAACCCCGCACTGGCGAGGGCGGCGCGAACGACACGCTGCTGCGAGGGGCCGTTGGGGGCGGTGAAGCCGTTGCTCGCGCCGTCCTGGTTGACGGCGGAGCCTCGGATGACGGCGAGGACGGGATAGCGGTTGCGCCGGGCGTGGGACAGGCGGGCGAGGAGGAGCACGCCGACGCCTTCGGACCAGCCGGTGCCGTCGGCGGCGTCGCCGTACGCCTTGCATCTGCCGTCGGCGGCGAGCCCGCCCTGGCGGCTGAACTCCAGGAGCGAGCCGGGCGTGGACATGATGTTCACTCCCCCGGCGAGGGCGAGCGCGCATTCACCGGCGCGCAGCGACTGGACGGCCAGGTGGACGGCGACCAGGGACGAGGAGCAGGCGGTGTCGACGGTCACCGCGGGCCCTTCCAGCCCGAAGGTGTAGGAGACTCGGCCGGAGACGGCCCCGGCGGCGATGCCCGTGCCGATGTCGCCGGTGGCGTCGGCGAGGGACCTCACGAGCAGGTAGGCGTAGTCCTGCCCGTTGGTGCCGATGAAGACCCCGGTACGGCTTCCGCGCAGCGCGACCGGGTCCAGGCCGCCGCGTTCGAACGCCTCCCAGGAGGTCTCCAGCAGCAGCCGCTGCTGCGGGTCCATGGTGACGGCTTCACGCGGCGAGATGCCGAAGAAGTCGGCGTCGAAATGGGCGGCGGAGTCGAGGAAACCTCCCCGCAGGCTGACGTCCGTGCCGCGCGTGTCGGTGCCCGCGCCGTACAGGGCGGCGAGGTCCCAGCCGCGGTCGGCGGGCAGCGGGGAGGTGGCGTCGACGCCGGCGGCGACCAGGTCCCACAGGGCTTCAGGGGTGTCGGCTCCGCCGGGGTAGCGGCAGCTCATGGCCACGACGGCGATGGGCTCCGCGGCGGCGGAGAGCAGTTCGCGGTTGTGGCGCCGCAGGCGTTCGGCCTCTTTCATGGAGGACCTGAGGGCCTGGACGACCTTGTCGTTCGGGGTGGTCATGGGCGAGCTCCGTCACTCCTGCGTGGGGTCGGTGTCGTTCCGCAGCGCCGCCTGGACCAGCTCGTCGACGTCCATCGCGTCGATGGTGTCGTCGTAGGCGCGTGGGTCGCCGGCGCCGTGGGCGCCGCGCTGGATGTCACTGTGGATGTCACTGCGAATGTCGCCGTGGATGTCGCCGTGGATGTCGCTGCGGGCGTCTCTGTGGGCGTCGGCGCGGTTCTCGGTCTGTACGGCGAGGCGCAGCAGCGGTTCCAGGAGCCCGGCGCGACGCAGCATGTCGGCCGACACGCTGGAAAGGACGGCCTGGAGCCCGGCCTCGTCGGAGTCGCCGGGGGGTTCGGTGCGTGCCGCGGGGACGAGCTGCCGGAGGATGTGGTCGGCGAGGGCCGTCGGGGTGGGATGGTCGTAGACGAGGGTGGACGGCAGGGCGAGGCCGGTGGCGGCGTTGAGCTGGTTGCGCAGTTCGACCGCGCCGAGGGAGTCGAAGCCGAGGTCGCGGAACGCCTTGTCGGGGCCGACCACGTCGACGGACGCATGGCCGAGCACGTCGGCGGCGCGGCGGCGGACGAGATTGAGGACGACGCCGGAGCGCTTTCCGTTGGCCAGGCCGTCGAGGTGGTCGCGGAGCGAGGCCGTCTCGGCGTCGCGGGGGGCTGCGGCGCTCGGGGCGGGGAGTCCGGCGAGGAGACGGCTCTGCCGTACGGCGGTGAAGGCGGGGACGAACCTGGCGGGGTCGACGTCGGAGATGACGGTGGTCGGGTCGGGGTCCATGACGGCCTGCCGGAGCGCCATGACGGCCAGGCCGGGGTCCAAGGGGCGAACGCCGGTCCGGTGGGCGGCTTCCGCGGCGCGGTCGGCCGCGGCCATGCCGCCGCCTCCCCACGCGCCCCACGCCACCGACGTCGCCGGCAGGCCGCGGGCGCGGCGCCGTTCGGCGAGGGCGTCGAGTACGGCGTTCGCCGCGGCGTAGTTGCCCTGGCCGGGGTTGCCGACGGCCGCCGAGGCCGAGGAGTACAGCGCGAACACCGCCAGGTCCATGTCCCGGGTCAGGTCGTCGAGGAGGAGGGCGGGGGCGACCTTGGAGCGGAAGACGGCATCGAACCGCCGCGGGGTGAGACTGTCGAGCACGCCGTCGTCGAGCACGCCCGCGGTGTGGACGACGGCGGTGAGCGGCGTGTCGGCGGGGATGGCGGCGAGCACGGCGGCCAGCGCGCCGCGGTCGGCGGCGTCGCAGGCGGCGATGGTGACGTCGGCGCCGAGCCCGGCGAGGTCGCGGCGCAGCTCGGCGGCTCCGGGGGCGTCGGGGCCTCGCCGGCTGACGAGGAGCAGGTGCGGTGCTCCCGCGGCGGCGAGGTCACGGGCCAGATGGGCGCCGAGAGCGCCGGTGCCGCCGGTGATGAGCACGGTGCCGTCCGGGGTCCACGTGGGCGGTGCCGTACGGCGGGGCGGCGCGGGTGTGAGCCGGCGGCCGGACACGGCGGCGGGTCGCACGGCGACCTGGTCTTCGCCGTCGGGCGCGCCGAGGAAACCGGCGAACAGGGACAGCGTGCGGCGGTCGAGGCAGTCGGGAAGGTCGATGAGGCCGCCCCAGCGCTGCGGATGTTCCAGCGCGGCAACCCGGCCGAGCCCCCAGACCGCCACTTGCGGGAGACCGGCCTCGGGGATGTCGTCGTTGGGCGACGTGACGACGGCCGCGCGTGTCACACACCAGAGCGGGGCGGCGACGCCGAGGGCGCCAAGTGTCCGGACCAGCGCGGCGGTGCGGATGAGCCCGCCGGGCACGCTCCCGAGCCCCGCCGCGTCGGCGGGCTCACCTGAGGAGGTCCCCAAGGACATCCGCGGCGACGTCTCCGGGGATGTTCCCGACGACTCTCCGTCCGGGGTCGTTCCCGACGACTCTCCGTAGGGCTCGTCCAGGGCGAGGAGCGACACGACGCCGGCGAAGCCGACACCCGCGTGTTCACGGAGAAGGTCTTCGAGGTCCATGCCCGGAGCGGCCTGGACGCGGACGGCGCCGGGGCCGAGGACGCCCACCACCGCGGCCGTCCACGGGTCGTCACACCGCTCGGCCGAGACGACGGCGAGCCACCTGCCGGGCGGCGTGTCCGCCGCGGCGACGGTGAGGGGCTTCCAGGTGACACGCTGCCGCCACCCGTCGACGGTGGCCTGTTCGCCGCGGCGGCGGTGCCAGTCGCGCAGGGCGGGAAGCACCTTCGCCAGTGATTCGCCGTCGACATCCAGCGTTTCGGCCAGCAGCGTTTCGGCCAGCGAACCAACGGTCTCGTCCTGCACCGCGGCCAGCAGCCCGTCGTCCGGCATTGCCGCGTGGGAGGGCGCGGGGGAGGGCGCCGCCGCCCAGTAGCGTTCACGCTGGAACGCATACGTCGGCAGGTCGACGCGGCGGGCCCCGCTTCCCGCGAAGACGGCGGGCCAGTGAGGGCTGTGCCCGTCGGCGTGGAGGCGGGCCAGGGCCGCGACCGCCGACGCCTCCTCGTCGCCGTCGCGCAGCGCCGCCGCCACGACGACCCGGCCCGAGCCGGCACCCGCGCCAGCCCCTGCCTCGCCGGTGAGAGTGTCGCGGACCATGGCCGACAGCGCCGCGCCCGGGCCCAGTTCGAGGAAGCGGGTGGCGCCGCGACCGGCGAGGGTCCGCACGGTGTCGCCGAAACGTACGGCTTCGCGGGCGTGCCGCACCCAGTAGTCCGGTGTGCGGAGGAGGTCCGGCGGCGCGATCTCCCCGGTCAGGTTCGACACGAGCGGCACGGTCGGCGCGGAGTAGGAAATGCCGCGTGCGACCCGCGCGAAATCGCCGAGCATGGCGTCCATGTGCACGGAGTGAAACGCATGGCTTACCCGCAAACGCCTAGTCTTGCGGCCCTCGGCGGTGAAGCCCGCGGCGACACGCAGCACGTCGGGCTCGTCGCCGGAGAGCACGACCGCCCTCGGGCCGTTGACGGCCGCGATGGACACGCCCGGCGACAGGTGGGCGGCGGCCTCGGCCTCGGTGGCCTCCACCGCCACCATCGCCCCGCCGGGCGGCAGCGCCGCCATGAGCCCGGCGCGGGCCGCGACCAAAGTGCAGGCGTCCTCCAAGGAGAACACGCCCGCCGCGTGAGCCGCGGCGATCTCGCCGACCGAGTGCCCGGCCACGGCGTCGGGCCGGATGCCCCACGATGCGAACAGCGCGAGCAGCGCCGTCTCGACGGTGAACAGCGCGGGCTGGGTGTAGGCGGTGTTGTCCAGAAGTACGGCTTCCGCCGTACCGGGCTCGGCGAACATGACCTCGCGCAGGGGACGGGTCAGCTTCATGTCGAAGCAGGCGGCGGTCGCGTCGACGGCCTGGGCGAACACCGGGAACGCCGCGTACAGGCCCCGGCCCATCCCTGGCCGCTGCGCCCCCTGCCCGGGGAACAGCACCGCGGTCGTGCGTCCCTGCCCCGCCCGCCCCGTGATCACGTACGGCACGGCCCGGCCTTCGGCCACGGCCGCGAGCCCGTCGAGCAGCGCGCCCCAGCCCCCCGCGTTGATCACGGCGCGGTGTTCGTGTGCCGAGCGGGTCGTGGCGAGGGAGAACGCGACATCGGCGAACGCGGCGCCGGGCCGGGCGTCCAGGTGAGCGCGCAGGCGCCCCGCCTGCGCGCGCAGCGCCTGGGGGCCGGCGCCTGACACCGTCACGGGGAGAACGCGGCGCGCTCCCGGGGCGTGGCCGGCGGTTTCACCGGCCTGGCCGGGAACGGCCGGAGCCTGGTCCGCCGGGCCGCCGGAGCCGCGGCCGAGCCCCCCGTCTCCCCTGTCTCCCAGGTCTCCCCCGTCGCGCTCGGCGCGCTCGGCGGGGTCGGCGGGGTCGGCGGGGCCGACCTCTTCGGAGGCCTGTTCGAGGATCACGTGGGCGTTGGTGCCGCTGGCCCCGAACGACGACACCCCGGCACGGCGCGGACGGCCGGTGCGGGGCCACGCGGCGCGCGAGGTGAGGGGTTCGACGGCGCCGGCCGACCAGTCGACGTGCGACGACAGGGTGTCGAGGTGCAGGGTCGCGGGCAGACTGCCGTCCCGCATGGCCATGACCATCTTGATCACACCGGCCACGCCGGAGGCGGCCTGCGTGTGGCCGATATTGGCCTTCACCGCGCCGAGCAGCAGCGGCCGTTCGCGGCCCTGGCCGTACGTCGCCAGCAGCGCCTGCGCCTCGATCGGGTCGCCGAGGGTGGTGCCGGTGCCGTGCGCCTCGACGGCATCGACATCCGCCGCCGACAGCCCGGCGTTGGCGAGGGCACGCCGGATGACGCGCCGCTGCGACGGACCGTTGGGGGCGGTGAGGCCGTTGGACGCGCCGTCCTGGTTGACGGCCGAGCCGCGCAGTACGGCGAGCGCCCGGTGGCCGTGCCGCCGCGCCTCCGACAGGCGGGTCAGCACGAGCACGCCGACCCCTTCCGACCAGCCTGTGCCGTTCGCCGCGTCGGAGAACGGGCGGCAGCGGCCGTCGGGCGACAGTGCCCCCATCTCACCGAACTCCACGAACCCGACCGGCGTCGACATCACGGTCACGCCTCCCGCGAGCGCCATCGCGCACTCCCCGGCGCGCAGCGCCTGCGCCGCCAGGTGCAGCGCCACCAGCGACGACGAGCACGCCGTGTCCACCGTCACGGAAGGCCCCTCCAGTCCGAGGGTGTAGGACAGGCGCCCGGACAGGAGACTCGCCGACTGGGCGGTCTCCACGTGGCCGATCTGCCCGAGCGACGGCCGGTAGTCGCCGCTGCCTCCGCCGATGAAGACGCCGGTGTCGCCGCCGCGCAGCGCCGCCGGGTCCACCCCGGCGCGTTCGAGCGCCTCCCACGCGGTCTCCAGCAGTATCCGCTGCTGCGGGTCGACGATCAGCGCCTCGCGGGGCGAGACGCCGAAGAAGGCGGCGTCGAAGTCGGCGACGTCGTAGAGGAACCCTCCGCCTCGGGCGGCGCTGCGTCCGCGGCCCTCCCGGTCGCCCTTGGCGAGACGGTCCAGGTCCCACCCCCGGTCGGAGGGGAAGTCGCCGATGGCGTCGACCTCGGAGAGCAGGAGCTGCCACAGGTCTTCGGGTGACCGTACCCCGCCTGGATAGCGGCAGCTCATCCCGATGATGACGACAGGGTCGCCGGCGGCGTCCACGGTGTCGTTCAAGGCGGCGGGCGAGGCGGCTCTCAGGACGGCGACCTCGTGCGTGTCGGACCGGCCGAGCAGGTCGGCCTCAAGTTGGGAGGCGAGGGCCTTCGGCGTCGGGTGGTCGAAGACCACCGTGGCGGGCAGGCGCAGCCCGGTGGCCGCGTTGAGCCGGTCACGCAGGTCGACGGCGGTGAGCGAGTCGAGGCCGAGGTCCTTGAAGGCGTGGTCGGTCCGGACGGCGGCGACGTCGGCGTAGCCGAGCACGGCCGCCACCTCGCTGCGCACAAGCATGGCGAGCCGGTCCGCCCGCTCCGCGGGCGACAGGCCGGGCAGTACGGTTCGCAGCCCCTGTACGGCGGACGCCGCCTCGGCGGCAGGCTCGCCCGCGCTCTCGCGCACCTCGGGGATGTCGGCGAAGAAGACACTCGCCCGGTCCCGGGTGAAAGCAGGCGCGAACCTATCCCACGCCACATCGACCACCGTGACCGTGGACATCTCAGCCCAGGCCGCGTCGGCGGCCGGCCCCACATGCAGCGGACCAGACGGACCGGTCGGCATGGACAGACCAGGCAGAACAGGCAGAACAGGCGGTGCAGACGGCGCAGACGGCGCAATCGTGGCGGAGCTTGCGGGCAGACCAGAGTCTCCCGACAGGTCGGGCGGGCCTGACAGGGAACGCGCGGCCGACGGGCCGGACAGGCCGGGCTGCGTGGACAGGGCCGACAGGGCAGCGGGCAGAGCCGACAGGGCGGCGGGCAGGGCGCGGGCGGGCTCCACGGCCGGGAGGCCGTTGAGGCGCAGATGCCGGGCGAGAGCGGGCGGAGTGGTGTCGGTCCACGCGCCCCACGCCACGGACAGGGCGTCCGGACGGCGTTGCGCCACCGCGTCGAGGTAGGCGCCGGCCGCCGCACCGGTCTCCCTGCCTGCGATGCCCCAGATGCCGGCGATGGAGGTGAAGAGGATGAACGCCTCAAGCTCCCGGCCGCCGAGGGCGGTCTCCAGCGCCGCGACACCGTCGGCCGCACGGGCGAGGTAGGCGTCCCGGTCAGCGCCCTCCCCGTCCCCCTGGTGGCCCGTGTACACCACCGCGTTCAGCGGCCACCGCTCGGGGACCGCGGCGATGATCTCCGAAAGCCGCTCGTGGTCGCCCGGGTCGCAGGCCGCGAACGTCACCGCGACGTCCAGCTCCGACAGGTGGGCTTCGAGTGCCGCGTCGGTTTCGCCCGAGCCCGCCACCACCACATGGGCGGCGCCGTGCCCGCCAAGCCAACGAGCGACATGTCCCCTGAAACCAGGCGCATCACCGGCGACCAGCACCGTCCCCGACGGCGTCCAACCGCCCCGCCCGGCCTCCGCACGCCTCAACCGCCTGCCGTACAGGCCAGACGGCCGCAACGCGACCTGGTCCTCGAACCCCGCCCCCGGCCACCCCCCGGCGATACCCGCGGAACCCGGACCGGGTTGTGCCCCACGTGCCCCGACCTGCTCCACGGAACCCGGGTCGCCCGGCACGGCCTGGCTTGCCCGCAGGAGGGCGCGCAGGCGTCCCGCCGTACGCTCGTCGAGGGTCTCGCCGATGTCGACCAGCCCTCCCCAGCGTGCGGGGCGGCTCAGGGCGGCGACCCGGCCGACGCCCCACACGGCTGCCTGGGCCGGGTCGGCGGGGCCGTCCGACGGGGTCGCCGACACCGCTCCCCTGGTGAGGCACCACACGGGCGCGTCCACCCCGGCCTCCGCCAACACCTCCATGAGCACGTCGGGCCAGGCGAGCCCGCTCGGCGGGCGGCCTTCACCGCAGGCGACCGCGAGCAGCGACACGACACCGGCGACCTGCGATCCGGCGAGGCAGCCGACCAGTGCGTCCCTGTCGTCGGCCCCCACCTCCAGGCACACGGTCTCGCGGCCGAGCGCCGCGGCCACGGCCGCCGCCCAGCCGCCAACCGTGTTCCCGGCCCCATCGGCCCCATCGGCACCGCCGACTCCGTCGCGGGGCGCGGCGGGTGCGATCACAAGCCAGGCGCCCGGGAGAGCCGCCGCCTCGGCGTCCGGCAGGGGCGTCCACGCCACCCGGTAACGCCACCGGTCCGCGGCCGACGCCTGTCCGCGCGAGCGGCGCCACGCGGACAGGGCGGGCAGGGCGGGCACGAGCGTCGCCACGGTGTCGCCGTCGAGGCCGAGGGCGGCGGCCAGCGACCCGACGTCCTCCCGTTCGACGGCGCTCCAGAACTCCGCCTCGGCCGGGTCCGCGGAGACGGAAGGCGGCGGCGCGGGTTCAGGCCAGTACAGGTCACGCTGGAAGGCGTAGGTCGGCAGGTCCACCCGGCGGGCCCCGGTCCCGTCGAAGACGCTCGCCCAGTCGACGTGTACGCCGGCGACGTGGAGGCGGGCCAGCCCGGTGAGCAGCGCCTCCTCCTCGGGGCGGCCCGCACGCAGCGCAGGGGCGGCGGCGCAGTCGTGGTGCTGCCGGGCCAGCGCGGTCAGCGCGCCACCGGGCCCGAGCTCCAGCAGCGCGCCCGCACCCGCGTCGCGGAGGGTCTGCAGGCCGTCGGCGAAACGTACGGTGTCCCGCACGTGCCGTACCCAGTAGTCGGGCCGGGCGACCAGGTCGGCGGTGGCGAGCCCGCCGGTCACGTTGGAGACCAGCGCGACCGCCGGGGCATGGAAGGCCAGGTCGGCGATCTCGGCCCGGAACGCGGCCAGCATCGGTTGCATCAGCGGCGAGTGGAAGGCGTGCGAGACGCGCAGCCGGGTGGTCTTGCGGCCGACGCGTTCGAAGTGGGACCGCACCTCCTCGACGGCGTCCTCGCCTCCGGAGATCACCACCGAGGACGGCCCGTTGACGGCGGCGACGGATACCGCGGCGGCGGACTGGGCGCCGGCCGTGTCGGCGCGGCCCGGAGAGCCTTCCCGAGGGGCGGGCACCAGGCCGCCGCGGCCGGAGTGGGGCCGGGCGAGGTATGCGAGGACCTCGTCCTCTCCGGCCTGCAGCGACACCATGGCCCCACCCGCGGGAAGGGCCTGCATGAGTCGGCCTCGCGCCGCGACCAGCGTGCAGGCGTCCGCCAGGGAGAGCACCCCCGCCGCGTGGGCGGCGGCCACCTCGCCTATGGAGTGCCCGGCGAGCAGGTCCGGCCGCAGGCCCCACGACTCCACGAGGCGGAACAGCGCCGTCCCGACCGCGAACAGGGCGGCCTGGGCGTAGACGGTCTGGTCGAGCAGGTCCTCGTCGCTCCCCCACACCACGTCACGCAGCGGCCGGTCGAGATGCCGGTCCAGTTCGGCGCACACCGCGTCGAACGAGTCGGCGAACACCGGGAACCGGGTGTGCAGGCCGCGGCCCATGCCGAGCCGCTGCGACCCCTGCCCGGGGAACAGGAACGCCGCCGAGGTGTCGGCGGCCACGCCCCGCGCGACCCGCTCGCCGTTCAGCAGCACGGCCCGGTGCGCGAAGCGCGTACGCCGCGCCAGCGAGAACCCCACGTCCCGTACGGCTGCCGCCGACGCCGCGGCGTCCCGGAACGGGGCGAGGCGTTCTATCTGGGCGTCGAGCGCCGCCTCGGATTTGCCCGACACCACCCACGGCACCACGGAAGGCACCACCGACGGCACCATGGGCTGCGCGGCAGGCTGCTCCTCCGGCCTTTCCTCCGGGCTCTCCTCGGCAGGGGGAACCTGTTCGAGGATGACGTGGGCGTTGGTGCCGCTGACGCCGAACGCCGACACGCCGGCGCGGCGGGGGCGTCCGGTGTCGGGCCAGGGGCGGCGGTGCCGTACGAGGGACAGGACGCCGCCCGACCAGTCGATGTGGGACGACGGCTCGTCCACGTGAAGGGTCTCCGGCAGCACGCCGTGGCGCATGGCCATGACCGTTTTGATCACACCTGCGATGCCGGCGGCGGCCTGGGTGTGGCCGAGGTTCGACTTGACCGCCCCGACGAGCAGCGGATGTTCGCGGTCGCCGCCGTAGGCGGCGACCAGCGCGTGCGCCTCGATCGGGTCGCCGAGGGTGGTGCCTGTGCCGTGGGCCTCCACCGCGTCCACCAGGCGGGGCGTGAGCCCGGCGTCGGCCAGCGCCTGCCGGATGACGCGCTGCTGAGCCGGCCCGTTCGGCGCGGTCAGGCCGTTGGACGCGCCGTCCTGGTTGACCGCCGCACCCAGCACGACACCCCACACGGTGTGGCCGTGCCGCCGGGCGTCCGACAGCCGCTCCAGCACCAGCATGCCCGCGCCCTCCGACCACGCGGTGCCGTCGGCGGCCTCGGCGAACACCTTGCACCGCCCGTCGGGCGCCAGGCCGCCCTGGGCGCTGAACTCGACGAACGCGTCCGGCGTCGACATCACCGACACCCCGCCGGCCAGCGCCAGCGAGCATTCGCCGCCGCGCAGCGCCCTGACGGCCAGGTGCAGCGCCACCAGCGACGACGAACACGCGGTGTCGACGGTGACGGCGGGCCCCTCCAGGCCGAAGGTGTACGACAGGCGCCCCGACATGACGCTGGCCGTGTTGCCCGTGGCGGCGTGGCCGCGCACGTCGGTGGCGCCGCGGCGCAGCACCGACATGTAGTCCTGGCCGTTGGTGCCGACGAACACGCCCGTCGCGCTGCCGCGCAGCGAGTCGGGGGCGATCCCGGCCCGCTCCAGCGCCTCCCACGACGTCTCCAGCAGCAGACGCTGCTGCGGGTCCATCGCCAGCGCCTCGCGCGGCGAGATCCCGAAGAACGGCGCGTCGAAGCGGCCCACGTCGCGCAGGAAGCCGCCTTCCAGCGTCGCCGACGCGCCGCGGGCGAGGGCCGGCAGGTCCCATCCCCGGTCGTCGGGGAAGCCCGAGATCGCGTCGCGTCCCTCCGACAGAAGCGCCCACAGCTCTTCGGGGGTTTCGATCCCGCCGGGGAAGCGGCAGCTCATGCCCACGATCGCGACCGGGTCGTCGTCCGCGCCCGGTGCCGCGGCCGACGCGGTCTGCGTGGGCGCGGTCTGCGGCAGCGAGCCGAGAAGCTCACCGAGCAGGCGCTCCGCGAGGGCGAGCGGCGTCGGATGGTCGTAGACGAGGGAGGCGGGCAGCCGCAGACCGGTCGCGGCGGCCAGGGCGTTGCGCAGGTGGACGGTGGTCAGCGAGTCGAAGCCGAGGTCGCTGAACGGCTGGTCGGCCGCGACCGCGTCGGCTCCGCCGTGGCCCAGCACGGCCGCCGCCTGCGCCCGCACCAGGTCCAGCACCAGCCTCGGCCGCGCGCTCTCCGGCAGTACGGCGAGGCGTTCCCGCAGCCCCGCCTCCCCGCCGGCCGTCACGTTCCCGCCGGTCGCCTGCGTGGCGCCCGGCGCGGCGCGGCGCATCTCGGGCAGGTCCGCGAACAGCGGGCTCCGCGCGAACACGCCGGCGAACCGCTCCCAGTCCAGGTCGACCACGGTCACCGCCGTATCGCCCCGCTCGACGACCTCGCCCATCGCCTCCAGCGCGAGCCTCGGCTCCATCGGGACGAAACCGCCCCGCCGCATCCGGCCTTCGAGGCCCGCGCCGTCGGCGACCATGCCCGCCTCCGCCCACGGCCCCCACGCCAGCGAGGTCGCCGGCAGCCCGTGGGCGCGGCGGTATTCCGCGAAGGCGTCGAGGAACGCGTTCGCCGCGGCATAGTTGCCCTGCCCCGCCGAACCCAGCGTGCCCGCCGTCGACGAGAACATCACGAACGCCGACAGTCCCGTGTCGCGCGTCAGCTCGTGCAGATGTACGGCGGACGCCACCTTCGGCCGCAGCACGGCCTCGAACCGCTCCGGCGTCAGGTTGTCGAGCACCGCGTCGTCCACGACGCCCGCCACGTGGAACACCGCGCTCACCGGGAACCGCTCAAGGAGCGCGGCGAGGTCGTCGCGGTCGGCCGTGTCGCAGGCGGCCACCGTGACCCGCGCGCCGAGCTCGGCCAGTTCCCGCCGCAGCTCGTCGACGCCGGGCGCGGCGGGGCCGCGCCTGCTGGCCAGCAGCAGGTGTCCGGCCCCGCGCCCGGCCAGCCACCGCGCCACATGCGCGCCGAGCCCTCCCGTACCCCCGGTGACCAGCACCGTACCGCCCGCGTCGAACCCCTCCGGCGTTCCCGGGCCGGTACGGCTACCGCCGTCCCGCTCCGCGGCACCCGGAAGCGGGCTGTCGCCGTACGACCCGAAAGGGCCGCCGCGGGGGCGGCGGGCCAGCCGCCGCGCGTACGCGCCGGAGGCCCGCACCGCCACCTGGTCCTCGGCGCCCGCGAGCACCGCCGACAGTCGCCGCAGCGCGGCACCGTCGATCTCCTCGGGCATGTCCACCAGACCGCCCCAGCGCGCCGGGTGCTCCAACGCGGCCGAACGCCCAAGGCCCCACACGGCGGCCTGCCCGGGAGCGGTCACCTGGTCCGACCGCCCAACCGCCACGGCCCCGCGCGTCACGCACCACAGCGGCGCGTCGATCCCCGCGTCGCCCAGCGCCTGTACGGCAACCGCCGTCGCCCACAGCCCGTCCCACGTCAGGCCGTCCCGTGTCCCCTCTCCCGGCCCGCCGAGTGCGAAGCCGCCAGGGCCGCCCTGTCGGCCACTTCGTGACGGGTCCTCCGCCGCGGAGCCGTGCGGGGTGTCGTCGTTTCGCAGCGCCAGCAGCGACAGCACGCCGGCCACCGCGACACCCGCCGTGCCTGCCATGCCCGCCATGCCCGCCATGCCCGCCGTGCCTGCTATGCCTGCCGTGCCTGCTATGCCTGCCATGCCCGCCACGTCGGGCCCGCGCAGGCGGTCGGCCAATGCGGCCCTGGCCGTACCGCGGGGGACCTCGACCCTCACCACGTCCACGCCCAGCCGGACCAGGCCGGCGAGTACGGCATCCCCTGCAGCCGACCCCGGCGGTACGAGGGCCAGCCAGGTGCCGGACGCCGACGACGGCGAGCCGGGCAGCGGCTTCCACGTGACGTGGTAGCGCCAGCCGTCCACGGTGGACCGGTCGCGGCTCCGCCGCCGCCACGCCGCCAGGGCGGGCACGAGCGGGGCGAGCGTGCCGCTCTCGACACGCAGACTCGCCTCAAGGGCCGGCAGGTCCTCCCGCTCCACCGCCGTCCAGAACTCGCCATCGGCCGGGTCACCGTACGGCACCGCCGCCCCGGCCTCCGGCCAGAAGCGCCGCCGCTGGAACGCGTAGGTCGGCAGGTCGGCGACCCTCGCGCCCGTACCGCCGAACACCGCAGCCCAGTCGGGCCGGGCGCCGCGCGTGTGGAGCCATGCCAGCGCTTCGGCGAGGGCGTCGGCCTCGCCGAGTCCCGCCCTTCCCGCGCGCAGCACCGGCATGGCCCTGCTGCCTTCGGGCCTGCCGTCCTCGCTGTCCTCGGCCCTGCCGTCCTCGATCGCGCCGGAGAGGGCGCCGCCGGGGCCGATCTCCAGGAACTCGGTGGCGCCCCGCTCGGTGAGCGCCGCCACGGCGTCGGCGAACCGTACGGCGCCGCGCACCTGGCCGACCCAGTACTCCGCCCCCATCTCGCCCGCGCCGACCGCGGCGCCGGTCACGGTGGACACGAGGGGGATCTCCGGCACGCCGTACGACACGGTCCGCGCGACCTGGGCGAACGCGTCGAGCATGGGTTCCATCAGCGGCGAGTGGAAGGCGTGCGAGACCCGCAGCCGCCTGGCCCTGCGCCCCCCGGCCTCAGCGCGGGCGGCGACGTCCAGCACGGCGTCCTCGGCGCCGGAGACCACGACCGACCTGGCCGCGTTGACGGCGGCGACCGACACGCGGTCCTCCCGCCCCGCGGCGAGCCCCCCGTCGAGCCCCGCGATCAGCGCGAGCACCTCGTCCTCGGTCGCCTCCACCGACACCATCGCCCCGCCGGCGGGTAGCGCCGCCATCAGCCGGGCGCGTGCGGCGACCAGGGTGCAGGCGTCGTCCAGCGACAGGACCCCGGCGACGTGGGCGGCGGCCAGTTCGCCGACGGAGTGGCCGGCCACGTAGGCGGGGCGGAGTCCCCACGATTCCACGAGCCGGAACAGCGCCACTTCCAGCGCGAACAGCGCGGGCTGGGTGAAGGCGGTGTCGTCCAGGAGGGCGGCCTCCGCCGTACTGGGCTCGGCGAACATCACCTCGCGCAGGGGCCGGTCGGCGTCGAGGTCGAGGCGGGTGAGGACGGCGTCGAGCGCGTCGGCGAACGCCGGGTAGCGCGCGTACAGCTCCCTGCCCATGCCGGGCCGCTGGGCGCCCTGCCCGGAGAACACGTACGCCGACCGGGCCGCTCCCGCGCGGCCGGTCACCAGCCCTCCGTACGGCAGGCCGTCCCGCAGCGCGGTGAGGCCCCGCACCAGCTCGCCTCGGTCCCGCGCCGTGATCGCGGCCCGATGGTCCAGGGCCGCGCGCGTGGTGGCGAGGGAGAACGCCAGGTCCGCCAGGGGCAGGCCGGGCCGCTCGCCGAGGTGGGCGAGCAGCCGCTCCGCCTGGGCCCGCAGCGCCGCGTCGCCCCGCGCCGACAGCACGACGGGCAGCACAACAGGCAACTCAGCGGGCAGCACGACGGGACGCGCACCGGCCGGCGGCCTGTCGGGGTCCCGGCCGGGTCCGGGATCGGCCGCGGAATGGTCCCCTGCCAAGCCGACGGGCTCCGCATCGGGGCCGGCCCCGGAGTCGGCGCGGCCCGCATCCAGGCCGCCGCCGTCGGACATCCCGCCGCCGTCGGCACCGTCGGCACCGTCGGCAAGTCCGGCGAGGCCGGCGGGCTCCGCCGGAGCCTGCTCCAGGATGACGTGCGCGTTGGTGCCGCTGAGGCCGAACGAGGAGACGGCGGCGCGGCGCGGGCTCCCCGTGGCGGGCCAGGGGCGCGGCTCGGTGAGCAGCTCGATCGAGCCCGCGGCCCAGTCGACGTGCGTGGACGGCCGGTCGACGTGCAGGGTCTGCGGCAGCGTGCCGCACCGCATGGCCATGACCATTTTGATGACCCCGGCCGCGCCGGACGCCATCTGGGTGTGGCCGATGTTGGACTTGACCGAGCCGAGCAGCAGCGGCCGTTCGCGGCCCTGGCCGTACGTCGCGAGCAGCGCCCCGGCCTCGATCGGGTCGCCCAGGCGGGTGCCCGTACCGTGGCCTTCGACGGCGTCCACGTCGCCGGCGGACAGGCGGGCGTCGGCGAGGGCGGCGCGCACGACGCGTTCCTGCGAGGGGCCGTTGGGCGCGGTGAGGCCGTTGGACGCGCCGTCCTGGTTGACGGCGCTGCCCCGGATCACGGCCAGCACGCGGTGCCCGTGGCGCAGCGCGTCCGACAGGCGCTCCACCAGCAGCAGGCCGACGCCTTCGGCGAGCGACATGCCGTCGGCGCCGTCGGCGTACGCCTTGCAGCGGCCGTCGGGGGCCATGGCCCGCTGCCTGCTGAAGCCGATGAACGCGTTGGGGGTGGCCATGACGCTGACTCCCCCGGCGAGCGCCAGCGAGCTCTCCCCGTCACGGAGCGACCGGCAGGCCAGGTGCAGCGCCACCAGCGACGACGAACACGCCGTGTCCAAGGTGACGGCCGGCCCCTCGAACCCGAACGTGTACGACACGCGGCCCGACAGCACACTCGGGATCGTCCCGGTGATCAGATGCCCTTCCGCGCCTTCCCCGCCGGAGCTCCCCGAGGTGTAGTCCTGGTAGCTCGCCCCGATGAACGTGCCGGTACGGCTGCCGCGCAGCGACGCCGGGTCGATCCCGGCCCGCTCCAGCGCCTCCCAGGCGGCCTCCAGCAGGAGCCGCTGCTGCGGGTCCATGGACAGGGCCTCCTTCGGGGAGATGCCGAAGAAGGCGGCGTCGAAGTCGGCGGCGCCGTCGAGGAAACCGCCGTGGATCGAGTACGTCTTGCCGGGCCGGTCGGGGTCGGGGTCGTAGAGGCCGGCGGCGTCCCAGCCCCGGTCGGGCGGGAACTCGCCGATGGCGTCGCCGCCGCGTTCGACGAGCCGCCACAGGTCTTCGGGCGACGCGACCCCGCCGGGGTAGCGGCAGCTCATGCCGATGACGGCGATGGGCTCGCCCGGGGACGCACCGAGAACCGGCGTGTCCGCCGCTCCGACGGCGTCGCCGTCCGCGCCGGCGAGCCGCCACCTCAGGAAGGCGGCGAGCGCGACGGGGGTCGGATGGTCGAACACCATCGTGGTGGGGAGGGCCGTCCCGGTGGCGGCCGACAGCCGGTTGCGCAGATCGACGGCCGTCAGCGAGTCGAACCCGGCGTCGCGGAACGCCCGGTGCTCGGGCAGGGCGTCGGGAGAGGTATGGCCGAGGGTGGTGGCGGCCTCGGCGCGTACGAGGTCGAGCAGCGCGCGGTCGCGTTCTGCGGCCGGCAGCGCCAGCAGCCGGGCCGCGAACCCGCCCGCGGGCGTCCGCCGTTCCGCATCCTGCCGCAGGGCCTTCACCTCGGGGATGTCCTCGAACAGCGCGGTGGGCCTCCCCGAGGTGAACACCGGGTAGTAGCGCTCCCAGTCGAGGTCGGCGACGACGGTCACGGGGCCGGTGTCGTCGAGGGCGTGCCGCAGCCCGATCAGCGCGAGTTCCGGATCCATGAAGACCAGGCCGCTGCCGCGGATCTGCCGAGGGTCGACCCGGCCGAGTTTCATGTCGTCGGCCCAGATCCCCCACGAAACGGAGGTGGCCGGCGCGCCGCGGCCCCGGCGGTGTTCGGCGAGCGCGTTCAGGTAGGCGTTCGCGGCGACGTAGGCGGCGTGCCGTCCGCTGCCCCACATGCCGGCCGTGGACGAGAACAGGACGAACGCGTCGAGCTGGTCGTCGTCGAGCAGCTCGTCCAGGTGCCGCGCCCCGGTGGCCTTGGCGTGCATGACCTTCGCGAACGCCTCGGCGGTCGTCTCCTCAAGCGCGGCGAGTTCGATGACCGCGGCCGTGTGGAACACCGAGCGTACGGTGTGGCCCCCCGCGCGCAGATCCGCCAGCAGGCCGGCGACCGCGTCTCTGTCGGTGACGTCGCACGCCGCGAACACCGCCTCGCAGCCCCGCGCCGCGAGCTCCGCGGCCAGGTCCGCCGCTCCCGGCGCGTCGCCGCCGCGGCGGCCGACCAGCACGATGTGCCGAGCCCCCTGCGTGGCGAGCCACCGGGCCAGGTGCGGCGCGAGCGTCCCGCCGCTTCCGGTGACCAGGACGGTGCCCTGCGGCACCCACCGCCGCGCCGGGCCGGTCGGGCGGCCGGCGGACGCGCCGCCGGGAACGGGAACGGGGTTGGGGCCGAGCGCAGGGGCGGCAGGCTGCCGGGCAGCCGGGTCGACGTGCGCGGGCGCATCTGCGGCGCGCGCATCGACCACGGGCGAGTCGGCGGGCGCGGCGCGGGTGACGCGCCGGGCGAGTACGCCGTGGGCGCGGATCGCGAGCTGGTCCTCGCCGGTAGCCCCGGTGAGGACGGCGGCCAGCCGCTCGCCGCCGCGCCGGTCCAGGGAACCGGGCAGGTCGACGACGCCGCCCCACCGCTTCGGGTGCTCCAGCGCGGCGGTCCACCCCAGGCCGTGGACCTGCGCCTGGACGGGCCGGGCGAGCCGGTCGGCGCGTCCGGCGGAGACCGCCTCCCTGGTGAGGCACCACAGGGGGGTGTCGACGCCGAGATCGCCGAGGGCCTGGACCAGCGCGAGCGTCGCGGCGAGCCCTCCGGGGAGCGCCGGCTGCCGTTCGTCCGGCGTCTCGTCGAGCGCCAGCAGGGACACGATCCCGGCGATGCCGGGCTCCTCCCCCGGAGGGGCCGTGTCGGCGGCAGCGGCCTCCGTTTCCGCCGGCGCGCCGTGCGAGCCGTGCGAGCCGGCCGGCCGGTCGTCGTGCCTGCCGTCCTGCCGGTCGTCGTGGACGATACGCGCCGCCTCGGACGCCGCCTCGGACAGCAGGGCGGCCATGCTGTCGCGGTCCGCGCAGGCGCGAGGCACCGTGACGTGCCGGACCTGGGCGCCGTGAGCGGTGAGGGCGGCGCCGACGTCGGCGTCGCCGTACCCGTCGGGCGTGACGAGCAGCCAGGTGCCGGTGAGGGCGGCGGGGGGCAGGCCGGTGAGGGGTTTCCACGTGGCGCGGTAGCGCCACGTGTCGACGGTCGTGCGGTCGCGGCGGGCGCGCCGCCAGCCGGACAGCGCCGGCAGGAGCGGAGCCAGGCGGTCGCGGTCGACACGCAGGTCAGCGGCGAGGGTGTCGGCGTCGTCCCGTTCGACCGCGGCCCAGAAGTCGGAGTCTGCGGCGTCGGCCCGGGTCGCGGGCGCCGGCCGCGGCGCGACCGCCCACAGGTGTTCGCGTTGGAAGGCGTAGGTCGGCAGGGCGACCCGGCGCGCGCCCGTCCCCGCGAACACCCGCCCCCAGTCGGCGTGGGCTCCCCGGACGAACGCCTCGGCGAGAGAGAAGAGGAAGCGGTGGGCGCCGCCGTCGTCGCGGCGCAGCGTGCCTACGGCGGCGGCCCCGCCGCCGAGCTCGTCGACGGCCGCCTGGACCGCCATCGTCAGCACGGGATGGGAGCTGACCTCGATGAACTTGTCGTGCCCCGCCGAGTGCAGCCGCGTGATCGCGGAGTGGAAGAGCACGGGGTTGCGGAGGTTGCGGTACCAGTAGGAGGCGTCCATGTCGGCGGTGTCGAGCCGGTCGTCCGTCACCGTCGAGTAGAACGGCACGGCGGCGGCGCGTGGCCGCACCGGGGCGAGCACCGCGTGCAGCTCGTCGCGCAGCAGCTCGACATGTGCCGAATGCGAGGCGTAGTCGACGGCGACACGCTTGGCGCGGACTCCCTCGGCGACCAGCCCGGCCGTCAGCGCCTCCAGGTCGTCCGCCGCCCCGGCCAGCACCACGGCGCTCGGGCCGTTGACCGCCGCGACGGAGACGTCCCCGCCGCGTCCCCTGAGCCGCCGCTCCACCTCCGCGACCGGCAGCGGCACCGACACCAGGCCGCCCGAACCCGCCAGCACGCGGCCGATGGCCTGGCTGCGCAGCGCCACGATCCGGGCGGCGTCCTCCAGCGACAGCGCGCCCGCCACGCACGCCGCCGCGATCTCGCCCTGCGAATGCCCCACGACGGCGTCGGGCCGCACACCGCACGACTGCCACAGGTGGGCCAGCGACACCATCACCGCGAACGACGCGGGCTGGACCACGTCCACCCGGTCGAGCGTCGGCGCGTGGTCCGCCTGCCGCAGTACGTCGAGCAGGGACCAGTCGGCGAACTCCGACAGCGCCCGCGCGCACTCGTGGAGGCGCTCGGCGAACACGGGCGACTCGTCCAGCAGTCGCGCGCCCATGCCGTACCACTGGGAGCCCTGGCCGGGGAAGACGAACACCGTCTTGCCGCCGAGGTCGGCCACCCCGTGGACGACGCCGGGCGAGGCGCCGCCGTCGCCGAACGCCCGGAGCGCCGCCCGCAGGCCGCCGCCCGCCGAGCCGACCGCCGCGCCGATCGCCACTGCCCGGTGGTCGAACATCGACCGCGTGGTCACGAGGGAGTGCCCGACGTCGAGCACCTCGCGGGGGCCGCGGAGGTCCCGCGTGTCGAGCGTGTCCCGCGTTCCGGGCGCGTCGTCGCGGGCGTTCAGGGAGTCGGCGTGTACGGCGAGGCGGGACGCCTGGCCGCGCAGCGCCGCGGGGTCACGCGCCGAGACCACCCATGGGACCGCCCCCGTCACGATCGGTGCCGTCACGACCGGTGCCGTCAAGGCCGGTGCCGTCACGGCCGGTATCGCGGCGGGCCTCGGGGCGTCGCCGCCGCCCGTTTCGCTGTGCGCGGCGGCGTCGCGGGGGGCCTCTTCGAGGATGGCGTGGGCGTTGGTGCCGCTGATGCCGAACGACGACACCCCGCAGCGGCGGAGCCGGTCGCCGGCGGGCCAGGCGGCGGGGCCGGTGATCAGGGACACCGTGCCGGGTGTCCAGTCGATGTGCGGCGACGGCGCGTCGGCGTGCAGCGTCGGCGGGAGCGCGCCGTGGCGCAGGGCCAGGACCATTTTGATGACCCCGGCGACACCGGCGGCCGACTGGGTGTGGCCGATGTTGGACTTGACCGAGCCGAGGAGCAGCGGCCGTTCGCGGCCTTCGCCGTACACCTCGTGGAGGGCTTGCGCCTCGATGGGGTCGCCGAGAGCGGTGCCGGTGCCGTGGGCCTCGACGGCGTCGACGTCGGCGGGCGTGAGACCGGCGTTCGCGAGCGCCTGGCGGATGACGCGCCGCTGGGAGGGGCCGTTCGGGGCGGTGAGGCCGTTGGACGCGCCGTCCTGGTTGACCGCGCTGCCCCGGATGACCGCCAGAACCTCGTGCCCGGCGCGCCGCGCGTCCGACAGCCGGGCGAGCACGAGCACCCCGACGCCTTCGGCGAGCGACATGCCGTCGGCGGCGGCCCCGAACGCCTTGCAGCGGCCGTCGCCCGCCAGGGCCCGCTGCCTGCTGAAGGCGATGAAAGCGGCCGGGTTGGTCATGACGGTGGCGCCGCCGGCGAGCGCCAGCGAGCTCTCCCCCGCGCGCAGCGACTGGCAGGCCAGGTGCAGCGCCACCAGCGACGACGAGCACGCCGTGTCGACGGTGACGGCCGGCCCCTCCAGCCCGAACACATAGGCGAGCCGCCCGGACAGCACGCTCGGGCTGGTACCGGTCACGGCGTGACCGGCCGAGCCGTCGTCCATGCCGAGCCCGTACTCCTGGTAGGTCGAGCCGATGAACGTGCCCGTGGCGGTACCGTGCGCCGACGCCGGGTCGATCCCGGCGGACTCGAACGCCTCCCAGGCGGTCTCCAGCAGCAGCCGCTGCTGCGGGTCCATCGTCAGGGCCTCCTTCGGCGAAATGCCGAAGAACCTGGCGTCGAACTCGCCGGCGTCGTGGACGAACCCGCCCTGTGTCGAATAGGTCTTGCCCGGCGCGTCGGGGTCGGCGTCGTAGAGGGCCGCGGCGTCCCACCCTCGGTCGGCGGGGAAATCGCCGATGGCGTCGCCCCCCTGGGACACCAGGTCCCAGAACTGTTCCGGGGAGCGTACGCCGCCGGGGAACCGGCACCCCATGCCGATGACGGCGATCGGCTCGTCGAACGCGCCCGCGGCGGACGGCGCGGGAAGCGCCGGCGTGTCGCCGGTCGCGCCCGCGAGCAGATCACGCAGGTGGGCGGCGAGCGCCGCGGGTGTCGGATGGTCGAACACCATCGACGCGGGCAGCGCCAGCCCCGTCAGACCCGCGAGCCTGCGCCGCAGCTCCACGGCGGTCAGCGAGTCGAACCCGGCGTCGCGGAACGCCCGCCGCGCGGGCACACCGTCGGCGTCCACATGGCCGAGGACGGCGGCGGCCTCCCGCCGCACCACCTCAAGCAGGACGCGCCGCTGCTCCGCCTCGTCCAGCCCGGCGAGCCGCCGCGCGATGCCGTCGGCGGCCGGGTCGCGGGGCGGTGCCGTACGGCTGAGCGCCCGCGCCTCGGGCAGGTCATCGAACAGGACGCTGGGCCTTCCTGCCGTGTACACGGGGAGGTACCGCTCCCAGTCGACGTCGGCCACCGTCACCGCCGCGTCGCCCCGGGCGACGGCGCGCCACATCGCGGCCAGCGCCGTGGCGGGGGTGAGGAACCGCAGCCCTTGACGCCGCAGGCTCTCCGACACGGCCGCGTGGGTCGCCATCCCGGCCTCCGCCCACGGCCCCCACGCGATCGACGTGGCCGCCAGACCACGCGCGCGGCGCCGCTCGGCCAGCGCGTCGAGGTAGGCGTTGGCGGCGGCGTACGCGCTCTGCCCGGCCCCGCCCCACACGCCGGCGACCGACGAGAACAGGACGAAGAACGCGAGGTCGCGTCCCTGGACGCCCCCGTCACGGTCGCCGTGGCCGCGCCGACGGTCGTTGCCGTGGGCGCGGTCGTGGGCGCGGTCGTGGGCGCGGTTGCCCAGCAGTGCGTCGAGGTTGGCCGCGCCGCGTATCTTCGCCGCGACCAGCTCCGCGACATCGGCCAGCGGCGTGCCGGTGAGCGGCGCCGCCTGGCCGACCCCCGCGGCGTGTACGACGCCCGTCAGCGGGTGGTCGGCCGGCACGGCCTCCAGCAGGGCGGCGACGGCATCCCGGTCGGCGACGTCGCACGCGGCGACGGTGACCTGCGCGCCGAGGTCCCGCAGCTCCGCCGTCAGCTCGGCGACGCCCGGCGCGCCGGGGCCGCGGCGGCTCGTCAGCAGCAGATGCCCCACCCCGGCGCGGGCCAGCCCCCGCGCCACGTCGGCCCCGAGCGCGCCCGTACCTCCGGTGACGAGCACCGTGCCCGTCGCGGTGAACTCCCCGGCGCCGGGCCGGTCGCCCAGGGGGTGCCTGACAAGGCGTCTGCCGTACGCGGTGCCGGCGCGCAGCGCGACCTGGTCCTCGGCCCCCTCGCCCGGCGGGGCTGCCAGCAGCCCCGCCAGCCGCTGCGCGGTGGCGGTGTCCAACGCGGGCGGCAGGTCGACCAGGCCGCTCCACCGGCCCGGCCGTTCCAAGGCCGCGACGCGCCCGAGCCCCCACACGGCCGCCTGCGCGGGATCGGGCGCGGCGTCACCCGGACCGGTCGCGACCGCTCCCCGCGTCACCGTCCAGCACGGCACCGCCACGTCCACGTCCACCAGCGCCTGCGCCAGCAGCACGCTGAGCGCCAGCCCGGCAGGCAGTCCGAAGCCGTTGGCAGCCTCGGGACCGGCGGAGGGATCCACGGCCAAGGGATCGGCGGGCGAGGGCGAGGCGCTGTCGGCGAGGGGCAGGAGGGACAGGATCCCGGCGACGCCGCCCGCGTCCGCGACGGCCGAGGTGAGCAGGGCGGCCAGGTGGGTTCTGTCCCGGCACGCGGCGGGGACGGTCAGCCGCTCGACACGCGCCCCCAGGCCGCGCAGCGCGGCCGGTACGCCGTCGTCGGCGCCGTCGGCGGCGACGGCCAGCCATGTACCGTCGAGGACTGGCGTCGCGCCGACGGCGAAAGGTCTCCACGTCACCCGGTAGCGCAGCGCGTCCAGCGCCGCGTTCTCCTCACGTCGGCCGCGCCACCGCGAGAGGGCGGGAAGCAGCGCGGCGAGCGAGGCGTGCTGCTCGTCGCCCAGCCCGAGGAGCGCGGCCAGCCCGGCCGTGTCGCCGCGCCGGACCGTGCCCCACAATTGGGCGTCGGCCGGGTCGGCGGTGGTCGCCTCGGCGGGAAGCGCCTCAGGCCAGAACCGTTCACGTTGGAAGGCGTAGGTCGGCAGGTCGACATGGCGCACCGCCGTACCCTCGAAGAACGCCGGCCACTCCACCGCCACACCGCGCACGTGGAGGCGGGCGAGCGCCGCGGTCGCGGCGCGCACCTCGCCGCCGTCGGCGCGCAGCGACGGGAAGGCGTCCACAGCGGGGTCGCCGCCGACGAGGTCCTGCGCCAGCGCCGCCAGGACACCACCCGGCCCCACCTCGACGAACGTGGCCGCGCCCGCCTCCCGCAGCGCCGACACGCCGTCGGCGAACCGCACCGTACGGCGGACGTGCTCGACCCAGTACTCCGGAGAGCACACCTCGTCCCCGGCGGCTCGCCCGGTCACGGTGGAGATCATCGGGATGCGCGGCGGGGCGAAGGCCAGCCCGGCGACGGCGCGGCGGAAGTCGTCCAGCATCGGGTCCATCAGCGGCGAGTGGAACGCGTGCGACACCCGCAGGCGCTTCACCGTACGGCCCAGCCCCTCGACGTGGGCGGCGATCCGCTCGACGGCGGCACGGGCGCCCGAGACCACCACCGCCTCCGGGCCGTTGACCGCCGCGACGGAGACCGGGCCGCCGTCCTCTGAGGTCTCTGAGAGGACTGCCACGGCCTCGTCGACCTCGTCCTCGGTGGCTTGGAGCGCCGCCATCGCCCCACCCTCCGGGAGCGCCTGCATGAGGCGGGCCCGCGCGCCGACCAGCGCGGCGGCGTCCGGCAGGGTGAGCACGCCCGCCACGTGGGCGGCGGCGATCTCGCCGACCGAGTGGCCCGCCACCAGGTCGGGGCGCACCCCCCACGACTCCCACAGGCGGAACAGCGCGACCTCGACGGCGAACAGCGCCGGCTGCGCATACCCGGTCTCGTGCAGCAGGTCGCCCTCGGCGGACATCACCTCGCGTAGCGGCCTGCCGAGCCCGGCGTCCAGGTGCCCGGCGACCTCGTCCAGCGCCCGGGCGAACACCGGGAACCGCCCGTACAGTTCGCGTCCCATGCCGGGCCGCTGCGCGCCCTGGCCGGTGAAGAGCATGGCCAACGCGCCGGCGGTGCCGTACTCGCCCTCGACGAGGGCCGGGTCGGGGGCGCCCGCCGCCAGGGCGGCCAGGGCGCGGCGCAGGTCCGCGGGGCCGCCGACGGCGACGGCGCGGTGGTCGAAGTGCGACCGGGTCGTGGCGAGGGCGCGGCCCACGTTTGCGCAGGCGGCCTCGGGTATCAGGTTCAGGTGTGATCGGAGGCGGGCCGCCTGGTCGCGCAGCGCGGCGAGGCTCCTGCCCGACAGCGGCCACGCGGTCACCGTGTCCGGCCCGGCGTCCGGCCCGGCGTCCGGCCCGGCGTCCGGCCCGGCGTCCGGCCCGGCGTCCGGCCCCGCTCCCGCACCGGGCCTCTCCCCCGCCGCCTCCCCGCCGCGTTCTCCGCTGCGTTCTCCGCTGCGCCCTCCGCTCTGCCCTCCGCCGTGCTCCCCGTGCTCCCCGTCCCGCCGGGGGCCAGCGGCGGGAGCCGGGGGTTCCTCCACGATGACGTGGGCGTTGGTGCCGCTGATCCCGAACGACGACACGCCCGCCCGCCGCAGCCGTCCGATCCCCGGCCACGGCACCTCCTCCGCGAGCAGCTCCACCGCCCCCGCCTCCCAGTCCACGTGGGAGGACGGCCGGTGGACGTGCAGAGTGCGCGGTACGACGCCGTGCCGCATCGCCATGACCATCTTGATGACGCCGGCGACACCCGCGGCGGCCTGGGTGTGGCCGATGTTCGACTTGACCGAGCCGAGCAGCACCGGCGTGTCCCGGTCCTGCCCGTAGGTCGCGAGCAGCGCCTGCGCCTCGATGGGGTCTCCGAGCGCGGTGCCGGTGCCGTGCCCTTCCACCACGTCGATGTCGGCCGCCGACAGCCCCGCCGCGGCCAGCGCCTGCCGGATGACACGCTGCTGGGAGGGGCCGTTCGGCGCGGTGAGGCCGTTGGAGGCGCCGTCCTGGTTGACGGCGCTGCCCCGGATGACGGCGAGCACGGGGTGCCCGGCCCGCCGCGCGTCGGACAGCCGTTCCAGCACCACCACCCCGACGCCCTCCGACCAGCCGACACCGTCGGCCGCGTCCGAATACGCCTTGCATCTGCCGTCGGGAGACAGGCCGCGCTGGCGGGAGAACTCGATGAGGGACGTCGGCGTCGACATCACCGTCACCCCTCCGGCCAGGGCCAGCGTGCACTCGCCCGAGTGCAGCGCCTGCATCGCCCAGTGCATCGCCACCAGCGACGACGAGCAGGCCGTGTCGACGGTGACGGCCGGGCCCTCCAGCCCGAGCACGTAGGAGACGCGACCCGAGGCGAGGCTGGGCGAGGTGCCGCTGCCCTGGTGGCCTTCGAACCGGCCGCCCGTCAGCATGGCCGCGTAGTCGTTGTACATGACGCCCGCGAATACCCCTGTACGGCTGCCGCGCAGCGACACCGGGTCGATCCCGGCGCGTTCGACCGCCTCCCACGACGCCTCCAGCAGCAGCCGCTGCTGCGCGTCGGTGGCGAGGGCCTCGCGCGGGCTCATCCCGAAGAACGCCGCGTCGAAGTCCGCGGCCTCGTGCAGGAAGCCGCCGCCCCGCGCGTAGGTGGTGCCGAGGTGGTCGGGGTCGGGGTCGTACAGCGCGTCGAGGTCCCAGCCGCGGTCGGCGGGCAGCCCCGAGATCGCGTCGGTCCCCTCGCGCACGAGCCGCCACAGGTCGTCCGGGGACGCCACCCCGCCCGGGTAGCGGCAGCTCATGCCGACGACGGCGATCGGGTCGTCGGCGGTGGCCGCGCGCGGGGCGTCGGCCGAGGCGGGGGCGTCGGCCCCCATGAGCTCGGCGAGCACGTGGCCCGCCAGGGCGTTCACCGTCGGGTAATCGAACACCACGGTGGCCGAGGTGCGCAGGCCCGTGGCCGTACGCAGCCGGTTGCGCAGTTCGACGGCGGTCAGCGAGTCGAAGCCGAGGTCCTGGAAGGTGCGCGCGGGGTCGACGTCGGCGGGGCTCCCGTGCCGCAGCACCCCGGCCACGTGTGTACGGACGAGGTCGACGACGGCCCGGGTGCGCGCCTCCGGGTCCAGCAGCGACAGGGTGCGCACCAGGCTTTCCGCGGCGGCGCCGGCGGCCGTACGCCGCGCGGGCGCGCGGATCAGGCCGCGCAGCACGGGCGGCACGTCGCCGTGGGCCCGCAGCGCGGGCAGGTCGAGGCGGACCGGCAGCACCACGGGCCCGGCCGATGTGGGGCCGGCCGATGTGGGCCCGGCCGATGTGGGGCCGGTGAACGCGAGGGCGGCGTCGAACAGCGCCAGGCCGTCGCGTTCGGAGAGCGCGGGCATGCCCATGCGCGCCAGCCGTTCGAGGTCGGCGTCGGTGAGGGACCGCGCCATGCCGCCGGTAGGCGCCCAGAGTCCCCAGCCGAGCGACAGGCCGGGCAGTCCGGCGGCGCGGCGGGCGTGGACCAGGGCGTCGGCGAAGGCGTTGGCCGCGGCGTAGTTGCCTTGGCCTGCGGCGCCGAGGGTCCCCGACACCGACGAGAACACGATAAACGCGGACAAATCACAGGAAAGCGTGGCCTGGTGGACGTTCCAGAGGGCGTCGACCTTGGGGCTCAGCACCGCGCCGAGCCGCTCCGGCGTCAACGCCTCGATCAGCCCGTCGTCCAGCACCCCGGCCGTGTGGACCACCGCCGTGACGGGATGCTCCTCCGGCACCCCCGCCACCAGCCGCCCCACCGCCTCGCGGTCCGCCAGGTCACACGCCTCCACCGCTACCCGCGCGCCCAGAGCCCGCAGCTCCTCGGCCAGTACGGCGACGCCCCCGGCCGCGGGCCCGCTCCGGCTCGCCAGCAGCACATGCCGCACTCCGTGCTCGGCCACCAGGTGGCGTGCCAGCACCCGGCCCAGCCCGCCGGTGCCGCCCGTGACCAGCACAGTGCCGTCCGGGTCCCACACCGGTGCCCGGCCGCCGGCGTCCTCACCGCCGCGCCGCCCGTCCCCCGGACGCACCCTGGCCAGGCGCGCGACCAGCGGTACACCCTTCCTGATCGCGACCTGCGGCTCATCACCCCCCGCCACGCGCGCGACCAGAGCCGCCGGCCCTCCGGTCCCCTCGACGTCCGCCTCCGGGTGGGCGCCGACCGGGTCGTCCCCGGCTTGGTCGTCGTGCGCGTCCTCCTCGTCCGGGTCGAGGTCCAGCAGCCCGAACCGCCCCGGATGCTCCGCCTGCGCCGAGCGCACCAACCCCCACACCGCCGCCCCGGCCACGTCGGCCACGTCGGCCACACCGCCGCCCCCGCCGACCGCGACCGCGCCCCGCGTGACGAACACCAGACGCGATCCGCCCGCCGACTCGTCAGCGAGCCACGCCTGCATCCGAGCCAGCACCCGCGCCGTCACCGCGTGAACCACACCCACGACACCCGTGTCCGCGGTATCCACTCCGCCGACATCCCAGGCCGGCGAGCCCGCGCCGCCGACCAGCACATCCGCACCGCCGGTTCCCGGAACCGGGGACGCCCCACCCGCGCCGCCGACCAGGACGTCCGCGCCTTCGACGTCCAAGGCCGTGCCTGCTACGAAGGCCGTGCCTGCCACGCCGACCGCGGCATCCGCACCGCCGGCCTCCGAGCCCGCCGCGCCGCCACCGACCCCACCGACCCCGGCGATCCCGGCGACCCCGGCGCCTGCGGCGCCAAGGCCGGAGACCGGGGCGAGGACGACCTCGGGCATGGGCATGGACATGGGGCCGTCCACCGGGGCGACGCCGAGCCCGAAGGGGTCGGCGCCCACCAGCCCCACGGTGCGGGACGCCGCTGCGGCGGCACGCAGCGGAACCCACTCCAGCGCGAACATCGCGTCCGGCGGCGCCGCGCCCTCCGGGGCGTCGGCGGCGGCGCGGAGCGTGAGCGCCCCGACAGTGGCGACCGGCCCGCCGTCGGCGTCGGCGATCTCGACCGACACGGCGGCGTCGCCGACGGGCGCCAGCCGTACGCGGACCGCCCGCGCTCCGGCGGCGTGCAGGACGACGTCCTGCCAGGAGAACGGCAGACCGCCGCGCCCGTGCTCGCCGAGGTCCAGGAACGCCGACGCGTGCAGCGCCGCGTCCAGCAGCGCCGGATGCAGGCCGAACGCCGCCGCGTCGCCGCCTTCGGGCAGCGCGGCCTCCGCGAACACCTCGTCACCGCGCCGCCACGCGGCGACCAGGCCGCGGAACGGCGGGCCGTAGGAGAAGCCGGCGTCCTCCAGCCGTACGTAAAGCTCGCCGAGGTCCACGGGATGGGCGCCCGCGGGCGGCCACTGCCCTCCGGTGAGGGACGCGAAACCGTCGGGGGCGGCGGACGGCCCGCCTTCGACGAGGATGCCGGTGGCGTGCCGGGTCCACGGCTGGTCGTCCGCGCCGTCGGGGCGGGAATGGACGCCCAGGGTGCGCCGGCCCGATTCGTCGGCGCTGCCCACCCACACCTGCACCTGCACGCCGCCCTGCTCCGGCAGGACCAGCGGCGCCGCCAGCGTGAGCTCCTCCACCCGGTCGCAGCCCACCTCGTCGCCGGCCCGTACGGCGAGCTCAAGGAACGCGGTCCCGGGAAGCAGCACCCTGCCCCGCACGGTGTGCCCGGCGAGCCACGGATGCGTGCGCGCCGACAGCCGTCCGGCCAGCAGCAGCCCGCCCGCGTCGGCCACCGACACGGCCGCGGCGAGCAGGGGGTGGCGCGCGGCGCCGAGGCCGGAGGCGCGTACACCGCCTAGGCCCGACAGAGCGCTCTTGGGCCAGAACCGCCGGTGCTGGAAGGGGTAGGTGGGCAGGTCCACGGCGCGTACGGCGGAGCCGGAGAAGTACGCCTCCCACCGGATGGGAACCCCCCGCACGTACAGCGCCGCGACCGCCTCGGCGACGCCCTCCGCCTCAGGGCGGCCCCGCCGCAGGACGGGCACCGCCGTCGCCGCGCCGTCCAGGCACGCCTGCGCCATGGCCGCGAGGACACCGTCGGGGCCGAGCTCCAGGAACGCGCCCGCGCCGTACTCGCGCAGGCAGGCGACGGCGTCGGCGAACCGTACGGCTCGCCGCGCGTGCTCCACCCAGTGGTCGGGCGACGCCAACCGCTCGGCCGGGACGAACCCCCCGGTCAGGGTGGAGACGACGGGAACCGCGGGCGTGCGGACGGCCAGCCGCTCGGCGGCGGCGCGGAAATCTTCGAGCACCGGGTCCATCAGCGGCGAGTGGAACGCGTGCGACACCCGCAGGTGTCTGACCGCGCGGCCGAGGCTCTCGAAGTGGCCCGCGACGTTCTCGACGGCGTCGCGGGCACCGGACACCACGACCGCGCCCGGCCCGTTGACGGCCGCCACCCCGATGGGCGCGCCGAAGGGCCCGTCGGCGCCGCCGGCGTGGAAGGAGGCGAGGTGTTCGAGCACCTCCGCCTCGGTCGCCTGCAAGGAGGCCATCGCGCCGCCCGCGGGCAGCGCCTGCATGAGGCGGGCCCGCGCGCCGACCAGCGCGGCGGCGTCGGCCAGCGACAGCGCCCCGGCGGCGTGCGCGGCGGCGATCTCGCCGACCGAGTGGCCCGCCACCGCGTCGGGGTGGACGCCGCGCGATTCGAGGAGCCGGAACAGCGCCACCTCCAGCGCGAACAGCGCGGGCTGGGCGTAGCCGGTCAGGTGCAGCAGCTCGGCCTCGGGTGTCCCCTGCGCGGCGAACATCACCTCGCGCAGCGGCCGGTCGAGCAGCGGGTCGAGGTGTCCGCACACCTCGTCGAGCGCGCGGGCGAACACCGGGAAGCGGTCGTACAGCTCCCGTCCCGTCCCGGCCCGCTGCGCCCCCTGGCCGGTGAACAGGAACGCCGCCTTCACACGGCCGCGCACCCCGCCCGCCGGGCCGGCCACCACATGCCGGACGCCCGCCGGGTCGCCTCCGGCCAGCGCGGCGAGCCCCGCCAGGCCCTCCTCGCGGCCGGCCGCCAGGACGACGGCCCGGTGCTCCAGGGCGGCGCGGGTCGTGGCCAGTGAGTACGCCACGTCGGCGGCGTCCGCCCCGGGGCGGTCCGCCAGGCGGGCGGCGAGCCGCGCCGCCTGCTCCCGCAGCGCCTCGGGCGTCCGGGCCGACAGCGGCCACGGCACCACCCCGTCCACCGGCCGCGCGGCGGAGGCCCCGGACCCGGACTCGGGCTCGGGCTCCGGCTCGGGCCCGTGCGGGGGCAGGGGCGGCGCCTGTTCGAGGACGACGTGGGCGTTGGTGCCGCTGAGGCCGAAGGAGGAGACGCCGGCGCGGCGAGGCTCGCGCCGCGGCGGCCAGGGCGTCTGCTCGGTGAGGAGCCGTACGGCTCCCGCCGACCAGTCGACATGCCTCGTCGGGTTGTCGATGTGAAGGGTTTTCGGCAGTAGGCCGTGCCGCATCGCCATGACCATCTTGATGACGCCGGCGACCCCGGCGGCGGCCTGGGTGTGGCCGAGGTTGGACTTGACCGAACCGAGCCACAGGGGCCGGTCCCGGCCCTGGCCGTACGTCTCCAAGAGCGCCTGCGCCTCGACGGGGTCGCCGAGGGTGGTGCCGGTGCCGTGGGCGTCGACCGCGTCGACCTGGTCGGCGGTGAGGCGGGCGTTGACCAGCGCCTGCTCGATGACACGCCGCTGGGAGGGGCCGCTCGGGGCGGTGAGGCCGTTGGACGCGCCGTCCTGGTTGACGGCGGTGCCCCGGACCACGGCGAGGATCGGGTGCCCGGCCGCGCGGGCCGCCGACAGCCGTTCCAGCACCAGCACGCCGACGCCCTCCGCCCAGCCCGTGCCGTTCGCCGAGTCGGCGAACGACCGGCAGCGGCCGTCCGCGGCCAGGCCGCCTTGGCGGGCGAACTCCACGAACGTCGTCGCGCTGGACATGACCGTGACGCCGGCGGCCAGCGCCAGCGAGCACTCGCCCGCGCGCAGCGCCTGGGCGGCCAGGTGCAGCGCCACCAGCGACGACGAGCAGGCGGTGTCGACGGTGACGGCGGGGCCGACCGCCCCGAAGAAGTACGCCAGGCGGCCCGAGACGATACTGGTGGCGTTGCCCGTCAGGACGAAGCCTCCGGCGTCGTCGTCGGGGCCGACGCGGTACTCCTGGGGCATCGCCCCGACGAACATCCCCGTCCGCGAGCCCCGCACCGACGCCGGGTCGATCCCGGCCCGTTCGAACGCCTCCCACGCCGCCTCCAGCAGCACCCGCTGCTGCGGGTCCATGGCCAGCGCCTCGCGGGGCGAGATCCCGAAGAAGTCGGGGTCGAAGTGGGCCGCGCCGTCGAGGAAACCGCCGCGGATCTCCCCCGGCCCGTCCATCTCCACCGGCCCGTCCCCGGCGTCCAGCTCCCACCCCCGGTCGGCCGGCAGCGCGCCGATGCCGTCCCGCCCCTCGGCGAGCATGTCCCACAGGTCTTCGGGGCTCGCCACGCCTCCCGGGTAGCGGCAGCTCATGCCCACGATCGCGATGGGTTCGCTCGCCGCCGCCTCAAGCTCGTGCACCCGCTGCCTGGAGCGCTGCAGGTCGGCGCTCGCCCGCTTCAGATAGTCCCGGAGCTTCTGTTCGTTGCTCATGTCAACTCAAACCCATCTGGAGGCCGGCGGACGGCGGGGACCGGAGAGGCGGACGCCAGGCGTCGATCACCCGCGCAGCGCTCAGTCTCAGGTGACCCGGCAAGGAAAATCCCTAGTGTCGGATCAGCCCGGCCTGTCGACCCCCGTGGGGACTCGCGAGGGTCTGCTACCAGCGCGTCCCGACGACCTCGGCGCCGTAGTCGCGCGCCAGCCGTACCTGGGCGAGGTCGGACTCGACCATCATCTGGATCAGCTCGGCGAACCCGACCTCGGGCTCCCAGCCGAGCGCCTCGCGCGCCGCCGCCGAGTCGGCGCACAGCGTCTCCACCTCCGCCGGCCGCACCAGGCCCGGGTCGACGACGACGTGGTCCTCCCACCGAAGACCCACATACTCGAACGCGACCCGCGCCACGTCGCGCACCGAGTGCATACGGCCGGTGCCCACCACGTAGTCGGCCGGCTCGTCCTGCTGGAGCATCAGATGCATCGCCCGCACGTAGTCGCCGGCGAAACCCCAGTCGCGCACCGCGTCGAGATTGCCCAGGCGCAGCGTGTCCTGCCTCCCGAGTTTGATCCCGGCGGCGGCCAGCGTGATCTTCCTGGTGACGAACTCCGCGCCGCGCCGCGGCGACTCGTGGTTGAACAGGATTCCCGACACGCCGTACATGCCGTAGGACTCGCGGTAGTTGCAGGTGATGTAGTGCCCGAAGGTCTTGGCCACGCCGTAGGGGCTGCGCGGGTGGAAGGGCGTCGACTCGCGCTGCGGCGACTCGGCCACCATGCCGAACATCTCCGACGACGACGCCTGGTAGAACCGTATCCCGCCGCCCGACGGCGGCCGGGCCGGCCCGCTCACCCTGCGGATCGCCTCCAGCACCCGCAGCACCCCGGTGCCGTTGACCTCGGTGACCAGCTCCGCCTGCCGCCACGACATCGGCACGAACGAGATCGCCCCCAGGTTGTAGACCTCGTCGGGCTGCACCATGTCCACGGCCGACACCAGGCTGCCCTGGTCCATCAGGTCGCCGTCCACGAACTCGAGGTCGGGGATCAGCCCGCCGATGCGGGCCTTGCGGGGGTTGGCCTGCCCCCTCGCAAGGCCCCACACCCGGTACCCCAGGGAGATCAGATACTCGGCCAGGTACGACCCGTCCTGGCCGGTCACCCCGATGATCAGCGCACGCTTGGACATCCTCATCCCTTTCGCCACCGCGGACACGGACCGCCGGACGGTCCAGACCCCCGCGGGCGCCTCCCGGCCGCCGCCCGCGGCACAGTCAGCGAAGCAGCAACGGGCTAAGGAATTTTCGAGACTTCCCCGGGGCGACCGGGGGCGGGCCCCCGGTGCCGGGTCAGGGGACGCCGAGCAGGCGCAGCACCGCCGTGGTGGTGGCGGCGGCGATCACGACCACGGGGAACGGCGCCCGCCGTACGGCGAGGACCCCGGCGACCAGCACCCCGGCGGGCCGCGCCCATCCGGCGAAGGCGTGGCCCTGCGTCAGCGCCGCCGTACACACCAGGGCGAACAGCAGCACCACGGCGCTCACCGACAGCACCCGCCGCACCTGCTCGGGGATCGTGATCCGGCCCGCGAGCAGCGGCCCGGCCAGGCGGAACGCGTAGGTGCCCGCGGCGAGCAGCACGATGGCGAGAACGGGCATCAGCTCACCTTCCAGTCGGGATCGATCTGGGCGCCGGCCACCTGCGGCCGGCGCAGCAGCGCGACCAGGCCCACCAGCGCCAGCAGCACGGGAAGCCCGGCGGGCAGGAACATCGCCGCAGCCAGCGCGACGGCCGCCCCCAGCAGCGCGGAGTCGCGGACGCCCCGGTCGGTGAGCGCCGGCAGCGTCAGCGCCAGCAGGACCGCGGGGAACGCCGCGTCCAGCCCGAGGACGTTGGTGTCGCCCACCATGCCGCCTGCGA
The DNA here is from genome assembly GCF_900100605.1 of Sinosporangium album. Lineage (GTDB taxonomy): Bacteria > Actinomycetota > Actinomycetes > Streptosporangiales > Streptosporangiaceae > Sinosporangium > Sinosporangium album. Next base: position 209,788 of record NZ_FNCN01000007.1, on the reverse strand, counting down.
GCGCTCCCACGACGACGGCGACGTTCCAGAGGACGAACAGCATGATCGCGCAGACCCAGTACGCCGCGCGGCGCTGCCGCGGGTCGCTGTGGCGCAGCGCGAACGCCACGGCCTCGTCGGTCATCAGGTGCGCGCCGATCAGCCGCGTCCACCACCGGCGGCCCACCACGTCGGCCACGGCGAAGCCGAACGGCAGGAGCCGCGCGTTGAGCAGCAGCCCGGTGGCGACGGCGGCGACCGGGCCGCCCCCGGCGAGGACCACGCCGAGGGCGGCGAACTGGGCGCCGCCCGCGAAGACCAGCAGCGACATCACGATCGGCACCCACGGCGACAGACCGCCGGACACGGCGATCGCGCCGAAGGAGACCGCGACGACCGCGTCGGCGAGGCACACGAGAACGATGTCGCGAAGCGTGTCGCGATCAACAGTTCGCCATAACGAACGCATACCTAATAGAATGGACATAGCTGATGCCGTTCGTCAACTCAAACAATGGACGTCTGGAGCGAACGAATATGACCCCACCGGGCAAAGCCCCGCAGTCCCGGCGTACGGCTGCCGCCGATCCGCCGGCCGACACGGGGCCCCGCCGTACGGCCACCGCCGGGAACGGCGGCACGCCCGCACCCCACGGGATGGCCGCCGTCGACCCCGTGGCCGTGGTCGCCCTCTCCATCCGCCGCGAACGCACCCGCACCGGACTGTCCCTCACCGAACTCGCCAAAAGGGCCGGGATCGCCAAATCCACCCTGTCCCAGCTGGAGTCGGGCACCGGCAACCCCAGCATCGAAACCCTGTGGGCCCTCGCCGTCGCCCTCGGCGTCCCCTTCAGCCGCCTCGTCGACCCGCCCCGCCCCGACGTGCTCGTCGTCCGCGTCGGCGAAGGCACCGCCACCTACTCCGAACAGGCGAACTACGCCGTCACCCTCCTGGCCTCCAGCGCACCGGGCACCCGCCAGGACATCTACCGCATCGTCGCCCAGCCGGGCGAACGCCACACGTCCGCCCCCCACATGCCCGGCACTACCGAACACGTCGTCATCTCCTCCGGCCGGGCGCTCCTCGGCCCCACCGGTGCCCCCGTCGAACTCGGCCCCGGAGACTACGCCGTCTACCCGGGCGACGCCCCCCACGCCTTCGAAGCCCTCGAACCCGACACGGTCGCCGTACTGATCAGCGAGTACCTCTGACCCGCCCCCTATAACGCCGGCATAACCCCTATGAGGTGACGGCCGGGTTATGGGGGTTTTGCTGAGCTTCCTCCGCTGCCGTCGGGAGATACCCGACGGCGGATCGGGGGAAATCCATGCCGCTGCTGTCCGTTCGCCACCACCCATCCGCGCCGCCGGCAGCGGACGCGAGGGCACGACCCCCGGCCGGGCGGTGGATCGGGTGGCTGCTCGCCGGCGGGTGGGCCGCGCAGTTCGCGCTCCGGCTCTGGCTGTACCGCTACCACTCCGGGCCGGTGGCCAACCCCGACGAGGTCGGATACCTGCTCGCGGCCCGCCTGCTGGCCGGCGGGCCCGGCGGCGACTACAGCGGCTCGACCTTCTACCAGGGCGGCTACGCCCTGCTGCTCGTCCCCGCCTTCTGGCTCACCTCCGACCCGGAGACGGCCTACCGGCTGGTCGCCGGCACCGGCGCGGCCGTGGCCGCCGCCACGTTCCCGCTCGCCTATGCGGCGCTGCGCCGCCTCGGCACAGCCGTACGGCCGGCGCTGCTCCTGGCCTTCGCGGCGGGGGCGTCGCCGTCGCTGCTGGTGTTCTCGGGGCTGGCGCTGGCCGACGCCGTACTGCCCACGCTGCTGCTCGGGTGGCTGCTCGCCGTCCACGACACGGTGAGCCGGGGCTCGGCGCGGGCGGCGGCCCTGGGCGGGGTGCTGGCGGGTTTCGCGACATCGGTGCACATGCGGGGATACGTCATCTTCGGCGTGTGGGTGGTGGCGGTGGCGCTTCTGGCGTTCAGGAGGCGGATTGCGCCGAAGGCGGCGCTCGCGGGGGCCGCCGCCGGCGGCACGACCGCCCTGGCCGGCGCGGTCCTCAACGCCGAGCTGGCCGCCGCCCTCTACCCCGGCGGCGCCCGCGACCTGTCGGGCCTGCTCGTCGACCGCCTCACCAGCCTCGACGGGCAGGCCTGGGCCCTGGCCGGCGCCGCCGGCCAGATCTGGTACCTCGCCGTCGCCACCTGGGGCCTCGCCGGAGTCGGCCTCATCGCCGCCGCGGCCACCGCCCTGCGGCGCTCCGCCCCGCACGCCCACCGCGTGGCGGCAGCCGTACTGCTCGCCACCACCCTGGGCATCGCCTACGCCTCCTCGGCCGCACTGCCCGACGAACACCGCGTCGGCAACTACGCCTACGGCCGCTACCTCGCCTGCGTCGCCCTCGCCTGGACCATCGCCGGCCTCGCCGCCCTCCTCCGCACCCGCCGCACCGCCGCCCCCGGGCCGACCGGGCCGCTTGCCGCCGTGCCGGAGGAAGCCGCCTTTCCCCGCGTCCGGCGAACCGCCCTCCTGGGACGGCCCGGGTGGCTAGCCGTCATACCGGGAGGCAGGCGGCGGGCCACCGTACTCGGGCTCGCCCTAGGCGCCGCGGCCACGGCCGCGGCGGCCGGAGGCGCCGCCGCCCTCTACGCGGGGGACCGCCTGCGCCGCTACACCTTCATCGCCTTCGACTTCCCCGAGGTGATCTTCCTCAGCGGGGTCCACGACAGACTCGACATGGCCGCGGCCTCATGGACCGCGGCGGCCCTGCTCGCCTGCCTGGCCGCCGCCGCACTCACCCCCCGCCGGACCCGGTGGCCCCTGGCCGCCGCCGTCCTGGTGGCGGCCAATGCGGCCTTCGCCGTACACATCGCCCCCAAACCCCCGCCGCCCGCCGACCCCGCATGGTGGCCCCAGCCACCCCCGGGCCGCGTCGCCGTCGACAACCGGGTCGACTGGCGGATCTGGGTTCAGCTCACGCACCGCGTGTGGTGGACCGAGCTGGAGCTGTTCAACGGCGACAAGCAGGCCGTGCCGAACGGCGTGTGCAGCGTCCTCCTCCCCCCGTCGGCACCCCCGCCCCCCACCTGGCGCCCCGCCGGCTCCCGCCCCGACTGGGCCCTGTGGACCTCACCCCACTGCACCCCGGGACCCTAGGGCAGACGGGCAGACTGATCGCCGAGCACCGAGTCGCGCATGCCGTCAGCGACGCTGGCGGACCATCCCCGCGTGCGCGGGGAGCACAGTCGGCGCCCGATCTCGATATGTGCCATGCCGGGACCATTCCTGGCAGTACTCGGGGCGGTGGAGTTTGAGGCCTTGCATGGCCATCGTGCGCATCACGAACCCGTCGTGTCCCGTGATGCCGGACTCGGTGGCAAGAGCGTAGGCCTGGAGGTAGTACCGCTGCGCAAGCCCTTGCTGGCCCTTTTCCACCCCAGCAGGTGAGCGCTGCGGCCGACTGCGGACAGCATCTGGCGGCGGACCTCCTCGGTGCGAAAACGGCGTCCCGTCCGGATGGTGAGCGCCGACGCACGCGTCGGCGGCTCAGGACGGTCCTGACCCGGGTGGGCGCCACCGGTCCAGCAGGTCTGCGCAGGCGTGCGGCCACCACGGCGGCGTCGTGGCGAGGTCGACCGGGTGGAAGGGAATCGGCCCGGCGGTGTGGATGCGCTCGCCGTGGGCTTGAAGGTGCTCCAGGAGGCGGGCGGCCTCGGTGCGGATCGCCGGGCTGATCTCGCGCCAGGTGCCGGCGGTGTGTCAGGTGATGCGCCGCCGCAGGTCTTGTTCGACGCCGCGCCTCCATTTGAAGTGGTGGACGGGGATGGGCGGGGTGTTGACCGGCTTACGGCCGGGGCTGCGGTGCGAGCCGAGTGCGAGTTCGACGCGAGAGCCGGCCAGGACGACCTTGCGCGCGGGTCACCGCCCAGCAACAGGCCGGTGAGAAACCCGCCGAGGGGAAAGGCGGCGTCCAGACCGACCGCGGGCCAGGTGTGGGATGCCGAGGTCGCTGAGCAGGAGAGCCGCCAGATTGAGGGCTTCGGCGGCGCGGAGGACGCCGTCGGGCCCGTTCTGCCGAGCTTGCCCGGCTCGGGATTCGATCTGGCTGATTCGGGTGGAGAGCGGCCGGGAGATGACCTGGGACCGCGCGACCAGCGGGAAGCGGCGCGCGGCCAGGTCAGTGAGGCGCTGCGGTGCGGTTCGGGTGTCCATGCGCGGCACCTCCATGGGCGAGGTTGCTACCAGGCGATCGTCAGGCGGGTGTCGGGCCGCTCGATGCGGGTCCCGGCCTTGAGTCGGTCGTCGGGGGTGTCCGCCCGGTGGGCGGTGATGACCGGTCGGGCGGGCCGGGTGTGGTTCCACTCATGTAGGAGTTCGATGAAGCGATCGGTGAGGCTGCGGCTGCCGGGGCCGTGGGCGGTGATGCCGAGTTCTCTGGAGGCCGGCCCGTGCGGGCGTGCGGCGATGTAGGCGAGGGTGGCGCCGTCGTAGAGCCCGGCACCCGCCCAGCGCAGTGCCGGATCGGCGATACCGGCGCGGCGGGCGGGCGCTCCGGCCGACAGTCGGCTGAAGCCGGTGCTGTGGGTAGCGAGCCACAGATCGAGGTGCTCGACGGGCTCGAAGTCGGTGACGTTGATCCCGGTCCACCGGGCCTCGCCGGGGTGGGTGAGCACCCGCGCGAGCGCGCCTTGGTCGGCTTCGTCGGCGGCGTCGATGTTGAGGGTGACGTGCTCGGCGAGCGTGATCGAGGTGGTGGCCTGGGCGGCTGCTCCGCGCATGGGGACGAAGCCGCAGACGCGGGTGTGGCTGCAGGTGAGGTGACCTGACGGCTGGAGGTCGAAGGCGATGGAGCGGGTCAGGCCGCTGCCGTGGAGACGGAGCGGGATGACGATCCTGCCGCCGGTGGCGAGCTGGTCCCACCAGGGAGCGGAGATGTCCCAAGCGCCAGCCGTGACAATGATCCGGTCGTAGGGGGCAGCCGCCGTCCAACCGGCGGCGCCGTCGCCGCACATGGCGGTGACAGTGGTGTAGCCAGTCTTGGCAAGGGCGGCGGCAGCCCCGGCGGCAAGGTCCTGGTCGATCTCGATCGTGGTGACACGGCCCTGGGTGCCGCTGAGCTCGGCTAAAATGGCGGCATTGATGCCCGTGGCCGCGCCGATCTCCAGGATGCGATGGCCTGGACGGACGTCCAGATCTTCGGCCATCGTCGCGACGAGGTTGGGGTCGGACGCCGACGACAGGGCAGTGCCGTCGCCGGCCCGTTTGGTCACCACCGGCCCGGGCCTGTACGCCTCGGCAAGCTCGACGGCGCCGAGGAAGACTTCGCGGGGCACGGTCCGGAACGCCCGCTCCACGGCTGCGGTGCGGAACGTACCGCGACCGAGAATCTTGTCGGCGAGCTCATCGCGGAGCTCGGCGGGACTGGGGTCAGGAGTGGTGGTGTCGGTGGTCACCGCGACGACATTACTCATCGGCCCGACCGCATGCCCGCTGTTCGCGGCGGAAGAATCGATCAGGCCGGGACAGAACACGGCATGGGCGGCTGCGGCAACGAGAGCCCCTTGGACCGGCTCGGGAAGACCCAGGCGGTTCCAGGCGTACAGGGCGTGGTGGGCGAGCACGGCGTTCAGACCACGTGTGCAAACACCGAGCCGATCGAGGTCGAAATGCCGCTGTCCGGCGTGCTCATAAGCGGCGAACCATGAAGCCGGGACGCCGATCTTGGCGGGTGTGGACTCTGTATCGCCGATCAGGAGCTGCTGCACGGTCGCGATGTCGTCGTGGGCCAAGGGTGAGGACGGGATGGTGCGCTCCTGCGTGAGGAGTCTCCACACTTCCCCTTGGTCGTACCAGTCCCGGTGGGCACCGCGGAGCATCGCTGCGATCAGGAGAAGGGCGAGTTCCCGCTTGTGGCCGCCGCCGATGGTGAGGTGGCCGAGAACCTGTCGGCTGTCCGCGTGGAACAGTGTGTGAGCGGAGTCGAGCGAAGCCTGCCCGCCGAAGGCCCCGATGAGCGGCTCGTAGATCGTGTGAGCCCACCGGGTGCACAGCCCCTCAGTGGCGGCGGCGTCAAGGATCCGGCTGATCGCTGCTGCGGCATCAACCTCGCGGATAGGGGCCGGAAGGTATCGGATACGCCATTCCGCGCCCTTGCGAGTGAACCACCACATGGTGATCACTCCGGCGGTTTCCAGGTTCACCAGCTGTGGGCCGAAGGCGTGAACGGCAGCGTGTTCGGCGGCTTGCCAGCTCTCGTGCCAAACACTGGCTTCACGCCACTCGCTCGAATCGACGACCTCTTGGGGGCGGATCATGTGGGGTCTACTCCAGTAAGCAGTAGGAAGCTCGTCCAAGCGGCGAGCGTGCCGGTGGCGATGCTGTGCAGGACGAGCGCGAGACCGGCGGCTCCATCGATCAACCCGGGCTTGTCCAGCGGGGGATGACTAGAACCGATGAGACCCTCGATGAGACGTGGTAGCCGCCGGGCTAGGGCGGGTGCGGAGGCGTCGGCGGCGGTCGTCCAAACGGTGGCGATCAGCCCGGCCCAACCGTGGCACAACGCCAGATTGCCCAGGCGGGACAGCTGGGATCGGTCGGTGACGCAAGCGAGAAGTGCTCGCTCCGCGCGGTGCTGGCGCTCGGCATCATTGAGAGCCAGGGCGGCGAGCTGTAGTGCGCGGGAAATTCCAGGGGTTCCGTAGCACCAAGATGGCCGGGCAGGGCCCTTCTGGTGCGGTTGTGCCTGGTCAAGGTCGGTGAGGGTGAGCCGTTCCGGCCACCACGGTCCGGCTTCGCCGGTCTGCTGCCAGCGCTCCAGCCAGTCCCTGATCGTCATGATCGCTTCGGCCTGGCCGGGGACGATGATCCCAGCGCGGAAGGTCAAGGAGAGCAAGGCGAGTGGGCCGGCGATGCCGTGGGCCATGCCCTGGTCGGAGTGACCGTCGGCGAAGTCTACGGCAGGACGGCCTTCGGGCAGGTGGCTGGTCCACCAGCCTGGTGCCCTCGTTCCGGCGGAGTCTTCGGCGGGAACTGGAGTGGTCAGGCGGATGAGGTAGCCGAGCACTTCACGAAGGTGCGGGCCCGTGGGGTCGCGGCGCAGGAAGTAGACACCCAGACCAGTGAGTCCCCGGACGAGGTCGAACTCCCCAGGCGAGGGTCTGCGGCCCGCTGCCATGCGTTCGTCGGCTCGTTTGATCTGGCGATCCGTCATCGCCGAGATGACGCCGTCGAGCCGGTTGAGATGGTGATCGGCATCGCCGGGTCGGACGGCGGTATGGAGGGCGAAGGCGACGGCGGGAGCCCCATGCCAGAGACCGGCGCCGCCCGCTGCGGCGATCGGTTCTCGGACGGCTGCGGTGAACCAGTCGGCCGCGCGTGTCCAGGCGCCATGACCGTCAAGGGCACGGACGCCGTGCAGGACCGCGATTCCAGCGTGCCCGCAGGACAGGGACTGGCCGTCCCAGCGTGTGCTGTCAGGCCCGTCACCAGCCTCGGCCGGGTGCGATGGCGGGACGGCCAGCGCATCGGCGAGGCGCGAGGCGAGGACGCCCGCAGCCTGCTGATCGACTTCAAAGGGAAGGACGAGGTCTGGCAGGTGCTTCATGGGTGGACCTCTCGGTGGCGTGAGGTCCAGGCCAGTGCGATGGCACGGGCGAGCCGGTGACAGGTTCGTTCGCTCGCGGGGTCGATCCCGATGAAGCGGATGTGGTGCATGTGCAGCAGCGACCGGATTGTTCCTGCCGCTTCCGACTGTCTGTCGGCCAGGTAGCGGCTGTAGTCGGCTGCCGCATCCGCGCGCCTGGCCCAGGTATCGGCGATGACCGTGCCGCCGCGCAGATCAATGATCGCGCCGGGTTCGGCGAGTTGGACGGCCTGGCGGACGATGTCTCGATCTGGTCGGTCACCAGCCCCGAGATCACCGTAGTTGATCAGCCATTCCATCCCGGCCGTGCGACCACCGCTCAAGCCCCCGACGAGATCGGCCATGCCTGCCGCGATGAGGGACAGCGCGTGCACATTCCGGCCTTGTTGCAAGGTTGCCAGCTGGGCGAGGACGGCCATGGAGTCCGCGGCAAAAAGCCTCTCTGCTGCAACTTGGGCCTCACCGTCGCCGTAGCGGGCTACTTCGGGAAGATGGGTGTCGAAGACGAGGCTTCTGATGAGTCCTTGGTTGCGCAGGTCCGTTGCCCACGCGCTGACCTTTGTGAAGGCGTCGGCTTGGTCTCCTGCGTGGAGGCGGAGCCGTAGATGGGGGTGAGGGTCCCGGTAGCGGACGAACCACCAGGACGGCGGCGTAAGCCATTGATGCAGCAGTTCAGGGAGATGCTGGACGAGGATCGTGTCGAAGACGCTGGGATCGGTGTAGAGCTTCGCCAGAAGGATATGCCCGCTCCCAGGCAGGAGACCGTGACCCCGCCTGATGATCACAGGCCCCGCGGATCGAGCCGTGGCCCTGGGCGCGGGACCTGCTGGTCGGGTGGATGCGACCGGGATGACGAGTTCGTGGGCGCGGCCGTCGAACCAGCCGTGGTCAGCGGGGGTCGAGCCTTCGGCCACCACGGTCGTATGCCCGGTTGCCCCGGCACGGTCCAAGCAGTCGCGGAGGATCGCCAGATCCATTGGCTCATCGAGGTTCAGGCGGAACCGGAGGTCGGAGTCGCCGATGCTGACCGTGTCTGGAAGCCGGAGACGATGGCGCAGCGTCTCGAACTCCTTGCGCCATTGGGCGTCCGAGAGATCGGGGCGGGGTAGGGCGGCGGGTGAGATCGACCAGCGTGCCGTGCTCAGTATGGTCCGGCCGTACGTGATGCGCGGCAGGAATGGCAGACATCGGGCTGCTCCCCACGCGAACGGTGACGAGGAGGCGATGCGGGCACGGGAGATCTCGAACAGGAACCGGGCCATCGACGGCATGACGTGACGGGCGGCGGCGTTGGCGAGCATCGGCTCGACCACCCTGCCCTGCGACAGCGAGATGAGGTACATGCCGCGACTGTCGGCTGTGACCGCCAGATCCTCCAGCGGGAACCGGGCGGTTGCCCCCATGCGATGCTCCGCCAGGGTGACCAGGGACGGGAGCAGTTGCGGGGCGCGAGCGACGTTCTCCAGGTGCGCGTGGACCGGCGGGAACGAAAGCTGGGCCGCAACCGCGCCCTCGACCACGGTCGGCAATCCGGTGTAGACGGTTCGGCGATGCCGCTGGTCTGCTTCGGGTAAGAGGTCGATGAACCGGCCGGATAGAGCCGTACCGGTGCGGGCCACCCCGGAGATGACAAGCCGGAAATCCCCGCTGCGGACAGCTGTCGTGTCCGGCGCCCACAGTTGGGTGAACAACTCAAGGTGCGGAGGGATACGCAGGCTCACGGCGTCGTCGTGGAGCCCGTCGATGAATGCGTCATCGAGTTCGACCTCGCGGGCTCCGTCCAGACCGGCCTGCTGGGCGAGAGCGAGAAGCCGCGCGTCGCGGGCGGTCAGCTCCCTGGGCAGGTCGACAGCGGGAGCAGCGAAGTGGTCGGGGTAGCCGAGTCCCGTAACAGGGTCGACCAGCTCCGTGACCGGGACGATAGCGTTCACTCCGAACCGTGAGAGGAACGCGTCGTGGTAGACCCGCCAGCCGGGGTCGCCGCTGGGATGGGGAGTCAGCCTGGCCAGGGCAGAGGCAGCCGCCGCAGCTTCGTCGGCGATCTGCAGCGGCAGAACGACGGTGGCTCCGACCCGAAGATCGACCGTGACGGGATGCTCGACGGCGGCCAGCTCCCGCATCCGCACGCCGGTCTCGATGCGTCCCTCGGCGAGCTGGGCGGCGATCTGCTCCAGGTCGCAAAGCAGCGGTTGAAGATCCGGGATGCTGACTGCGTCGGCCTCAGCCAGGCGGTCACGGAGGTGAGCGAGGCAGTCACGGCACGTCGAAGGAGGCCGGAGGCTCGTGATGAGAACACCCGCGGCGATGAGATGGCGAAGCAGCTCTTCGACGGCATCAGAGGGAGCGTTCAGCTCGGCGCTGATCTTGCCGGTGAGGTCATCGGTGGTGAGGTGCGTGTGGGCGTGGTCGATGACGAGCCGGACCGCAGAAGTGATCGACGGCGAGATCTCGCCTGCCGGGGGCCGTGCCGGATCGGTGGCGTGCGGCTGCCACGGGATGACCAGACGACCTGCGCGTTCGAAAGCCAGGTCGTTCAAGACGAGTGGAAGTCGGCGCGCAAGCTCCGGATGGGTTTCCAGCTCGCTGATGACTGCGGAGAGCCAGACCGAGTGCGCTCGGGTACGGATCCAGTGCCGATCGGGCTCCCACCGGGCGATCGGGTCTTGGTCCCACCGCAACGAGGTCACTCCCGCGAACAGCCCGAACGGCGTGGAGCGGCCTCGCATCCGCAGCAGGTAGCAGGCAAGCGCCAACAGAGCGCGCCGACTCTGAGCTCTCGGAGGACGCCCTCCAGCGCAGATGCCGTCGATTCGATCCGCCAGGCTCGGGCTGGCAATCCTGACCGCGTCGGCGATCTGCGTGTCGGACCAAACCTTGGCGATCCACTGGCACATCTCCTCGCGGCTGGCGTCCTGGTCGACATTCGGCCACGGCGAAGGCGGGACAAAAGCGTCGGCAACGGTCGCCGCGCGGAGCATGGCCGCATCCACAGGCGCATACCACCGATGGGAGGGCATTGCTGACTCCTTGGGCACTACGAAGGTCCGGCTGGGTGAAGGCGAGCGGTGACCCCCAGGGAGGGGCGGGGGTCACCGCCGGCGGGGACGGATCAGCAGTCGCCGTTCGCGAGCGTGTCACACCCGTTGTCGGTGGAGCATCTGCGCGACAGGGTCGCCGGTCCGGCCTCCACGACCGTGATGTCGAGCCCTGCGAGTAGCGAGCCGGGCTCCGCGACGTCCTGGGCAGCAGACTGGACGGTCATGGGAGAGCCTCCTCAAGTCGGATAAGCGATGTCTTCACCCAACCCCGTTCAACGACGGCGTGAAATTCCCACTTACTCACAACCGGGTTGTGGTCGGGCCACAACCCGGTTGGGCCTTGCTTGTCAGGACATCGGTGTTACCGTGCGCTCGTGGACCTCCAGGGACGCGAGACGATCACCACCGAATTGCGCGCCAGAGCCGCGAAGGAAAGCTGGAGCCCGTGGCAGCTTGTGCAGGCCGTTCACCAGGAAGCAGCCACCCCCACCCTGCTGATGGCCTGGCGCCTGGCATCCGGGCAGGTCCAGACGGACGTGATCGCAGGAGTGCGCGGCCTGGCAACCGACGAAGGCCACCCCTGCACGGACGGCGCACCATCGGTCCAGAACTACTCCAAGTGGGAGAATGGTCACGGCGGTCCAGGGACCTTCTACCGGCGCTACCTCGCCCTGTGGTTCCGCTGTCCCCTGGAACGACTCGGACTGGCGGAACCGGAACCGATCGCTACTCTGGTAGGGCATGCTCAGGTTCCGGTAGTGCTGACCGACCCGGAGGACCCCTTGGAGCGCCGACAGTTCCTCTCCCTCGCCGCCGCCACACCGCTGATCAGCCTGGAAGACACCCGGTCACGGATGGAGACCGGGCTCCGGCGAGTCCTCCCAGCGGCCGACCTCGAACACTGGGCGGACGTCGCAGCCGGACACGTCGCCGCCTATGGCACGAGGCCGCCCGGACTTCTGCTCACCAAGCTCCGCCCTGACTTGGACGAAATCGCCGCACTCGCCGAACGCTATCCCCACCAGACCGACCTTCATCTGATCGCCTCCCGGCTCTGCGGCCTGGTCGGAGCGCTCTACACCGATCTGGACTTCGAGAGAGAAGCCCGCGACTGGCTTCACACCGCCGGCCGATACGCCCATCTGTCCGGAGACAGCACACAGCGATACTGGATCGCCATGGCCCAAGCCATGACCGCCTTCTACGGATCCGCCCCGGCGCGCGTCATAGCCATCACCGACCGTGCGCGCGCGACCCTGGGCCGGACGCCGAGCGCACCCGCCGCCCAACTCGCCGGGCTCGCCGCCCGAGCCCACGCGCACCTCGGTGCCGGTGACCGAGCCGTCGCCGAACTCGACACCGCCCAGACCATCTTCGGGAAGCTGACTCCCGGCCAGACCGATGAGCCGTTCTTCGGGTTCCCCAAGGCCGAAATGACCATGTACAGCTCGCAGGTCCTCAGCCGGACGGGCGACGCACGCGCTTGGGACGAGCAGGACAGGGCGCTGGCCGCCTATCCCGACGACGACCCCATGGACCGGCCCCTCATTCTGCTTGACCGGGCCCGCTACGTTGCCGGTCAGGGAGACTCCGACCAGGCCGCCAAGATCGCTAGCGATGCGATCACGGCACTTCCAGCCGACTTGCGCGTTCCGTTGCTGGTCGGCCAAACCCGGCAGGTCGCGGCGCTCATCGCCCGACGCTCACCGCACGCCGCAACGGATCTCAACGATGCAGTCCTCGCCTCCTGACGGGAGGATGGTAGCGACGTACAGGTTGGCGCGGGCTCATCGGGCACGGGCGGGACCGCTCCGTAAGACATCAGTCGGCTGATCGCAGCTCGCCGGACGATGACAGTCGCGGCGTCCACGAAGCTGTTGCGCTTGCCGAGCTGCTCGGGTGAATGGGCTGGGCTGCCGATCTCTGAGATAGGCAGCGCCTACAATCATGGCCGGTTCACCGCCACGCCCGAGACCAGGGGCCCGCCCGGACCGCGACATCGGCCGGCAGATGCAACTCGCCGAACACCCGCTGGCGGCCTTCCGCGCCCTGCCTCCCGCGGCACGCGTGTGGTGGACCGAGCTGGAGCGGTTCAACGGCGACAAGCAGGCTGTGCCGTACGGCGTGTGCAGCGTCCTCCTCCCCCCGTCGGCATCCCCGCCCCCCACCTGGCGCCCCGCCGGCTCCCGCCCCGACTGGGCCCTGTGGACCTCCCCCCACTGCGCCCCATCGAAGGCCGACCGGCGGACTAGTCGCTGATCACTGTGTCGCGCGCGGCCACCCATCGCAGCGAGTCGCGGATGCCGTCGGCGATGCTGAGCTGAGGTTTCCAGCCGAGGATCTCCTGGGCGAGGCTGCTGCGCGTGTAGGCCCCGGCGACGTCGCCCGGGCGCCGACCGGTCTCGACGACGGGCAGCTCCTCGCCGGTGACCGCGTTGAAGGCCGCGACAAGCTCCCGGACAGTGGTCCCCTGCCCGGTGCCGAGGTTGACGACGCGGTACGGCTCCCCGCCCGTGACGTCGTCGAACCGCTCCACGGCCCTCAGATGCGCCGCGGCCAGATCCCACACGTGGACGTAATCGCGGATGCCCGAGCCGTCGCGGGTCGGCCAGTCGACACCCGTGACGGCGAACACCTCCGCGCCGTCCGCCCGGTGCACGTCGATCATCCTGCCCAGGGCGTGCGTCGGCCGGCGCACCTGAAGCCCGGTGCGAAGCTCCGGGTCGGCACCGATCGGGTTGAAGTACCGCAGAGACACCACCCGCAGCACACTGGAGGCCGCGACATCGCGCAGGAACGTCTCGAAAAGGGACTTGGTGCGGGCGTAAGGGCTGAGCGCCTCGATCTCGGAGCTCTCATCGACGGAGAAATCAGCGGGATCGGCCTGGTAAATCGAGGCCGACGAGCTGAACAGCAGCCGCGAACAGCCGTTGCGGACCACGTGGCCGACGAAGTCAATGCCCTTGGCGACATTCTCCCGGTAATAGCCCAGCGGGTCGGCAACGGAATCGGGAACGACGATCAGCGCGGCGCAGTGGATGACCGCGTAAATGTCCGGGTGGTCGGCGAAAACGCGGTCGACCAGCGCCCCGTCAGCGATATCGCCCTCGTAGAAGACCCTGCCCGCGGTGAACTCCCTGCGCCCCGTGACAAGGCTGTCCAGGATCACAGGCTCAATGCCGTTGTCGGCGCACGCCGAGGCGATCGTGCTGCCGATGAACCCCGCCCCACCTGCGATAAGGACCTTCACGCGCTTCCTCCCTGGACCATCTCGGGAACAGCTCTCGGATGGACACGCCGCGAGCGTGCCCGCCGCCCAACGCTATCCGTGTTCCACGAACCTCGGAGCTCAGCAGAACAGAATCCGAGTCAGCTCACTTGACATCCTCCCCTCCCTGAAGGGAGGGGATTCCAACCGTCACCGGTCGGCCTTCCTGCTTCACCGCCAGCCGCCCGCCAGGAGGAATCCCCCTTTGAGGTCTTACACCGGCTCCACAGGCGTTTCGCCTCTCCGCCAGCCCGGCGGCGAGGATGTTCTTCGCGGCGTTGACATCCCGGTCGTGGACCGCCCCGCACGGGCACTCCCACATCCGGACACCCAGCGGCATCGACCCCTGCAGCGCCCCGCACTCCGAGCACAGCTTCGAGCTGGGGAACCACCGGTCGACCGCGACCAGTTCCCGGCCGTACCAGGCGGCCTTGTACTCCAGCATCGTCCGCAGCTCCCGCCAGGACGCATCGCTGACGGCGCGGGCCAGGGAGTGGTTGCGGACCATGTTGCGGACGGTCAGGTCCTCCACGGCGATCACTTGGTTTTCGCGAACAAGCCGTGTGGTGACCTTGTGCAGGTGGTCCCTTCTGCGGTCGGTGATGCGGGCGTGGATACGCGCCGCCTTGAGCCGGGCCCTGGCCCGGTTGTTCGACCCTTTCTCCTTGCGGGCGAGCGCCCGCTGCGCCTTGGCCAGCTTGCGGCGGTCGGCCCGCTCGTGACGCGGGTTGACGATCTTCTCGCCGGTGGAGAGGGTGGCCAGGGCGGTGATGCCCGCGTCCACGCCCACCGACGCCTCGACCGGGGGCAGAGGGGCGATCTCCTCCTCCACCAGGATGGACACGAACCACCGCCCGGCCGCGTCCCTGGACACGGTGACCGTGGACGGCTCGGCACCCTCCGGCAGCGGGCGCGACCACACGATGTCCAGCGGGCCGTCCATCTTCGCCAGCGTCAGCGTGCCGTTGCGCCACCGGAACGCCGAGCGGGTGTACTCCGCCGACGCCCGCGACCTCTTCCTGCTCTTGAACACCGGATACTTCGCCCGCCTGGCGAAGAAGTTCGCGAACCCGGCCTGCAGATGGCGCAGCGCCTGCTGCAGCGGAACCGACGACACCTCGAACAGGAAATCGTAGTCGCCGCTCCGCTTCCACGCGGTCAGCGCGGCCGACGACTCCACGAAGGAGACGCGGCGGCCTTCCAGCCTGTAGGCGCGGGTCCGCTCCTCCAAGGCCTTGTTGTAGACGAGGCGGACGCAGCCGAACGTCCGGGCGAGCTCTGCGGCCTGTCCGGGGGTCGGGTGGAAGCGGTACTTGTAGGCCCGCTTCACGGTCTGCGCCATGGCTCACATCGTACATGTGTTCGTACGGCGTTTCGCCTGCCGGCGAAACGCCTGCCCCTGCCCTGCTCCGCAGGGGATCCGATTCCTCCCCCGCCTGAAGGCGGGGGTTTCCTCGGAGGTTCCTGATGAACATCGGCCGACGCCGCCGCTCAGAAAATGACGTGATCTCCAGACTCGGCGACGGGTACCGTGCGGAGCACTGCCGCACGGTCAGCGTGCGCCGAACACCGCGGAGATGCCTGGAACGATGGCGGACCTATTCGAACTGCGCATGGGCCTATACGGGGCCGAAGCGGCGACGGAAGAGCTCACGGATAAGGCGAGATCGCTCCTGGACGAGCACTCCCGGAGAGCGCCCATAGTCAGAGCGTGGGCGCTCTCCTCAATCCCGGGCGACCAGCCGACCGAACCGGGCAGCGAAGAAGAGCTGACGGTGTCCGAGCTGTATGAGGAGCTACCTGAACAGTGGCGTTTGGAGCACCCTGGCGCCGAGCCCGGCGACCGACGCGTGATCGAACTGCGCATCGGCGTATACGGAGACGGCCTACGGGAGCTGCTGGACGAGCTGAGCAGGCTTGCCTGCCCCGAGCCGGAGCATTCGAGCGCCTGCCCCGTGCCGTGGTCAACCAATTTCACGCTGCCATTTGATGATCACTATCGGGCGTATCTGGAAGCCCATTACGGGCACCTTCGCCGCATCATGGACACGTGATCGGCTAAGCGCGGCGGCGGGCCGTCATCCGTCCCCGCGGCGTGATTGATTCCTCCTCCCTCGGCGTGCTGCTCCACCACGCCATCGCCAACGCACGGCACTATGATCAAGGAGAGCCGGGAACCCCCTCCCCGGCAGCACTTCCGCCTCTAAGCTCAGTCGGCATACGCGTCAGGCCATGACCTATCTACGCACGACGACTTCATGCGCTGGAGGTAGGTGTCCGACGTATCCAGAGTTGGGAGCATGGTGAACAGTGATGCCGTTGCCGCTTGGAATTCCGAGCGGCCGTTCCGCTTGATCGTGACGGGAGGCGGGACAGGCGGCCACACGTACCCCGCGCTCACAGCGATCCGCACGCTGAAGGCCAGACTCGCGGCCACCGGCGGGACGTTGCAGGCACTGTGGGTCGGAACCGCCGACAGCTTGGAGGCCCGTGTCGCCGGCAGCGAGGGCATCGACTTCGCCGCCGTCGCCACCGGAAAGATCCGACGCTCCGCGAACCCGCTGAAGATGATCTCGCCGGAGAACATCAAGGACATGGGCAACGTACCGCGCGGCGTTGGCCAAGCCCGCAGGCTCGTCGCCGACTTCCGCCCCGATGTCGTGCTGGCCACGGGCGGTTACGTCGCTGTCCCCGTGGGGGTGGCGGCGTGGATGTGCCGTCGCCCCTTGGTGGTCCACGAGCAGACGGTCCGGTTGGGGCTGGCCAACCGGCTCCTGGCCCGAACCGCGACGCGCATCGCTGTATCGTCGGCTTCGACCTGCATGACACGGGCGCGGCCGTAGCCTTGCTGGGCAAGGTCACCGCAGACGCTGTGCGGGAGGCCGTGGGGCCGCTTCTGATGGACCCCCGTCGGCGTACGGCCGTCGCCGAGCAGGCCCGTGCGCATGGTCGGCCGGACGCGGCCGACAGGCTGGTGGACGTGATCCTGTCCGCTGCGTCCGGCTGACGCACACAATCAGCCTGGCCGCGACGACCGCCTCATCGCACATCACGATGCGGCCGGTCGCGGTATTGAAATGCACAGTAACCAGCCGGATCGGCAGGTTGAGCAGATTGAGGAGCGTACGGACACGGCGCTGCTGAACCTCGTAGTAGTCCTCAAGCACGTTGAGGTGCGCGGTCACCGGCCCTGCATTGGCCAGTACATCGTTTACCAGGCTGGTGATGTGGGGGTGGGGTCGGTGTGGGTCGGTGACATCGCGGAACATGGCGTAGTACGCCTGCAACTTCTCGACCTTGACGTCATGCGGCTGGTCGCTGGACAGCGATAAGGACACGAAGAGATCGCCACCGGCATCATGCTCCGACGAGCCATCGAGCGAAGCGACTGGTCACGCCCCTGGCTCCACCCCTCATATCACGCACATGTGCGCGACCTGATTCCCAAGGTCGGCACGATCTGAACGACGAGATCGTTCAGGAAAACCGACGAAGCACACCGCAGCGCCGGACCTGTCTACCGCACACAGTTCCTGGGCCACGACCGGGCGCTGGCCAACACGCTGGACGTAACCCATCTCCGCATCATTAGCTCCAGGTTCAGGGGCGATCCCCACGGGGCAAACGACGCCGTGCGGTACGGGCCCGACCTCCGCCTGCGCCGTACGGCCCCGGCCTCGGAAGGGCTTCCGGGGATGCATGAGCGCCGGGGCCGATCGTCGGACCTCGTGTGGGTGTCGGGGTGGCAAGGGCTGGTGAGCGGTATAGGCTGCGGGGCCGTGAGTGGATCGATGGTGTTTGTGAAGGATGTGGAGGTCGCGGCGCGGGTGAGCCGCATCGGCGGCCTGCCGCTGGCGCCGGAGGGGTTCTCCTGGCCGCGCTGCTCCAGGTGCGGCGGGCCGCTGCGGTTTCTGCTGCAGCTGCTGGCGGACGACCTCGGCGGCGACCACTCCGAGTCCCTGCGGGCCGGAGCCCTTCTGTCGTTCTTCATGTGCGACAACGAGCCCGGTCAGTGCGAGGCTTGGAATCCCGAAGCCGGCGGGAACCGCGCCTACCTGTTCGCCGCGGGCTCCACGGCGGCGGCGGCCTCTCCCGGAGAGGCGTTCGTTCTCCCGCAGTGCTTCGAGATCGGCATCTGCGAGGTGGAGCCGGAGACGGCCGAGGAGGTCGCCGAGTTCAAGGTGGTCGGCTGGCTGGGCGGCGAAGCGGAGTGGTGGGAGACCGACATGACGCCCGCGTGTTCCACCTGCGGTGTGCCCATGGGCTTCGTCGCGCAGATGAGGGAAGGCTACAGCCGGAACTGGCTGATGAACTTCGGCGGCGGAGAGGCGTTCGTCTTCGCCTGCCCTCCCTGTGATGCGGCATCCGTCGTCCTGCAGGGCTGACAACCCCCGTCGCGGCAGGTAGCCGGTGGCCGGGGCCCCCGCCACCACAGCGGGGCCGTGCCGTACGGCGTCAGGCCCGGGCGGGCTGCCAGCCGCAGTCGGCGGACACGGCGCGGGCGGCGGCGACGAGGTCAGGCAGCAGGCCGAGGACCTGCTCGTAGGGCAGCACGACGTCGGGCACCGAGATCGAGGCGGCGGCGACGACGGCGCCGCTCGCGTCGCGGATGGGGGCGGCGAGGCAGTTGATGAAGGTCTCGTGTTCGGCGTGGTCGACGGCGTAGCCCTGGTCGGCGACGCGGGACAGGTGGGCCAGGAACTCCTCGGGGCCGGAGACGGTGTTGGCCGTGAAGCGGGTGTACTCGATGGTCTCGGCGACCCGCCGGCGCTCCCGCTCGGGCAGGTCGGCGAGGAGCACCTTGCCGATGGCGGTGCAGTGGAGCGGTACGCGCAGCCCGACGCGTGAGTACATGCGCACCGGGTGCCGCGAGTCGTACTTGTCGATGTAGACCGCCTCACCGCCCTCGTAGGCGGCCAGGTGGACGGTCTGGCCGGTGGCCTCGTTGAGGCGGGACAGGTGCGGGGCGGCGGTGCCGCGGACGCCGCGCTGCTCCAGGGCGCGGCTGGACAGGGCGAAAAGCCGCGACCCGAGGTGGTAGCGGTGGCCGGGGTCGCGGTAGACGAACCGCTTGTCCTCCAGGGCGCGCAGCAACCGCAGCACTGTGGTCTTGTGCACGCCCAGATGCTCGGCCAGGTCGTCGAGCGACCGCCCGCCTTCGGCCAGCTCGCTCAGGATCGCAAGACCTCTGCCCAGACTCTGACTCATCCCGCGTCTCCAGATGCCCGCGGCGGCGAGCCGCGCAGGGGGAAGGGCTCCGGCGGCAGGCGTTGACTGCCGTCCGGCACCGATGCTAGAACACTCAAACACAACATACAACGCACGTTGCAGAATACGCAATCGGGGAGGTCGGGTGGGCATCGACGCCGCCGCCGTACATGCTCTGCGCTCGGAGACGCTCGACTGGAGATTCAAGGCGATCCCCGGCGACGCCGCGGGCGCGACCGTCGCCGAGTTCCTGGCGGGCGCCCCCACCCTCGACCGCCTCGGCACGCCGCTGCTCACCCTCGACGCCGCGGCCCTCACCCACAACATCGACCTGATGGCCCGCTGGACCGAGGACGCCGGGCTCACCCTGGCCCCCCACGGCAAGACCACCATGGCCCCCGCGCTGTGGCAGCGGCAACTCGACGCCGGAGCCTACGGCATCTCCCTGGCCAACCTGCCGCAGCTGCGCGTCGCCCGCGCCTTCGGCGTCCAGCGGCTCATGCTGGCCGGCAGCCTGCTCGACCCCGCGGGACTGGCCTGGGTCGGCGCCGAGCTCGACGCCGACCCCCGCTTCTCGTTCCTGTCCTGGGTCGACTCCGCCGCCTCGGTGCGGCTCATGGACGCCGCGCTGCGCGCCGCCGGAACGGTCCGCCCCGTCGAGGTGTGCGTCGAACTCGGCGCCCCCGGCGGGCGCACCGGCGCCCGCGACCTGCGGGAGGCGCTCGAGGTCGGCGCCGCCGTACGCGCCGCGCCCACCCTGCGCCTGGCCGGCACCGCCGGCTACGAGGGGGCCCTCGCCCACGACGCCTCCCCCGAGAGCCTCGACACCGTCGACGCCTACCTGGCGCGCCTCGCCGACCTGCACGACCGCCTCGACCACGAGACCACCGACCCGGTCCTCACCGCCGGAGGCAGCGCCTACTTCGACCGGGTCGCCGCCGTACTCGGCCACCTGCCCACCCGCGTCGTGCTGCGCTCGGGCGCCTACGTCGTCCACGACGACGGCTTCTACCGCGCCATCTCCCCCTTCTCGCGCGGTGTCGGCAAAGAGCCCCTCCGGTCGGCGATGTACGGCTTCGCCCGCGTCATCTCCCGCCCCGAACCGGGCCTGGCGCTCCTGGACGCCGGCAAGCGCGACCTGCCGTTCGACGAGGGGCTGCCCGAGCCGCACTCCGTCTGCGGACGCGGCGCCGGCCCGGTGCGCGGCGCCGCCGTCACCGCCGTCAACGACCAGCACGCCTTCCTCAGCCTGGCGCCCGGCTCCGACCTCGCCCACGGAGACGTCGTACGGCTCGGCCTGTCCCACCCGTGCACCGCCCTGGACAAGTGGTCGCTGATCCCCGTCGTGGACGGCGAGCGGGTCGTCGACCTGGTCCGCACCTTCTTCAGTTGACCGCCTTCAGCTGACCGCCGCCCCGCGCCGCCCGGCCCTCCAGGAGAAACCAGTGATCATCAAGGACGCCTCCGTGGCCGACGGCACGGGCTCCCCCCGCTACACCGCCGACGTCCGCGTCGAGGACGGCCTCATCACCGAGATCGGCGACAACCTCGCCGGCGCCGCCGTACTCGACGCGGCCGGCCTGGTGCTCGCGCCCGGCTTCATCGACATGCACTCCCACTCCGACCTGCTCCTGCTCACCGAGCCCGACCACCTCGCCAAGGTCGGCCAGGGCGTCACCCTGGAGGTCCTCGGCCAGGACGGCCTGTCGTACGCGCCCGTCGACGACACCACCCTGGAGCAGCTCCGCCGCCAGATCGCCGGCTGGAACGGCGACCCCGACGGCTTCGACTGGGACTGGCGCAGCGTCGGCGAATACCTCGACCGGCTCGACCGGGGCATCGCCGTCAACGCGTGCTACCTGGTGCCGCACGGCACCGTGCGCATGCTCGCCATGGGGTGGGACGACAGGCCCGCCTCCCCCGCCGAACTCGACCGGCAGAAGCTGCTCGTCGCCGCCGCCATGGCCGAGGGCGCCGTCGGCATGTCGGCCGGCCTCACCTACACCCCCGGCATGTACGCCCCGACGAGCGAACTCACCGAACTGTGCCGCGTCGTCGCCGCCCACGGCGGCTACTTCTCCCCCCACCACCGCTCGTACGGCGCCGGCGCCCTTGCGGCGTACGCCGAGATGGTCGAGCTGTCCCGCGAGTCAGGCTGCCCGCTGCACCTGGCCCACGCCACCATGAACTTCGGCGTCAACGAGGGCCGCGCCGGGGAACTGCTCGACCTGCTCGACGCCGCCGCGGCGGGCGGCTGCGACATCACCCTCGACACCTACCCCTACCTGGCGGGCGCCACCACGCTGGCCGCGCTGCTGCCGAGCTGGGCGTCGGCCGGCGGCCCAGCCCGCACCCTGGAGCGGCTCGCCGACCCCGCCGCACGCGAACGCATCCGCCTCGACGTGGAGGAGCGCGGCAGCGACGGCTGCCACGGCGTGACCGCCGACTGGGGCACCGTCCAGATCTCCGGCACCGCCAACCCCGACCTGGCCTCCTGCGTCGGCGCCACCGTCGCCGACATCGCGGCCACGCGCGGGCGGAGCGGCACCGAGGTGTTCTTCGAGCTGCTGGTGGCCGACCGGCTCGCCACCGGCATCCTGCAGCACGTCGGCCACGAGGAGAACGTGCGCGCCATCATGCGCCACCCCGCCCACACCGGCGGCAGCGACGGCCTGCTGGTGGGGGCCCGCCCGCATCCGCGCGCGTGGGGGACCTTCCCCCGCTACCTCGGCCACTACGTGCGCGAGCTCGGCGTCCTCACGCTGGAGGAGTGCGTCGCCCACCTCACCGGGCGCGCGGCGGCGCGCCTCAAGCTGGACCGCCGGGGCCTGGTCAGGCCGGGCTACCACGCCGACCTGGTGCTGTTGGACCCGCAGACCGTCCGCGACACCGCCACCTACGAGGAGCCGCGCCGGCAGGCGGAGGGCGTCCCGCACGTCTTCGTCGAAGGGGTGCAGGTCCTGCGCGACGGCAGGCTCACCGGGGCGCTGCCGGGGGGCGCGCTCCGCCGTACCGGCAGGGGGGCCGCGAGGAGGCGCGCCGCCTGACCCGGGCCCGTGCCGTACGGAGACCCGCCGCCGTCTAGGCGCCGCCTCGCTCAGCGCGGTGCCTAGCCGCGACCGGCGCGGAGCCCGTCTCCCCCGGCTGGCGGGCCGGACGCCGCGGACCTGACCTCCGCGGCGCTCGGCCCGCCCGTAGGGGCGTTGCATATTATGCAACGTATGTTGCGAAAAATCTCGCCGAGTTTTAACATCCTGACGAGACAAACGGACACCGGTGCCGAAGCACGCCCCGGCACGGCGACGCCGACACAGCGAGCCCCGCCACGACCGGCGCGGACACACCCACGAGGAGCACACCCTCCGATGGCACGACAGGAGGCCCAGGAGGGCCCCACCCCACAGGCTGTCTGCGTCGGCGAGTCGATGGCGGCCCTGCTGCCCGACCGCCCCGGCCCCCTGGACGCCGTCGAGACCTTCACCGTCACCGTCGGCGGCGCCGAGTCCAACGTCGCCAGCGCGCTCACCTCCCTCGGCATCCCCACCGCCTGGATCAGCCGCGTCGGCGACGACGCCTTCGGACGCAGGCTCATCGCCGAACTCGCCTCCCTGGGCGTCGACACCTCCGCCGTCGCCGTCGACCCCCACCGCCGCACCGGCCTCTACCTCAAGGAGGTCGGCGCCGCCGGGCCCGCCCCCGCCTCCACGCCGCCCGCCGGGCAGACCAGGGCGCACTACTACCGCGCCGGGTCCGCCGCCAGCGCCCTCGCCCCCGCCCTCCTTTCCGACCCCGTCGCCGGCCCCCTGCTGTCCGGCGCCCGGCTGCTGCACCTGTCGGGCATCACCCCGGCCCTGTCCGACACCTGCCTGGAGCTGGTGCGCGCCCTGCTGCGCCGGCGCCGCCCCGGGCAGACCATCAGCTTCGACCTCAACTGGCGCCCCGCCCTGTGGCACGACCGCGACGCCGCCGTGCTGCCGCCGCTGCTCGACGCCGCCGACCTGCTGCTGCTCGGCGCCGACGAAGCCGAAGCCGCGTTCGGCGTCGGCGACCCCGCCGCGCTCCGCCGCATGTTCCCCGGCCCCCGCACCCTGGTCGTCAAAGACTCCGGCCGCCACGTGACCGCCCTGCTGCGCGACGGCGCCGCCGTGTCCGAACCGGCGCTGTCCGTCGAGGTCGTGGAGACCACCGGCGCCGGAGACGCGTTCGCCGCCGGATACCTCGCCGGCACGCTCCGCGGCCTCGACCAGCGCGCCTGCCTGCGCCTCGGCCACCTGTCGGCCGCCGCCGCCCTCACCGCCCGCGGCGACCAGGGCTCCCCGCCCTCCCGCGGCACCGCCGCAGCCCTCCTCGCCGCCTCCCCCGCCGACTGGGCCGCCACCCGCGTCACCGCCCGCGGCATCAGCTCCCCCGCCCTCCCCCGACCAGCCCCCGTCCCCTCCGGTACGGCCGAAGCCGACCGCTGACCACCGAACCGACGACCGACCACCGACCGACGAGCACCGAGGAACACCCATGAGCGACAAGACCGAGGTCCGCACCGACGGCGCCCCCGCCCCCGCGTGGATGTTCTCCCAGGGCGTCCGCAAAGGCCCCATCCTGCAGGTGTCCGGCCAAGGCCCCCAGGACCCCGCCACCGGCGAATACCTCCACCACGGCGACGTCAAAGCCCAGACCCGCCGCACCCTGGACAACGTCAAAGCCATCCTGGAGGCCGGCGGAGCCACCGTCGAGGACGTGGTCATGTTCCGCGTCTACCTCACCAAGCGGGCCGACTTCCCCCTCATGAACGAGGTCTACGCCCAGTTCATCGAGGAGAACATCCCCGCGGGCGGCGTCAAGCCGTGCCGCACCACCGTGTTCGTCGAGCTGCCTCAAGAGCCCATGCTCGTCGAGATCGACGCCCAGGCCGTCATCGGCTGACCCCGCACCCGGCGGGCGGCACGAGGCCGCCCGCGCCCGGCGTCCCGCGCGTCAGGCTTCCCGCCTCACGAACACCGCCAGCGACACCGCCGCCGCGGCGGCGCTCCACGCCGCCACCACACCCCACGCCGCCGCCGCGCCCAGCCCCCCGCCACCCGCCGACCACATGCCGAGGCCGGCCGTGTCCGGCAGCCACGCGGCGAACGCCGCCCGATCCCGTAGCAGCGGCCCGGCGATGAAGTAGTGGCCCAGCAGCGCCGCGACGGCCGGCACCGCGCGCCGTACCACGCCGGCGACGGCACCGGCCAGCACCGCGGTGAGCGCCAGATAGCCGACCGCGCCCGCCACCGCCGCGCACGCCCGCCCGCCGCCGGCGGCCCCCGCCGCGCCGCCCAGGACCAACCACGCGACCGCGGCCCCGGACACGCACACCACCACGGCCGCGGGCACCGCCACCAGCAGCAGCGCCGCGATCCCGGCCCCGTGCCGTACGGCACGGCGCGGCATCGCCGCGAGCGTGGTGCGGATCTGGCCTCCGCCGTACTCCGAGACAGCCGCCACGACCCCCAGCACGATGAACCCGGCCTGCGCATACCCCACCGGCGCGAGCCCCACATCGAGCGCGGAGGCCGCCGCCGCGCCGCCGCGCCGGCCGGCCGCGGCGAACGCCGCCGCCAGCGCGACCGCCGCCGCCCACGTCCCCGCGACGGTCAGCCACACGGCGGGAAGCGTCAGCAGCTTCAGCAGCTCGGCCCGCAGCGCCCGGCGCGCCTCCCGCGCCCCGGCCCGGCGCGCCCCGGCGGCGCGCACCTCGCCGGCGGGGCGCGCGCCGCCCCTCACGCGTCCCTCCGCAGGAAGACGGCCGCCCCGACCGCCAGAAGCGCCGCCACCCACGCCGCCATGACCAGCCCGCCCACCACGGGCGGCATCTCGACGGACGAGTGGATCCTCGAGGTGATCATCCGCGCCCCGGCCATGTCGGGCAGGTAGCTCGCCAGCGGCGTGACCTTGCTCAGCAGGAACGTGACCGACACCACCGAGGTGTTCAGGATCAGCACCGCCAGCGGCACGATCCCGTTGCGCGTCAGCAGCGTGATCGCGGAGGCGAGCAGCGCGGTCAGCACCCAGTACACGACCACGCCGAGCATCCGCGGCACCTCCTCCCCCATCGGCGGAGCCGCGTCGGCCAGCGCGAACGCCACCGCCCCCAGCGTGGCCGCGGTCGCCACGGCCGACATCACCGCCGCGGCGAGCGCGACCGCCCCGATCTTCGCCAGCAGGAACCCGCCGCGGGACGGCGCGGCGGTCAGACTCGCGGTGATCTGGCGGCCCCCGGCCGATTCCTCCCCCTCGGTGGCGTACTCGCTGCTGACGGCGACGACACCGAGGATGATCGCCGCGATCACACCGAACCCGAGCTCCTCGAACCCGACGTCCAGACCCGCCGCCTGCGCGTTCCGTCCTCTCATCGACGACGCGTTGAGATACGCGATGACCGACGGGACGAGCAGCCCCACCGCGAACGCCGTCCACACCGACGGCAGCGACACGAGCTTGGACAGCTCCGCACGAAGCAGCCTCACCGCCCGCCACCCCCTCCGCCGCCGGTCAGGGCGAAGAACGCGTCCTCAAGACTGGAGTGGCCCCCGGTGACCTCGGCCAACGTGCCGCGGGCGGAGACCCGGCCGCGATGGATCACCACCACGTCGTCGACGGTCTCGGCCAGCTCACCCATCAGGTGGCTCGACAGCAGCACCGCGCGGCCCTGCGCCGCACACCCGCGCAGGAACATCCTCAACCACCGGATCCCCTCCGGGTCCAGGCCGTTCACCGGCTCGTCCAGCACCAGCGTCTCCGGATCGCCCAGCAGCGCGGCGGCCAGCCCGAGACGCCGCCCCATGCCGAGCGAGTAGCCGCCGACACGCCTGCCCGCCGCGTCCGACAACCCGACCTGCGCGAGCACCTCCTCCACCCGGGTCCGCCCGATCCCCGCCGACGCCGCCACCCACCTCAGGTGGGCCCTGCCGGTGCGGGACCGGTGCGCCCCCGACCCGTCGAGCACCGCACCCACCTTCGACAGCGGGTCGCGCAGCCGCGCGTACGGCACACCGCCCACAAGGGCCGTCCCCGACGTGGCGCGGTCCAGGCCCAGCAGGATCCGCAGTGTGGACGATTTTCCCGCGCCGTTCGGGCCGAGGAAACCGGTCACCCGGCCCGCCCGGGCCTCGAAACCGACACCGGACAGGATCTCCGTCGAGCCCCGCCGTTTGACGAGGCGATCAATCTGAATCATGGCCCCAGCACACCAGCGCGCGGCGGCCCGCCGCATCGGCTCCCGGCCCGGACCCGGCCGCCGCGCCTCCGGCCGGAGTGCCTCAGACCCTGGTCCGATGCCGCACCGGCCGGCCCCGGACTACACTCGGCCCGGTGGAGACCAGCGACCGCCCCACCTGGGCGTCAGGGGTGTGGCGGACCGCCGCGACGGCCTGGGCGGTCCTGGGCGCGGCCCTGCTCCTCACCGGCGCCGACGGAGCGCTCAGCAGGGTCGTTCCGTCGGCCGTCACGGCGCTGGCCGTCGCCGCCACCGCCTGGGCGGCCGTCCGCACCCGCAGGCAGCGGCGCGACTACGAGCGGCGGCTCACCGCCTGGGCGGCCGACAAGGCCGCGCACGCCGAGCGCCTGCGCGTCGCCCGCGAACTCCACGACATCGTCTCCCACGGCCTCGGCCTCATCACCGTCCGCGCCGCCGCCGCGCGGCGCGTCCACGGCCCGGACCGCGAACGCGAGACCGGGCAGGCGCTGGCCGACATCGAGGGCGCGGCCCGGGAGGCCACCACCGAGCTGCGGCGCATGCTCGCGGTGCTGCGGCAGCCGTACGGCGACCGCGCCCCGCTGCGCCCCGCCGACACGCTGGCCGACCTGCCGGCGATCGTCGAGCACGCCGCCAGGTCGGGGCTGAGGGCGGTCCTCGACCTGCGGCCGGTGGGCGAGGTGTCCCCGGGCGTGCAGGTCACGGTGTGCGAGGTCGTCCGCGAGGCCCTCGCCAACACCGCGCGCCACGCCGGGCCGACCGACGTGCGGGTCGAGGTGCGCCGCGACGGCGAGACCATCGTCGCCGACGTCCGCGACAGCGGACGCGCCGGCTCCTGGCACTCCCAGCCCGGCGCCGGCCACGGCCTGCGCGGACTCCGCGAACGCGTCACCGCCCTCGGCGGCACCCTGGAGGCCGGCCCCGCCGGCGGCGGCTTCCACCTCGCCGCCCGCCTCCCCGACGGGCGGCACGCATGACCGGCACACCGCACGCCCCGGGCGGGGACGCCGACGCCCGTGACCGCGGGCCCAGGGGCCGCGAGACCGTCGAAGACATCGAGGACGGCGACGCCGCGGGCCTCGACGCCGCGCCCGTGCGCGTCCTGCTCGTCGACGACCAGCCGCTGCTGCGCCACAGCCTCGCCATCGTCATCAACGGCACCCCCGGCCTGGCCGTCGCCGGCGAGGCCGGCAACGGCCACGACGCCCTCGCCCTCACCCGCCGCCTCGAACCCGACGTCGTGCTGATGGACATCCGCATGCCGGGCGGCGACGGCATCGAGGCCACCCGCGCCATCACCCGGGACCCGGCCCTGTCGCAGGTCAAGATCCTCGTGCTCAGCATGTTCGAACTCGACGAGTACGTCTACGCCGCGCTCCACGCCGGAGCCGCCGGCTTCCTCCTCAAGGACGCCCATCCCGACGAGCTCATCGCGGCGATCCGCCGTACGCACGCCGGCGAGGCCCTGTTCGCCCCGAGCATCCTCACCCGCCTGGTCGAGCACTACCTCAGCACATCGGGCACCCGCGCCGCGCCGCGCCTGCGCAACCTCACCGAACGCGAGACCGAGGTGCTCACCCTGGTGGCCCGCGGCCTGTCCAACCACGAGATCGCGCATGCCCTGACCATCTCCATCAAGACCGTCAAAACCCACATCGGCAACCTGCTGAGCAAACTGTCCGCCCGCGACCGCGCCCAACTGGTCATCGCCGCCTACGAGAACGACCTGATCACGTCGACGCCCAAGCCCTGACCGGAGAATCCCGTGTCCGACCCGGGCCACCTGCGAGTGTTCGTCATCGAGCAGCCGGGCGGTAGCGGAGCGGTACTGGTGGTCGACGAAACCCGGGAGACGTCCTTGCCGACTGCCTTCATCACGTCGTGACTCCTCCGCCTCCTTCAGGAGGTGGAGGAGCCACTCGGGCAGATCGCGGGCCGCCGCCAGCGTGCGCTCCCTGCCCGCGCTCCCTGCCCGCGCAGCATTCTTCGGCCGCGGGCCCGGCATCGTCGCCGGTCACGGGCTGCCTCACCGCGCAGCCGACGGTGTACCCGACGATGTCCTCGTCTGCGTCGGGGATCGGCAGCCCTTGGATGCTTCACGTGGCGCCCTCCTGCCTTAGTCCTTATGGCCAGCAGGTCGACGAGGCGGCGCGCGTTGTAGTGGGAATCGGCTCCGATGCACAGATTGCCGATGCCGCGCATGAGCGAGTACGCGGTCACGTCTGCGGGAGCCTCACCCGCCTGCACGGCTGCCTCAAGCAACGCCGCGCACGCGGGGACCATGCGGTCGAGGAAGTAGGCGTGGAGGCTCTCAAAGCGCGCGCTGTCGGACTGCAGTGCCTCGGTGAGCCCGTGCTTGGTGACCAGGAAGTCGACGAACAGGTCGATCCACTGCTTCAGGGCGGCGTGGGGAGAGCTGGCGGAGGCCAGCAGAACCGGACCGGCTTCGGCGCACGAGTCCACCTGGTGCCGATACACGGCGATGACCAGGTCGGCACGCGTGGGGAAGTGGCGGTAGACCGTGCCGATCCCTATACCCGCACGCGCCGCGATGGCGCGCACGGGCGCGTCCACTCCGCGTCCACTCCGTCCGCGACGGCCTTGCCCGGCCCGGAGGAACCGCCGGTGACCGGCACGACCTGACCGGCACGACCTGACCGGCGCGACCTGGCTGGCGGGACCGACGGCGGTGAAGGCCGCGGCGGGCGCCGGTCCGGACACGCCGGTATCCCCTTATCGCGCGTCGGCGGCTCGGCGGAGACAACCCTTCGGGTGGCCTATGCCGGCGCTCTGGTCAGCTCTCGGGGTGCACCATGAGCAGGACGGCGCGATTGCGCGCGGAGCGCCCCCGGTACAGGTGCGGGTGAGCGGCGTCGAACCGGATGGAGTCTCCTTCGGCCAGGTCGGTGGGGGAGTCGGCGGGCCCGGTGGTGAGGCGTCCGCGGGTGACCACGAGGCATTCCTCGACGCCGGGCAGGTGGGCGTCGGAGTGCTGGCCGCTCTGGGCGACGGCGATGTCGTAGACCTCCACGGTGCCGCGCAGCCTGATGCGGTGGAGGAGGCGCGCGCTGACCGCGTCGCCCTCGACCTGCGGCCGGCTGTCACCGGCGCGCACCACCTCGACCGTCGAGGCGGGCGCCTCCAGCAGCTCACCGAGGGACGCCTTCAGCGCGGTGGCCAGGGCCCACAGGGTGCTCAGGGTCGGGTTGCCCTGGCCCTGCTCGATGCCGTGCAGCGTGGTCTTGCTGATGCCGCCGGCGGCTGCCAGGTCGGCCAGGGATATCCCGGCCGCTGTGCGCAGCCGCTGCACGTTCCGCCCCACCACTTGCGCGAGTTCCATGCGTATCAGCATAGTGGTATGCCTGTACCAGAAAAACGGTTCGGGCTTGGAGGAGACATGACGGTGACACGGCTGCGCGACATCCCGGGCATCGGTGTGGACACCCTAGGTGACGCGGCCGACGCCGTACGCGACCCGGAGTTCCTGCGACTGGAGAACCTCGACACCGACCTGCGGCCGCCCGCCGTCGCCCTGGCCGCCACGCGCGCCGCCATCGACGACGACGCGGCCAACAGCTATCTGCCGTTCCAGGGGCACCGCTCCCTGCGCGCCGCCGCCGCGGCGCACGTCGGGCGCATCTCAGGGCGGAGCCACGACGCCGACACCGAGTGCGTCAGCGTGGCCGGCGGGCTCAACGGCATCCTCAACACGCTGCTCGCAACCGTGGAACCCGGGCAGGAGGTCGTGCTGTGCGACCCGATCTACGCCGGCCTGGTCAACCGGGTCCGGCTCGCCGGCGGCATCCCCCGCTTCGTCCCCGCACAACCCACCGCCGACGGCTGGACCGTCGACGCCGAACGGCTCGCCGCCGCCGTCGGCCCGGACACGGCGGCGGTCCTCATGATGGGGCCGGCGATGCCCACCGGCCTGGTCCTGGACGACCGCCACTGGTCCGCCCTCGCCGACGCCTGCGAACGCCACAACGCCTGGCTGATCTACGACGCGGCCATGGAACGCATCCGCTTCGACGGCCGCCCTCCCAGCCACCCGGCGGCCCACGAGGGCCTGGCGCGCCGCACCATCACCGTCGGCTCGGCCTCCAAGGAGCTGCGGCTCATCGGCTGGCGCGTCGGCTGGGTGGCCGGCCCGGCCGACATCGTCGCCGACATCCGCCTGGTCGGCTTGACCAACGTCGTCTGCCAGGTCGGCCTGGCACAAGCCGCCGTGGCCGCCGCGCTGGACGCGCCGGACGCCGACGCCGACGTCGCCGCCGCCACCGCCGAATGGCGGCGCCGCTGCGAGACGGTCCTGCGGCAGCTCGCCGCCTACCCGGTCGTCCGGCCCCACGGCGGGTGGTCGCTCCTCCTCGACGCCAGGCCCCTGGAGCTGACCGCCGCCGAGCTGTCCCGGCGCCTGTTCGACCGCGCGAAGATCGCGGCCACCCCCATGGACGGCTGGGGCCCGAGCGGAAGGCACTACCTGCGGATCGTGTTCGCCAACGAACCCGTCGAACGCCTCACCACCCTCGGTGACCGCTTCGACCTGGCCCTGCGTTGACGGGCCGCGCGTTGACGGGCCGCGCGATGCGCCCGCCGTCCCTCCGGTCCGGACGACGGCCAGGGGGGCTCGGGGGGACCTCGCTCCGCCCCCGGGACTAGAGACCGGGGGCGGCCCCGCCCGCCGCCGCCCGGGCGGCGGCGCGGGGCAGGGCGGGGCAGGGCGGGGCAGGGCGGGGCGCACCAAGACGGCGACGGGCCGTCAGCGGCGGGGCCAGGTGGCGGCGACGTAGTCGGCGAAGCTGCGCGGTCGGCGGCCGAGGGCCCGCTGGACTCCGTCGCTCAGGCGCTCGTTGCGGCCCGCGGCGATGTGCTCCATCTCCGCGGCGAGGATCTGCGCCAGCTCCTCCGACAGGCCCGCCCCGGTCAGCAGGGCGCGGAAGTCGTCCGACGCGATATGCGTGTAGCGGACGGGCCGCCCGGCGGCCTCCCCGATCGCGGCGGCGGCCTCACCGAACGTCAACGCCTCCGGCCCCGACAGCTCGTACACCTCGCCGGCGTGGCGGCCGTCGGTCAGCGCGGCCACCGCCACATCGGCGATGTCCTCGGCGTCGACGAACGGCTCACGCCCGTCGCCCGCCGGAAGCGCCAGCTCGCCCGCCGCCACGGCCGGGGCGAACATGTCCTCGCTGAAGTTCTGGTTGAACCACGTCGGCCGCAGGACCGTCCACTCCGCCGCCAGATCACGCACCGCCTTCTCCGCCGGATGGAACTCGGCACCACGCGCCGACAGCAGCACGACCCGCCCGGTGAACCCCGACAGCAGGCCGGCGATCTCCTCGGTGGGGTCGGCGCTCAGCGGCGGCGGCATCAGGTAGACCGCCGACACCCCGTCCAGAGCGGGCCCCCACGTCGACGTGTCGTACCAGTCGAAGCGGGTCTCCCCCGAACGCGAAGCCGCGCGGTGAGGCAACCCGAGGGCGCGCAGCCGGGAGACGACGCGGCGCCCGGTCTTGCCGGTGCCGCCGAGAACGAGAATCGGTGAATCGGTCATGCCCCCATCCCACCAGCCCGCACCAAGACAATCCCATAGGCGATCCGCTGAAGAACATAGGCGTCCGTCTACACTGCGGGTGTGGACGTCATCACCGAACTGCTGGGCGGCGTCCGCGCCCGCGGCGCGGACTTCTGCCAGTCGATCGCCTCCCCGCCCTGGTCGCTGCGCTTCACCGCGCCCCCGCCGCTGACGGTCGCCGCCGTGGTGCGCGGCGAGGCGTGGGTGACGCCCGACGGCGGCCGGCCCGTACGGCTGGCGCCCGGCGACGCGGCCCTGGTCAAGGGGCCTTCGCCGTACGTCGTGGCCGACTCCCCCACCACCCGCCCCACCGTGTTCGTCCACGGCCCCGGCCGCTACGACGGCCCGCCCGGCGACCCGCTGATCAGCGCCCCTCTCGCCCCCCGCACGTACGGCACCGCCGACGGCGAGTGCCTGGTCCTCAGCGGCCACTTCCCCCTCGGCGGCGAGGTCTGCACCAGGCTCCTGTCGGCCCTCCCTCCCCTCGCGGTCGTCCCCAGCGGCGACCGCGGCATCGCACGGGCCCTGGAACTGGTCCAGGAGGAGATCACCGGCGAGGGCCCCGGCCGGCAGGTCGTGCTCGACCGGCTCCTGGAGCTCATGCTGGTGCTCACCGTACGCCTCTGGTTCGACCGGCAGGGCGGCAAAGCCCCCGGCTGGTACACCGCCCTCACCGACCCCGCCGTCGGCCGCGCCCTGCGCCTCATGCACGACGACCCCGCCCGCCCCTGGACCGTCGCCGCCCTCGCCGGCGAGGCCGGCATGTCACGCGCCGCCTTCGCCCGCCGCTTCTCCGCCCTCGCCGGGCAGCCGCCGCTCGCCTACCTCACCGAATGGCGCATGGCGCTCGCCGCCGACCTGCTGTCGGGCGCGGGACTCACCGTCGCCGCCGCCGCCCGCCGCGTCGGCTACGCCGACCCGTTCGGCTTCAGCGCCGCCTTCAAACGCGTCCGCGGCGTCAGCCCCGGCAGCGTCCGCGCGGCGGCCCCCTCGTAGCCCCTCGTAGCCCCTCGTAGCCCCTCGTAGCCCCTCGTAGCCCCTCATAACCCCTCGCGACCGCCGAGCCGACCGCCCCCGCCCCGGTACCCGGTGCCCGCCCCGCCCCGCCCCGGCCCGGCCGCCGGAGGACCGCCACGGGACGACGACTGATCCGATGTCGGCGGAGATGGGTACGGTCGGGAAGAGCCACACCCGCCTCGGGCCCGCAGCCGGGCCCGAGGCACGCCCCCGTCTCCGAGCGGAAGGACCCACCCCGACACCATGCGGCCCGCCGACCTCAACCGCATCACCGTCGCCCAGGCCGCCGACCGCTACATCGAGCTGGTCCGCGCCAAGACCTCGACCGGCGCCCTGTCCCCCTCCACCGCCGAGCTCTACGCCCGCGACGTCGCCACCCTGGTACGGCTCGCCGGTGAGGACCACGTCCTGGACGACCTCACCGGCGAAGACGTCGACGCCCTCCTTCTGGCCTTCGCCCGCCTCCCCGACGGGCGGCGCACCGCGCCGGGCCCCGGAGGGCAGAGCGCCTCCTCCCAGGCGAGGTTCCGCCGCTCGGTGTCGGCCCTGTTCAAGCACGCGACCCTGGCCGGCTGGGTGCAGGTCAACCCGATGACCGTCTCGACGGTCATGGCCAAGGAGCGCGGCGGGCTGCGTGCCGAGCGCCGCGCCCTGACCCGCGAGCAGGCCCGCGGCCTCATCGGCGCGGCCCGGGAGCTCGGCCGGGCGCCCGCGCCGGAGCCGCAGGAGCGGTCCGCCAAGCGGCGCGACCAGCGCACCGAACTGCGCGACGCGCTGATCGTGATGCTGCTGTCGACGATGGGCCCGCGCGTGTCGGAGCTGGTGCGGGCCAACGTGGAGGACTTCTACGTCAACGACGGCGTCCGCTACTGGCGCATCTTCGGCAAGGGCGGCCGCACCCGCGACGTGCCGCTGCCCGCCGACGTGGCGCGGGTGCTCGACGCCTACCTGGGGTCCGGGCGCGGGCCCTCGCCGGACAAGGCGCTGCTTCTGTCGTGGCGCGGCAACCGCCTGGCGCGGGGCGACGTGCAGGCGGTGATCGACCGGGTGCAGCGGCGGGTCGACCCGCCGCACCGGCGTTCGGTCACCCCTCACGGCCTGCGCCACACCACCGCGACCCACCTGCTGGCCGACGCCGTCGACATGGACGCGGTGCGGCGGGTCCTCGGCCACAGCGACCTGGCGACGCTCGGCCGCTACCGCGACGAGCTGCCGGGCGAGCTGGAGGTCGCGATGCGGGCGCATCCGCTGCTGAAGGGCCGCCCCGAGGAGGCGTGACCCGGGGGTCGCGGCCGGAGGGCGCGTGAGGCGCTTCTCCGGCCGCGACCGGCACGGGCGGCCCCGGGCGGTGCTCCGGGTCTTCGGCCTGTCCTCTCCTCCCCGGCGCCGCGTTCGCCGGGTCCTCTTCCTCGCACCGCGGGCGGGCCGGTGCGCGAGCCCGGCAGGGGCCTCGCTCCGGATCCGGCCGCTCCCGCGGCGCGCGATCGCCGTACAAGGCCCGCCTGGCGGCGACCACGCTACGGCACCGGCATACCGCCGAGAAGCCGGAAAACCGCGAACCGGTAAAAATGCACACTCCTATCGTTCCGGCCCGCTCAGCCAGGGCCGGAAGCCGATTCCGGCGGGGCGCCTTTGCCCGCGGATACCCCCCCGGGTATGGTCGGAGGCATGGAGATGAACGAGGCGATGCTCGGCGACGCGATGACCCGCCTGCGCCGCGCGCACGGACAGCTCGGAGGCGTGATCGCCATGATCGAGGCGGGTGAGGACTGCGCGAAGGTGCTCACCCAGCTCGCGGCCGTCTCCAAGGCCCTCGACCGCGCCGGGTTCCGCATCGTGGCCAGCGGCCTGCGCCACTGCCAGCAGGCGCAGGCCCGGGGCGAGCAGGCGCCGATGACCACCGAGGAGCTGGAGAAGCTCTTCCTCTCCCTGGCCTGAGCCCTCCGCCGCGACCACCGGCCTGAGCCCTCCGCCGCGACCACCGGCCAGAGCACCCCGCCCGACCACCGGCCCGAGGTCCCGGCCAGAGGCCCGAAGCAGGCCCGGGCGGGCCCGGCGGCGTCCGGCAGCAGAGCCGTTCCTGCCCGCGCGACCCGCCGGAACGGCACCCGCCTCAGACCACGATACCCCCCGGGGTATCCTGTCCGGAGCGAGACCTCCCGCGGAGGCCCCTCCCGGATCGGGGCGGACAACCGATCCCCGGCACACCCCGCGAAGGGTGCCGACACGTCCCGGAAGGCCCACCATGGACATCACCTCGTTCCGAACCCCCGGCCTGGGCGACCAGACCCACCTGCTGGTCCACGACGGCCACGGCATCCTGGTCGACCCCCAGCGCGACATCTCCCGCTTCCTCGACACCGCCGAACGCCAAGGCGTCCACGTGCGGTTCGTGCTGGAGACCCACCTGCACAACGACTACGTCTCCGGCGCACGCGACGCCGCACGCGCCACCGGCGCCGAACTCGTCCTGCCCGCCGCGACCGCCCCCGCCTACCGCCACACCCCCGCCTTCCACCTGGAGGACATCACCGGCCCGAGCGGCCTCACCGTGCGGCCGCTCCACACGCCCGGCCACACCCCCGAGCACACCAGCTACCTGATCCTCCTCGACGGCGAACCCGCCGCGGTGTTCTCCGGCGGCAGCCTGCTCGTCGCCTCCGCCGGCCGCCCCGACCTGCTCGGCCCCGAACGCGCCCGCACCCTCGCCCGGCTCCAGCACGGCTCCCTGCGAAGGCTCGCCGGACTGCCCGGCGACGTACGGCTCCTGCCCACCCACGGCGAAGGCTCCTTCTGCACCGTCACCGGCGCCGGCCGCCACACCTCCACCATCGCCGACGAACTCACGGGCAACCCGCTGCTGGCCATCCCCGACGCCGAGCGGTTCGCCGACCAGATCCTCGCCGAACCGTTGCCGATCCCCGCGTTCTACCGGCACATGGGCCCCGCCAACCTGTACGGCGCGCCGCCGATGCCGCCCGTCTCGGCCCCGGCCCTGCGCCCCGAGGACCTGGCGGCGCTGCCCGAGGGCACCCGCCTGGTCGACATACGGCCCCGCGCCCGGCAGGCCGCCGGGATACTGCCCGGCTCGACCCCGGTCGAACTGCGCGACGACTTCGGATCGTGGGTGGGGTGGCTGGTGCCGTACGGCACGCCGATCGCGCTGGTCGCCGACCCCGGCCAGGACGCGGAGGAGGCCCTCACCCAGCTCGCCCGCATCGGCGTCGACACCGTCGTCGGCGTCCTCACCGACGCCGGGCCGGCCGCCGCGCTCCAGACCTTCGAACTGCTGGAGCTGCCCGCCTTCGCCGAACGCCTGGCCGCCCCCGACGCCCAGCTCCTCGACGTGCGCGCCCCCGGCGAGCACGCCGCCGCACCGCTGCCGGGCGCCGTGCACCGCTACCTGCCCGACCTGTACGCCGAAGGCGTGCCCGACCGGCTCGACCCGGCGCGGCCGGTCCTGGTGGCATGCGGCTCAGGCCGCCGCGCGGCCATCGCCACCGGCCCCCTCCTGGCCGAAGGCCACCGGCCCGTGGTGCTGACCGGCGCGGGCGTGGCCGACCTCGCCGGCCTGCGCGCGGCGTGACCGCCGCGCGCAGAGCCCCCGCCCGAGACCCCGCCCGAGACCTCGACCCGGATTCCCGACCACCCGAACGCAGGAGAACCACATGTCCCTCACCACCGTCGACGTGGCCACCGCCCGCACCCTCCTCGCCGGCCAGGCACCGCCCGCTGTCCTGGACGTGCGCACCCCGGGCGAGTACGCCACCGGGCACATCCCCGGCTCGGTCAACGTGCCCCTCGACCAGACCGAAGGGCACGCCCGGCGCGTCGCCGACGCCCTCTCCGGGCCCGTCCTGATCGTCTGCCAGGCCGGCGCCCGCGCGGCCCGCGCCCACGCCGCGCTCGCCGCCGAGGGCCTGGCCGGGGCGTCCGTGCTCGACGGCGGGCTCAACGCCTGGAGCGCCGCCGGCGGCTCCACCGTCCCGGCGCCCGGCGCCAAGCCCCGCTGGGCCCTGGAACGCCAGGTGCGGCTGGTCGCGGGCGGCCTGGTCGCCGGGTCGATCGCGGCGAGCGTACGCTGGCCGCGCGCCCGCTTCGCCGCCGGCGCGATCGGCGCCGGCCTGGTGTTCGCCGCCGTCACCAACACCTGCGCCATGGGAGCAGCCCTGTCCAAGCTCCCCTACAACCGCGGCGGCGGCATCGGCGGCGGCATCGACCTCGACGCCGCCCTGCGCGCGCTGCGCGCCGCGCACACCCCCGCCTGACCGCGCCCGGCCCCGCGCCCGCCTCCCGCCGCCCGCCCTCTACCCGAGGCCGAGCACGGCGCGGGCCGCGGCCCGCGCCAGCGCGGGGCGGACCAGCACGTCGGTGCTGTCGACGAACTGGTCGACCGACCCCGCGTGCGGCAGCGCCGCGACGGCGGCGTCGCCGATGGTGGCGGTGAGGGCGTCGGCGAAGCGGTCGGCCCCGATGATCTGGAACGGCCGGTCGTGGAACAGGCGCACCTCCGCCGGCAGCGGCTCGGTGAGCCCCAGCCGGTTGTGCAGGAGCGCGAGCCGTTCATAGGCGCGCGACATGTGGCGCTCCCTGGTCGGCCAGTCGCGGGCGGCCAGGGCGGCCGACAGCGAGTCGGCCAGCTCCGCCGCCCCCGGCAGGCGCGCCAGGGCGCTGCCGAGCCACTTGCTGTAGGGCGGGTAGCGGCGCCGCATGAGCAGCGCGAGCCGCGCCAGGTCCCGGACGAGCCGCGCGGTGACCACCACCGACCCCAGTTCGTCGCCCACCTCGGCGCAGCGCCCCGCGAACGGCTCCTCCTGCGCGATCCGCCGCCACTGACACGCCAGGACATAGCGCCACAACGCATCCGGATACCAGGCCAGCGCCCGCCGTACCCGGTCCAGCTCCCCGGACTCATCCCAGAACACCTCGCCGCTGGTGACCTCCGCCAGGCGCTGCCACGGCATCGCCAGCCAGTCCGCCGCCCCCACCCCGCCCCGCGGATCGAACCCCAGCCGCTCCCCGAGCCACGCCCCGAGGTCGGTCACCACCACCCCGTGCCTGCCGCCGATCAGCGTCGCGAACCCCTGGAAGCTCTCCGGCAGCCCCGCCTCCACCGCCGCCGCCACCTCGCCCGCCAGCTCCGGCTCGGTGAACACCAGCACCCGCGGCCCCCAGTCGTGGTCGGTCGACCGCGGCGAATCGAACAACAGCACCTCCGACCCCGGCCCGATCAGCGCCGCGCTGTGCCGCACACCCGGCAGCAGCGGCCGGACCACCTCCCCGTAGAAAGCGCGCGACAAGTCGATCCCCTGCACGAAATTGGACATCATCACGCCACTGTGCCTGAGTGCCGCGCCACATTCACCCGAATTTCACACCGCCGCCCCCAGCCACCCCCACCCCCACCCCCTATCCACCCATGTCGCCTTAACGGTGGAAACGTCACGGGAGCGCGGCTAACGTGTGCCCATGCGCCTGTCCCGCCGCGGGTTACTCGTACTCCCCGGCGGCATGGCGCTCGGCTGCTCGGCCCACCCCGGCCCCCCCGCACCCCTGCGCGTGGCCACCGGCCCCGCCGGCGGCCCCTACGCCCAGTTCGGCTCCCGCCTCGCCACCGAACTCGGACACGGCGGCCTCGCCGTACGCGTCCTCACCACCGGCGGCAGCGTCGCCAACCTCGCCATGCTCGCCGACGGCCGCGCCGACCTGGGGTTCACCATGGCCGACAGCGCCGACGACGCCGTAAACGCCGCGAACGGGCCCGCGATCGCCGCGATCGCCCGCCTCTACATGAACTACCTCCACCTCGTCGTCCCCACCGGCTCACCCGTCACCACCCCCGGCCAGCTCGCCGGCCACACCATCTCCGTCGGCGCCAACGGATCCGGCACCGCCGTCACCGCCCTACGGCTGCTCGCCGCCGTAGGCCTGCATCCGCCCGCCCGCACCCTCCGCCTGGACCTGGAGGAGTCGATCGAGGCGCTGCTCGCCGGCCGAGTCCAGGCGTTCTTCTGGTCGGGCGGCGTATCCACCCCGGCGCTGGCCGCCTTCGCCCGCCGCGTCCCCGTCCGCCTCATCCCGCTCGGCTCCCTGGCGCCCGCCCTGCGCAGAGCCCACGGACCGGTGTACGAGAGCACCCTGGTGCCCGCCGGGCAGTACGGCAGCCGCCGACCCGTCCCGACCGTCGGGACACCGAGCTACCTGCTGTGCCCCGCCGCCCTGCCGTACGACGCCGCCCACAGGATCACCGCGATGCTGTTCGAGAACCGCGACCGGCTGGAGGCCCCCGACGCGCCCGGCAGCAGGCTCGACCTGCGCTACGCGATCCACACCGGCGCCGTCCCCCTGCACCCGGGCGCCGCCCGCTACTACCGCTCGGTGTACGGCTGAGCCGCCCCGCACGCCGCGGCCCCGCCAGGCGGCGTCAATCCTCCCCGCACGCCGCCAGCAGCCGCAGCTCCACCGCCAGCCCGCACGGCTCCACCGGCAGGATCTCCAGCGAACCCCCCGACACCCGCGCCAGCTCCGCCGCGATCGCCAGCCCCAGCCCGCTGCCCCGCACGTTGACGTGCGACCCCGAACGCCAGAACCGGCCCGACGCCACCTCCAGCTCGTCGGACCGAAGCCCCGGCCCGTCGTCGGCCACCCGCAGAACCGCCTCCTCCAACGTCACCGCCCCCTCCAACGTCACCGTCACCGTCCCGCCCGCCGGCACGAACTTGTGCGCGTTGTCCAGCGCGATGTCCACCACCCGCCCCACCGCCCCCGGAACCGCCATCACCCACTGCGACTCCGGCAGGACCCCCACAAGCCGCAGCCCGCTCGCCGCGTACACCTCCCGCCACCCCTCAAGCCGCGGAGCCAGCTCGGCCACCGCCTCCACCACCCGCGGCACCGCCCCCGCCTCGACCTTCGCCAAAGCCAGCAGATCCTCCACCAGCCCCGCCAGCCGCCCGATCTCCGCCATCGCCTGCCCGTAGTCGACCGCGCCCGACTCCCGCACATGCGGCTCCAGGTTCTCCAGCCGCAGAGACAGCACCGTCAGCGGCGTCCGCAGCTCATGCGAGGCGTCCGCCACGAACGCCCGCTGCCGCTCCATCGCCACCGACACCGCCTCCGCCATCACGTTGAACCGCTCCTCCAGCCGCCGCAGCTCCGACGGCCCCGTCCCCGCGCCCGCCCGCGCGTCCAGCCGCCCCTCCGCGATGGCCCTGGTCGTGCGGTCCAGCTCGGTCACCGGACGCATGATCCACCGCGCCAGCCTGCGCGCCCCCCACATCGAGCACCCGAACGCCGCCACCGCAGCCGCCCCCAGACCGCCCCACACCACCGCCACCTCCGCCGAAGCCCGGCCCGCCGGAGTCTCCAGCACCACCACCCCCGACAACTGGGCGTCGCGCCCCGCCGGCTCGGCCACCAGCACCCGCGGCGGCCCGAACGCCGTAAGCGGCGGCAGGACCTCGGTCGTGCGCCCCGACAGCGCCAGCCGTACCGCGTCCCGGTCGTCGGACGCCATCACCCCGGCCTCCACCAGCACCTCACCGCCCCGGTCACGCACCCGCACCGCCGCGCCGTACAGCTCCGCATAGCGCGTGATCTCGGCCGCCAGCACCGACCGGTCGCCGTCGCGCACCGCCTGATCGGCCAGATAGGCGAACCGCGTCGCGTCCGCGCGGCGGTCCAGCAGCAGCCGGTCGGTGCGGTGCGAGGCGTACGCCAGCCCCAGCGGCACCGCCAGCGCCACGACCAGGGAGGCGATCAGCGTCGCGAACGCGGCGACGAGCCGCGACTTCACGCCGACCCGAGACGGTAGCCGGTGCCGCGCAGCGTCTCCACCAGCCACGGCCGGCCCGTCTTGGACCGGATCCCGGCGACGTGGACGTCCAGCGAGCGCGACGCCGACAGCAGCGGGTCTCCCCACACCTCGTCGAGGATCTCCTCCCGGCCCCGCACCACGCCCGGCCTGCGCGCCAGCAGCACCAGCACGTCGAACTCGCGCCGGGTCAGCGCCACCGGCTCGCCCGCCACCGTCACCCGTCTGGCCGACAGGTCGATGCACACGTCCCCGGCGGTCACCACGTGGTCGTGCGCCGCTATCGGCCGGGTGCCGCGCCGCAGGACCGCCTCCATGCGGGCCATCAGCTCCGCCGTGCGGAACGGTTTGACGATGTAGTCGTCGGCGCCCGACCGCAGACCCCGCAGCACGTCGCGCTCCTCCGCGCGCGCCGTCACCACGATGATCGGCACGCTGGACACCCGCCGCGTCCGGCGCAGCAGGTCCAGGCCGTCCATGTCGGGCAGTCCCAGATCCAGCAGGACGAAGTCCACACTTCCCGCCAGGCGGAGGCCCTCCGCCCCGAGCCCCGCGCGCACGACCCGGTGGCCGTGCCGCGTCAGCGCCGTGGAGAGGGCCCCGGCGAGCCGGTCGTCGTCCTCGACGAGGAGTACGCGCATGCGATCAGGTTAGACGCGGACCGCCTCCCTCTCCTCCCGGGTCAGCGAGACGCCGCGGGTTTCCCGCATCATCAGGTACACGACAAGCGACACAGCCGCACAGCCCGTTACATACCAGTAGAAACCCGACTCCATGCCGGCGTCCTTGAACCACAGCGCCACATACTCCGCCGTCCCCCCGAACAACGCGTTCGCGATCGCGTACGGCAACGCCACCCCCAGCGCCCGCACATTCGTCGGGAACAGCTCCGCCTTCACCACCGCGTTGATCGACGTGTACCCCGTCACGATCAGCAGCCCGCACAGCGACAGCAGCAGCGCCTCACCGAACCCGCTCACCCCCGCCAGCGCGCTCATCAACGGCACCGTGCCCACCACCGACCCCGCCCCGAAGGCGATCAGCAGCGGACGCCGCCCGACCCGGTCCGACAGCGCCCCCGCCAGCGGCTGCACCAGCATGAACAGGAACAGCGCGCAGAAACTCACCAGCGTCGCCGTCTCCTTCGCCAACCCCGCCGTATTCGACAGATACTTCGTCAAATACGTCGTATAGGTGTAATACGCGACCGTGCCGCCCATCGTCAGCGCCACCACCAGCACAAACTCCCGCTTATGCTCAAGCAGCGCCCGAAGCGTCCCCCGCTCCCGCGCGAACTGCCGCGCCTCCTCCCCGAACACCTCCGTCTCCACCAGACCACGCCGCAGATAGAACACCACCGCCGCCCCCAGCGCCCCCACCACGAACGGAATGCGCCAGCCGTACGACCGCAGAGCCTCCTCCGTCATCGACTGCTGCAGCACGATCTGCAGACCCAACCCCACAAGCTGGCCCGCCGTCATCGACACATACTGGAAACTCGCCGCCAGACCACGCCCGCCCGGCCGCGCCGCCTCCGTCAGATACGTCGAACTCGCGGCGTACTCACCGCCCACCGACAGCCCCTGCAACAGCCGCGCCACCAGCAGCACCACCGCGCCGAAATACCCCACCGAGTCATACGTCGGAGCGACCGCGATCAGCAGCGCACTCACCGACATCAACGTCACCGTCAACGTCAACGCCGCCTTGCGCCCATGCTGATCCGCATAACGGCCGAGCAGCCACCCGCCCACAGGACGCATAAAGAAACCGACCGCGAAAATACCCGCCGCATTCAAAAGCTGAGCGGTCGCATCACCCTCCGGGAAGAACGACGCGGCGAAATAGGTCGCGAAACTCGCGTAGACAAACCAGTCATACCACTCAACCAGATTGCCTATCGAACCGCCCAACACCGCCTTCCACGGTGTCCGCCGCGGTGCCTCGGTCGCCACAGGACCTCCTCTGCCGTGAGCCGCCATCGGAACACGCAGCATGGGCGGCCCAACGACACCCGTCCAGAGGAGACCCCTCAGAAATAACACTGCCCTAACGTTGCGGACCCGCCACCCACAGTCACAGACCCACCCCCTACGGCCTCAGCCCCGCGGCCTCAGCCCCGCGGCACCACCCGCGCCGACGCGGCGAACCGCCGCACGAACCCCAACCGCTCATACACCCGGATCGCCGACCCGTTCGCGTCATCCACCAGCAACGCCGCCCGCCCATGCCGCCGCACCAGCTCAGCCGTCACAAACCGGCACACCCGCTCGGCCAACCCGCGCCCCCGCGCCGACACCGCCGTCGCCACACCCGCTAACAACCCCACCTCCGGAGCGCTCCACGCATCCGCCGCGACCGCCGCCAACCCGCCATCAGGCCCCCGCACCCCCGCCCACCGCGACACACCCTCCACCGACGGAGTGGCATAAGAATCCGGATGCGCCGCCGCCAACAACGCCGACACCTCCACCTCCTCCTCACGCCCCAACCAGCGCACCCCCTCCGGATCACCCGCAGGCACCCGCCCCACCCCCATCCACGAAAACGCCCCCCGCAACTCCAAACCCTCCACCCGGTGCACCACCTCACGCACCAGGTCGACCTCACCGAACGGGCCGAACCCCGGCCCGCACTCCGCCACCGCGAACTCCACCAACACCGCCGCGTCCCCCGGATCACCCCACAACGCGATCCGATCATGCCGCGCCGCCCCCGGCGTCACCACCGCCACCGCGTCCCCACCCGCGAACGCACGCACCCCACGCCGCATCCCCTGCGCCGCCCACACCGTCATGTCATCATCGCCGCAGGCCGCCGCCACCTCCGCGACGGCCGACAACTCACGGATCACAGGATCGCCCCCGGCACATACGCAGCCGCCTCCGGGTCACCCTCCACAACCACGGCCACCCGCGACGCCACCGCCGCCACCTGATCGCCCGCAGCCCCCGCGAACGACAGACGATCCACCAAAAGCCCCTCCAACCCCGCCCGGTCTAGCGGGAACCTCGAATCCGCCGCCAACCGGTCCAGCAGATCGTTCACACCACCCGCCCGCATCCCCAGCGCGGCCCCCACCGCATGCTCCTTGATCACCTCATGGGCGGTCTCCCGCCCCACCCCCGCCCGAACCGCCGCCATCAGCATCTTCGTCGTGGAAAGGAACGGCAGATAACGCTCCAGCTCCGCCTCCACCACCGCAGGGAACGCCCCGAACTCATCCAAGACCGTCAACATCGTCTCGGCCAGCCCATCGAACGCGAAAAACGCATCCGGCAACGCCACCCGGCGCACCACCGAACACGACACATCCCCCTCATTCCACTGACCGCCCGCCAGCTCCCCCGCCATCGACGTATAACCCCGCAACACCACCGCCAGGCCGTTCACCCGCTCACACGACCGGGTGTTCATCTTGTGCGGCATCGCCGACGACCCGACCTGCCCCTCCGCGAACCCCTCCGTCACCAGCTCATGCCCCGCCATCAGCCGGACCGTCAACGCCAGCGACGACGGCGCCGCCGCCAACTGCACCAGCGCCGACACCACCTCAAAGTCCAACGACCGCGGATAAACCTGCCCCACACTGTCCAACCGGCGCGCGAACCCCAAATGCGCCGCCACCCGGTCCTCCAGCTCCGCCAACCGCGCCCGATCCCCACCCAGCAGATCGAGCATGTCCTGCGACGTGCCCACCGGCCCCTTCACACCCCGCAGCGGATAACGCGCCAGCAGATCATCCAACCGCCCCAGCCCCGCCAGCAGCTCCTCCGCCGCAGACGCGAACCGCTTCCCCAACGTCGTCGCCTGAGCCGCCACATTATGCGAACGGCCCGCCACCACCAGCCCCGCGTGCTCCACCGCCAACCGCGAAAGCCGCGCCAGCATCGCCACACACCGCCGCCGCACCAACAGCAGACTGTCGCGGATCTGCACCTGCTCGACGTTCTCCGTCAGATCCCGCGACGTCATCCCCTTATGCGCGTGCTCGAACC
The DNA here is from genome assembly GCF_900100605.1 of Sinosporangium album. Taxonomy (GTDB): domain Bacteria; phylum Actinomycetota; class Actinomycetes; order Streptosporangiales; family Streptosporangiaceae; genus Sinosporangium; species Sinosporangium album. Next base: position 165,020 of record NZ_FNCN01000007.1, on the reverse strand, counting down.
CCGCCAGCGCATTGAACTCCTCGATCCGCGCCTTCACATCGTGACGCGTAACCCGCTCACGCTCCGCGATCGACCCCAGATCGACCTGCTCCACGACCTTCTCATAGGCCGCCACCGCCTCAGCCGGAACCGCCACCCCCAGATCCGCCTGAGCCCTCATCACCGCCACCCACAGCCGCCGCTCAGCGACGACCTTCTGCTCGGGAGACCAGACACGGGCCAACTGCTCAGAGGCGTAGCGAGCGGCCAGAACATTCGGGATAACCGGCTTGGAAGTCACGACTGCTGAGTCTATTGACCCGCCACCGCCACACAGCACAAGGGTGGCCGGTACGGCCCCGCCGTACCGGCCACCCCACACCTCACCAACCGATCACGTGGCCGGCGTCAGCTTCTCCTCCCCACGGGCCTCCACCGTACCGACCCCGGACGAACCGCCCCGCCTACGGCGGAACCGCTCCTTGACACCCTCCACCAGCGTGTACAGCGTCGGAACCAGAATCAGCGTCAGCAGCGTCGACGACACCAGACCACCGATCACCACGATCGCCAGCGGCTGCGAGATGAACCCGCCCGACCCCGTCAAACCCAGCGCCATCGGCGTCAACGCCCCGATCGTCGCCACCGCCGTCATCAAGATCGGCCGCAGCCTCTGCCGGCCACCCTCGATCACCGCCTCCGTCACACCCATCCCCTGGGCGCGGTACTGGTTCACCAGGTCGATCAGCACGATCGCGTTCGTCACCACGATGCCGATCAACATCAGCATCCCGATCATCGCCGGCACACCCAGCGGCGTGCCCGTCGCCAGCAGCAGCCCCACCGCGCCCGTCGCCGCGAACGGCACCGACACCAGCAGAATCAACGGCTGCACAAAGCTGCGGAACGTCGCCACCATGATCAGGAACACGATCGCGATCGCCGCCAGCATCGCCAGCCCCAGATCCGCGAACGCCTCCTCCTGATCCGCGCTCACCCCGCCGATCTCATACGACGCCCCCGCCGGCAGCTTCACCTTCTCAAGCTCCGCCGTCAACGCCGTGGTCACCGCACCCAGGTCGTTCGCCGTCGCCCGGCCCGACACCAGCGCACTGCGCTCACCGTCGATCCGCGTCACCGACGTCGGCCCCTCGACCTCCTCGACCTCGGCGACCTGCGACAGCCGTACCAGACCCGACGCCGTCGGCAACTGCAGATCCCGGACGTCCTTCACCGACTCCGGCACATCACCACCGCTCAACACCAGATCACCCGGACGCCCGTCCAACGTCATCTGCCCCAGCGGCATGCCCCGGAACGACTGCGCCACGAGCTGGCCGATAGCGGTCTCCGTCAAACCCCGGGCCGCGGCCTTGCGCCGGTCCACCTGCACCTCGATGCGAGGCGCACTCGCCGACAGGTTCGAATCCACATCACGCACACCCGACAGACCCGCCAGCTTCCCGCGGACCGCCTCAGCGGCCTCCCGCAGCACCGCCGCATCCGGGGCACGCACGATCACCTGCACCTGGTCCGACGAGCCGCCCATCCCGCCGCCGCCACCGACCGTGACCTCACCCACATCGGCCAGCGTCTTCACCCGGCCCCGCAGCTCATCCTGCAGCGCATCGGCATCGACACCCTCGGCCAACGTCAGCGAATACGACGCCTGCGCCGCATCCCCGGCACCCGTGAAACCACCACCGGACCCCACGTTCACCTGATACGACTTGACGCCCTTCAGGCCCTCGAGAACGGCCTCGACCTTCTTCGCCGCCGCGTCCGTCGTCTCAAGATCCGTGCCCAACGGCATCCGCTGCGACATGGACAAGGTGTCCATGCCCGACGACCCGAGGAAGTTCGTCTCCAACCGCGTCGTCAAACCCATCGTCGCCGCGAACACCACCGCACCGATCAGCAGCGTCACGAACCGGCGGCGCGTCGCGAACCGCAACACCGGCAGGTAGGCCCGCTGCAACGGACTCCGCAGCTCCTTGGCCTCCGCCTCCTCACGCACCGCCTTCGCCTGCTCCGGCGTCAACACCGGCGCCTTCAAGAACCAGTACGCCAGCACCGGGATCACCGTCAGCGACACCACCAGCGACGCCAGCAGAGCCACCGTCACCGTCACCGCGAACGGCGCGAACAACTCACCCACCATGCCGCCGACCATCGCGATCGGCAGGAACACCGCCACCGTCGTCAACGTCGACGCCGTCACCGCGCCGCTGACCTCACGCACCGCGGCCACAATCGCCCGCCGCTTGGCCCCGCCGTACCCCAGATGCCGCTTGATGTTCTCCAACACCACGATCGAGTCGTCCACGACCCGGCCCACCGCGATCGTCAACGCCCCCAGCGTCAGCATGTTCAGCGAGTAATCCCCCGCCCACAACGCCAGCAACGCGATCACCACCGACAGCGGAATCGACACCGCCGTCACGATCGTCGACCGCAGCGACAACAAGAACACCAAGATCACAAGTACGGCGAAAGCCAGCCCCAGCAGGCCCTCCGTCGTCAAATCCTTGATGGAACGCTGCACATACGGAGCCTGATCGAAAATCACGGTGATCTCAGCGGAGTCACCCAGCGCCCGAACCAGCCCCGGAAGCTTGGCCTGGACCTCCTGCGAGATCGTCACCGCGTTGCCACCCGGCCGCATCGTCACCGTCACACCGAGGCTCGTCGCACCATTCGTGCGCGTCACCGTCGACGCCGACACCAACCTGCGCTCAAGCTCTGCCACATCCCCGAGCTTCACCGGCTTCGGCGCCGCCGCGGCAGGCGCACCGGGACGACCCATCCCCGCCGGCGCCGCGGCGGAAGCCGCCGGCGTCAGATACAGGCTCTCCAGATCCGACAGCTTCTCGAACCGGGCCCCCACCTGCACCGTCAACGACTTGCCGTCCTCGACGAGACTGCCCGCCGGAATCGCCATGCCGTTCGCGCGCAGCGCCTCGGCGATCGACGTCGGAGCGAGCCCCGCCCTCGCCAGCTTGCGCACATCGGGCGTGATCACGACCTGCTCCTCGCGGGCGCCGCTGACCTCCGCCTCCCGCACACCCTCGATGCTCTGCAGCTCGGGCAGCATGATGCGGTCGAGCTTCTCGCTCATCGCGCGGGAGTCGCCGCCGTCGCCCACCGCCAGCGCCAGCACCGGCATGTCGTCGGTGCTGCCCGCCATCACCTGCGGGTCGACGTCCGCCGGAAGCCGCGACGACAGACGCGCCATCGCCTGCTGGATCTTCGACACCGAGTCGTCGACGTCCGTGCCGTACTCGAACGCCACCTGGACCTGCGCCACCCCCTCCGACGACGTCGACGTCGTCTCGGTGACACCTGCCAGGCCCTTCACCGCGTCCTCGATCGGAGCGGCCACCTGCTCCTCGACGATCTCGGGCGAGGCCCCGGGATATGGCGCCACGATGAACGCGGCGGGAAATGACAGAGACGGAAGCAGTTGCTGTTTCAGCGACGGGATCACATAAGCACCGAACGCGCTGAGCACAACCGCTATCAAGATCACAAGGCTGCGGTTGGCAAGGCTCAACCTGGCCAAGGCGGTCATGAGGGAAGGCTCCTTGAGGAGAATACGAGAAAGGGAGGAACAGAAATGCGGAACGGCTCAACGGCCCCCGCTCCCGCCCCACACTAACACTTTGCTTTTACCGAATAATGAGCGTGACCTGCGAATCCTGATAACTCTCTCAGGAAACGGAAGGCGGACGCGGACGCGCGACGGACGCGGACACCGCCACCCCGGGAAGCATCGAAGCCGACACCGACACCGACAGCGAAGCGGTCCAACGACGAGATCGCATGAAGATCGTTTACCTTTCAGCCGCTCAGGTGAGCGGTACTACAACTTTCACATCCCCGCGCCGGAGAATCGTCGTCAACGGGCACGATCACACCCTCATGCCTGAGAACGAGCCCCCCTGACCAAAGTCGCACTCCCGCAGCCGGACAGGACATCCCCTCGTTCAGTCCTGCGGCACGGGCACCCGCGGACGCGGACGCAGCGACACCGCCGACGCCGACATGAACACACACAGCACCACCGGGATCCCCAACGCCACCGGCAGACCGGTCAACTCCGCCGCACCACCGATGATGACCGGGCCAAGCATCAACCCCGAGTAACCCAGCGTGGCCACCTGCGCGATGGCCTCACCCGCACGCGCGGGATCGTGGTTCCCCGCCGCCGAGAACACCTGCGGCACCATGGTCGACAGCCCCAACCCGAACAGCCCGAAGCCGACCAGCGCCACCGCCAGGTCCCCCACCAGCAGCGTCACCCCGAGCCCCAGCGCCGCCACCAGACCCGACCAGCGCACCAGGGCCACGGGCCCGAACCGCTGCGCCAGACGGTCACCCGCGAACCGCCCGATCGTCATACATGCGGAGAACACCGCATAGCCGATCCCGGCCAGCGCCTGGGACGCCCCGAGGTCCCCATGCAGATAGACGGCGGTCCAGTCCACCGCCGCGCCCTCGCCGACCGACCCCGAAAACGCCATCACACCCATGAACACCACGGCCGCAGGCCACAGCGCCCGCCGCCGCCTCGGCTCCGCCGACTCCGCCGCTGACTCCGCCGCCGACGCCGCCTTCCGAGCGGGCTGAGCGGGCTGCGAGGGCAGAAGCCACCGTCCCACCAGTACGGCGACCGCCGCCAAAGGCACGTTCACCATGACCATCGTCAGCCCGATCGAAACGTCCAGCCACGCCGTCAGCGCCCCGAGCCCGGCGCCGATCAGACCGCCCACACTGAACATCCCGTGGAACGAGGACATCAACGGCCGCCCGTACAGCCGCTCCACCTCGACCGCGTGCGCGTTCATCGACACGTCCAGGCACGCGTTCAGCGCCCCCCATAGCGCCAGCGCGGGGATCAGCCACCCGAGGTCGGGCGCGAATGCGGGCGGGATCACCCCGAGCGCCATCACGACTCCGGCCGGCACCATGACCCGCGCGCTGCCGAGGCGGTCCGTCAGCCGGCCCGCCACCTGCATTCCGGCCACCAGGCCCGCCGCGAGCGCGAACAGCGCGATGCTGAGTTGCCCGTCGCTCAGTCCGAGATCCGCCTTGACCGCCGGGATTCGGGCAGCCCAAACCCCGAGCACTACGCCCAGCAGCGCGAACGAATAGCAGACCGAAAGCCGGGCGCGGCGTGCGGCGGCCTCCCTGGATTCGGCCCTCACGCAGCCCCCATTCCATCGCATAGGTACCACTGGAGTATCCCATAATGATCAGAAATTCCCCATGGGGCCTCTGGGCGTTCACTCGTGAAATGACGCGCTCCCACGCACCCCCCCCCAGAATTGTCAGCGCCCTCCGGCATGATGGCCGCCATGGCAACCTGGCAGCAGTTCGAAGGCGAGGCGCCCGCCTTCGCCGCACGTCTCCGCACCCTCATGGAGGCCCACCGGCACAAGACCATGGCGACCCTCCGCAAGGACGGGTCACCGCGCATCAGCGGCTCCGAAGCCCAGTTCAAAGACGGCGACCTCTGGATCGGGTCCATGCCCGGCGCCGTGAAAGCGCTCGACCTCAAACGCGACCCCCGGGTCGCCCTGCACAGCGGGTCACCCGATCCCGATGACGAGAATCCCGCCGCATGGCCGGGCGACGCGAAGCTCTCCGGTAGGGCGATCGAGATCACCGACCCCGACGTGCTCGACCGGTTCAATCTGCCGCAGGGTCGCGAGTCCCACCTGTTCCGCATCGAGATCGAGGAAGCCGTGATCACCCGCGTCGCCGAGACCGGCGACATGCTTGTCATCGAGATATGGCACGAGGGGAAAGGCTTGCGCGAGGTGCGCCGCCGCTGAGCTCCCTCCTAGGTGAGGGCTTTGAGATCGGCTGCATGAAGTGCTCACACAGCCGACGCCTTTACATTGTAGATTTCGATAGGATGCAGTCCGTGGAGGCACTTGCCATACCCGGCCGCGACATCAGTCCGGCCTCGCCGCCCTCAGGCGACCCCTACCACGTCTACCTCGACTCCCTCGCCAGCGCCGAGTCGCGGCGCACCATGCGCGGCTGCCTCGACCGCATCGCCGCCGTCCTCACCGGCGACGAGGCCGCGACCGGCAGCGGCCAGCCCTGGCACCTCCTCCGCTACGAGCACACCACCCGCATCCGGGCCATCCTCACCGGGCAGGGCTGGTCCCCCGCCCACGTCAACAAGCACCTGGTCGCGCTGCGGCGCGTCATGCGGGAGGCGTGGCGGCTCGGTCAGATGACCGCCGAGGACTACCAGCGCGCCGCCGACCTCGCCAACGTCCAGAGCACCCGCCTGCCCAGCGGCCAGCACGTCCCGCCCGAGCTCGTCGCCGCCGCCCTGGCCGTCTGCCAGGACGACCCCTCCCCCGCCGGAGCCCGCGACTCCGCGCTGTTCGCCGTGCTCTACTCGACCGGCTGCCGGCGGGCCGAGGTGGCCGCCATGACCCTGGGCGACTACGACTCGGCCGCCCGGTCCCTGCGCGTCCGCGGCAAACGCGACAAGGAACGCCTCGTCTACCTCACCCCGGAGGCGCTGGGCCGCCTGGAACGCTGGCTCGCCGTGCGGGGCCGCACGGCGGGAGCCCTCTTCTGCCCGATCAGCAGAGCGGGCCGGCTCCGCATCCGCGACGGCGCACCCGCCGCCATGACCGGCCAGGCCGTCGCCGACATCCTCAGCCGCCGGCTTGCCGCCGCCGGCGCCACCCGGCGCACCCCGCACGACTTCCGCCGCACCTTCATCGGCGAGCTCCTCGACGCCGGCGTCGACCTCGCCACCGCCCAGGCCCTGGTCGGCCACTCCTCCCCCGCCACCACCGCACGCTACGACCGCCGCCCCGAGCGCCGCCGCCGCGAAGCCGTCGACCGCCTCCGTCTCCCCGACCCCAAACCCCTCTGACCGCCCCGAGCCCTCAGCTTCCGCCGACCGCGTCGAGGAGATCCTTCAGATCGTCGACGATCCGTTCCAAGACACGAGGAGGACCGGTGTCCGGCTCGCTCCGACCGCCACGCCGCGCGGGAGGGTCCGCTTCACCCCCGGCCCGAAGGCCGGAGCACTGGCCCGCATTCCGGTAGCTACCCTAGGCGGTCCTGCGGCGGTAGATGTTCGTGGCGAAGACGAACGTGACGATGAGGATGCCGACACACCAGGCGAGGGCGATCCAGATGTCGGTGCCGACCGGCTGCTGGGCGAACAGGTCGCGGATGGCGTTGACGATGGAGGTCACCGGCTGGTTCTCGGCGAAGGCGCGCAGCGGGCCGGGCATGGTGTCGGTGGGTACGAAGGCCGAGCTGAGGAAGGGCAGGAAGATGAGCGGGTAGGAGAACGCGCTCGCGCCCTCCACGGACTTCGCGGACAGACCGGGGATGACGGCCAGCCACGTCAGCGCCAGAGTGAACAGGATCAGGATGCCGGCGACCGCGAGCCACGCCGGCAGCCCGGCCGCAGAGCGGAAGCCCATCAGCAGGGCGACGAGCACGACGACCACGAGCGAGATCACATTGGCGACCAGCGAGGTCAGCACGTGCGCCCACAGTACGGACGACCGCGCGATCGGCATGGACTGGAATCGCTCGAAGATGCCGCCCTTCATGTCCATGAACAGCCGGAACGCGGTGTAGGCGATGCCCGAGGCGATCGTGATGAGCAGGATGCCGGGCAGCAGGTAGTTCACATACGAGACCGACCCCGTGTTGATCGCGCCGCCGAACACGTAGACGAACATCAGCATCATGACGATCGGCGTGATCGCGGTGGTGAGGATGGTGTCCGGGCTGCGCGCGATGTGGCGGAGGGATCGTCCCAGCAGGACGGCGGTGTCGCCGACGAAATGCCTGGTCATTGTCATTCCTTACGCGTTAGTACCGACGTTGCGGTCATGGCCGTGCTTGCCGTTGTCACCGACGAGGGCCAGGAAGACGTCCTCAAGGGTCGGCTGCTTTTCGATGTATTCGACCTTGGCGGGCGGGAGCAGCCGCTTGAGCTCGGCCAGGGTGCCGTTGACGAGGATCCGGCCCTCGTGCAGGATCGCGATCCGGTCGGCGAGATGTTCGGCCTCGTCCAGATACTGCGTCGTGAGCAGTACCGTCGTACCGTGGTGGGCGAGTTCCTTGACGGTCTGCCACACCTCGATACGCGCCTGGGGGTCCAGCCCGGTGGTCGGTTCGTCGAGGAAGACGACCGGCGGATTGCCGATAAGGCTCATCGCGATGTCGAGGCGGCGGCGCATGCCCCCCGAATACGTCGACACCTTCCGCGTGCCCGCATCCGTCAACGAGAAACGCTTCAGCAGGTCATCGGCGATCTTGCCCGGGTCCTTGAGGTGCCGCAGCCGGGCGACCAGCACCAGGTTCTCCCGCCCGCTGAGGATCTCATCGACGGCCGCGAACTGCCCCGTCAGGCTGATCGACTCCCGGACGTTCGCGGCCCGCGTGGTGACGTCGAAGCCGTTGACACCGGCCGTGCCCGAGTCGGCCTTGAGCAGCGTGGACAGGATTTTCACGACCGTGGTCTTGCCTGCCCCGTTGGAGCCGAGCAGGGCGAAAATGCTGCCCCGCGCCACGTCGAAGTCCACGCCGCGCAGCACCTGCAGCTCCTTGTACGACTTCTTCAGACCCTGCACGCGGATCACAGGCCCTCGGGCCTCATTGGCTGTCACTCAGATATCCGTTCTCTGTTCGGCCACGGCTTGTCGCCCGTGGCGCGATCGATGGTGTCGGTCAGCCGTTCTCGCTCACGGCTGATCCAAGGGGCGGATGGTTCGCTGGGAATGCCTCGGCGAACTCCCCCAGTCCTGCCCCGCGACTTCTCGGATGGGGGTTCTGTCCGCCGTGCTCTGCTCGACCAGGTGCGTACGCACCTCGCATGGCCGATAGCGCCGCTGTCCTCACTCGGCCCGGTGAGTCTTTCCAGGACTACTGGTAGCGCTGCTTCGGCTCGCTCGGCTGATGACGTAGGTGAGCGTCGACAGCGTTTGTCGATGAGCTTGGAGGCGCCCGAGGCGGTCTTCGCGGTGAGCGCGCTGCCGTGCGCGCGCTCGGCGACGATGTCGCCGCTGGGCGAGTTCATCCGGCAGGTCGCCGGTGGCCTCGCCGATTCGGGATGTCCGCCGGAGTTCACTGACGGCCCCGCAAGCGCTGATCGCGCGGACGCGGAGCTCGCCGCTGCCGGTGGAGATGTCGACCGGGCCGCGCCGATGAGCGCGCCGGTGAGGGGGCTGGAGTTCAGATTCACGATGACCGAGGCCGCGCCGGAGGCACCGACCGAGACGGTCAAGGACGTCATCTGTCCCGCGGCGCCCGGCGGCTACAAGCCTCAGGTGACGCTGCCGTACGAGTAAAGGCCAACAGATCTTCGTACCCGCAGCACAAGCAGCGCGTGTTCAAGGCCTTCTACACCGACCACTTACCGCACGGGCTTGATTCGGATCACCGAGGCGCTGCAGTTCGGGTCGTATAGGGCCGGGTCGGCGGGTGTTACTTCTCGGTCGTGCAGGTTTCCCCTCTGATGGACTCCTGATAGATGTCGGCGTAGGTGCGTGAGTCCTTGACCAGGCCGTCGCAGAAGGCGGCGACGTCGCTGCCGACGAGTTCCAGGACCCCGCTGCCGGACGCGACGCCCTCCTCGAAGAAATCGACGATCCCCGAGAGCAGGGACCCGTCATGCAGGTCGACCGGCCCGACCTTGAACAGATACCTCTGGATCTCCTTGTAGACGATCCGGTAGTCCGGCGGCAGCGCCTTGACCCGCGCCGTGTGCGCCCGCCACTGCCTCTTGCCCTCGATGATGTCTGCGATGCCCACGTCAGCCTCCCAGCCTGCCCAGTCTCCTGGCGACGTTCCTGTTCAACTGCTCGCGCCACCGGTCGCGATAACCGCGCCGCCCTTCCCCGCCGGCCAGTGCCGCGCAGAAGCCCGCGATGTCGTCGCCCAGCACCTCGCGGACGCCCTGCCCGTCGGCCGCGGTCTCCTCGAGCAGCCCCAGGGCGGCGTCCAGGATCGGCATCAGGTTGCGCCCGGTGAAGTCCGAGTAGAGGGAAAGATGCCCCTTGATCTGTTCCCATGCCGCCCGGTGGCCGGCCGGCAATGCCGCGGCCCGGGCTTCGAACGCCTTCCATTCCCTGGTGAGATCGCTGCCCGTCATGGTCTCCCAGAGGTTCATCTCCCGCCCTCCCTGAGCTTGTCGATCCGCGATGCGATGTACTCCCATTTCGCCCAGAACATCGCGAGTTCTCGGCGGCCCGCGTCGTTGAGCGTGTAGAACTTGCGCGGCGGGCCCAGGCCGGACGGTCGCTTCGCCACCTGGACGAGCCCGTTCCTCTCCAGCCGCAGCAGGATGGTGTAGACCGTGCCCTCGACGACGTCGGCGAAGCCGAGGTCGTGCAGCCGACGTGTGATGGCGTACCCGTAGGTCTCCTCGCTGCCGATGATCTCGAGCACGCAGCCTTCGAGTGTGCCCTTCAGCATCTCCGTCAGGTCGTCCATCGCGGGTCCTCTTCCGCCCTCCTGGTACTTCGTGCTAACGAGTACCACTATACGGCACTACCGAGTAGTGGACAACACCGGCAAGGCGGCGAGCACCGACCACGGAAGCGATTCGAATCACCAGCGCTGCCCATAGCGAGCTGCCACATTCCCTGAGGTGCCCCGCCATACGGCCGGAGCCCTCTCCTTCACCGCCGACCACCGCGTGTTGACAGCGGCGGTGAAGGAGACGATCTCGGGCAGCCCGAGCCAGGTGAATCCGTCGGCGAGCACCGCCCGGGCCGCCTCGGTGGCGTAGCCGCGCCCCCATGCCGTGCGGGCCAGTCTCCACCCCACCTCGACGGCCGGGGTGAAGTGGGCCTCGAAGCCGGGGACGGCGAGCCCGGTCATCCCCGCGAACTTCCCCGTGTCGCGCACTTCCACGGCCCCCAGGCCGAAACCCCGCGTGTCGGACTCCGCCACCATCCTGTCGATCATCCGGTCGGACATGTCGCGGGTCATCGTGCGCGGGAAGTAGGCCATGACCTCGGGGCCGGCGTTGAGCGCGGCGAACGGCTCGCGGTCGGCGTCGGTCCAGCGCCTGAGCAGCAACCGTTCGGTGTGCAGCACGAAGAATTTCCTCCGGCTGTCGATAGGGGCGTGTGCCGTACGTCATGAGTGTGCAAGTGACCCGAGAGGACCTACAAGGGGGATTCACCATGATGTATGCGCTGTTGGCCGTCGGCGACGAGAGGGAGTAGGCGGAGGCGGGCCCGGAGGAGCAGAGCGAGATCTACGAGCGGTGGGGCCGGTTCGAGGGCATGCTCAAAAGCCGCGACGCGGTGTTCGGCGGTGAGGAGCTCGCCCACTCCTCGACGGCGACCACGGTGAAGAGGACCGGCGACGGGTTCGTGATCACCGACGGGCCCTACGCGGAGACGACCGAGCAGATCGGCCGCTATCTCACGGTCGAGGCCCGGGACGTCGACGACGCGGTGGCCTTCGCCGCCGCCTGCCCATCGCAGGACGTGGAGGTCCGGCCGATCACCGCCCGGCGCACCCCGCACGACTTCCGCCGCACCTTCATCGGCGAGCTCCTCGATGCCGGCGTCGACCTCGCCACCGCCCAGGTCCTGGTCGGCCACTCCTCCCCCGCCACCACCGCACGCTACGACCGCCGCCCCGAACGCCGACGCCGCGAAGCCGTCGACCGGCTCCGCCTCCCCGACCCCAAACCCCTCTGACCGCCCTCGGCCGGAGACCGCCGCAGCGGGGCACGCACCTCTTCCACGACGACGTTGGGTAAGGGTGGTGTTTCAGGTCACGCAGTCGTCCTTGTCGAGGTTGTGGAGTCCGGCCGCGCTTTCCGCCATCCGCCGGTAGTCAGGGCATTGGGTGAAGTCGTCCGCCGTGCACTGCATAAGGTGCTCGATCAGCGCCTTGGAGGCCGATATCTCCTGTAGCCGATGTTCCAGTTCCGTGTGGTGCTGCCGGAGGAGGGCCTGGCGCTCGATCTGGCTGGAGACGGTGAGGATCTCCCGGATCTGCTCCAGGCTCATGCCCCCTGCCTTGGCGCGAACGATCGTCAGGACGCGTACGACGTGATCGCGGGTGTAGCGGCGGCGGCCGTTGACTCTGGCGGCGGGGGCTAGCAGGCCCATGGCCTCCCAGTGGCGCAGAACATGCGGGGCGAGGTTGAACTGCTCCGCGAGTTGCCCGATCTGCATCCAGTCGCTTGACTTCATGTTGACATTAACTTGCAGACTTGCCTTCACGTCAAGCGATCAAGCTACATGGAGGCAAGAGATGTTCGACGTCGTCACCGTCGGGGGAGGCCCGGCCGGCATGGCCGCTGCGCTGACCCTGGGACGGGTTCACCGGACAGTGCTGCTGATCGACGCCGGAGAAGGCCGCAACACCGCCGCCGAGAACGTGCACAATTTCCTGACCCGGGACGGCACACCACCGGCCGAGTTGCGCAAGCTCGGCCGAGAGGAGCTGGCCGGGTACCCGGCGGTGCAGACAAGGACGGGGAGGGTCACCGACGTCCGCGTGCTGGACGGGGACGGCTTCCAGCTGGACCTGTCTGGAGGTGGCACGGCGGAGGGACGGCGGCTGCTGTTGGCCACCGGGCTGACCGACGAGCTTCCCGGGCCGCCCGGGGTAGGAGCGCTGTGGGGCCGTTCCGCCTTTCACTGCCCCTACTGCCACGGTTATGAATGCACCGGCAAGCGGATCGCGGTGCTCGGCACGGATCCGGCCAGAGTACGGCTGGCGCTGCAGCTGAGCTGCTTCGCCGCCGACGTCACACTCTGCACCGGCGGCCGGCCGCTCGACCCCGCGGCGCAGGCCACGCTGGAAACGCACGGAGTCGGCGTGCGCTGCGAGGCCATCACCCGCCTGGAGGGAACGGACGGACGGCTGGAACAGATCGTATTCGAAACCGGCCCATCCCTGGCCAGGGACGCGGTGTTCGTCGTCAACGTGCCACGCCAGCGCTCCGACCTCGCAGCCCGCCTCGGCTGCGTGACCTTCGCCGACGGGTGTGTGGAGGTGAACGAGTTCGGCCAGACCAGCGTGCCCGGCCTGTACGCCGCAGGTGACATGGCACGACGGGCCAGCGTGCCGGTGCCGATGGCCGCGGTCATCGCCGCAGCGGCCAGCGGCACCGTCGCCGCAGCGGTCATCGACCAGGACCTGCTGAGCGCCGACTTCGACCTGCCCAACCCGTTCACGCAGGCAAGGGGCTGATCGTGGTGTCCGCGGATCTCACGCAGACCGCCTCCGACGTCTCTTCGAAGGGCAGCAGCAATGTGCCGCTCGCCACGGCCGGACTGCTGATCGGCATGCTGCTGTCGGTGCTGGACCAGACGGTGGTGGCCATCGCCCTGCCCGACATCGCCGCCGAGTTGGGCGGCATGGACGCGATCGGCTGGGTCGTCACCTCCTACCTGCTGGCCTCGACCGCGACCGGCACGCTGTATGGCCGCCTCAGTGACCGGTTCGGCCGACGTACGGTGTTCCTCGCCGCAATCGCCGTCTTCGTCGCGGGCTCCGCACTGTGCGGCCTGGCCCAGACGATGCCTCAGCTGATCGCCGCCAGGACCCTGCAGGGTATCGGCGCAGGCGCGCTGTTCGTGCTGCCCACGATCGCGCTGTCCGAGCTGTACCCACCCCGTCTGCGCAGCCGGATCCAGGGATTCACCGGCGGCGTCTTCGCCCTCGCCAGCGTGGGCGGCCCGCTCGCCGGCGGCGCGATCACCGACGCCTGGGGCTGGCGCTGGATCTTCTACGTCAACCTGCCGCTCGGCCTGCTCGCGATGGCGCTGGTCGCGCTCGCTCTACGGCTGCCCAAGACCGGCGGGTACGGCAGGGTCGACCTGGCCGGGGCCGTGCTGATCGCCGGCGCGACCGTGAGTCTGCTGCTGGTGGCCGAATGGGGCGGCCGCACGTACGCGTGGAACTCCGGCGTGATCCTCATGCTGATCGCTGCCCTGGTAGTGCTGGGAGCCTTGTTCGTGTGGCGGGAACGACACGCGGCCAACCCGCTGCTGCCGCTGTGGCTGTTCGCCGATCCCACCCTGCGTGTCGCGCTGCCCGCCACCGCGCTGCTCGGTGCGCTGCTCGGCGGATCGATCGTGTACCTGCCCACCTACCTGCAGGCCGCCTACGGCATGGGAGCCACCCAGGCGGGCCTGGCGCTCAACCCGTACGTCCTGACGTTCATGGCGGTCACCTCGCTGGTCGGCGCCCGCATCGGCGCCAGCGGCCGGTTCAAGCCCTACCTGCTCGCCGGCTCGCTGATCGCGGTGCTGGGATTCGCCTTGCTGAGCCTGCTTCAGCCCGACACCCCCTACGCCCTGCTCGCCGTAGGGATCGGCGTGCTGGGCGTCGGCTTCGGGCTGCTGATGCAGAACCTTGTGGTCGTCGCCCAGAACGCCGTCTCCCCCGCGGACCTGGCCGCGACCACCTCCGCCACGGTGTCGGTCCGCGGCCTGGGCATGTCGCTCGGCGTGGCCGTCTTCGGCAGCCTCCTCACCCGCGAACTCCAGGGGCAGGCCCCGGGCCCGCAGGCGACCGCCGCCGCCATCCCGGACGTGTTGTTCTGGGGCGCGCCGGCTGCCCTTGTCCTGGTGGCGTTGCTGGCACTGCTGCCCCGCACCGTCAACGACCCCCAGATCAGGTCAGGAGAGGCAACGGCTTGAGCACCGACAGACAATACTGATTCACCTGTATCCCGGCACCCCCGTTGCTCAGCTCATCACGCCGGATTCCCACGCCCAAGCTGCGATCCCAACCCGATTCTTGACACCGAGCTTGGCGAAGATGCTGCCCAGATGCGTCTTGACCGTCGACAGCGACACGAGGAGGCGGTCCGGTGGTACGGCAAGGCTCTCGACCTCGTCGGCACCGACGCTGAGCGTGAGTTCCTCCTCTCGCGGTGCGCCGATGTGTCCCCCCACGCCGGCGCCGATCCGGGGGTCGGCACCGGGCGTCCGGGCGCGTGAGGGAGATCAGCGGCAGGCCGGCAGCTTCATGGTGTCCTTCGTGCGCACGCCGGGAAGCCACGCGACACCGCCCCCGGCGCCGGGCAGGCGCACGCGGTACCACCTCGTGCTGCTGACACCCGCCTCGTCGAGCACGCGCCACCCGCCGTAGAAGACGCAGTCCGTCCGCAGGAGGTCGCCGTGCCACACGCGGTGCTCGACCACATTGGCGACGTCGTATCTCAGCCGCGGATCACGCGCCAGCCCCAGGCTGCACGCCGGGAGCCGCCCGGCGCCGTGCCGGCAGCCGTATTCCGTGTTGAACACCCTGATCGGCGAGGTCGTGGGGGTCGCGCCGGGGGCCGTGCCCGGGGGCGCCGGCATGGGGTCGTGACCGCCCCAGCGCAGGACTCCGACGAAGGCCGCCACGCCGAGCAGCACGGCACCGGACGCCGCCGGCACCCACGTCCGGGCTCCCTGCCGCGCCAGCGGCCTCCGGACAGCCGTCTTGTCCCCGGTCGGCGGAGCGACCGGACCAGGAGGGCCGGCATCGTCGCCCGCATTCCGAGGCGGCAGGGAGCGGTCGGCGTCGGCGAGAGCCCACAGCCTATGCAGATCCCGCAATTCCTCGGCTGTCGCGCCGCACGCCTTGGCGAATGAATGGACAGCGCCGAATCCGACGGGAAGCTTTATTCCCGAACAATATCGGTGAAGGCTGGAGCCGCTTATTCCCGTCCGCCCGGCCAACGCCTCGAAACTCATTCCCGAGCGCTCTTTCAGCATGCGGAGCCGCGCCGCGAACTGTTCGACCGCCTCAGACTGCGCCATCGTGCCCTCCGCGTAAAGGAGCGGGCCCGACACAGCGCGCCGACGGCGGGGACGCCGCCCCGCAGGCATCCCACAGACATCCCACAGGAGCGGCAAAGACACAGTTCACACTGGGTCGGGGTGTCCCAGCATCCCACCCCGGAGGATCACCTTGCCACCCGCTGGGCGCGAATGCCAGCGTCGTCATCGAGCGTTTCGCGTCGCCGCCGGGGACCCCGGAGGAAAACCCCCCTCTCAAGGTCGGATTTCCCGCCCTTAGGGTTATGAAATACGACGAAAAATGCTCATCATGCCGACGGTCAACACCCCATCGGGAGGCGCGCGTACACCTCGACTCCGCGCCACCGGCGGACACCCGACCACGGTAACCGCCGACGCTCTGCCCGGAGAGGACGGAACCCTCTTCCAGGGCGTCGCCATATCGGCCCTCCGGGGCCGCCCCCCCGATGAACATTCGACTCAGAAAGAAGAACCACCATGAACGAGAACGGAATTCTCCCCGCCCCCTACGAATACGAGGCGGCCCCCTCCCCCGCGGCGGACGCGCCCGCCTCCCTCTAGCCCGGCCTTCGGTAGGGCAGCGCCTCCATGCCTCGCCACTCCACGGATTCCGCACCCCGCGGGGGCGGAGCGGAACCGGCGTGGAACCGGCGTGGAACCGGCGTGGAACCGGCGCGGCGGGCACCGAGCGGCCCGGCGCCCGCCCCCTCCCGGCGAGGCCCGCCGGCACGGGACCCCACGGCCTCGGCCAGGGCTCCGCGAACCGGCCGCCCCGGACCGCATCCGCGCCACGGTCCGGGGCGGCCCGTGGGCGCCCGCAGGCGCGTGGAATCGAGGCCGGCGCCGTACGACTCGCCCGGGTTCCCGCCGGCGGGGAAGGGACTTGAAGGCGGGGGAGAGAAGTTTCGCCGGATCGCGCGGAGGTGGGCAGCAGCCTCCAGCACGGGCATCTATGCTGCTCAGAGCCCTTTCACGCCGCTCACCGGCCTCGGCCGGAGCCGTGAGGGACGGCTCGGCTGACCGACCCCTGACAGAGGTTTGACGATTGCGGGGCTCCCCATGGAATAAGGACCCCCGAGAGTCCGTTAGAGTCAAGTGGCCGATGTGGTCTGTGTCCCCCGGGCCGCAAATTACCGCCTTCACGGAATACCGTTCGGCTGGAGCCGTGTTGTGCCTCTCGCCGAGGAGGCGACCGCCACATCGGCCCTACGCGTTGGACCCTGTCCGGTGATCACCGGGCAGGGTCTTTCGTTTCTCCACGTCCCGGCCTCCACCTCCCGCCAGGTCTTTACACCTCCGACCAGATGGGGTTATAAACGGGTTATAGACCTGTCCGTGTTGAACCGGAGGCCCGTGATGCCGAAGATCAACATCTACCTGCCCGACGATCTCGCCGAGAGCGTCAAGGAGACGGGCGTGCCCGTCTCGGCGATATGCCAGCGCGCCCTGGAGCAGGCCGTGCAGCGGGTCGCCGCGATCAGGGCGACCTCTCTGGGCGACCTTTCCTCGGAGGAGTCCCTCACCCGGCTCTCCCACTTCACCGAGCGCACCCGCACCGCGATCCGGCTGGCCGTGGAGCGGGCGCGACGCCGGGGGGCACCCGAGGTCGGCACCGAGGACCTGCTCGGCGGCCTGCTCTCCGAGGGAACCAGCCTGGCGCTGCACGTCCTGCGGGCCATGGAGATCGACCCCGGCCATCTGGAGCGCCTGCTCGCCGGCGCGTCCGATCGCCCGGCCCCTCCAAGCCCTCCGGCCGGGCCCGACGCCGCATCCACCACGGGCTCCACCGGCCCCATAGGCTCCGCAGACCCCACCGGCTCCGCCGGCTCCGCGGGCGGGGGCGAGGCCGCCGCGGAGGGCCCTGCGGCGTCGCGGTTCGGCGCTCACGCCGCCCACGTGCTGGAGCTGACCGCCACCGAGGCGGTCGCGCTGGGGCACAACTACGTCGGATGCGAGCACCTGCTCCTGGGGCTTGTGAGCGAGCCCGACGGCCGCGGCGGACGGCTGCTCCGCACCGCGGGCGCCGAGCCGAAGCCGACCCGGCGGGCCGTGACCGCCGCTCTCGCGGGATACGTCCACCTCCGGGCCCAGGCCGTACGGCACGGCGCCCGACCCCCGGCAGGGCCTCAGACAGAAACGGCCGGCGCGGGCACGACGGACGGGCCAGGCGCGGCGGGCGGGCCGGGCGCAGCGGGGCCGGGGGTGGCCGCCGACGCCGCGTCGCTGATCGCCACGACGGTCGCCGCGGCGGTCCGGGCGGAACTCCAGCCCCTCCTCCAGCGCGTCGAACGCCTGGAGCAGCAGGCTCCCCGACCGCGCCCCCGCGACTGACGGCCGGCGGCGCCGCCCTCTCCCCCGCGCCGCCCTATGCCCCCGCGCTCCCCTGCTCCCCTGGCCGCTCCCCTGGCCCGCGGCTCCGTGCCCCCGCGGACGGGCCGGCCCCGGCGCTCACTCGGCCGGCGTCGCGGCGCGGCATCTTCCGCGCCCCAGGGGGGCGCGGCGGTCGCCGGACGGCTCAGCGCACCTCCTGGATGCGGACCATGTTGCCCGCGGGGTCGCGGAAGGCGCAGTCGCGCACGCCGTACGGCTGCTCCACCGGCTCCTGGACGACCTCGGCGCCGGCGGCCTGCAGGCGCTCGAAGGCGCCGTCGAGGTCGGCGGTGGCCAGGATGATACTGGCGTAGGTGCCCTTGGCCATCATCTCGGCGATGAGGCGGCGCTCGTCGTCGGTGATGCCGGGGTCGGCGGCCGGCGGATGCAGCACGATGGCCGCGCCGGACCGTCCGGCGGGGCCGACCGTGATCCAGCGCATCCCGCCGTATCCGACGTCGTTGCGCACCTCGAAGCCGAGGATGTCGCGATAGAAGGCGAGGGATGCCTCCGGATCATCGTGAGGGAGGAATGTCTGATGAATGGTGATGTCCATGGCGGTCACGTTAGTTGCGCCTCGGTAATCGGCACTTCTCGATTCCTGACCGGTCTGGTCACCTGCTTGACCACGCACGACGGCATCCCCTCCGTCGCGACCCCCTCCGCCGCGCGCGCCGCGTGGCGCCGGTAGACGCTGGGCGGCACGCCGACCAGCTCGGTGAAGCGGGTGCTGAAAGTGCCCAGCGACGAGCAGCCGACCGCGAAGCAAACGTCGGTGACGCTGAGGTCGCCGCGACGCAGCAGGGCCATCGCGCGCTCGATGCGCCGGGTCATCAGATAGGCGTACGGCGATTCGCCGTACGCGCGCCGGAACTCGCGGCTGAGGTGCCCGGCCGACATGTGCACGCCGCGGGCGAGCGCCTCGACGTCCAGCGGCTGCGCGTAGTCGCGGTCGATCCGGTCGCGGACGCGGCGCAGCCGGGCGAGGTCGCGCAGGTGCTGCTCCGATGCGGGTCTGCTGGTCACATGCGCATGCTACGTCGGGCGGGAGCGGCGCATTGCCGCGGGCGTCACCCACCGCACCCGTTCTGACCTGGCGATCCGCCGACGTCCTCGCCCCGCCCGGCCCTTCAGGTGCCGGCCGTCGGGGCTGCCGCCGTTCGTCCGCGCGCCGGGACTGCCGGCCTCGCGGACGACGCCCCCCGGATCGCAGGTCGAAGAACCACCGGTCCGCCACGGGCGTTTCAAATCTGTTGCGTCTTCACCAAGAGCGAGCGCAGCAGATCCCGACGAAAGGTGACAATTCCGGTTTTGCTGAACGCTAGGCTGTCCAGCCGTAAGGTCGACGAGTCACCGGGGGGTACACGTGCCTAGCCGCCGTTCGATCGCGATCGTCTCCGTCACGGCTCTCGTCGTGACCGCAGGAGTGGCGGGAGGCGCCTACTACCTGCTCCACACTCGGGGCACGCCGGAAGGCGTGGCCGAGCGCTTCACCCGGGCCTGGGAGCAAGGCGATCTGAACGCGATGGGCACGGAGCTCGCGACCCGCCAGGCCGCCTTCACCACGACCTACCAGACGATGAACCGGGCGCTCGGCGTGGAGTCGGTGTCGGTGAAGCTCGACCCCGCGAAGGAGCCCGACGGAGACCGCGCCCGGGTGACGTTCACCGCGACGCTGAAGCTCAAGAACGCGGGCGACTGGAGCTACCGGGGCGGCGTGGACCTCGTGGTGCGCGACCGCCACTGGAAGGTGGCCTGGACGCCCGCCGCGGCGCATCCCGATCTGGCCGACGGCCGCGGCCTGGCGCTGAAGCCGGTGTGGCCGGCGCGTGCCGCGATCACCGCGGCGTCGGGCGACCGGGTGGACGGCGGCGATGCGGGCGGGTCGGTGCAGCAGCTGGTGGGCTTTCTGGACAAGGCCACCGACAAGGACGTGAAGAGACTCGGCTCGGCCTACAAGGCGGGCGACGCGGTGGGCCGGGGCGGGCTGCAGGAGACCTTCCAGACCCAGTTGGCCGGCACCCCCGCCACCGAGATCCGCCTGGTGGGCGCCGACGGCAAGCCGGTGAGGACACTGCACAAGGCGGAGGGCGAGAAGGGCAGACCCGTGGAGACGACGCTGGACCTCAGGGTGCAGCGGGCCGCCGCGGACGCGGTGCG
Organism: Sinosporangium album; assembly: GCF_900100605.1. GTDB lineage: Bacteria > Actinomycetota > Actinomycetes > Streptosporangiales > Streptosporangiaceae > Sinosporangium > Sinosporangium album. Next base: position 144,726 of record NZ_FNCN01000007.1, on the reverse strand, counting down.
GGACCTGAAGAAGACCGCGTCCCTGGTGGCGGTCCGCCCGTCCACCGGGGAGGTCCTGGCGGTGGTGAACAACCTGGGCGGGTTCAACCGGGCCCTGAACGGCGCGTATCCGCCGGGTTCGACGTTCAAGAGCGTCACGGCGGCCGGCCTGCTGGCCGAGGGGGTGTCCCCCGGCGACCGGGTCGAATGCCCGCGGTTCGCAACGCTCGGCGGCATGCGGTTCCGCAACTCGGAATACGCCGACCACGGCTCGCTGAGCTTCTCCGACGCCTTCGCCTACTCCTGCAACACGACGATCGCACCCATGACGGCCGAGCGGCTGGGGGCGGACAAGCTGGTCGACACGGCCGAGTGGTTCGGGTTCAACGAGCCGCTGAACATCGGGGTGCCCGCCGCCAAGGCGAGTTTCCCGAAGGCGCGGAGCGAGACGGAGCTCGCTGCCGAGTCGTTCGGCCAGGGCAAGATCACTGCCAGTCCGCTCATGATGGCCACGGTGGCGGCGGCCATCGCCGACGGCTCCTGGCGTCCGCCCACCCTGGTTGCGTCGATCAAGCAGAAGACACGGCCGAAGGCCCTGCCGGACGGGGTCGCCGCGAGCCTGCGCGACATGATGAAGGCGGTGGTGACCAAGGGCACCGCCAAGTCGGCCGGCCTGCCGTCGGGCACGCGCGGCAAGACCGGCACGGCGGAATACGACACCCCCGAGGGGAAGACGGCGACGCACGCGTGGTTCATCGGTTTCCGCGGCGATCTGGCCTTCTCCGTGCTCGTGGAGGGCGGCGAGGCGGGCGGGAAGGTCGCCGCTCCGGTCGCCGCGGACTTCCTGCGCGGCCTCTGACGCCGACCGGTCGGCCGGCCCCGGGCCGCCCCGGGGAGGGGCGGTCCGCGGGTGTCCGCGGGTGGGGGGATCAGATCGGCAGGGCGGCCGGGTTGCGCAGGATCATGACGAGGAGGGTCACGAGCAGGACGGTGATGAGCAGCCAGCTGATCGCGATGATGATCGTCGACCTCTGCGGCCCGCGGCGCCCGCTCTTTCTGCGCTCCTCCTTGGCCTCACGGCGACGTCTGCCGTTCTCTTGACGCTGGACACGCTCGTTGAAGGATTCGAGCCGAGCTGCGAGCCGCGGATCCTCATCGCCCAGGTGGTGCTCTATCTGGGCCAGCACCCGCTCCTCGTCCTGTGACCAGGCCATGCCGCACCTCCCAGAACGCAAAGTGGTTGCCGACTTTCTGCCCCAACGTCAAGATCATTAGCCGTTTCTAGACCGGTGAATTACTCTCACTTTTCCTTCGCACACAAAGGGAACACGCGTTCGACCGAACGGCGCCGCCACGCGGACACGAAACGCAACGTTCGACTCACGGAACGAAGCAACACATAACCCTCCCCTTACTCTAAGTTTAGCCGCATAACCCTCCGTAATGGGTATTACCCGCCGTGATGCACAAATGGTATGCATCCACCGTTCAACGTTGGGGGAACCATGAACACGGAGAACCAGAAGAAACCCACCAAGGCCACCGGCAAGAGCAAGAAGGCCGCGATGAAGGCCAGCCGCGAGAACAAGCAGGCCAAGCGCGAAGCCAAACGCGAGGACTCCTCCATGGAGCAGCAGCAGTGACCCTGCTCCACACCGCTGAGCAGGACGTCGGACACGGCGGCGGCACGCCGGTGAGCGGCGGGCGCGAGCCCTGCCGCCGCAGTCGGCGGGAGGCGAGGGCGCCGCAGCGGGCGGCCCGGCCGCGCTGACGCGGGCGGCCCCGAGCCGACCTGCTCGCGAACCGGGCATCCGCGCATGCGGCGCGGGTGCCCGGTCTGTTCGTCCCGCCGCCCTCCATACCCAGGACTGCACGGCCTTGCGGCCTATGAGGATCGATGCCCGCCTACCTGCGATTCCCGACGATATTCAAGGACGTGGTGGTCTTCGCCGCCGAAGACGACCTGTGGATGGTGCCCGCAGACGGCGGCCGGGCGTTCCGCCTGACGGCGGGGGTGGCCGAGGCCGCCTATCCGCGGTTCTCGCCCCGGGGAGAGAGGCTCGCGTTCGTGGGGCGCGAGGAGGGCCCGGAGGAGGTCTACGTGATGCCCGCCGACGGCGGCGCCGCGCGGCGGGTCACCTTCCACGGCGCCCGCTGCACGGTCACCGGCTGGGACCCCGCCGGCCACATCGTGTACGCGGGCGACGCCGGCCAGCCGTTCGAGGGCCGGCGGTGGCTCCACCGGGTCAAGCCCCGGGGCTTCCCCGAGCGCCTGCCGTACGGCCCCGCCAACTCGATCTCCTACGGACCCGGCGGCCTGGTCGTGATCGGGCGCAACACGGCCGACCCGGCGCGCTGGAAGCGCTACCGGGGAGGGACGGTGGGCGACCTGTGGGTCGGCGGCCCGGACGGGGAGTTCCGGCGGCTGCTGGCGATTCCCGGCAACCTCGCCGCGCCGTGCGTCGTGGGGAGGCGCGTCTACTTCCTGTCCGACCACGAAGGGACGGGCAACGTCTACTCGTGCACGCCGGGCGGCGGGGATCTGCGCCGCCACACCGACCACGAGGACTACTACGCGCGCAACCTGTCGAGCGACGGGCGCAGGCTCGTCTACCACGCCGGCGGCGACCTCCACCTGCTGGACCCCGCCGAGGGCGGGTCGCGGCGGATCGATGTACGGCTGCGCAGCTCCCGCACGCAGCGCAACCGGCGGTTCGTCGACGCCGAGGAGTTCCTCGACAGCGCCGCGCTCAACCCCGACGGCAGCGGCCTGGCGATCACCACGCGGGGGAAGGCGTTCTCGATGGCCTGCTGGGAGGGGCCGGTACGGGCGCACGGAACGCCCGACGGGGTGCGCTACCGGCTGCTGACGTGGCTCCCGAGCCGCCGGCACCTGGTCGCGGCGGCCAGCGACGACGGCGACCGGGAGGTGCTCGTCCTGCTCCCCGGCGACCCCGACGCGCCGGAGGCCCCCCTACGGCCGAGGCCCCGCGGGCGCGGCGCCCGGCGCCGCCCGAGCCAGTCGCCGCCCGACCCGGTGACGGGCGAGATACGGCTCGACCACCTCGACACCGGCCGGGCGGTCACGTTGACCGCCTGCCCGCGCCACGACCGGGTCGCGGTCACCAACCACCGCAACGAGCTCATCGTGGTGGACCTCACCTCCTTCCCCGCCGTCGCGCAGGTCGTGGAGTCGAGCCCGTTCGGCCGCATCGAGGACCCGGCGTGGTCGGCGGACGGCCGCTGGCTCGCGTATTCACGCCCCGTTTCCGCGCACTCGGCCGCGATCCACCTGTTCCACGTGGAGACCGGCGAGGTGGCCGCGGCGACCCGGCCGCTGCTGCGGGACTACAGCCCGAGTTTCGACCCGCGGGGGCGCTATCTGTACTTCCTCGGGCAGCGGGTCTTCAACCCCGTCTACGACTCGCTCCAGTTCGACATGGGCTTCCCGCTGGGCTCCCGGCCGTACGCGGTGGCGCTGCGCACCGGGACCGGCTCGCCGTTCGTGCCCGAGCCGCGGCCCGTGACGGCCAAGGACGACGACGAGGACGACCATGCCGAGGAGGGCGACGGCGACGAGGAGGACGCTCCCCCCGAGGTCGTGATCGACGTGGAGGGCCTCGCCGACCGGGTGGCGGCGTTCCCCGTCCCGGAGGCGAAGTACACGCGCATCGTGGGCATCCGGAACCGGGCGCTGTTCTCCTCGCTCCCGGTGGAGGGGGCGCGCGGCGAGGACGGCGACGGCGAGCAGACCTCCGGCACGCTCCACCAGTACGACTTCAAGGAGCAGAAGAGCGAGGTGTTCGCCACCGGGGTGAACGAGTTCAGCGTGGGCCCCGACGGTGCGACGCTGCTCTACCGCGCCGAACGCGGACTGCGGGTGGTGCGCGCCTCCGAGCCTCCCGGCGACGACGAGTCGGCGACCCGCGCGGGAGGCTGGATCGACCTGGGCAGGGTCCGGGTGTCGGTGTTCCCCGCGGCCGAGTGGCGGCAGATGTTCCGCGAGGCGTGGCGGCTGCAGCGGGAGCACTTCTGGGCCGAGGACATGGCGGGGATCGACTGGGACGGCGTCTACGAGCGCTACCTGCCGCTCGTCGACCGGGTGGCGACGCGCGGGGAGCTGTCGGATCTGCTGTGGGAGCTGCTCGGCGAGCTCGGCACCTCCCACGCCTACGAAAGCGGCGGGGAGTACCGCCCGCGCCCCCACTACCACCAGGGCAAACTCGGCGTGGACTGGCGTTTCGCCGACGGGCTGCACGTCATCCACCGCATCGTCGAAGGCGACCGGTGGGACCCGGAGGCGACGTCGCCGTTCACCCGCCCCGGCGTGGACGTACGGCCCGGCGACGCCGTCCTGTCGGTGGACGGCAGGCCGGTCGGAGCCGAGGTCTCCCCCGACGAGCGGCTGGTCAACCTGGCGGGCGAGGAGGTCCTGCTCACCGTGGCGCGCGGCGACGAGACGCGTACGGTGACCGTCCGCGCCCTCGGCGACGAGCAGCCGGCCCGCTACCGCGACTGGGTGGAGGCCAACCGGGCGCGGTGCCGGGAGCGGAGCGGCGACCGCATCGGCTACATCCACGTCCCGGACATGGGCCCCGACGGGTACGCGGAGTTCCATCGGGGCTTCCTCACGGAATACGACCGCGAGGCCCTCATCGTGGACGTGCGCTACAACCGGGGCGGCAACATGTCGGCGCTGCTGCTGCAGAAGCTGTCCCGGCGCCGGCTCGGCTACGACCATCCCCGGTGGGGCGTGCCCGAGCCGTACCCTCCCGAGTCGCCCCGGGGGCCGCTCGTAGCGATCACCAATGAGTGGGCGGGGTCGGACGGCGACATCTTCAGCCACACCTTCAAGCTGCTGGGCCTGGGCCCGCTGGTCGGTAAACGCACGTGGGGCGGGGTGATCGGGATGTGGCCGCGGCACCAGCTCGCCGACGGGACCGTGACGACGCAGCCGGAGTTCTCCTTCGCCTTCGAGGATGTGGGATGGCGGCTGGAGAACTACGGCACGGACCCCGATGTGGAGGTGGACATCACCCCTCAGGACTACGCGGGCGGCGTGGACACCCAGCTGGAGACGGCCGTCGACATCGCGCTGGACCTCCTGGCCGAGCACCCGGCGCACACCCCCGACCCCGCCGCCCGCCCCCATCCGCCCGGCGCGCACGGCACCGCGCTGTAGACCCCGTCAGCGGGGGCGGTCGACGAGGGTGGCCAGGCCGTCCAGGACGCGTTCGAGGCCGAAGGTGTAGGCGTGCCCGGGCTCGTAGGCGCCGCCCTGCGCCGCGCCGGCGGCGGCGCCCACGCGGGCGGCGAGCGGATAGGCCTTCTCGTCGAGCGCCCGCGCGATCAGCGGCGCGTTGAGCCGCCACCACTCCGCGTCGTCCATGGCCGAGTCGCGGCGTACCGCACGGGCCTCGGCGGCGGCGCGGGCGTTGGCCTGCACGAAGCCCAGCACGAAGCTCAGGGCGGCGTCCATCCGCACGTCGTCGAGGCCGAGGCCCTCCAGGGCGGACAGCTCGTGCTCGTATTTCGCCATCACGCCCGGCCCGAGCGGCGGCCGCCCGGTGGACACCGAGACGAGCCAGGGGTGCCGTTCGAACAGCGCACGGTTCTCCTCCGCCACGGCGGCCACTCGCGCCCGCCAGGGCCGTCCGGCGGTGTCGGACCTCGGCATGGCCGCGTAGGCGGCGTCCAGCATGAGGTCGAGGAGCTCGGCCTTGCCCGGCACGTAGGTGTAGAGCGTCATGGGGGCGACGCCGAGGTCCTGGGCGAGCCTGCGCATCGTCACGGCGTCGAGCCCTTCGGCGTCGGCGACCCGGGTGGCCGCCTCGACGACGGCATCGACGGTCAGCCCCTGGCGGGGGCCGCGCCGGGGCACGGCCGAGGGGTCGCGCCACAGCAGCGCGAGGGTGCGCGCCGGGTCTCCGGCTCCGGTGCGTTCGTTGGACACGGGAACATCCTGCCGCACAAAAACGTCGTACGATGTACAATGTACGACGTACGTAGATTTCGACCACGAGGAGTTCCCTTGCGCATCACCGCGCCCGCCGTCTCCCTGAACGTCACCGACGTCCCCGCCTCCAGCGCCTTCCTGGTCCGGCACTTCGGCTTCCACGAGGAGATGGCCGCCAACGGCTTCGCCTCGTTGACCAGGGACGACATCGCCATGAACGTGATCTTCCTGCGCCGCGGCCTCCCGACGCTTCCCGCCGACCAGCGCGAGGACCACGCCGGCGGCGTGATCCTCGCCTTCACCGTCGACGACCTCGAAGGCGAACTGGCGCGCCTGCAGTCCGAGGGCGTCACGATCACGATGCCCCTCACCGAGGACGCGTGGGGTGAGCGCGCCTTCCAGGTCCGCGACCCCAACGGCGTCATCGTCCAGCTCCTGGACTGGAACGGCGCCGGCGCGCCCGACGACTCGGTCCACAAGAACCGGTGACACCCGCAGCCCCGCACTCCAGGCCGCGTGCGCCCCTTCGCCGCACAGCGTCAGCGCACAACGTCGGCGCACAATAGGGCCTCAATGTCCGAAATAGCCAAGTCAAAGAGTTATCGGCTGATCACCAGCAGCATTTCTGGATATTTGAGGCAACCATGTGCATGCCCACAGTCGTCTAAGGAGTCGCGGGAATAAGAGCACGCCCACGGGGACTGAGCGCTCTCCATTGCAGAGAACGCGACTTAGGCGGCCTCCCGTCTGTGTCACGCCGGAAGCGGCGTGACACAGGTCAGCGCCACCTTCCACACCACGGGGAAGGTGTGCGGTCGTCAACGGGAAGTGGAGCATCTTCTGTTGCGGGGATTGCAGGGAAAGGGGAGGAAAGCCGTCGCCTCACTCGCGGTGAACGCGCTGGCGGCGGTGAACAGGCGGCGGGAGCGTACAGCTCCCCCGCCATCCGCAGAGCAGGTCAAAATCCTGCTTCTACATGCATATGGGATGGGCGGCACGATTAGAACCGTCTACAACTTGGCCGGATATCTGGCTAAAGATCATGATGTCGAGATCGTCAGCGTGCTGCGCGAGGCCGAGGAGTCGTTCTTCCCGGTCCCGCCCGGTGTGCGGATCTCATTTCTGGACGACCGGCGCGAGCCGCCGACGGGGCTCCGCAGGCTCCTGGCGCGGCCGAGCCGGTTGATCCCCAAGGAGGAGGCCGCCTACCACCGGTTCACGCTGTACACCGACCTGAAACTGGCGCGCTACCTGCGCTCGCTGCGCACGGGAGTCCTGATCGCCACGCGGCCCGGGCTGAACCTCGCCGCCGCGGCCCTCACCCCGCCCGGGGTCATCACCATCGGGCAGGAGCACGTGGCCCTCCAGGGCCACGCCGAGACGATCCAGGCCATGATCAAGCGCCGCTATCCGAAGCTCGACGCGCTGGTCGCCCTCACCAAGGCCGACCTGCGCGACTACCGCGCGCTGCTCCGCAAGAAGCCACGCAGACTCACGCGCATCCCCAACGCTGTCCCCCCCATGGACGGCGACCGGGCCGACCTGTCGGCCAAGACCGTGATCACAGTGGGCCGCATGACGAAGATCAAGGGCTTCCACCGCCTGCTCGACGCCTGGAAGCTCGTCACCGAGGTGCATCCGGACTGGAACCTCCGCATCTACGGCGCGGGCCCCCAGCAGGAGAACCTCCAAGAGCAGATCGAGTCCCTCGGCATCGGCGCCACCGCCACCCTGCCCGGCTCCACCGACGACGTCGGATCGGAACTGGCTAAGGCGTCCATCTTCGTGATGAGCTCCCGCCACGAGGGCTTCCCGATGACACTGCTGGAGGCATGGGGCAAGGGGCTCGCCGTGGTGAGCTTCAACAGCCCCCACGGCCCCAAGGAGATGATCACGCACGAGCATGACGGCCTGCTGGTCAAACCCCGAACGGTCGAGAACCTGGCCAACGCCATCATCCGGGTCATCGAGGACGAGCCGTACCGCAGGCACCTCGCGGCGAACGCCGTACGCACCGCGGAGACCTACGACCTCGACGCCGTCGGCGCGCAATGGGACGCCCTGTTCGACGAACTGGTCGCCCCTCGCTAGAAGCCCCGCGGACCGCGCCGTACGGCTGCGCGCGGGGACGTCAGGGCAGCGGGCCCCACTCGAAGCCGGCCTTGAAGGTCAGCTCGGCGAGGACCCGCTGCCCCTCGGCGTTGGGGTGGAAGTAGTCCCACTTGCTCACATGCTGGAGCGTGAAGGGGTAGGCGAACACCGCTCCCCCGTCGGTGCGGCAGGCGGGGCCGTACGCGGCGCACGCCTTCCCGAGCTCGGCGTTGAACGCCTTCACCCGGGCCCGCACCCGGTCGCGGCGCTCGGCGTCGGCCTCGGCGGTGGACTGCGGGTTGGCCAGCATCGCCTGGCAGACGCGGCCGAGCGTCCAGAAGGTGCGCGCGACGGGGCTGTCCTTCCCCACCCGCCACAGCCGCTTCAGGTCGGGGATGCCGGCGATCAGGACCCGCGCGTTCGGCAGCCCCGCCTTGAGGTCTGCGAGCGCGGCGTCGATCCTGGCGCGGTAGGTCGCCACCGGGGTCATCTGGGCCTCGGTGCGGACGCAGGCGTCCTGCGCGCCGACCAGGATCGTCACGTAGTCGGCCTTGGCCTTCACGGCCTCCTTGGCCTGGCCGGGGAGGTCGCGGCTTGTGGCGCCCGGCACCGCGAGGTTGACGTTGTTGCCCTTCAAGCGCCCGTCGAGCGCGCTCAGCCTGCGGTAATGGCTGCGCACCGACGCCTCGTGCCCGGCCGACCAGGACCGGTCCGTACAGGACACATACCACCCGCAGGCGTTGAACCCGGTGCTGATCGAGTCGCCCAGCGCCGCCATCACCCCGGGCAGCGGTTCGGCGGCCGGACGCGCGACCGCGTGCGCCGGGAAGGCCGTCACGAGCGTCAGGGCGGCCGCGGACGCCACCGGTGGCAGGAAACGCGGCAGAAGTCGGCGCATCTGGACCTCCGGGATCATCGGGAGCGATCCCAACGTAGAGATCCTTTAAGGCATCCGCCTATGACCTCCTGGCAAGTCCTGTCTTTCGTGGACCGAATCATTATCACCACTTGACAAGGGGCGGCTGTGATGAAATTCGCTTGTTGTATCGATCCGGGACCGGTGGGAAGGAAGCTCGGAGGAGGGGTCCTTCACTTGGCCATGGATCTGTCTTCCCTAGGGGTGCAGTCGAACTTGGAAGGCCGCCACATAGAGTGTCTTGGGTGAGTGTCGCGATTGGATTGACGCGTCCGCCGGCAGTGCGCACCCTTTCCGTCGGTGATCCCGGCGATCTCGTCGCCGCCCTGCCCGACGCCGCGCCCTCCGCCTGGATCAGGCACGGCGAGGGCCTCGTGGGATGGGGCGTGGCGGCGAGTACGGCGGTGCCGCCGGGGCCGGACCGGTTCACCTGGGCCAAGAAGTGGCTGGCGGAGGTGCTGGGAGACGCCGACGTCGACGACGACCTGCGAGTGCCGGGAAGCGGCCCGGTCGCGTTCGGCTCGTTCACCTTCGACCCCGACGAGCCGGGGTCGGTGCTGATCGTGCCGAAGGTGGTGCTCGCCCGCCGCGACGGCCGCGCATGGATGACCACGGTCGACGCGGCTCCGACGGGCGAGGCCGTCCCGACCGTCGAACCCGGCTGGGTCCGCTACGGGGACGGCAGCCTCAGCGCGCCCGAGTGGGAGCACGCGGTGGCCCGTGCCGTACAGGCCATCCGGTCGGGCCGCCTGGAGAAGGCGGTGCTCGCCCGCGACCTGATGGTGACGGCGGAGAACCCGATCGACGCGCGTCCGCTGCTGGCCCGCCTGGCGCAGCGCTACCCCGAGTGCTACACCTTCTCCGTCGGCGGGCTGCTCGGGGCGACCCCGGAGCTGCTCGTGCGGCGCACCGGTGAGGCCGTCGAGTCCCTGGTCCTGGCCGGCACCGCGGCCCGCGGCGGCGACGCCGACGACGACCTCGCCCGGGGGGCCGCGCTGTTCGCCTCGGCCAAGGACCGCCACGAACACGCCTGCGCGGTCTCCTCCGTACGGCAGGCCCTCACGCCGCTCTGCGCGGACCTGCGGGTGCCGGACGCCCCCGAGCTGCTGGTGCTGCCCAACGTGCAGCACCTCGCGAGCCGGGTCACGGGCCGGCTGGGCAACGGCGCCTCGGTGCTCGACGTGGTCGAGGCCATGCACCCCACCGCCGCCGTCGGCGGCACCCCGACCGCGACGGCGCTGGAGGTGATCCGCGAACTGGAGGGCATGGACCGCGCGGGCTACGCCGGGCCGGTCGGCTGGATCGACTCCCGGGGCGACGGCGAGTGGGGCATCGCGCTGCGCTGCGGGCTGATCAACGGCAACCGGGTGAGGCTGTTCGCCGGCTGCGGCATCATGGGTGACTCCGAGCCGTCCGCCGAACTGGCCGAGGCCCAGGCGAAACTGCGCGCCATGCAGTACGCCCTGGAGGGCTGACGGCCGGGCCGCGCGTTTTTCGCGATCTTTAACGGACTGGCCGAGTGATCCACGACACTTGGTGCGCGGCCGGTGCGACGGCCACCCCTCGGGCGTGAGACTGGCCCTGCCGGGAGGGTAGCCCCCCGGGTCTCTCACACGCATCCCGGGGGTGGCGATGATCGCCGGCGTGGTGGCCGCCGCGGACGGCCCCGACTTTCTGGCCGCCCGCATGCAGATGGCGCTGTCCCTCGGCTGGCACATCATCGTGGCGTGCTTCGGCGTGGGCATGCCCGCGATGACGCTGTTCGCCGAATGGCGCGGCCACCGCACCGGCGACCTGCACTACGCGCTGCTGGCGCGCCGCTGGGCGAGGGCGATGGGCGTGCTGTTCGCGGTCGGCGCGGTGTCGGGCACCATCCTGTCGTTCGAGATGGGCCTGCTGTGGCCGGGGCTGATGGGCGTCTACGGCGAGGTCATCGGCCTGCCGTTCTCCCTGGAGGGGATCGCCTTCTTCATCGAGGCGATCTTCGTGGGGGTCTACCTGTACGCCTGGGACCGGTTGCCGCCGCGCGCCCACATGCTGACCGGCATCCCCATCGTGGTGGCCGGCGTGGCCAGCGCATTCTTCGTCGTCAGCGCCAACGCCTGGATGCAGCGGCCGACCGGCTTCCAGGTGAGCGGCGGCCGGATCGTGGACGTCGACCCGTGGGCGGCGATGTTCAACCCCGCGACGCCGCACCTGACGGTGCACATGATCCTCGCCGCGTTCATGGTCACCGGGTTCGTCATGGCGAGCGTCTACGCCGTGGCGATGCTGCGCGGGCGGCGCGACCGCTACCACCGCCTCGGGCTGCTGGTGCCGCTCGCGATCGCCGCCGCCGTCACCCCGGTGCAGATCGGGGTGGGCGACTGGGCGGCGCACAGCGTGGCGGACGGCCAGCCGGTCAAGCTCGCCGCCATGGAGGGGTTGTTCCGGACCGGGCGCGGGGTTCCGCTGCACCTGGGCGGCATCGTGCTGAAAGGCGAGCTGCGCTACGCGCTGGAGATCCCCAAGGCGCTGTCGCTGCTGACCCACTGGGATCCGGACGCCGAGGTCATCGGGCTCGACGCGGTGCCTCCGCAGGACCGCCCACCGGTCAACGTGGTGCACTGGGCGTTCCAGGTCATGGTCGCGGTCGGCTTCGCCCTGCTCGCCCTGTCGATCTGGCTGGGCGTGGTCTGGTGGCGGCGGCGCGACCCGCCCCGCTCCCGCTGGTTCCTGCGGGCCGTGGCGGTCTCGGGGGTCGCCTCGGTGCTGGCGCTGGAGTCCGGGTGGATCGTGACCGAGGTGGGCCGTCAGCCGTGGGTCGTCTACGGCGTCCTGCGCAGCGCGGCGGCGGTGAACCCCGCGCCCGGCCTGGTGTGGGGTTTCGTGCTGGTCACGGTCGTCTACACGGTGCTGACCATCGCGACGGTCTACGTGCTGCGCCGGCTGGCCGCCGACCAGCCGGTCCCGGTCGCGCCTCAGGAACGTGACGTCACCTCCTTCAGGATCGTGTGACCGATGCCGCTTCCAGAGATCATGCTCGGGGTCCTGTGGGTGGGCCTGACCGCCTATGTCCTGTTCGGCGGGGCGGACTTCGGCGGCGGGGTCTGGGACCTGCTGGCGGGCCGCGCGGAGGGGGGCCGCCCGCGGCGCGACCTCATCGAGCATTCCATCGGGCCGGTCTGGGAGGCCAACCACGTCTGGCTGATCTTCGTGATCGTGCTGATGTGGACCGGGATCCCGCCGGTGTTCGCCGCGCTCTCCTCGACCCTCTACATCCCGCTGACCCTGGCCGCCCTGGGCATCATCGCCCGGGGCGCGGCGTTCGCGTTCCGCAAGGTCTCCACCGAGCTGCCGCAGCGCCGCCTGTTCGGGGCGGCCTTCGCGTTCTCCTCGGTGGCCACGCCGTTCTTCCTCGGCACGGTGGCGGGCGCGATCGCGTCCCGCCGCGTGCCCGCGGGCATCGCCAAGGGCGACCTGGTCACCAGTTGGGTCAACCCCACCTCGGTCGTCGCGGGGGTGATGGCGGTCGGCACCGCCGCCTACCTCGCGGCGGTCTTCCTCACCCGTGACGCCCAGCGCGTGGGCGACGAGCGGCTCGCCGAGGATTTCCGGCGCAGGGCGCTGGGGTGCGGGATCGTGGTGGGGGTCCTGTCGGCGGCGGGCCTGGCCGTCCTGGCCTGGGACGCGCCGCGCCTGTTCGCCGAGCTGACCTCGGGGCGGGCTCTGCCGCTGCTGGTGCTGTCGGTCGCGGCCGGGCTGCTCTCGCTGGTGCTGCTGTGGCGCCGCGCCTACGTCGCCGTACGGCTGACGGCCGCCCTGGCCGTCGCCGGTCTGCTGTGGGGGTGGGGGGTGGGCCAGTATCCGGAGCTGCTCCCCGGTGTCACTCTGCGCGACGCGGCGGCCACCGACAGCGTGCTGGCGGCCAGCCTCGGGGCTCTGGCGGTGGGCGCCCTTCTGCTGGTGCCGTCCCTGTGGTGGCTGTACGCCACGTTCCAGCGCGAACACACAGCGCCGGCCGCGCGTGAGCACGACCGGCGCTGAGGGGGCGCACCGCGGGGAACCCGCCGGAACGCGGGGGTCACCTCTCCATGCGGTGCTTGCCGGTGCGGCGCTCCCGCACGCGCACCACGATGAACACCACGATCGCGAGGATGACCACGACGAGGACGCCCTTGGACAGGATCCCCGCGTATTCCTCGACCAGTCCCCAGTTCTCCCCCAGGGTGTAGCCCGCGACGACGAACACGGTGTTCCAGATGAGGCTGCCGAGGCCGGTGAGGAGTAAGAACGTCGGGATCGGCATGCGCTCCACCCCGGCGGGGATGGAGATCAGGCTGCGGAAGATGGGGATCATGCGGCCGAAGAACACCGTGGCCTTGCCGTGGCGCTGGAACCACGCCTCGGTCTTCTCGATGTCGCTGAGCTTCACGAACGGCAGCTTGCCGGCGATGGCCAGGGTGCGGTCCCTGCCGAGCAGCGCGCCGACGCCGTAGAGCGCCAGGGCGCCGATGACCGAACCGATCGTGGTCCACGCCACCGCGCCGATGAGGCTCATCTGGCCTCGGCTGGCCGTGAATCCGGCGAGCGGCAGGATCACTTCACTGGGGAGAGGGGGAAACAGGTTCTCCAGAGCGATGGCCAGAGCCGCGCCCGGTTCACCCATGGTTTCCATCAGGCTCACGGCCCAGCCCGCGATGCCGCCGATCTCGGTTTCAGTCATGCATGACAGGGTATGAAGGCTTGATTTTCCGTAGGCACGGGGATGACCTTTCGTTGATGTGAGGTATCCCACATTTCCCGAGACTCAGCGAAGCCTCATCCCTCGGGAACGTACACGGTCTCCCCCGGTTCCACCACCGCGCGCCCCGCCGTCAGCGAGGCGACGAACTCCCCGAAGCGCTCCAGGTCGGCCTCGCGCACCCCCGTCTCGACCGTCACCTCGGCGCCGTAGGACACCCCCCTGACGGTGTACGGCGAGGCCCGCAGATCGTTCTCCAGCCGCCCGGCGTGCGCGTGCCCGATCCGGACCGCCACCACCCGGGCGGGCACCATGCGGATCAGCAGCCCGCGCTCCCCCGCCTCGGCCACCGCGCGCGACACGGCTCCGCCGTACGCCCGGACGAGCCCGCCCGCGCCGAGCAGCACCCCGCCGAAGTAGCGGGTGACGACGGTGACGACGTCGCCGAGCCCCTGCTTGAGCAGGGCGTCCAGCATCGGCGGCCCCGCCGTGCCCGAGGGCTCACCGTCGTCGTCGGCGCGGCGCACCGCGCGGTCGCCGCCCACGACGTAGGCCGAGCAGTTGTGGGTCGCGTCCCGGTGCCTGGAGGACACCTCCTCCACGAACCCCCGGGCCGCGGCCACGGTGGCCGCGGGCGCGAGAGCGCACAGGAAGCGCGATCTGCGGATCTCGCTCTCGTAGTCGACGGGGGCGGTGAGGGTGAGGTACGGCTCGGCCATGGCAGGCATTGTCCCAGGCCGCGATGGTCACCCACCCGACGCCTTTACAAAGTAGATTTCAGAGTAACTCGGCGCGCATCGCCGCGTAGACCGCCTCGCGCAGATCGTGGTGGAGCTCCGCGTTGGCGCGGCGGTCGGTGCGCACCTCCACGACACGCAGCCCCTCGCCCCTGATCGCCCTCGACAGGTGCTCCGCCTCGGTCACGAGCGTGTACGGCGTGCCCGTGGCCGCCGCGACATGCGCGAAGTCCACCCCGTGGGCGGTGCCGAAGACACGCTCGAAGGAGTCGCGCAGCGACGCCTGCGGCAGCAGCGAGAAGATGCCCCCGCCGTCGTTGTTGACCACCACCAGGCACAGGTCCGGCCGGGGCTCGCGCGCCCCCAGCACCAGGCCGTTCTGGTCGTGCAGGAAGCCGAGGTCGCCGAGCAGCGCGTAGGACGGCCCGTTGTGCGCGAGCGCCGCGCCCATGGCGGTGGAGACCAGCCCGTCGATGCCGGACGCGCCCCGGTTGGCCATCAGGCGCAGGCCGCGCCTCGGGCGCATGGTCTGGTCGAGGTCGCGCACCGGCATGGACGACCCGCAGAACATCAGCGACCCGTTGGGCAGCACGTCGGCCAGGTCCCTGGCCAGCCGCGGCTCGGAGAGCCCCGAGCCGTCGAGCACCTCGTCCAGGGCGGCGCGCGCGATCGCGTCGGCCCGCCGCCAGGTGTGCAGCCACGAGTCGTCCCCCGCCGCCACCGGGATGTCGACCACCTGCGCGACCTGGGTGGCCGAGCGGGTCGGGTCGGGCCAGCGGTGCAGGCCCGGGCTGACGACGATGTGCTCGTCGGCGTAGGTGAGCCAGTCGAGCAGCGTCTTGGACAGGCCCGGGCGCCCCAGGGTGACCACCACCTCGGGGCGGTGCTTCTCGGCGAACTCGGGCAGCCCCAGCAGATGGTGGTAGGTCGACACGGCGTGGTCGCCGTAGCGTCCGCCGCCGATCGGCTCCGAGAGCACCGGCCACCCGGCCATGCCCGCGGCCGCGACGTAGCGCCGCACGTTGGTCGCGCCGTCGCCGACGACGAGCACGCCGCGCCTGGTCGGCGGGATGTGCAGCGCCGCGGCCGGCGGCGCGGTCCTGGCCCTGATCCACGGCCCTCCCGCGTCGCTGGCGAGCGGCTCGCACCACTCGTCGCCTCCGCCGGGGATCAGCGGCTCGCGGAAGGCGAGGTTGAGGTGCACCGGCCCCGCGTCGGAGGGGCCGAGGCTGCGCTGGTAGGCGCGGCAGGCCAGCGACCGCCAGTAGGCGACCTGGCCGCGGCGGTTCTCCGGCGCGCCGACCTCGGCGAACAGGCGTACGGCGGAGCCGTACAGCTTGATCTGGTCGATCGTCTGGTTGGCGCCGGTGCCGCGGAGCTCGGGCGGGCGGTCGGCGGTGAGGACGAGCAGCGGCACGCCCGACTCGTCGGCCTCGACCACCGCGGGATGCAGGTTGGCCGCCGCGGTGCCCGAGGTGCAGACCAGCGCCACCGGGCGCTCGGAGCGGCGGGCGAGGCCGAGCGCCAGGTAGGAGGCCGAGCGCTCGTCCACGCGCACGTGGAGCCTGACTCTGGAGTCGGCGTGGAAGGCGAGGGCGAGGGGCGCCGAGCGCGACCCCGGCGCGAGCACCGCCTCGGTGAGGCCGCAGCGCACCAGTTCGTCGACGAGCACGGTCGCCAGCGCCGTGGCGGGGTTCAACGAAGCCTCCCGGTCAGGGGCGGCGCGGGAAGCGCGAGAAGTCGGGCTTGCGCTTCTCCTTGAAAGCGTCCCTGCCCTCCTGGGCCTCCTCGCTCATGTAGTAGAGCAGCGTGGCGTCGCCGGCGAACTGCTGCATGCCCGCCGCGCCGTCGCTCACCGCGTTGATGGCGCCCTTGAGCATGCGCAGCGCCAGCGGCGACTTGTCGAGCAGCTCCCGGCACCAGCGGATGGTCTCGGCCTCGAGCTCCTCAAGCGGCACGACCTTGTTGACGAGGCCCATGCCGAGGGCCTCCTGCGCGTCGTAGAACCGGCAGAGGTACCAGATCTCGCGGGCCTTCTTCAGGCCGACGGTCTCGGCGAGCAGCCACGCCCCGTAGCCGCCGTCGAAGGAACCGACCTTGGGCCCGGTCTGGCCGAACCGGGCGTTGTCCGCGGCGATCGTCAGGTCGCAGCAGACGTGCAGCACGTGGCCGCCGCCGACCGCGTAACCCGCCACCATGGCGATGACGGGCTTGGGCAGGCGGCGGATCTGCACCTGCAGGTCCAGGACGTTGAGGCGGCCGATGCCGTCGGGACCGATGTAACCGTCGTCGCCGCGGATCTTCTGGTCGCCGCCGGAGCAGAACGCCTCGGTGCCGGCCCCGGTGAAGATGATCACGCCGACCTCGCCGTCGTCGCGCGCCCGGTCGAAGGCGTCGCGCAGCTCGAACAGCGTCGTCGGCCTGAAGGCGTTGCGGCGCTCGGGACGGTTGATCGTGATCTTCGCGATCCCCTCACCGGTCTCGTAGACGATGTCCTCGTAGTCTCCGGACCTCTTCCAATCGACCGCGTCCACGCTCATCCCATCGCTCGTGTCGTGCCCGCCGCGGCGACCCGCTCACCGAAACGCCCGGTGACCCCGCACGGCGGCGTGCGTCCTGTCGCACTAACCTTACGACCGTGGCGACCGGATTCGAACACGTGGATCGGCCTTCGGCGGGTGGCGGGTCCCGCGGCCGGGTCGAGCAGGCACTGCACGCCGTGGTGCTGCCGCCGGGGCCGAGGCTCACCGAGGCGGTCCTGAAGGCCCTGTCGGGCGAGGGCCCCGCCGTGCTCCCCCTGTCCCCCGCGCTTCCCGCGGCCGCCCTGCGCGAGACGCTCGCGGCGCTGCGGCCGACGCACGTGGCCACCGAGGACGGCGTCCGCCGGCACGCCGGCGGCGCGGGCGCCCGCGACGGCACGGCGGTCGTCATCGCCACCAGCGGCTCCACCGGCACGCCCAAGGGCGTGGAGCTGCGGGCCTCGGCGCTGCACGCCTCCGCCGACGCCTCGCTGCGCCGCCTCGGGGCGGGGCCGGGCGAGCGCTGGCTGTGCTGCCTGCCGCCCTCGCACGTCTCCGGCCTCCAGGTGCTGGTGCGGTCGCTGCGCGCGGGCACCGACCCGATCGTCCACGAGCGTTTCGACGCCGCCCGCGTCGCCCGCAGCGGAGCCGCGCACGTGTCGCTGGTCCCGACGCAGCTCCGCCGCCTCCTCGACCTGGGCGCCGACCTGTCGGCCTTCCGCACGATCCTGCTGGGCGGCGCGGCGGCCCCGCCCGGCCTGCTCGACGCGGCGCGGACCCGCGGGGCCCGGGTCGTCACCACGTACGGCATGAGCGAGACGTCGGGCGGCTGCGTCTACGACGGGCTGCCCCTTTCCGGCGTCGGGCTGCGGATCGGAGCCGACGGAAGGATCATGCTGTCGGGTCCCACCCTGTTCTCCGGCTACCGCGCGGCACCGGGGGCGCACGCCTCCCCCGTCAGCGGCGGCTGGTTCCGCACCTCGGACCTGGGCGAGCTGGTGGACGGGCGGCTGCGGGTGCTGGGCAGGGCCGACGACGTGATCAACACCGGCGGAGAGAAGGTGGTGGCCGCCCGGGTGGGCGAGGTGCTCGCGCGCCACCCGTCGGTCGCCGAGGTGGCCGTCGTGGGCCGCCCCGACGCCGAATGGGGCGAGCGGGTCGTCGCGGTCGTGGTGCCCGCGGGCGAGAGCCCCACCCTGGCGGCCCTGCGCGATCACGCGAGAGCCGAGCTCCCCTCGCACGCGCTGCCGCGGGAGCTGGTGCTGACCGCGGCGCTGCCGCTGCTCCCCAACGGCAAGACCGACCTCGCCGCGCTGCGCCGTACCCCGCGCCACCTGCCGCAGGGCGCGCGATGATCAGCCGAGACCCGACTGTTACGGAACCTCGCACGGTGCGCGCGCGTCTGAGAGGGAGAGACGGGGGCCCGCGCCGGAGCCGTGTCCCCCTTCCGCCGCCCGATGGCGGGGTCTCCCCAGGCAAGGAGAATCGATGAAGGTAACCCGCAAGATGTGGATCTCCGCCGCGGTGGTGGGCACGGTCCTCGTCGGCGGCATGTCCGTCTCCGCCGCGGCCACGGCGGGCCTGGCCGAGCACATGCGCGAGGACGGCGGAACCGCCCGCGACAGCGCGGGCGGCGCTCCTGACCGCGCCCCCGACCGCGCCCCCGACCGCGCCCCCGATCAGGGTCCGGACCAGGGGGCGGCCGACGACGTCGTCACCCACGCCGTCGAGGGGAGTCCGCTGGAGGTCGCGGACTACTGGACCGAGGAGCGCATGGAGCAGGTCGAGCCCATGCCCATGCCGGTCGCCCCCGGCACCGGGGAGGACGCCTTGACCGACGGCACCGAAGGCGCCCAAGCGCCCGGGGCGGACGGCCCCGGCGCGGCGCCGGACATGGTGATCGTCGAGTAGTCCCGCCCGCCTCTTTACCCGGAACCTCCTCCATCGTCGGCACGGCCCCCTGACCACCCGCTATTCGCCCAACAGTGACCACGCGGGAACAAATTTGGCGGAACAACGTTATTGCTAACGGTGCGCCGAGCGGCCGCGACCGCCCCACCTGCCGACAGCCGACCGACGACTCCGTGATGGAGGAGGTGTCCTCATGCCCCGAACCGCCGTGGCGACCTCACCTGAGCGTGGGGCGACCCCGACGACTCTCGCCGAGCTCCTCGATCGAGGACGTGCCCAGGGTCACCTTTCCCTCTCCGAACTGCGCCACGCCTTCGGCGTCGCGGGAATCAGCGCAGCCCGGGGCCGTTCGATCCTGCGCGAGCTGGCCGAGGCGGGAGTCGACCTGGCCGGGGGTGACGAGAAGTCGGCGCCGAGCCGTACGGCGAGAGCCGGGAAGGCGGCGAAGCCCGCATCCCGCGCCAAGAGCGGGGCAGCGGCGCGCAAAGCCCCCACGAAGACCACGGCCGAAACGGCCGAAGGGCACTCCGAAGTGCCCAAGGAGCCGCTGGACCCGGCCCTGGACGAGCCCGACGAGAGCCGCCTTTCGGCACCCGACCTGCAGGCGGACGTCGAGGAGGCCGAGAGCGACCACGACGGCGGGACCCTCGACCTGGACGACCAGTCGTCGGTGATGGGCGACTCGGTCCACACCTACCTCAAGTCGATCGGCCGCCGCACCCTGCTCACCGCCGCCCAGGAGGTCGAGCTGGCCAAGCGGATCGAGGCGGGGCTCTTCGCCGAGCACCGGCTGGAGAACGACCCGTCGCTTCCCGAGGACCTGCGCTCCGAGCTGGAGTGGATCGCCGACGACGGCAGGCAGGCCAAGGAGCACATGCTGGAGGCCAACCTGCGGCTCGTCGTGTCGGTGGCCAAGAAGTACACCGACCGCGGCATGGCGCTCCTGGACGTGGTCCAGGAGGGCAACCTCGGCCTGATCCGGGCCGTGGAGAAGTTCGACTACACCAAGGGCTACAAGTTCTCGACCTACGCCATGTGGTGGATCAGGCAGGCCATCCAGCGCGGCTTCGCCGACTCGGCCCGCACCATCCGGCTCCCGGTCCACGTGCTGGAGATGCTGTCCAAGCTCTCCCGCGTGGAGCGCGACATGCACCAGCGGCTCGGGCGCGAACCCACGCCCGAGGAGCTCGCGGTCGAGCTGGACAGGACCCCGGACCAGATCGAGGAGCTGCTGCGTACCAGCAGGCAGCCGATCAGCCTCAACGCCACCATCGGCGAGGACGGCGAGACCACGATCGGGGACCTGATCGAGGACATCGACTCCCCTGAGGCGTCGGAGGTCGTGGACCGGCAACTGCTCGGCGAGCAGCTCCGGGGCGTGCTCGGCAACCTGTCGCCGCGCGAAGCCAAGATCATGTCGCTGCGCTTCGGCCTGGTGGACGGCAAGCCGCACACCCTCGACGAGATCGGCAAGCACCTGGGGCTGACCCGGGAGCGGATCAGGCAGTTGGAGAAGGAGTCGCTGTCCAAGCTGCGCCACCCGAGCAACGCCCGTCCGCTGCTCGACTGGGCGAGCTGACCCCCGGCAACCCCGCACCCCCGTGGCCCGGTAGCCCGCGCGCATGCGAAGGCCCGGCCCTCCACCGCGCGGTGGAGGGCCGGGCCTTCGGACGCTAGCCGGCGCGGGCGGCCAGGCGGACGGGGCGCGGCACGCGGGCGATGCCGGTCAGCCGGTTCACCTCGCGCAGCGTGCGCAGCCGGTCGACCTCGGAGGTCCACATGGCCCCTCGGGGCGTCGCCTTGGCCTTGCGGCGGCGGATGCGGTCGTCGTAGGCCTTCACGCCGAACACGGCCCGCTGCCCGGCCTCGGCGGCGCGCAGCGCGTCGGTGATGGCCAGGTCGAAGGCGATCCCGGCGGTGCGCAGCTCCGCGGCGGTGCCGCCGGCCGCCTGGACGTCGCGCAGGGCGCGCTCGGCCCTGCGGGCCTCTTCCAGCACCTCGGGGAAGCCTTTGGCGACCTCTTGGTCGGCGTGGTAGCGAACCTCCGCCTCCCTGCTCACACGCGGACGGAAAAACGCCATCCTCTGCCCTTCCTCGTCGATGCTCACGTGACCGGGCGCACGCGGGCACCGGTCACTCGTGGTCAGCGTACGCTGCCCGCGCCGCAGCCCGGTAAACAGGGGGGCGCGCGACACGGGCCGGGGTCCTTTACACAGTAAGGCTCACTTGGCAGGATGATCCCCATGCCCGCCAAGCGACCTCCCGTGCCGCTCTCCCGCGAACGCATCATCGACGCCGCCCTCCACATCGCCGACGGCCAGGGTCTGCGCAGGCTGACCATGCGCAGGCTCGGCGACGCCCTCCAGGTCGAGGCCATGGCGATCTACCACCATCTGCCCAGAGGCAAGGACGCCCTGATGGACGCGCTGGCCGAGCGGGTCACGGCGGTGGAGGTCGACCCCGGCGACGGCGGCTGGCGCGAGATCGCCACGGCGTGGTGCCGGGCGGGCCGCGAGGCGCTGCGGGCGCATCCGGGCGTCCTCGCCCTCGCCCTCACCAAGCCCCCGAAAGGGCGCACGGCGGCGGCGATCCACGAGCAGATCGACCAGCTTGAGCGGGCGGGCCTCCCCGACGCGGCAGGGGCCGTGCGCGCGCTGCGGGCCTACGTGTTCGGGAGCGTCGCGGTGGAGGTGCAGCAGTCGGGCTGGGCCGATCCGGAGGCGTCGGTGGAGCCGGGTCCCTGGCCCCGGGCGGACGAGCGCGCGGACGCCGCGTTCGAGCACGGTCTGGCGGCTCTCCTCGACGGTCTCGCGGCCAACTGACCTAGCCAATTCTGAGGTAAAAGATGTCGCACACGCTTGCGGCCGAGCATCAAGGCGGTCTTATCATGAATTAAGACAATGTGTGCTATAGATCACACCAAGGACGGACCAGGCCGGTGGGTCACCTGGAAGGTCCCCCCTAACCGTCCTAAAGGGCTATGTCCCCAGGGTGTGAGAGACCGCACAATTGCTTCATCCAGTGCAAACCAGGGCTTGCCAGCCCCCTCAGGTCCGGCAAGCCACGATCAGCTACAGATATCGGAGGCACGCCGATGTGCCCGCACCAGCCGACCTGTCCGTCCGCCGAAGCACCGGACCGCGACGCCGCCCGCACCCTCGCCGCGCACCCGGAGCAGGGCTGGAGCCTCCTGTGCAATGGCGTCGTCCTGTTCGACGACACCGGTGAGCTCCTGCCCGACGGCGCCGTCATCGCCCCTCACAGGCCGCTGCCTCTCGTCGGCGCAGCCTGAACCTCTCCTCCAACCAACCGGCGACCACCTCGCCGACTCTCCCGGGTGCCCTCTTGAGGTCATGCCCCTCCTCCGGCAGCACCATTAGACGTGCCGCGTCGGCCGCATCGGGCACCCCGAAGGAATCGCGCCCGCCGTTCACCACGAGCACGTCCACCCCGGCGCTCCGCAGCTCGTCCGCCCTGGACCGCTCGGGCCTTCCCGGGGGATGCAGGGGGAAGGCCAACGCCACGACGGCCTGAGCCCCCACGGCCCGTGCCGTACGGCAGGCCACCCTGGCCCCGTTGCTCCGCCCGCCCTGCACGAGAGGCACCCCGGAGAACCTGGCCGCGAGGTCGGCGGCCAGCGCTTCCCACGCCTCGTCCTGCCTGGCCGCCGAGCCCGGCACGCGCCGCCCCGCCACGCGGAACGGCTGAAGCACCCGGGCCACCGCCACGCCGAGGGGGAGCACCGCGTCGCGCACCGCCAGCAGGTCGGGCGCGTCGACTCCCCCGCCCGCCCCGTGCGTCAGCACGAGCAGCAGGCCGGGATCCGCCACCTCGTCGAGTTCGACGCGCGCGGGCCCATGCGGGGTCGCGATCTCCATGACCGCCACGGTAGCGGACCCGCTCCCGTCCCCCGTCGACCGCCCCTCCCGTTCCGCGACGCGCTCGGGCCGGGCGGACGCCCTCAGAGCTCGACGCCCCGATCACGACGGAGGGCGACCTCGTGGGCCAGCTCCTCGTCCTGGTGGCCGAGGCCGTAGTTCCAGACGTGCATGGCGTCCTCGTCCCTCCCCCGCAGGGGCAGGGTGCGGGCCAGCAGCTCGATCGCGAGGGCGGTCGCCGCCGTGTCGGCCTCGTCGGTCTCCTCCACCGCGGCGGTGAACTCGGCGCAGGCCAGCTCCAGATGGACGATGCCGAGCAGGACCCGCAGCCGGTGCGTCTCGGCCGCCTCCGGGGACGACAGGGCCGCGAACAGCACCTCGGCCGCCTCCTCCGCCCGCCCCTCCTCCAGCATGAGCTCGGCCAGGCGCTGGGCCGCGAGGGAGCCGACCTCGGCGTCGCCCGTCGCGATGGCGGCGCGCAGGGACAGCTCGGCCTCCCCGCCCTCGCCCCGGCCGGAGGCGAGCCTCGCGAGGGCCAGGTGGGCGTGGGGGACGTAGGCCGCGTTGCCGGAGCCGACCGCGGCCTGCCAGGCCGCCCTGGCCTGGTCGACCCGTCCCTCGCGCTCGAAGCCGCGCGCCAGATGGCAGGCGGCCTGCGCGGCGAACTCGGGATGGCCCGTGGCGAGCGCCGTGCGGGCGGCGGCCCGCGCGGCCTCCACGTCGCCGCGCTCCTCGAGCACGACGGCCAGGCCCACGGCCGCCTGCGCCCTGTCCGGTCCGGTGTCGTCGGCCACGAGGCCCGCCAGGATCTCGGCCGCTCCGCCGAGGTCGCCGTCCTCGGCCAGGCGCCGTGCGGCCTCCAGCCGCTCGCCGGAGGCCGAGCCGCCGGAAGCCGAGCCGCCCGCGGGGGCGTCGTCCTCCCACGTGGACGTGGTGCCGGGAGACAGCGTGCCGGGCTCTGGGGGCGTCATGGCTCTTCCTCCGTCGACGATCACCCAGAGCCTAACGACTCGGCCGCCCCGCGTCGCCCAACATGCGGGAACACATCCGGATCAAGGACGGCCGAGTCCGGCGCCTCCGTGACTGGTGACTAGTCCTCGTAGGCGTCGAGCGGCGGGCAGGAGCACACGAGATTGCGGTCGCCGTACGCCTGGTCGATGCGGCGGACCGGCGGCCAGTACTTGCCCTCGCGGAGTGAGGGCACGGGGTAGGCCGCCTCGGCCCTGCCGTAGGCGTGGCCCCACTCGCCGGCCACGAGGCAGTCGGCCGTGTGGGGCGCCCCGCGCAGGGGGTTGTCCTCGCGGTCGTAGTCACCGGAGGCCACCTTGGCGATCTCGCCCCGGATGGAGACCATGGCGTCGGCGAACCGGTCGAGCTCGGCCAGGTCCTCGCTCTCGGTGGGCTCGATCATCAGGGTGCCGGCCACCGGGAACGACATCGTGGGCGCGTGGAAGCCGTAGTCGATGAGGCGTTTGGCCACGTCGTCCACGGTGACGCCGGTCTCCTTGGTGATGCGGCGCAGGTCGATGATGCACTCGTGGGCGACGAGCCCGCCCCGGCCGGTGTAGAGGACCGGGTAGTGCGGCGCGAGCCGCCGCGCCAGGTAGTTCGCCGACAGGACGGCCTGCTCGGTGGCCGCGCGCAGCCCCTCCGCGCCCATGAGCCGGACATAGGTCCACGAGATGGGCAGAACCCCCGCCGAGCCGTACGGCGCCGCCGAGACGGGGCCGACCGGCCCGTCGCCGGCCAGCGGGTGGCCGGGGAGGTAGGGGGCGAGGTGGCCGCGGACCGCGACCGGGCCCACTCCCGGACCGCCGCCGCCGTGGGGGATGCAGAAGGTCTTGTGGAGGTTCAGGTGGGAGACGTCGGCGCCGAACTCGCCGGGCTTGGCCAGGCCGACCAGGGCGTTGAGGTTGGCGCCGTCGATGTAGACCTGTCCGCCCGCCTCGTGCACCCTGCTGCAGATCTGGGTGATCCCCTCCTCGTAGACGCCGTGCGTCGAGGGGTAGGTCACCATGATCGCGGCGAGCCGGGCGCGATGCTTGTCGATCTTGGCGTCCAGGTCGGCCAGGTCCACGTTGCCCTCGTCGTCGCAGGCCACCACGGCGACCCGCATGCCCGCCATGACGGCGCTCGCGGCGTTGGTGCCGTGGGCGGAGGACGGGATGAGGCACACGTCGCGCTCGTGGTCGCCCCTGGCCCGGTGGTAGGCGCGGATGGCGAGCAGCCCGGCGAACTCTCCCTGCGATCCGGCGTTGGGCTGGAGCGACACCGCGTCGTAGCCGGTGATCTCGGCCAGCCAGCGCTCAAGGTCGCCGATCAGCTCCAGGTAGCCGGCGGCCTGCTCGACCGGCGCGAACGGGTGGATGCCCCCGAACTCGGGCCAGGTGATCGGCTCCATCTCGGCGGTGGCGTTCAGCTTCATCGTGCACGAGCCGAGCGGGATCATCGAGCGGTCCAGCGCGATGTCCTTGTCCTGCAGACCGCGCAGGTAGCGCAGCAGCGAGGTCTCCGAGCGGTGGGTGCGGAACACCGGGTGGGCGAGGAAGTCCGAGGTCCGCAGCAGCTCGGCCGGGAGCGCGTCGGGGGCGTCCTCAGGCCCGCCCGCGGCGCCGCCGAACGCCTCCCACACCAGCCGCACGGTCGCGGCCGTGGTGGTCTCGTCGCAGGAGGCGCCCACGTGGTCGGCGTCGACCGGGCGCAGGTTGATCCCGCGCGTCCGGGCCGCCTCGACCACCTCGGCCGCGCGGCCCGGCACACGCGCCAGCACGGTGTCGAAGAACCGGTCGTGGACGACCTGCACACCGCGGGCCCGCAGGCCCTCCGCCAGCACCGCGGCGTGGCGGTGCGCCCGGCGGGCGATGCGGACCAGCCCCTCGGGACCGTGGTAGACCGCGTACATCCCGGCGATCACCGCGAGGAGCACCTGCGCCGTGCAGATGTTGCTGGTGGCCTTCTCCCGGCGGATGTGCTGCTCGCGGGTCTGGAGCGCCAGGCGGTAGGCGCGTCCGCCGTCGGCGTCCTGGGACACGCCGACCAGGCGGCCGGGGAGCTGCCGCTGGAGGCCCTCGCGCACCGCCATGAAGGCCGCGTGCGGGCCGCCGAAGCCGAGGGGCGTGCCGAAGCGCTGGGAGGAGCCGACGGCGATGTCGGCGCCCTGCTCCCCCGGCGGGGTGAGCAGCGTGAGGGCCAGCAGGTCGGTCGCGGCGACGACGAGGGCGCCCTTGGCCTTGGCCTGCTCGGCGACGGCGGCGAAACCGGCGACGCGCCCGGAGGCGCCGGGGTACTGCACGAGGACGCCGAAGCAGTCGGGCAGCTCGCCGGCGAAGTCGGACTCGACCAGGTCGATGCCGAGCGGTTCCGCGCGCGTGGCGAGCACGGCCTTGGTCTGGGGCAGCGCGTCGGCGTCCACCACGAAGACCGCGCTCGCGGAGCGGCCGGCGCGCCGGGCCAGCGTCATGGCCTCGGCCGCGGCCGTGGCCTCGTCCAGCAGGGACGCGCCCGCGACGTCCAGGCCCGTGAGGTCGGCGACCATGGTCTGGAAGTTGAGCAGCGCCTCAAGGCGGCCCTGGGAGATCTCCGGCTGGTAGGGGGTGTAGGCGGTGTACCACCCCGGGTTCTCCAGCAGGTTGCGCCGGATGACGGCGGGGGTGATCGTGTCGTGGTAGCCGAGCCCGATCATCGAGGTGAGGACCTCGTTGCGCGCGGCCAGGCCGCGCAGAGCGGCGGCGGCCTCGGTCTCGCTCACCGCCGGGGGGAGTTTGAGCCCGTCCTTGGTCCTGATGGCCTCGGGCACCGCCGCGGCCAGCAGATCCGCGACGGTTTCGAACCCCACGGCCGCGAGCATGCGGGCCTGGTCGGCGTCTGAGGGACCGATGTGACGTGTGGAGAACGGCGGGGCGGTCAGATCGCGGAGCGGGGTCTGATCGGTCATGACATGGCCTCCCGAGGCACGAGACAGATGCGGAGCGTGCGAGATCGCGCGTCCGAATCTCCCCCTCTGTCATCCACGACGGCTTACATCGCGACCTGAGAGCTTCATCCCCCGATCGGCTCACACACATGAGTCGCACATATGAGCAGACTTCGGGATTTGCACCGTCGGTGAGGCGCACCTGGCGGATGCGCCTGCTTTCCAGAGTTGCCTCGCCCGTGCGGTACCCGTTGCCTGAGAGATTCCGGGGAGTTTGCTCCTTCGGCGCCCCGGGTCACCGGCGTCGGTTCCCGAGGTCTCTCCCGCACAAGGTCGTCAGCCTCGACCCCACTGTACAAGCACCCGCATCACCGACGAATACGACACCCCGCCACCGGCGGCCCCTGGCCGCGCTCCCCGCGCGGACACCGGCCCTGCCCCGCTTCGCCCTCGCCGCGAACCGGAGGTCAGCCCGTACGGCGTGCCCGGCGGCGCTGCGCCAGCTCGTCGCCCGGGTGGTCGTCGATCTCGCCCGGCTCGGCCTCCGCGCGCTCGCCCGGAAGCTCCGCCAGGGAGCCCTCCACCTCGCGCCAGACCCTGCCGAGCGCGATCCCGAACACTCCCTGCCCGCCCTGGAGAAGGTCGATGACCTCGTCGGCGGAGGTGCACTCGTAGACGCTCACGCCGTCGCTCATCAGCGTGATCTGGGCCAGGTCGCTGATCCCGCGGTCGCGGAGGTGCCCGACCGCGGTGCGTATCTGCTGGAGCGAGACCCCGGTGTCGAGGAGCCGCTTGACGACCTTGAGCACAAGGATGTCCCGGAAGCTGTAGAGCCGCTGGGACCCCGAACCGTGCGCCGCCCTTATGCCGGGCTCGACCAGACCGGTCCGTGCCCAGTAGTCGAGCTGGCGGTAGGTGATTCCGGCCGCGGCGCACGCCGTCGGACCGCGATAACCGATGCCCGTGGGCAGGGCCGACGGCTGGCCGTCGAAGAGCAGGCCCTGTTCACCGGCGCGCTGACGCGCTGTCTCACGCCGCACCTGATCGTCCTGGCCGGCCGTCTTACCCTCGCCGCTGCTGACCGCCACGCGGACCTCCGGCTTTCTCTCATCCCGTGGTCTGATCTGGGGGTTCGTGTATGACAACCACAGGGTTCACTTGCACCGTAGGACCGGGGCCATCCTCAGTCAACGATCCAACTCGGCGCGTCGTGAAGCGTAAATGCACTGAAATACCTACCCCGCCCGGCCGAAGTCGTCGGGGCTGATCGTGTCGAGGAACTCGCGGAACTTCTCCACCTCGTCCTCTTGGTCGTCCGGAACGGTGACACCGGCCTCGCTCACCACCTCTTCGCTGGCGAAGATGTGAGCTCCGGTGCGCAACGCGAGAGCGATCGAATCCGAGGGCCGCGCGCTCACCTCCACGCCGTTGGAGAACACCAGATCGGCGAAGAATATGCCGTCGCGGAGCGCGACGATGTTGACGTTGCGCAGCCGCACACCGAGGGCGTTCAGAACATCTCGAAAAAGATCGTGGGTCAGCGGCCGAGGAGGCGGCTCCTCGGTCTGGGCCATGGCGATGGCCGTCGCCTCCGTCATCCCTATCCAGATAGGGAGATAACGATCTCCGTTGGCCTCCTTGAGCAGGACAATCGGCTGATTGGAGGGCATCTCCACTCGAACGCCCACGACCTCCATCTGCAACACGGGCTGCTCCGTCTCACTCGGTCACTGGTCGCTCAACGCGCGGCGTGCTTCTGATGGTGTTTCCGGTGGTGCTTCTGACTTGCTTCCGACATGCGGACGCACGGAGGCCGCGCATCCCTCATCGCATTTCAACGTAACACCAGAAGCGCCTCGAATGCCCCAGCGGGTCACTGTCCGAGAACGCCGCGGACACCGGATCTCACCAGAGCCGCGTGAAGATCGAGGAGAAGCCCGGAGATCTCCCGGGCCGACTCGTCGGCCTCGCCGATCGCCCCGGGCGCCCTGCGGCGCAGCAGGGGCGCCACGGCCTGCTCCACAAGGCCCACCTCCCGTTCGGCCGCCGCCCGGACCGCGCGCAGGTGGCGCGCGTGCATCCCGAACCGCTCAAGCGCCGCCACGCTGCGCGCCACGACCAGCGCGTCCTCGTCGTAGCGGCGGGCCACTGCACACACCAGGCCGTACGCCTCAAGCTCCCGGAGCTTCTCCTCGGAGAGCCCGGCCGCCTCCAGCAGCTCCTCCCGGCCGAGCCGGCACCCGGCCCCGGCCGTGTCCCCGGCGCCCTTGCGGCCGTCGGCCCCCTGGACGTCGCGGCCCCCGCGGGTATCGCGCACACCGCGCACGTCCAGAACATCGCGGACGCCGTGCGGGCGTGTCGCGCCGCGCGCGGCGGCCTCCAGATTGTCCTTGATCACTCGAAGCGGGAGGTAGTGGTCGCGCTGCGCGGTCAGGATGTAACGCAGGCGGTCGACGTCGGCGTGGGTGAACCGGCGGAACCCCGACGGGCTGCGCTGCGGCTCGATGAGCCCCTCGCCCTCCAAGAACCGGATCTTGGACACCGTGATGTCGGGAAACTCGCCCTGGAGCAGGGCGAGGACCTCCCCGATGCTCATGTGGGAACGGGCGGCCTGCGGGCTCATGGCCCGCCGGAGCCGCTCAGGAACACCAAGCGGAACTTGCCGACCTGGACCTCGTCGCCGCCGAACAGGGCGGACTCCTCGATGCGCTCCCGGTTGACGTAGGTGCCGTTGAGGCTCCCCACGTCCCGCACGGTGAAATGCCCGCCGGGCCCCCGGGTGAACTCGGCGTGCCGGCGCGACACGGTCACGTCGTCGAGGAAGATGTCGCTCTCCGGATGGCGGCCCACCGTGGTCAGGTCGCGGACGAGCTGGAAGCGGCTGCCCTCGTTGGGGCCCCGCATCACCACCAGCAGCCCGCCGCCCGGGGGCGGCTGGTCCGCGACGGCACGCTCGGCGAGCAGCGCGGCCCCCGCCTCCGCCTCATACGCCTCGATGCCGGCGAGGGAGATCGTCGAGGTGGTGTCGCCCAGCGGGTCCACCCTGTTCAACGGCGATCCGCATCGCGAGCAGAATCGAGAGCCCTCGGGGTTGGCATGACCGCACTGCGTGCAGTAGACGCTCGGCATCGATCGGCTCGGCCTCCTACCGCGAAGAGGCGGTGTCGGTGCTCAGGGGCTGGGCGCCTCGCTCTTCGCTTCTCAACTGATGGTTCAAAGACTGTCTCATGGAGCTGCATCAAGACTGCGAATGCCGAAACTTACGCTGATGAGACGCAAAGGTCAAGGCGAGCGGTCTGGGGGATTGCTCGGCGGGACAAGGTCGGACGGTAGACAAAGTTACCGCCGCGCCGGGCTCGAGGTCCATGCCGCCGCGCCGCCGATGATCATTGGTTCCCTCCCCGCGGACACGCCCCCACGCGGGCCGCCGCACCGGGCTCCGCGCGCCGTCACCGCGCCGCCCTTTCGACGACGCCAGCCCAGTGTTCCAGCATCGCCTGAGCGGTGTCGACATCCTGGCCCTCGGCCCACAGATGCGTCACGGCCTCGACCGGGTCGGGCAGCACCAGGGTCCACCCCTCGTCGGTCACCACCCGCACCCCGTCGGTGGTGTCGAGCTCCAGCCCCTCGGCCGCCTCGATCACCGAGCGCATCACCGCCCCCTTGGCGGCCCACGGGGTGGGCACCGTACGGCGGAGCAGCTCGGCCTCGGGGATCCGCGCGTCGATCTGGCTCAGCGACAGGCGGGTGCGCGCCACCAGCCCGAGCAGGCGGAGGAACACGGCGAGGCCGTCCACGGTGGGGCCGAACTCGGGCACGACGAACCCGCCCCTCCCGTCCGCGGCGAAGATCACGTCCGGGGCGGAGGCCGCCGCGGTGAGCGCGTCGACCGCGGTCGAGGTCCACTCGACGCGCACCCCGTGGAACCCGCAGACCTGCTCGGCCACGCGGGTGGTGGTCACGGGCAGCGCCACCCGGCCCGATCCGCGTTCGGCCGCGACCAGGTCCAGGACGACCAGCAGGGCGCGCTCGTCGCTGATCAGCCGTCCGGTCTCGTCCACGAGGGCGACCCGCTCGCCCACCGGGTCGAACCGTACGCCGAAGGCCGCCCGGGAGGATCCCACCAGTTCGGCCAGACGCTGCAGGTCCCTGCGCCGCTCGGCCAAGGTCTCGGTCGGACGGGCGTCGGACAGGCGGGCGTTGACGGTGAGGACGTCCACCCCGATACGCCCGAGCAGAGCGGGCAGGACCAGCGAGGACGTGCCGCCCGCGCAGTCGACCACGACCTTGAGGTCGGCGTCGGGCACGCCCGACATGTCAACGCAGCGCAGCAGTTCCCTGGCGTAGTCCTCCACCGCTCTGGCGGGGAAGCCCAGTTCGGCGATCTCGCCGGGGAACGCCCGCCGGAACTCCTGCCGGGAGAAGACCCGCTCCAGCTTGCGCTGGGCGCCCTGCGACAGGTCCGCCCCGCGCTCGTCCATGAAGACGATGTCGACGCTCTGGGGGTCGCCCGGGGTCGTGCGCAGCGCGATGCCGCCCGCGGCGGTCTCGCGGGCCGTGTGGAAGCGGGCGACGGGCAGCGGGCTGGCCTCCAGGTCCAGGACGTTGATCGCGCTGGCGTTGAGCGCGCTGATCACCGCGCGTTTGAGCGCGCGGGCGGCCCGGGAGGAGTCGCGGGAGGTGACGACGGAGCTGCCCTTCTTCATGGTGGTGGCGTACGCGCTCGCGAGCCGTACGCACAGCTCGGGGGTGATCTCCACGTTGACCAGCCCGGACACGCCGCGCGGCCCGAAGAGCCCGCGCTGGCCGCGCGACTCCCAGATCACGCTGGTGTTGACGACGGCCCCCGCCTCGATGGTCTTGAACGGGTAGACCTTCACCCCGGAGGTGATGTACGCCTCGGACTCGATCACGCACTCGTCGCCGACGACCGCGCCCTCCTCGACCCGGGCCGACGCCATGACGTCGGTGTTCTTGCCCACGACGCAGCCGCGCAGGTGGGCGCCCGGCCCGATGTAGACGTTGTCGTGCACGACGGCGCGGTGCAGGACGGCCCCCTCCCGCACCACCGCGTTGCTGCCGAGCACGGTGTACTCGCGCAGTTCGGCGCCCGCCTCCACCTTGGCGTAGTCGCCGATGTAGAGCGGCCCCTTCAGCACCGCGTCGGCGTCCACCGAGGCGCCCTCGGCGACCCACACGCCCGGGGACAGCTCGAAGCCGGCGAGGTCCAGCCGTACCCGCCCCGACAGCGCGTCGGCGTGCGCCTTGAGGTAGCTCTCGTGTGTGCCGACGTCCTCCCAGTAGCCCTCGGCGATGTAGCCGTACAGCGGGGCGCCCTTGGTCAGGAGGCGCGGGAACACGTCGGCGGACCAGTCGACCGCCTCCCCGGGGGCGATCTCGTCGAGCACCTCGGGCTCCATGACGTAGATGCCGGTGTTGACGGTGTCGGAGAAGACCTGGCCCCAGGTGGGCTTCTCCAGGAAGCGCTGCACCCGACCGCGCTCGTCCACGATGACGATGCCGAACTCCAGCGGGTTCGGCACCCGCTTCAGCCCGATGGTGACCAGGGCGCCGTGCTCGCGGTGGAACCTGATCATGTCGGTGAGATCGATGTCGGTGAGGGCGTCGCCGGAGATCACGAGGAACCTGTCGTCGCGCAGCATCGCCGCGGCGTTCCGCACGCTGCCGGCGGTGCCGAGCGGCACCTCCTCGGTGGCGTAGTGCAGGCTCATCCCGAGTTCCTCGCCGTCGCCGAAATACGTGCGCACCAGCGCGGCGAGGAACTGCACGGTGACCACGGTCTCGGTCAGGCCGTGCGCCTTCAGCAGCCGCAGTACGTGCTCCATGATCGGCCTGTTCACCACGGGCAGGAGGGGTTTGGGCTGGTTGGCCGTCATCGGCCGCAACCTGGTGCCCTCGCCGCCGGCCATCACGACCGCCCTCACCATGTCACCTCCGCTCGGAGTCCTGCTCCCTCGGCCGCTCGCGCTCGGCCCGCGCGTCCCGGATCAGCACACGCGCCTGCACGGCGTACAGCACACCCGCCCACCAGTACAGACCTGTTCCCCATATCGCGAACGCCCAGCCGAAGATCGCGGCCGGTTCGGAATACCAGCCCACGTGCGAGGCGAGGAAGAGCAGCGGGAAGGCGTACATCAGGTTCGCGGTGGCCGCCTTCCCCAGGAAGTGCACCGGCAGTGGGCCGTAGCCGTACTCCTTCAGCACCAGCAGCAGCGGCACCATCACCACGTCCCTGGCGACCACCAGCACCGCGAGCCACCACGGGATCGCCTCGCGCAGGACCAGCCCGACGAGCGTCGCCAGAATGTAGAGGCGGTCGGCGAGCGGATCGATCAGCCTGCCGAGCCTGCTCGTCTGGTTCCACGCGCGGGCCAGCTTCCCGTCGAGCCAGTCGGAGAAGCCCGCGAGCATGAGAAGGGCGATGGCCCAGCCGTCGGCCTCGGGCCCCAGCACGAGCCACAGGAACACCGGCACGCCGAGCAGCCGCAGAAAGCTCAGCGCGTTGGGAACCGTCCAGATCCTGTCCTCGGCGGATTCCACTCTTCTCCCCTCACATGCCTGATCCCGACCCTATACATGTTTGCCCGGCACGTTCCGGCGCCCGGCGCGGGCGCGCGCGGGCGTGCCGCCGAACACGCCACCGAACGTGCCACCGGGCGGGGTTTCCGGGCCTGTTTCCGGGCCGGGCCCGGCGGGGCCCCGCCGGTTCGCGGCGGGAGCGGTCTGGCGCCGGATCGGGCGAGCGGGTAGCGTGCGTGATCGACCAACGCGGGAGCCCGGTACGACCGGGCTGAGAGGGCGGCTGAGATCACGGGCCGCCGACCGCCAGAACCTGCTCCGGATCATGCCGGCGAAGGGAGCTTGCGCGATGAGTGGTGCGCGCGTGTCCAAGACCTACGTGAACGGGCCCTCGGGGCTGAAGGTGCCGATGCGCGAGGTGGCGCTGACGAACGGCGACCGGGTGAGGCTCTATGACACCTCGGGCCCGTACACCGACCCGTCGGCGACGACGGACGTACGCCGGGGGCTCCCAGCGCTGCGCGACCCCTGGATCGCGGCCCGCGGCGACGTGGAGCGCTACGAGGGCCGCCGGGCAACCCCCGCCGACGACGGCCGCCGCACCGGCGACCGGCCCGGACAGGTGTTCCAGGGCGGGCGGCGGCAGCCGTACCGGGCGACGGGGAGGGCGGTGACGCAGCTCGCCTACGCGCGGCGGGGCGAGATCACCAGGGAGATGGAGTTCATCGCGCTGCGGGAGGGCGTGGAGCCGGAGTTCGTGCGGGACGAGGTGGCGGCCGGACGTGCGATCATTCCGGCGAATGTGAACCACCCCGAGTCCGAGCCGATGATCATCGGCAGGAACTTCCTCGTCAAGATCAACGCCAACATCGGCAACTCCGCCGTGACCTCGTCGATCGACGAGGAGGTGGAGAAGATGACGTGGGCGATTCGCTGGGGCGCGGATACGGTGATGGACCTGTCCACGGGCCGCGACATCCACACGACCCGCGAATGGATCATCAGGAACTCCCCCGTGCCCATCGGCACGGTGCCGATCTACCAAGCGCTGGAGAAGGTGGACGGCCGGGCCGAGGAGCTGTCCTGGGAGGTATACCGCGACACCCTGATCGAGCAGTGCGAGCAGGGCGTCGACTACTTCACCGTGCACGCGGGGGTCCGGCTGGCCTATGTGCCGCTGACCGCGCGGCGCACCACGGGCATCGTGTCGCGAGGCGGTTCGATCATGGCCGCCTGGTGCCTGGCGCACCACCGGGAGAGCTTCCTCTACGAGCACTTCGCCGACATCTGCGAGATCCTCGCGGCCTACGACGCGGCCTTCTCCCTCGGCGACGGCCTGCGGCCCGGGTCGATCGCCGACGCGAACGACGAGGCGCAGTTCGCCGAGCTGCGGACGCTGGGCGAACTGACCGGGATCGCCTGGGAGCACGGCGTGCAGGTGATGATCGAGGGCCCCGGGCACGTGCCGATGCACAAGGTGAAGGAGAACGTCGACCTCCAGCGGGAACTCTGCTCCGACGCGCCCTTCTACACGCTCGGACCGCTGGTGACCGACATCGCCCCCGGCTACGACCACATCACGTCCGCGATCGGCGCCGCCATGATCGGCTGGTACGGCACCGCCATGCTGTGCTACGTCACCCCCAAGGAGCACCTCGGCCTGCCGAACCGCGACGACGTGAAGACCGGCGTCATCACCTATAAGATCGCCGCCCACGCCGCCGACCTGGCCAAAGGGCACCCCATGGCCCAGGCGCACGACGACGCGCTGTCGGCGGCGAGGTTCGAGTTCCGCTGGGAGGACCAGTTCGAGCTGGCCCTCGACCCGGACACCGCCCGGTCCTTCCACGACGAGACCCTGCCCGCCGCGCCCGCCAAGACCGCGCATTTCTGCTCGATGTGCGGCCCGAAGTTCTGCTCGATGAAGATCTCCCACGATGTCAGGCGCTTCGCCGAGGAGCGGGGCCTCACCACCGTCGAGGCGATCGAAGCCGGTATGAAGGAGAAGTCCGAGGAGTTCACCGGTTCGGGCGGCAGGGTCTACCTTCCTGTGACGGAGTTGTGAACGCCCGGCCCCTCCGCTGAGAACGCGCGCTCGCGCACCTCCTGAACGCCCTAGAGTTTGGGGCATGCCCAACGACAAGGCGCTCTTCCTGGGACAGTTCCTCCGTTCCCCCGCGATCGTCGGAGCGGTCGCGCCGAGCTCCCGCAAGCTCGCCCAGGCCGTCACCACCCCCCTGCCCGAGAGCGGCGACCCGGTGATCGTCGAACTCGGGCCGGGCACCGGCCCCTTCACCGCCGAGATCCAGCGCCGGCTCGGCGGGCGCGGCCACCACCTGGCCGTCGAGATCAACGCGCCCATGGCGCGGGTGCTGGCGGAGCGCTACCCGCGGGTCGACGTGGTCGTGGGCGACGCCTGCGAGCTGCCCAAGATGCTGGCCGACCGCGGCCTCGGCCAGGCCGACGTGATCGTGAGCGGGCTGCCGTGGGCGGCGTTCCCCCGGGCCCTGCAGCTCCGGCTCATGTCGGCGGTGACGGGTGTGCTGGCCGCCGGCGGCGCCTTCACCACGTTCGCCTATGTGCACGCGCTGCCGATGACGACCGCCAAGCGGTTCCGGCGGCTGCTGACGACCACCTTCGAGGAGGTCGTGGCGAGCCGCACGGTGTGGGGCAATCTGCCCCCGGCGTTCGTCTACAACGCCCGGCGGGCCCGGGTCCGCGGCGCCGAGGGCCGCGCGGAGGCGTAGCCGCCGAGGGCCGCCCCCGGGCCGCCCCGGCGCGCGGCCCGCCCGCCGCCTGTGCCGCCTGTGCCGTACGGCGGCGCGGGGCGGGCGCGCCCCGCGCCCGCCGCGTCAGCGGCGGGCCGCCCCGACCAGGGCCTCGATCAGGCGGTTGTCGTCGCCGCGTTCGGGGTGCCACTGCACGCCCAGTCCGAACCTGTGGCCGGAGAGTTCGACGCCTTCGACGATCTGGTCGTCCGCCCAGGCGACGGCGAGCAGACCGGTCCCCAGGCGTTTGACGGACTGCTCGTGCGGGGCGGTCACCTCGATCCGGTCGCCCACCGCCTTGCCCACGCCGCTGGACACGCTGATCTGGATGACGTGCGGTGTTCCGGGCGCGGCGTGCCGGTCGTGGCCGACGGCGTCGGGAAGCCAGGGGATCAGCGTGCCTCCCTGGGCGGCGTTCAGGACGTGCATGCCGCGTGCGACGCCGAGCAGCGGCAGGTCGGCCTGTACGGCGGCGCGCGCCAGGGCCAGTTCGAAGCGGTCGCGGTGAGGCTGGGGGGCGGGGGCCCTGTCCTCGGCGGCCTCGCCGTACACCGCGGGGTCCAGCGGGGCGCCGTCGGCGAGGATGAGGCCCGCGAGGGCGGACACGTAGCCGTTGATCCCGGAGAGGCCGAGCGGGGGCAGGAGGACGGGGATGCCGCCCGCCTTCTCCACGGCCTTGGCGTAGGCGGGGGGCGACAGCGTCGCCTCTCTGACCCAGGATCCCCACCGGGCGGCTTCCAGATATGCGGTGATACCGATCAAGGGTCGGGTCATGTGATCTCCAGGGGGCATCCGTGAGGTCCGGACCGCCCCGTCCGGGCGGCCAAGCACCCCGTCTCTCCAGCGGCATGCCCATCATGGCCTACACCATTTCGCTTATGTCGTGCTTCCGCATATCAGAAGCGTCACGCAGCCAGCCTCTCCCCCAAGTCCCGCGTACCACGCCCAACGCCCCAGGTGCCTACCGTCCGGAGATGTCCGACACAGCGGGCCGACGCGACGGGGCAAGAAAACCGGATAAAAGGCATACATCCCCCGTATACCCCGGGCGGGCATCCGGACAGACCCCCCACGGGACGGCCGCGGGCCGATCGGCGCGGAGTTCCGCGCGCCGCAAGTCCCAATAACGCGACGACAACCCGCCTCCGCGCCACTAAATCCGACGGCGAGCGAGAACGTGATTAATATTCATCTAACCCGGAAGTAATAGCAGATTTCCGATCACGGAGAATAGTCACCTCGTTACGGATGGTGCGGATTCCCACCACATTACGATGAAACGGTTGTGGCTCGCGTGCAGTGATGTAACACTAAAAACGAGCGATCGGTCGAGCCGGGGCCGCCGGACGCTCACGACCCGGAGTGTCAGGGAGGTGGATCTGAAGACCGGATATTTCAATCCGGTCACTGAAGATGGGTTCTGGGTTTAAATGTCGTTGAATCCCCGTCTCGTCAAGGAGAGCTTCTCCGTCATCGAACCCGTCGCAGACAAGGCGGCTGCCTATTTCTACGGACGGTTGTTCGCGGAGAACCCTCAACTCCGGGGGATGTTCCCCCCGGCCATGGATACACAGCGCGACCGGCTGTTCGGGGCGCTGACCCGTATCGTCTGGAGCCTGGACAGCCCCGACGGGCTGGCCTCATATCTCGGTCAACTAGGACGTGACCACCGCAAGTACGGCGTGATCAGCGCGCACTACACGGCCGTGGGGAACGCGCTCCTCGCCACGGTCAGACGCTTCGCGGCCGACATGTGGACGACGGAGATCGAGGCGGCCTGGGTCGCCGCCTACACCGCCGCGGCGGACATGATGGTCAAGGCGGCCGAGGCCGACACCTCACCCGCGTGGTGGCTGGCGGAGGTCGTCGACCACGAACTGCGCCGACCGGACATCGCCGTCATGACCGTGCGGCCCACACAGCACATGCCGTACGTCTCAGGGCAGTACATCACCGTGCAGACCCCGCGGTGGCCCCGGGTCTGGCGTGCCTTCTCGATCGCCAACGCCCCCCGCCAGGACAACACGATCACCCTGCACGTGCGGGCGGTCACCGGCGGGTGGGTGTCGTCGGCGCTCGTACGGCACACGCGCGTCGGCGACATGCTGGCGCTCGGCCCGCCGCTCGGCACCATGGCGCCCCCGTCCGCCGAGCGCGACGTGCTGTGCATGGCGGGCGGCACCGGCCTCGCGCCCCTCAAGGCCGTCGTCGAACACGTCATGGCCTCGGGCCGCAGGCCGAACGTGCACCTGCTGTACGGCGCGCGCACCTCGGCGGAGCTGTACGACCTGCCCGCGCTCGCGCGGATGGAGGCGGCCTTCCCGTGGCTGCGGGTGGTGCCCGTCGTCTCCGACGAACCCGGCTACGGCGGGCTGCGCGGGAACCTGCCCGAGATCGCGCTCCGCTTCGGTCCGTGGACCGAGCACGACATCTACCTGTGCGGCCCGACCACGATGGTCAACGAGTCCGTCCGCCTGCTCCAGGACAACGGAGTGCCGCTCTCGCGGATCCACCGGGACTCGGTGTCCGCGGTGCTGTGAGAGGCCGTGTCGCACGACCCGGCGCCGCAGACCGCGGTGCCGTGGGAGACCGTGCGGCGGCGCCCGGAGACGAGGGCGGGGGAAACCCCCTCCCCCGCCCGCTCCGGAACGCCGTCAGCGCGGCGCCCGAGGACAGGTGATTATCCGTCAGGCAACCAGAAAAGGGGCGTCTTCGCAGCGGAAAAGGCATGTACCCGGCTTCTTCCCACCCCCTGCGTGACACGATGGTGCCGATCCGCACGCGTCGGCGCGGACGAGCATCAGGGAGGCTGCAATGGGCGACGTGCTCCTCGCGATCGGCACGCGCAACGGGCCCCTCCCCGCGCGCGCCGCCGACGGAGACCGCCATGCGACACTCCCGTCGCCCCTGCGCTCCCCTGATCTTCGCGAGATCTGGGAGGAGGCGGATCGGCCGCCGGCCGCCCTTCCTCCCCGCGCGGGCACCGCGCCGACCCGGATCCGGCGGGTCGCCCCCTCCCCTTGCGAGCCCGGGGCCGTCCGGGCGGGCATCGCCCCCGCCGCCCCGCTCCGCCGCCAGGACCGCCGGGCCACCCCGCGCTCCGCCGTACCGGCCCCCGCGCCCGTCGGCGCCACGCGCACCGGCTGACAGCCCCCACCCTGTGATCGACGGGGATTCCCGCGCTCTTCCCGTGGGAATCCCTGCCTCGCTGCCCGCCACCGACCTGAAAGGAATGCTCCGCATGAGGTCGCACACCGGCCTACCAGGGCTGCTGTGCCCGCGCGTCCGCGGACAGCCCCCGACCGACCTCGCGACGCCACACCATGCCCCAACCCGTTGTACGGCTCCGCGCCGTACGCCCGCCCCGGCGCACCGCCGGGCCTTTCCCGTTCAAGGAGTTGCGATGTCGGCGCGTCCGGTCATGCTTGTGACCTTTGTCTTACCCAGCACCCTGCGGCACTGGGTGGGGGACACCAGCGAGGTGCGGGTCTTCGCCGTGGCCGATCACCGCGACACCCAGCCCACACTGGGCGGTGCTCTGGACACCCTGCGCAGGACCCATCCTTCGCTCGAACAGCGGCTGCGCGACGACTACGGCCGCATCCGCCGACATATCAACATGTTCGTCTGCGGCGAGAACGCCCGCCGCATCGGCGGCCTTGACTGCGTGCTCCCCCCGGGCGCGGAAGTCTATGTGCTGCCTGCCCTCGCGTAAGCCGGGCGGGCGCTCCCGCGCCTGCCCCACGGGACCCGCGCGCGCCGTGCCCCTCCCGGCCACGCGGCCCGCGGGGCTCGCACGCGCCGCGGGCCATGCCGGCCCCGCGCCCGACGGGGACTCACCCCGTCAGGGGGCGGTCCTTCCGTTGGCGACGAACGCCGCGTGGGTCAGCGGCATCAGCTCGGCCCAGAGCGCCTCCATGCGCCGGGCCACCAGCTCGATCTCGTATTGCGGGAAGGAGGGCACGCGGGCCTGCTCGTCCTTCGTGCGCAACGACAGGAAGTGCATCAGCGACCGGGCGTTGCACGTGGCATACATCGTCGAGTAGGTCCCGACCGGGAGGACCGCGCGGGCCACCTCACGGGCGACGCCGGCCTCCAGCATCTCCTGGTATGCCTCGTAGGCCCGCCGATACGATGACTCCATCGCCTCGCTGACCAGTTTGTGCTGCTCGTCGCTGCCCGCGTGGAACTCGTAGCGCCCCGGCTTGCCCTGCTGGACCAGGGGGCGGTCCGCCCCCGGAACATAGAAAATCGGACGAAGCTCGCGATAACGCCCACTCTCCTCGTTGTACGACCAGCCGACCCTGTGGCGCTGGAACTCCCGGAACACCAGGATGGGAGCGCTCACGAAGAAGGTCATCGAGTTGTGCTCGAACGGGCTGCCGTGCCGGTCGCGCATCAGGAAGTTGATCAGCCCCTTGGACCGCTCGGGGTCCTTGGTGAGCTCCTCCAAGGACTGCTCGCCCGCGGTCGACACCCGCGCCGCCCAGAGCACGTCGCTGTCGGCGGCGCTCTGCCTCACCAGCTCGACCGTCACCTCGCTCAGGAAACGCGGCTCATCACTCATGGAACTCCCCCTGCTCTCGTCGCTTCGCGGGCCGCCCCACATGCTAGACCTCCTCGCCTGTCCGCGTGCCCTCCGGTGCGCCGACGCCGACGCCGCTTCCGGGGCGGCTCAGAGGCGGTACACGCGGCGGGCGTTGCCGGCCCCGATCATGTGCGCGACCCGGGCCGCGTCGGCCGCCGCCCACTCCCCGCGTTCGAGCCGGGTCGCGAGCGCGCGGGCCAGGGCCCTGCGGTGGTGGAGCGCGCCGAGGAAACCGATCTCGGCCACGCCCGAGCCGCCCGAGCCGAACATCTGCTTGTGGAAGGGGACCAGGTCGAGCAGTTCGCCGATGACCGACGAGGAGGCCGTGCCGGTGAGTGCGAGGCCGACGTCGAGGTAGACGTGGGGGAAGACGCAGGCCAAGTGGGCGGCCTGGCGGTGGAACGGATAGCAGTGCAGCAGGATGATCGGCACGCCGAGCTGCTGCACGATCCTCAGGAAACCGGTCATCAGCGTCGGGTCCGAGCGGTGGGGGTCGAAGGCGGCGCGGCCGTACCCCGTGGGCATCTGCAGGGGCAGGCCGCGCTCGCGGGACACGTCGACCGCGGCCCACAGCAGGTGGCGGAGCAGGACCGGGTCGGCGAGGGGCTCCCTGGGGTCGGCCAGGCGGCGGTTGGCCGCCGCGATGACCGAGCCTCTGCTCGGGCGGGCCGGGTCGAAGTGCAGGCCGTGGCGGTGGGCGATGGACGACGCGAGCCCGACCGCCCGCGCCGCGCGCTCGTGCAGTGCCGCCGCCAGTGCCGCCATGTAGTCGACGGCGGTGCGGGCCGACTCGGCGATCCGCTGTTCGACCTGTTCCACC
This sequence comes from Sinosporangium album, assembly GCF_900100605.1. Classification (GTDB taxonomy): domain Bacteria; phylum Actinomycetota; class Actinomycetes; order Streptosporangiales; family Streptosporangiaceae; genus Sinosporangium; species Sinosporangium album. Next base: position 103,387 of record NZ_FNCN01000007.1, on the reverse strand, counting down.
GATGTGATCTCGTCGGCCGCCGCGCCGCCGAGGCGGCCCATCTCCGCGGCCGTCAGCAGCTCCGGACGGGCCTCGCCGGTGTCGACGAGGAAGGCGGCCGCGCCGGCGGCGCGGAGCAGCCTCCGGTTGGCCTCGTCGGCGCCGAGCTCGGCGCGCCGCGACACGTAGACCGCGGGTGAGGCGTGCGGGTCGAGGTCGAGGAGCGGCGCGCACCATCGGCGGATGGCGGTGCCGAGGGGCGTGTCGAAGTGCGTGGTCCCCGGCGGAGCGGGCGTGCCGGAGTCGGAGATCAGGGTCTCGAACCGCGCCCGGGGGATGTCGTCGCGCTCGACGCCCCGGCAGTGGTGGTCGACCAGGGGGGCGAGGACCGCCTCCCGGACCGGGTCGGGCAGCGCGACGGGCAGGTCGCCGGGCAGGTCGCGGGGCGATGCGGCAGGCGACACTGCGGGCGACACTCCGGGCCCGTCGCCCGCCGGGGCGCCCGACCGGCGCCGGACCGCGCCCGGCCCGGTGGGAACGGTGTCCAGCCGCGCCGAGACGGCGATCTTGATGGGCGTGACGTCGCCCATGGGCGCCACCGCCCTTAAGGGCGACACCTCCGGTACGGCACCGCCGCCGCGCGGCCTGAGCTCGGCGACCTCTCCCCCGCGCACCGCCCGCCGCCGGAGGCCGCCCGTCGGGGGGAGGGCGTCGTCCCCCCGGGAAGGGAGGGCCTCCAGCCTGACCGGCACCGCGTCCAGCCTGACCGGCACCGCGTCCAGCCTGACCGGCACCGCGTGCAGCCGGGCACGCGCCGCCTCCAGCCGCGCCGAGGCCGCGTCGAGTCGGGCGTGCACCGCCGCAGGCGCGAGCGGCACCGCCGCGGGTGCGGCGGGCTCCCCGTCCACCGCGCCGGCCCCGGCACCGCGGATGCCGCCCCCGGGCCCGGCCGCAGGCCCCCCGGCCCTCGCGCCGGACATACCGGATCCGGCCGGCTCCTCGGGCGCGGCGGGCGGTGTCTCACGCCGGGCCGGCGTGCCTGGGACCGCGGGCGGCCTCGTGGGTCTCCCCCCGGCCCCGCCGGTCGGCGCGCCGGCCTTGGCCGGCCCGGTGGCGGGCCTGCCCGGCACCGCGTCCTCTGATCGGTCCTGTGATCGCATTGCTGTCTCTCCCCCATGGCCGCCATGGCCGCGCCGGCGCGCAGGAAACGCGGAGGCCGGTGAGGACACGCCTCACCGGCCTGTGCGGCTCCATGCGGTGGAGACTTTAGAGCCTGCGGCACACCGAGTCCGGCGTTCTCGGCTCTCTTTACTCAAGGGATCGAGGCGGCGCGACCGACCGCAGGTCAGCGGGCCACCCGGGCGAGCTTGAGCACGTTGGTAATGATCCTTTCGCCTGCCCCGCCTTCGATGGTCAGGATCGACTCGGGGTGGAACTGTACGGCGAAGCGGCGGTTGTCCGGATCCTCGATCGCCATCACCGCGCCGTCGGGTGTGAAGGCGGTCGCCGAGAATCCCGCGACGCCGTCACGCTTGGCGTGGAGCGAGTGGTAGCGGGCGGCGGTGAACTCCGCGGGCAGCCCGTCGAGCAGCGCGCTGTCGCCCTCGCGGCCGACCCTGCCCCGCTTGCCGTGCTCGGGGTGGGGCAGCAGCGCCAGGGTGCCTCCGGCGTGCTCGACCATCGCCTGGAGGCCGAGGCACACGCCGAACACCGGCAGCCGGCGCTCGTAGACGGCGTCGAGGAGGGCCGCGGTGCCGAAGTCGGTGGGCCGGCCGGGGCCGGGCGACATCACGACGAGGTCGGGGGCGATCTCGTCGATCATCCGGGCCGGGAAGCCGTGCCTGAGGGTGGTGACGGTGGCCCCCTGCCGCCGGAAGTAGTCGGCGAGGGTGTTGACGAAGGAGTCCTCGTGGTCGACGAGCAGCACGGAGAGGCCCTCGCCCACCCGCTCGGCGGGGGCCGGGTCCTCGGCCTCGGCGGAGGGGGTGCCGTTGCCGACGGTCGCGAGGGCGCCGAGCAGCGCGCTGGCCTTGAGCTCGGTCTCGCGCTCCTCGGCATCGGGGTCGGAGTCGAACAGCAGGGTCGCCCCGGCCCGCACGGCGGCGACGCCGCCCCTGATCTGGGCGGTGCGCAGGGTGAGGCCGGTGTTCATCGCCCCGTCGAAGCCGATGTAGCCGACGGCTCCGCCGTACCAGCGGCGGGTGGTGGCCTCGTGATCCTCGATGAACTGCATGGCCCAGGTCTTGGGCGCGCCGGTCACGGTGACGGCCCACATGTGGGTGAGGAAGGCGTCGAGCGCGTCGAACTCGGGCCGCAGGCGGCCCTCGATGTGGTCGACGGTGTGGATGAGGCGGGAGTACATCTCGATCTGCCGGCGGCCGATGACCTTGACGCTGCCGGGGACGCAGACGCGCGACTTGTCGTTGCGGTCGACGTCGGTGCACATGGTGAGCTCCGACTCCTCCTTCACACTGGAGAGCAGGGTGCGGATGTTGTCGGCGTCCTCGACGGGGTTGCCGCCGCGGGCGATCGTGCCGGAGATCGGGCAGGTCTCCACGCGGTCGCCGCTGACCCTGACGTACATCTCCGGGGACGCCCCGACCAGGTGCTCGCCGTCGCCGAGGTTGAAGAGGAACTCATAGGGAGCGGGGTTGGTCGCGCGCAGGTGGCGGTAGAAGGCGGGCGGGTCCGCGCAGGGGGCGTGGAACACCTGGCCTGGCACGACCTCGAACAGGTCTCCGCGGACGAACTTCTCCTTGGCCGCGGCCACGACCTCGGCGTATCGCCCGCGCTCGGGGTCGGCCGGGATGTGGTCGGGGACGGACGCGAGCGGCAGGTCCTCGCCGTCGCGGGGAAGGCCGGCCGTCGTGACGCCGTCGACGGTGAACTCGTAGAGGTATTCCCTGCTGGTCTCGCGCTTGCGGTCGACCACGAGGACCCGGTCGGGCAGGTGGAGCACCAGGTCCCGCTGGTCGGCGGGCCTGGCGAGCACCTGCCTGATCGGCTCGAACTGGAAGGCCAGGTCGTAGCCGAACGCGCCGTAGAGGCCGAGGTGCTCGTCGGTGCCGCGGAAGGCGGCGATCACCTCGCGGATCGCGCTGAACACCGTGGGGCGGCGGCTGCGCATCTCCTCGGGGAGCAGGTCCTCGGACTCGGGGACGTGGACCTCGACCCGGTCGCCGGTGGGCTCCCCGGTCGGCTTGCCGGCGGCGAGAAGGCATGAGGCGATCACGGGGAGCACGACGCGGCCCCGGGCGTTGAGCGCCCTGGCCGAGATGCGCCGCCCCCTGGCCGTGATCTCCAGGCAGGGGTCGGCGTAGGCCAGGTGCCACCGGCTGTAACGGCCGGGGTATTCCATGCCCGAGGACAGGACCCCTCCCCGGCGGCGGCCGAGAGAGCTCACGATCTCTTCGAGCACGGACTCGGGCACGTCGGCCGCCGACACCTCGACCGCGATGCCACCGGCCGTGGTATATCCGCTTTTCTCCACCTTGCGTCTCGCCCCTCTTCACAAATAAGGATGCCCCGGGGGCGGACACGAAGAAGGCCGCCTCCCAGGGCGGCCATCCGATTCACATGCGAGAACCCGCGCCGCCTAGAAGCGGCGCCACCACATCGAGCTGTTACGGGTTCGCATGCGGCCAAGGCTAGCCGCATCCGCGTGATCATGCAACGCGACCGGTCGAACGGCCCCGCGCCCCCGGCCCCGCGGCCCTGACGGGCGCGCCGGGGGCGGGCCGACGTCCGAGCGGCCCGCCCCCGGAAGATCGCGTATCGCCGGGGCCGCGCATGCCGTACCCTCTGGGGATGCGCGCGGCAAGACTGCTGTCGTTGGTGCTGCTGCTCCAGACCCGGGGCGGGATGACCGCGGGTCAGCTCGCGGAGGAGCTGTCAGTGTGCGAGCGCACCGTCCACCGGGACGTGCTCGCTCTCTCCGAGGCCGGTGTGCCGGTCTACTCCGACCGGGGTCGCGGCGGCGGCTACCGGCTGCTCGACGGTTACCGCACCCGGCTCACCGGGCTCGACCGGGCCGAGGCCGAGGCGCTCTTCCTGTCGGGGGTGCCCGACGCGCTGCGCGAGATGGGCCTGGCGGAGGTGGCGACCGCCGCCCGGCTCAAGGCCGCCGCGGCGCTGCCGCCCGGCTCCCGCGACGCGCCGCGCACGGCGGCTCAGCGGTTCCATCTGGACGCCCCCGGCTGGTTCGTCACCGGGGAGACGCCGCACGCCTTGGCGCCGCTCGCCCGGGCCGTGTGGGGCGACCACCCGGTGACCGCGCGCTACGGCCGGGCGGCGCGCGAGCTCGAACCCTACGGCCTCGTGCTGAAGGCCGGGGTGTGGTATCTCGCGGCGAGGTCGGCGCAGCGGTTCCTCGTCTACCGGGTCGACCGGTTCGAGGAGGTGGAGGTGCACGCCGAGCGCCACTTCTCCCGGGCCCCCGACCTCGACCTCGCCGCGTTCTGGGCCGAGCGCGCCGCGCAGTTCTCCAAGTCGCTGCTCACCACGCAGGTCAGCCTGCGGCTCAGCCCGGCGGGGCTGCGCGCTCTGCCCGGCGTCGCCGACCCGGCGGCGCTGCCGGCGGCGCTGGCCTCCGCGGGGCCGCCCGACGAGCGGGGCTGGGTGACGCTGTCCCTGCCCGTCGAGGCGGTCGAAGTGGCCTACCACCAGGTGCTGCGGTTCGGGGCCGAGGCCGAGGTGCTGGCCCCCGCGGTGCTGCGCGAGCGGCTCGCCGCGGCGGCGAGCCGCCTGTGCGCGATCTACGGCGCGGGCGCCGATCAGCGATAGCCGGTGGTGTCGGCCGGCAGGCCCTTCTCCTGGACCTCCACGAGGTAGCGCCAGCAGTCCGGCCTGCTGCCGTCCGCGTCGGTGAAGCCGTACTCCTCGGCCAGTTCGGCGCTGGTGAGCGACCGTCCCGTCCAGCGGGCCCGCTCGGGGTCGGACGCCAGCGAGGCGACCGCTCGGCCGATGTAGGCGGGCGACTCGGAGATCGCGAAGTGCGGGTCCCGCTCGGTGCCGTCGCGCCAGTTCTCCTCGGTCACGCCGAAGTGCTCCAGCATGGCCTCCGAGCGGATCCAGCCGGGGGTCACCGCCACGGAGGTCCCGCCGTACGGCAGGAGCTCCTTGGACCAGGCGAACGCCAGCCGGTTCACCGACGCCTTGGCGAGGTCGTAGTAGACGTTGTCGGCGCGGTAGCGGGTGGCGTTGTGGTCGGTCGTGCCGTCGGTGAGCTCCACCACCAGGCCGCCGGGGGTGCGGGTGAGCAGCGGAAACGCGTGGTGGGCGGTGATGATGTGGGTGTCGATCGCCAGTCTGAGCAGCCGTGTGCCGCGTTCCAGGGAGTGCTTCCACATGGGGATGTCCCACTCCCCGAGGTGGTCGCCGCCCCAGATGTCGTTGATCAGGATGTCGAGCCTGCCCTGTTCCGCATCGATCTTGGCGACCAGGGCCTCCACCTGCTCGGGCACGAGGTGGTCGACGCGTACGGCGATGCCCTGCCCGCCGGCGCGGGCCACGAGCTGGGCGGTCTCCTCGATGGTCTCGGGGCGGTCCATCTCCGAGCGGTGCCCTTCGCCGCTGCGCCCGGTGCAGTAGACGGTCGCGCCCGCCCGTCCGAGTTCCACCGCGATGGCGCGTCCCGTGCCGCGGGTCGCCCCGGCGACCAGCGCCACCCTGCCCTGCAGCGGACCTGCTGCGACCTGTGCGTTTGTTGTCATGAGTCGACCCTGGCGGGCAAATAGGACATCTATTGTCATGTTCTCTTCGACATTTTCACCCGCATGGCCGGAGGCGCAGGGGGACGCCGGGAGACGCCGGGAGACGCTGGAAGGCAGAACACTGCGGTAATGTGCGGCGCACACTGATATTTCCGAACATGTGCTCGCCCGAGGGGAGGAAGCGCCGCTGCCGCCTCGCCGTACGGCGGAGCCCGCGGCGCGGCGCCGATGACCCAGTCGTCAGGGCCCGAAGTCCCGGGCTACGACGTGCTCGACCTGCTCGGACAGGGCGGATTCGGCACCGTGTACCGGGCGAGGCAGCTCGCCGTAGGCCGTGAGGTCGCCCTCAAGATCGACAACCGGGTGCTGGCGTCGGACCGCGACAAGCGCCGCTTCATGCGCGAGGTCACGGCGGCCGGAGCCCTGTCCGGCCATCCGCACGTCGCCCACGTCTACGACGCGGGCGTGCTGAACGACGGCCGCCCCTACATGGTCATGGAGCTGTGCCCCGGCGGATCGCTGACCGACCGGCTGCGCCGCGACGGGACGATCGGGGTCGCCGAGACGCGGGACATCGGCATGAAGATCGCCGACGCGCTGGCCGCCGCGCACCAGGCCGGTGTGCTGCACCGCGACCTCAAACCGGCCAACATCCTGGTCAACCGCTACGGCAACGTCGTGCTCTCCGACTTCGGGCTGGCGACCATGCCGAACCCGGGCGGCGAGGCGTCGGTCACGCGGGAGGCGCTCACCCCCGCCTACGCCCCGCCCGAGGCGTTCGACCTCACCGAGCCGACCGAGGTCGGGGACGTGTACTCGCTCGCCGCGACCCTGTACGCCCTGATGCTCGGCCGCCCGCCCCGCTTCCCGGCCGACGGCGTGCCCAACATCGCCATGATCATGGCTCTCCACCGGCTACCCGTCCCCGATCTGTCCGGCGTGCCGGCGGACGTCACCGCGCTGCTGCGCCAGGCTATGGACGTCGACCCCGCCCGGCGCCCCGCCGGGGCCGCCGCCCTCCGGGACGCCCTGGCGGCGCTCCCGCTCTCCGCGTCCGCCCCGGCCCACGCGCCGCGCGCGGCCACTCCCCCGCAGGGCCCCGAGGCGCTCCGAGGCGCGCCGCCGTCGCCGCGCGTCTCCGCGGGGACCGGCCCCGGCGGGCTCCCGCCGTACGGCGGCGCCGACGCGAAGGCGCACTCCCGCACGGCCGCGCCGCACGGCCCCGGAGCGGCGGCACAGCGGTGGCCCACCGCCCCGGTGGCCTCGGCCAGGAGGCCCGCCTCCCCCTCCCGCGCCTATCCGGTGGCCGCGGCCTTCTTCGCGGCGATCCTGCTGACCGGGGCCGGAGTGATGGTCTACGAGTTGGTGAGCGAGACCACCCAGACGGTCCCCGCGTCCCCGGCGGGCGGCTGACGCGAGGACCGGGCGGCGGTGCCGTACGGCGGGCGCCGCCGGCCGGTCCGCTCGGCGGCGCTACCGGCCGGGGTCCGTGGCCGCCAGGCCGAGGAGGTCCACCGCCCGCTCCCGCATCTCGACCTTGCGGATCTTGCCGGTGACGGTCATGGGGAAGGAGTCCACCACATGCGCATAGCGGGGGATCTTGTAGTGCGCGAGCCTGCCCGCGCAGAACGCGCGCACCGCCTCGGCGGTCAGCGGCTCGGCACCGGGCCGCATGATGATCCAGGCCATCGTCTCCTCGCCGTACCGCTCATCCGGCACCCCGATGACCTGCACGTCCTTGATGTCGGGGTGGGTGTGCAGGAACTCCTCGATCTCCCGGGGGTAGATGTTCTCGCCTCCCCGGATCACCATGTCCTTGATACGGCCCACGATGCTGACATAGCCGCTGTCGTCCATGACGGCGAGGTCGCCGGTGTGCATCCAGCGGGCCGCGTCGATCGCCTCGGCCGTCTCGCCGGGCTGGTCCCAGTAGCCCAGCATGACCGAGTAGCCCCGCGTGCACAGCTCCCCGACCTGCCCTCGCGGCACGGTGAGGTCCGTGGCCGGGTCCACGATCTTCACGTCCAGGTGCGGCATGACCCGCCCCACCGTCTCGGTGCGGCGGATCAGGTCATCGTCGAACCGGGTCATGGTGGAGACGGGCGAGGTCTCGGTCATGCCGTAGCAGATCGCCACCTCCCGCATGTTCATCTCCGCGATCACCCGCTTCATGACCTCGATCGGGCAGGTCGAGCCCGCCATGATGCCGGTGCGCAGGCTGGACAGGTCGAAGGCGGCGAAGTCCGGGTGGCCGAGCTCGGCGATGAACATCGTCGGCACGCCGTACAGCGAGGTGCACTTCTCATCCTGGACGGCGCGCAGCGCGGCTTCCGGGTCGAAGGAGGGCGAAGGCAGCACGATGCAGGCGCCGTGAGAGGTGATGCCGAGGTTGCCCATGACCATCCCGAAGCAATGGTAGAGCGGGACCGGAAGGCAGACGCGGTCGCGCTCGCTGTAGCCCAGCAGCCTCGCGACGAAGTAGCCGTTGTTCAGAATGTTGTGGTGGCTGAGCGTCGCGCCCTTGGGGAAGCCGGTGGTTCCGGAGGTGTATTGGATGTTGATCGGGTCGTCGCAGCTCAGCATGGCCATGCGGTCGCGCAGCAGAGCCGGGTCGAGCCGCGCCCCGCGCTCCAGGAGCTCGTCGAACTCCGGTTCCCCGATGTAGACGACGTCGGTGAGACCTGCCTCGCGGGCCATGGCGCGGTAGTCGCTGGTCTTGTGGGCGACGGCGCTGATCAGGAGCCGCAGCCCGGACTGCTCGGCCACGTAGGCGAGTTCGTGGGTACGGTAGGCGGGGTTGATGTTGACCAGGATGAGGCCCGCCTTCGCCGTGGCGTACTGCACGAGCACCCATTCGGCGCAGTTCGGCGACCATATGCCCACCCGGTCGCCTTTGACCAGCCCGCGGTCGATGAACCCGAGCGCCAGCCGGTCGACGGCGGCGTCGAACTCGGCGTAGGTCCAGCGGCGCCCGGAGGAGACCTCGACCAGCGCCTCGCGGTCGGCGAAGCGGGCGGCCGTCCGTTCGAGGTTCTCGCCGATGGTGTCGCCGAGAAGCGGCAGGTCGGAGACACCGCAGGTGTAGGACCGGTCGGAGGGCGCGGCGCGGCCCGCGGAGGCGCCGGCGCGAGGCGTAGCACTCATGAGGGAAGCATCGGCGGGCGGGTGGGAGCCGCACCACCCCCGTTCGGGGGTGGCGGACACCCGGCGGCGGCACGTGAAATGCTGGATTCAGGAGGAGGACATGGCGATCTACGCCCCCCATGACCAGGCCGTGCTCCGCGCGGCGATGAGCAGGCTGAAGAGGATGACCGGGGTCCCAGTGATCTTCGGTGGCTTCGTGGCGCGCGGGGGCACGCTGCGGCTCACCGAGTTCACCGGCACCCTGACCGGCGCGCTGCGCGGGCTCATGATCGGCACGGGCAACGGCCTCGGGGGCCACGTCATGGCCACCGGACGGCCCGCCGCCGTCACCGACTACGCCGCGGACTCCCGGATCAGCCACGAATACGACGCCCCCGTCACCGCCGAAGGGCTGCGGGCCATCGCGGCCGTCCCCGTCCCGGTCGCCGGAGAGGTCGCCGCGGTGCTCTACGGCGCCATCCGCGAACCCCTGGGCCTCGCGACGCGCTCACTGGACCGGGCGTGGGTGGTGGCGCGCGACCTCGGCACGGAACTCGCCGTGCGCCGGGAGGTCGAACGGCGGGTCGCCGCCGCGGAGGCGGCGGCGGTGGAGAACGCGGCCGGGGAGCGCCCGGCGGCGAGCGCCTGGGAGGACGTGCGCAGCGCCCACGCCGAACTGCGCTCCATCGCCCAGGCGGTGGCCGACCCGGTGCTCCGCGAGCGGCTCCAGGACGTCTGCGATCGGCTGGCGGGCCCCCGGCCGCTGCCGCGCGCGGTCTCCCCGCTCTCGGCGCGCGAGGTGGACGTGCTGGCGCAGGTGGCGCTGGGCTGCGGCAACGCCGAGACCGCCCGCCGCCTCGGGCTGCTGCCCGAGACGGTCAAGAGCTACCTGCGCGGCGCCATGCGCAAGCTCGGTACGCACACCCGGATGGAGACGGTCGTGGCCGCGCGGCGCGCCGGTTTCCTCCCGTAGGTCCCCCGGTCCCTCGGGTTCCCCGGCGCGCCGCGGCGCCTTCCAGCGCGTCAGTCCTTGGCGGCCACGGCGGGTTCGGGATCGGTGCCCGTGCCGTCGGTCTTCCCGTCGGCCTGGCCGTCGGGCTTCGCGTCGCCGAGCTCGGTCCTGAGCGGCACCTCCACGACGAACGCCGCGAGCACCGGCACAACGGCGGCGAACAGGATGGCCCAGCCGAACACGCCCGACAGCGCGCCGACCAGCGACTCCAGGAACCCGGTCCGCACCTGCGGCGGCAGCGCCTGCACTGCGGCGGGGTCGAGCCGTGCCCCGCCCTCGGCGAGGTGGGCGCCCGACGAGCCGAGGCGTTCGGCGATGCCGTCGGCGAGCCTGCTGTTGAAGATCGCGCCGAACAGGGAGACCCCGACCGAGCCGCCGATCGACCGGAAGAAGGTCGAGGTGCTGCTGGCCACTCCGAGGTACCTGTGGTCCACGCTGTTCTGGGCGATGAGCATGGTCATCTGCATCAGGAAGCCCATGCCGAGGCCGAGCACCGCGACATAGAGGCCGGTCGTCCAGACCGACGTGTTGACAGTCTGGAGGCTGAGCAGGAACGTGCCGACGGTCATCACGACGCCGCCGATCACGGGGTAGATCTTGTACCGGCCGGTCTTGGTGACCGCCCGCCCCACGAACAGGGAGACCGCCATGGCGGTCGCCATCATGGGCAGCATGAGCAGTCCAGACTCGGTCGCCGAGGCCCCCTGGACGGTCTGCTGGTAGAGCGGGAGGAAGTTGATCGCCCCGAACATCGAGAAGCCGAGCAGGAACCCGATCACCGTGATCAGAGTGAAGTTCCGGTTGCGGAACAGCCCGAGCGGCATGATCGGCTCAGCCGTACGCCGTTCCACCACGACGAACAGCGCGAGCGTGACGACGGACAGGCCGAGCAGCCCGAGGATCGTCGGCGAGCCCCAGTCGTATTCAGTGCCGCCCCAGGTGGTGACGAGCACCAGGGCCGTGATCCCCACGGAGAGCAGCGCCGCCCCGAACCAGTCGATGCGCTGCTTGGTCCGCACCCGGGGCAGCTTGAGGGTGATCGTCATGATCACGAAGGCGATGACGCCGAGCGGCAGGTTGATGAAGAAGGCCCAGCGCCAGTCGAGGCTGTCGGTGATGAATCCGCCGAGCAGCGGTCCGGCGATCATGGCCACGGACATCATCGCGGCCATGATGCCCTGGTAGTGGCCGCGCTCCCGAGGCGGCACCAGGTCGCCGATAAGGGCCATGGCGTTGACCATGAGACCACCGGCGCCCAGGCCCTGAAGCGCGCGGAAGCCGATGAGCTGGACCATGCCGTTCTCAGGACCGCCGAGCAGGTCGATGCCGGCCATGCCGCAGAGGGCCGAAGTGATGGTGAAGATCGCGATCGAGGCCAGGAATGTCGGCTTACGTCCGTAGAGGTCGCCGAGTTTGCCCCAGATCGGGGTGGAGATCGTAGTGCCAAGCACGTAGGCGGTGACCACCCACGATAAGTGGTTGAGTCCGCCGAGTTCACCCACGATGCGCGGCATCGCGGTGCCGAGGATCATGTTGTCGAGCATGGCGAGGAGCATCGCCAGCATCAGTCCGGGCATCGCCACCATGACAGCGCGCTGCCTGCCCGTCCCAGCGGGCTGTTCCTCGCCTGGAGGAACCTCCGTCTCTTTCATACTCCGCCCCCTCGTTCAGATGAATGATCTTGCTTACTTGCCGACCGGCAAGCAAGGGGTAAGCTAAGGTGCCAGCCACCGTTCGTCAAGCTGATTTCTCCCAAGGAGGACACCCGTCCCATGACGGACATCGCTGACACCCGAACGCGGATTCAGCAGACCGCATTGCGCCTCTTCACAGAGCAGGGATACGAGGCGACCTCCCTGCGTGAGATCGCCGAGGCTCTAGGGGTGACCAAGGCTGCGCTCTACTACCACTTCCGCACCAAAGAAGACATCGTCCTCAGCCTGACCGATCAGCGATTGCAGCAACTCAGCGCACTGCTCGCCTGGGCCAAGTCGACTCCCCTCACCTTGGCGACCCGCCGGGAGCTCATGAGCCGCTACGCCCAGAGCATGTACGCCGAACAGCACCAAGACCTCATGCGCTTCTTCGAGCGCAACCCCACCGCGCTGCGCAACCATCCCACGTCCGTGCTGATGCGCGAGCACGTCGTGGAGGTCGCCTACATGCTGAGCGAACCGGATGATCCACCCGCCCTACGGCTCAAGCGCAGCATGGCGCTCTTCGCGATGCACGCGGGAGCGTTCCTGCTCACGGCCCTCACGCCCGAGGAGCGCCGCGAGGTGTGCCTGGAGGTGGCGTTCGACCTGATCAGCCCCTCATGCGCCGAGGCTAGATCTCCTGTGCCCGACCAGGCATGTTGTCCAGGCGACGCAATATGACGCCCTCCCGCAGCGCCCACGGGCACAGTTCGACCTCGCCCAGGTCGAACAGGTCGAGGGTGGCGTCGGCCACGACGGCCCCGGCGACGAGCTGGGCCGCGCGCCCCTCCGAGACACCGGGCAGCCGGGCCCGCTCGGCGGCGGTGAGGCCGGTGAGCTTCACGACGAGTTCCGCGAGGTCCTCTCGGGACAGGACGCGCTGGACGTAGAGGCCCTCGCTGGAGGGGGCCGCGCCCGCGATGCGCGCGAGTTGCCGGAAGGTCTTGGAGGTGGCGACCGCGTGGTCGGGCCTGCCGTACCTCACCAGGTCGCCGACGTGCCGGGCGATCTGCGCGCGCACATGCCTGCGCAGCGCCCGGACCTCGTCGGCGGGGGGCGGGTCGGCGGTGAGCCATTCCCGGGTGAGGCGCCCCGCGCCGAGCGGCACGGAGATCGCGGCATCGGGTTCCTCGTCGACGCCGCAGGCCATCTCCAGGGAGCCGCCGCCGATGTCCAGCGCGAGCAGATTGCCCGACGACCAGCCGAACCAGCGGCGGACCGCCAGGAAGGTCAACCTGGCCTCATCCCCGCCCGCGAGGACAGTGATGTCGGCCCCCGTGTCGGTCTTCAGCCGTCTGAGCACCTCGTCGCCGTTGACGGCCTCCCGGACCGCCGAGGTCGCGAAGGCCATGAAGTCCTCGACGCCCTTGTCCTCGGCAAGTTGGAGCGCCTCCTCGACGAATGCTGTCAACTGGGTGATCCCTGGCTCGGACAGGCGGTCGCCCTCCATGTGCTCCGCGAGCCGGAGCTCGGTCTTGTGGGAGTACGCGGGGAGTGGGCGGGCGCCGCGGTGCGCGTCCACCACGAGGAAGTGCACCGTGTTGGAGCCGATGTCCAGCACACCGAGTCGCATGACCACAGACGCTACTACCGAGCGATCTCTTGCCGACGACCGGGTGCACCCAAGAGCCGACATGGCAGGTTTCGGGGGAATGTCAAGCGTTTGTCCGAATGAGGCCAGTCCGTTGAAAGATCTTGTTATTCAGAACTAATGAGCCCAAACTGGCCAGTCGTTGGCTGCGCGGATCGCCAGCAGGAGGAAAGGGAGAGAAATGAAGAAGGTCATCGTCCATAGACCCGGCCCGGTCAGCCTCAGAGGAGCTGCCAGCGCCAAGCACGAGGGCTGACCTGGCCACGGCCGGCGCCCACCGCCTCCGAGCCCACCCTTATCGCACATCGGCACCGGCCGAGACCAGCGGGATTGGACCGGTCCATCGCTTCCGAAGCCCGGAGCTCGGCGCGGGGAGGCGCCGGCCGCCGTCGGCCACACAACACAGAAGAGAAGGGCACCTGACGTGCGTCACCTGTGGGTCCAGGGAATCAGGCCGACCGCCTCGGCGGACCTCCCTCCCCCGCTCATGTCCCCCCTGGACGCACACAGGCGCCTCCGCGGCCCCTACACCATGGGGGGCGCGCTCGTCGCGGGACTCCTGCCCGACGCCCTGCTCCGGCGCCCCGGCAGCGTCGCCGCCCACGACATCGAACTGCGGGCCGTCGCACCCGACCTGCGGCACCTCGTCCCCGCCCGCCGCGAGTCGATCGCGGTCCGCCTGCCCAAGCCCGAACGGATTCTCGTCCACGCGCCCCGCCGCACCCTGCGGCTGGCCAACGGGCTCTGCGAGTTCGTTCACGACCAGCTGTCCGCCGCGGACGCCCGGCCGCGGAGCCTGGTGATCACCGGCGTTCACGAAGCCGACCACACCGACACCGAGCTCCTGGCCGTACTGCTCCGCCGCATCCCGGCCGACCTGCTCACACTGGTCGTCTGCGCGCCACCCGAGTGGCGGCCCGCCGACGCGGCCCTCTCCGCCGCGCTCGCCGACCACGCCGACCAGGTCGGGCACGGCGGGCAGGTCGGGCACGGCGAGGCTCCCGCCGTACCGCCGCGGGCCCCGGGCGGCCTCGTGGACCTGGACGGCGTGTGCGACGACCCCGAGGTCCATGCCCGCTACGCGCGGCTCGACCCACAGGAGAGGATGGCGCTCCACGACCGGCGCGCCGACGAACTCGCCGCACACGGCGGAGTCGGTGCACGGCTCGGAGCGATCCCCTACCACCGGCTCCACGGGTCCGACCCCGCGGCGGCCCTCCGGGCCCTCGCCTTCGCGATCGAATGGTGCCTAGAGGCGGGATTCCACCACGCGGTGGCGGAGTTCGGCGCTCTGGCCCTGCCCCTCGCCGACCCCCGGTCCGACCACGCCGCCTGGTGGCGCATCCTCCACAGTACGGCGACCGCCCTCGCGTCGCTCGCCCGGGAGGAAGAGGCCGAGGCCCTCTTCGACCTGGCCCGCCGCGAGAGCACCTCGCCGCAGGCCCACGCGTCCGCGGCGTACTCCTCGGCCATGCTCAGGACACGCCACCACGACCCCGCGAAACGCGACGTCGACGGTGCCCTCGCCCTCGTCAACCAGGCCATCGCGATCTCCACGCTGCTACCCGACCCCGCGGAGCGCGCGTTCAAACTGGGTTTCGACTACAACGGCAAGGCACTGATCCAGATGCGGCGAGGCCGCATCGATGAGGCGGCCGACCTCGTCGAGCAGGCCATCGCCTTGGCCGAGACCGGCCTTCCCCCGGGCACGCACCCCATCCACCGGCTCGTGCTGCGCGCCAACCGCGCCCAGCTCGCCGCCCGGCGCGGCCGTACGGCGGACGCCCTCGCCGACCTCGGCGCCGCCATCGACGCCGACCCCGGATATCCCGACTACTACCTCGACCGGGGCAACGTCCACTACAGGCTGGGCGGATACGCCGAGGCCGTCGCCGACTACGAGACCGCCATGCGGGTCGGGCCGCCCTTCCCCGAGCCGTACTACAACCGGGCCGAGGCCCGCTTCGCCCTCGGCGACCACGACGGGGCCCTCGCCGACCTGGACCGCGCACTCGAACTCGACCCCGACTTCGCCGACGCCTACGCCAACCGCGCGGGCCTCCTCGCCGCGCTCGGCGACCATCAGGCCGCCAAACGCGACGCGGAACGCGGGCTCGCCCTCACCCCCGGCGACCCCTATCTCCTGTGCGCGCTCGGCCAGGCCGAGATGGCCGAAGGCCGTACGCCCGAGGCCCGCGCCGCCTTCGACCACGCCCTCGAACTCGACCCCGCCCTGGCCTCGGCCTGGGCCAACCGGGGCATCCTCCAGCACGAGAACGGCGACCACGAGGCCGCTGCCCGCGACCTCACGCGCGCCCTGGACCTCGGCGAGGACCCCGCCCTGCTGTTCAACCGGGCCATGGCCCTGCGCGCCGCCGGGCATCCCGACGAGGCCGAGCGCGACCTGCGCCGAGCCCTCGAACTGGCCCCCGACGACGAGGACATCCGCCGCGAGCTCCACCCGGCGCACTCCTGAGGCCGCGCTCCCCGCGTCGGCCCGGGGCGGGGATCAGCAGTTGACGTAGTCGACCCGGGAGGAATTGTAGGAGCACGAGTCGATCAGTTTCCCGGTCGCGCTCCTCAGATAAGCGGTGTCCTTGTCGTTGTTCCACACATACCATTTGCGCTGCCAGTAGACGGTCGACGTGCCGTCGTTCCCCATTCCCGAGCGCAGCCTCACGGACTTACCGGGCCTCAGCGTGACGTCGCCGAAGGTATAGCGGAAGCCGTTCTTGTCGCGCACGGTCCACCCCGCGAGTTCCACCGCGCGCCGCGTGGTGTTCTTGAACACGATGTACTCGCCGTTCACCGACTTGTTACCCCCTCGGTCCGAGCCGGGGCTGTCGTAATAGACACGCGTGATCTGAACGCTCGGGGCGGCGGCCTGAGCAGCCGGGGCATAGGTGAGGAGAGCGGCCATCGGCAGGCCGACAAGAACGGCTGAGCGACGCAAAGGTCCTCCAACAACGGGACGCTGGAACACCATGGAAGACGGTTGGCGAGGTCGGCGGGTTGGCAGAGGGACCGCGATAATCCGGAATTCAGCGGAACGGCCGATGCCACCGCGGACAACGGAAGGTCGGAGCGGGATCTCAAAAGACGGTAGAGAAACCTTCGCGATCCCCGCCCGGCGGGTTCAGAGAAGGCGCTTGATCTCGCCGTAGGCACGGTAGAAACCGCCCCTGCCGGCGGCGCGGACCCCCTCGACGAGATAGCGGGCCCCCGCCTCGCGGATCTCCTTGGGGAATTGGACGTTCCACGACGGCTGATAGCCCGAGCCGACCACGCGGACGCGCAGGCCCGAACCGTCGCGGACGCACTCCACGACGATGCCGTCGCCGACATGGTCGGTGGTCTCCAGCACGGCCGTGGGCTCCACGGTGGCGAGCGTCGCGGCGACCTTGACGTCGACGGGCACGGGCACCGTGCCCTGCGTCGCCTGCTCGACGGCGGCCTCGCTCGCGTCGATGCAGGCGAGCGCACCGGCCGTGGTGACGATGTAGAGCCGGTCGTCGAGGAACTGCATCGACAGGGCAGAGCCGCAGCCGGTGGCGAGCTTCCACAGACGGGTGCCGTCGGCGTCGAAGCAGTACACCGAGGAGTGGTCGTCGCCGGCGAAGACGTAGCGGCCGTCCGGGGCGGCGGCGCAGGAGAAGACGGTGCTGTCGGTGCGGTAGACGGCGCTGACGGCGCCGTCGGCCTTGGCGAGGCGGTAGACGGCGTTGTCGGAGCATCCCGCGTAAACGTCGTTGTCCTCCTGCCAGCCGAACAAGACGCTCCCCCGCAGCCGGGTCTGCCACGTCGGGGCGCCGTCGCTGGCCTCGTAACGCGACACGCCGCGAGAGTCGCCGTGGTAGACCGCGGTCATGTCGCAGCGCACCATCCAGCCGCAGGCGCCCCCGCCCTTGCGCGCCCACTGGAACTCGTCCTCGTGGTCGATGGCCGTCACCCTGCCGGCCTCGTCGGAGACCCCGAGCACACCGTCGCAGATGTCCAGCCAGTAGATGTCGACGTCGGGGGCGATCTCATAGGCCACCCGGGGGACCTTGCCGCTCAGATCGTAGACCTTGCCGTCGTCGCAGCCCGCGTAGATCCAGAAGTCGTCGCCCACCAGGCACTTCACGCCGTCGGGAAGGCGGAACCTCCTGGTCACCTCCCCGTCGTGGGTGAGCGTGTAGACGTCGCCGCCCTGGTTGCCCACCCAGCAGCGACGATCGTCGACAAAGACGCCGAAGGCCGAGTCGCCGCTCATGAAACGCCACAGGACGGGCGCCTGCGTCGCCGTCGAGGTGTGGCTCACGACCTGGCGCCGGGTGACGGCCCTGCGCTGCCGCATGCCCCGCACCGCGGGTGCGTATCCCTTGCGCACCTTCTCGGCGATCTTCTTGGAGGCCGCGGCGGTCGCCTTCGCCTCCGTGGGGAAGGAGGTCGTCTTGACCTGGCCCCGCTCGCCGATGCGCCCGTATGAGATCGTCACCTCCACGCCCGACTGCACGACCTCGTAGAACTTGTGGGCGCCTTCGCCCTCTTCGGACAGCTCGAGATAGGTGGACTGCTGAAACATGGGGGCACTCCGGATGAGCGGTAGTTGATCAGTCGCTCGGAAGCGTACGGCAGAGCACCGACAACATTCGCGATCGTTTACCCCGATTCGCCCCCCACCCTCGCACGTCCCCCACCCGCCGCCGGACCAGATCCCCGGCCACCGACGCCCCCGAACGACCTCGGGCGACCTCGGGCGACCTCGGGCGAATAGAGCATGAGATGATGTCGGCTTCGATCCGCCCGGGGGCCATCGTGCGGCAGGATGGGCGGAGAACGACGCCGGGCGGGATCCCCGTACGGGTACCCGCCCTCGATCAGGAGGCCAGCATGACCGACGCCGTGTCCGAGCCGGAGAGCCGGGAGGACGCCGAGGCCGCGGAGACGACGGCCGAAGGCCCCGAGGACGAGTTGAAGCGCAAGTTCCGGGAGGCGCTGGAGCGCAAGCGCCGCCAGGCCGAAGCGGGTGGGCAGGGGACCGGGAGAGGCTCCTCCAAGATCCATGGCACCCATGGCCCGGCGGGGGGAAGGCGCTCCTTCCGCCGCAAGAGCGGCGGCTGACCCGTCCCCGTCCCCCTCACCGGGCCCCCGGGAGCGCTCATGCGCCCCCGGGGGCTTTCGCGCTACCGGGGTCGTAGTGGGGGCCCGGAAACCGCGCCGCCGGGCCGAGCCCCGTCCCAGAGCCCGGCCCGAAGGCGCAGCCCGGAAAGCGGGCCCCGGGGGCTTGTGCCGTACGGCGATCAGGGGGAGGCCGGGGCGGGCTCGGGCGTCAGGTTCTTCGGGAGCAGCATGGTGACGTCGATCGGCCGCGATATGTATTTGTAGGTGTGCATGAGGTCGGCGACGCGTTGCACCGGCGCGGCCGAAAGGGCCGTGGGGATGGTGCCGAGCTTCATGCTCTCCGCGGTCGCCGCCTCGATGTGAGTGAACGTCGGCACGAACTTGCGCACGAGTTTCTCGTCGGAGGCGGCGATCCGCTGGGCCTCCGTGATGACCCGGCGGAACGCCTCCACCGTCCGCGGATTCTTCTGGGCGTATTCCGCTGTGACGCCCCACGTGGCGATGGGAAGCCGGTCGGTCTCTCCTGACATCAGGTCGGCGACCGTCTTCGCCCCTGTGCCCTTGGCGACGGTGATGAACGGCTCGACCATCCATCCCGCGTCCACGGTGCCGGCCGCGAGGGCTGCGGGGATCTGCGGCAGCGGCACCTCGGTGAACTTCACGTCCTTCTTCGACATCCCGTTGGCTTTGAGGAGGACCTCCACGCCGAGCGTCGCGATGCTGCCGAGGGTGGCGACGGCGATGGTCTTGCCCTTCAGGTCGGCGGGCGCCTTGATGTCCGCTTTGGCCCCGGACATCAGCAGGAAGGTGCCGGGAACGGCGTGATAGGAATCGGCGATCAGGCGGAGGTCGATCGCTCCCTTGTCCTGGGCCGCCATGGCGCTGATGTAATCGAGGAAGGAGACGTCCATGGTGCCGTTCTTCATGCGGGGAACGGCCTCGGCGGACCCCTTCAACTCATAGGTCTGCACGTCGAGCCCTTCGCGGGCGAACAGCCCGCGTTCTTTGGCGATGTAGAACGGAGCGAGGTCGACGATCGGCATGATGCCCACCGTCAGCTTTGTCTTCTCCGGGCCGCTCGTTTTCGCCGCTCCCTCGCTCGGACCGGCTTTAGGGGCTTCACCGCCCCCGCAGCCCGCCATCGCGAACATGACTGCCACCGACAGCGCCGACACTATGGCCTTGCATCGCCTCATGAAGAGTCCAAACGTTGACTGATCAGCAGAAAGACATCTGGCCGAGTTGAGCTGCACAGATATGAGTAATGCGCACAACAAATGATGCCCTATGCGATTTGGGACTCATAGTGCATTAGCGAATCTGTAACAAAGAAGGAGGACTAGCCCTCTAATACCGCGACACCAACGGCGAACATGACGCAATGGGGGTGCTCGGGTCCACCACGACCTCCAGGACCACCTCAAATACGGAAACGGGGACAGAGGAAGGATATTGAGGCCATTTTCATATCACGAGCGCAGTCACGGGGATGAGGTGCACCATACGATGCGTGACGCGTTGCACGAAGGGCCGCGTGAGAAAGCTCGTGATGAGAAAGCCCGCTCAAGGAAGCTCGCGGCGCACCAGGGCCTGGGCGAGCGGCTCCCCGGTGGCCTGGGCGTACGCCACCCGCTCCCGTACTTCGCCGAGTGTGCGCGGGCGGTAGCCGGGGCCGCCGGAGCAGCTCTCGATCTGGAAGCGAACACCCGCCCGCAGCAGCACCGCGAGCGTTCTCCAGCCCGCGGTGTCGCGCCGACGCGGCGCCGCGAAGCCCGAACCGACGTGAATCAGCGGCTTGGCACAACGAGCACAGGACCGCCCGCCGTCACCGGGGCCGGGGAAGGGCTGCTTGTAGGAGGCACGGCAGGGCAGGCAGACAAAGGAGGTCTTCGCGTGGGCCACACGGCCACCCTAGGCTCTTGACCAGAGAACATCGACCGGGAATTGTCCACCATGGCCAGGCTGCAGGCCACCGGACGCTCGTGGCGCGACACGCGACGGTCCCGAGCTCCGGACACACCGCAGACGACAAGACCCGGCCCGCACGGTCGATCCGTGCGGGCCGGGTCCGTCGATGCCTCAGCCCACCGTCACAGCGGGCCGATGTCAGCGGCCGAAGCGGCGGTTGCCGCCGCCGTTGCCGCGTGAGCCGGAGCGGCCGTTCGGGGAGGCGCGGAAGGCCCCACCCCTGTTGGACCAGTCGGCCCTTCCGCGGTCCTGGTGATTCTCGCCGCGGTCGCGGTGGAAGTCGCCCGTGTGCTCACGGCCACCGCCGTCGCGGCCGTAGCGTTGCCCTCGGTCCGAGCCGCCGCCCTGGCGGTCGCCCCGCCCCTCGTATCCGCGGCCGCCCTGGTGGCCGCGGTTCTCGTAGCCACGGCCTTCGAAACCCCGGTCGCGGCGGAACTCACCCGAGCCCGAGTCGGGGCGCTCGGCGCGGTCGCGCCCGTCGAAATCGCCCCGCTCGCGGCGGAACCCCCCGGACTCCGAGCCACTGCGCTCACGGCCGCCGTTGTCACGGGAACCGAAACGGGGACCGCGCTCGCCTCGGAATCCACTGAATCCGCCACGGTCACGGCCGCCCTCGCGGTCGCGCCCGCCGTCGAATCCGCGGTCGAAGCCCTGGTCACGACCGCCCTCGGAGTTGTCGCGGTCGTGGAACGGACGGCCCTCGCCGAACGGGCGGCCCTCGCGGGGGCCGGAGCGCGCCGGACGGCCTTCGCCGTCGCGGCGGAAACCGCCGTCGCCCCGGTGGGAGCGGCGGGGCCGGTCGTCGTCGTAACGGGGACGCGAGTCGCGCTCACCTGAAGAGTCGCCGTGGAAGCGCCTCGGACGGCGCTCGCCGCCGAAACCGCCGTCGCGGCCGTCGCGGCGGCGACCGCGGGCGGGGGTGCGCAGCGGCGGCTCCCACACCGGCACCGGCTCGCCGCTCGGCTCCTGGGCCCCGGCGACCTCGGCGAGGCGGGGGTGCCCGGGGGCTGCCTTGAGGCGGAACGGGTGGATGCCGGCGCGGCGGGTCAGGGCGTCGGTGGAGCGGCGCTCATTGGGGAGCACCAGCGTGATGACGGTGCCGCGCTCGCCGGCCCGCGCCGTACGGCCGCCGCGGTGCAGGTAGCTCTTGTGGTCCTGCGGCGGGTCGACGTGGAGCACGAGGCTGACGTCGTCGACGTGGATGCCGCGGGCGGCGACGTCGGTGCAGACCAGAACGCTGATAGCGCCCTCGCGGAACTCCGAGAGGATGCGGGTGCGCTGGTTCTGCCGCTTGCCGCCGTGGAGGCCGCCGGCCTGCACGCCCACACGGGCCAGCGACTTGACGAGCTTGTCGACGCCGTGCTGGGTGCGCACGAAGATGATCGTGCGGCCTTCGCGGTTGGCGATGGACGCCGTGATGGGGAACTTGTCGTCCCGGGAGACCTGGACAACGTGGTGCTCCATCGTCTCGACAGGCGAGGTCGCGGGGGCGATGGAGTGGGTGACGGGGTTCTTGAGGAAGCGCCGCACCAGTTTGTCGACGTCTCCGTCGAGCGTGGCGGAGAACAGCAGGCGCTGGCCGTCGACCGGAGTCTGTTCGAGCAGGGCGCTGACCACGGGGAAGAAGCCGAGATCGCACATGTGGTCGGCCTCGTCGAGCACGCTGACCTGCACGTCGGCGAGCGAGCACTCGCCCTGCTGGATGAGGTCGGTGAGGCGGCCCGGAGTGGCCACCACGACCTCGACGCCGCGGCGCAGCGCCTCGATCTGGCGGCCCATGGACATGCCGCCGACGACGGTCTTCATGCGCAGCGACAGACCGCGGCCGAGGGGCTCCAGCGCGTCGTGCACCTGGAGCGCCAGCTCACGGGTGGGGACCAGGATGATCGCGCGGGGGCGGCCCGGCTGGGCGCGATCCCCGGCGACGTTGGCCATGAGGGGCAGGCCGAAGGCGAGGGTCTTGCCCGAGCCGGTCTGGCCGCGGCCGAGCACGTCGCTGCCGGCGAGGACGTCGGGGACGGCCGCGCTCTGGATGGGGAAGGGACTGTGGATGCCCTGACGGGCGAGCGCCGTGACGAGGGGGCGCGGCAGGCCGAGCTCGGCGAAGCCGGGCTGCTCGGGGGCCGTCTCCTCGGAGGCGGTCTCCTCGGAGGCAGCCTCGCCGGCGGCCGCGGCGGCGCTCGCCGCTTCGTCGTCGGCGCTGGGCAGGCTGACATCAAGCATGGTCACGTAAATCGTGCCTTTCGTCGAAGGACGCGGCGCGTCACTTCTGCGAAAGGACGAGCCGAGAGCGGTACGGCGGGAGCCGCACGGTCACATGCGCCACTCTGGGCGGCGGGCAGCCGTCGTTGCGGCTGCCTATCACGGGGTCGCAGACACTCTACCCGCTGTGAGGTAGACCGCGATCATGCATGTACGACTTGCGCCCTTTCTGCCCCACTGTGGGGTGAGCGCAAGCCGTACGGAAAGGAAGAACTCTAGACGTTGAAGCCGAGCATGCGAAGCTGCTCACGGCCATCATCGGTGATTTTGTCAGGCCCCCACGGTGGAAGCCAGACCCAGTTTATCCTGACGTCCGACACCAGGTCGGCCAAGGCGGCATTCGCCTGCTCCTCGATGACGTCGGTCAACGGGCAGGCCGCACTGGTGAGCGTCATGTCGATCGTCGCCACGGTCCCGCTGTCGCCCGGGTCCAGCGAGACGCCGTAGATCAGACCGAGGTCGACGACATTGATGCCGAGCTCGGGGTCGACGACGTCCTTGAGCGCCTCCATGACGTCGTCTTGTGTCGTGTCCCCGTCGAAGCCCATCGTCGGGGTCTCCACCGGCTTGCTCATGCTTGACTCCTCACCACCGCGTCCTTGTAGGCCATCCAGGCCAGCAACGCGCACTTGACCCGGGCGGGGAACTTCGCCACACCGGCGAAGGCCACCGCGTCGCCGAGCACGTCCTCATCCGGCTCGACCTGCCCCCTGCCCTGCATGAGGCGGGTGAACTCGTCCACGACCGACAGCGTCTCGTCCGCCGTGGAGCCCGTGGCCAGATCGTAGAGTACCGAAGCGGCGGCCTGGCTGATGGAACAGCCCTGGCCATCGTAGGACACATCCTCGACCTTGCCGCCGTCGCCGAGCTTCACCCGCATCGTGATCTCGTCACCGCAGGTCGGGTTCACGTGGTGGACCTCTGCGTCGTAGGGCTCGCGCAGGCCGCGGCCCTGCGGGTGCTTGTAGTGCTCCAGGATCAACTCCTGGTACATCGACTCGGCGATCATGGCTATCCGAAGACCTTCTGGACGTGGTGCAGGCCCTTGATCAGAGCGTCGACCTCGTCCGTGGTGGTGTACAGGTAGAAGGACGCCCGCGTTGTGGCGGGTATTCCGAACCGCAAATGGAGCGGACGGGCACAATGATGCCCCACGCGCACCGCGATGCCGAACACATCGTCAAGGATCTGCCCCACGTCGTGGGGGTGGACGCCTTCGAGCGTGAAGGACAGCGTGCCGCCGCGGTTCGCCAGATCGCCGGGACCGATGAGCCGCAGGCCGGGCACCTCCCGCACCGCCTCCAGCGCGTAGGCCGTGATCTGCCGCTCGTGCGCCTCGATCGCGTCCATGCCGATCGACGACAGGTAGTCGACGGCGGCACCGAGACCGACGGCCTCGACGATCGGCGGCGTGCCCGCCTCGAACTTGTGCGGGATCGGCGCGTAGGTCGAACGGTCCATCCAGACGGCTTCGATCATCTCGCCGCCGCCGAGGAACGGAGGCATCGCCGCCAGCAGCTCGGCGCGCCCCCACAGCCCTCCGATGCCGGAGGGGCCGACCATCTTGTGCCCGGTGAAGGCCACGAAGTCGGCGCCGAGGGCCGCCACGTCCACCGGGTGGTGGGGGACGGACTGCGAGGCGTCGAGCATCAGCAGCGCCCCCGTCTCCCGCACCCGGGCCAGCACGTCGGCGACCGGGTTGACGGTGCCGAGCACGTTGGACTGGTGGGCGATCGACACGATCTTGGTGCGCTCGTTGACCAGCTCGTCCAGGGTGGACAGGTCGAGGCGGCCCTCGTCGGTCACGCCGAACCAGCGCAGCGTGGCTCCGGTGCGCTGGGCGAGAAGCTGCCAGGGCACGATGTTGGAGTGGTGCTCCATCTCGGAGATGACGATCTCGTCGCCGGGGCCCATCTGGAACCGGGGGTCGGTGTTGACCGGGTTGCCGAAGGCGTAGGCCACCAGGTTGAGCGCCTCGGAGGCGTTCTTGGTGAAGACGATCTCGTCGCGGCTCGGCGCCCCCACGAAGGCGGCCACCTTGTCGCGGGCCCCCTCGTAGGCGTCCGTCGACTCGGTGCCGAGCGCGTGCAGCGCCCGGCCGACGTTGCTGTAGTGCAGCGCCAGGTGCTCGCGCATGGCCTCGATCACCTGGGTGGGCTTCTGCGAGGAGTTGCCGGAGTCGAGGTAGATCAGCGGGCGGCCGCCCGGCAGCTCGCGGGAGAGGATCGGGAAGTCCTTCCTGATCCTCTCCACGTCGAAGCTCGGCAGGCTCATGCAGTCGCCACCTTACCGAACCGCTCGTAGCCCTCGTTCTCCAGCCGCTCGGACAGCTCGGGGCCGCCGCTCTCGACGATGCGGCCCCCGGAGAAGACGTGGACGAAGTCCGGCTTCACGTAGCGCAGGATGCGGGTGTAGTGCGTGATGAGCAGCACACCGGTGTCGCCCGCGGCGCGGAAGCGGTTGATGCCCTCGGAGACCACGCGCAGGGCGTCGACGTCGAGGCCGGAGTCGGTCTCGTCGAGCACGGCGATCTTGGGCTTGAGCAGTTCGAGCTGGAGGATCTCGTGGCGCTTCTTCTCACCGCCGGAGAAGCCCTCGTTGAGGTTGCGCTGCGCGAACGAGGCGTCGATGGCCAGCGAGTCCATGCCGGTCTTGAGCTCCTTGGTGAACTCACGCAGCTTGGGGGCCTGGCCGCGCACCGCGGTGACCGCCGTGCGCAGGAAGTTGGACACCGACACGCCGGGCACCTCGACGGGGTACTGCATCGCGAGGAAGAGGCCGGCGCGGGCCCGCTCGTCGACGGACATGTCCAGCAGGTTCTCGCCGTCGAGCAGGACCTCGCCGCCGGTGATCGTGTACTTCGGGTGACCGGAGATCGCGTAGGCGAGCGTCGATTTGCCGGAGCCGTTGGGCCCCATGATCGCGTGGGTCTCCCCCGCGCTCACGGTGAGGTCGACGCCCTTGAGGATCTCCTTGTCCTCAACGGCGACGTGCAGGTCACGAATCTGAAGGGTGGACACTATGACTCCTTCGAGAGCGAGACGAGAACGTCATCGCCGTCGATCTTGACGGAATAGACGGGGACGGGTCTGGTGGCGGGCGGCCCGGTGGGCTTGCCACTGCGGATGTCGAAGCAGGAACCGTGCAGCCAGCACTCCAGGGTGCCGTCGTAGACGTCACCCTCGCTCAGCCGCACCTCGGCGTGCGAGCATACATCGTGGAGGGCGTAGACCTCCTCGCCTTGGCGGACGAGCGCCACCGGGGTCTCGCCCACCTCTAGGCCGAGGACGCCGCCGTCCGGGATATCGGAGACGGCGCATACCCTCTCGAAGTCACTCATCGCGAGAGCTCCGCCTCCACCGCGCCGAGCACGCGCTCACGGATCTCCTCGATTTCGATCTTTTCGAGGAGCTGGGCGAAGAAGCCCCGGATGACCAGGCGCCTGGCCTCGTCGAACGGGATGCCCCTGGCCTGCAGGTAGAAGATGTGCTCGTCCTCCAGGCGGCCCGAGGCGCTGGCGTGGCCGGCCCCGGCGACCTCACCAGTGAGGATCTCCAGGTTGGGCACGGAGTCGGCGCGGGCCCCGTCGGTGAGCACAAGGTTGCGGTTGAGCTCGTAGGTGTCGGTGCCGGTGGCCTCGGCGCGGATGATCACGTCGCCGATCCAGACCGCGTGCGCGTCGTCGCCCTGCAGCGCGCCCTTGTAGGTCACGTTGCTGCGGCAGTTGGGCACGGTGTGGTCGACGAGCACCCGGTGCTCCAGGTGCTGGCCGGCGTCGACGAAGTAGAGCCCCGTCAGGTCGGCGTCGCCGCCCGGCGCGGTGTAGGCCACCGTGGGCGACAGGCGCACGAGGTCTCCGCCGAGGGTCACGATGAACCCGTGGAACGTCGCGTCGCGGCCGAGGCTCGCGTGGTGGTGGGCGACGTGGACCGCGTCGTCGTCCCAGTCCTGCAGGCTGACGACCTTGAGGGTCGCCCCGTCGCCCACGACGAACTCGACGTTGTCGGCGTAGACGGCGCTGCCGATGTGCTCGAGCACGACGGTCGCCTGGGCCATCGGCTCGACGACGACCACGGTGTGGCCGTACGCGGCGCCCTGGCCGTCTCCCTGGAGGGTGACGGAGATGGGCGTCTCGGCGACCAGCTCGCGCGGGACGGTGATGACCGTGGCCTTCTCGAACGAGGAGAACGCCTGCGCGCTGACCCGGTCGGCCGGCGTGTAGGCCGAGCCGATGCGGGAGTCGTCACGGCCGACCGATTCGACGAGGACGCCCTCGGGGGCGGAGACCTCGGCGGACACGGTGCCCGAGCCGACGGCGGTGCCGTTGTGCAGGCCCTTGAGCCGGGAGAGCGGCGTGAAGCGCCACTCCTCCTCGCGCCCGGTCGGCACCTCGAAGTCGGCGAGGTCGAAGGACGACTTTTCGTGCAGCGTGGAGAGAGGCTTGGTCGAGAGGCCCATGTCAGCCCACCGCTCCTTCCATCTGCAGCTCGATCAGGCGGTTCAGTTCGATGGCGTATTCCATCGGGAGCTCACGGGCGATCGGCTCGACGAAGCCGCGCACGATCATCGCCATCGCCTCGTCCTCGTTGAGACCCCGGCTCATCAGGTAGAAGAGCTGGTCCTCGGAGATCTTGGAGACGGTCGCCTCGTGGCCCATGGAGACGTCGTCCTCGCGGACATCGACATAGGGGTAGGTGTCCGACCGGCTGATCTGGTCGACCAGCAGCGCGTCGCACTTGACGGTGGAGGCGCTGCCCGCCGCGCCCTCCTCGATCTGCACGAGGCCGCGGTAGGAGGTGCGGCCGCCGCCGCGCGCCACCGACTTGGACACGATCGTCGAGCTGGTCTGCGGCGCCAGGTGGACCATCTTGGCCCCGGCGTCCTGGTGCTGGCCCTCTCCCGCGAACGCGACCGACAGGGTCTCGCCCTTGGCGTGGCGGCCCATGAGGTAGACGGCGGGGTACTTCATCGTGACCTTGGAGCCGATGTTGCCGTCGATCCACTCCATGGTCGCGCCCTCGTAGGCGACGGCGCGCTTGGTGACCAGGTTGTAGACGTTGTTCGACCAGTTCTGGATGGTCGTGTAGCGGCAGCGGGCGTTCTTCTTCACGATGATCTCGACGACGGCGCTGTGCAGCGAGTCCGACGAGTAGATCGGCGCGGTGCAGCCCTCGACGTAGTGCACGTAGGAGTTCTCGTCGACGATGATCAGCGTGCGCTCGAACTGGCCCATGTTCTCGGTGTTGATCCGGAAGTAGGCCTGGAGCGGGATCTCCACCGTGACGTTCGGCGGCACATAGATGAACGACCCGCCCGACCACACGGCCGTGTTGAGCGAGGCGAACTTGTTGTCGCCGACCGGGATCACCGAGCCGAAGTATTCCTTGAACAGCTCGGGGTGCTCCTTGAGGCCGGTGTCGGTGTCGAGGAAGATGACACCCTTCTCCTCAAGGTCCTCACGGATCTTGTGGTAGACGACCTCGGACTCGTATTGCGCGGCGACGCCCGCGATGAGGCGCTGCTTCTCCGCCTCGGGGATGCCCAGGCGGTCGTAGGTGTTCTTGATGTCGGCGGGAAGCTCGTCCCAGCTCGCGGCCTGCTTCTCGGTCGAACGCACGAAGTATTTGATGTTGTCGAAGTCGATGCCCGTGAGGTCGGAGCCCCAGGTCGGCAGCGGCTTGCGGTCGAACAGGCGCAGGCCCTTCAGACGGAGGTCCAGCATCCACTCCGGCTCGCTCTTGAGCGCGGAGATGTTGCGGACGACCTCCTCGGACAGGCCGCGGCGGGCCGTCGCGCCCGCGACGTCGGAGTCGGCCCAGCCGAACTTGTAGTTCCCGAGGCCTTCCAGCTCCGGGCGGTCGGTGACAGTCACCTTCCGGTCTCCTTGCTCGATGAGTGAATCGTGTTCTCTGCTTCTCCGGTCGCGCCGAGCCCGGCGCTCGGCTGTTTTCGCCCCCCGAGGGCCGGCGAACTCACGTGGGTCGTGCACACCCCGTCGCCGTGGGCGATCGTGGCGAGCCTCTGCACCGGTGTGCCGAGGATCCGGGCGAACGCCTCCGTCTCGGCCTCGCACAGATGGGGGAACTCGGCGGCCACATGCGCGACCGGGCAGTGGTGCTGGCACAACTGCTCGCCGCCGACGGGGGCCTTGCTCGCCGAGGCCGCGTAGCCCTCAGCCGACAACGCCTCGGCCAGCACGCGCACCCGCTGATCGGCGGGCACCTCGCACAGCGCCGGTTCGAGCCGCGAGACCAGCCCGGCCACCTGGGCACGGGCGAAGTCGGCCACGGCGCGCTCCCCGAGACGCTCGGCGAGGAACCTCAGGGCGCTTCCCGCCAGGTCATCATAGGCGTGCTCGAAAGCACTGCGTCCCGCGTCGGTGATGACGAACTGCTTGGCCGGGCGGCCCCGGCCCCGCTGCCGCGCGGGGCGCGCGGCGCGGTGCTCGGTCAGCCCCTCGGCCAGCAGGGCGTCGAGGTGGCGGCGGACGCCCGCCGGCGTCAGCCCGAGCCGCTCACCGAGCGCGGCGGCGGTGATCGGGCCGTGCTCCAGGATGAGCCGAGCGACGCGCGCGCGAGTGCTTCGCTCCGCGCCGCCTTCGGCATGCTTCATCCCGGCCACGTTTTTCACAACATCAGTGTGGCGTAATTCCTTCCCGTCAGACAAATGGATGTCCGATATGAGGAGAATGGAATTTCTCACGCAGGGTAGGCTTACCTAACTTTGGGCATCGCTTTCCGCGGCGCGAGGAACACGGCTCAGAGTGAGATAGACGGTCAGCGCCAGCACGCTGATCACGGCCATCACCGCCGCCATCGGGACCGCGGACCCCTCCCCCGCCACACTCGCCAGGGGCGCAGCCGCCGCGCCGAGCACGAACTGCATCACCCCGAGCAGCGCCGACGCGCTCCCCGCGATCTGGGGCGGCTGGCCGCCCAGCGCCAGCGCCGTCGTCCCCGGCAGCGTCAGCCCCAGGCCCGCCATGGTCACCATGAGCCCCCCGACCACCACGGGCAGAGCGGCCCCGGCCAGCACGGCGACCAGCAGTACGGCGGTGCCGGCGACCATACCGGTGAGCCCGGTCACGACGAGGACGCGGGGCCGTACACGGCCGGCGATGCGCCCGCTGATCTGAGCGGCGACGGCGAGCGAGAGGGCGCTGAGGGCGAAGATCAGCGAGTAGCTCTGCGGCGAGACCCCGTAGATGCCCTGGAGGACGAAGGGCGAGCCGGAGATGTAGGTGAACATGCTCGCGAACCCGAGCCCGCCCGCCAGCGCGCTTCCCATGAAGTACCGGTCGCGCAGCAGCCGTCCGAACGTGGAGGCCGTGGCGCGCATACCGCCGCCGCGCCGCTCTCCCCGGGGACGGGTCTCCTTCACCGTGGCCACGACCAAGACGAGCAGGAGGAACCCGGCCGCGGACAAGGTCAGGAAGACGCCGTGCCAGGAGGTGATTCTGAGGAGTTCGGCGCCCCCCAGGGGGGCGAGGATGGGCGCGAGGCCGCTGACCAGCATCAGTGTGGCAAGGATGCGGGCGATGGCCGTCCCGTCGTAGAGATCGCGGACGATGGCCCTGACGATCACGATGGCTGCGCCCCCGGTGAAGCCCTGGACGAGACGGAGGGCGATCAGGGCGTAGACGGAGGGCGCCAGCACGCACAGGGCGGAGGCGACGGCGTAGCCGGCGACGGCGATCATCAGCGGGCCGCGCCGCCCCCGCACGTCGCTGAGGGGGCCGGCCACGATCTGGCCGAGGGCGATGCCGATGAGGCAGGCGGTGAGGGTGAGCTGCACCTGGGTGGTGCCGGTGCCGAGGTCGCGCGCGATGGCGGGCAGCGCCGGAAGGTACATGTCGATGGAGAGGGGGCCGATGGCCGTGAGCGCTCCGAGGACGGTCAGGAGAACCACGCGGCGGCGCCGTACCGGATTGAGGGTCGGATTCAATTCGGCGGCGGCCGTGGTCATGTGGTGCAACCCCTCGCTGTCCCCGGGCCATCCGAGCATGACCCAACAGAGGAGTCAAACTACCCTCAAAAGTTGATAATTCCCATGAGGGCATACATGCCCAATGGCAGGCCGAACACGGCGCCGCCGCAAGGGTGACGCGATGACTACGCGGTCTCGTTGAGCGCGATGATCGCGAAGGCCGCGAACTGCGGGTCGGCCATCACCGCGAAGCGCCCGATGGGGATGTCGACCGGCTCGACGAACACCGTGGCCCCGAGGGCCTTGGCGCGGTCGAGGGTGACGTCGCAGTCGGCCACGGCGAAGTACGCCAGCCAGTGGGGAGGGACCTCCTCCGGGAACTGCGGCCCCATCGGCATCATCCCGGCGACCGGTCGCCCGCCGGCATTCCACTCTGTGTAGTGCATGCCGCCCGCGTCCTGCGAGACGCCCTCCCAGCCGAAGACCTGCGGGTAGAACCGCAGGGCCCCCTCAGGGTCGCGCGTGGCGAGCTCGCTCCAGCAGAAAGCGTTGGGCTCATTGACGAGCTCTGCCCCCGTGTGGCGCCCGGCCTGCCACACCATGAAATACGCCCCGGTGGGGTCCTGGAAGACCCCCATCGTCCCCTCGGTGAAGATCTGCATCGGCTCCAGCACCACCTGGCCGCCCGTCGCCTTCACCCGCTCGGCCACGGCCCGGGCATCGTCGGTGGCCACGTAGACGTTCCACACCGAGGGCATGCCCTCGGCGAAGGTCGGACCGATGCCCGCCACGGCCCTGCCCCGGTAGAAGAACTGGCCGTAGCCCCCGGCCTCAGGGCGGGGGTCGAACTCGGCCTCCCAGCCGAAGATGTCGCCGTAGAAGCGTGTGGACCCGGTGATGTCCGTGCTGGAGAGGTCGACCCAGCACGGTATACCCGGCGGATAGGAACTGCGTTCGGACATCGCGCATCCTCCCCCGTGATTCGCCGCGGGGCGAGCCCGCAGGCCATGGCCGGATGCCGTTACTCCCATGGCATCCCGGAAAGCCATGGGAACGCCGTCCGGAACCGTTCCGAACGCCATTTTCAACGCCATACCCAGCCGTGCCGGTAATTTCGGGTGACTTGCCCGATTCGATGGAAGGCTTTACCCCCGGTTCGCTCACCGGGCACGCGCCGTACGGCACCGCCGCCCATCCCGGCCCGGCCCGCGGCCCGCCCCTGCGCGGGACCACACCCGCAGGTCTCTAAACTCGTGGCATGAACTCCCCAGCCGTCGAGGTCGTCGATCTCATCAAGAGATACGGCAGAACGACCGCCGTCGACGGCCTCACCCTGTCGGCGGGCCTCGGCGCGATCACAGCGATCCTGGGCCCGAACGGCGCGGGCAAGACGTCCACGGTCGAGATCTGCGAGGGTTTCCGCAAGGCCGACGGCGGGGTCGTCCGCGTGCTCGGCCTGGAGCCGGGGCACCGCGACCTGCCCGCCAGGGTCGGGATCATGCTCCAGTCCGGCGGGGTGCCGCCCGCGGCGCGGGTCGGCGAGTGGCTGCGCACGACGGCGAGGTTCTACGCCAGGCCCCTCGACCCCGGCACGCTGCTGGAGCGGCTGGGGCTCACCGCTCACGCGCGCACGCCCTACCGCCGCCTGTCGGGGGGGCAGCAGCAGCGCCTCTCCCTGGCGGGTGCGGTGGTGGGCCGCCCCGAGCTGGTGTTCCTGGACGAGCCGACCGCCGGGCTCGACCCGCAGGCCAGGCACGCCTGCTGGGAGGTCGTGGAGGAGCTGCGCTCCTGCGGCGCGTCGGTCGTGCTGACCACCCACCACATGGACGAGGCCGAGCGCCTGGCCGACCACGTCGTCATCATCGACAGGGGCCGGGTCGTGGCCGAGGGCAGCCCCTGCGCGCTGACCGGCGCGGAGCGCCAGCTCCGGTTCCGGGCGCGGCCGGGGCTCGACCTGGACGAACTGCTGGCCGCCCTGCCCGTCGGGAGCACGGCCAAAGAGTCCCCCTCCGGGCACTACATCATCGAGGGCCACGTCGGGCCGGAGCTGCTGGCCACGGTGACCGCCTGGTGCGCCGCCGAGGGCGTCACCGCCGACGACCTCAGTGTGGAGCGCCGCACCCTGGAGGATGTCTTCCTCGAACTCACCGGCCGGGAGCTGCGTTGAGCACCACACAGTCAGGCGCCCAGTCATACGCCGCGGACTCCGGCGCCGGCGGGTCCGCGGACCCGCGGGAACGCGCCCCGGGAGAGAGTCCGGTGGCGCCGCTCGACTTCACACCGGCCCCGGGCGCCGCGCCGTTCACGGCAAGGGTTCTGGCGCAGACCGGGGCGGAGGTGCGGGCGATCCTGCGCAACGGCGAGCAGCTCCTGATCACGCTGATCATCCCGGTGCTGCTGCTGGTCGGCTTCTCGACCGCGCCCCTGGTCGACGTGGGCGGCGGCTCGCGCGTCGACTTCCTCACCCCCGGCGTGCTGGCGCTGGCGGTCATGTCGACCGCCTTCACCGGGCAGGCGATCGCCACCGGCTTCGAGCGGAGATACGGTGTGCTCAAACGGCTCGGCGCGACGCCGCTGACCCGGGCCGGGCTGATGTCGGCCAAGACACTCGCCGTGATCGCCGTCGAGGTGCTCCAGGTCCTGGTGGTCTGCGGCGTCGCCCTGGCGCTCGGCTGGCGCCCCTCGGGGTCGCCGTTCGCCGCGGCGCTGCTGCTCGTGCTCGGCACGGCGGCCTTCAGCGGGCTCGGCCTGCTCATGGCGGGCACGCTCCGGGCGGAGGCGACGCTGGCCGGGGCCAACCTGGTCTACCTGGTCATGCTGGGATGCGGGGGCGTGGTGTTCCCACTGTCGAGGTTCCCCGACGGGGTGGAGGCGGTGCTCTCGGCGCTGCCGATCTCCGCGCTCAGCGAGGGGCTGCGCCAGGTGCTGTCGGGCGGCGGCCTGTCCCTGGCCGCCGTCGGAGTGCTGGCCGCCTGGGCCGTGGTGTCGCTCGGGCTCGCCGCCCGCACGTTCCGCTGGGAGTAGGCGGCGGCCCTGCCCGCGGCCCTGCCGGCGCCCATCCCCGCGGCCCTGCCGGAGGGGCTAGCGGAGGGGCTGTTCCGGCCGGCTCGCCCAGATGCCCCGGACGTGCTGGATGTGCTGGGAGATGAGGGCCTCGGTCCTGTCTCCGTCCCCGGCGACCAGGGCGTCCAGCAGCTCGACGTGCTCCCTGGCCGAGTGCACGAGCCCCCCGGTGCGGTAGAGCGCCTCCAGCCCGTAGAGCCTGGCCCGGTTGCGAAGGTCCCGCACGATCTCGACCAGGCGCATGTTGCCCGCCAGCGACAGCAGCCCCACGTGGAAGCGCAGGTCGGCGTCCACATAGGACAGCAGGTCACCGGTCTCGGCGGCGCGGACGATCTCCTCGGCGACCGGGCGCAGCAGCTCCAGCTCCGCCGGGTCCGCCGTGCCGGCGAGCCGGGCCACCGTCGGCACCTCGATCAGGCGGCGCAGCTCCGTCAGCTCGTCGAGGTCCCGATCGGACAGGGCGGTGACCCGGAACCCCTTGTTGCGCACGGCCTCGACCAGGCCCTCCTTGGCGAGGTCGAGCATCGCCTCGCGCACAGGCGTGGCCGAGACCCCGAACTGCGCCGCCAGGACGGGGGCGGAGTAGACCACCCCCGGCCTCATCTCCCCGGTGACGAGGGCCGCTCTGAGCGCGTCGGCGACCTGTTCGCGCAGGCTCTGCCGCTCGCCCACCGCCGGAAGGGCGAGCCGGTCCTGGGCCGAAGGCACCATCGCGTCGTTCTCTCCTCGTCGGACCCGTCAGGTCCTCATCGGGCGGCCCACGCCTCGTAGGCGGCGACCGCGACCACCAGGTCCTCCCACGCCATGCCCACGCTCTTGAAGAAGGCGGGCCCGGCTCCGCGCACGATGCGGCCCGTGAGCAGCTCGGCGAGGTTCCCCGCGATGTGGCCGACCGTGATCGCGCCGCCGCGCATGGGGATGATGATGTCGCCCGCCTCGGCGAGGGCCGCGGACCGCGACTCGACCACCACGGTGGCCCGGGTCACGAGGGCGTCGTCGACCTCGCGCGCCTCGGGCTCGTGGGAGCCGACGGCGACAACGGTAGCGTCATCGCGGGCGAGCCTACCGGGGAACAGCGGCGTGCGCGCGGTTGTGCAGCAGGCGACCAGATCGGCCTCCGCCACTGCCTTCTCCGCCGCGGCCCCGGGCCCGGCCGCCGCGGCGGCCACGCCGAGCGCCTCGCACTCGGCCGCGGCGTCCGCCGTACGGCCCGGGTGCCTGCCGACGACGGTGACCCGCTCGACCGGCCGCACGGCGCGGAACGCCTCGACGTGGCCGATCGCCTGCGGGCCGGTCCCGAACACGACCATGGAGCTCGCGTACGGCACCGCCAGGGCGTCCACGGCCACCGCCGAGACGGCCGGGGTGCGCAGGGATGTGAGCGCGACCCCGTCCATGGTGGCGAGGGGCGCGAGCGTCTCCCCGTCCATGAGCAGGTAGGCGCCCTGGATGCGGGGCAGGCCCCGGTCGGCGTTCCCCGGGGCGACCGTCACGATCTTCACGCCCGCGTAGCGCCCGGCGTGGGCGGGCATGGTGAGCACCTGCCCGGCCGGCACGTCGAGGGCGGACCGGAGGGTGCCCTGCTCGGGGTCGAGCCCGTCCACCAGGGCCTCTTTGAGGACCTGTACGGCCCGGCCCATCGGCACGGTCTTCCTCAGCACCTCGGCGTCGAGGTAGGGCAGCCCCGTCACAGCAGGAATCCCTGGGGGAAGGGGTCGCGCGGGTCGAGGAAGTACTGCGCGGTGCCGGTCAGCCACGCCCGCCCGGTGATCGTCGGCACGACGGCGGGCAGCCCCGCCACCTCGGTCTCCTCGACGATGCGGCCGATGAAGCGGGTGCCGATGAACGACTCGTTGACGAAGTCCGCGCCGGCGGCCAGTTCGCCGCGCGCGTGGAGCTGCGCCATGCGGGCGCTGGTCCCGGTGCCGCAGGGCGACCGGTCGAACCAGCCGGGGTGGATGGCCATCGCGTGGCGCGACAGTTCGGCGTTGGAGCCGGGGGCGGTGAACTGCACGTGGCGTACGCCTCTGATTCCGGGGTCGAGGGGGTGGACCGGCTCGCCGTCCTCGGCGATCGCGTCCATGATGTGCAGGCCCGCGGCGAGGATCCGCTGCCCGTGTGCCCGGTCGAACGGCAGTCCGACCGCTTCGATGGGCACGATCGCGTAGAAGTTGCCGCCGTAGGCGAGGTCGTAGACGACCTCGCCTAGGCCGGGCACCGTGACGGAACGGTCCAGCGCGACGCTGAACGACGGCACGTTCCGGATGGTGACCGACTGCGCGGCGCCGTCCTCGACGCGCACCTCGGCCACGACGAGCCCGGCGGGGGTGTCGAGCCTGATGGTGGTCACGGGCTCCACCACGTCCACCATGCCGGTCTCCACGAGTACGGTGGCGACGCCGATGGTGCCGTGGCCGCACATGGGCAGGCAGCCCGACACCTCGATGTAGACGACGCCCCAGTCGGCGTCGGGCCGGGTGGGCGGCTGCAGGATGGCGCCACTCATCGCCGCGTGGCCGCGCGGCTCGTACATCAGCAGGGTGCGGATGTGGTCGAGGTCGGCCATGAAGTGCGCGCGGCGCTCGGCCATGGTCGCGCCGGGGATCACTCCCACACCGCCCGTGATCACGCGGGTGGGCATGCCTTCGGTATGGGAATCGACGGCACTGAAGACCCTTTTGGTCCTCATCCAGCCCCCTTCGTAGAGGTTCCTGTGGAGGCTCGCTGATTCAACAGGATTTCACCTCACTTTTCATCTCTACCGTTTCCATCCCTGCCGATGCCCGCCTGTCCGCCTGTCCGCCTGTCCGCGTACCCGCGTACCCGCGTACCCGCGTACCCGCGTACCCGCGTACCCGCGGTGGCCCGGCTCAGCGCGGTCCCCCGGGAAACCCCGCGAGCGCCTTCTCCACGGCGACCCGCACCGCCGCCTCGCTCTCAGGGGCGAGCGCCTCCCGGGGCGGGCGGCAGGGCCCGCCCCAGCGCCCGGCGGCGTCCATGGCCAGCTTGATGGCCTGCACGAACTCCGTCTCGGAGTCCCAGCGCAGCAGCGGGTGCAGCGCCCGGTACAGCGGGAGCGCCGCACGCGGGTCCCCCTCCACCGCGGCCCGGTAGAGCTCCACGCACGGCCCCGGCAGCGCGTTCGGGAAGCCGGCGATCCACCCGACGGCCCCCGCCAGCGCCAGTTCGAGCAGGACGTCGTCCGCGCCGACGAGGAGGTCCAGCCCCGGCGCGGCCTCGGCGATCCGGTAGGCCCGCCGTACGTCCCCGCTGAACTCCTTGACCGCGACGATCAGCCCCTCGTGGTAGAGCGCGGCGAGCAGGCCGGGCGTGAGGTCGACCCGGGTGTCGTGCGGATTGTTGTAGGCCACGATCGGCAGCCCGGCCCGCGCGACCTCCCGGTAGTGCGCGACCACGGCCCGCTCGTCGGCCCGGTAGGCGTTCGGCGGCAACAGCATGACCGCACCGCAGCCGGCCTCGGCCGCCTGTTCGGCCCACCTCCTGGCCTCGGCCGCGCCGTACGCCGCCACGCCGGGCATGACCCGGCCGCCGCCCACCGCCGCCGCGGCGGTCTCCACCACCTGGGTCCGCTCGCGCTCGGTGAGCGTCTGGTACTCCCCCAGCGACCCGTTGGGCACGACGCCGTCGCACCCGTGCTCGATCAGCCACCGGCAGTGGTCGGCATAGGCGGGGAGGTCGACGGACAGGTCGTCGCGCAGCGGCAGGGCGGTCGCGACCATCACGCCGCGCCAGGGGGTCGTCGTCATAGGGGGTCGGTTCCTTTCCTCGGAGGATCACTGATCTGGTCGGAAGGTCCCCGGGGTGCGGCGCCGGGCCCCTCCGCGAGGTCGCGGAGGCGGATCGGCTGGGCCACGGGCCTGCGGGGTACGGCCGAGGCCGGGTCCTCCCCCGCCAGGCACGCCACCGCGTAACCGCACATACGGCCCTGGCACCACCCCATGCCGGGCCTGGCCAGCAGCTTCACCGAGCGGGCGTCGGTCGCGCCGAGGGCGAGAGCCTCGCGCACCCGCGCGTGGCTCACCTCCTCGCACCGGCAGATCAGGGTGTCGTCGGTGAGCCACGAGCGCCATCCGTCGCGTACGGGGTAGGCGTCGCGCAGCGCCCGGGCGAAGGCCGCGAGGCGGTCGGCGCGGCGCGACAGGCCGGGCGCGGGCGGGACGCGCCGCCCGAGGTCGGCCGCCGCCGCCCGGCCCGCGATCCGGCCCTCCGCCTCGGCGAGTACGGCTCCGCCGACGCCGGTCGTCTCCCCGGCCGCGTAGACGCCGGGGACGCTCGTGCGACGCCCCGCGTCCACGTACGCGGCGGGCCCGGGGACGATGCGGCAGCCGAGCTGGAGCGCCAGGTCGAGCTGGGGCAGGAAACCGTAGCCCACGGCCAGCGCGTCGCACTCCACGGCCGCAGGCCCGCCGGGCACCGGCCGCCAGGCGGCGTCCACCCGGGCGACGGTCACCCGGTCCACGCGGGCGTCCCCGTGCGCGGCCACCACCGCGTGACCGGTCCGGTAAGGGATGCGGTGACGTGCCAGGCCCATGCCGTACGCCGCGGCCTCGGCCAGCCGGCCGGGGCCGCGCAGCAGAGCGCCCGCGGCGGCGAGCGGGCGGCCCGCCTCGAAGACGCCGACGACCCGGGCGCCCGCCTCGGCCAGCGAGATCGCGACGGGCAGCAGGAACGGCCCGGTGCCCGCCACGGCGACCCGGCTACCCGCGAGCACCAGCCCGCCCTTCAGCAGCGCCTGGGCGCCCCCCGCGGTCATGACGCCCGGCAGGTCCCACCCGGGGAACGGCAGCACCAGGTCATGCGCCCCCGTGGCGATCAGCAGCGCCCGCGCGCCGATCTCGGCGGGCCGCTCGTCCCTACCTCCGGCCAGGCAGTGTACGGCGAAGCCCCCCGGCCGCCTCTCCGCGCTCCACACCCGGTGCTCGGTCAGCACGTCGACGCCGCGCGGAAGCGCGTCGCGCAACCGCAGCAGCCGGGGGTGCTCACGGCCTGGCCAGTGCCGGTAGAACTGCCCGCCGAGCCGCGGCCCGGCGTCGAGCAGGGCCACGGCCAGCCCCGCCGAGGCGGCCTCGGCGGCGCCCGCGAGCCCCGCGGGGCCGCCGCCGACCACGGCCAGGTCGTAGTGGTCGCAGGAGGTCACGCCCCGCTCACCTCGTCTCCGGGGCGGGCCGGCGTCAGGCACGCGCGCACCGAGGTCCGGCCGTCCACGGTGACCAGGCAGTCGAAGCAGACGCCGATCCCGCAGAACAGGCCGCGCGGCCTGCCTCCCACGCGGGTGGTGCGCCAGCCGGCGATCCCGGCCGCGTGGAGCGCCGCACCGATGGTCTGCCCCGCGACCACCGGGACGGGCCGCCCCTCGAAGTCGATCTCGAAACGGTCGTGTCCCCGCTCGATCGTCATGCGAACCGTCCCGGGTCGAAGGGGCCGAGGTCGAGGTCGGGCCGCTCTCCGGCGAGCAGCCGCGCGATCAGGTGTCCGGTGGCGGGGGCGAGGCCGACGCCCGCGCCCTCGTGGCCGCAGGCGTGCAGGAGGCCGGGCGCGGAGGGGTCCTGCCCGATGGCCGGCAGGTGGTCGGGGAGGTAGGGGCGGAACCCGCAGTAGGTGCGGATCACGTGGCGGTCGGCGAGGCCCGGGAAAAGGGCGACGGCCTGCGCCGCGAGGGTGCGCAGCACCGGCGTCGACGGGGTGCGGTCGAATCCGACGCGTTCCCGGCTGGCCCCGATGAGCACGGTACCCGCCATCGTGCTCTCCACCACGGCGGAGCTGGCGAGCCCGGCCGAGTCGCCGGCCACGTCGGTGATGTAGGCGGCGGTGTAGACCTTGTGCCGGATCCTGGGCGAGGTGAGCGGTTCGGTCACGAGGATGAAGCCGCGCCGGGGGTGGACCGGCAGGGCGGTCCCGGCCATCGCGGCGATCTCGCCGCCCCACGTCCCGGCGGCGTTCACGACCGCGTCCGCGTGGATGTCGCCCCTGCCGGTGCGCACGCCGGCGACCCGGTCGCCGTCGCGCAGCAGGCCGGTGACCTCGGTGCCGGTGAGCAGGTGCACGGCACGGCGGCTCCCGCCGCAGGCGAGGAGGGCGGCGGCGGCGCGCATGGGCTGCACCTGGGCGTCCTGGGGGTAGAGCACGCCTCCGGCGAGCCCGGGGGCGAGGTCGGGTTCGAGCTCGCGGGGGTCGGCCGCGAGCTCCCGCTCCACGCCGCTCGCCGCCTGCCGGGCGGCCAGCCCGGCGAGGGCCGCCATGGTCTCCTGGCGGCCGGCGACGACGAGCCCGCCCTTCTGCTCGTATTCCATCGCCAGCGCGTACGGCCCGGCGGGCGCGGCCAGTTCTCTCCACAGCCCGGACGACAGCAGGGCGAGGTCCAGCTCGGGACCGGGTTCCTTGTCCGAGACCAGGATGTTGCCCTCTCCCGCGCCGGTGGTGCCCGAGGCCACCGGGCCCCGGTCGACGACGGTCACGGTGAGGCCCTTCTCCGCCGCGTAGTGGGCGCAGGCGGCACCGACGATCCCCGCTCCGATCACCACGACGTCAGGCATCCCCACCTCCGACAGTAATATGTCACATGTCGCATACCCATACAAGGACGCAAAAGACGGTGCGACGCGGGGACCGCCGCCCCCGCCGCCTACGATGAATTCCGTGAACCGCCTGACTGGCCTGCTACGCGCCTTTTACCTCTCCTTCTGGGCTCCCACCGCGGATTCGATGC
Organism: Sinosporangium album; assembly: GCF_900100605.1. GTDB lineage: Bacteria > Actinomycetota > Actinomycetes > Streptosporangiales > Streptosporangiaceae > Sinosporangium > Sinosporangium album. The sequence continues at coordinate 63,225 of NZ_FNCN01000007.1, read as the reverse complement.
GGAAATGGGCCCTCGCCGCCGTCGTCGCCAACGCGGGGATCACGGTCACAGGGGCGTCGGTGCGGGTCACCAAGTCCGGCCTCGGCTGCCCAACCTGGCCGAGGTGCACTCCGGAGAGCTTCATCCCCCAGGGGCACCCCGCGCACTCGCCGATCAACATGGCGATCGAGTTCGGCAACCGGATGCTGACCTTCGTCGTGCTGGCCGTGGCCCTCGCCTGCCTGATCGGCGCGGTGCGCGGCGAGCCCCGCCGCACGTCCCTGGTGACGCTGGCCCTCCTCCAGCCGCTCGGCGTCCTCGTCCAGGGCCTCTGGGGCGGCCTGGTGGTGCGCAGCGCGCTCAATCCGTTCACGGTGAGCATGCACTTCCTGATCTCGATCGGCATGATCGCCGCCGCGTGGGCGCTCTACAAGCGCTGCCAGGAGGACGACGGGCCGGTGCGCCCGCTCGTCCCGGCGCGGGTGCGGCTGATCGGCCACGCGATGGTCGCCGCCATCGCGGCCGTGATCGTCGCCGGGGTCGTCACCACCGGCACCGGCCCGCACTCCGGCGACGTCGCCGCCACGCGGTTCGCCCTCGACCTGGAGAGCGTGGCCCGGACCCACTCGGCCTTCGTGTACATCGCGGTCGCCATCACCGTCGGCCTGTGGCTCGCCCTGCGGGCGACCGGCGGACCGGCTCCCGCCGTACGCGCCACGGTGGTCCTCCTCGGCGTCGAGCTGGCGCAGGGGGCGATCGGCTACCTGTCGTACTTCCTCGCCATCCCGGCGTTCCTGGTGGCCGTGCACGTGTTCGGGGCGACCCTGGTGTGGATCTCGGCCCTGCGCGCGGCCTCCTCACTGCGGACCAGGGACCCGCTGCCGGGTGTCCAGCCCGTCGGCCCGATCGCCGCGTCGCCCGCCGCCCAGCCGGGCTGACCCTCGCCCGGCCGGGGGACCGATCCCCTCCCCTCCCCTCCCCCGCCGACCGGCCGCCACACCTCGCACTGATCCGCCATGATTGCGAGTGATTCGTCCGCCACTCCCCCACCCGCGGCGAGGTGTGTTTTGTTGGCAAATGCCCGAGAGTTCCGCCTGCCCCTCCCCCGCTCCCGTACGGCACTGCGACGGGCCTACCAGATCTGCGTCCTGCTCAGCCTGATCGCCGTCGCACCCCTCAGCTGGGCATGGCTCAGCAGCGACCCGTACCGCGTGACCGCCGACAGCGGGGCGAGGTGGCTGGACGCCGTACCGGCCTCCCAGACCGCGCTCGTCCTCGGCGCCGGCATCCGCGACGGCCGCCCCACCCCCATGCTCGCGGCCAGGCTCGACATCGCGGCCGACCTCTACCGGGCGGGCAAGGTAAAGGCGATCCTGCTGTCCGGCGACAACAGCCGCGTGGAATACGACGAGCCCGGCGTCATGCGCGACTACCTGGTCGGACGCGGCATCCCCGCCGCCGTTCAGGTGCTCGACTACGCGGGGTTCGACACCTGGGACTCCTGCGTGCGCGCCCGGCAGGTCTTCGGCGCCAGGCAGATCACCGTCGTCACCCAGCAGTTCCACCTGCCGAGGGCCGTCGCGCTGTGCCGTACGGCGGGCCTGGCCGCCTTCGGCGTGGGCGACGACTCGGCCCGGCGGTGGGCGTCGACCTACGTATACGCCGTGCGGGAGTTCGCCGCCGCGGCCAAGGGCTTCCTGGACGCCGTGGTGCTTCGGTCGGAGCCCTACTTCCCCGGCCCCCGCGAGACCTCGCTGGAACGCGTCCTCGCGGGCTGACGGCCGCTCAGACCGGCGGTTCGGGGGCGTCCCGCATGTGCCTGCGCATCTGGCGGGCGCGCTCCGTGCCCGCCGGCCCCACAACGATCCCGATGCGCTTCGCAGACGCCTGATCACATAGGCGGACTGCTCGGAGAAGCGCCCCAGGGGTTCGTGGCGCGGTCGGCCTTGACGGGGAAGCGGGCGCGGGCGGTCTGCATGCACTGGAGCAGGGCCTGCTGCTCGGCGCGGAAGACGGCCTCGCCGATGATGCCCTTGGCGGCCCGTTCGTGGAGCAGGCCGAGCTCGGTGGCGGCGAGCTGGTAGTCGCTCATGGCCCGCAGACCCTCGGTGCCGCCGTTGTTCCTGGCCCACTGGCGGGCGAGGCGGCGGCGCGAGAGCGCCGACAGCATGTAGACGTCGGAGGGGTTGACGAGCCGGGTGGGGGCGTAGGCGGGGAGGTAGCGCACGATCAGCGCCACGATCCTCTTCCTGTCCCGCAGCACCACGCCGATCAGGATGAAGAGCACGCCCATCAGCACGAGGTAGGCGATCACCAGCCCGTCGAACCCCCCGTAGGAGGCGAACCCATTCCAGATGCCGTGCAGCAGCATCGCCCCCAGCCAGCCCAGCACGATGACGACGACCCGCCGGCCGCCCCGCTGGTGTGCGGCGTAGGCGACGGCGATGCCGATCATCGAGGTGAACAGGGGATGGGCGAACGGCGACAGCACGCCGCGCAGCACCACCGTGACCGCGAGCCCCTGCGGCCCGCTCCCCTGCAGCGCCGTGATGTAGTAGCTGACGTTCTCGCTCATGGCGAAGCCGAGGCCCACCATGCCGGCGTAGATGATGCCGTCGGTCGGCCCGTCGAGCTCCTGGCTGCGGAACCTGAGGAGCCCTAAGAGCACCAGGCCCTTCATCGTCTCCTCGACCACCGGGGCGCCGAAGGTCGCCGCGATGTTGCGGGCGCTGAGCGCCGACATCTGGGCTGCCTCGCCCAGGTAGTGCAGGTTGAGCGAGTTGATCAGCCCCGCCACGAGGACGGCGATGCCGGCGCCCCAGGCGAAGGCGAAGATGAGGTTGCTGCGCGGCTCGGGCTCCATGCGGTCGAGGGCGAGGACGGCGGCCAGCAGCACGGGCACCGGGGCGATGGCCAGGGCCAGGGCGATGAAGAACTGGACCGGTTCACCGTTCAGGATGTCGAACGACAGCGACACCAGCGCGCAGATGCCGGCGAGGACGAGCCCGACGATCAAGCTCAGGGACGGGCGGTCCTTGAACACCCAGCGCGGATCTCGGGTCGTCATGCTGTGACTGTAACCGATCTACCACGGCGTGTCCCTCGCCGGAAGCAAGCGGTCACGCCATGTGACGACCGCACGTCGGGGCCCCGTCCGCTCCCGGCTCTCAGACGAGCAGAGAGTCGATGGCGACGGTCAGGAACAGCAGCGCGAGGTAGGCGTTGGACCAGTGGAAGAAGCGCATCGGGCGCAGTTCCAGGCCGCGCCTGCCGGCGTTGTGGCGCCGCAGCAGGCGGTGCGCCTCCCACAGGCAGACCGCGCCGAGCACCGCGGCGACGACCGGGTAGAGCAGGGTGGTGCCGGCCACAGGCCACAGCAGCAGCGAGCAGGCCACCGTGGCCCAGGTGTAGGCGATGCTCTCCAGGATGACCCGGCGCTCGGTGGCGACGACGGGCAGCATCGGCACCTTGGCCGCCGCGTAGTCCTCCTTGTAGCGCATCGCCAGGGTCCAGGTGTGGGGCGGGGTCCACAGGAACACGACGCCGAACAGCACCACGGGCGCCCAGTCGAGCCGCCCGGTGACGCCGGACCAGCCGATCAGCACCGGCATGCACCCGGCGATGCCCCCCCAGACGATGTTCTGGGCGGTGCGCCGCTTGAGCAGCATCGAATAGACCAGGACGTAGAACAGGATCGCGCCGAGGGACAGGGCAGCGGACACCCAGTTGACCGCAAGGCCGAGGCCAAGGGTCGACAGCACACCCAAAACTATGCCAAAGATCAACGCGCCGCGCGGGGAGACCTGATCGCGGGCGAGGGGGCGGCGCCGGGTGCGCCGCATCGTCGCGTCGATGTCGCGGTCCACGTAGCAGTTGAGGGCGTTGGCGCTGCCCGCGGACAGGGTGCCGAACACGAGCGTGGCGATGGAGGGCCACAGGGGCGGCAGGCCCTTGGCCGCGAGGAACATCACCGGCAGCGTCGTCGTGAGCAGCAGCTCGATGATCCGCGGCTTGGTCAGCGCGACGTATGCCTTGACGAGCCCGCCGATCGATCGGCGCTCCACCTGGGGACGCGTCGCGTGCGACGGCCCACCCGGGGCGGTCGATGGCTTGTTCGTGAGCACCGTCAAGGCACTTCCAGCACGTGCGGGGTCAACGCGTAACCTCTGAATTAGAGCGGATCCGTGAACGCCGTATCGAGCGGCCTTTGCGAAAATCACTTTAGTGGGGGCCAGGGCCGGTCCCGGCACGGGGGGCGCGGCGGTCGACGCCGTGTTCCAGGGTATGCCCTGCTCAACGCCATGGCCTCCCGGGCGCGGCGACCGCACCCGCGGGTAGGGCGCGGAGTGGGCGAGGGGCGGGCGAGGGGGCAGGATAAGCGCTGAGGGCCCTGCGGCGCCTGCCATGTCACGACACCGCTACCTGGGCCGTTCCGTTAGGGTCCGGTGTGGGCGGGAATCCCGCAGCGGTGCCCTCATCACGACCACCACAATCTAGATCCGGAGAGCGAGCAGTTGAGCAGCGAACTCGTGCCAGCCCTTGAGTGGAACGATCTCGATCGGCGGACGATCGACGTCATCAGGGCCTTGGCGATGGATGCGGTGGAGAACGCGGGATCGGGTCACCCCGGCACCGCGATGAGCCTGGCTCCCGCCGCCTACCTACTCTTCCAGCGCACCATGCGCCACGACCCCACCGACCCGACCTGGGCAGGTAGGGACCGTTTCGTCCTGTCGTGCGGCCACACCAGCCTGACGCTGTACATCCAGCTTTACCTGTCGGGCTACGGGCTGTCGCTCGATGACCTCAGGATGCTGCGCCAGTGGGACAGCCTCACACCCGGCCACCCGGAGCACGGCCACACGGCCGGCGTGGAGACGACCACGGGCCCGCTCGGGCAGGGCATCGGCAACGCCGTCGGCATGGCCATGGCGGCCCGCCGCGAGCGCGGCCTGTTCGACCCCGACGCCGCGCCCGGCAGCAGCCCCTTCGACCACCACATCTGGTGCTTCGCCTCCGACGGCGACATCGAGGAGGGCATCAGCCACGAGGTGTCGGCCCTCGCCGGCCACCAGAAGCTCGGCAACCTCACGCTCCTCTACGACGACAACCGCATCTCCATCGAGGACGACACGCGCATCGCGCTGTCGGAGGACGTGAGCGCGCGCTACAGGGCGTACGGCTGGCACGTGATCGAGGTCGACTGGACGCGCACCGGCGAGTACGTCGAGGACGTCGAGGCGCTGCACCAGGCCCTTGAGGCCTCCCGCGCCGAGACCGAGCGGCCGACCCTGGTCAAGCTGCGCACCATCATCGGCTGGCCCGCTCCCAACAAGCAGAACACCGGCAAGATCCACGGCTCGGCGCTCGGCCCCGACGAGGTGGCCGCCACCAAGCGCGTCATGGGCATGGACCCGGAGATCTCCTTCAACGTGCCCGAGGCCGTCCTGGAGCACGCGCGCCACGTGGTGGAGCGCAGCCGTACGGCACGGGCCGAGTGGGACAAGTCCTTCGAGAACTGGCGCCAGGCCAACCCCGGGCGCGCGGCCGAGTTCGACCGCATCAGCGCCCGTGCCCTGCCCGTAGGCTGGACATCGGCCCTGCCGGGCTTCGAGCCCGGCACCCAGGTCGCCACGCGCAAGGCGTCGGGCGACGTGCTGAGCGCGCTCGCGCCGGTGCTGCCCGAGCTGTGGGGCGGCTCGGCCGACCTGGCCGACTCCAACAACACGACGATGAAGGGCGAACCGTCCTTCATCCCCGAGGAGTTCCAGACCAAGGAGTTCCCCGGCAACCCCTACGGGCGCACGCTGCACTTCGGCGTCCGCGAGCACGGCATGGGGGCGATCCTCAACGGCATCGCGCTCCACGGCGGCACCCGGCCCTACGGCGGCACCTTCCTGGTGTTCTCCGACTACATGCGTCCCTCCGTACGGCTCGCGGCGCTGATGAAGCTGCCGGTGACCTACGTGTGGACGCACGACTCGATCGGCCTCGGCGAGGACGGCCCGACGCACCAGCCCGTGGAGCACCTGTGGTCTCTGCGCGCCATCCCCGGCCTGGACGTGGTGCGCCCGGCCGACGCCAACGAGACGGCGGCGGCCTGGCGCGTGGTGCTGGAGCACAACGACAGGCCGGCGGCGCTGGCGCTGACCCGGCAGAACGTCCCCACCTACGAGGGCACCGCCGACGCGGGCCGGGTGGCCCGGGGCGGCTACGTGCTGGAGGACGCCTCCACCGGCCAGCCGCGGGTCGTGATCATCGCGACCGGGTCGGAGGTCCAGCTCGCGGTGGGCGCCCGTGCCCTGCTGGAGGCCGAGGGCATCCCGACCCGGGTGGTGTCGATGCCGTGCGTCGAGTGGTTCCGCACGCAGGACGCCGCCTACCGGCAGACCGTCCTGCCGCCGTCCGTGCACGCGCGTGTCGCGGTGGAGGCGGGAATCGCCCTGGGATGGCGGGAGTTCGTTGGAGAACACGGGGAAGTGGTGAGCCTGGAGCACTTCGGTGCCTCTGCGCCCTACAGGACGCTGTTCGAGCAGTTCGGGCTCACCGCCGAGCGGGTGGCCGCCGCCGCCAAGGCGAGCCTTGCCCGGACCGGGGCGGACAAAGGCGAGACGACGGGGAACTGATCATGAGTGAGATCCTGAGAAGGCTTTCCGGCCACGGCGTGTCCCTGTGGCTGGACGACATCAGCCGCGAGCGGCTGCGCACGGGCAACCTGGCCGAGCTGGTCCGCGACAAGAGCGTGGTCGGGGTGACCTCGAACCCGACGATCTTCGCCAACGCGCTGCGGAAGGGCGACGCCTACGCAGCCCAGCTCCACGACCTGTCGGTCCGCGGGGTCGACGTGGGCGAGGCGGTCCGCCTGATCACGACGTTCGACATCCGCTGGGCCTGCGACGTGCTGCGCCCGGTCTACGACGCCACGGCCGGCGTGGACGGCCGCGTGTCGATCGAGGTCGACCCGCGGCTGGCCCGCGAGACCGACAAGACGATCGCCGAGGCCCGCGCCCTGTGGTGGATGGTCGACCGGCCGAACCTCTACATCAAGATCCCGGCGACGGTCGAGGGCCTTCCCGCGATCACCCGGGCGCTGGCCGATGGCATCAGCGTGAATGTGACCTTGATCTTCTCGCTGGAGCGATACCGTCAGGTCATGGACGCCTGGCTGACGGGCCTGGAGCAGGCCGCCGCGGCCGGTCACGACCTGGCCGCCATCTCCTCGGTGGCCTCGTTCTTCGTGAGCAGGGTCGACACCGAGATCGACAAGCGGCTCGACGCCGTCGGCACCGACGAGGCGCTGGCGCTGCGCGGCAAGGCGGCGATCGCCAACGCCCGTCTGGCCTTCGCCGCCTTCGAGGATGTCATGGCCTCGCCGCGCTGGCAGGCGCTGGCGGCGCGGGGCGCCCGTCCGCAGCGACCGCTGTGGGCCTCGACGGGCACCAAGAACAAGGACTACCCCGACACCCTCTACGTGGACGAGCTCGTCACCCCGGGCACCGTCAACACGCTTCCGGAGAAGACCCTGGAGGCCGCCGCCGACCACGCCCGCGTGGACGGCGACACGGTCCGCCCCTTCTACGAGAAGGCGTGGAACAACATGGCCGCCCTGAAGGAGGTCGGCATCGACTACGACGACGTCGTGACGGTGCTGGAGGACGAGGGGGTCGAGAAGTTCGAGGAGTCCTGGGTGGAACTGCTCGATACCGTCGAGGCGGAACTCAAGAAAGCCTGACAACATGGGGGTTTGACGGACATGTCGGTAACTTTCGGCGACGACGCGGTGGCTGAGAAGGCCGCCGAAGCCGCTCGCGAGCTCGCCGCCGAGGGGGTGCCGCAAGCCCTCGCGTCGGGGGACCCCACCCTGTGGGGTCCCCCGGCCGAAGCCGAGGCGGCCATCCGGCTCGGCTGGCTCAGCCTTCCCCTCACCAGCCGGGAGCTGATCCCCGAGATCACCAACCTGGTGGAGAAGGCGCAGGCCGAGCACCTGGACCACGTCGTCCTCGCGGGAATGGGGGGCTCCTCTCTCGCCCCCGAGGTCATCTGCGCGACGGCCGACGCGCCGCTGACGGTGCTCGACACCACCGACCCGGGGCAGGTCCTGCGGGCACTGCGCGACCGCCTCGACCGCACGATCCTGGTCGTCGCCAGCAAGAGCGGCGGCACGGTGGAGACCGACAGCCACCGGCGCGTCTACGAGCAGGCGTTCCGCGACGCCGGGATCGACCCGGCCGACCGCATCGTCGTGGTGACCGACCCGGATTCGCCGCTGGAGCAGCTCGCGATCGAGGCGGGCTACAACATCATCCTCGCCGACCCCAACGTCGGCGGGCGCTACAGCGCCCTGTCGGCGTTCGGGCTGGTACCGAGCGCGCTGGCGGGGGCCGACGTCGCGTCCCTGCTCGACGAGGCCGGCGCCGTACACCCGCTGCTCGCCGAGGACGAGGGCAACCCCGGCCTCGAACTGGGCACGGCTCTCGGCGCGGCGGCCCTGGCCGGGCGCGACAAGCTGGTCCTTGAGGACTCGCTGTCGGAGATCAACGGCCTGCCGGACTGGATCGAGCAGCTCATCGCCGAGTCCACGGGCAAGCAGGGCCGGGGCGTGCTCCCGGTGGTCGGGGCCGATCCGGGCGAGGCGCGCGACGAGCTCACCGCCGTCATCGGGCCCGGCGAGGGCGGCGTGCGCGTCGAGGGGCCGCTCGGGGCGCAGTTCCTCATCTGGGAATACGCCACGGCCGTCGCCGGGCGGATCCTCGGCATCGACCCCTTCGACCAGCCCAACGTGGCCGAGTCCAAGGCCAACACCACGCGCCTGCTGGAGAGCGCCGGCGAGGGCCCGCTGCCGGTCGGGGAACCGCTGCTGGTGGACGGCCCGGTCGAGGTGTACGGCGAGGTGCCCGGCCAGCCGAAGAACGTGGCGGCCGTGCTGACCGCGCTGCTCAGGCAGATCCCGGGCGACGGCTACCTGGCCGTCATGGCCTACCTGGACCGCCTGGCGGCCTTCGACGCGCCGGTGAGCGAGGAGGACTCCTTCGAGGAGATGGCCGACACGTGGGCCGCGGCCGACCCGGCGACGCTGCGGGCGCTGCTGGCGCTGCGCACCGACCGGCCGGTGACCTTCGGCTGGGGCCCCCGGTTCCTGCACTCCACCGGGCAGTACCACAAGGGCGGCCCCCAGAACGGCGTGTTCCTCCAGATCACCGGGGCCGTCACCGAGGACGTGCCGGTGCCCGGCAAGCCGTACACCCTGGGCAGGCTCCAGCTCGCCCAGGCTCTCGGCGATCTCGGCGCGCTGACCGGCCGCGCGCGGCCCGCGGTGCGCCTGCACCTGACCGACCGCGTGGCGGGTGTCGCCCACCTGCTGCACGCCGCGCGAGAGCTGTGAGCCCCATGAACCACGACAGACATGTGCCCGAGCAGGCGGAGCCGGCCGACGGGGGCGCGATCGCCCCCGACCGGCCGCGCGTCGCCGCACCGGCGGAGGAGGCGATCACGGTGGCCACCGCCGCCGCGGACGCCTCGACCACGATCGAGGCGCTGCTCGCCAACCCGCTGCGGGACCCGAGGGACAAGCGCCTCCCCCGTGTCGCGGGGCCGTGCGTGCTGGTGCTGTTCGGGGTCACGGGCGACCTGGCGCGGCGCAAGCTGCTGCCGGCGATCTACGACCTCGGCAACCGGGGGCTGCTGCCCCCGGGCTTCTCGCTGGTGGGATTCGCCCGGCGCGACTGGGCCAACCAGGACTTCGCGCAGGTCACCCATGACGCGATCAAGGAGAACGCGCGCACGCCGTTCCGGGAGGAGGTCTGGAAGCAGCTCGCCGAGGGCATCCACTTCGTTCCGGGCGAGTTCTCCGACGACGGCGCGTTCGACACGCTGGCCACGACGCTCGCCGAGATCGACGAGAAGCGCGGCACCGGCGGCAACTACGCCTTCTACCTGTCGGTCCCGCCGAAGTTCTTCCCGGTGGTGGTGAAGCAGCTCAAGCGCACCGGCCTCGCCAACCCGCCCGAGGGCGCCTGGCGGCGCGTCGTGATCGAGAAGCCGTTCGGGCACGACCTGGCGTCCGCCAAGGAGCTGAACGAGATCACCAGCGCGGTGTTCCCCGAGGAGTCGGTGTTCCGCATCGACCACTACCTCGGCAAAGAGACCGTGCAGAACATCATGGCGCTGCGGTTCGCCAACAACCTGTTCGAGCCGATCTGGAACCGCGGCTACGTCGACCACGTGCAGATCACGATGGCCGAGGACATCGGCATCGGGGGCCGAGCCGGCTACTACGACGGCATCGGCGCGGCCAGGGACGTGATCCAGAACCACCTGCTCCAGTTGCTGGCGCTGGTCGCCATGGAGGACCCCACCTCCTTCGACGCCGACGCGCTGCGCAGGGAGAAGGAGAAGGTCCTCAAGGCCGTACGGCTCCCGCACGACCTGGCCCTGTCCACCGCGCGCGGGCAGTACGCGGCGGGGTGGCAGGGCGGCGAGCCCGTGGTGGGCTATCTGGACGAGGACGGCATCCCCCTGGACTCGACGACCGAGACCTACGCGGCCGTCAAGCTGGAGATCGCCAACCGGCGCTGGGCGGGCGTGCCGTTCTACCTGCGCACCGGCAAGCGGCTCGGCCGGCGGGTCACCGAGGTCGCCGTGGTGTTCCAGCGGGCGCCGCACCTGCCGTTCAGCGAGGACGACACCGAGATCCTTGGGCAGAACGCCCTGGTGGTCCGGGTGCAGCCGGACGAGGGCATCACCGTGCGCTTCGGGTCGAAGGTGCCCGGCACGGCGATGGAGGTGCGTGACGTCTCGATGGACTTCGCCTACGGCGAGTCGTTCATGGAGTCCTCCCCCGAGGCCTACGAGCGGCTCCTGCTCGACGTGCTGATCGGCGACCCGCCGCTCTTCCCCCACCAGCGCGAGGTCGAACTGTCGTGGAAGATCCTCGACCCGATCGAGGACCACTGGTCGGCGCAGGGCCAACCGGAGGAGTACCCCTCCGGGAGCTGGGGCCCGGCGTCCTCCGACGAGATGATGGCCCGCGACGGCCGGGTCTGGAGGAGGCTCTGACATGACGAGTTTCACGATGAGCGGCACCAACGCCTCCAAGATCTCCGCCATGCTGACGCGGCTGCGGCACCAGATGGGCGCGCCCGCGGTCGGCATGGTGCTCACCCTGGTGGTGCCGTGCGACGAGCGCACGCAGTACGACGCGGTCCGCTCGGCGACCGACGCGGCGCGCGAGCACCCCTCGCGCATCCTGGTCGTGATCGAGCGGGAGGCCGGAGAGCCGGCCCGGCTCGACGCCGAGCTGCGCGTGGGCGAGGCCACGCCGGGCGAGCTGGTGATCTTAAGGCTGTACGGCGATCTCATCCGGCACGCCGAGTCCGTGGTGAGCCCGCTGCTCCTGCCCGACACGCCCGTCGTGGCGTGGTGGCCCGGAGGGTGCCCCGGCGTTCCCGCCGAGAACGCGCTCGGCCTGCTCGCCCAGCGCCGCATCACCGACGCCAGGGCCGCTCCCGACCCGATCGCCGCCATCGCCTCGCGGGCGGACGGCTACCTCGCCGGTGACACCGACCTCACCTGGACCAGGCTCACGCCGTGGCGCAGCCTGCTGGCCGCCGCCTTCGACCAGCCGGTGGGCCCGGTGTCGGCGGGCTCGGTGGAGGCCAAGTCGGGCAACCCGAGCGCCCCGCTGCTGGCCGCCTGGCTCTCGGACCGGCTCGACGCCCCGATCACCGTGGGTGATTCGCAGGGGCCCGGGCTCACCTGCGTACGGCTGGCGGTGCCCGGCGGCGAGCTGACCATCACCCGCACCGACGCGCGCCTGGCGACCCTGTCGAAGCCGGGCCAGCCCGACCGCCGGGTGGCCCTGGCCCGGCGGTCGACCGCCGAGCTCCTCTCCGAGGAACTGCGGCGGCTCGACCCCGACGAGATCTACGCGGCGACGATCCGCCGGCTGGCCCGCGATGGGAGTTCCGTATGAGTACCCCTCATGTCCTTGTCCACCGGGACCCCTCGGTGCTGGCCGACGCGGTCGCCGCGCGGCTGATTACCCGCCTGGTCGACGCGCAGTCGGCCAAGGGGCACGCCTCGGTGGTGCTGACCGGCGGAACGGTCGGCATCGCCGTACTCGCGGCCGTGGCCGCCACCGCGGCCCGCGACGCGATCGACTGGCGGCATCTCGACATCTGGTGGGGCGACGAGCGCTTCCTGCCGACCGGCGACCCGGAGCGCAACGAGACGGGCGCGCGCAAGGCCCTGCTCGACCACGTCGAGCTCGACCCGACCCGCGTGCACGTCATGATGGGGCCCGACTCGGGCCTGACCGCCGAGGAGTCGGCCGACTCCTACGCGCAGGAGCTGCGCGCCGCGGCCCGGCCCGAGGACCACGGCCCGGTGCCGTCCTTCGACGTCATGCTGCTCGGCATGGGACCGGACTCCCATGTGGCCTCGCTCTTCCCGGGCCGGCCCGCGCTCTACGACGAGCGCACGGCCGTCGCGGTGCACGGCTCGCCGAAGCCGCCGCCGACCCGGATCTCGATGACGCTGCAGTCGATCCGGTCCGCAGCCGAGGTGTGGGTGGTCGCGGCCGGCGGGGAGAAGGCCGGCGCCGTACGGCTGGCGCTGTCGGAGGCCGGACCGGTGCAGGTGCCGGCGGCGGGGGCGCGGGGACGCCGGCGCACGCTGTTCCTGCTGGACCGCGCGGCCGCGGCGAACCTCCCGCCCGGTCTGGAGCGCGTCGCCTCCCCCTGAGCGGGGTCCCACCGCTCCGGGGCCGCCCGCGTGCGCCCCGGAGCGCCTAGCCCTCTGCGGCGACCTGGTCGATCTCGGCGATCAGGGCCTTGCGCTCCTGCTCGTCGAGGGAGGAGGCGCGCACGGCGTTGCGGGCGAGTTCGGCGAGCTGCTCGCGGCCGAGGCCGAAGGTGTCGGCCACGACCTTGTACTCCTTGGTCAGGTTCGTGGCGAACATCGGTGGGTCGTCGGTGTTGATGGTGACGAACAGGCCCTCCTCCAGCAGCCTGGGCAGCGGGTGCGCGGCGATGTCCGGCACCTGCTGGGTGCACACGTTGGAGGTGGGGCACACCTCCAACGGGATCTGCGTCTCACGGAGGTGCGCCACCAGGCGGGGATCGCCGAGGCAGCGGATGCCGTGCCCGACGCGTTCGGCGCCCAGGTGCTCCACGACCTCCCAGATCGTCTCGGGGCCGCTCATCTCCCCTGCGTGGGGCAGGCTGCGCAGTCCCGCCGCGCGGGCCGCGCGGAACGCGTCGCGGATCTCGTCGCGCAGCGGCGCCCTTTTCTGCTCGGTGCCCGCGAGGCCGAAGCCCACGAGGTTCGCGGGCGGCTCCTGGAGCGCGTGGTCCAGGGTGCCGCGCACCGCCTCGATCCCGAAGTCGGGGGCGATGTCGAAGATGTAGTTCACCCGCAGCCCGTGCTCGTGTTCGGCGCGGGCGGCGGCGATGTCGAGCGCCTCGGTGATCTCCCGCATCGGCATGCCCACGCGCTGGTGGGAGGCGGCGGTCACGGTGATCTCGACATAGCGGGCGTTCTGGACGGCCAGGTCCGCCGCCGCGCCGTCGACCAGCGTCGCCACGTCCTCGGGTTCCCGCACGAGGCTGTTGACGGCCTCGTAGACCTCGGCAAAGTGAGGGAAGTCGCGGAAGGTGTAGAAGGAGCGGAGCTCCTCCTCGTGGCTGGGGACACGGCTGCCGGGGTGCCGCCGGGAGAGCTCCAGCACCGTCGGCACGGAGGCGGAGCCGACGAGGTGCAGGTGGAGTTCGGCCTTCGGGAGTGCCGCGATGAAGGCGTCGATCGTCGTCATGCGCCGACCTTAGGGCGATTTATCAGGACTCCGTATGTCCAGACGGCGAACCTCACATAAGGCTGTCAACTTTCTGGGACTCCGCGGTGAGGCCGGTGAGGACCTCCACGAGGCCGCGTTCACCGTCCACGCGCACCCGGTCGCCGGTGCGCAGCCGCGCGGTGGCGTTCCCGCATCCCACAACGGCCGGGATGCCGAGTTCGCGGGCGACGATCGCTGCGTGCGACAGCGGGGCGCCGATATCGGTCACCACCGCGGCGGCACGCGGGAAGAGCGGGGTCCAGCCGATGTTGGTCACGACCGTGACCAGGACCTCCCCCGCCTGGAGGGCCCGCCCCTCCTCGGGGGACGCGACGACTCTGGCGAGGCCCTCCACGACACCCGCGGCTCCGGGGAAGCCGGAGATCTCGTCCTTGGGCGGGACCCGGGCGTCCTCGTCCCACACGTCCGTACGGCGGGCCGGGTCAGCGGCCCAGCGGAAGGGGTCGAAATGACCGCGGATCAGGACGGGATAGACGGGAAGGGCGCGGAAGCGCTCGAAGACCTCCCGGCGTACCGCGATCCGCTCCTCCGCCGTTCTGTCCCCGTCGAGTCCGTCGAGTCCGTCGAGTCTGGCGAGGATCTCGTCCAGGTTCAGGAAGAACACGTCGCCCGGCCGCTCCCAGGGGCCGGTGCCGAGACCGGTCAGCTCGCCCGCGCGCACGACGAAGGCCCGCAGCACCCAGAACATGCGGACGAGCTCCGAGCGCGTCGCCTCCCTGGCGCGGGCCACCCGCGCCCAGCGCTCCACCTTGCGCCGCACGCGTACGGCCAGGCGCGGGTCGGCCGACACCAGCCTCCGCCACGCCGCCGCCCGCTCCCGCCGGCGCTCGCCCAGCAGGTCGTCGGCCGCCGCGCCGCCGTCGAGGACGGCGAGCTGCCTGTCGATCCAGTCGGGGTCCTCGGCGGGACGCGGCTGCGACACCTCGAACTCGTTGGGTGCGCGGTGGCCGTACAGACCCACATAGTCGTCGCGGCCGAGCCGTCCCTTGGCCACCTCCGTGAGGCCGACCACCGGACCGAGGCTGGCGAGCCCTGCGGCGTCCCCCTGGTAGCCGCTGAGCAGCAGGGCGGCGTCCGCCTCGCCCACCAGCTCGCGCACTGTGTGCGGGACGCTCATCAACGTCTGCCCGCCGCTGCGGGCACCGGCCTCCAGCATCTGGCAACTCATCCTGAAACGCCCGGCGAGCTCGCGCCGCCAGAGGGCGGCCAGCTCCGCCGGATCCTCGATCGCCGCGATGCGCTCACGCAGGGAGCGGCACAGGGCGGGATGCGCGGCGAGGTAGCCGGGCATTCGCGCCAGATTCGTCCGGATCCGCCTGATCATGCGGACCGCCGTCGGCACGAGATCCCGGATGACCTGCCACCGGGAGACCGGCAGCAGAGGGACGGAGAGCCCCGCGGGCAGCGTGCCGAAGACCAGGTCGGCCCGGGCGGGCATCCCCGCCGAGCCGAGGGCTTCGGCCGCCGAACTGGAGAAGCTCAGGTTCAGGTAGAAGCGTCCGCCGATGACGCCGCAGAGCGGATGCCCCCGGAGCTGCGACGTCGCCATGGTGTCCCCGATGAACGACCGGACCAGGGACCACGTGCAGGGGGTCATCACCTCCGGGAGCGCCTCACCCAGGTTCGTGCTCGTCCACAGGTAGAAGCCGCGCAGGCTGTCGTTCCACTCGGCGGCCTCCTTCGCCACCCGGGCGTACCGCGTCCCGGTGACGGGACGCGCCTGGACGACGGAGAGTTCGCCGCCCGACCTGACCCACTCGACGTCCACGGCCGTGCCGTACAGCTCGTCGATCCGCGTGCCGAGGGCGGCGAGGGCGACCGCCTGGCCGGCGGTGAGGACGGGGCGGGAGCGGAGCCCGTCGGGAACGGGCACCTCACGGGTGCCCTCGGGGCCCGCGACGGTCATGACCTCCTTGACGGCGACCGACTGCGACACGACCCTGCCCGCCGCCGCGTCGACGACGGCGGTGTCCGGGGTGACGTGCCCGCCCACCAGAGCCTCCCCGAGCCCCCACGCGGCGTTGACCACGACCCGGCCGCGCTCCCCCGTCAGCGGGTCGGCGGTGAACAGCACCCCGGCGGCCTCGGCGTCGACCAGCTCCTGCACGACGACCGCCAGCGCGGGCTCCTCCCGGCCGGCGCCGCGCCCGGCCCGGTAGCCGATCGCCCGCGCGTTCCACAGCGACGCCCAGCAGCGCCTCACCGCGTCGAGCAGCGCCTCGTCGCCCCGGACGCCGAGGTAGCTGTCCTGCTGACCCGCCGACGACATGCCCGGGAGGTCCTCGGTGGTCGCCGAGGAGCGTACGGCGACGGCCGGGCGGCCCAGCTCCGCATACGCGGCGAGCACCGCCTCGGCGACCTCGCCGGGCGGCTCGCGGTCCGCGAACAGCGCCCTGATCGCGCGTTCGGCCCGCTCGCACTCCTGCGGACCGGCGGCCCCCGCCGCGGCGGCGGCGATCTCCTCCCCCAGGCCGTGGTGGTCGACGAACGCGCGGTAGGCGGAGGTCGTGATGTGGAAACCGTTCGGCACGGGCAGCTCCGCGGCGGCGAGCCGGGCGAGGGAGGCGCCCTTCCCCCCGGCGACCGCCACCTCGGCGCGTGGATCGCCGAGGTCGAGCACGAAGTCGCTCATGGGAGCTCACCGCTTCTCAAGCCGAAGGTGGAGGCACACGCCCTGTAGCTACGTTCACAAATACGATAAATCAGTAAATCTTGTGAATACCAGGGGTTCCAGGAGAACCCGGACACCAGCACCTGAGGGGTCGCGCGGAAACGTGAAGGATTGTGCGAATTCCGTGGCGAGGTACGGTCCAATGGACGGATATAGCAGGATGTAGGGCCATGAGTGTGCGTGTTCCGCTGTCCGATGGATTCGTGAACGGTGATGTCTCCTTTTGGTACCGCAGCGAGGGCGTGCCCCGCCCCGGCGCTCCCCTCGACGGCGACCGAGAGGCCGACGTCGCGATCATCGGAGCCGGCTATACCGGCCTGTGGACCGCGTACTACCTCGCCAAAGCCCGCCCCGACCTGCGGATCACCGTGCTGGAGCGGGAGTTCGCGGGATACGGCGCCTCCGGCCGCAACGGCGGCTGGCTCACCGGCGAACTCGCCGGCACCCCCGAGCGCTTCGCCAGGACCCACGGACCACTCGCCGCCCGCACACTCCAGCGCACCGTGTTCGCCGCCGTCGACGAGGTGATCGAGGTCGCCCGGGCCGAGGGCATCGACGCCGACATCGTCAAGAGCGGCATGATCCAGGTCGCCACCAACGCCGCCCAGGAGACCCGGCTGCGCGCCCTGCTCGCCCACGAACGCGCATGGGGGTGGACCAGCGACGACGTGCGCCTGCTGTCACCCTCCGAACGCGAGGAGCGGATCCGCGTCGCCGGGGCGGTCGGCGCGCTCTACAGCCCGCACTGCGCGCGCATCCAGCCGGTCAAGCTGGTGCGCGGACTGCTGCGCGCCGTACGCGGCCTCGGGGTCGACGTCTTCGAACGCACCCCCGTCACCGAGATCGCCCCGCGCAGGGCCGTCACCGCGCGCGGGACCGTCACCGCCCGCTACGTCATCCGCGCCACCGAGGGCTTCACCGCCGACCTCAAGCAATACCACCGGTCGTGGCTGCCGATGAACAGCTCCATGATCGTGACCGAGCCGCTGAGCGGCGCGGTCTGGGAAACGATCGGCTGGGACGGCGCGGAACTGCTCGGCGACCTCGCGCACTACTACATGTACGCGCAGCGCACCGCCGACGGCCGCATCGCCTTCGGCGGGCGCGGCAAACCCTACCTGTACGGCTCGCGCGTCGACGACCGGGGGCACACGCACACGTGGACAGTCAGCGCCCTGTGGGAGCTGCTGACCGGGATGTTCCCCGCCGTGGCCGAGCACAAGGTGGACCACGCCTGGTCGGGCGTGCTGGGCGTGCCGCGCGACTGGTGCTCCACCGTGCACGTGGACCACGCCTCCGGCATCGGCTGGGCCGGAGGGTACACCGGGCACGGGGTCGCGACGGCCAACCTGGCGGGCCGTACGCTGCGGGACCTGATCCTCGGGGAGGACACCGAGCTGACGGCGCTCCCGTGGGTCGGGCGCCGCATGCGCAACTGGGAGCCCGAGCCGCTGCGCTTCCTCGGGGTGCACGCCATGTACCGCCTGTACCGCCTGGCCGACGCCCGCGAGAACGCGGGGCTGCGCCGTACGTCCGCCCTGGCCCGCGTCGCCGACACGATCACTGGTAGGTAAGGATCCATGACCGATCTTCTCTTCCGCGGCGGAACCGTGTTCACGGCCACGGGGACGCCGGACACAGCGCTCGCCGAGGCGGTGCTGGTGCGCGACGGCGTGATCGCCGCCGTGGGCGCGGCCGACGACGTCACCCGCCTCGCGGCGCCCGGCCACGACGTCGTCGACCTCGGCGGAGCCCTGCTCACCCCCGGCTTCACCGACTCGCACATGCACCCCGTCCAGGCCGGGCTCGAACGCGCCAAATGCGAGCTGTCCGAGATATACGGCCTGCCCGCCTACCTCGACGCCATCGCCGCCTACGCCGCCGCGAACCCCGGCAAGGAGTGGATCGACGGGGGCGGATGGGACATGACCGCGTTCCCCGGAGGACTGCCCCACCGCAGCCGGCTGGACTTCCTGGACCGGCCCGCCTACCTGATCCAGCGTGACCACCACGCGGCCTGGGTCAACACCCGCGCGCTGGAACGGGCCGGCATCACCGCCGCCACCCCCGACCCGCCGGACGGGCGCATCGAACGCGACCCCGACGGCACCCCGAGCGGCGTCCTGCACGAAGGCGCGATGGACCTCGTCGGCCTGCTCACCCCCCGCCCCACCGCGGCCGACCTCGACACCGCGCTGATGGACGCCCAGACCTATCTGTTCTCCCGCGGCATCACCGGCTGGCAGGACGCCATCGTGGGATCGTACGCGGGCTCGGACGACCAACTGCCCACCTACCTGTCGGTGGCCGCGAGCGGGCGGCTCCAGGCCCGCGTGGTGGGCGCCCTGTGGTGGGACCGCGCCAGAGGCTCCGAGCAGATCGGCGAACTGCTGGAGCGCCGCACCTCCGCCGAGGGCCTGGAGCGCTTCTCCGCGACCTCCGTCAAGATCATGCAGGACGGCATCGCCGAGAACTTCACCGCCGCCGTCATCGAGCCCTACTGCCGCTGCGGCGGCCACGGGCTGTCCTACGTCGACCCCGAGGCGCTCAAGGGCTACGTCGCCGAACTCGACCGGCACGGCTTCCAGGTGCACTTCCACGCCATCGGGGAACGCGCGGTCCGCGAGGCTCTCGACAGCTTCGAAGGGACCGCCCCGGCGAACCGGCACCACATCGCCCACCTGCAGATCATCGAACCGTCGGACCTGCCGCGTTTCGCCGCGCTCGGCGTGACCGCCAACCTCCAGCCGCTGTGGGCCACCCACCACGCCCAGATGGACGAGCTGACCATCCCGTTCCTGGGCGAGGAGCGCTCCGGCTGGCAGTACCCCTTCGCCGAGCTCGTCCGCCTCGGCACACGGCTGTGCGCGGGCAGCGACTGGCCGGTGTCCAACGCCGACCCGCTCGCGGGCATGCACGTCGCGGTCAACCGCACCGAACCGGGCGACTCCCACCACGCCGGCTATCCGACGGCCCGGACACCGTTCCTGCCCGGGCAGCGGGTGGACCTCGCCACCGCGCTCACCGCCTACACGGCGGGGTCGGCCTGGATCAACCGGTCGCCCGCGGGCGCCATCGAGGCCGGCCGCCCCGCTGACCTGGTCGTCCTCGACCGCGACCCGTTCACGCTGCCGCCCGAGGAGATCTGGACCACCCGCGTGGCCATGACCTTCCTCGACGGGCAGTGCGTGTATTCGGCGTGAGCGCGCCCCGCGGGCCCCGCGCCAGGAGCCGGCGGTCCGATGCCGCCCCGGCCGGGTGCCGGCCGCGCCGCACGGGCCCCGGCGTCGCGGGCCCGTGCCGTACAAGATCTTGTTCGTCGTGCTTCACGCACGACCTTCACGCACGACAAAGCCCCCGAGTGGCGGAGAACCGGCACCGGGGGCTTCGACCTGTCAGCGCGGGTCGCTCCAGGTCGTGAAAGACGCGTCGCCTACCAGGGCGAACGGTTGGCGCGCAGGCGCTCCAGCGCCTCGGCGAGGATCGCCTGGCCGTCCTTGTCGCTGCGACGCTCCTTCACATAGGCGAGGTGCGTCTTGTAGGGCTCGTTGCGCGGAGGCGCGGGCGGGTTGTGCTGGTCCTGGCCGGCCGGAAGCCCGCAGCGGGGGCAGTCCCACAGCTCGGGGATGGCCGCGTCGCTGGCGAAACTCGGGTGGGTCTCGTGCAGGTTGGCGCACCAGAACGGGACCCGGACCCTCGGAGCTGCCTCGCCACGCTCGGCCTCGCCCATCGGGCCGGCACCCACACGGCTGCCACGGATCGCGTTGCCACTACCCACGGATTAACTCCTCGCTCGTTCGCCCCGCATGACACGGGGGGAGAATCACTGTCACGCCTCGACGCCCCTCAGGGCTTCAGCAGCAGGCCCAGTGCGATGATGCAGACGAACCAGACCACGCCCGTGATCACGGTGAGCCGGTCAAGGTTGCGCTCGACCACCGAGGACCCGCCGAAGGACGAGGTGAAGCCACCACCGAACAGATCCGACAGGCCGCCGCCCTTGCCCTTGTGGAGAAGCACGAGCAGCACCATGAGGAGGCTCGACAGCATGAGGGCGATGGAGATTCCGATAATCACCGTAGACCTGATTCCTAGTTCGCGCTGACCCGCGTCCGGGAGCGACACCTGCACGACGTCGTCGGCGAGACGATTCAAACCTGCTCTAAGAGGGTACGGCCTGATGTCAAGCCGCACCCTCCAATCTACTCAGTCAGCCAGACTTTTCACTAAAACGGCAGATCTTCACGAACTCCCCCGGGTCGAGGCTGGCGCCGCCGACGAGAGCGCCGTCGACATCGGGTTGGGCCATGATGCCGGAGATGTTGTCAGACTTGACCGAGCCACCGTAAAGGATACGGACGGCGGCGGCCACTTCGGCGTCATAGAGCTCGGCGAGTCGCGTACGCAGCGCCGCGCAGACCTCCTGCGCGTCGGCCGGCGTCGCCACCTCACCGGTGCCGATCGCCCACACCGGCTCGTAGGCGAGCACGATGGAGGCCGCCTGCTCGGCGGTCACCTTGTTCAAGGCGCCGTCGAGCTGCGACACCGTGTAGGCGACCTGGCCGCCCGCCTGGCGCACCGCGAGCCCCTCACCCACGCACAGGATCGGCGTGAGCGAGTGGCGGTAGGCCGCCAGCACCTTGGCGTTGACGACCTGGTCGTCCTCGTCGTGGTACTCCCGGCGCTCCGAGTGCCCGACCGCCACGTAGGTGCAGCCCAGCTTGGCCAGCATCGCCCCGGAGATCTCCCCCGTGTAGGCACCGCCGTCATGCTGCGACAGGTCCTGCGCTCCGTAGACGATCCGGAGCTTGTCGCCGTCGATCAGCGTCTGCACACTGCGCAGGTCGGTGTACGGCGGAAGCACCGCGACCTCGACCTTGTCGAAGTCCTTGTCGTTGAGCGCGAAGGCCAGCTTCTGAACGGTCGCGATGGCCTCAAGGTGGTTGAGGTTCATCTTCCAGTTGCCGGCGATGAGCGGCTTGCGGCTCATGGTGCTCAGCCCTCCAACGCTGCGAGTCCGGGCAGGGTCTTGCCCTCAAGGTATTCCAAACTGGCCCCTCCACCGGTGGAAATGTGGGAGAAGCCGTCCTCGGGGAGCCCGAGCCTGCGCACGGCCGCGGCCGAATCGCCGCCGCCGACCACCGTGAACGCCCCGCTCTTGACCAACGCCTCGGCCACCGCGCGGGTTCCCCCGGCGAAGGCCTCGAACTCGAACACGCCCATCGGGCCGTTCCAGAACACCGTGCGCGCGTCCGCGATCTTCTCCGCGAACAGCTCCCGCGTCCGCGGCCCGATGTCGAGCCCCTGGCGGTCGGCCGGAATCGAGGTCGCGTCGACCACGTCGAACGCGGCATCGGAGGCGAAGCCCTCGGCGGCGAGCACGTCGACCGGCAGCACCAGCTCCACACCGCGCTTCTCGGCCTCGGCGAGGAACCCGCGCACCGTGTCGAGCTGGTCGGCCTGCAGCAGTGAACCGCCCACCTCGTGCCCCTGGGCGGCGAGGAAGGTGTAGGCCATCCCGCCGCCGACGAGCAGCCGGTCGACCTTGCCCAGCAGGTTGGCGATGACGCCGAGCTTGTCGGACACCTTCGCCCCGCCCAGCACCACGGCGTAGGGCCGCTCAAGCTCGTCGGTGAGGCGCTTGAGCACCTCGACCTCGGCCAGCACCAGGCCGCCGGCCGCGCTCGGGAGGAGCCTCGGCACGTCGTAGACACTGGCGTGCCTGCGGTGCACCGCGCCGAACCCGTCGCCCACGTAGAGCTCGGCCAGCGCCGCGAGGCGCTCGGCGAAGCCGCCGCGCACGGCGTCGTCCTTGGAGTCCTCACCCGGCTCGAAGCGGAGGTTCTCCAGCAGGGCCACCTGCCCGTCGGCCAGGCCCTCGACCACGCTCCGGGCCGACTCGCCCACGACGTCGGAGGCGAACGCCACCTGCTCGCCCAGCAGCTCGGAGAGCCGCTCGGCCACCGGGGCCAGCGAGAACTCCGCCGCCACCTTGCCCTTGGGGCGGCCCAGGTGAGCGCAGACCACCACCCGCGCGCCGCGCCCGGCGAGCGTCTTGATCGTCGGAAGGGATGCCCGGATGCGGCCGTCGTCGGTGATCGTCCCCCCGTCGAGGGGCACGTTGAGGTCGGCGCGCACGAGCACGCGCCGACCCTTCACGTCGAACGAGTCGATGGTCTTCATCAGAGCTGGGAACCCACCATCACGCTGATGTCCACGAGACGGTTGGAGTAGCCCCACTCGTTGTCGTACCAGCCGATGACCTTCACCTGGTTGCCGATCACCTTGGTGAGCCCGGCGTCGAAGATGCAGGAGGCCGGGTCGGTGACGATGTCGGCGGAGACGATCTCGTCCTCGGTGTAGGTCAGCACGCCCTTGAGCGGGCCGTTCGCCGCCGACTTCAGCGCGGCGTTGACCTCCTCGACCGTGGTCTCACGGCCGACCTCGACGGTCAGGTCGGTCGCCGAACCCGTCGGGATCGGCACGCGCAGCGCGAACCCGTCGAGCTTGCCCTTCAGGTCGGGCAGGACCAGGCCGATCGCCTTGGCGGCGCCGGTCGAGGTCGGCACGATGTTGAGCGCGGCGGCGCGGGCGCGGCGCAGGTCCTTGTGCGGGGCGTCCTGGAGGTTCTGGTCCTGCGTGTAGGCGTGGACCGTCGTCATCAGGCCCTTCTGGATGCCGAAGGTGTCGTGGAGCACCTTCGCCATCGGGGCCAGGCAGTTGGTCGTGCAGGACGCGTTGGAGATGATCGTGTGGTTCGCCGGGTCGTAGAGCTCGTGGTTGACCCCCATCACGATGGTGATGTCCTCGCCCTTGGCAGGCGCGGAGATGATCACCTTCTTGGCGCCGTTGTCGGCGTGCACCCGCGCCTTGGCGGCGTCGGTGAACAGACCGGTGGACTCGATCACCACGTCCACGCCGAGGTCGCCCCACGGCAGCTTGGCGGGGTCGCGCTCGGCGAACGCCTTGATGGCCTTGCCGTCCACGATGATCTCGTCCTCGGTGGCCTTCACCTCGTAGGGCAGGCGGCCGAGGATGCTGTCGTATTTGAGCAGGTGGGCGAGCGTGGCATTGTCGGTCAGGTCGTTGACGGCAACGATCTCGATGTCCTTGCCGCTGGCTGCCACCGCACGCCAGAAGTTGCGGCCGATGCGGCCGAAGCCGTTGACGCCTACGCGGATGCTCACTGCAAGATCTCCTCGTCGAAAGTGCCGACCCAGGTCGGCGACGTGGCGGGTTGAAACCTCAATGATGAACCTTATCGGACCCAAATTGGTTTAGACCACGCGGTGGCTCGCATGCGAATCCCCCGATCCGGGAGCATCTTTCGCCCGATTCACCACGTCGGCACCATCACCGTAACCACCCCCCTCCGCGCCCCTTCGCCCCACCCGGCCCGCCGCCGCGCGGCGATCTTCGACATCGGCGTGCTCCGGCCTCCCCACGCCCCGGGACACCGGTCCCCCACTCCCCCGGGCGGCCCCGCTCCCCGCCCCGGCGGCCATCCCGCCTCACGGCACCCGCCATGCCACCGGCACCGCTCCCCGCACGTCACGCCGGCCCCGCCGGCGCATCCGCCCTCGTCAACCGCCCGGACATGCCGTCCGGCCCCGGCCCGCCGCGCCCGGCAGGCGCGCCCTGCGGCCTACGGAACACCGGCGTCGAGCGTCACTCGCACCCGCCCCACGGCAGGCTCCCCGATCCCGCCACGAGCACCACCGCCCCCGGCGAACCCACGGCGCATGTGACTGATCCCACATGCAAAAACTTCACCACGGATCCCCGAACCACCAGCGCCCACGCCCTCTCCGGCCCGCCGCGAAGCCCGTACGGCACAGCCCGTACGGCACTGCCCGTACGGCACAGCCCGCCAGGCCCGCCCCTCTCCACCGCGCGGGCCGCGTGCCGCGCCTGACCCGCCGACCACCATCCCGTCCCACCCCCGCGAACCCGGCCACCGCCCCTCCCACCCCCGGAAGGACCTCGCGAAGGCGCCTGGCGAAGGCCGGTGGCCCCCACGGGGAGGAGCGCACGGCGTCCGCCGTGGCGGAGCCGGCCCCGTGGACCGCGGACGTCTGGAGGTCGTTCCTGGAGCCCCGGAAGTCCAGGCCGTCCCGAGCCGGGGCCTCCCGGACCGGGGCCTCCCGGACCGGGGCCTCCCGGACCGGGGCCTCCCGGACCGGGCCCGGCCCCCGCGCGGGGGCCGGGCCGGGGCCGGGCTCAGGGCACGAGCATGTCCACCGTGAGGTTGGCCTCGGTGTTGGGGATGCCGATCTCGACCGCTCGCTTGTCGGCCATCGCGAGGAGCCTGCGGATGCGGCCGGCGATGGCGTCCTTGGTGAGGGGCGGGTCGGCGATCTGGCCGAGCTCCTCCAGCGACGCCTGCTTGTGCTCCACGCGCAGGCGGCCCGCGATCACGAGATGCTCGGGGGCGTCGTCGCCGAGGATCTCCAGAGCCCGCTGCACCCGCGCCCCGGCCGCCACCGCGGCCCGGGCGGAGCGGCGCAGGTTGGCGTCGTCGAAGTTGGCGAGCCTGTTGGCCGTGGCCCGCACCTCGCGCCGCATCCGGCGCTCCTCCCAGGCGAGCACGCTGTCGTGCGCTCCGAGACGCGTGAGCAGGGCGCTGATCGCGTCGCCGTCGCGGACGACGACCCGGTCGACGCCGCGCACCTCACGGGCCTTGGCATGGATCTTGAGGCGCCGCGCGGAGCCCACGAGGGCCAGCGCCGCCTCAGGCCCCGGACACGTGACCTCCAAGGACATCGAACGGCCCGGCTCTGTCAGTGAGCCGTGGGCCAGGAAAGCCCCCCTCCATGCCGCCTCCGCGTCGCAGGTGGCCCCGGAGACCACCTGGCGGGGCAGCCCGCGGACCGGGCGCCCGTGGTTGTCGATCAGACCTGTCTGGCGGGCCAGGGCCTCGCCGTCGCGGTAAACCCGGACCACGTAGCGCGACCCCTTGCGCAGTCCGGCGGGCGCGAGCACCAGGACCTCGGCCTTGTGCCCGAACACCTCGCCGACGTCTTTGATCAGACGCCGCGCGGTGGCGTTGGTGTCGAGCTCCGCCTCGATCACAATGCGCCCGCCCACGAGATGCAGGCCGCTCGCGAAGCGCAGCAGCGTCGACACCTCAGCCTTGCGGCAGCAAGGCTTCAGGACAGGTAGACGGCTCAGCTCGTCCTTCACCACACCCGTCATCGCCATGTGCGTTAGTCCTTCCCCCATAAAGACCGGCTCTTACGAAGTCTCTCGCACCTTCGAGCGGCTCCGACCAGCTTCAACGCTTCTCACGGAAAATCTCGGAAAGGACGGAGGCAAGACGTCGTGGGTCATGCCGGGGGGAGCCGTCCGAAGCGGCCACGGAGGCGGTGACAAGCCGCGCGCCCATGGCGATCGCCGCCTTCTCCAACTCCTCCCGCTCGCCGTCGACCCCGGTGTCGGCGAGCACGACGTCGACGGTGAGTTCGGGGGCGTGGGCGCGCAGGACCTCCAGGTGCTTCTGCGGGGAGAAGCCGTCGGTCTCGCCCGGTTGCGGGGCGAGGTTGAGGATGACGGCGCGGCGGGCGCGGGACGTGTGGAGCGCCTCGGCGAGCTGCGGCACCTTGAGGTGCGGCAGCACGCTGGTGAACCACGATCCGGGGCCGAAGACGACCCAGTCGGCCTCGCGGACGGCGTGGACGGTCTCCGGGCAGGCGGGCGGGTCGGGGGGCACCAGGGAGACGGCCGTGACCCTGCCGGGGGTGAGCGCGCACGCCACCTGCCCGCGCACGGTCGTGAAGGACCCGTCGAGCTCGACCTCGGCGACCAGGTCGAGCGGCACCGAGGCCATGGGGAGCACGCGGCCGTGCGCCCCGAGGAGGCGGCCCACCCAGTCGAGCCCCGCCACGGTGTCGCCGAGCAGCTCCCACAGCGCCACGATGAGCAGGTTGCCCACCGCGTGGCCGGACAGGTCGCCGTCGCTGCGGAAGCGGTGCTGCACGACCTCGCTCCACGTGCGGCCCCACTCGTCGTCGCCGCAGAGCGCCGCGAGCGCCATCCGCAGGTCGCCGGGCGGGACCACGCCGAACTCGCCGCGCAGCCGGCCGCTGGAGCCGCCGTCGTCGGCGACCGTGACGACCGCGGTCAGATGGGAGGTCACCCGGCGCAGCGCCGACAGTGAGGCGTGGAGCCCGTGCCCTCCTCCGAGGGCCACGACCTTCGGCCCTCCGCCCTCCCCGTCGGGGCCCGCCTCTCTCGGCCCGGGGGCGTCGCCGGCCTCGCCTCGCCCCTCGCTCACCTCACTCACTCGCGGCCCACATCTCTGTGGCTCACCTGCACTTCCATCGCCCGGTCGCGCAATCGGCCGCCGATCTGCTCGGACATCGCCACACTGCGGTGCTTGCCGCCGGTGCATCCGACGGCGAGCGTCACATAGGTCTTGCCCTCCCGCGCGTATCCCGCCGCCACGACGGCGAGGACCTCCTCGTAGGCGTCGAGGAACTCCTTGGCGCCGGGCTGGCTGAGCACGTAGTCGCGCACGGGCCGGTCGAGGCCGTTCATCGGGCGCAGCTCGGGCACCCAGTGCGGGTTGGGCAGGAACCTGCAGTCGACGACGAGGTCGGCGTCGACGGGCAGGCCGTACTTGTAGCCGAAGGACACCACGTTGACGCGCAGCCCCGGCCGGTCCTCGCCGCCGAAGAACGCGACGATCTTGCCGCGGAGCTCGTGCACGTTGAGGGAGGAGGTGTCGATCACCAGGTCGGCGTTGGCCCGCACCTCGCGCAGGATGCCGCGTTCGCGCGCGATGCCGTCGACCAGCCGCCCGTCCCCCTGGAGGGGGTGCGGCCTGCGCACGTTCTCGAACCTGCGCACCAGCTCCTCGTCGCTCGCCTCCAGGAAGGCCACGCGTACGGCGACGCCGCGCGTCTCCAACTCCCCGATGGCGGCGTTGAGGTCGGTGGTGAACGCCAGGCTGCGGACGTCGACCACCGCCGCCACCTTGTCGGCGGCCAGCTTGACCCGGCCCGCCTCCTCCGCCATCGCGAACAGCAGCCCCGGCGGCAGGTTGTCGATCACGAACCAGCCGAGGTCCTCCAGTGCCTTGGCGGCCGTGCTGCGCCCCGCCCCGGACATGCCGGTGACGATGACGAACGCCGGCTCCTTGTCCTCGTGTGTCGCCGCTGCGTCTGTCGTGCTCATGGAGCTTCCTCCTCCACCCTCATCGCCGCTCCCCCTTCAACGCCGTCATGATCGTCTCGGCCGTCGCGGGGCCGATGCCGGGGACCTCGCAGATCTCGGCCGCCGTAGCCTCACGGAGCCGCTTGAGCGACCCGAAGTGCTTGAGCAGTGCCTGCCTGCGGGCGGGACCGAGGCCCTGGACCCCGTCGAGCGCGCTTTCCTTGACGGCTTTTCCACGCTTGCCCCGATGGTAGGCGATGGCGAAGCGGTGGGCCTCGTCTCTGACACGCTGGAGAAGGTAGAGGCCCTCGCCGGCGCGCGGCAGGATCACCGGATGGTCCTGCCCCGCCGGCCAGACCTCCTCCAGCCGCTTGGCCAGACCGCAGACGGCGACGTCGTCGACACCCAGCTCGTCGAGGGCGCGCTGGGCCGCCGCCGCCTGGGCGGGGCCGCCGTCGACGACGACGAGGTTGGGCGGATAGGCGAACTTCCGCGGTTTGCCCGTGTCGGGGTCGAGGCCGGGCTCGACCCCCGGCTCGGCCGCCAGCTCGCCGGTGGCGGCGCGCTCCTCGATGTAGCGCTTGAAGCGCCGGGAGACCACCTCGTGGATCGAGGCGACGTCTCCCCTGCCCGACAGGCCCCTGATCGCGAACCTGCGGTATTCGCTCTTGCGCTCCAGCCCGTCCTCGAACACCACCATCGACGCCACGACGTCCTCCCCTTGCAGGTGGGAGACGTCGAAGCACTCGATGCGCAGCGGGGCCTGGTCGAGCTCCAGGGCGTCGGCGATCTCCTGGAGGGCCTTGCTCCGCGCGGTGAGGTCTCCGGCCCTGCGCAGCTTGTGGCGGGCCATGGCCTCCTTGGCGTTGCGCTCGACGGTCTCCATCAGCGCCTTCTTGTCGCCGCGCCGCGGCACCCTCACCTCGACCCGCGCCCCGCGCCTCTCCGACAGCAGCTCGGCCACGGCCTCGACCTCGGGCGGGGCCTCGGGGACCAGCACCTCCCGGGGGATCGCCTCGGGCGCGCCCTCGCCGTACATCTGCAGGAGGAAATGCTCGACGAGCTCCCCCGTGGTGATCTCCTCGACCTTGTCGACCACCCAGCCGCGCTGGCCGCGCACGCGCCCGCCGCGCACGTAGAACACCTGCACCGCGGCTTCGAGCTGGTCCTCGACCAGGGCGACCACGTCGGCGTCGGTGCTCTCGCCGAGCACCACGGCCTGCTTCTCCAGGGCGCGGCGCAGCGCCTGCACGTCGTCGCGCAGCCGCGCGGCCCGCTCGTATTCCTCGACCGCGGCGGCCTCGCCCATCTCGCGTTCGAGCCGTTTGATGAACCGGCCGGTGTTGCCCGCCATGAAGTCGCAGAAGTCCTCGGCGAGGGCGCGGTGCCCGGCCTCGCTCACCCTGCCGACGCAGGGGGCCGAGCACTTGTCGATGTAGCCGAGCAGGCAGGGCCGCCCGATCTGCCCGGCCCGCTTGAACACCCCCGCCGAGCAGGTGCGCACGGGGAAGACCCGCAGCAGCAGGTCGACGGTCTCGCGGATCGCCCATGCGTGGGAGTACGGCCCGAAGTAGCGGGTGCCCTTGCGCTTGGCCCCGCGCAGCACCTGGACCCGGGGGAAGGGCTCGCCCATGGTGACCGCGAGGTAGGGGTAGGACTTGTCGTCGCGGTATTTGACGTTGAAGCGGGGGTCGAATTCCTTGATCCAGGAGTATTCGAGCTGGAGGGCCTCGACCTCGGTGCCGACGACGGTCCAGTCGACGGCCGACGCCGTCGTGAGCATGGTCTGCGTGCGCGGATGCAGCCCGGCGAAGTCCGCGAAGTAGGAGTTCAGCCGCTGGCGAAGGCTCTTGGCCTTGCCCACGTAGATGACGCGGCCCGAGGAGTCCCTGAACCGGTAGACGCCCGGGGACTCGGGAATCGTGCCCTGCGGGGGACGGTAACTGAGCGGACTGCTCGACGATCTCGCCACACTCCAGAGCCTATCGGCCCCCACCGACGTTCCGACGGGTCTCACCGCCGCTCCGGGCCGCCCGCGTACGGCGCCGGCCGCCCGCCCCCGGGCCCCGTCCGCACCCCGTGCGCGGGTTGACCAGTTCCGGCCGCATCCGGGACTCCAGGAGGGACATGAGGTCCTCCTTCAGATCGCCGGTGTCGCCCTCGTAGTCGAGGATCAGCGAGGAGCCGAGATCGCTGGTCATGATCACGAGCGTGTTCGTGAAGTCGACCGTACGGCCCCGCCCGTCGGTCAGACGCCCGTCGACGAGCACGTGCGGCAGGGCGTCCACGACGTCGGGGTGGGCCTTGCCGATCCCGTCGAGGAGAACGACCGTGTGGGGGCGGCGCCGTACGGCCTCGGTGAGCCGACCGGCCTCCCCGGGGCCGGTGGGGCCGGGCGGAGCGCCGATCAACCGCCTGACCGCGTGCTTGTCCTGGAATTCGCTCATGTCCAGCCGGACCAGGTGGTCCTCGCCGCCGAAGAGCGCCTCGGCCAGCGATCTGGCCGGCTCCGTCCTCCCGACGCCGGCCGGGCCGAGGAACATGAAGGCGCCGGTGACTCCTCCGCCTCCTGAAGGAGGCGGCTTCTCGCTAAGCCGCTTCCGCGGCCCGGCGAAGGGACTGCTCGATCTCGTCCTCCCTTCCGACGACGGGGTCCAGCCGGCCTTCGCGGGCCACCTCGGTGAGGTCGCGGCCGTACCAGTCGAGCGTCGGGGTGCCGGAGCCGGGCCTGGCCGCCGAGCAGGGCCGCGGCGCGGAGGCGATCACGGCCTCCTGGATCTCGTTGGCGGAGACTCCCGCGTTCCGCAGCATCCGGGCCGCGTCCGAGGCGGGGTTGGCGGCCAGCGCGATGAGCAGCATAACGGCCTTGCCGTACCCCGACCAGGAGAACACCACCAAAAAGCCCAAAGTATACGAACACCCCAGAGAGACCCATATCTCTCTGGGGTGTTCGTGGTGGACGGCTACGGCAGCATGATCGACTCGCCGTCGAGCCGGATGTTCTTCTTGGGCAGCGGATCGATCGGACGGCCGCCCGTCCCGCTGCTCGGCTGGTTCACGACCGACCCGTCGGCGATGTTGAACTTCGCACCGTGGCACGGGCAGTTGATGGTCGTGGACACCGCGGCGACCGTGCAGCCCTGGTGGGTGCACGAGGCGCTGAACGCCCTGAACTCCCCGGCCGCGGGCTGAGTGATCACCACCTTCTCCTCAGCGAAGATCTTGCCACCGCCCACGGGGATGTCGCCGGTCTTGGCCAGGACCGCCTTTCCGGCGCCCGCGCCCGCGCCGACGCCCGCGCCGGCCGCGGGCGCGTCCCCCGCGGGGTTCTGCGCGGCGGTCTCCTGCGCGCCCCCGCAGGCTGCGAGGACCGCTGCGAGTCCGGCGCCTCCCGCGCCCGTCATCACCGCGCGTCGCGTCGTCTCAGTCATGGCCACCTTCCACGTTCGTCATGTCAGGGCGTACGTACGCCGAGCACACGGCGTTCAAGCGTGCCCCAGATCGCCTGGGGCACGCGTGAGAAGACCGCGATCCGCCCTAGACATCGAGGATCTTGGCCAGGAAGCGGCCCGTGTGGCTCTCCTCGACCTTGGCTATCTCCTCGGGCGACCCGGTCGCGACCACGGTGCCGCCGCCCGAACCGCCCTCCGGACCCATATCGACGATCCAGTCTGCAGTCTTGATCACATCCAGGTTGTGCTCGATGACGATCACGGTGTTGCCCCCGTCGACCAGCTGCCCGAGCACGCCGAGCAGCCGGCGGATGTCCTCGAAGTGCAGACCGGTGGTCGGCTCGTCGAGCACATAGACCGTGCGCCCCGTCGAGCGGCGCTGCAGCTCCGAGGCCAGCTTGACGCGCTGCGCCTCACCGCCGGACAGCGTCGTCGCGGGCTGGCCGAGACGGACGTAGCCCAGACCCACGTCGTAGAGCGTCTTCAGATGCCGCCGGATCGCCGGGATCGCGTCGAAGAAGTCCAGCGCCTCCTCGATCGGCATGTCGAGGACCTCGGAGATCGTCTTGCCCTTGTAGTGGACCTCCAGCGTCTCGCGGTTGTAGCGCGCGCCGTGGCACACCTCGCACGGGACGTAGACGTCCGGAAGGAAGTTCATCTCGATCTTGATCGTGCCGTCGCCCGCGCACGCCTCGCAGCGCCCGCCCTTGACGTTGAAGCTGAACCGCCCCGGCTGATAGCCCCTGACCTTGGCCTCGGTGGTCTGCGCGAACAGCTTGCGCACGTGGTCGAACACGCCGGTGTAGGTCGCCGGGTTGGACCTCGGCGTGCGGCCGATGGGCGACTGGTCGACGTGCACGACCTTGTCGACCAGGTCCATGCCGTTGATGCGGGAATGGCGGCCCGGCACCGTGCGCGCGCCGTGCAGCTCCTTGGCAAGCGCGGCGTAGAGGATGTCGTTGACCAGCGTGGACTTGCCCGATCCCGAGACCCCCGTGACGGCGGTGAACACCCCGAGCGGGAACTCCACGTCCACGCCCTTGAGGTTGTGCTCGCGGGCGCCCTTGACGACGAGCCGGCGCGCCTTGTCGCGAGGACGCCTGATCGGCGGCACCTCGATCGACTTGCGCCCCGACAGGTAGGCCCCCGTCAGCGACTCCTCGCACGCGAGCAGCTCCGGCACCGGCCCCGACACGACCACCTGGCCGCCGTGCTCACCGGCGCCCGGACCGATGTCGACCACCCAGTCGGCCGCGGCGATGGTGTCCTCGTCGTGCTCGACCACGATCAGCGTGTTGCCCATGTCGCGCAGCCGGATGAGAGTCTCCAGCAGGCGGTGGTTGTCGCGCTGGTGCAGCCCGATGGACGGCTCGTCCAGCACGTAGAGCACGCCGACCAGGCCGGAGCCGATCTGCGTCGCCAGCCTGATGCGCTGGGCCTCGCCGCCGGCGAGGGTGCCCGCCGCGCGGTTCATCGTGAGGTAGTCGAGGCCGACGTCGAGCAGGAAGCCCAGGCGGGCGTTGATCTCCTTGACCACGCGCTCGGCGATCTGCATGTCCCGGTCCGACAGGGCCAGCCCCCCGAGGAACGCGGCGCACTGGCCAATGGACATGGCCGACACCTCGGCGATCGACAGGCCGTCGACCGTGACCGCCAGCGAGACGGGCTTGAGCCGCGCGCCCTTGCAGGAGCCGCACGGGATCTCCCGCATGAACCCCTCGAACCGCTCGCGCATCGAGTCGCTCTCGGCCTCCCCGTGGCGGCGCTGCACCCACGGGATCACACCGTCGAACGAGGTGTAGTAGGCCCGCTCCCTGCCGTAGCGGTTGCTGTAGCGCACGTGGACCTGCTCGCCGTAGCCGTGGAGCAGCGCCTTCTGCGCCTTCTTCGACAGCCGCTCCCACGGGGTGTCGGGCGTGAACCCGAGGGCGTGGCCGAGCGCCTCGGTCAGCTTGAGGAAGTAGTCGCTCGTGTGCCCGTTGGCCCACGGCGCGATCGCGCCCTCGCCCAGCGGGCGCTCCGGGTCGGGCACGATGAGGTCGGGGTCGACCTCCATGCGGGTGCCGAGCCCGGTGCAGTCGGGGCAGGCTCCGAACGGCGAGTTGAACGAGAACGAGCGGGGTTCGAGCTCCTCGAACGACAGATCGTCGTAGGGGCAGTAGAGGTGCTCGGAGTAGAAGCGCTCCCGGCCCGGGTCGTCGTCGGGAAGGTCGATGAAGTCCAGGGTGATCGTGCCGCCGGACAGCCGCAGCGCCGTCTCCACCGAGTCGGTGAGCCGCCGCTGTGCGCTCTCCTTCACCGAGAGCCGGTCGACGATCACCTCGATGTCGTGCTTCTCGTATTTCTTCAGCGTCGGCGGCTCCTCCAGCCGCACCACCGTGCCGTCGACCCTCGCCCGCGCGTAGCCCTTGCTCTGGAGCTCGCGGAACAGCTCGGAGTATTCGCCCTTGCGCCCGCGCACCACCGGGGCCAGCACCTGGAACCGGGTGCCCTCGGGAAGCTCCATCACCCGGTCGACGATCTGCTGCGGTGTCTGCCTCGCGATGGGGCGCCGGCACTGGGGGCAGTGCGGCTTGCCGATGCGCGCCCACAGAAGGCGCAGGTAGTCGTAGACCTCGGTGATCGTGCCGACGGTCGAACGGGGGTTGCGGCTCGTCGACTTCTGGTCGATGGAGACCGCGGGGGAGAGCCCTTCGATGAAGTCCACGTCGGGCTTGTCCATCTGGCCGAGGAACTGGCGGGCGTATGCCGACAGCGACTCGACGTAGCGCCGCTGCCCCTCGGCGAAGATCGTGTCGAAGGCCAGGCTGGACTTCCCCGACCCCGACAGCCCAGTAAAAACGATCATGGAGTCTCGCGGGAGGTCCAGCGAGACGTCTTTGAGATTGTGTTCGCGCGCCCCGCGCACGATGAGGCGGTCAGCCACGGCGGTCCCGATATCCCAGATCCGATAGGTCAAATGGTCAAAGCTGCTGCACGGGCAGACTAGCCGGGGGGTCTGACATTTTCGGGGGCCTCGGCCGGATCCCCCTCGCACTCCTCAGGTTACGTCCCCGGACAACACCCCCGGACCCATGCAATTCCGCAGCCGTGCCCGGTGACGCCACCGACCACCGGACCGCCGCGTCCGAACCTCCGGTACGGCGACCGCCGAGGCGCGGCGAGCCCGTCCCGGCCAAGCCCTAGGGTGGTGCGCAGCGACCGCGCAGATCATCACCGCTATCGATCGCCATGAGGAGCGTCCCTTGACATATACGGGTGACGTCTCGGTGGGTGGCCCCGCCGACGTCCGCGAGCTTTCCGGGCTGACCATCTCCAAGCTGGCCGTCGGCCCCTTCGACAACAACGCCTACCTGCTGCGCTGCCGCGCCACGGGCGACGGCCTGCTGATCGATGCGGCTGCCGAGGCCGACCGGCTCCTCGCGCTGATCGGCGACGACTCCATCGGCGCGGTCGTCACCACCCACCGCCACCGCGACCACTGGGGCGCCCTCGCCGAGGTCGCGACCGCGACCGGCGCCGCCGTGATCGCCCACCCCCTGGACGCCCCCGAGCTGCCGGTCTCCCCCGACCTGCTCGTCGAGCACGGCGGCCGCGTCAAGGTCGGCCGGGCCGGCCTGGAGGTGATCCACCTGCGCGGCCACACCCCCGGCTCCATCGCCCTGCTCTACGACGCCGGCGAGGAGGGCCGCCACCTGTTCACCGGGGACTCGCTGTTCCCCGGCGGCGTCGGCAACACCGAGGGCGACCCGAAGCGGTTCACCAGCCTCTTCGCCGACGTCTCCGAGCGGATCTTCGACCGCCTCCCCGACGACACCTGGGTCTATCCCGGCCACGGCAAGGACACCACGCTCGGCGCCGAGCGCCCCGCGCTCCCCGAGTGGCGCGCCCGGGGCTGGTGACCCCGGCGCCCGCAGGGCCGGCGGTGCCGTACGGCACCGCCCCGAACCCCCGCCGGGCGCCCCGCGACCGCGTTCGACCGGGCTCGCGCCGAACGGGGAGGCGGCGCCGCGCAGCGGCGGGGTCCGGGGCCGGTGGCCGTACGGCTCCGCACACGACACCGCGTACGGCACCGCACACGACACGGCGGGCCGGGATGCGCCCCGGCCCGCGAGAGTGCCGTCAGCGCTGACAGCGCTGTCAGTGTCGTCAGTGTCGTCAGTCGGCCAGGAACTCCTTGACCACGCCGACCACCTGGTCAGGCCGACCGAGCCAGTCGAGGTGCCCCACGCCGTCGAGCTGGACGAGACGGCTGCCCGGAATGCCGGCCTGCAGCTGGCGGGAGCCGTCCGGCGGCACCATGGTGTCCTCGCCGAGCGCGAGGACCAGCGTGGGCGCCTGGATCTTCGGCAGCAGGTCGCGGATGTCCACGGCGGCGCACAGGTCGATCTGGCGGGCCATGGACGCGGGGGGCCATTCCGCCGCGAAGGACGCGGCGAGCCCCTCGTGGCCGAACCCGTCGACGGCGTGCGCGCTGAAGCCCGTCAGCGTGGTGAACCTCTTGAACAGTTCCCGGTCGGCGTCGAAGAGTCCGCGCCAGGTGTGGAAGTAGAGGTGGTCCCGGGGCCCGGTGGAGTGCGCCCAGCCGGCCACGAGGACGAGCCTGCGCACGAGTTCGGGGTAGCGGGCCGCGACGGCGGCCACGGCGACGGCGCCGAGGGAGAATCCGACCAGGTCCGCCGGACCGTCGGATTCCTTCCGGGTGACGGCGGCGATCTGGTCGGCGACCTGTTCCACGGTCAGCGTGCCGCCGCCGTCGGTCGTCTGGCCGCTGCCGCTGAAGTTGGGGCGGATCACGGTGCGGTCGCCGTTGAAGTGGGGCAGAGAGGCGCCGTAGACGGATTCGGCGTTTCCGCCCGTGCCGTGGACGAGCACCAGACCGGGACCGGAGCCTTCGACCTCGTAGTGGATTTCGGCGTCGCGCAGGGAAACGAATGGCATGAGCCCCCCAAGAACTAGCTTGACATCAACTATTTTAAGCTTAAATCAACCTCGGCTGTGAGCGGACGGCCCCTCGTCGCGCAAGGGGCCTGTCCCATAGATTCCGCTCTCCGATCAGCGACATGGCGATCAAAGGCTCCTCTGAGGCCCTCGGTTACGATGCCAAACGCAGCGCACATCCCGCGCAGACGAGAGGGTGGCAATGGACCTGTTCGATGCACTGGCCGACAAGGCGATGGCCGAGGAACCGCCCACGCGCGACGAGGCCCTCGCCGTACTGGCCACCTCCGACGACGACCTGCTCGATCTGGTCGCCGCCGGGTTCCGCGTCCGCAGGCACTTCTTCGGACGCCGGGTCAAGCTCAACTTCCTGGTCAACATCAAAAGCGGTCTGTGCCCCGAGGACTGCGGCTACTGCTCGCAGCGGGTGGGCTCCAAGGCCGAGGTGCTGAAGTACACCTGGCTGAGCCCGGAGGAGGCGGTCTCCACGGCCGGCGTGGGTGTCGCCGCAGGAGCCCGGCGGGTCTGCCTGGTCGCGAGCGGCCGAGGGCCGACGGATCGTGACGTGGACCGGGTCTCCACGACCATCTCCAAGATCAAGGACAGCCACCCCGACGTCGAGGTGTGCGCGTGCCTCGGGCTGCTGACCGACGGTCAGGCCGACAAACTCTGTCAGGCCGGGGCCGACGCCTACAACCACAACCTCAACACCTCCGACGCGACATACGCCTCCATCTGTAGCACCCACACCTACAACGACCGCGTGCAGACCGTGGAACGCGCCAAACACGCGGGCCTGTCCCCCTGCTCCGGCCTCATCGCCGGCATGGGCGAGAGCGACGAGGACCTCGTCGACGTCGCGTTCGCGCTGCGGGAGCTCTCCCCCGACTCGATTCCGGTCAACTTCCTCATCCCGTTCCAGGGCACGCCCCTCGCCAAGGAGTGGAACCTCACGCCGCAGCGATGCCTGCGCATCCTCGCCATGGTCCGCTTCGTCTGCCCGAGCGCTGAGCTGCGCATCGGCGGAGGCCGGGAGATCCATCTGCGCAGCATGCAGGCTCTCGCCCTCCACCTGGCCAACTCGATCTTCCTCGGCGACTACCTCACCAGCGAGGGGCAGGCCGGCCGGGACGACCTCCAGATGATCCGCGACGCGGGGTTCGTCGTGGAAGGCGGCGAGGCGGAGACCTCGCAGCACGACGGCCGGCCCGACCTGGTGCGGGTCCGCAGGCGCGGCGCCGGCACCACCGAGGCCGCCAACGCCTGACGGCGGACCGCGGGCGGGGGCGCGGGCAGGCCGCCGCGCGCGCCCGTCGGGAACGGCAGCGGCCCGGCCCACACCGTGGACCGGGCCGACGCGCACAGGCTGACAAGCACAGGCCGACGCGCACAGCGCGACGAGGCTCCGCGGGGCTGCTAGAGGACCTCTTGGCTCTCTCTGCGCCCCTTGCGCTGCTCGCGCTTGAACATGAGCACCCGCAGGGGAATCGCGGTCACCAGCGCGATCTGCATGCTGGCCCCGACCTTGATGAGCGTGTCCCCGCCTTCGGGCCAGGCCGCCCACACCGTCAGACAGGCCACGTTGATCATGATCCAGGCCAGCACCACGGCGGCGAGCTGCCCCTTCGGCTTGGGGTACTCGATCCGGCTCACCATGAGCCACGCCACCGCGAAGACCGCCCCGATCGTCACATAGGACGGCTGGAACAGCAGCACGATCGACACGACGGTCATGGCGCCCATGGGGATGGGCAGGCCCATGAAGTCGCCGCTCTTGGTCTTGACGCAGGCGAAGCGCGCCAGCCGTACGACACCGGCGAGCAGCACGCAGCCGGCGGCGACGAAGGCCAGCCACAGCGGGAGCCTGCCGGAGAACCCCGCCCAGAAGAACACCATGATGGACGGGGCGAAGCCGAAGCTGATGACGTCGGCCAGGTTGTCGAGCTCGGCTCCCATCGCCGAGGCCCGGAACCTCCGCGCCACCAGGCCGTCGAACAGGTCGCACGTCGCACCGATCAGCAGCAGCACCGCCGCGGTGGCGAAGTAGCGAGGCTCGATGACGAACTTGTGCGCCGTCTGAAGCTGGTGGATCGCCGACCAGGCCAGCACGCAGACGGCCAGGAAACCGCACAGCGCGTTGCCCAGCGAGAGCGAGTCGGCGGCGGACAGGCGGAACGCCTTGCCGACAGGTCCCCTCGGCTCCTCCTCGACTTCGTCCACGGGCCAGCTCGTCGCGTCAGCCGCGGTCAAGTCGCGTCACCCCCGCCACTGTCCTGTCCCCGACCGACACCGCCGGGGCGATGCCCTCGGGGAGGTAGATGTCGACCCGGGAACCGAAACGGATCAGCCCGAAGCGCTCGGCACGGGTGACCTTGGCTCCAGCGGCCAGGTAGGGGACGATCCTGCGTGCGACCGCACCCGCGATCTGCACCACTTCCAGATCGCCCACTGCGGTGTTGAAATGCCAGACTACGCGCTCGTTCTTGTCGCTGTCCTTGTTGAACGCCGGCACGAACCCTCCGGGCACATGCTCCACCGAGGTGACGGTCCCCGCCATGGGAGCCCGGTTGACGTGCACGTTGAGCGGACTCATGAAGATCGCTACCCGGGTGCGGCCGTCGGGCCACGGGTCGATGCTCTGCACCGTGCCGTCGGCGGGCGAAAGGACGCGCCCCTCCCCGGGCTCGCGCTCCGGGTCGCGGAAGAACCAGAGCATGGCCCCGGTGAGCGCGGCCAGTGGAGCCGCCGCGAACGCCCAGCGCCGGTCGCGCACCGCGAGGGAGGAGGTGATCGCCGTCGCCGCGACGGTGGGGAACAGCCACGGGGAGACGCCGCGCGCCAGACCCATGCGGCCTGGCGGGGTGCTTGCTGAATCGTGGGACACGGACAACCTTTGGTGGTGACTATGGGCTAGAGCTATACGGTTTGCCGCCTTGGTGGAGGATGGTACCCATCCTCCACCAAGGCGTCGCACAACTAGACAAGCAAAGCGCCTCAGCCACGGTTTCCGCTAGCCCTGCTGCGCACTGGCAGGTGCGGCAACCTCCTTGTCCTTGCGTGCGTCCCGGCGAGCCTTGATCAGGCTTGCCACGGTGGTGATCACCATGGTGCCACCGATGACCGAGAGGGAGACCCAGATCGGCACGTGCGGGGCCCAGGACACGCCGCTGCTGCTGAGCGCTTCGAGGATCAGCTTAACCCCGATGAACCCGAGGATGAACGCGAGACCGTAGCTGATGTAGACCAGGCGCTGGAGTAGTCCGCCCAGGAGGAAGTAGAGCTGACGCAGTCCCATCAGGGCGAACGCGTTGGCGGTGAAGACGATGAAGGCGTCGGTCGTGAGGCCGAAGATCGCGGGGATCGAGTCGAGGGCGAACAGGAGGTCGGTGGTGCCGATCGCGATCATCACGATCAGCATGGGGGTCACGTAGCGCTTGCCGTCGATCCTGGTCGTGATCTTGGAGCCGACGTAGTCCGGGGTCGTCGGCAGCGTGCGCCGCACCCAGCGCAGGACCGCGTTCTCGTTGAGGTCGTCGTCCGGCTTGTTGTGGGAGCGGATGATGCCGATGGCGGTGTAGATGAGGAAGGCGCCGAAGACGTAGAACAACCAACTGAAGCGGGTCAGCGCGGCGGACCCGAGCGCGATGAAGACGCCGCGCATGACCAGGGCCATGAGGATGCCGATGAGCAGCACCTTGTGCTGGTACATCTTCGGCACCGCGAAGCGGCTCATGATCAAATAGAAGATGAAGAGGTTGTCGACGCTGAGGCTGTACTCCGTCAGATAACCGGCGAAGAACTGCCCCATCGCAGTGCCGCCGCCGAACAACCCGATTCCGATACCGAAGATCACCGCAAGGGCCACATAGAAGCCGACCCAGAACCCCGCCTGCCGCATCGTGAACTCGCGGGGCTCCCCGCGGTCCACAATCCACAGGTCAAAGGCGAGAACAAGCAGCAGGCCGCCAATCGTGGCAGCCCAAACCCATATCGATATGTCCATGTTTCGCTAAACCCTCCGGCGCCCATGACTCAATGCCGGAGGTCTCTCCCGCCCAGGGCATGCGTCACCACCGTGTGACGTTTGGCGGACCGACAGCCCCGGGGGCCTCGTGGGATGAGGCGACACCGTGATGACGAGACTGCCGCGAAGGGATACTCCCCTCCCTAACTAGACGCAGTATAGGTGAACGCTCCCCCGCCCACTATTCATCCTCGCGCAATTTCGACGTACACCGTATGCACCGAGGTCAGGGCCTCGGCCTCTCCCGGCAGCGCCGCCCCCCGCGCCAGCGCCGCCCGGGCCAGCCTGGCCCGAAGGGCGGGATCCCCCAGCAGATCCCGGACGGCACCGCGCATCGCGGCCACATCCCCGTACGGCACCAGCACACCGGCCTCCCCCACCATCTCCGGCACACCGCCCACCGCCGTCGCCACCAGCGGGCATCCGGCGCGCAGCGCCTCCTGGACGCTCAGGGGCTGCCCCTCCCACCGGCTCGGCACGACCACGGCCGTCGCCACCCGGAGCAGGTCGGCGACGTCGTCCCGGTCGCCGAGCAGCCTCACCGGCAGCCCCTCCCGGTCGATCCGCGCCTGCAACTCCCCGGCAAGGGGCCCTCCGCCCGCGACGAGGAACACCGGCTCCTGATCGAAGGGTCCCGCGGCCACGCTGAGAAGCTCCGACAGTCCCTTCTGCTGGGCGAGTCGCGCCACCGTCAGCAGCACGGGCCGCTCCCCCACCCCGAGATCGCCGCGCGTCTCGGCCACCGTACGGCGCGGCTCGGGCAGCGCGGGCGCCGGCACCACGGCGGGCCTGACGTCCCGCGCGCCGAGCGCCCTCATGCGCTCCGCGAGATCGGGCGAGACCGTGAGCACGGTGTCGGCTCTGCGGGCCACCACCCGCTCCAGCGCCGCGAAGACGGCCCCCACCGCGCCTCCCGCCGTGGCCGCGTTGTGCAGGGTCACCGCGAGCGGCGTCCGGGTGCCCGCGAGGCCCAGCGCGGCGAGCGCCCCGGCGCGCAGACCGTGGGCGTGGACCACGCCGGCCCCCGCGGTGGCGCGGCGCAGCCGGGCCACCGCCTTCAGGTCGTTCAGCGGGTGCGGCCGGCCGGAGATCGGCACCGGTGTGAAGCGGGCGCCCACCCCGGTGAAGCCGAACGTGTCCTCGGTCGCCCGCGGCCCCGCCACCAGGACCGCGTGCCCCTCGCGCACCAGCCCGGCGGCCAGCATGCGCACATGCCGCCCCACGCCGCCCGCGCTGGTGCCGAGTACGAAGGCGATCCGCCTGCGGTCACCCATATCCCGTCCTCCTCACGCATTCCTCACGCATTCCTCCGCGCGAAGCGCGACACCATCGCCGCCGCGTCGCGCCGGTCCACCACCAGGGCCGCCGCCCCGCCCGCCGCCAGAGCCACCGCCCCGGCGAGCGCGGTGACGACACCGCCGCTCCACCCCCCGACGGGCGCGGACCAGGCGGCGACCAGACCGCCCGCGGCGAACCCGGCGGCCCCGCCGGCCAGCGCCGCGAGGAAGGCCCGTCCGAGCCCCTCGGCGGCCGGCCCGCCCGCCGTCCTCACCACGGACACCAGCAGGACCGCCGCTCCGACCGTCATGCCCACCGAGCCGCCCAGGCCGAGACCGGCGAGTTTCCAGTCACCGGGCAGGATCACCGCGAACAGGGCCTGGGCCGCCATCGCGACCACCCATCCGGCCACGGTGCCGCCCGCGGCGGCGCGGCCCAGACCCCTGGCGTAGAGGACCCGGCTGAGGTGGGCCATCAGGCCGTACCCCACAAGCCCCGGGGCGAACAGGGCGACCGCTCGGGCGAACTCGTCCACGCCGACCACCGCCGACGGGTCTTTGATGAAGACCTGCGCGGCCGGGGCCGCCACGGCGGCCAGGGCTCCGGCGGCCAGGCCGCTCACCAGCACCACCGCGCGCGTCGTCCCCGCCGCGACGGCGGCGAACCCGGCCTCGTCGCCGCCGTCGGCCCGCGCGACCAGCGCCGGGAACGCGCCGGTGGCGATGGGGACGGCCAGCACCGCGTAGGGGACCTGGTAGATCGCCCAGGCGAAGTTGTAGGCGGCGAGGCCCCCCGCGCCGACCTGCGTGTTGGCGAGCCACACGACCAACGCGGTCGCGGCCTGCTGGGCGAGCAGCGCCGCGAGCCCCGCGAAGGCCAGCGTGCGCACCCGCCCGGCGACGCTCGCGGGGAAGCGCAGCCGCGGACGCAGCCGCAGCCGGAGCCGGGACGCGGGCCCGACCACGGTGACCACCAGCGCCAGCACCCCGAGGGACGTGCCGACCGACAGGGCGAGCTCGCCGGGCCCCACCTCGCGCCGCAGCCCGGTGTCGCCTCCGCTCAGCGGGACGAAGGCCAGATATCCCACGATCACCACGAGGCTCGACACAAGTGGGGCGAGCGCCGGAAAGGTGAACCGGTGGTGGGCCTGGAGGACCCCGTAGAGGACGACGGCCAGGCCGTACAGCGGGATCTGCGGCGCGAACACCACCAGCATCCGGGCCGTGACCTGCGCCAGCGCCTCCGGGTCGCAGGTGGAGGCGTCCCCTCCGAGGAACAGTCCGGCGATCGGCCCGGCGACCAGCGCGGTGAGCACGGCGAGCGGCACCAGGAGGACCAGAACCCACGTCAGCAGCGCCGACGTCGTCTCACCGATCTCCGCCTTCGCCTCCGGATCCCCGGGGCGGGACGCCGGCCCGGCCAGCAGCGGCACCACCATGCCGGCGAGCGCTCCGCCCACCACGATCTCGAAGACCAGGTTGGGGATCGCGTTGGCGGTGAAGTAGGCCGTCGACAGGCAGTCGGTGCCGACCGTCTGGGCGAAGGCCAGTTGTTTGCCGAACCCCGTGATCCGTGCGAGAACGGTCAGCACCCCGACCAGGACGGCGGCGCCCGCGATGCCCTGGCCCAGCCGTCTCACCGGCGGGGCGGCCATCACTCCGTCGGCGCGGGCGCGGGCCGGCGGCCCAGCATGTCGAGCCGGTTGAGCACGGCGTTGCCGGCGATGACCTTGGTGAAGCTGACCTTCTCGGAGGCCGCCGTGAGCGCCACGACCGTGCCGAGCACCGCGAGGCGGCCGGGGCGGCCAAGGGTCGTGGCCGCGGCGAGCCCGACGAGCGCGCCGAGCGCGTTGGCCCCGGCGTCGCCCAGCATCGCGCGCTCCCCCAGGTCCTCGGGGAGCAGTACGGCAGCCGCCCCCACCGGCACGGCGGCCAGCGCCGCCGCCGCGGGGGCGCGCTTGGCGAGGGCCGCGGCGAGCAGCGGGCCGCCGGTGAGCAGGCCCACCTTGACGGCCCGGCCCGGCCGCAGGTCGAACAGGTTGGCGAGGTTGGCGCTGCCCGCGACGGTCGCGCCGTTGATCAGGGTGTCGACCGGGCCGCGCGAGACCAGGGCGGCCGACGCTAGCCCGGCGGCCCCGATGCCGAGGATCTTGACCGCTCCGCTCGTCACCTCGCCCTTGCGCAGCGCGGACAGGTGTCCTTTGAAGCCCTTGGAGGAGGTCGTGCCGTACAGGTCGTCGTAGGCTCCGAGCGCGCCGCTTCCGGCACCCGCCAGAAGCGCCGCCGCGCGCTGCCGCAAGGACAGGCCCGGCACCAGCGCCGCCGCGGCCCCTGCGCCCGCGACGAACGCGGGCCCTTCGAGCAGGGTGATCGGCTCGCCGCGGTGGTTGGTGCGCGCCCAGGTCTCCGCGTCGCCGACGGGCGGGCGGCGGCGGAAGGCGGAGTAGGCGGCGCGGGCGGCCACGGCACCGAGCGCCGCGCCCGCCAGGGCACCGATCAGAGCACGGGACATCATCAGCTTCCCTCAGAGGTCGACGTCGAGGAGGGCGTCGGTGTGGGCTCCGGCTCCCTGACGGGCTGGAATCCCGAAGAATCGCTGCCCAGCCCGTACTGCCCGGC
Source organism: Sinosporangium album (assembly GCF_900100605.1). GTDB lineage: Bacteria > Actinomycetota > Actinomycetes > Streptosporangiales > Streptosporangiaceae > Sinosporangium > Sinosporangium album. The sequence continues at coordinate 19,256 of NZ_FNCN01000007.1, read as the reverse complement.
CGCACCTGACAATTGCTCCCGAAGAGCGTAGACCACGACGACGCGCCCCGCAGGCAGATCGGCGGTGTCCACGCTCGACACCCGCTGCGCGACCTCGCTGGTGTCGCGCAGCGCGGTGATCATCCCGCCTGAGGCGGCGGCGTCAGCCGTACCGATCACGACCGTGCCCTGGCCGCCCGCGTCGAGCGCGCCCACCGTCGAGACGATCGCCATGTTCTGGGCCTCGGCGCTCTCCCCTTCGAACGGATCGCCGCTGATGACCACGGCCAGCGTCGCCCGCTTCGAAGGCTCGCCGGTCACCGAGATCAGACCGCCCTTCTCGAAGGTGTCCAGCACCTGGGAGGCGTCCGAGGCGCTCTTGCCCGCCTGCGCCCGGTCCGGCGTCACCACCGCGGAGGCGAGCACCGCGCCCGCCTTGGCGTGCGGCGTCGCCTCGTCGGCGAACGTCATCCCGACCGGCTTGGCGGTGTCGGCGGTCCGCTCGACGAAGCCGACCTCCTTGGGGTCGACGAAGCGCTCGGTCAGCGCGACGCGCCCACTCACCGCCGCCCCCGCCTGGACCAGCACCTTCTGTACGGCTTCGCGCATGGAGGCGGTCGCGCCGGGAGCCTCGAACACCACCACCGACTCGCCCGCGAGCTCGTCGCGGACCAGCTGGCCGGTCGAGGCGGTCACGAAGGAGTTGTTGCCCTCCTCGCGCCGCTGCAGCGTGTCACGCTCGCCCCGGAGCTCCTGGTTGTTCTGGCCGAGCAGACTGCTCACCTCTTCGGTGGTCTGCTTCAGCTCGTCGGTCAGGACCGTGCTGCCGAGGAAGATCCCGACCGTCAGCGCCAGGAAGATGGCCACGATCGACACGAGGTGATACCGGAAATCGATCACGAGAAGAGTCCGACCATCCAGAAAATGAAACCGTTCCACAGATCGCGCAGTCCGGCGATCCAGATCTGGCCCACCGGGGAGACCAGCAGCGCCGCGCCCATCGTCACCATCGCGACCGCCACCAGCAGCATCAGCGACGGCGTGGAGATGCGGCTGCGGTAGAGCCTGCTGACGCCCTTCGCGTCGATGAGCTTGCCCCCGACGCGCAGGCGGGTGAGGAAGGTGCTCGCCATCCCGGCCCGCCCCTTGTCGAGGAACTCGACCAGCGTCGCGTGTGTGCCGACCGCCACGATCAGCTCGGCGCCCTTGTCGTCGGCCAGCAGCATCGCGATGTCCTCGCTCGTGCCGGTCGCGGGAAACACCACCGCGCTGCGGCCGAGCTGACGCACCCGTTCGAGCCCCGGCGCCCGGCCGTCGCGGTAGCCGTGGACGACCAGCTCCGCACCGCAGGTCAGCGCCTTGGTCGACACCGAGTCGAAGTCGCCCACGATGAGGTCGGGCAGGTAGCCCGCCTCCAGCAGCGCGTCCGCCCCGCCGTCCACCCCGATCATCACCGGACGGTATTCCCTGATGTACGGCCGGAGCGTGGCGAGGTCTTCCTTGTAGTGGTAGCCGCGCACCACGATCAGCACGTGCCGCCCTTCGAGCGAGGTGCGGATGTCGGGCACCCCGACCCCGTCGATGAGCAGGTCGCGCTCACGGCGGACATATTCCATGGTGTTGGCGGCGAACGCCTCGATCTGCACCGAGAGCCCGGCCCGGGCCTCCGACATGGCGGCGGCGACACTCTCCGCCGACTGCACGTCGCCCTTGCCGACCGGCTCGTCGCCGATGTAGACCACGCCGTCGCAGAGACGGACCTCGTCGCCGTCCTTCACACGCTCGAACAGCTCGGGCGTGGCGCCGTCGACGAACACCACCCCGGCCTCGATCAGGATCTGCGGGCCCAGGTTGGGATATCGGCCGCTGATGCCCGCCGCCACGTTGACCACTGCGGCGGCTCCGCACGCGACAAGAGCCTCCGCGCTCACCCGGTCGACGTCGACATGGTCGATGATCGCTATTTCCCCGGCCTTGAGGCGCTTGGTCAGCCTCTTGGTCCGCCGATCGATCCTCGCCACTGCCGTCACCCCGGGAAGGTCATCTGCCTTCCTGCGGCGGAGGCCCGGAACCCTCAAGGTCGGCACCTTCATCACGACCATCCTGCCAGAGCCCCAGACCTCACAGACCCATGCTCACCCAGCGTGTCGCCTTTGTCACAGAAAGATCTACGAGGTTTCCGCAGGTAGAGCGCCTATACCCCTGCCAATCAAGGTCGGCGAACCGTTTTCCGCAGCTCATCACATCAACCCCATCAACCGCCCACACACCACGCCGGAGAGGCCAAATGCCTGCCCACCGGGCACCCGCCGCCCGCCCGGCCACTGCTCCGAGCCACTTCCCCGAGCCACTGCTCCGACCGCCCCGCCCCGTCCCCGATCCCGTGCCCGACCCTGTGCCCGATCCCGTGCCCGATCCCGTGCCCGACCGAACGCACCCGGCACGGTCACCGCACGGTCACCGCACGGTCACGGCCCCGTCGCCCGTCCCAGCTCCAGAAGCTCCTCCGCGTGGGCTCTGCCGAGCTCCGAATCCTCCAAGCCGGCGAGCATGCGGGAGAGCTCGCGCACCCGGCCTTCGCGGTCCAGCGTGACGACGCCGCTGCGCACCACGCTGCCGTCACTCGCCTTCTCCACCACCAGGTGCTGGTCGGCGAAGGCCGCGACCTGCGGAAGATGGGTCACCACGATCACCTGGGAGGTGCGGGCCAACTTCGCCAGACGGCGCCCGATCTCGACGGCCGCCTTTCCTCCGACCCCCGCGTCGACCTCGTCGAAGACGAAGGTCGGGACGGGGTCGGCTCCGGCGAACACGACCTCGATGGCCAGCATCACCCGGCTCAGTTCACCGCCGGACGCGCCCTTGCCGAGGGGTAGAGCGGGTGCCGAGGGGTGGGCGGCCAGGCGGATCTCCGTCTCGTCCGCGCCGTGGGGGCCGAAGTCGGGGGCGGCGTTCAACTGCACCACCACCCGGGCGTGGGGCATGGCCAGCGCGGCCAGCTCCTCGGTGACGGCGCGGCCGAAGCGCTCGGCGGCAGCCGTACGGATCTCGGTGAGGCGGGCGGCCCGCTCGCCCAGCAGGGCGTGGAGGTCGGCGAGCTCCTGGTGGAGCTCGCCGACGCGGTCGTCGTCGCCGTCGAGCTCGGTGAGCCGGGCCGCCGCGGCCCGCCCCCATTCGAGGACCGTGTCGACGTCGACCCCGTATTTCCTGACCAGTCCGGCGAGCACCGATCGGCGTTCCTGGACGTTGGCGAGCCGCACCGGGTCGGCCTCGACGGACTCGGCGTAGGACGCGAGGTCCATGGCGATGTCGGAGAGCAGGTAACCCGCCTCCGCCAGCCGGTCGGCGAGCCCCCCGAGCACGGGGTCGAACTCCCGGGCCGAGTCCACGGCGGAACGGGCCTGGCCGACCAGGGACACCGCGTCGGTCTGCGTATCGGCGACCGACATGGGATCGCCGAGGAGCGCCGTGTGCGCGGCGGTGGCGGCGAGGCGCAGGGCGTCGGCGTGCGCCAGCCGTTCCTCCTCCTCCCGCAATTCGACGTCCTCGCCCGGGCGCGGCTCGGCGGCCTCGATCTCACCGAGCCCGAACCTGAGCATGTCGGCCTCCTGCGCGCGCTCCCTGGCGCGGGTGGTCAGCTCGTCCAGCAGGGCGGCGGCTTCGCGGTGGCGGCGGTAGGTCTGTTCGTAGTCGCGCAGCGGCTTGACCAGATCTTCCCCGGCATATCTGTCGAGGGCCCCGCGCTGGCGGGCCGACTGGAGCAGCCGCTGCTGGTCCATCTGCCCGTGTACGGCGACCAGCTCGTCGGCCAGATAGGTGAGCGTGCCCACCGGCACCGTGCGGCCTCCGAGCCAGGCCCGGGAGCGGCCCTCCGCCGACACGGTGCGCGAGATGATCAGCTCGCCGTCCTCGACGCCGCCTCCGGCGTCCTCGACCTGTTGCGCGACGCGGCCCCGGGGATCGACGACAAGGGTGCCCTCGATGACGGCGCGGCCCGAGCCCGGCCGGACGCGAGAGGGGTCGGCCCGGCCGCCGAAGAGCAGCCCGAGTCCGGTGACCACCATGGTCTTGCCGGCGCCGGTCTCGCCTGTCACGACGGTGAACCCCGGCGAGAGCTCCAGAACGGCCTCGTCGATCACGCCGAGCCCCTGGATGCGGACCTCATCGACCCTTGGTCGCACTGGTCCCTCCGTCCAAGCCATCGAATAAGCCATCGAACACCAGTACGGTGCGCGCCACGATCCTACGCGCTTCAGCTTTCATCAACTCGGATGGCCACAGAAGCCACGCGGGTGGCGCCCGCCTGCGCCTTCAGTGGCGGACCCTGCCCCGCCAGCCCTGCACGGGCAGCTCGAACTTCGCCACCAGCCGGTCGGTGAACGGTGCCCCGGTGTCCTCCACGCCGTGGAGTCGCGCCAGCCGTACCGGGATCCGGGCGCGGCGGACCTCGACGCGGGATCCGGACGGGAGGTCGAACCTGCGCCTGCCGTCACACCAGAGCACGCCGTTGGGCGTGTCAGGCACAATCTCCACGGCGAGCACCGAGCGCGGCGACACCACCATCGGTCGGGCGAACAATGCGTGCGCGCTGATCGGCACCATCAGCAGTGCCTCCACCTCCGGCCACACGACCGGGCCGCCGGCGGAGAACGCGTACGCCGTCGAACCCGTCGGCGTCGCGCAGATCACCCCGTCGCAGCCCCACCGCGACAGCGGGCGACCGTCGATCTCCGTGACGACCTCCAGCATGCGGTCGCTCTTTTCGACCGTAGCCTCGTTCAGCGCCCATGTGTCGGCGATGACCTCGCCGTTGAGCCGCGCCGTCACCTCGACGGTCATGCGCTCCTCGACGTCGTAGCGCCGCCGTACGACCTGGTCGACGGCCTCCGTGAGGTCCGCCACCTCGGCCTCGGCGAGGAACCCGACATGGCCGAGGTTCACCCCGAGCAGCGGCGTGCCCGCCGGCCTGGCGATCTCGGCGGCGCGCAGCAGCGTGCCGTCTCCGCCCAGCACGATCATCATCTCGGTGCCCTCGACGGCCGCGTCGCCCTCGGCGACCACCTCGACGCCCCGGCACGCCACCGCGTCCGCCTCGCTCTTGAGCACGCGCACGCTGATGCCCGCCGCCAGCAACTGATGAATGACCCTCCTGGCGCTGTCCACGGCCGCGTCCCGCCCGACATGGGCGGTCACCAGGAAGGCACGCTGCCCGCTTGTCACCGGGGCCCCTCCGCCACCGCCCGTTCTATCTCCGAGGAGAGATCCGCGACGGGCGGCGCGCCCTCTCCCTTTCCCAGCCACAAAAGATATTCCACGTTGCCCGATGGTCCTGGCAGCGGACTGGCCGTTACGCCCCTTACCGTCAGCCCGAGCTTCGTGGCGGCCTCCGCCACCTCGCGTACGGCACCGACCCGAAGCCCGGGATCCCGCACGACGCCGCCGGCCCCCACGCGGTCCTTGCCCACCTCGAACTGCGGCTTCACCAGCATCACGAAATCCGCCTGATCCGCCGCGCATCCAGCCAGCGCCGGCAGAACCAGACGCAGCGAGATGAACGACAGATCCCCCACCATCAGCGATGGAGGCTCTCCGACCATCTCGGAGGTCAGGTCTCTGACATTGACCCGTTCCATCACCGTAACCCGTTCGTCCGTGCGGATCGACCACGCGAGCTGGCCGTATCCCACGTCGACGGCCAACACGTGCGCCGCGCCGCTGCGCAGCAGCACGTCCGTGAAGCCGCCCGTCGACGCCCCCGCGTCGAGGCAGCGCCGCCCCTTCACCACAAGCCCGTGCGGCCCGAACGCCTCAAGGGCCCCGAGCAGCTTGTGAGCCCCACGGGACACATAATCCGGTCCGTTCTCGACGTCGGCCACCACGATGGCCGACGCCGTGTCCACCTGCGTGGCCGCCTTTCCCGCGACCCTCCCGCCGACGGACACCCGCCCCGCGTCGATGAGCTGCCCCGCCTGCTCTCTCGACCGCGCCAGCCCTCGGCGCACCAGCTCACTGTCAAGCCTCACCCGCCGGCTCATACGCCCACCCGACCGATACGGCCGCGGGCCACCGGCCCCCCGGCCGCCACGGAGCAGACGCCCAATCGAGCCTGCCGTCGGCCCTGCGGCCCTTCGACAAGCCCCAACCACGGACTCACGCCCAAACCAGCCCCATTTCGCTCACTCTGTCCGGCTTGCGCCGCCGCGGAGGACAACCCTGCACAAGCTCACCGACGCCTCTCGCAGCCCGATCACCCGGTTCCCGATCCGAAGGCACCATGCTGCCCCACCCCATCGCCCTCCTAGGACAACGAGAGCCCTCACCGCCCACCCCATCGCGAGCCCCGCCGATCCGGCAACCCCAATACAGCTCACGACATCCCAGCCGACAGAGAAGTCCTATGGTGTGTCAACACCTTCATAGGGCAACGAAGTCCTCAGACCACACCCCTTCAGCCCCGCCGATCCGGTAGGAGACAACCACGACCTCAACTTGGCAGATCACGGCATCCCACCTCTCCCCACGCTGCCCCGTCACCCTCATAGGGCGGCAAGAACACCCACCGCGCGCAGGCCGATCGAGTGGGCTATGGCACAACCTCGACCTGGTGGATCACGGCGTCCCCTTTCGACTGTCCCCAACGCAGCTTCAGACGACCCAGCGGCAGAAGGCGCCCATGCCTCAAAACCTCCGCTGGACGCCCTCTCGTCTCTCGGCCCATGTGGGGGACCGGGCGAGCCGCCGACCTACAGGCCCGACAAGAAGCCTGATGCCTCGACTCGCCCGGCCCTCCGTCCCGGAGTCGCTACGGGACATCTGAACCCTTCCGGCAGCGGACTCACCCTTCGTGGCCCGCGGGTCGCGCGACGGAGTCGTCTGCGGAGGCCAGAGCGCCCTCCAGCTCCGTGAACACCTCCTCGAACACCGCCACGTGCCCCGACACGGGGAGGTCCGGCAGCCGGGTCAACGCCCCGAGGGCGTCGTCGACCCGTGCGTTGCCGGTCGCGTCCAGCGGCTCTGTCATGCGCCCCCTCCAGTGCGGCTCATCGCGGAACCCGACCGCGCCGACGCCGATCGCGACGCCTGCGGCGCGGACCTGACGGTCCCCGTGCCTCTCGTACTCGCCCCAGTGCCTCTTGCGCCTCTCGGCACACCCGCCGAGCGGGAGGCCGCGCTCCGGCCGATCCGGGAGGCGCTCGCCCTGCCGGCGGCTGACCTGACGGTACCGGAACCCGTCCGAACCGTTGCCGTCATCGCCGTGCCCGCGCTCATCGCGGGCAGGGCTCTCTACACGGTCCGCGACACGATCCTCGGCATGGTCCTCGCCATGGCTCTCACCGCGGACCGCGGCATCGCGCCGCCGCGGTTCCTCTCGGCCGTGCGCTCCCGGCCGCCGCACGAGAACTCCGCGCCGTGCCGGAGACGGCGTGCCGGGTGGCCGCCACCGAAGTGGAACGCCGCGCCGCGGCGGACCACCCTGGTGAGGACTTCCCGGCCGGTGCGGACCTGGACGACGTGCTCTGCGAAGCGCTCGCGGCGCCGGTGCTCTTTAAGACGCCCCGCGCCCGCCTCGTCGCTCCCGCCGCACCACGGGTCGAACGCGAGGCGCCCGCGGCCCCGGCAGCGCTCCGGCTCTGCCGACCCCTGGCCGCTGTGCCCGCCGTATCCGCTGTGCCACGGCCCCGGCGGCTCGCGGCCGTGGTGCCCGCGGTGCTCCGAGTCCGACGGCTCGCGGCGGCGGTGCCCGTGGCGCGCCGCGACGTGCCAGCGGTTGTACGGCCTGCCGCACCCGTCGTCCCGCCGCCGGTCGCGCGCCGGGCGGCCGTTTGAGCGGTGCCCGCGGCACGCCGGGTCGCCGAGGCCGTCGCGCCGACCGCACGCCTGGTCGTCCCGGTGGCGCGGCCGGCCGTTCCGGCCAGGCGATTCGCCGCCGTACCCACCGCGCGCCGAGTCGCGCCCGCAGCCTGAGCCGCCGTCCCGGTGGCCCGACCGGCGGCGGCCCCGACAACGCGTCCGGTCGTCCCGGCCGCACGCCTGGCCGTCGTCCCCGCAGCCCGGCTGCCGGTCCCGGCCGCGCGTCTCCCGGCTCCGGCCGTACGGCCGCCGGCCGCGCCCGCGGTACGGGTTCCGCGAGTCGTCGCACGCCCGGCCGCAGCAGTGGCCCGCCGAGTCGTGGTACGCCCGGTCGTCGTGCGTCCGGCCGCACCCGCGGCCCGCCCAGTCGTGGCGCGTCCAGCCGTAGTGCGCCCGGTCGTGGCCGCGCCGGCGGTGCGCCGGGTCGTGGTGCCCCTTCTCGTGGTCGCAGCGCGCTTCGTGGCCGCCGTGCCCGCCCCCGTGGCACGCTTGGCCGCCGTCGTCGCCGTTCCCGCGGTCCTCTTCGCGGCCGCGGTGGTCCGGGTCGTGGCGCGCTTGGCTCCCGCCGTAACCGTCGCCCGTTTGGTCGCCGCGGCGCCACCGGCCGCGCGACGGGTCGTGCCCCGCGCGGTGGTGGTGCGCCTGGCCGTCGTGGCAGCGCGCGTAGGGCCCCCCTCGATGCGGGACTCCAGCTCGGTGACACGCTCGTGCAGACGGTCGATATCCTCGCCACGTGGCAGGTCGAGAGCACGCATCAAGCGATCGACCTCCCCCCGTACGATCTCATCGAACTTATGCCTGATAGACCTCCCGGCACTAACAAGCTCATCAGTGAACGAATCGACTTGATTGGACATCTGGCTCACCCCGTTTTCACCAGAGGACAAGAGATCGCGAACTACAGCGTGGGCTCTGTTCGTTGTCCCATTGGTGCGATCTGGCTCTTGCGTGTATCCACGCAAAGCTTCGAACACCATGGCAGACGCCTCCTTTTCCGGCACGCCCCCGCGTGCCGGATTTCACGTTGTGCCTATGCGGAACGCTACCTTCCGTATGTAGAGAGGTACGGACCGGTCCGGAAGGAAAGGGATTCTGACCCATGGCGACCGTCGAGGAGTGCCGCGTGGCACTGCTGAAACTTGGCGAGCAGTTCGACGGGCTCGACCACGAGACGCGTGCGAAGCATGTCGTCGAACGGACCATCAACTGCACCGTCTCAGACCTGGCCGTCACGTTCCACGGCCGCCTTCATCACGGCGGTCTCGGGCCGTTCACCGAGTCTCCGAGCGCCGATGCGCCCCCCGCCGATGTGCGCCTCATCATCACCAGTGACGACCTGATCGCACTGGTCGACGGGACACTCGACACCGCCCGCGCGCTGTTCAGTGGCAGGGTCAAGCTGGAGGCCAGCTTCGGCGACCTCATGCGCCTTCGCAAGCTCCTTTAAAGCTCTTCTCCGCCTGGAGGGAAAATTGAGGATTCGGGAACAGCACTGAACGGAGTGAGGTGTGCCTTGGGCGCCAAGATGCTGATCGATGGATATGACACCCTCCTGCTTGACTTGGATGGGGTGGTCTATTTGGGCCCGCATCCGATACCCGCCGCCACCGAGTCGCTGAAGGAGGCGGCGCGCTCAGGCATACGCCTCGCCTACTGCACCAACAACGCATCACGCACCCCCCGCGCTATCGCCGAACACCTCACCGCCCTAGGCGCCCCCGCCTCCGTCGAAGATGTCGTCACCTCCGCTCAAGCCGCCGCCCGGCTCATCGCCGAACGCGTGCCGGCCGGTTCCCCCGTCCTCGTCGTCGGCGGCATGGGCCTGCGTACGGCCGTCCGCCAGCAGGGCCTGCGGCCCGTCACCACGGCCCTCGACCACCCTGTCGCCGTCGTCGAAGGATTCACCCCCGACCTCTCCTACAGCCTGCTGAGAGAGGGCGCGCTGGCCGTGCGGCAAGGCGCCCTGTTCGTCGCCGCCAACGCCGACAGCACCATGCCCACCAGCCGGGGCGAGGTGCCCGGCAACGGCTCCCTCACCCAGGTCATCGCCCACGCCACCGGAGCCACCCCCATCGTCGCCGGCAAGCCCGAACGCCCGATGCATCGCGAGTCGATCCTCCGGACCGGCTCCCAACGCCCCTTGGTCGTCGGCGACCGGCTCGATACCGACATCGAAGGCGCCACCGCCGCCTCGGTGGACAGCCTCCTCGTCCTCACCGGCGTCGCCACCCCCCTCGACATCCTCACCGCGGGACCGCGCCACAGGCCGACCTACATCGCCGCCGACCTCTCGGAGCTCCACCAGCCCTATCCCGACATCACCGTCGAAGCGGGCCAATGGACCTGCGCCGCGTGGACCGCCACGTGGAAGGACAACTCCCTTTCGCTCGAAGGCCACGGAGACCCGGTCAACGCCCTCCGGGCCGCCTCTGCCGCCACCTGGGCCTCAGTAGGACACCACTCCGCCGCCCCAGCAGCCGTCACCTCGGCTCTGGAACTGCTCTCCCCCTGACCTCACAGCCGGCCCCGACCCCGCCGTCGGCGCAACGCGCCGACGGCGCCGTGCCGACCGATCACCGGGCAGGTCCACCGTTCACAGCGGCAGGAGGGGAGCGCACCGCCCTCCTGGTGCTCATCAGCGGCCGCTTCCGCGTTGACCTTCCCGGGCACGATGTGGTCCTGACCAGGCAGGGTGACTACGTCGTGTGGGGCAAGGGCGTCGATCACTCCTGAGTATGCCGAAGAAGAGTCCGTCGTCTTGACAGTGCGCCGGCCGTCCATCCCCGGCTACAAGATCAGCGAAGTTGCGAAACCGGCCTCGTCGGTCGGCGGATGCCCAGAGGCCGGACGCCACGGGAGCCGGAGTCCGCTGATTAGACATGCGGACCCGGTTCCAGGCGCTGTCTCACGATGCCGCCCGTCTAGCGCGCAGGGTGGCCCGCACGCTGTTCAGGGCGGTCACGTAGTGGCGTTGATCGGGCCGCATGGCGACGGCGATGGCCAGCGGTTCCTGGGCCGCCTCCATGTCGCCGGTGCGCCACAGGGCGAGGCCGAGACCGTAGTAGGCGTAGTCCTCCGCCGGATTGGCGGCCACGATCTGCCGGAAGCTGTCAACGGCTTGTGCATATTGACGTGAGTTGAACTGGGCCCGTGCGAGTGCTTCGCGAATGCTCCGAGACTCCGGCTCCGCCTCGGCGGCACGCTCCAGCAGAGCCGCTGCGGCAGCCGGGCTCCCCTCCTTCAGCAGGCGGGATCCGCGTTGAAACCAGTCGTAGACATCTCCGTCAGGCTTGCCGGATTCATTCGCTGAGAAGTCAGACGAGCCGTCCCGTCCTTGAATCATCGCAACTCCTAGAGCGTGCAGACCCGGGCGTCAGCCTGGGGAGGGAACGCGGCACCACCGCGTGATTCGCCGAACCGACGTGTGGCGGTGTAGATCAGGCCGTCACATGCGAGCTTTGCGGTGCCCTCGCCGCTTGGCGGAATGAGAGGCGGAACGCGGGGGCAGCGGATGCACGAGCTCAGTGGGCGTCCTCCTCTCGATCGGACGGTCGGACAGGGAGGCGGGGATCCCCCTGGGATAACCGCAGGGTTTCGTTGGTTCGAGGGCTGCTTCAGACGGGGGAGGATGTCAGGTGGGAGACCTCCTTCTGGGACGTGGGCCGACATGGGATCTGACCAACCGCCGCCGGAGCCGTGTTCAGGGACACCGGCAGAGCACTTCTCGGGCGATTCAAGCCTTTATGGGAGCATTCCCGGTATGGCGAGCTCTGAACTACCGGTACAAGACGGGCTGGTGCTACAGCCGTTTCGCGGCGTGCGCTACGTCCTTGACAACCTGGCTCAGGTGACCTCACCACCATATGACCTGGTGTCGGACAGCGACATCCTCGACCTTCTCGCCCTCCACCCCGCCAATGTCGTTCGGCTCATCCTTCCCGGTCCGGATCACCACAGGTATGCCGAGGCCCGGGACACACTGAGGTCTTGGCTGGCATCCGGCCTCCTGGCAGCGGACGATCAACCGGCGATCTACGTTTATGAGCAGTGCACCGCAACCGACACGCACAGCGCTGTCCGCCCAACGGCACAGCACGCCTCCACGAGCGACATCCCCCTGGCCGACCTTTCCCTCCATAAGACGCACCGCCACCGCCCCATGGACGGTCACGGAACTCTGCCGGAGCACCACGCCGCACCTCCCGCTTCTCCGGAAGGCAGTCGTCCACTCCGCTCTGGACACGCTTTTCAGACCGAGGGCCGACCCGGCGCGCCGTCCACGTCCGAGGCAGCATCGGAGGCCGCATCGGAACGGCGAGTTCTTCAGCGCGGTCTCATCGGCGCGGTCGCCCTGACGGACCCTCGACAGGGCATCGTGCTGCCTCACGAGAACGTGATGCCGGGGCCGGTCGCCGACCGATTGGCCTTGATGCGCGCCGCGGAGGCCAACCTCGAACCCATCTTCCTCCTCTACGACGGAGGCGGCCCTGCCAGCCACCTCGTCGATGAGATCGCGACCACTCGACCTCCTTTGATCGAGGCCGTCACCGACGACGGCATTCGCCACCGCCTGTGGGCCGTCACCGAACAACCCAAGCTCGATCTGATCGCCGCCGACCTCCACGACCGGCAGGCATTGATCGCGGACGGCCATCACAGATATGCGACCTACAGGGCGCTCCAGCAGGAGTACCACGCGTCGGGACACGGAAACGGCCCTTGGGACAGCGGTCTCGCCTTGCTGGTCGACTCCGCCGTCTACGCCCCCGACCTCAAACCCATCCACCGAGTCATCCCGGCACTGCCACTCGCTGAGGCCGTGGCCAAGGCCAAGGGCGCCTGGCAGGTGCATGAATATCCCACGCTTCACGAAGGGCTGACCGCACTCGCGTCATGCCACGGCATCGCCTTCCTGCTCGCCGGGGACGGCAGCAGCCACCTGCTCACCGATCCGGACGCTCTCCAACTTGAGCGCGCCATGCCCGACGACCGCTCGGAACGCTGGAGATCTCTCAACACGTCCATCCTGGCGGAGTTCGTGTTCCCCAAGGTGTGGGGGATACGGGACGACGAGGAATCCGTCCGCATCGTCCACCACGACCCTTACGCGGCCGAGGATCTCGCGCGCCAGGCCGGCGGCACCGCCGTGGTGCTGCAGCCACTGGCCGTGGACGCCGTGTCGGCCGTGGCCGCCGAGGGCGAGCGGGTGCCCAGGAAGTCCACATCCTTCGGCCCGAAGCCGCGCACCGGGCTCGTCATGCGCACCTTCGCCACAGATTGATCAACCCGCCAAGGCGGCGACTTCGTGTGCCCTTCTCGGCGTTCCCGTCCTCCCGTCCGGAGGGGCAGAGCGGGGGCAGACCCCGGTCGAGGGACGGCACCGGCTCGGCTCCGCCGTCCTCTCCCACTCGTCCGTCAGGAGGCGTGGCCTTCGGGCGTGGCACCTGAGCCGCACGTGCCCTGCCGCCGCCCGGCGGCCCACCGGCCACGGAAGGCGAGCTCGCCCCTTCTCCAGAGGGGCCGTCTGCAGCAGCCGCTCCGCCGACGGCGAGAACGCCGCTGTCGGCGACAGGCCTCCCGCCCGCCTCCCCTGGCATCGCCGTTGATCGCCGTCCGCTGACCCGGGCACCGCTCTCGGAATGCCCCGTGGCCGGCCCGCCGTCCGCCCGCCCACCAAGATCTGATTCGCCGCCGTCGAGAGCAGGAGGGAGCGTGCGGCTCCGGCCGCATGAGCCACATCCATCACGACCGCAGGGCCCAAGTGACATCGCATCGCACCGATCAGCACAGACCGCGGCCTTGCTCCTTTCTCCCGGCAACGGCCCGCCTACCGCCTGGTCACAGACAGGCGCGGACCCGCCACCTCGGCCACCCCCGCGCATAAGCGAGTTGGGAGCAGATCCACACGACGCCGGGCAGCGGTGCATGAGCTCGGTCTCCCCATCCGGACCTCCCCGTGCGGCGTCTGCCCTCTCCCGAATGGCATGCGCCCCTTCACGGCCTGCCCCCGGTCTGACGGGCCCGCCTCCGCGCCCCTCGGTCCGCCCGCTCGGGCCTGCGCTCCCTCCGCCGCCGCCTCGTGCTTTCCCAGCGCTGCTCAGCGGTCCAGGACCGCCGCCGGACATCCCCAGGAGAACCCGTCCCTCGGGGCTCCGTCCCTTCAACCGCCTCCCACTCCCCCACATCGAACCGTCACCACCCCGTTCCGGCGACGCGGCCGCACGCTCACTCCGATCCCCGAGGAGCGACGGAGGCAACATCAACGCGTCCGACATCACCCCGCCCTTCCCCTTCTCCGCAGCGAACACCCGGGCCGCAGTGGAGGCCGATGCCGTGGCGGACGCCGGTGCCGCCGCAGAGGCCTCTTCCACAGTGGACGCGTTTCCCCCTGCCGTCGTCGACACCCCTGCCGTCGTCGACAACGCCGCTGCTGTCGACGGCACCGCCGCCATCAAGGCATCGACGGAACGCGGCGTCGCGGCTGCGGGGCCGAGCTCCTCTGCAGGCAGAGGCGGCGGAAGATTCCTCACCGCGGTCGCCTCCACCTCCATGTAGGTGTTCCGATCGGCGAGGAACCTCCGACGCAGCGAACCGATGACCTCGATCACGTCACCCGGACCGCAGTCGTCCAGACCTGAGGCCACCTGCCGGTCGTAGGTCACGCACCTGATGCTGTCCACCCTGGTGGACGGCTGGCGCCGCTGCCGCCGGACGATCACACGCCATGTCACGAGCGAGTCTTCCGCATGCAGAGACTTCCGCTCAGGCCGCGCAGACAGACGGCCGACCAGGATGACTTCGTTGCGGTCCATCGTGATCCTCCCAATGGGGGTGCTCCTTGGCGAGGACCACTCTCTACGATGTGAGCATCCCCAGAATGGGCCGAGCGCCGTTCTGTGGATTACTTCAAGCTCCGAGGTGACCTGTGGAAAACATCACCGCACTCGGCGGGGACGTTTACGAGATCGACACCCGTATGGCGGGATTCTCCGGCATCACCGCCGGCTACTTGATCCTTAGTGACCGACCGTGCCTGGTCGAGACGGGCACGTCAACCTCTGCCCCCGTCGTCCGGGACGCCCTCCACCACTTGGGCGTAGGCCCCGATGATCTGGCGACCGTCGTCGTCACCCACATCCATCTGGACCACGCCGGCGGCGTCGGCGACATCGCACGCTATTTCCCGTCCGCCGACATCGTCGTGCATGAGAAGGGCGCGCGGCACCTCGCCGATCCGTCCAGACTGATGGCCAGTGCACGCATGGTGTGGGGCGACCGCCTCGATACACTTTTTGGGGAACTGTCGCCCACCGAGGCATCGCGCATCCGCGCCCTCGGCGACACAGGCGCCGTCGATCTGGGCAACGGGCGCACCCTCGCCAGCCACTA
Source organism: Sinosporangium album (assembly GCF_900100605.1). GTDB lineage: Bacteria > Actinomycetota > Actinomycetes > Streptosporangiales > Streptosporangiaceae > Sinosporangium > Sinosporangium album. Next base: position 4,037 of record NZ_FNCN01000007.1, on the reverse strand, counting down.
CTCCCCAGGGCATGCAAAGCATCACGTCGGACTCATCGACTCAAGCACCGGCGACCTCTACGTCGGAGATGCGGCGGGTGTATACCTCCCCCAAACCGGCGATCTGCGCCCGGTCACTCCACCCCCGGACTTCGACCTCGACACCGCGTTGAACTCCATCGCACTGTTCCAGGCCCTTGCACCGGAAAGGCTGTTGTTCAGCCACTACGGGCCGGTTCAAGAGGTTGAAGACATCCTTGAGCGTTCTGCGGAAGAACTAAAAATCTGGGTAGACCTCACGCGCCAGGCCAAGTCCGAGGGCATGGACCTCGACCACGCCGTGGCGATGGTGCGCGACCGCACGCGAGGGCGCTACACCGCTCTGCAAGCCGACGACGAAACCGCTGAACAGTTCGAACTCCTCAGCGGCGCCCCATCCAATGTCGCGGGCATCCTGCACTGGCTCGACCGCGTCGCCCCGTGACCGTTCACACGGCCACCCAAGGCGTCCGCACCACATGACTCACCGGCTTGTACGGCATACGCCGTACAAGCCGGCAACGCCAGAAGGGCGCCGAACGTCACCGCGTTCGGCGCCCTCCATCGGAACCAGCCGAGATCACTCCTCGCGCTTCGTTTGCGGGGCCGCCTCATCCAGCACGTCGCCATAATCCGGTTCGATGAACGCCGGACCGACGCCAGGCTTCACCACATCGGTCTCCGATGCCGGCTCAGACTCCGACTCCGGTGCAGACTGGTCCGCAGGTGCCGGTTCCGCCCCGGGGGCCTGGCCTTCAGCGGCTTCCCCGACCTCAGCAGATCGAGCCTCGTCGCCATCGGTCGATTCGCTCGCCGCTTCGATCACCGCGTCAGCAGCCGGGACCTCGTCATCCGAAGCCTCCTCGCTCGAAGTCTTCTCCCCTGCGACCGGCTCTTGACCGGCCTCCAGGGTGTCGTCCTCCTCAAGCTGAGCGTTCAGATCGGCCAAGTCGTCGAGCTCGACGTCCTCACCGTTCGCAACCAGCCCGGAGTGCGACGCGTCCCCCTCCGCGCTGACTTCTTCCTCGGCATCCTCGGCATCTTCGATGTCTTCGATGTGGTCGACCGCGGTGCCGGTAAGCTCCGCGTAGCGCTCGGCCGCATCGGTCTCGCCTTCTTCGTCGAAGTCGACGGCCCGCTCAAACCACTCGATCGCGGCGGCCTGGTGGCCGGCGTGAGCGAGAGCGTCGGCGTAGGCGAAGGCCAACCGCGCGGACCACGGCTGAGGACGTGTGTCACGCAGTTCGGGAAGACGCTGCAACGTGATCACAGCGGCGTCGAGCTGCCCCAGATCCCGGCGAGCGCCCGATTCGACGATCGTCAGCTCGATCCGGCCTTCGCGATCGAGCCGTTCCGCCTCACGCGACCGAACCAGATCGAGAGCCCGCTCCGGACGGCCGAGGCCACGCTCACAATCCGCCATGATCGGCAGATACGCATCGGAGCCCGTCATGCGCCGCGCCGCACGCAAGTCGCTCAGAGCCTCGGCGTACTGCCCCGCCCGATATGCCGTGACGCCCGAAACCTCGCGGACGACCCCGATGCGGGCCGCGAAACGACGTGCGACCTTGGCATGCTCGTACGCGGTTTCGATGTCGTCGCGGGAAAGAGCCCGTTCCGCCGCGACCATGTGCTTAGCCACCAGTTCCGCAAGCTCCAGCGGAAGGGAACGCAGCCCGTCGAGCACCTCGCGGTCGAGTTCGTCCGGGGTGATGTCGGGCTCAAGCTCGGGCAGCCGCTCGCGAGGGGCATCCGTACGTTCCTCCGAACGCTCCGGCTTGCCATACCTGCTCCGCGAACCGCCCTGCTCCTGCCGGAACGACCCACCGTCGCGGTCACCCGAGCGGTACGGCCGATCGCCACCGGAGTCCCGATCACGATAGGGCCGCTCTCCCGAGGAGTCGCGGTCGCGGTACGGCCGGTCCCCACCAGACCGATCCCGATACGGACGACCCTCCCCCCGCGAATCGCCATAACCCTGACGATCACCGAACCGGCCACCGCGATCCCGATCACCCGACCGGAACGGACGATCGCCACCACGGAAACCACCACGCGAATCACGATCACGGGAATCACGATCACGGGAATCACGATCACGGGAATCACGATCGCGCGAATCACGATCGCGCGAATCACGATCGCGCGAATCACGATCGCGCGAATCACGGAACGGACGATCCCCACGATCATCGGAGCGATACGGACGATCGCCCCTGTCACCGAAGCCCCGCCCGTCGCGATCGCCCCCGCGCCCGTAAGGACGATCGCCACGGCGTTCGTATCCTCGGTCCTCGAAACGGCGCGGACGGTCACCACCACGTGAACCGCCGTAAGAAGGACGGTCGCCCGAACGATTGGGCCTCTCGCCTCGGTCGTCGGAACGGAAGGAGCGCCCGCCACCGAACGAATCACGATCCCGATAGGGACGATCGCCGCCCCTACCTCCGCGATCATCGGACCGATAAGGCCGGTCTCCGCCCCGCGGAGGGCCGCCATAGCCTCGATCGCCTCCGCGGGAACCACCGAACGACGAACGCTCACCCGAGCGGTACGGCCGATCGCCACCGGAGTCCCGATCACGATAGGGCCGCTCTCCCGAGGAGTCGCGGTCGCGGTACGGCCGGTCCCCACCAGACCGATCCCGATACGGACGACCCTCCCCCCGCGAATCGCCATAACCCTGACGATCACCGAACCGGCCACCGCGATCCCGATCACCCGACCGGAACGGACGATCACCACCACGGAAACCACCACGCGAATCACGATCACGGGAATCACGATCGCGCGAATCCCGGAACGGACGATCCCCACGAGGCCGACGGTCGTCTCCAGAGCCGGCGTCACCACCGCCGGACCCGCCCTCACGATTGTCGCGCCATTCTCTGCCGTCGCGCTCATCACGCCGGAAAGGCGGGCGCTCTCCTTGATCACGCGAACCGTATGACCGCCGCTCGCCATAACGCGGCCCCTCGCCGGGAAGGCTGCGCCTCTCTCTGCCCCCCTGGAAGCCACCTCGGCGGTCTCCGCCAGAACCGCGGTATCCGCCCTCTTCGCGTCGGCCCGCGCCGTCACGTCCGTTATCTCTGTTCACTTCTGTCCATTTCGTTGCCTCACTCGGCGAGCACACCTTCGGCTCTACAGCCGCCACGGATCAGGCACTCGCCACGTCGGACGCCGTCCGGCCACGGGCCATGCCCACGTTCGTCTCGCTGCACCGCGTCCGGCCCTACGCGATGAAGGCCACCCTGGAGGGGTGGCCCGGCTCCCCCCAGCCTAGCAAGCCCCCACACTTCCCCGGGCCCCGCCCAGCAAATCCCAATGTTCCACCAGCGCCACGCCGCCCCCGGTACGGCGAAGCCCCAAGCGGCACTCCTCCACCGGCACTCCTTCACTCAACCCCAGCCGCCGTGGATGCCTCCGAGCGGCCCGGCACACCGGCAGCAGGCGCCTCGAGAGATCAGAAATTCTCCTCGGAGCATACTCTTGGGAGCGGCCACCAATACTGCTGCACTATCAGCCAACAACAAGAAACCCCGGAAACCAACCACCGCACAAACAAAAAAGGGGGCCACCCGGCCCCCACAAAACAAAACCAGAAACCCCACCACCCCGCCGGCAACCCCACCACCCCACCGACAACACCAAAACAACAAAAAAAGAGGGGCCGCCCCACCCCAGGCAACCCCCCAAAACAAGAAAAGGGCCACCCCACACAGGATGGCCCCTCTCATATAAAATTGTCCGGCGGCGACCTACTCTCCCACACCCTCCCGAGTGCAGTACCATCGGCGCTGGAGACCTTAACTTCCGGGTTCGGAAAGTAACCGGGTGTTTCCCCTCCGCAAAAACCGCCGTAACCCCAACGACAACAACCAAAAGATTGCCGCCTCAGAATCACACAGTGGACGCGAGCAAAAACGCACAGCACACAGACTGCACAAAACCTTGCGGTCAAGTCCTCGGCCTATTAGTACCGGTCAGCTCCACACCTTACAATGCTTCCACACCCGGCC
>NZ_FNCN01000071.1 GCF_900100605.1 Sinosporangium album | reverse complement strand
TACCTGATCGGCCTTGGCGAGGAACGTGAAAGCCGGATCGACCCGAGCATTCTCGATGACTGGACCGGGTGTTTCGTCGCCCAGCTTGGGGCGCCCCCTGCTGAGAGGATGGGAGCGGGCGACGAAGTGATCTTGTTGGATGTCGCCACAGGATCACAGGCCAGCAGCACGAAGGCCGATTCAGGAGGCTGGAAAGTGCGCCAGCATGGCCCACTGCGGCTCTGGGACGCGGTGGAGAACGCAATCGAGACGTGGCAGAAAGCCGGGTCGCCCCACCAGTCGGAGTTCGGGCTCACAGTGAGTCGATCCGGCCAATGTGTGTGGCTCGGTGAGCCTGACGGACCTCGTTGGAGTTTGCCCGTCTGAGAAACAGTCGCGATCGTTTGGGGCGGCGCTGGCGGTGGTGGGGTTCCGGCGTCCGTCGGGGAATCGTCGTGTCGGACTTGTCGGAAAAGTGGAATGATCACCTGGTACGTCGGGGGGCCACTTACTCGCAGCGAAGAGGGCTCATGGCGCAAGAACAATCCGATTCCCCGCCGGATCCGCAGATCGACACCGCGACACCGCATTCCGCGCGGGTGTGGAACTACTGGCTGGGCGGCAAGGACAACTACGAGGTCGACCGGCAGGTCGGCGACCAGGTCCGCGAGGTGTATCCGCAGATCGTGGAGGTCGCCCGGCACTCCCGCGCCTTCCTCGGCCGCGCCGTACGCCACCTGGCCGGCGAGGCCGGGATCGCGCAGTTCCTCGACATCGGCACGGGACTCCCCACGGCCGACAACACCCACGAGGTCGCCCAGCGCCTCAACCCCGAATGCAAGATCGTATATGTCGACCACGACCCACTGGTGCTCGCACACGCCCGCGCACTTCTGACCAGCACCCCCGAAGGCGCGTGCGAGTACGTCGACGCGGACGTGCGCGATCCCGAGCTGATCCTGGAGCTCGCCACCGCCACCTTGGACTTCGGCCGGCCCATCGCGCTGATGATGCTGGGCATCCTGGGCAACGTGTGGGACGACGGGCAGGCGAAGGCGATTTGCGATCGCCTCGTGGCGGCGCTCCCTCCGGGCAGCTACCTGGTGCTGGAGGACGGCACCGACGTGGTCGACCCGGAGGCCTCGGCCCGCGCAGAGCAGACCCGCGCCGAGGCGGGCGACCCCTACCGCCTGCGCACCCTGCGGCAGATGGCCGGGTTCTTCGAGGGCCTGCACCTGCTGGAACCGGGCATCGTGTCGGTGTCGAGGTGGCGTCCGGAGGCGGCCCCCTGGGGGCTGCCCGACGAGGTCGCGGCCTTCTGCGGGGTCGCCCTCAAGCCTCTGCCGTAGTCCCCCAGGCCTAACGGTCTGCGGCGAGTTCGCGAAGGATTCCGTCGCGGTGGGCGAAGGCGGCGTGGTGGCCGCCCGGGACGAACTCGGCCGTGCCCCAGCGGAGGCGGTCGGCCAGGCGGCGCGCGAGTGTGACGGGACCTTCGGGTCGTCGAGCCCGTGCCAAATGCGGACGGGGCCGGGGACGTCCGCCGGGTCGAACCCCCACAGCCGCAGGTGACGCAGCAGGTCGTCCACCATGGCCGCGCCGCCCTGGAGGCCACCGGCGCGGACGTCGGCGGCGAAGGCGGCCTGTGCGCCGTCGGCGCTCAGCAGATCGCGGAACACCCGCAGGTCGGCGGGGGACTTCGCCGACGCTGCCGCAAGGGATGAAGGCCGCCGGTCAGCCGACCAGTGGGCCCCGCCGCGCCTTGCGGGTGGAGACCAGGGCACCGATCAGCCCGGCCGCGGTGCACACCGCGAGCAGACCGAGGTACTGCGGCGCGGAGTAGTCGAACCAGAGCCTGCCGGTCAGGACGCGGCCCAGGGTGAGCAGCCCGGCGGCGGCGATGGCGGTCCCGAGCAGGGCGCCGACGGCCACGGTGATCAGCGACTCCCAGACAAGGGCCCGGGTGAGCTGGGCGGGCCCGATCCCCACCGACCGCAGCAGCCGCAGCTCCTGGGCGCGGGCCGACATCGACATGGCGGTGGCGTTCAGCACCGAGATGACGGTGTAGAGCGCGGTCGACCCGACCAGGGCGGGCGCGATCCACTCGCCGACCTCCATCGTCGCCTGCCCGGCCGCGGTCTGCGTGGTGGCGGCGGCGAACACGAAGGTGCCCATCAGCGCCACGGTCAGCATCACCGGGGAGGCGACCGACGCCGCGCGGCGCGGCTGGGTCGCGAGCGACGCCCGGGCCAGCATGCCGGCGGCGGGGTCGAGCCAGGCCACGGGGGCCGCCAGGAGGTAGCCGAGGGCCCGCACGACGACGGTGCCCAGGGCCGAGGCGGCGACGCAGAGCGCCATCACCGCGCCGAGGATGATCTCCATGGCGCCGCCGCCTTCGGTCTGCCGGGAGGCCAGATCGAGCAGCACCACTCCCCCGGCCAGCGCCGCGGTGCCGACCAGGGCCCGGGGCCAAGGCAGGATGCGCTGCTCGGCGGCGCTGTCGCGGAGCACCTCCAGCGGCCCGGAGCGTACCGCCTTGCGCGCGGCGATCCGGGACGCCGCCAATGTCGCGACCATGCCGACGGCGGAGGCCACGATGAACGGCACCGGGGTGATCGCCACCGGGATGTCGGTGGGGGCGAACCCGACCCGGCGCAGGACGGCGGCGACGCCGTGGGCGTACGGCACGGCCAGCGCGCAGCCGACGGCGCTCGCGGCCGCGGCCACCACCAGCGCCTCCACGGTGACCAGGAGCCGCACTTGGCGCGGGGTCAAGCCGACCGACCGCAGCAGGCCCCACGCCCTGCGCTGGCGCATTACGTGCAGGCTGAGCATGCCCGACACCACGAAGACCGACACGAACGCCGAGATGACCGCCGAGGTGCCCACCAGGGCGCCGACCGCCTCCAGTTCCCCGCCGTCGGAGACGCCGGCGATCAGCAGGCCGCTGGAACCGACGAGTGTCACCGCGAGCAGGATCGTGGTGAAGGTGGCGGCGTAGGCCGCCGGGTTGGTCCGTACGTTGCTCCAGGCCAGGGTGGTCATCATCGGCTGCCGCCGAGCCGCGCGGCGATCTGGTCGACCGAGGGCCGCCGCAGGGAGTCCACGATGCGGCCGTCGGTTAAGAACAGGACGCCGTCGGCGTAGGTGGCGGCCTCGGGGTCGTGGGTGACCATGACCACGGTCTGGCCGTAGGTGTCGGCCGCCTCCCGCAGCAGCGCCAGCACCTCGTGGCCGGTGCCGCGGTCCAGCGCGCCGGTGGGCTCGTCGGCGAACAGCACCTCGGGCCGGCTGAGCAGCGCGCGGGCGATCGCCACGCGCTGCTGCTGGCCGCCCGACAGTTGCGCCGGCCGGTGCCTTTCCCGACCCGCCAGTCCGACGCGTTGCAGCAGGTCGCGCACCCGCGCGGGGTCGGGCCTGCGGCGGGCCAGGCGGGTGGGCAGGACGGTGTTCTGCGCGGCGGTGAGGGAGGGCACCAGGTTGAACGACTGGAAGACGACGCCCACATGGTCGCGGCGGAGCTCCGCGAGCTCCTTCTCGCGCAGGCGGGTGATGTCGCGCCCGGCGATGCGCACCGAGCCCGTCTGCGGGCGGTCCAGGCCGGAGGCGCACTGCAGCAGGGTGCTCTTGCCCGACCCGGAGGGTCCCATGACGGCGGTAAAGCTGCCGCGGGGGAAGCCGACGGTGACATGTCGCAGCGCGGCCACCTCGGTGGGGCCTTTGCCGTAGGTTCTGCTGACGTCCTGTAGGTGGACGGCGTAGTCGTCGGGATCGTTCATGATCACTAGGGTGTCCCGGGCGCGTCGGCGGCTGCATCGGGTATTGCCCCGGTTGGTCCCTTAGAGGTCCCCTGCGCCTCAGGGTAGGGCCTCGGTGACGTCCGGTAGGGGCCCGGCTGTCCCCCCAGGCCCCCCTAGGGGTGCGGGCGCCGCCATCGTGGACCACGGTCGCGGCGGTGACTCCCGGATTCGTCAGGGGGACGGGTAGGGCGGGAGGCTACCAGCCCGGTCAGGGCTTCAGGAGGGTGTCGAGGAGTTCAGCGTTCACCTCGACACCGTGCGTGAGTATCAGTCCGTGGTGCGGAAGTGCCTGCAAGTGCGCGGCAGCTCGGGCACGGGAGGAGTCATAGCCGCCGATCGGGGCTCGTACGAGCTGGAAGATGTCGGGGTAGCGGTCCTCGGCCTTGGCCATGAAGTCGTCATCGGACAGGATGCGCGCGGACTGGGCCAGGCACGGCTGGTCGGCCGCCGCGTCTACCTGCGGGAACAGCAAGGCAGCCGCGTCTCCTTCCTGTGCCAGGCCGACGCCGAACCATTCGGTGAACTGCACCGGCCAGATCTGCGCTTTGAGTTCTTTGCCGCCATCCCACAACGGATTCCGGCGTCCCTGCAAGAGGGCGTCCGTAACCCGCGCATCCTGTGTCGGGTGCAGGGCTTCGCAGGCGAGGAGCCGCTCCCGCACGATGTCGTACCATCCGAGCGCTTCCAGCAGGCCCAGCCCGACGGCGGCGGCCAAGGGCCACGGCACGATGCGCACCCGGTCGTCCTCGGCGCGGACGAACACCCGGTCGTTGGCGAGCAGTTCCCACTCACCGGCCCGGGTGAGCGTGAGCGCGATGGTGGTCTTGCCGGAGCCCTTGCCTCCGAACGCCAGCATCACACGGTCCTTGCGGGAGAACGCGGAGGCGTGCAGGAGCGACCAGCCGTCCCGGATGAGCTGGCCCCGGACCATCTCCCGGGCCAGGCGGGCAACGGCGGTGGCCAGAGTCTCGGAGTCGCACCCGGTGATGGAGAGCATCCCGGACTCGGGGTGCGAGCGGTAGGCGAGCCGCTCTGCGGGGCACACCGCGGCGATCGCCCCTTAGGGTCTGCGCGTTGGCGGGGATGTTGTGGCGCAGGGCGAGCAGGTCAACCAGCTGCGAGGCCGCGCCCAGGGCCTGCTGGTGTTCTTCCGGTAGTGCATGGCGTGGTGTCACGCGTGGTCCTCCCGTCCGTGATCAGGAGCTGGGGTCCTCGGCGTTGTGATGGGGCTGCCGAGGCTGCCTGGCCCGGTTGGCTGGTCGTTTGTCGCGTAGCGCCTCAGCGGAGGAGCCTGCTCGGTGCGGCCCGGCTGCGCCAGGCAGCCCGAGCAGGAAGGCGACGCGGTCGGCGGTGGCCGACTCATCGCCCTGCTCGCCGAGCTCGTATCCGTAATCCGTGAGGTAGCTACCGTTGACGGCGCCAACGGCCTCGCGGACGTGTGGGGGCAGGGGATTTCTGATGTTTGGCGGGCCGTCGTCCCCATCTGCTACGAACAGCCCGCGCACTTTGAGCAGCCCGGTCAGAATGGCCGAGTGGTTGGCTTCCACGGGCTCAATCTCACTGCAGAGGGTGAGCGTGCGGAATCTGACAACCTATGACACGGAGTTGATCAATGCCTCTAGCCGTGGCGATTACCGGGACAAGGTCTACTGGCCATCGTGAACTCGACTGGTATGGACAACCGCACCCATCTGCCCCCGCTGCGAGCCCTGGCCCTCAAGGCGATCATCGACGAACCGTAGGAGGCCCCGTGCCCCGCCCCACGCTCGCGTCCCTCACTACCCTGCGGCTCTGCGGCCCGGTCGGCGCACCGGCGTACTTCTCCGATCCCGACGACTGGCAGGCGTCAGGACAGGCCGAGTTCGTTGTCGAGGAGGTCGAAGACCTCGTCGTCGGAGGCGGTGTCGAAGTCGAACTCCCCGGTGGTTGCGGACGGCGAGTCGCCGCGCAGGGTGTTCCACCTGGTCTTGAGGACTTCCAGGCGGCCCGCGACCTGGTCGAAGAGGTCGGCGTCCACCTCGATCCCGCTGAAGGCTTTCTCCAGTTTGGCGAGGTCGGCGAGTAGGGCCTCGGGGCCGGTTTCCGGGGCGGGGGTGAGGCCGAGCCTGCCGTACAGGTGGGCGGAGAGTTCGGCGGTCGTCGGGTAGTCGAAGACGAGGGTGGCGGGGAGGCGGACGCCGGTGAGGGCGGTCAGCCGGTTGCGGAGTTCGACGGCGGTCAGGGAGTCGAAGCCGAGGTGTTGGAAGGCCAGTCCCGGGTCGACGTCGGCTGGTGCGGCGTGGCCGAGTACGGCGGCGACCTGGCCGCGGACGGCCTCCAGCAGCATTTCGCGCTGCTCTTCGCGGCCGAGCCCGGCCAGGCGGCGGGTGAGGTCCGCGTCGGCGGCAGCCGTACGCCGCGGGGGCATGCGGACGAGGCCCCGCAGAAGGGGCGGCACCTCGCCTCGGGTGCGCAGCGCGGCGAAGTCCAGCCGGGCCGGCACCACGTCGGGGTGGGCGCCTGCGACTGCGGTGTCGAACAGGGCCAGGCCCTGTTCGGGGGTGATCGGGGGCATTCCCGCCCGTGCCATGCGTTCGGCGTCGCCGTCGGCCATGCCGCTGGTTTGGGCCCATGGGCCCCAGGCCAGGGACACGCCGGGCAGTCCTCGCGCGCGGCGGTGTCGTGCGAGGGCGTCAAGGAAGGCGTTGGCGGCGGCGTAGTTGGCCTGGCCGGCGTTGCCCAAGGTTCCGGCGGCCGAGGAGAACAGGATGAAAGCCGAAATATCGAGATCCTTGGTGGCTTGGTGGAGGTGCCAGGCCGCGTCGGCCTTCGGCCGCAGCACCGCGGCGAGGCGGTCGGGCGTCAACGTCTCCACCACGCCGTCGTCCAGCACACCCGCCGCGTGCACCACTACGCTGACGCGGTGCCGCCCCACCAGGTCACGCACCGCCGCGGCGTCGGCGAGGTCGCACGCCTCGACCGCGAGCTCGGCACCGACCCCGGTCAGTTCGGCCACCAGTTCCGGAACACCGTCCGCGTCCGGACCCCGGCGACTCACCAGCACGAGCCTCCGCACCCCGTGGCGCTCTGCCAGATGCCGGGCCATGATCCGCCCAAGACCACCAGTGCCCCCGGTGAGCAGCACAGTGCCCTCGGTGGCGAACACGCCGTCCGGTTCGGCGCTGTCTGGTCCGGCGCTGTCTGGTTCGGCGCTGTGCGGTGCCACCCGGGCGAGCCTGGCCGCCAGCACCCGGCCGCCTCGCAGCAGCACCTGAGGCTCGTCCGCGGCCAGCGCTTGAGGGAGTACGGCGAAAGCCTCGTCGTCGGCCACGTCCACCAGGACGAACCGGCCCGGGTGCTCGGACTGGGCCGAACGCACCAGCCCCCACACCGACGCACCCGCCAGATCGTCACCGTCCACCGCGCCCCGGGTGACGAACACCACGCGGGCGCCCGAGAACCGCTCATCGCGCAGCCAGTCCTGCAGCAGGGCCAGCGCGCGTGCCGCCACCGCGTGAACCAGGCGCTCCACCTCGCCCGACGCCTCGGCGAACACCGGCACCAGCACAACATCGGGGACGCCGGAGGCCGCCACCGAGTCCAGATCGGGGTGGACCTCGCCGGGCAGAGCTTCGGCCCATCCGGGCAATCCGGTGTCCCACGCGGGGGTGGCGCCGACGGGGAGTTCGGTCTCCCGGTCGAGATGGCCGGGCTCGCAGCCGGGAGTCAGGGCGACCACTCCGAAGCTTTCACGACTGCCTTCGTATGCCCCGGCCGGTTCCACGGGAGACCAGTCCACGCGGAACAGCGCGTCGGACACCACGCCGGTCCCGTGGGCGGTGAGGGGGCGTGTCGTCAGAGCCTCCACGGATGCGATAGGCGCACCCGACATGTCGGCGATGGCCAGGGACACAGCGTCCCCGCCGCCCCGCGTGACCCTCACCCGGACGGCGGATGCGCCCGAAGCGTGCACCGACACGCCGGACCAGGCGAACGGCACGGCCGGCTGTGCCGTACCGTGCGCCTCGCCACCGGCGGCGAGGACGTGCAGGCAGGCGTCGAACAGGGCCGGGTGCAGGCCGAAGCCGCCACCGTCGACCTCTTCCGGCAGGGCCACCTCGGCGAACAGCTCGTCGTCTCGCCGCCACACCGCCCGAAGCCCTTGGAACGCCGGGCCGTAGTCGAAACCGGCGTCCGCGAGCCCGGCGTAAACGTCTGCGGTGTCCAGCGGACGCGCCCCCGGCGGCGGCCACGTGGCGGCGTCGAACAGGGTCGGCTCCGCCGTGCGGCCCGCGAGCACGCCTGTCGCGTGCTCGACCCAGGGAGCCCGCTCGTCGCCGTCGCCGCGGGAGAACATACTCACCGTGCGGTTGCCCGCGCTGTCCGCCGCCCCCACGCTCACCTGCACGTTCACGCCCCCACGGTCCGGCAGCACGAGCGGCGCGGCGAGCGTCAGCTCCTCCACCGCCCCGCAGCCGACCTCGCCCGCCGCCCACGCGGCCATGTCGAGCAGCGCCGTGCCGGGAACCAGCACCGCCCCCATGACCACGTGGTCGGCCAGCCACGGCTGCGCCGCTCTCGACAGCTTTCCGGTGAACAGGAACCTGTCGCTGCCGGCCACTTCCAGCGCCCCGGACAGCAGCGGATGGCCCGCGGCCCCCCGCGCGTCCGCCCGTGCGCGTCCGCCTGTCGGCCAGTAGCGCCGCCGCTGGAACGCATAGGTCGGCAGGTCGGTCGGACGTGCGCCCGTGCCGTCGAACAGCGCCGCCCAGTCGAGCTCCACGCCGTCGACATGCAGCCGGGCCATCGCGTGCAGCGCGGCCTGCTCTTCGGGCCGGCCGCGCCGCAGCAGGGGGACCACGACGGCCTCGTCGTCGTCCACCATGGCCGACAGCACACCGTCGGGGCCGAGTTCGAGGAACCTTGTCACGCCGTGCCGGTGGAGGGTGTGGATGCCGTCGGCGAAGCGTACGGCTTCGCGCACGTGCCGCACCCAGTAGTCCGGTGAGCAGAGGTCGGC
>NZ_FNCN01000045.1 GCF_900100605.1 Sinosporangium album | reverse complement strand
GTGTCCCATTCACGTGGCCGGTAGCCGTTGCGGTGGTTGACGCGGTCGTCGCTGCGCTCGCCGTAGCCGGCGCCGCACAGGGTGTCGGCCTCGGCCGACATCAACGCGTCGGCCATGGTCTTCACCATGGATCGCAACATGTCGGGGTCGCCGGTCTCGATCTGCTTCGCCAGCCAGGCGGCAGGGTTCACACTGTTGTTCGCGGCCATCGCCTGTTCTCCTTCGATCATGGTTTCAGCAACCTGAAGGATCACGCGATGGCCGTGTTCATTTCACGGTCGCCACGCTTGTGGCCAGGTCAAACTCGTACACCACTTCCGTGGACGCAACCTTCCGGAGCGGTGCCGCGAATGCGAATCGCGCGGTCACCGGACGCCCCGGAGAAGGCACAACACTCTCCACCGCGGCAAGATGCGGGGACGGGAGGCGGCATCGTGATCCTCGCTGCCGCAATCGTGCTGAGCCTTGCCGTACTGACCGGCTACGTCGTTGTTCTGGTGGGGATGCGGCAGGAAGACCGTTCCGGGTCTCTACCCGCGCGGGCTCCGGGGTGGGCGTCCGGCTTTGCGCGCCGTGTCGTCGGATGCCACGTCCGCAACGTCTAATCCTTCGTTGACCACGGTTTTCAGCGGGTTCTCGACCCTCACCAACCGTTCGGTCAGCTCCCGAAGAGGCTGATCCCGTCGCTGTATTTTGCTGCTGCACAGGATCGAAAAAGGCCCTCTGGGGTGATCCCGGAGGGCCTTTGACCTGTGGCGCGGCCGAGAGGACTCGAACCCCTAACCTTCTGATCCGTAGTCAGATGCTCTATCCATTGAGCTACGGCCGCTTGCCTTTGCCCCGGGACCCTGTGGCCCTTGGGCTGAAAGAACTCTACCAGACCTCGCATGGGTGCTAGAGCCAATCATTGCTGTCCCCGGGGTGTGGGTGGGGGGCATCAGGGTGGTCGGGGAGGAGTTGGCCGGGTGTACATCTTTTGGGGGAGGCGGTGCCCGCCTGTGGCTGGAGGCGTTTGGGCTGGTCGGGTGGTGGGATGGGGGGATGAGACGTGACTCGCTGATAGCTGCGGCGGCCTTTGTGGCGGGTCTGATCGTGATTGTGGACGGAGCGTACGTCAGGCGAGGGTTCCCCGAGTATGTGCTGGTGGGCCCGTTGGCGCTGGTGTCCCTGGGGGTGGCGGTACGGCGGAGTCGGCCTGGGGTGACGTTGGCGCTGGGGTTGGTGGGGATCGGGTGTGATCTGGTTCTTGCGCCTTCGCTGTCGACGGTGCTTATTTTCACGGACAACCTCTATGCGGCCGCGCTGTACGGATCTCGGTGGCTGTCCAGGTGGCTGTGGTGGGCGTCCGTGCCGACGGCGGTGGTCTTTGGTGCGGTGACGCTGGTGATGAACCAGGAGTGGTCCTCCTTGGTGACTGTGACGCTACAGGCGGCGCTGGTGGTGAATGTTCCTGTGGTGACGGCGGTCATTGTGCGCCAGCACCGGGAACAGGTCGTTTTGGAGCGCGAACGGGCTGAGCAAGTGGTACGGCTCGCGGAGTTGGACAGGAACACCGCTATCGCGGCGGAGCGCAGCCGTATGGCGCGGGAGCTGCATGACGTGATCGCCAACCATTTCAGTGCGATCGCGATTCAATCGACGGCGGTTCTGACGCGTAAAGACCTCGACGGCGCGGTGGTCAGGCGGGTGCTGGAGTCGATTAGAGAGAACAGCGTGGAGGGCATGGCCGAGATGCGCACCATGATCGGGCTCTTGCGGCAGGAGAACGAGGAGGTGGAGGTCACCCGGCACCGTCTGGCGGACGTCTCCGACCTGGTGGAGCGGTCGAAGCAGGCGGGGGTGACAACCGGGCTGCGGGTGGCGGGAACGCCCAGGGGGTTGCCGCCGGCGACGGATCTCGCGGGTTACAGGATCGTTCAGGAGTCGTTGACCAATGTGCTCAAGCATGGGACGGGCAGGGGGGAGGTGCTGGTCGAATATCTGGCCGACCTGGTCACCGTGACGATTGATAGTCCGGTTTCTTCGGAGGGGAGCCTGTTTCCCGGCTCGGGGGCGGGCTTGGTGGGCATGAATGAACGGGCGGCGCTGCTAGGCGGTGTTCTTGAGGCCGGGCCGTACGCCGGCGGGTGGCGGGTCCGGGCGGAGCTGCCCGCGCCCCCGGGGAAGGCATAGGCGGGATGAGGGCGCGACGGTGACCATTCGGGTTCTGGTGGCAGACGATCACGCGGCTGTGCGCGCCGGGATCACGCTGATTCTCGACGGCGCCGACGATATCGAGGTCGTGGGCGAGGCCGCGGACGGCGAAAGCGCGGTGGCGATGGCTGGGGAGTTGCGGCCTGATGTGGTGCTGATGGATGTGCGCATGCCGCGTATGAACGGCATAGCCGCGACCCGGGCGTTGGCCGGCGTCGCCGACGTGCTCATTCTGACGACTTTCGATGTGGACGAGTACGTATTCGGGGCTCTTCGAGCCGGGGCCGCGGGCTTCCTGCTGAAGAACACGGACGCCGAGGCCTTGGTGGAGGCTGTTCGGTTAGTGGCGCGGGGAGAGGGGTTGATCTCGCCGGCGGTGACGCGGCGGCTGATATCCGCGTTCGCCTCGCAGCGTGTGGAGGACAGGCAGTCATATGACGTCTCCTGCCTCACGCCCCGCGAACACGAGGTTCTCATGTGCCTCGGCCGTGGAATGTCCAACGCTGAGATCGCCGAGGAGATGAAGACGGCGGAGGCCACGACCAAGACGCATGTCAGCCGACTCCTGCACAAGCTCGGTCTGCGTAGCAGGGTGCAGGCCGCGATCCTGGCGCAGGAGTTCGGTTCGGAGCGTTCAGGGACGGCTTCTCCGGGGAGCGCGATCGGCCCCGGTGCGGGGGATGGCGCGGAGAATACGTGACCCCGCCCGGCGCCATGGGCCCGCCGTTCCACGGAAATGTGGTTCCGGCGGGCGCGGTACTCTCCGACCATCCACATCGCCGTGCCTGACGGACGCTTCTCCGCCCCTGTTGGAGAAGCGTCGTTCGCCGGCCGCCGCCGCACCCGCCGTCACCACAAGCGCCGTCACCACAAGCGCCACCTACCTATGACGGGCGTGGACGCCATATGTGGTCGCTCGGATCGGCGGTGCCGTACGGCAACGGCCATGGCCAGGCCCGCTCACGGACCTGGCTGCTGATCGCCGACGGCCGGGCGGCACCGCGGAGTTCCGTCACGTCTTAAGGACGCCTAGGTGGGCCGTTCTGTTGAGTCGGGATCAATATTCGGTCGTCACGCCGACGCCGGAGAAGGCGCTACGCGCGTAGAGGCTGATGTAGTGGTATCCCGCTTTCGGGTTGTTCACCGTCAGGGTTTCGTTGTTGCCCGGGGTGGATGACTTCGCCGTGTAGGCGTTCTCCTTCGCCCAGGTGCCGGTGTTGATGTAGAGGTCGGCGTCGCCGCTGCCGCCCGAAGCGCTGACCTTGAGTTGGGTGGTGCCGACGGGGACCTTGATGTAGAGGTTGACGTATTGTTTCGCGGGGGCCGACAGGTTGGAGCGCCGGCAGTCGCGGTCGAGTGCGCGGACGTCGCTCCCGGTGCATTCGGGCGGGTCCGTCGTCAGACAGGCCCCGGCCGCGCAGACGCCGAGCCACGAGTTCCAGGTGTCGTCCTGCCGCATGGCTCCCACGCGGACGCGAGCGGCGTACCAGTCGCCGCCCCGGAATGATGTGAGCACGCTGTCGAGGTCGGAGCGGCGCGATTGGAACATGAAACGCACCGCCAGATATCCCCAGCGGTAAACACGCACGGGATCGTTGCTGTAGGTGGTGTCGAACAGGGTGCTGAGCCGGTAGGTGCGCTGGCCAGCCTCGGCCGCCGCCTCCTCGTAGGGCACTTTGCGGTAGGAGTAGGAGACGTATTCCGCCACGCCCTCGGTCCACCATACGGTCGGGGTGGTGAGGCTCGCCTCGAAGTCGCCGTGCATGTTGTAGCGGCCGTCGAGGTAGTGCGTGAACTCGTGGTTGAGGTTCCAGATCTCGAAGGTGGGCCGCAGCCAGTCCGCTTCGAAGGCGATGAATCTCGCCTGGTTTCCCGGCGATGCCGGGTCGCCTTCGATGTAGATGCCGCCGTTGTTGATGTCGATGCCGTACACGGCCCCGGCGTAGGTCTGGTAGTCGGTGCCGGAGTCGAACACCACCACTTCCAGTGTGGAGTTCTGGTCGCCCGCCACCGGCTGGGTGGCGCCGACCAGACGCTGGAAATAGGAGACCTGCCCGTGGAGTGCGGAGCAGGTGGCCGCGAGTTCGGCCGGTGTGATGCTCTGGGCGACGACGCGAATCGACGCGTCGCATGTGTGCCTGACGGGGAGCACAGCCGCCTTCAAACGATCCTGCAGGTTGCAGGTCTGCTGGTAGTACGCGCAGTTGCCGCGGTCGTAGTAGTCGGCCATTTCCGCGATGCCGACCCACAGCGGCGCGGTCCTTCCGGTGATGGAGCTCTGCTGCAGCAGTGCGCGGACGAGGGGCCGGGTGGCGTCCAGCAGGCTTTGATGCTGGAGAAAGCGGCCCAGCTCACGTCCCGCGTTTCCGGTCAGATACGCGTGGTCGGTGCCGAGCAGATCCATGTGGGAGGAGGCGAAGGCGTAGAGCGTCTGGATGAGGCTCTGGTCGGATTCCACCGCCCGCACGTAGTCGGGCATCTGGTGGCCGCGGAATAACACGATGTAGACGTTGTTGACGGCGTGCAGCATCCACCAGAAGGGGTTGTAGCTCTCGTTGTAGCCGTTGAGCAGCCGCTTCACGACCGGGATGTAGCGTGCATTCTCTTGTGCGCTGTCGATCAGGGTCACAGCCTCGGAGAGGATCTCCCCGTTCTCGTCGGTCACGTCATGGGACCTCGTGTTAGCGAAGAACGCGTCCAGCGCCGCCCGGACGGCGGCGCCGAGCGCCACGCCGTACTCCCCCACCAGGTCCGGCAGGTTCCACTGGACGTAATAGCCGGCGCGCAGGTAGAGCACGAGCTGCGCCGCGCTTCCCGAGTTGTTCCCGGGATACGTGAGTGCGCTTCGCCGCAAGGCGTTGGCGACCGTGATCATCTGCTCTTGCTGGAACGCCCCTTGGGCGTCGGCGCCAGCCAATCCGAACAGCGTGTTGATGCACACGGTCGTGGACGCCTTAATGGTCGCGACGAGCGTGTCACCGGTTCGGCCGGAGAAATCGACCGGCTCGCAGGAGGTCTGTGCCCGCCGCATTGCCGACGACGGCGCTTTTCTCGGCCGCGCTCTGTCGGGGTCGTCGTAGTTGCGTCGTAGTTCGTCTGTCGACGAGGGCCACGGTTCACGACGCTCTGTGGGAATGGGTTCGCTCTGCACGTGGTGCGTGAGCGCGTTCCGCGCTCCCGAGATCTCACGTTTCTTCGTCGGACGCTTGGCTCTCCCGGGCGCTTCATGCACGTCAGGATCTTTTACGGCATAGGCCTCCGAATCCGGCACCGGAGAAGTAAGCGGGGCACCCATACCGGTCGCGAGCGTCATTACGGTTGTTGCGGCCACTACGACCAGCACGGCTGTCCTGCGCATCCCACGCTCCCGAGGATCGACGGATCAGACTCGACAGAGCGGGTCCCCCAGGGGGGACCATCCCTCGCCTTCCGGAAGGCGAGGGGCGGACGGGGCGGACCCTCCATCACCGTTGATTCATTCCGTGACGATCACATGGCAAACCGTAGTCATGCGATCTTTGCTCTCGTCAGGTCGTGAGCGACGTGTCCGGTCCGGTGGGTCAGCCGGCGGCCGTGTCAGACGGACGGACACAGCGAAACCGCAGAGCGTGGGAGTGCATAGAGGCTCAGATCCACACCGGCTCTCCCAGACGCGTCGTCGTCGACAGCACCTGGCAACCCATGTGGCGTGCCGCGTCGAACAGCGTGACGCGAACCTGCTCCTCGTCTTCGGGCGGGAAGGCAACCCGGATCTGGTGACCGTAGACCGTCTCGTAGGTCAGCAACCAGTCGAGGTCCGTGGCGGCGAAGTGGTCCTGCCGATCGCCGTCCTCGTCGCTGGAGCTGCCTCGGTCCGCTGTGGGCGCAAGCGCGTCGCGCAGGATCCGCAGTCGCTGATGGTAGGGCAACTCGCCCTCCGAAAGCTCGATGTAGACGTGCTCGCGCTCACGAAACGGCTCGAACCACGGCGACGCCTCGACCTCATCGGGCAATCTCGGCGAAGTGATCCGCCCGCTCAACCAGCCGTGAAGGAACTCCACCGCGCCGACGTCATGCGCGTCGTAGGCGTTGCTGCGCGGATTCCAAACCACGACGCGCCAGTTGTCCGGTTCTCCCGTAGTCAGCCAGCAGAGTGAGTCACCGTTGTCGGTGCCTCCCCACTCCAGCAGCCCGCCGGGTTCCGGATAAAGCGGATAAGGGTATTCGTCGGGCTCCTTCTCACGCATGTACCGCTCTCTGTCAAGCAACCCCTGAGCTCTCTGGATCAGGAGCGGATGCGCACCGAAAGGGGGGAACGGCGTGACGAAGCTAACGAACTGCCCGACGCCGTATAGCTCGACGAGCGCCTTGAAGTCACCGGGCAGCCCAAGCCCGAGAACGCCCTCAACCTCGCGCCAGTCACCTCGCGCATCGACCGGTTCGGTGGGCGGCGGCACCAGGCGGACCAATTCCTCCATCGTCGTCATGGCCCGCGATCCTAACGGCCGAGCGGTCGAAGGCCTGCCCGACCGAAATGAAATGGGCCGCTTTCACATGGTCCGCGCCCTTCGCCGAATCTTGATGTCACGCATGTCCGTCACAGCAATCTTCAAGATCTCGTATGAGCAACCGTAGACGTCCAGCGCGGCCATCGCTCCCAGCGCCGCCTCATCCTCGCCGTCGTCCGGTCCCGCGGGCACCTGGCACCGGAAAGTGAAGGCGGACACGCTCTGATCGTGAGTGAACGTCCCGCCTTCTGTGTAGGCGATGCCGCCGGCCGCCAGCACGGTGGCTCTGCCGTCCTCACCCAGCCCCTTGAACTTGCCGCGGATGGTCACCCTGAACATGACTTGTCCTTTCGTACGGCATAGCCCAGCACACGTTTGCCGAGGAGTCCTTCGACGGTGTCCAGTAGTTCCACCAAGGCCGCGGCGATGACATCCGGAGACTCGCCAGCGGTAGTCCGCCGCCCGATCTCGGAGTAAGCCTGCGCGTGCAGGCTCCCGATCTGCCAGGCGACCGCACGCGGCAGCGGATCATCCTGATGCGCCCCGGTCTCCTCGGCCAGCAGGAGGGCAAGAGCCTCCGTCATCTCACGGCCGAGGTCTTCCAGTCGGGCAGTCAGCGTGGGGGCCGCCCGCATCATTTCCAGCACTCGTCCAAATCCAGTGCTCAACCCAACCTTGCGGTCATGCCTCCGCACTTCATCCCGCAGCCGAGCCAATACCGCTCCCGCCGCGGACTGCCCAACCTGCCGCTGCCGGACGATATCGGCCAACCGCTGCGGAGACGCCTCCTCGGGAGGCAGGACGAGATCTTCTTTGCACTCGAAGTAGTTGTAAACAGTGTTGACCGACACCTCCGCAGCCATGGCAACCTCGGCGATGGTGACCCTGTCGAAGCCACGCGCCACAAAGAGGTCGACGGCAACGTCGGAGATGCGCTGGCGTGTCTGCCGCTTCTTCCGCTCTCGAAGCCCCTCGGTCATTTTTGGAGTCTACTGCAATTTTTAAGTTGATTGCGATTTTGTGTGATCGCCGCTCCAGCCAACCAAGCAGACACGGCGGCATGTGTCTGGGAACGACCGTGCACCTGCGGTTGGGTCCGTGGCCCGTAGCAGGACTTGTCCTGATGAGGGCTGCCCTAGTCAGGAGGTGTTCTCGGCGGTGAACACCACTCCGGATGTCCCGTCCACGGTGATCCGCTGACCGGTGGTGATGTGGTCGGTTGCCCCGGTTACGCCGACAACTGCGGCGATGCCGTACTCGCGGGCAACGACTGATCCGTGGGAGTTGGCCCCGCCCATTTCCATCACCAACCCGCCTGCGGTGAGGAACAGCGGAGTCCACCCCGGATCCGTCGAAGGGCAGACAAGGATCTCGCCTGGCTCCAAGTACGCACCGACCGGATCGAGTACGACCCTCGCCACACCCGTGACTTTTCCGGCGGATGCCGGGGTTCCGACCAGTGCCCCCTCAACCGGTGCTTGCGAAGCAGTCGACGTGGACACCGTCGATTCTGGATCGGTGCCGTCGGAGAGGAGCAGCCTGGGGATGTGCTTCCGACGGAGCTCGCGGTCATATGCCTCCCGCCGCGCTGCGACCGTGTCACGCAGGTCGTCCATGCCGTCACGCAGGTCGTCCACGCCGTCGGGCAGATTCACATGCTCGCGGAGTTCGGCGAGGGTGAGGAAGAAGACGTCGTCCGCGTTGTCGATCAGACCGCGGTCGACGAGGTTCACACCGATCAGGTGGATTTGTCGGCGCACTGCGGCCAGTACGGTGACCACGAAGAACTTGGGCGATTCGCGGAAGCCGATCAGCGCACGCGCGCGGCCGAGGGCGAACCGGACGACCGCCCCCCTCACCCCACCGGCCCGGCGGGCCAGGACTCTGATCATGCGCTCGGCTTCGGCGGCTCCCCGTGCGAATTGGACGTCCGGCGCCGCCTCCGGGTCGTTCAGCCGTAGGTAGTTCGCGAGAATGCCGAGGATATGCCCAGGTTCTTCCGACCAGCGTGGGAGTCCAAGGTCGATCTCCGCCACCGCACGATGGCCGTAGACCTCCATGAACCGGCTTATGCCGCCCTGTATGTCCGCCGGGAGCGTTCCCTCCCGGTACTGCTCGGCGAGCCTGGCGACAGGCGTTTCCAAGACAACCCTTGCCGAGTCCGGATTTTTCCGGATCCCTTGGGCAACCTGCCAGAGGGCCAGGTCCATCTCAGTCGTCACGTTGTTGGGCAGCCCGCGGAGCACCGCCTGGACCTCGCCCGCTTTGGCCCGATCGCCCAGCAGCCGGTCGGCCAGGCCCAGCATCCCGAAGCCCGCGATGAACGCGGACGCGATCCTCGGTAGCAACGGCACCAGCGCCGCGCCGAGCACCCGCTCGACGTAGGCAAGGCGGGCCGCGGGCGGGGCGTCGGCCGGCGGCGGCGCCAGCCGTACGCGCAAAACCTGCCTCAGCCGCGCCACGCGACGCCGCGGTGCGGCCGGATTGACGAGGGCCTGTACGGCTAGCGCCGGCAATGCGTGTTCGGCGGCGAACTTGGTGACTTTCCGTAGGAACGGCAGCGGCGACCGTTGCGTCACGCTGAGGCGTGGATCGGACAGCAGGTCGCGCAGGATACGGGCCGATCGAGCCTCCATGACGTCGAGAAGTCGGGGCACGATCGCGCGTCCCACGCGACTCCTGGCGACTCCGGTCATGTCGACGAATACGCGTTCGCCGGCTTCGGCGAAGGCCGGAGCCCCCTTGACCGGATCAGGCACTGAGATGCCCATAAATCTCGCCGGCATCGCAGAGAGCAGGCGGAAGGCGGATCGCCCCATCGGAGTGATCGGCCGCTGAAGTCCCTGTGCGACGCTGAAGCAGAAGTAGACACGCAGGTCGTCGAGGTCTTTCGGGGCGGTCGACGGAACCGGGAAGAGGGTGGTGATGGGCCTGGTTTGGGTAAGCCACAGCACGCCGTCGGCATCGATCGCCCACTCGATGTCCTGCGGGGCATCGTAGTGCTTTTCGACCCGCGTACCGAGACGGGCGAGTGCGACGAGCTGCTCATCGGTCAGGCATGAGTCCGCCTGGGAGAGCGTGACGCGTTCGGTGCCGCCGCCGACGAGGGAGCGGATGGCGACAGACTTGTCACCAAGCCTGCGCTCCTGCACTTGATGGGTGAGCTTGTCCAGCACAAAGTGGTCCGGGTTGACCTCTCCCGACACCACGGACTCCCCCAGCCCGGGAGCCGCGTCGATCGCAGCCCGCCGCCTGCTCCCCGTGACCGGATCGGCGGTGAACATCACCCCTGCCACCTCGGCCTGCACCATGTCCTGGACCACCACGGCAAGGCGTACGACTCGGTGATCGATGCCGTTGGCGGCACGGTAGGCGACCGCGCGGTCGGTCCACAGGGAGGCCCAGCACCGCCGGACCGCCTCAAGGACGGCATCGGCACCCACGACGTTGAGAAAAGTGTCCTGCTGCCCGGCGAAGCTGGCATGTGGAAGATCCTCGGCCGTCGCCGAGGAGCGGACCGCCACCGGGCCGTCGATGATCACGCGTACGGCATCGGCGATGTCATCGGGCACCGGGGCCGCCAGCACGAGGTCGCGCGCCTGCTCGGCGAGCCGGTTGAGGGTGGCGAGATCATGGGAGGACGCCCGTGTCAGCGCCTCGATCACATGGTCGAGCCCCGCCGCATCGGCGATCCGGCGGTATGCCTCGGTGGTGATGCAGAACCCGGGCGGAACGGGGAAGCCGGCCCGGGTGAGAACCCCCAGGTTGGCCGCCTTGCCCCCGACAAGGGACAGAACCGCCCCATCGCCGTCGCCCTGAATTTCATGAAACCTCAGGACCAGAGATTCAACCATGACCATCCCCTCCGGAGCCCTCCAGCCCCAGCCAACGAGCGGATCTTGCCTGGCGAACACTTAACTCAACAACTGATGAAATCAGTCTAGCCACCGGTCGGCAAGAGGCGCGGGCAAGCCGCACATGCCATTCGTGGAACCGCCAGTGGCCACCAAGCGGCGGGAGACCCGTAAGACCAGGGAAACCCGTAAGACCAGGGGAACCCGTAAGAACAACCAGCCGTGAAATGCGAAACGCCCACTTGACCCTTAAGGATCAAGTGGGCGTCCACTCGAGTAGCGGGGACAGGATTTGAACCTGCGACCTGCGGATTATGAGCCCGCCGAGCTACCGAACTGCTCCACCCCGCGTCGTTGTCCCCAACCTTACCCCATCCCCGGGCAAGGTGACACCACAACGCGGATCCCATGGGAAAGATCAACCGAGAACGGGTCAGCCGCCCCCCTTCGAGAAGTGTTGATAGTCCTTGATCGACGACCAGTAGCCGCCCCACTCCCAGCCGAGGCTTTCGAAGGCGCGCACGACACGGTCACCCGGGTTGATGACGCCGGGCTCGTTCAGGGGCCGCTTGACGAAGCGTCGCGCGTTGGTGTGGGCAACGGAGCCGTCCGCCGACACGTAAGGGTTCTCGCGGGGGTTGATGTCGATGGCACGGCCGTACGCGTGCATGGACCATTTACTCGAACCCGTCGCGGGGCGACAGTTGAACGCAGAGGTGTTGTTCACCTCGATCGAGTCGAAGTCACTGCCCTTGTAGGCATCGACGGATTTCATCTGGGCGATGGGGAAACGCCAGTCGTACAGGCGCTTGAAGATGGTCTCGATGTCCTTGGTGACTGCCTTGTTCACGACAAGCTCACCAGT
Organism: Sinosporangium album; assembly: GCF_900100605.1. Classification (GTDB taxonomy): domain Bacteria; phylum Actinomycetota; class Actinomycetes; order Streptosporangiales; family Streptosporangiaceae; genus Sinosporangium; species Sinosporangium album. The sequence continues at coordinate 26,046 of NZ_FNCN01000045.1, read as the reverse complement.
GTGCGGCTTGTCGTCGAAGCCCCAGTAGGTCAGCGTGACCTTCCTTAGATCATCCAGCCCTACGGGACATCCGGGACGCCATGAGTACTTCACCTCGTCCCTGGTCACTCCAGACACCTGTGAGGTGAACCCGGGCGTCCCCGTCGGACTTGGACTCGCGGACGGGCTGCCGCTATGACCGGATGTTTCACCGGGCGCGGTCTGCGCGACCTGCGCGCTGTGCGCGGTCGTCCCAGTCGTCGCGGTCTCGGACGGCGAGGTGGAGGCGGGCGAGGCGGCCTGCGTGCCTCCACACGCCGCAGCGGTCGCGACCAGGCAGGTCAGGGCCAGGGCCCCCGTCACCCGCCCGAGTTTCGCGTTTGTCTTCGGCAAGCGTGAGTAGGCCATGCGTCAGATTATGCGATGCGTGAGCGGTCCACCTCAGGCAGTGATCAACAAACGGCAGAAACGCCTGTCCGCAAGCACCTTTTGAGCGCGTCGGCCCCGGCTACGGTGTGACGCGATGGAGGAGCGCGTCGCGAATCCAGTGGTGGGCCTCGTTGGGCTCCGGCGACCACGGCGTGCCGTTGATCTTGGCGATCAGCTCCCAGTGGCGCTCGGCACGAGGGTCGTGATCAACGTAGCCCTTGGCCATCGTCCGGCGAAACTCCACACTGTCCTCGGTCATGTGCATCTGCGACATCACCGCCATCACCCGGTCGAGTACGACGTCGGCCTGCGCCGAGCCAGGCTCCACCCCGGCCTTCTTCGCCGCCAGCACCTCCTCGACGATCAGCGCGTTGGCACGCTGCGGGCCCTCCGCGTCGTACGGCCGACCGCTCGCCTCGACACGCGCCCACAGGTTCTCCTCGCCCGTGGGGCGCAGGGCGTCGCGGTAGTCGTCGTCGGCGAGCAGCGCGGCCAGTTCGAGCCAGGCGTCGAGCTGTTCAGGGGTGGGGTCATCGGGGAGTCTCGGCATCATGCAGCGGCGCATGCCGTCCAGCCAGGTCGCGAGCGCGCCCCCGTCGCCACCGACGTCACCGAGGAACTCGTCGAGCAACAGCTCCATCTCGGCCGCGCCGACCTTGCCGAGGGCGTTGAGGCGGTTCAGATCCACGTCCATGGGGTCTCCCCGTTTAAGCGCGGCGCGCAGCACCGTACGCGTGCGTTGCAGGGATCGCAGCTGGGTCTCAACGGCCTCGAGGTGCAGGGTGAGAACCTCCGCGAGGTCGTTTCCGGTCCGGCCGACGACGACGACGGAGCGAATCGTCGCGAGGTCCAGTCCGATTTCGCGGAGAGTACGGATGAGTCCCAGTCTGGCCCGATCGGCTTCGCCGTACAGGCGGTAGCCGGCGGGGGTGCGCTCCCGTTCGGGCAGCACGCCGATGTCCGAGTAGAACCGAATGGTCTTCACGGGTGTGCCGGACAACGAGGAGAGTTGCCCAATTGTGTAACCTTCGCGCGATCTAGCCATAGCCCAGGAATTCCGCTTGAGTCTCCAGTAACTGGACACTTTAGCGTGGCGGCCATGGCGAAGAAAAAGATCAGCAGGGTCATCAAAATTCAGCAGAAGGCGGGCGAGGCGAGCCCTGCGACGGTCGGCAAGGACCTCGGGCCCGTCGGCATCAACCTGATGGAGTTCTGCCGTCAGTACAACGCGGCGACGCAGGGGCAGCGCGGCTTCGTGGTTCCCGCCGTCATCACGGTGTTCGAGGACCGCTCCTTCCAGCTCGCGACCAAGATGCCGACGACCGCGTCGCTGCTGCGCCGCGCCGCCGGCATCGAGTCGGGCAGCGCGCGCCCGGGACACCAGTCGGCCGCGACGATCACCCGTGAGCAACTCCGAGAGGTGGCCAAGGCCAAGCTCTCGGACCTCAACACCACCGATCTGGACGCGGCGGAGAAGATCATCGCCGGTACGGCCCGCGCCATGGGCCTAACCATCAAGGCCTGACATTTCCTACCGACCCACCGAATATCACCCCTCCCCTGCGCGCGGACAAGACTTTGTTCGAGCTTTCTTCGAAAACTGTCGCGCACTTGTTCGATCTAGCAGTACAGTTTTCCCACGTCAGATCGAACATGGGTTCGGACAGAGCGGACCCAGGTGGTGGAACGGGGGCAAGGCGATGCTCGAAGCGACGCTGCTCGACGCGGCAAAGGTCGAGCCGACGGTGCTCGACGCGGCAGTGCTCGACGCGGCAGCGCTCGACGCGACCGCGGGGGCCGCGCCCCGCTCCGCGTGCCCGCCCGCCAGACGTCCGGCGCTCTCACCGTCGGGCTTCGCCCCCGGGCACCGAGCCGCCCCGGCCGTGGTCCCCGGCCGACGGTCACCGGAGCGACGCCGAGCGACACGCCGTAGCACTTTCTACGAAGGTCTAGGACGACCTCTATACCCCGTCATAAAGTCCGAGAGCGTGGACCCCGTGCGCAATCCTTACGCCCCCGGAGCGGGGCAGCGCCCCCCAGAGCTCGCGGGGCGCGATCGTGAGCTGCAGCAGTTCGAAGTGGTGCTTGAGCGCGTCGCTCGTGGCCGCCCCGAGCGCAGCATGGTCCTGACCGGCCTACGTGGCGTCGGCAAGACCGTGCTGCTCAACACGTTCAAGTCCATGGCCATGCAGAGGCTGTGGGGCACAGGCAAGATCGAGGCGAGACCCGATCAGTCGATCCGCCGCCCCGTGTCGGCCGCCCTGCACATGGCGGTGCGCGAACTGGCGCCCCGCCACCGTGCCCCCGAGCGCATCGAGGAGTTCCTCGGCGTGCTCAAGGCGTTCGCGATGCGCGACCCCGCGGCGGCCAAGGGCACGTCGCACTGGTCGCCCGGGATCGACGTCCCCGCCGCGCGGGGACGAGCCGACTCCGGCGACCTTGAGATCGACCTGACCGAGCTGTTCGTCGACGCCGCCAGTGTGTCCACCGATCTCGGGGTCGGCATCGCGCTCTTCATCGACGAGATGCAGGACGTCCAGGCTCCCGACATCTCGGCGCTCTGCGCGGCCTGCCACGAGCTGTCCCAGAGCGGCGGGCCCCTCATCGTGGTCGGGGCCGGCCTCCCCCACCTGCCGAGCGTGCTCAGTGCCAGTAAGAGCTACTCCGAGCGGCTGTTCCGCTACGCACGCATCGACCGGCTCGACCGGGAGGCGGCCGACCACGCGCTTCTCGCCCCCGCCGAGCGGGAGGACGTGACGTTCACCCAGGAGGCGCTCGACGCGCTTTATGAGGCCGCGGATGGATACCCCTACTTCGTCCAGGCCTATGGGAAAGTCGCCTGGGACGTCGCGCCCCGTTCGCCGATCACCGCCGACGACGTCAAGATGGCCGCGCCCGAGGCAGAGGAGGAGCTCGCCGTCGGCTTCTTCGGCAGCCGCTATGAGCGGGCGACGCCCGCCGAGCGCGACTACATGCACGCGATGGCCTCGATCGGCGACGAACCCGTGGCCACGGCCGAGGTGGCCGAGACCCTCGGGCGCAAGCCGTCCAGCCTCTCCCCTGCCCGTGACAGTCTCATCAAGAAGGGCTTGATCTACAGCGCGGAACGCGGCCTGATCGCCTTCACCGTGCCACACTTCAGCAAGTTCCTCCGCGCCCAGCCCCTCTAAAGCGGGCCGCGCGGCGAACCCCTAGTCCTCTCTAACGCTTTCTAGTGGGGAAGCTAGAAAGCGTTAGAGAGCTGAATCAAGCCGACACTCCCACGGTCTCGGGCATAGGCTTCACCGCGCCGCCCTCCAGCCCGCCCTCGACGTCCAACCGGATCACCGCGTTGGCCCCCACCACGGCGGCTTTCACGGCAGGCCTCCTGCCGCTCAGATAGACAGCGAAGACCACATCGACCGTCTCCCCTTGGAGCGTGCGCCCCGAAAAGGAGAAGAACCGCCAGCACAGTTCCCGCCACGTGTCAGTGGGCTCGCTCGCGCTCAGCATCTCGGCGTGCGATTGCCACACCGAGCTCGAACGCAGTCGCGCCAGCGCGGTCGACGCCGCGACCGGGCGCTGCTCGCAGGGAGCCCGATACCTGATGCGCGCCACCACCTCCTCGATCTCTGGGGAGAGCAGGGCGATCAGCACCAGCCCCCCCAACGCGGACACGATCGTGACCCACGACAGGTCGGGGACGGGGAACCATCCACCGCCGTCCTGCCACGCCAGCCCTACCGACATGACGGTGAGCACCACCGTCCTACCGAGGGAACGGAGGCCCACCGGTGCGGAGCTCATCTCACCGAAACACCCGCATCCCACATCCGGGCGCCGACGCCGCAGCTCCCAGAGCACAAAGGTCGACATCGCGAAGAACCCCACCGTCCACCAGCGGAACAGCGGGTGCGACGTCGCCACCAGCCCGGCGGCGAGCCCGAGCTCGACAACGGCGCACAACAGGAGCATCCGCGCCCGCCACCGCTCGGGCACCAGCACTGCGGGGCCCATCTGGCTCAGCCCTTCGGGCTCTACGCCCTTGAGAATCGTGACCACCTTGGCGACGGTTCCCAAGACCAGCAGCAGGACTACGACGGGAAGCTGCGCCGCGGCGATCGTCTCGAACACTGAGTCACCCCAAACCGATCCTGACATTGAAACAGCCCTTGATCAGATCACCGCCGAGCTCGACAAAGGAGGCCGGCGAGAGCTCCACGATCCTGCCCCGCGGAGACGTTCCACATTCCACACATCGATCGCAGAAGCCCCCTGACACGCACCCACAGGCCACGATCTGCACATTCGCCGCCCGTCCCGTGCAGACGTTATGCACGTTGAGCATCGACCCCAAGGCAAGGTAGGGCAGCCCCACGCAGGACTTCCCCGACTCTTCGCACCCTGAGTCGAGGGGCTCCAGCATCGGATACGCGGCCCCGCGCTCGTCGTCGTCGAAGCCGTCCGACCAGACCGCGGTGCCGGAGATGCGAGACTGCGTCCCACCGTACGCCGGGGGCGGATCCGGTACGGCACCCCCCCGATACGCAGGCTGCGAGGTCGCCGGCAGATACGCGTAGGAAACGCCTCCTTCGCGCACCCCAATGGCATCGAACAGATATCCCTGCTCAAACTGGGGGTGTCGCACACGAAGACGGCCAGAGGCCCGGTAGGGCACCACGATCGTGCGGCGGCCTCGGTGCGGCCCGCAATCGAGCTCGACGATCTGGTCCTTCGGCCGCCCCCCGGGAGACCCTTCTGAGGTGATGGACAGGATTCGCCCGGTGATCCGGGTGACATCCCCCCAGATCTTCTCCACGACGCTGGCTCCGCGTACGGCCTGGATGATCACCTTGGAGCCGAGCGGCAGATTGGTTGGCTCCACCGCCCCTCCCCGCCACGCTTTCACCCATGGTGCGATGACCAAGCGCTCCGTCACCCCCTCAGCGGTTTCCACGCTGATCATGTGAGGGGTGACGTCAAGGACCATCCCGGCCACCGCGTGCAGGGGCTCTTCCTTCCCAGGGGTGGGCCCCGGTGGATCGACGTTCCGACCTAGCGCGGCTGCCGCCAGGACACGACGGCGGTCAACGCCGGGATCCGGCATCGCCTCTCCTTATCCTCGGGTGGGTGCCGTACTAGGGTCACACGGCCACCCATCCCTACCGTCCGGTTCGGGGTAAAAACTCCCGCTGCTCGCAGACCGGGGAGCAAAATACACATCCCTGGTAGTAAGCGATTTCTCCCGTCGCGAGGAAGTTGCGTGGAACTCGCCAGTAAGTCGTGCGAAAAGTGAATTGGATTCCCATCCAGGACCAGGCGCCGCCGTACCTGAGCTGCACACGAGCAGGCCACCCCGCTTAGTTGATCTTTGCTATCGGCGGTGCGAAACCTGGATTTCGGCTCAGCCGAAACGAGCCCTCCGGCTGCGATTCTGACCACGAGATGCTCACAGACAACTCGCCGTTGAGCGGCGAGAGACACGAGGAGTTCCGCGAGTACGTCCTCACTCGCGGACCTGCGTTGCTGCGCATGGCATACCAGCTCACCGGGAACCCCGCGGATGCCGAAGACCTACTCCAAGCCGCACTGGCCAGCACATTTCGCGCTTGGAACCGCATTCAGGACCGCGGCGCGCTCGACGGATACGTACGGCGGGCCATGGTGAACATAAACATCTCCTGGTGGCGACGCCGGAAACTTGAGGAATACCCCGCCGAAGAGCTTCCCGACATTCCAGTCACAGGCACCGGCACCCCCCACGACCTGCCCCTTGGCGACCTTCCCGACCTGCTCGAACAGGCCCTCAGCCGGCTTCCCACGCGCATGCGCGCAGCCATCATGTTGCGCTACTACGAAGACCTCACCGAACAGGAGATCGCCAAGAGGCTCGGCATCAGCGTCGGCACCGTCAAAAGCACCGTCTCCCGCGCCATGGCGAAACTACGCGGCGATCTACGCGTACCTGCCCAACGCGGCGAAAGCCCCGCAGACACCACGGAGATGCCGCGCGCCACCTGACCCCGCACGCCTCCTAGCCGGACCTGACCTCGGCATGTTCGACTCCGGCCGTGGCGCAGGGCCGTACCACATCACGGATCACCCGCAGCGCGTCCAGCAGGGCTTCGAGCTGCGGCTCCGGCAGCAGACCGGTGAACCATGCATCGATATCGGCGAGATGCTGGGGCAGAACCTCCTTGAGGCGGTCACACCCCGCATCGGTGAGGTGAGCGTACGAAGCGCGCCGATCAGTCAGACAGGCGCGGCGCTCCACAAGCCCCTCCCGCTCAAGCCGGTCCACGACGCGGGTCACTCCGCTCGTCGACAGGTTCGTCTGTGCGGCGAGATCGCTCATGCGCAGCCTCTGCTCCGGCGAGCGCGCCAAGCGGATCAAGGTTTCGAAATCTATCTGGGACAACCCGGCCTTGGCGAAAGCCGGGGCGGTCTTGGCCATCAGACCCTCGAACGCCTCCGCGAGCAAGCCGATCGCGGTGAGCCGGGGGTCGTCGAACGGGTTCGCAGTCACAGCCACAGTCTAGACGACACTATTTGACGAGAGGAATATCTGTGCGATAGATATCTGTTGAAGCAAACATCTGCAGAGCAAGCGACTTGCGAGGAGAGCAACCCGATGAGCACCCGCACCTGGGAAGGCCTCACCATCCCGACCGCCGGCACCTTCGACCTGGACGCCGCGCACACCCGCATCGGCTTCACGGCGAAGCACATGATGGTCAGCAAGGTTCGCGGAAACTTCGCAGAGTTCGCCGGCAGCGTCACCATCAGCGAGGACCCCCTCGCCTCCAGCGCCCAGCTCGCGATCAAGACCGACAGCATCAACACCGGCGTGGCCGACCGCGACGCCCACCTGCGCAGCGACGACTTCCTCTCGGCGGAGACGTTCCCCGAGATCACGTTCCGCAGCACGCGCGTCAGCAACCACTCCGGCGGCGAGTTCACCGTCGTCGGCGACCTCACCATCCGCGACGTCACCAAGGAAGTCGAGCTCAACGTCGAATACGGCGGCGCCGGCACCACCCCGTGGGGCACGGAGCTGTGGGGCTTCGCCATCAACACCGAGTTCGACCGCGAGGACTTCGGCCTCACCTGGAACCAGGCCCTGGAGGCCGGCGGGTTCCTCGTCGGCAAGAAGATCAAGATCGAGATCGAAGGCGAAGCCAACCGCCGCGCCTAAGCGCACCCTTCAGCCGTACGGCATGGCCAACCGCACCGCCATGCCGTACGGCATGGCCAACCGCACCGCCATGCCGTACGGCTATCGCCATTCCCGCCCACAAGGCCGGCAGTGCCTTTCCACAAGAGCGTCCCAGAAGCCGCGGACACACACCCCGGCCCGATCAACACGCCCATCGGCCCAGCCCAAACCCTGACATACAGCCGTGGACATGCATCCACATTCCAAGACGGCCGGTCTCACATTCCAACAATCCACAGCCGCCACCACCACGATGACCTTGCAAAACACACCACCATCCACAGTTGTGGACAACCTTATCCACAGACTGTGGACAACCCATCGCCCTACTCCCCCAACGCCATACCCCTCAACCACTTTGCCGCTTCGCCACAAGGCCGGTAACCTGTCCTGAGCCACACGGCAGCTGGGAGGCTTCGCCTAGTCTGGTCTATGGCGCCGCACTGCTAATGCGGTTTGGGTCTCAAGCCCATCCGGGGTTCAAATCCCCGAGCCTCCGCACGTCAGAGGCCCTCACCCGAGATCTCGGGTGAGGGCCTCTTGTGCATCAAACCAAGATCAAACCGGGGTTGGCAGGCCAATGGCAGACCAATGCCGAACCACCCGGCACGCGAGCAGGTCCCCGGCAGCCGCCAGCCGATCACCTCATCCCCCCAGGCGGCAGGCCGCGAGTGCACGCTGCGCCGCCGCATACCGCCATGCCGTACGGCACGGGGGGAACAGCCCGTCAGCAGTTGCGCTGTCGTTGATCAACAACGTGTGGGGGTCCACCCCACGTGCCTGTGACAGGTACGGCTGCACCACGCACATGGAACCGTCCAAGATCAGGACGTTGAACCGGACCGCCTCGTCGTACACCCGGAGCTCAAGCCGTCCGGCGGCTTCGGGGTCGAGGCGGCCTCTGAGCCTGGTGAAGATGTTGATGCCTGGGGTTCAGCGGTGGAGGTTGGGGTCGTATACCCAGCCTGTCCTGTGGTGGCGCGCCACCCGTGACCAGGTTTCGTCATCGCAATTGCCGGCGCGTCGCCGAAAAGCGTGATCGTAGATGAATTGCGAGGCGGCGAGATCCAGCCAGCTGTCTTTCTGCGCCCGCGGATCCCAGCGGGTGGTCGGGATGCTGATGTAGTTCTTCCGATGGGATTTGTCCTGGCTTGTAATCTTTAGAACCTCTACGCCCCGACCATGGGTGCGAATCACTAAACAGGGTCTGACCTTGCCCCCTGTGCCGTCGGCGTACGGCACGACTGCCCACCAGATCTGCCCTGGAGATGGCCGGGAGCGCCAGCCCGTGTCCGGTGGCGTGTCGTGCACCTGGGGCTGGAAGCGATAGGGCGCGGCCCTGATCCAGCGGACAAGGCAAACGAAACCATAGATAACTGCAGCCAGGAAGCCGAGCACCACGATCGCGGACAGGGGGCCGCGCAACAGCTCCATGGCTTCAGTCATACATCGACAACATAACCGATGATCTCCATTTTGTAATCTTGGTGGATATTTCATCTAGTCGTACGCCCACCGTACGAACCGAACGCTCCGGCCGGGGTTGCCGCGCCACCGCACAGGTTTCAGTTGGAGGTCGTAGCACCAGACGGGCAGTCATCAGCTCTTTGCCTGCCGGGCCCAGGTCGCTCATGTGACGATCGTAGAGTTGAGGATCGACGGAGCAGATCATCGTGCGGTGCTATAGAAGAGGCCATGCCCGATACCAGCGCATCCCCGAAGCGAGTCGCATGGTTGGTCCCGCTCGCCGTCAACGCCCTGTTCGGTTACCTTGCGCCTCTTCCGCTGGGTCTCGTCTGGTACTCCCTCGCCAACTACCCGCTGGCTGCTCTGGGCCTGACGCAACGGGACCCCACCGACAACGACGGAATCCTGCCTCACCTGATTGTGTTTGGCGGTGTAGGACTTTTTATCGCCTTATGGGTGTTGGTCAATCTCGCGATCCGGGAACTTTCAAGATTGCCTTCATGGTCCTATTGGCTGGTCTCGGTAGCCCTGTTGTTCGGCCCGTTCATCGTGGCCGGGATTTTTCCCGCCGCGTACGATCTATGGCAGATGCCGCTGGGCTGGCTATGACCCGATCCTGTCCTCAATGGCGGCATGATGGCGACGCTGGTTGCCTCTTGACCACGCAGGCAGCCTGATCATTGTGCAATAGCCGTGCAGTTAGCCGAGGCGAAGAGGGGACAAACCACGGGTGCGCGGCCTCTGCGCCCCCAGGTGCGGGCCGGCGGCGATCTGAGAGATCTTGGTTGCTCGTCCAAGCCTCCCAGGCGGCGTTGACCACGTGCCAGGACGACCAAGGGTGGTGCGCCGGGTCCAAGGTGTGCAGGCGCGACCCCCGGTACGTTGCTCGAAGGCTCACCGTGGAGACACGCAAAGCGGACTCCCCGGCCGAGGATTGCTGCGAATTATGGGGCAGTAGGGAGGAGCGGCGTGAAGCGCCGCCCTCGATCTACATAAGGCTAATTCGACAGTCCTCCACCGATGTTTGAGTGCCTGGCAGCCTCGTCGATGAGGGCCATGAGCTCATTGAGGATCTTCGGGCTTGCGGCGATGGTGGCGCGGGCGGCCATAGTGTGGGGTGTGCCGTCGCTGTCGACGGTGGCGGCGCCGGCTTCCCTGGCGATGAGGACACCTGCCGCAGTGTCCCAGGGCTTGTTGGACAACATGACACATGCGTCGGTGCGGCCCTCCGCGACCCACACCAGGTCAATGGCCGCTGACCCGAACATGCGCATCCTCTGCACCCGAGAGGCGAGTAGTCCGGTAAGGGCAAGTCTACTGCGGTTCTTTGGTTGAGCCCCGTCCCCCACGGCGTAGTCACCGATGGACACGATTGCCTGATCAAGCGCCGAAGCCTCCCCGCATCGGATCGGCTGCCCGTCCACCGTTGCCCCGTGGCCGGTTGCGGCGGCGTAGCGTGTGCTGTGGAAAGGCAGCTCGACCACGCCCAGAACTGGTTCGTCGTCTTGGAGCAGGCCCAGAGAAACCCCGCACAACGGGATGCCGTGCAGGAAGTTGGCGGTGCCGTCCAGCGGGTCGAGCGCCCACATCAGACCACTTCCGCCGCGACCAGTTACCCCCTCCTCTTCGCCGAGGAAAGCGATTTCCGGCGTCTCCCTGCTGAGGAACTCCCGAACGGCCTGCTCGGCTGCGTAGTCCACCTCGGTGGCCATGTCCCGGTCGCCCTTGGCGGTGACGGTGCCCGGAAGCTTCGTCTTCACTATCCGGCCGGCGATACTGACGGCTTGCGTGGCCAGGGGCAGTAGATCGGCGGGGTTGATGGTCATATGGGCCGGCTCCGCTCCCACATTGAAGTGAACACGTGGTCGAAGACGGGGAAAAGCCCGTCAGCAGCTGCGCTGTCGTTGATCAACAACGTGGGGGAGTCCACCCCACGTGCTTGCGGCAGGTACGGCTGCACCACGCACATGGAGCCATCCAGGATCAGGACGTTGAACCGGATCGTCTCGTCGTACACCCGTAGCTCAAGCCGTCCAGCGGCTTCGGGGACAAGACGGCCTCTAATCCTGGTCAAGATATTGATGTTGAGGCTCGTCAGCGTGCGCAACGTGTCGGGGGCATGCTGTTCTTCGGCTTCCCGTGCGCCGATAGCCAAACCATGGGGATCGAGGAATAGCGCTCGAATCCGTGTACCGGTTTCAAGCAGGCGTTTGAGCAGGTGATCAGGGTAGCTCTGGCACAGGATGTTGAGGGACAGCCCGACCGCATTGATCTCCTTGGCCTTATCGAACAGGACGGATGGCGAAAAGGCTGAGGAGAACGCCGACCTGCTCGGGAATACCGCAGTTACATCGGCCAACTGAGCGACTGCAACGGATTTGTTCACCAACTGTCGCGGGTCGACGACCGGCGTTGCAGTCTCCTCAGTCCGGAGCGAGAAGAGTTCGCTGACCTTGTGAGCCGGGAACATCGCCTCGAGGACACGGCAGTGGTCGGAGTGCGGCAGACGTTTGAGCTCACCCGACAGCCAGCGGTGAAGCTGGGCGCGGCTCGGCTGCTTGCCACGCAAGGACGGGTCGACCTTCTTGGCTGCTTTGTCATATTCCTTGCAGAATGTGCTGTATGTCTGCCAGTGGCGCTGCGTGAGAAGTGTTTTCAAGAGGATCTGCTGATCGGTCATGGCCACGTCTCGGCTGAGGAGTGAAGGGGCTGTCAGAGTAGCGTCAATTGGCTCTCGAAAGGAGACAAGGACAAGACAGCAAGAGACATCCCGAGACTAGTCGCCGCGAATACGAGCCGGGATGCGACGTCATATGGTGTGAAGCTGAATTCATGGGCGAGCAATGCGGTCCACGCAGCGGCCGTGGATGGAAGATTGTGACCGGTCGTGCCGGAGGTCGTGTTGCTCCCGGCCCAGCACACCGCACGACAGTGAGTCCGTACCGGCCACGCCGGCTAACCCTCGGCATGAGTAGCCCGATAAGCGGGGCCATACGCCGACAATGCGCCGACAATGCGCCGGCCAGCACGTATCAGCCTGCATTCAGACGGAAGGCGTGTCAGCAAAGCCTTCACGCACCGCACCTGGCACGACTAGGGAGAACCCATGCCCAAGCAGAGGGCCTCGATTCAGAGCGCCTCCCAGACCTTCAACAGCTGCGGGTCCGCGCGCCGACCACTACAAGAAGACCCTCTGAGAATGAGCCTGGACGACGCCCTCGGCCAGATCCAAGGGCGGGGGCTTCACGTACAGGTCGCACACGCGCTTCTCCGCCGCATCGCCCACGACGCCTACCCGCCCGGCTCGTTCCTGCCCAGCGAGCACGCGCTCACCGCAAGGTTCCGCTGCTCACGCCTCACTCTCCGCCGTGCCCTGCAAGCGCTCGCCGAACTCGGCATCGTGACCGTCGTCCCCCACAAGGGCTGGCGACTGCGCCCCCTGAACCCCGACGAACCTCCACGTGACTACCGCTACCAGCTGATCGCCGCCGACATCCGCAGGAAGATCACCACAGGCCGCTATCCCATCGGCATGCTCATCCCCGGCGAAATCGACCTCGCCCGCCTTCACCACTGCAGCCGGGCCACCATCCGCAGGGCACTCGCCATGTTGGAGGAGGAGCGTCTCCTCGTCTGCCTGAAGCACATCGGCCGCCGGGTTGCCCACAGCAGCACAGCAAGTGACCAGCGCGCCTCTACCGAGCCACGACCTCTGCGCGTGCTGGAGCCGATCCTCCGTCCCCTTGCTGCACGGCCGGGTGCACAAAGTGGTGCAAGAGCATCAGCCGTGCGGGGCACAGATCGTGACCAGCCGGGGGACTTCTTCCTTCCTATCGAGGTCGACAGTGAGGACCGTCACCACGGTACGATCCCCGATCCGATCCAGCGGAACGTTCCAGACTCGCGCGGTAGCAGGGCCAGGGGCGCTATTCGAGTACGGGAAGCTGCTCTTCCCGATGGTGCTGAGCGTGTTGCTGGGGCGGGTGCCTGAGGGATCGCTGGGGGTGGACGGCGGGCGGGGCGGGCCTACGTCTGTGCGGACGCCTCGTTCGGTTCGCCGCAGGCGAGTTGGCGGATCTCGTGGGGCGGCGCTAAGCGTGGCGGACCGGGCATGAGGTCGGCCGCTGGTGAGCATTCGCTCGCGTCACGCCGTCCTCTCCGGCCTCGGTCGACGGGAAAAAAGGGGGGCGAGCGCTGGTGCCGCGATTTCTCGGTGGCGCCTGTGAACCGAATGCGTCTCCCGGGAGGTAGTCATCGCCGAAGACAAGGAGATGGAGATGATCGATGGACGATGGGTTCGCCGAGTATGTGGCACACCGGCATCTACGACTGTGCCGGATGGCGTATCTCCTCGCCCGGGACTGGGGCACGGCCGAGGACTTGGTGCAGACGGCGCTGGCGAAGGCGTGGCTTGCCTGGCGGCGTATTGAGGGCAACCCCGACCCTTACGTTTATCGGATCATCGTGAACACCCATTCCTCGTGGTGGCGCAGGCGCTGGCGCGGTGAGGTCCCGACGGAGACGCTCCCTGAAACGGCCGACGTGCGTGACGCCACCGCCGATGTGGACGATCAAGCGGCGCTGTGGGGAGCGATCGGCGCGCTTTCGCCGCGCCAGCGGGCGGTGATCGTTCTGCACTACTTCGAGGGGCGGACGCTTACCGAGGTCGCCGACATTGTCGGTTCGTCCTTGGGGGCTGTGAAAAGCCAGCTCAATCGAGCTCTGACCCGTCTCCGCGTCGATTCGGACATCCAGACAATGACCTTGGAGAGGGCCCAGCGATGAGGCATTCGGAAAGCGATCTGCGCGAGGTTCTGCACGAGCGTGGCCGGGAGCCTGCCGGCCGCGAACCGGCCGCTCATCTCGACGCGATCGTACGGCGGAGCCGTCGTATTCGCCGTACTCGGCGGATGGTGACGGCCGGCGCCGGGGCGGCTTTGGCGGTCGCCGCCGTCGGGCTGGTGAACGGCCTGTCGGCGGGCCTACCGGGGGCCGAGGAGACGGTGGTGGCTCAGCGTCCTGCGAGTGCGGCCCAGCCCGAGCACCGGCCGAAACTTCCCGGCAGTTTTCTCGTGAGGTTGGGAGCCAAGAAAACGGTGTTGCCGCTTGTCCACTCCCAGTGGTTTGAGAAGGTGGGCGTCGCCCAGAAAGTGACCTTCATGCCGACCAGTTTCTCTACGGGGTACAGAGTGGTTTGCGATGACCCCCGGGCCTGGGTCGTCACAAGTCAGCGGCTTAAAAGCGGCGAGATGGGCGGCAGGGCCGGACGGTGCGGGAAGTGGGAGGGCGGGCATCACGACGAGCGCTCGGCGCCGTCAGACTGGTTGAAGCGTCCGCAGTATCTAGAGGTCTGGGTTTTTCCGGCGGACGCCCCGGTTCGGGAGGTGGCGGAAGCCGTTACGGGCTGCCGACCGATCACGACGTCGAAAAAGTGCGACGAGACTGCTCAGACCGCTGCATTGATCAATCCCAAAGTGCGTAGCCGCCTGTCGGCCAAGGTCGGCGAACAGCCGGGCAGGTGGGCCGTCGGGATCTATGATCGACCCGCCGCGACCGCTCCCGCCCCGAGTGGTGAACCGTCGGCGGACGCCGTACTCCCGTTGGGGGGCAGGTCCACCCCGACCGACTGACAACAACCGGCAGGGGGAGCCTCAGTCGGTGGAGGCGGCGGCGTGGAGCACCACAATGCCGCATTGAGACGCCTGCTCTCGTTCGGCAAGCGCGGGCTCCAGAGGCGGGCAACCCGGCGTAGCTTCACAATCGTGGTGGCGCCCGGTGCGCGTCGGCCCTCGGCCGGCACCAGTAGCCGTGATCAGGGTGACTCGTTCCCGCCTGCGTCGCGGACGACCAGCGCGATCTGCACCCGGTTGGCCAGGCCCAGTTTGGCCAGTGAACGGCTGACGTGCGCCTTGACCGTGGTCTCGGTCATGCCCAGCTCGCGGGCGATCTCGGTGTTGGACAGCCCTCGAGCCACCGCCCGCGAGACTTGGCGTTCGCGCTCGGTGAGCCCGGCTAGGCGCTTCCTGGCGGCAGCCGAGTCGGGGGTCTCCGACCTGGCAAAGGCATCGAGCATGCGCTTGGTCACCGTCGGTGAGAGCATGGCGTTGCCCTGAGCCACCGCGCGTACGGCGGCAATCAGGTCGCGGGGCGCGGTGTCCTTCAGCAGGAAGCCCGCTGCCCTGGCCCGCAGGGCGCTGTAGACGTACTCATCGCGATCGAAGGTGGTGAGCATGACCACCTTGGGCGGCTGAGGCGAGCGATTGATCTCCCTGAGCGCCGTCACGCCGTCCATGACGGGCATCCGCACGTCCATGAGGACGACGTGCGGCCGGTAGCGGGCGGCCTCAGTCACCGCCTCGGACCCGTTCCGCGCCTCGGCGATCACCTCGATGTCGTCGGCGGCCTCCAGGATCGCGCGCAGGCCCGTGCGCACCAGCTCCTCGTCGTCCGCGATGAGCACTTTGATCATGTCGGTAGCCTGACGCTGACCAGGAATCCGCCGTCCGGCTCCGCTCCGGCCGTGAACTGTCCGCCCAGCAGCTCCACTCGCTCGCGCAGCCCCAGCAGCCCGGACCCTCCACTGGGCAGGTCCAGGGCCGGCTCGGGCGGGGCGGCGTTGCGCACGTCGACCTGCAGCGCGGCGGGCAGGTGACGCAGGACGACCTGGGTCGCGGCCCGGCCCGCGTGTTTGTGGATGTTGGTGAGGGCCTCCTGGACGACGCGGTAGGCGGTGTGCTGGACCATGACCGGCAGCGCGCCGGGATCGCCCTCCTCGTGCCGTTCCACCGGTACGCCGGCCGAGCGGGATTGTTCCAGGAGCCCGTCCAGATCGGCCAGTGTCGGCCGCGGATGGTAATCCCCGCCCTCCTCGCCGAGGACCCCCAGCACCGCTCTGAGCTCGGTGAGTGCGTCCTTGCCCGTCACTCGGATCAACTCCGCCTCCGCCGCGGTCTTCTCGTCGGTGGCGTTGATTTCCAACGCTCCCGCCCGCAGAACCATGAGTGAGACCCGATGGGTCACCACGTCGTGCATCTCGCGCGCGATCCGCGCGCGCTCCAGCGCGCGCGCCTGCTCGGTTCGCGCCGCCTGCTCGCGCTCCAGCCGCCAGGCACGCTCGCGCAGCCCCGCGACCAATTCCCGGCGAGCGCCTGCCCACAGTCCGAGCGCCAGCGGGAGCCAGACGAACAGGGGTGCGCCGCCAAGTGCGGAGACCAGTCCGGCACCGGGCTGCGGAATGACCGCGACCAGACTGGCCAGCGCCGAATACAGCGCGAGCGGGGCCGGACGCCGCAGGGCGGTCGCGGCCACGTACGAGGCCACCGCCAGCAGCAGCCCCGGCGTGCGGAGCACGGCGTCGGCCGACGCGAGCACCAAGAGCAGCCATGGCCTGCCGGGCGCCGCCCTGGCCGCCAAGGCAGCGAGCAACCCCACCACAGAGGCCGGAACGTAGGCGGCCGGCAAGTGCGCGGGCAGCCCGGCCAGCGTGGCCGCGTACCCGTACGCCTGCGCTTCGGGCAAGGCCGCCGGCACGAAGGCCCCGCAGAAGGCGGCCGCGGGCAGCACCCATGACAAGAGCCCGGCCCGCACATCCCTCACCCGCCACAGCGTAGACGCCGCCGAGCGGTTTCCGGAGCTCCCTGTCACCAGCTGAGCACCCGCAGCGGCGCCCTGTCCCCGGCCGGTTGAGCCTGCGCGCGCAGCTCCGGTACGGCATCGCGCAGCACCTTGATCCCGAGCGGCACGAGCACCAGGCACAGGACAGCGCCCGACAGAACGCCGTCGATCAGCTCGCTTCTCTTCAGTACGCCGGTCCACAGCCATCCCGAGAACACGAACAGCGCCAGCCGTCCGGTGCCGAACGTGCCCGAACGGAAGGCGGCCAGACCGAGGAGCAGTGTCCCGAGGTAGAGACCGAAGGCCGCCGAGACCGGCACCAGCCAGGGCCCGTAGGAGATGTCCACGTACAGGTCCATCACGATCTCGGTCGTCCGCTCCAGCCCAAGCGTCCCGATGAGCTGCAGGGCCGTCTCGTCCACCCCCGCCCAGTACAGGCGCGAGAACAACCCCACGACCACCATCGCACCGCCCAGGCGGGCCAGCCAGGGCGAGTACGCGGCAGCCACTCGGGCCAGCACGACGATGGCCAGGCACAGCACGATGGCGCCCGCCGTGTAAAGGGCGTACCCAGCCGTGGCCAGCCCTGGGTTCACGGCGTAGGCGGCCAGTTGCTCGGGCGCCGCGAACGGCTGCGTGGCGAAGTACGCCTGCTGCTCCGGCGTGAACTCCGCCGTGCTTCCCGCCAGGTGGCGTAGCGTCAGCCCGGCTAACCACAGGAGCGGCCCGAGCACCAGGGCGCCACCTCCGAGGAAGCGCCCGGGAAACCAGGCGTTGTGGTGAACCGACGCGGGAGTGATCTTAATCAATGACATGCCCTCACCCTGGTGTGCAGGAGAAGGCCGCCACACCTGCCGTTAGGCACGTACGGATGTCTCTTTAGTTGGTGACCGACGTACCGCCAAGAACTGTGGGATGAGCCACCGAACCATCCCTGACCTGCGATTTATGCTCTCGCGAATAAGCTCCTCTGCGCCCAATTGCGTGCTGCCACAACCCGGCAGCCTGATTTCTGCTCAGAGATCTTCCACATAGCCGGCGGCGATGTTGTCGGGCGGGTTGGTGTACGGGCGCATGTAGCGGTCGTTGGCGTGGCCGAGGCGGGCCGAGGCGGGCCGGGGCGGGCCGGGGCGGGTTCGCCGCACCCCCGCGGTGCGTGCAGGATGAAGCCATGGCGGAGAAAGACGGGGACGGATGGGCCCAGTGCTCGATGGGCCACCGGCACTGGGGCGTTCACGGCGCATCCGGCCTGCTCGCCGTGCACCACGACCGCGAAGGCGTGCCGCACGTCCTGATGCAGGAGCGTGCGCTGTTCAGCCACCACGGCGGCACGTGGGGCCTGCCCGGCGGCGCGATGGACAGCCATGAGGACGCGGTGGCGTCGGCGCTCCGGGAGGCGTGGGAGGAGGCCGCGCTCAACAGGGAGGCGCTGCGGGTCCAGGGGGTCTACCTGGACGATCACGGCGGATGGACGTTCGAGACGGTCATCGCCGGGGCCGAGACGCTCTTCGCCGCCGCCCCCGCCAACGCCGAAAGCACGGACCTGCGCTGGTTGCCGATCGGGGACATCGCGGCGAGACCTCTTCATCCGGGGTTCGCGGCGACGTGGCCGGAGATCCAGATGCTGCTGAGCCCCTGGCTGGTGGTGCTGGACATGGCCAACATCGTCGGCGCGCGGGCCGAGCACGGCTGGTGGAGGGACCGGGCCGGGGCCGCGACGAAGCTGCTGGCCGAGGTGAGCGGGCTAATGCCGTACGGCTTGCGCGAGGTGCCCGGGGTGACGCCCCCGCTGGCCCGGTGGTTTCCCCGGGTGGTCGCCGTGGTGGAGGGCGCGGCTCGCGCCGCGGTCCCCGCGCCGGGGCTCGACACGGTGGCGGCCTCGGGCAGCGGGGACGACGCGATCGTGGGCCTGGTCGACAAGGCTTTCCCGTGGGAGCGGGTGCTGGTGGTGACGGCGGACCGCGGGCTGCGTGATCGGGTGACGGCGCTGGGGGCGCACGTCACGGGTCCGAAGTGGCTGCTTTCCCAGCTCGGGCGTACGGCATCGCCCCACAGAACGCACCCTCCCCGCTGAAGCACCCCGCGCCGGGGGCGCGCTGAGCCCGATGGCCGAGGCGGCGAGGATTCCGGTCAAGGTCTTAGCCATGTCCGGAAGCGTGCCGTTCAGATGGGAACGGGGACATCCGCCGATCATGCCGACGGCCCCGCCCGCAAGTATTTGGTGTTTCTGTCCGCAATCAGTGTTTCACGTGAAACACTGCGTCGGTCTGGGACGATGGTCTCCATGTCTCATCCCGGTAACGACACCTCGGCCACGGTGCCACGTGCCGCCGCTTGGGCCGACGACGGTGAGATCCCACCCCCCGCATGGGGACGGCGCGACCGGCGTCGAATCCCCCTCCCCTGGGCCTTCCTCCTCGTCGTGGCGGCCCTGATCGTGGGGAAACCCCTCTTATCCCCCTACCTGACCGGGCCTGCCCTGCAGACCTGGGCCACGATCTTTGTCGCGATCTGCGTGCAGGCGCTGCCGTTCCTGGTGTTCGGAGTGACGCTGTCGGCGGCGATCGCGGCGTTCGTGCCCGCGTCGTTCTGGACCCGCGCGCTGCCCAAGCGGCCGGCGGTGGCGGTGCCGGTGGCGAGCATGGCGGGAGCCGTACTCCCTGGGTGTGAATGCGCGTCGGTGCCCGTCGCGTCAGGGTTGATGTCGAGAGGCGTCGCGCCATCCGCCGCGCTGGCGTTCCTGCTGGCGGCGCCGGCGATCAACCCGGTGGTGATGGTGGCGACGGCGGTCGCGTTCCCCAACGAGCCGATGATGGTGGTGGCGCGCTTCGTGGCGTCACTGGTGGTGGCCGTGCTGGCCGGGTGGATCTGGCTGCGTTTCGGGCGTACGGATTGGATCCGGGTGCCCAAGCACGCCCACGCGGAGTCCAAGTTCACCGCGTTCCTGGCGGCGATGCGCCACGACCTGCTGCACGCCGGGGGGTTCCTCGTGGTCGGCGGTATGGCCGCCGCCACGCTGAACGTCGTGGTCCCCAGGGAGTGGCTCGACTCCGTCGCCGGGATCCCCTGGCTTGCCGTACTGACGTTGGCGCTGCTCGCGGTGCTGCTGTCGATCTGTTCGGAGGCGGACGCGTTCGTGGCCGCCTCGATGGGCGGCTTCTCGCCAACGGCGAAGCTCGCATTCCTCGTGGTCGGTCCGATGGTGGACCTCAAACTGATAGCCCTGCAGATCGGGACGTTCGGCAAGGCGTTCGCGCTGCGTTTCGTCCCGCTGACCTTCACGTTGGCCGTGCTGGTGAGTGCTTTGATGGGATGGGTGCTGCTGTGAGCCGTTGGTCGCAGAACCTGGTGTTGATCCTGCTCGGCGGGGCCACGGTGTGGATCTCCGCGTTCACCACGTCCTACCTGAACTACGTCAAGGCCGGCTTCCAGCCGTTCCTCGTCGCCGCCGGGGCGATCGTGATCGTGCTGGGGGTCGCGGGCCTCGTACGGCCGGCGGCCCACGAGCACGCTCCGCGTGTCGCCTGGCTGATGACCCTGCCGGTCTTCGCGATCGTGCTCATCGCCCCGCCCGCGCTCGGCTCGTTCGCCGCCGAACGTTCACAGCGTCCCCCGGAGCCCCCGCAGAACGCGAACTATGCCCCGCTCAGCGCGAGCGGCCCGACGATCATGAAGATCGGTGAGTTCATGGGGCGGGCCTTCGGCGACGAACCCGAGCAGCTCAACGGCAAGGTGGTGAAACTCACCGGGTTCGTCACCAAGGCCAAGAAGAAAGACCAGTGGCACCTGACCCGGATGTCCATCGCCTGCTGCGCGGCCGACGGCTACGCCCTCCACGCCGCCATCGTGGGCGCCCCGGCGCCTAAGCTCGACTCCTGGGTCGAGGTCACCGGAACGTGGGTGCCGCCCAAGTGGAAGCGGATGCCGAACGGGTTCGTGGTCCCCGAGTTGGCCGCCTCCGAGGTGCGCGCCATCGAAACCCCTGCGGAGCCGTACGAGTAAGGCAGCGGCTGGTCCCCCGCATTCTGTGATTGGAAAGGCACGGCGGGCTGGGATGCCTACGAGTCGCTGTTTGCCGAGATCAGTGCGCGAGTCGTCTGCTTCCCCTACGCCGCGGGCGCGTCGAGCACGCTTCTTCGCGAGAAGCTCCGCACGCTTCCTGCAGCCGCCTGGCACGGCGATCGGCATCGACACCATCTGAAATCTCACGTTCTGCGGGTGGCGCACGTCTACCAGCCAGGAGAAGGGAAAAGCAGATGAGCACTCGACACCTCGTGATCGAGACCCGCCTTGGACCGATCACGCTCGTTGCAAAGGGCGAGACGATCGTTGGCCTGTACTTCAGGCACCACGTCCGCCGGCCCTCGCAGGAGACGTTCGGCCTCGAGGTGGTCGACTCCACGGACCCGCTGCTGAACGAAGCCGCCCGACAGCTGCGCCATTACCTGGCGGGTCGACGTAGGCAGTTCGATCTTCCGCTCGCTGCTGAGGGCAACGTGTTCCAGCACGCTGTCTGGGACATCGTGAAGAGCATTCAGTGCGGTGGCACGACCACTTACGGTCGTATCGCCGAGCAGGTCGCAGACCGCAGTCTCGCGCAACAGGTCGGACAGGCCGTGGGTGCGAACCCGCTGTGCATCTTCGTGCCGTGCCACCGCGTCGTCGGCTCCAATGGTTCTCTCACCGGATACGCGGGCGGGCTGGAGCGCAAGCAGGCGCTGCTGGAGCTTGAGGAGCCGACCGCGGTCAGCGCTGGACGGTTGTTCTGACCGGAAACTCATGTTCGCCGCCGAAAGCATGTCTTCAATGGGATGGATATGAAACAACCGTTCGAGAACGTAGTCGCGCAGCACGGCGCAACCGTGCTGCGCGTCTGCCGGGTCGTCCTCGGCCCGCACGACGCGGACGACGCGTGGTCGGAGACCTTCCTCTCCGCCATGCGCGCCTATCCCGACCTGCCTGAGACGGCGAACGTGGAGGCATGGCTCGTGACGATCGCGCATCGCAAGGCGATCGACGTACTGCGTGTCGCGAAAAGGAGTCCCCTACCAGTCGACGAGGTATCGGAAGCACCGACAGGGCGGGGCGTCCCGGACCCTGGAGACTCTGACCTGTGGGCCGCGGTGAAAGGGCTCCCGCGCAAACAACGCCAGGCTGTCGCCTACCGCTATGTGGCGGGGCTGGCATACGCCGAGATCGCAGAGATCCTCGGCGGCACCGTTGAGGCGGCCCGAAGAGCCGCCGCAGACGGGCTCAAGAATCTCAGGAAGAGATATCCAGGCGCGATCGCGAAAGGAGCATCGTCATGAACGGCATTCGCCACGATGACATTCGCCACGATGACGACATGACCGCCCTGCTGTCGACGCCTGTGGATGCCGGCACTCTCAGTCGGCTCCACCGCCGTCTGGAGCAGGCGGCAGAGCGAGCCAATCTCGTCGATGTCGCTTACACCACCATCGACTCACCTGTCGGCACGTTGCTGCTCGCCGCCACCCCGGAGGGGCTGGTCCGCGTGGCGTACGCCAACGAGGACCACGATCGAGTTCTGGAAGCCCTCGGTCGGCAGCTTAGCCCGCGCATCCTGCGCGCCCCGAAGCGGCTGGACGAAGTGGCTCGCGAGATCGACGAGTACTTCGCCAAGCACCGCCAGGTCTTCGACCTTACGCTGGACCTGTCCCTGTCTCGCGGATTCCGGCGCCTCGTGCAGACACATCTGCCCGAGATCGGGTACGGCCAGACCCGCAGCTACCGAGACATCGCCGAGCTCGTCGGCAACCCCAAGGCCGTCCGAGCGGTGGGCACCGCCTGTGCGACCAACCCGCTGCCGATCGTCGTCCCGTGCCACCGCGTGCTGCGTACCGACGGCACGCTCGGCGGTTACATCGGCGGACTCGAGGCCAAGACCACGCTGCTGAACCTGGAGGCCGCAGCATGAGCACCGCGAAGGCGACCAGGAGAAAGACGGATCGGTGGTACAGCCGCGTCGAGTCCGGCGACTGGGAGGCGATCACCACAGAGGTCAACGAGTACGGCGGCGCGCTGCTGCCGCAGTTGCTGACCCCGGAGGAGACCGTGGAGATCAGGGAGCTGTACGAGCAGGACGGCCTGTTCCGCAGCACCGTCGACATGGGTCGGCACCGCTTCGGTGAGGGCCGGTACCGATACTTCAACGCGCCATACCCGGAACCGATCGAGCGGCTCAAGCAGGCGCTGTACCCGCGGCTGCTTCCCATCGCCCGCGACTGGTGGACCAAGCTCGGCCGGCCCGCGCCGTGGCCGGACTCGCTTGATGAGTGGCTTCGGATGTGCCACGACGCCGGCCAGACGAAGTCTTCGGCGATCCTGCTCCACTACGGCGAGAAGGATTGGAACGCTCTGCATCGCGACCTGTACGGCGACCTCGTGTTCCCGTTGCAGGTCGTGATCAACCTCAACGAGCCCGGTGTGGATCACACAGGTGGCGAGTTCCTGCTGCTGGAACAGCGCCCGCGCGCCCAGTCGCGAGGCATGGCCACGCTGCTGCCGCGTGGTCGCGGATACCTCTTCACCACCCGCGACCGACCCGTCAAGTCCGCCCGCGGCTGGTCCGCCGCGCCGGTTCGGCACGGCGTATCCGCCGTCCGATCCGGCGAACGTCACACCCTCGCTCTCGTCTTCCACGACGCCGCATGAGTGACGCGACGAAGACGTACACCCTTCTGGGGGCAGACGGCCGTCCCTACCGGTCTGCGGTCAAGGGGCTCTGGGGCGGCCATTGCGGCTCGAAGATCTACGGGCGACTCGATTGTCCCGCCGCGCTGCGCGCCATCGCCTGCGGCGACTACGTGAAACA
Source organism: Sinosporangium album (assembly GCF_900100605.1). GTDB lineage: Bacteria > Actinomycetota > Actinomycetes > Streptosporangiales > Streptosporangiaceae > Sinosporangium > Sinosporangium album. The sequence goes on along the minus strand of NZ_FNCN01000045.1, from coordinate 2,527 downwards.
CCGGGTCTTCTTCCCTGACGAGGCCACGGCGGTCGCCGCCGGGTTCCGCCCCTGCGGAGCCTGCTGCAGGGACCGTTATCAAACGTGGAAGACCACCTGGGAGAACGGCGAACGATGCAAGCCCTGACCAGCCCCTTGCTGAAGGCGTCAGCGAGTTATGACGCGGACCTGACGGCTACGGATGCCGAGGTCGCGACCATCATCAGAATTGCTCGCGAACGCCGTGCCCGAAATATCGCGATCGGCTCCGGCCGCACCCCTCACGCCCTTGAGACCGCACGCCTGATCGAATCGGCCTGGGATCGCACAGGAGGCGGAACTCTCGATACGATCACCTGGCCCGAGAGTGGGGCCTCCTGGCTGCGTCACGCGTCACGGTTCTCCGCCGCCGACCCCGACCTGTGGGTGATGGCCGGGCCGGCAACCGGCTGGGCACAGATGACCCGGCGGCTGCTGTGGTCGACACCCTGGAGCCCCGAACGCACCCTCGCAAGCGCCGGAATCGGCGACCCGCGCACTCTTGCACTCGTCGGACCGGCCAATCTGGACGGCCTGGCCGGCGCAAACGCAGACGGTACCTCCTGGCTCGTTGCGCATGGTTCCCTCGTGCACCTCACACACACGGAGGGCGAGCGATGACAGCGCTGTTCACTCTGGAGATCCCCGAACGTGACGGAGGAGAGATCGCCCCGGGCGCCACCCTGGTTCCTGATTGGCTGACTCGGGAACAGCAGAAGTGGATCGTGGATCGGTTCCGCGAGTGGGTGCGAGGCCCTGTCCCTCTCCGCGCCGCGAAGGTCCGCGGACACGAGATGTCGGTGCGCACCGTATGTCTGGGCTGGCACTGGCAACCGTACAAGTACACGCGAGAGGCCACCGACGTGAACGGCGCCCGCGTCCTTCCGTTCCCCGATTGGATGATCCGCCTGGGACGAGATGCCCTCAAGGCCACTGGCCACGACGCAGCCGCGATCCGCTCCTATACGCCCGACACCGCGCTGGTGAACTACTACGACGCGGAGGCCCGCTTGGGAATGCATCAGGACAAGGACGAGATCTCCCGCGCCCCGGTCGTATCGCTGTCCATCGGCGATAGCTGCACGTTCCGATTCGGCAATACGGAAAGCCGCGGCAAACCCCATACCGACGTGCTGCTGGCCTCCGGCGACCTCTTCGTCTTCGGCGGACCCGCCCGACTGGCCTACCACGGCGTCACCAAGGTGCACGAGAGCACCGCCCCCGAGGGATGCGGACTCAGTCGCGGCCGGATCAACATCACGATGCGCATGACCGGGCTTGACGGGTGATCAATTGACACAAGATGCAAGCAGCACCACCGCCGACCCCGGCGTCGTCGTCGGGGACGACGGGCTCGCCCGGCCCGCATGGGCAGCCGCTGCCCCTCTGCTGCGCAACTACTACGACACAGAGTGGGGCATGCCGGTCACGGACGAACGCGGCGTCTACGAGCGCGTCAGTCTCGAAGGATTTCAGGCGGGACTGTCCTGGGCAACGATCCTCCGCAAGCGACCCGCATTCCGTGCGGCGTTCGACGACTTCCTTCCGGACGCGATCGCTGCGTACACCGAGACCGATGTCGAGCGGTTGATGGCCGACGTCGGCATCGTGCGCAACCGGCGGAAGATCCAGGCGACCATCACCAATGCCCGCGCCACCATCATGCTGCGCGAGGAGATGGGCCTGGCCGAATTGGTGTGGTCCTTCCGACCCGAGAGCACGCCCTGCCCCCAGACCTTTGCAGAGATCCCCACGAAGTCCGCCGAGTCGGTCGCGTTGTCAAAGGAGCTGCGCCGACGCGGATTCGCCTTCGTCGGCCCGACCACCATGTACGCGCTCATGGAGGCGATCGGCATCGTCGACACCCATCTGCTCGGCTCGCATCGACGGGGCAGCTCTGGAATCTGGACATCGTGACCTTCTTACGCCTGATTCCGAACGGTCCCACTGACGTTGAGATCGCTCTACGGATGCCGGCTGTCCAAAGCGCGATTACAGAGAGCTACTTTGAGGCTGGTCGCGCGGACCCGCGTGGAGAGCCGAGCAGCCAGGTGCGGGATGCCGACTTGGGGACGCGGCGGGAGCGGAGTGCCGCTAGGGTGGGGTGCGCATGGAGGGTTCGCATAGTGGACTAGTGCAGCCGCCTTGAAAGCGGCCAGGTCGGCGACGGCCTCGTGGGTTCGAATCCCACACCCTCCGCGAAGCAAAAAGAGCCGGTGACCTGCGTGAACAGGTCACCGGCTCTTTTTGTTTGCGGGTCTTGGGGGCACATTTGGGGGCACGGCCCGCCCGGCGCGCGGTTTCAGAAGGGAAGAGTCCGTGGCAGGGATCGAGAAGAGGACGGGCCCCAGGGGCACCACCTACCGGGTCTACTGGAGGGAGGGCGGCGGCCGCGCCGGGGCGCGCGACAGCGAGACCTGTGACGACAAGGGCACCGCCAGGCGGTTCAAGGGCCTGGTCGAGGCGGGCGGCGAGCGGCGGCCCGGGGGCTACCCCAAGGGCTGCAGGG
>NZ_FNCN01000068.1 GCF_900100605.1 Sinosporangium album | reverse complement strand
TTCGAATCCCACACCCTCCGCGAAGCAAAAAGAGCCGGTGACCTGCGTGAACAGGTCACCGGCTCTTTTTGTTTGCGGGTCTTGGGGGCACATTTGGGGGCACGGCCCGCCCGGCGCGCGGTTTCAGAAGGGAAGAGTCCGTGGCAGGGATCGAGAAGAGGACGGGCCCCAGGGGCACCACCTACCGGGTCTACTGGAGGGAGGGCGGCGGCCGCGCCGGGGCGCGCGACAGCGAGACCTGTGACGACAAGGGCACCGCCAGGCGGTTCAAGGGCCTGGTCGAGGCGGGCGGCGAGCGGCGGCCCGGGGGCTACCCCAAGGGCTGCAGGGGCCTGGGGACCGGCGACCCCGCCCCGCAGGGCCCGGCGAAGGAGGACGCCGACTCCGAGGCCTCCCGGCCCCGGGGCGGGGCCGTCCAGGCGGTCGACGCGCCGACCCTCGGCGAGGTGATCGGCGACTACCTCGCCTGGCTCACCCAGACCGGCAAGGCCGAGGCGCGGCAGGTCGCGGGCTACCGGCGGCTTTCGGCGGCCCACGTCTGCCCCGCCGTCCCCACGGTCAGGGGCGAGCAGGTCGGCCCCCTCGGCGGGATCGGCCTCCTGGAGGTCACCACCGAGATCGTGCAGGCGTGGGTGACCTGGATGGGCGAAAGGACCCACACGCGCACCGGCAAGCCAAGCCTCTACAGCCCCAAGACCATCGCCAACGTGCACGGGAGCGTGATCAGCCCGGCCCTGGCCTGGGCCGCCCGCAACCCCGACATCCCCCTCGGTGTCAACCCCTGCATCGGCGTCATCCTGCCCAAGCGGAATCGCAGGGTGACGCTCGATGAGGTGCCCACGGGTGAGGAGATCGCCGAGTGGATCAAGATCGCCTACATGGTGTCGCAGGTCGCCGGCGACATCGTCGTCCTCGCCCTCGGCGCCGGCCTGCGCTGGTCGGAGATGACGGCGCTGCGCCCCTGCGACATCGACCTGAAGCGCAAGACGCTCAGGGTCTCCCAGGTCGTCAAGGAGCGCGGCGAGACGCGGGAGCTGTACATCGCCGACTACGGCAAGAGCTCCAAGGCCTTGAGGACGCTGCGGATCGGCGATGAGGTCGTGCGGATGCTGGCGCGGCGCATGGAGGGCGTGCCGCGCAAGGCCCTGCTCTTCCCCGGCGCCCGCGGCGGCATCTTCCGCGCCGGCGCCTGGCACAGGACGCACTGGAGCAAGGTCGTCAAGCTCGCCAGGGCGCACGATGTGGAGACCCGGGCCACCGCCCACAAGCTGAGGCACGCGCACGCCGTGGCGCTGCTGGGCAAGCTGTCCTTGGACACCGTCTCCAAGCGCTTGGGGCATTCCAGCATCGTCATCACGGCCGACACCTACGGCCACTTGGACCCGGGGATGGACGGGGCTGCGGCCGACCTCCTGGACGCCGCGATGCGCGCGGACAAGCCCAAGAAGAAACCGAAGAAGAAGGCGAAGAAGGCGAAGAAGGAACGCAAGCTCGCCCTGGTCGCCTAGGAGCGGGCCCGCGACGACCTATGCCGCGGGCCCGCCCGGGCGAAGCCTACAGCCCGGGGCGCAGGACGCGCCCCGGGCCATTCATCCCCCAACCCGCGACCGAAGAGGGATCAAGATGTCGGACCCCCAGCAGATCGACGCCGCGCTCGGCCACGTCGGCACCGCCGTGACCGGCGAGGTGTACGGCCACCTCGCGGACGAGCTCGGCCAGGACTGAGCCTGCCGCCGGCCGGGCGGGCCGCGACGCCCGCCCGGCCCCGGCGCCGATGCGCCCCGGATTCATTCCATTCCATTCATTCCATCCGTTCCCGAACGAAATGGATCGCAATGAAACACATCACGTGCGCCTACCCCGGCTGCGGCCGGCCCGCCGCCGTCCCCTCGACCACCGCCAAGGCCGGCGCCCCGAGGAAGTACTGCGACCTCGTCGACGAACACGACCGCCGACTCCACACCGCCAGGACCGCCTTCAGGGAGAAGGAGCGCCTGGCGCGCGAGGCCGGTGAGGGCCGGGCGGTCGACGACGAGCGGCCCGTCGAGGTCGCGGCCACCACCGCCGCGCAGCTGCACGCCGAGGTGCGTCGGGACGTTGACCGGCTCACCGCCAAGCTCTCCGACCTCGCCGCGCAGCTCGATCTGCTCCGCGACGTCGAGGCGATGGAAGCCCAGCTGGAAGCCGCAGAGGCCGCGGCCGCCGAGAGGGTCGCCGCGATGCGCGCCGAACTCGCCGCCGAGCGGGAGCGGCGCCTGGCGGTCGAGGCCGACCTTGAGGAGGCGCGCCGCGCGGCGGCCGAGGCCGACGAGCAGGCCTGCGCGGCCGAACGGGGGGCGCAGTCCGCCGCCGAGGAGGCGGAACGCGCCCGGGCCGAGCTCGCCGAGGGCCTGGCGGCCGCCGCGCGGGACGTCGACGCGGCCCGGGCTGATGCGGCCGCCTCGATCGCGGCTGCGGAGAAGGACGCGGCCAGGAAGGTCAAGACGGCCGACACCGCGTCGGCGAAGGCCTCCGCCGAGGCCGAGGAGGCGCGAGCCGAGCTGGCCGGTGAGCGTGCGGCGTGCGCGGCCCGGGTCGCCGGCCTCGAGGAGAGCCGCAAGGAGATGCGCCGGCGCGCGGAACACGCGGAGGAGCTCGCTGCGGTCGAGCGCGCGGAGCGGGTACGGCTCGCGCCCCGGGCACCGCGCCGCGGCCGCCGCCGGCCGTCCCGGGTGCTCGTCGTCGAGGGCGCGCTGCTCTCGGCGCCGTCGACCGGTTGAAACTCTGCGAACCCCCGGACAGGAGAACAAGATGGTGCAGTTCAGGGCGATGGGTGACGACGCATCCGATGTCGATGAGGTACTCGACGTTGCGCACGCGTGGCTGCGCGAGTGCCCCGGCCTCGTGGTCGGGCCGACCACCCGCCTTCGCCACCGCAACGGCGGCGGCAGGCTGGTATTCGAGGTGATGCTCGCACGTCCGGCCAACCCCCCGGAACGGGTTCAAGCTGAGCGGATCGACGTCCAACCCGCCCGCAGTCCGCGGGCGGACGGCGGCCGACGAGCGGCCGGGCCTCCCCACCGGCGAGAGCTGCCGCCCGGCCGCTCCCGCTGATCTCATCGGAAACCGGTGACGGCACCGCTTGCCGGTGCTGGACGGGCTCAGAGACGCGGAGCGTACCATCGGTGGCGTGGACCACGTGGACGAGCAGGTGTGGACCGTCGCCTGGTGGCGCTCAGGGTGGGGCGTATGGCTCGGCGAGGACCCTGACTTCACGCGCCCGCCTACCTACACCACCGTCAACATCACGCACGCGGCGGCAGATGCGGCGTCTCACTGGGCCGTGGGCGTAGTGCCATCGCACCCGCGTCTGCGGGTGCGATGCCCGTACGGCGGTGACCCGGACGGCGAGACGGCCTTCCGCGCCCGAGCCGCCCGGCGGCGCTGGTGGCGGCCTTAGTAAGAAGCGATGTCGCGGGGCTTTTCGCAGTTCACCCGAGCCGATTCCCGAGTCGAGGCACGGTATTCCCTGCCGGTGTCGAAAGTCCCCGCGACGCCGACTTTCGCCCGGTAGCGTCCCGACAGGCATGGTGTGTGGGTGAGGACGTACCGGTGGTCGGAAGCCATGCGCGGGAACTTGTCGTTGCCGACGACCAGCCAGGGAGCGCCAAGCGACTCACGGTACTCCAATGTGATGGACAGCAATTGGGTGGCGACGCCCGGCGGGTCGGTGCACTCCTCGTTGACCAGGACGCGGACACGTGGCTTGGCCGAGCCGATGCGGACGGCTTCGATGTGGACGTAGCGTTCGCATCCCAGAGCGCCTGGCCTGTAGGGGGCGGTGGTGGTGCGCTTGTCGTCGCACCCTGCGGGTTGGGTGGCGAAGAGTACCGCCAAGGCGAAGGTCGCGAGTTTCACAGTGATCATTCCCTGCGTCGCCGTCACCGGTCCGTGAGCCGTGCCTTTGTCGCAGCGTCATAGGCTGCCGTTGCCCAGAGTTCGACCTGGATGGTGGAGTGGCCGTACCAGCCGGCGCCGGGCACGCTGACGGTGAGCAGGCCGCTTTCCGTGGCCTCGTCCAGGTACCGCACATCGTCGGCACCGAGGCCGTAGGGGTGGTTCACGATTACGGCAGGGGCGCCGCCTCGGGTCCACCCGCTCATGTGGTCGAGTCGAAAATGGTGGTGGCCGCCGCGCTTGTCGCAGCCGCGGCACCGGCCCTGCTCCAGCCAGGTGGGGCAGAGAGGCGCGGAGGAGCGGGCGAGTCTGAGCCCGTGGCCCTTAGCCCACTCGATCATCGCGACGCGTGAGCGCAGGTCGATGTTGGGGCCGTACGGCCAATCCCACTCGGAGGTGATTCCGACGAGTTTGGCGTCGGCTTGCGTGTAGGTGACCCCAGGGAGCCACCACCAGCGTGACCATTTGGTGCCGCGGCTCAGTTCGCCGGTTTGGATTCCCGCTCGCCGGGCGGCCCGGTGGAGGGCGTTGGTGGCGTGCCCTGCTTCGGCGGCGTGTTCGAGGAGGCGCTCGTCTTGGGCCATGCCGCCGGAGCCGAGGAGGTAGCCGTGCAGCCACTGCTCGGTTGCCGGGTTGTCCACGATGCCTCCTGTCGGGGAGGGGTATCGTGCCGACGATATGTCGGGGCCAGGGCGCTGCGCCGATGAACGGGGAATTGTTCGGTTCCGGCCAGGAACCAATGTCCGTGCGGTGGCTTCAGGCCAGATGAGCATGACAGCGGGGTATGGCGGCTCCCACGACCAATCATCTCGCCCCGGACCGGAACAGGTAAGTCAACCGCCCCCCTTGCGGTGCTTGCCATGCTCCGTGTGCGCTCGTAGCGTCACGGGCGGACGCGCCGACACGCAATGGGAAGTGCCTGGATTGAGGTAGGGAACCTCCGTTTCAGGTTATTTGGTTGAATGTGGCTTCCCGTACATCCATGACAACCACGGTGATGTTGTCCGGGCCGCCATGCTTGATGGCCAAGGCGACGAGGCTATCGGCGACATTCTCAGGGCTGGCAGAAGAACGTAGGGATTCGTGGATGAGTTCACTGCGTACGGCCGAGCTCAGGCCGTCGGAGCACAGCAGGAATCTGTCGTCGGCACGTAGCTCCCAGGTAGCCAGATCCGGCGATCGGCCGTCGGGACGGCCGTCGAGGAATCGGGAGATACGCCCCGAAAAGCCGGGGACGCTGCTGGCATCGGCGAGGAGGCGTTCGCAGGTGTGGTCCTCGGTGATCTGCACGAGTGAGGTCGTGCTGCTGGAGCCGGAATCGCGTAGCAGGTATGCGCGGGAGTCGCCAATGTGCGCGAGAACCGCCATTTTCCCTGACCACAACATCGCTACCAGGGTCGTTCCCATGCCGGCCAGCTCTGGTTGAACCTGGATCTTGCGCTGCAGGGTCTCGCTGGCTGAGTAGACCGCTCGCCCCAGAGTGTCCATCAGTTGCACCGTCTCGATCTGGCGGTCGTAGGGCCGCAGAGCGTCGATCACGGACGAGCTGGCGATCTCTCCGGCGTTGTGGCCACCGAGACCGTCGGCCACGGCGAGCAGGTGACGGCCCAAGAGGAAGGCGTCTTGGTTGCTGCGGCGCACGAGCCCTATGTGGGTGCGGGCGGCTGCTTCAACGGTGAGTGGCATCGTTCACTCACTTGGAAATGGAGATGGTGGGCCATGGGTCCTGGGCGGATGCATCGCGGTGCAGGACGTGAACGGTCTCGACTCGATCACTGGCCACGATGTACTCGGTTACTTCTATCGGTTGGCCGTCTTGCCCTGAGATGCCTTGTCGAACTATTTCGAGCACGGGCAGGCTTGTCGGGATCTCCAGAAGACCAGCCTCGTTTTTGGTCGGCATCCGTGCTCGGTGGAACTCCACCCAGCTGATGGGCCAGTGCCCCGCTTGTTCTAGTTGGTACAGCCAGTCTCCTGGCCCCCGAGTCTGCGAAGCGACCTCGGGAGCGGCGGCAACGCCGCGTGGATGAATCCACGAGATGTTGATCTGGAACGGCGGTTCGGACTCTGGCCCTGTGACGCGGAAGCGCCGCATGACTGAACTTCCCGCTGGTACGCCGAGCATCTTCGCGATCCGTGGATCAGCCAGAGGCTCGACCGATGCTTTGGGCAGGACGTGGTGCTTCCAGACCTCGCGTCCGGATGCCGAGGGGAACGAGTAACCAGGGCTATTGGTTGCAAGGTTCCTTTTGACCAGGTTTCCTCGGGGGCGACGTGATCTCATGAGATATGTCCTCGCCCGGCGCTATACCCCTGAACCATCTGGCGCTCCTCTCTGCGCGACCGAGCCCGTCTAGATGTTCGGATTTGGATGTCAAACTTGCTCGTTGAGCATCAAAAGAGTGTAGGCCGCAAGGGTTGAATCATCCACTATTACTCCGCTGCAGATCATTTCATTCACCTCCTTACGGGAAAACCACTGGTGTCGAAGGTCCTGCTCTTCAGCCTCCAGCTCGGGTTCGCCATGGCTTAGGCCCGTTGCGAGGAAAACGTCGAACCCTTGTGCTGTTAGGCCAGCGGCACAGTAGAGATGGCCAAGGTGTCGCATTGACTCAGATGAAAGGCCAGTTTCCTGGCGTAGCTCAATCCGGGCAAGCTGTTCGGGGTCAACAGTGGCCAGATTCGGTAGAGTGCCCTGAGGGAATTCTATGGATCGCCGACCGATCGGGTAACGATATTGCTCGATCAGATGGAAGCCGTCGTTCTCCATTGGGATAATGAGAGCGAAATCTGGCTTCTCGACATAAGAATACAACCCCCTTGAGCCATCCATGCGCTGGATTTCGTCATGACGCAACCGCATGTAAGGCGTTTCATGAACTATCGTGCTGGAGAGCTGCTTGATATTCGGTTCGATATTTTCAGGCATGGATCTATGCTCCGGGTCCGTAGCGGTAAATCAGGTCATGACGATCGCCAACAACGACGCGGTGAGTGACCTCAATGATAGAGCCGGATATGTCGTACGCGCGTCGCCAGAGAGTGAGGACAGGCTGATCTTGCCTGATTTCGAGAATGTGTTGTTCCTCTTTGTTTGGCAGGCGGCAAGTCACACTTTCTTCATAAATCTCGACGCGGTGGCCAATTTCCTCAAGCCTTGAGTAGATGCCCCCTGGTCCAGTATCGACTTGCAGAAGTCGCGGAATCTTCTCAGCGAATTGCCAGTTCACATATGTCGTAGACGTTTGAACCGGAGGGTCTCCTACAATACCTTGCGCCCTGGCGCGTTCAAGTACTTGTGAGCCGATGGGTACCGCAAGCCACTTTGCGAGGACGATATCTGCATGGATCTCTCGAACTGTCGTGCGCGTAAATGGTTCGCGCCCGGCTTGAAGTACCGACGCCGCGAATCCTCTCCAGTTTCCCACCTGCTTAGTTATGTCGCTGGCATCCCGCTGAACCGGCTCTGAAACGCGAATCTGAGTTCCTGTGCCCGGCTGAATCAACACCAGATTCTGGTCTGCCAGCAAGCGCAAGGCCCGGCGCACAGTTGAACGGTCCGCGCCGTACTCATTGGCGAGTTCCCGCTCGGAAGGCAGCCATGCGCCGGCGGCATAGTCACCCGCGACGATCTTTGCCGCGATTGCACTTGCTATCCCATGCGCCTTCGTCGGCGGTCTCGGCATACCCCTTGCCCTCCCCAGCGGGCTTCCAGCTCGTCTCAGCAGGTTGATCAACCTTCAGCCCACCATAGACGGGCGAAGAACCAGCTCAACAGCTACCAAAGCCAGACCACAGGCTCTTGTGGTAGGTCTTTGGTAGGCATACCATAAGCCTACCAACCGGCTTCTCTCTGTCTTCGCAAGCCAACGCAAAACGGGCTCGTCCGGTGTGGGTGCACCGAACGAGCCCTTGAACAGATCAGGAAGCACCAAGCGCGGCAGGATGACGACGGCCGGGTGCGGCTGTGGCTGGTCGATCCCGGGGACCCCGGACAGTGGGCCCTTGTCACCTACGTGCCCGGCGCCAACGATTTCGAGGTCTACCAGGTCGGGCCGCGGCCGGTATGGGACGAGGCGGTGGACGCCTACTTCCGGTGGGTGGGGTGGGGTGAACCCGGCCGCGACCGGTTCGGAGCGACCATAGCCCCGGAGGGCACGCGGCTCTGGCTGGATAACCCTGAGCGGATCATCAGCTGACGCCAGCATTCCCACCGTCAGGAGGCTGGCTCTGGCTATTGCTTCGTTCCGCCTCGTACCCCCTGAAGGGCAGTGGGTGTGACCAACCGGGCTCATGACAATTTGCGGTCGCAATGAGCAGGCCCCCGCGTAGCTTCATTCGCGGGGGCCTGTAAGCGCAAATAAGTGAGCTTTGTTCCAGTTTGTGCGCGATCACCCTATTAGGAACTGGTCGGGTCAACCTCCCAGGAGTAGTCGAGCTGCCAGTAATGCGTAGGCATAACGTGGACGCATACCTCGACCGGGCGGTTGCTTGATGTCCAGCCCACGTGATGAATCACGTAAACGCGCTGCTCGGACGACATCGACAGGAACTCGGCTTCAGCCTCGCTCGGCGGCCTGACGGTGATGCGCTCGGTCATGCGCGTCTGCTGAAAGCCAAGGTCGGCCATGCGGCTGACCATTCCGCCCGCCCCTTGCTCCGCCTCTTCCAGGACAGTGTCGGCCGCAATGTCCAGCGGGATGTAGGAGGTGGCGATCTGGACCGGCACATTGTCGGCGTACATCTGCCGCGAACGCGCAAGGACCTCGCCGCCGGGCGACACGCCGAGGATCTCGGCAACCTGCTCCGGCGGGAGGACCCTACTGATGGTCAGATCAGACTTGGGCGTCATGCCAAGCTGCCGCACCTCGTAGTCGAACGCGCCGTGCCCCTGCTCCCGGGCATGGGCCTGGTACCGAAGCGACGCATTGCGCACTATCGGTGATGTCATAGCGGTCACGTAGGTTCCTCTTCCCTGTTGCGTGCTGATGAGTCCTTCCCCACGCAGCACACGGAACGTGTTGTTGATCGCGCTTCGAGCCGTCCCAAACCGCTCGGCGAGTACGGGTTCCGGGGGAAGCAGCGACCCGTGTGGGTAGAGGCCGTCCATGATCTCCTGCCGCAGGATCGCAGCGATCTCGCGGTACGACAGCTTGATCATCTCTCGCCTCTCTACCTCTCAGGTGGGGTTAGCTTACGCCGAAACCGCAAACATCCAATGTTTCCCTTGACTCTTCCCGTGCAGGCAAGGGAAGCTGATACCCACAAACATTAGATGTTTAATGTCTGTGGCGGTATGGGAAGTCACCAGCTTGGTCCCCGAGCGTCTGGAACAGTTCATGCTTACCTGGGGCGCATTTACGCCGACGGCGGGAGATCCCGCGCACTGTCAGGCGTTATTGCAGGTCGCCAGGGGGAACGACAAACGTTCCCAAGCTTGGGACGGGGCGGACTCGACCCTCTTCGGTCAGGTACGCAATCACGTGCCGAGCGGTGTTACGGCCAACCCCGAACTCTTGCTGGATGCGCTGGATGCTGGGAATGAGCGTTCTGGGTGGATAGATGCCCGAATCAATGCGTTGGAGCATGATCTCGGCAACCTGAATCCACAGGGGTCGCTCCGGCTCCGGCTCC
>NZ_FNCN01000024.1 GCF_900100605.1 Sinosporangium album | reverse complement strand
CGTGCCGGCAGATTTTTGGCCATCGTGCACGCTCCCGGATATGACCGCCGGATCATCGCGGCCGCCGCCGCCACGCAGTTCGACCCGGACGACGTCGTCCACATCCGTACAGCGCTCGGGCTCCAGCCGATCGGGGCTGTCGACTCGGCCCGCGCTGCTCTTCTGAAGCGGATCTAGCTCCACGGCATCAAGATCGCCGGTGCCCCCATGTGGGGGCACGCGGCGTAATAAACAGTGCCGCTGTGTCCTTCTGAGGCTTGTTGTGTCTCGGCACTGCCAGCTACGATGCCGTTTAAGCAGATCACAGCGTTGCAGGGGTCGGTTTCGAATCCCACACCCTCCGCCGTCGCCGGGGCCTCCGGCCTGTGGCAGCAGGTCGGAGGCCCTTGGCGCTTCATGAGGCCCTTATCCCCTTATCCGCCGGCAGGACGGGCCCGCCGAACCGACGTCAGGACGGCCTCTCCGCCGACGTCAGGACGGCCTGTCCGCCGTAACCCCGGCGAATCCGTCGCCCACCGACGCGGCGAGGCGCAGGTAGGCGTCCCGGGTGCCCGGCTGGAGCCGTTCCAGGTCGATCTCGGCCCCCTCCTCCAGGTGCGCGTCGTACGGCACGCGCACGACCGAACGGCACCGCGCGGCGAAGTGGGCCTCCAGCCGGTCGAGGTCGACCGTCGACTTGGAGCGCGGACGCACGTTGCACAGCACCACCGAGGCCGCGCGCACCAGGTGCCCGTAGTGGTGGGCCTCCAGCCAGTCGAGCGTCGCCGAGGCCGCTCTCGCCCCGTCCACCGACGGGGAGCTGACCAGCACAAGCTGGTCGGCGAGCCCGAGCACGCCGCTCATGGCCGAGTGCAGCAGGCCCGTGCCGCAGTCGGTGATGCAGATGGAGTAGAAGTTCTCCAGGACCTGGGCGACGGACTGGTAGTCGGCCGCGCTGAACGCCTCCGACACCGACGGGTCGCGGTCCGAGGCGAGGATCTCCAGGCGCGAGGGGGTCTGCGAGGTGAACGCGCGGACGTCGACATAGCGCTTGATCTGTCCGCGTTCGTTGAGCAGGTCGCGTACGGTGGCAGCCGTCTCAAGCTCCACCTTGTCGGAGAGTGTGCCCCGGTCCGGGTTGGCGTCGACGGCGATGACCCGGTCTCCACGCACTTGAGCGAGTGTGGCTCCGAGGCCCACGGTCGTGGTGGTTTTGCCGACACCGCCCTTGAGGCTCAGCACCGCGACGCGGTGGTGGCCGGCCGCGACCAGTGTGCGGGCCCTCGACACGAGTTCACGGCGACGCCGTACTTCGGGAGACTCGCCGGGTTTGATCCACCCTGCCGACGCCTTGTAGACGAGGCGTCGCCAGCCGCCGGTCGGCGCGTTTCTCCGGCCGCGCAGCAGCGACTCCGGGTCAAGGCTGTCCACGGTGGGCCGAGGTCCCGACGCTGAGCGGATCTGCGGTGCCAGGGGCCCGGAGGGGGGCGGCGTCTGACGACGCCTCGGGCGATACGGCTCGGCTGAATTATCGGGATTTTTTACGGCAGAGGCCCGGTCGGCCGGATTCCCCGACCCCGACGTGGGCCGCTCATGTGGAGCGCGCGTGGGTTCGGGAGACCCGCCGGAGTCGCGGCCCTCCGCCGGGGATGTGCGAGCGGGCGGCGTCTGGCCGGCGGTGAAGGGCGGCGGTGCGACCGAGGAGGACGAGTGCCGAGCTGACGTGGCGGCCTCCGCGGCCCGCGCTGCGCCGGTGGGGCCGACAGGGTCGGTGGAGGCCGCCGCCCCCGCGGGCGCCGCAAACGTGGGAGCCGCAAACGTGGGAGCCGCAAACGCGGGCGCCGGGGGCGCGTCGGACACCGTGGGCGCACTCGGCCCGGCGGGCGCACTCGGCGCCCCAGACGCCGCGGCCGACGCGGGCGGGCCGGGCACCGGGGGCGGGACCGGCACTGCGGTCGGCGCGCTCACCATGGGGAACCCGGTGGAGGCTCCCGCGGAAGCGGCCTCGGAGGGGGCCGTGGGAGCAGCCGCGGGAGCAGTCGTGACCGCATGCCCCTCGCCCGCCTTCCTGTCGTCCATGAGGACGACCGGGAACTCCGGGTCCGTGCGCGGCGAGGCCGGAAGGACGACCTCCGTACGGCTGTCGCCGCCTGTGTCCAGGTGCGTGGTCGGGGCAGGCGGACGCGGCGGTGCCGTACCGGGGAACGGCTGCGCCGCCGAGCCGCCGGTCGGAGCGGAACCGCCGGGAAGCGGGAGCGACGGGCTCGTCCCCGCCTGGGGGTCGGCGCCGGCGGTCTCGCCAGCGCCTCCGAACGCGGGCGTCGGCCGCACGTCGGGGACGGGTTCGACGGTCAGGCTGAAGCCGTCCGTGTCGTCCCCCGCCACCACCGCGCCCCCTGCGGCGCGACCGGGGAGGCTGTCGAGGGACAGGGTGACGGTCTGCTCCTCCGTGGAGACCGACGGCAGGCTCGGCGACGTCGCCGACGCCCCGAGGTCGAACGCGGGGAAGGGCCGCACGTCGGACTCGGTGGGGAAGGGCCGCACGTCGGACTCGGTGGGGAAGGGCCGCACGTCGGACTCGGCGGGGTCGGCCTTCCGCGTGGTGTCGGGCGCCGGCGGCGGCTTGAGGTCGGGCGAGGTCGCGGTGTCGCCTTCGGGCCCGGCTGCCGTCGGCTCGGCGGGCCTGGGGTCGGCCGGCAGCCGATAGGCGCCCGTGTCCTCGGGCCTGGGGAGCGGCTTCAGCGGCGCGAGGAAGGCGTCGTTGTCCTGTCCCATGCCCGTGGAGGGAAGCGTGAACGGCCCCGGGCGCTCGGCGGCGGGCGGGTCCGCCGGCCCCGGGCCCCGCCAGGTGGCGGTGTCGGCCTGGTCCTCGTCCACCTTCGCCGCATTCGTCACGTTCGCCGTGTTGGCCGTGTTCGTCGCGTTCGTCTCGGTTGTGCCGGCTGTGCCGACGTTCGAGGTGGGCGCGGGGGGAGCCACGGATCCGGCCGGCCCGTAAATCGAGTCGACGGCCGCGCGGAAGAGCGGCGGGGACGGGTCGGGCCCTGAGGGGACGGCGAGCCAGGGATCTTTCGGGTAGGGAGACGCCGAGGAGGTCTCCACGGCGCTGACGGTCACCGCGGTGGGCGTCTCCTCGTTCTCCTTGATGGCGTCGAGCCAGGCGAGTTGCTCCTCTAGAGAATGAGGATCCTCGCGATCGTGTCTTGGCACCCGTGTTCCCCCTCGGGGTGGACATAAAGGGGTAGCAAACACAATGCAGATTAACGCCCCGTGTTCCAACCATTGCAGTCAACCGGCAACTTCGCAGGACGACTACGTTGGATCACATGCGTGCCATCGTCATCACCGAGCCCGGCGGACCTGAGGTCTTGTCGTGGCGAGAAGTGCCGGATCCGCGGCCTGCGCGGGGAGAAGTCCTGATCGAGGTCACCGCCTCTGCTGTTAACCGGGCCGACCTGCTTCAGCGTAAGGGATTTTACGATCCTCCTCCCGGCACTTCGCCGTACCCGGGGCTGGAAGTCTCGGGAGTCGTCGCCGAGGCGGGACCCGACGTGCTGGGATTCGAGCCCGGTGACCGGGTTTGCGCATTGCTGGCCGGAGGCGGATACGCCGAGCGGGTCGCGGTGCCGTGGCAGCAGGTTCTCCCGGTGCCGAATGGCGTGTCGGAGATTGAATCTGCGGGTTTGCCCGAAGTCGCATGCACCGTCTGGTCCAACGTGTTCATGACGGCGAGGTTGCGCAAAGGCGAGACCCTGCTGGTGCACGGAGGCGCGAGCGGCATCGGCACCATGGCGATCCAACTCGCCAAGGCGTACGGCTCCCGCGTCGTCGCAACGGCCGGCTCCCCCGAGAAACTCGCCCGGTGCCTGGAACTCGGCGCCGATGAAGTCGTGAACTACCGCACCGAGGACTTCGCGGAGAAGGTCACGGCCGATGTGATTCTCGACATAATCGGCGGGCCATATCTGGAGCGCAACGTCGCGGCCCTCAACTCCGGAGGGCGGCTGGTCGTGATCGGCCTGCAGGGCGGCACGCGAGGGCAGCTCAACCTCGGAGCGCTGCTGGCCAAGCGCGCCTCCGTCCACGGCACCACGCTGCGTGCGCGGCCGGTCGACGAGAAGGGGGTGATCGTGAGGGGCGTCAAGGACAACGTGTGGCCGCTGATCGAGGCCGGTGCCGTACGCCCGGTCGTGGAGGCGACGGTGCCGCTCGCGGAGGCCGCCGAGGCGCACAGGTTGCTTGAGAACGGCCAACACATCGGCAAAATCCTTCTCGTTCGGTGAGCTAGGTTGAACCTGATGACCGAGGACATGAAGCGGTGACGACCAAATGAACCCTGACCAGAGCACCCCGCACGTCGTGGTCGTGGGCCCCGAGGGTCTGACGGCCGACGACAACCACGAGCAGGACGAGCGCGCCATCACCGACCTGGTGGAGCAGCCGGCGAAGGTGATGCGCATCGGCAGCATGATCCGGCAGTTGCTTGAAGAGGTCCGTGCCGCGCCTCTGGACGAGGCCAGCCGCAAGCGCTTGAGAGAGATCCACGAGAGCTCGATCAAGGAGTTGGAGGACGGTCTGGCGCCTGAGCTCGTCGACGAGTTGGAGCGGCTCTCCCTGCCCTTCACCAACGGCGACGACGCTCCTCCGAGCGAGGCTGAGCTGCGTGTCGCGCACGCCCAGCTCGTCGGGTGGCTGGAGGGGCTGTTCCACGGCATTCAGACCACGCTCTTCGCCCAGCAGATGGCCGCTCGCGCCCAGCTTGAGCAGATGCGGCGCGCCCTGCCCGGGGGCATGGCGGGCCACGACGAGCAGCCCCGCAGCTCGGGCCCCTACCTGTAGCCCCCGTAGGCGCCCGCACCTGTAGCCCCCGTAGGCGCCCGCAGAAGCCCTGAAGGTGCAGGAAGGCCCTACAGCCCGCTTGAGAGCCCTGGAGCGCCCCTCTCGCCGCTGTAGAGCTCTTCGAGCACTTGGGCGACGCCGTCGTCGTTGTTGGCCGCGGTCACGTGGTGGACCGCGGCCAACACGTCGGGGTGGGCGTTGGCCACGGCGTACGAGACGCCCGCCCACTCAAGCATCGGCAAATCATTCGGCATGTCACCGAAAGCCACGACTTCGTGGGACTTGATGCGATTGCGGCTGGCGAACCCCGCAAGGGCAGACGCTTTCGTCACACCCAGAGCACTCATCTCAATCAGCGCTCGGCCGCTCGAATGGGTCGGAGTGACCAGATCTCCCACAAGTTCGCAGATCGTGCCGTGGAGTAGGTCTGGGTCCATCTCCGGATGAAGCGCTAAGAGTTTGGCGCAGGGACGGGACAGCAGCCCCGCCGCCTCCACATGGACACCGTCGAGCCCGGAGGCGTCCCAACGCCCCAGCCTGAAGCTTGACTCGTGCGCGAAACCGCCTTCGTACTCAACAGAGAACGCGAGCTCTGGAACGCTCCTTCTCAGGCGCGCCACGACCTCTTCGAGTATCACTGTCTCGATGAGATGAGACTCAACGATCCGTTCGGTGTGTAGATCATAGATGAGGGCACCGTTCGCGCAGATCGCGAGCCCCCGGTGAT
The DNA here is from genome assembly GCF_900100605.1 of Sinosporangium album. Classification (GTDB taxonomy): domain Bacteria; phylum Actinomycetota; class Actinomycetes; order Streptosporangiales; family Streptosporangiaceae; genus Sinosporangium; species Sinosporangium album. The sequence continues at coordinate 91,837 of NZ_FNCN01000024.1, read as the reverse complement.
GCACCGCCGCGGCCACTTCGCTCATCCATCTCGGGGGTCTTCCCGTGACGAAGACAAGCGCGGACCCAGCGGCTTCTACCAGGGCAAACGCGGCAGCAGTGCGCTCGGACACAGTGCCGTCGGAGCGCAGAGCGGTGCCATCCAGGTCGGTGGCTACAAGACGTGGCTGGGACATAACAGTTCTAGTCTGCTTCTAGTCTGCACTGTGCGCGCGCTCTCCAGAAATCTTCCTCGTCAGGGGAACACCCACGCGCCCGATGGTGTTAGATGTGATGGCGTTGTATTAGCTGATCCCGTAGTGAAAACCAGCTTGACTGTCTGAGCCACCGGGGGCCCGCTGTACGACACACCGGGATTCACAAGGTGTGGGTCCCATGGATTTATCCTGAGGGAGAGCTTGAATGGCTCAGGGAACCGTCAAGTGGTTCAACGCTGAAAAGGGCTTCGGCTTCATCGCCCCGGACGGCGGTGCACCAGACGTGTTCGTGCACTTCTCCGAGATCCAGGGCAGTGGCTACCGGAGTCTCGAGGACGGACAGCGCGTCGAGTTCGAGATTACGCAGGGCCAGAAGGGTCCGCAGGCCTCGCAGGTCCGCGCCATCTGACATTGCCTACCCAAAGACGGGGTCCGCGTTCCGCGGGCCCCGTCTTTGCGTTGCCGAGCCGCAGCCGGCACGAGCGGGCCGCACGCGGCACAGGCCGACTGCGGGCCGCACGCGGCACAAGCGGCCGCTCACGGCACGAGCGGGCCCATGGCCGTACGGCTGGAGCCGCCTGCCCGCCCCCAGGACGGCCCAGGAACGGACGAGGCGGCCACCGGCTACTTCTTCACAGGCTCAAGGACGTCGAGCCCCACGTAGGGCCGCAGGGCCTTCGGGACGACGACGGAGCCGTCGGCCTGCTGGTGGTTCTCCAGGATCGCGACGATCCACCGCGTCGTGGCGAGCGTGCCGTTGAGGGTGGCCACGAACTGGGGCTTGCCGTCCTCATCGCGGTAGCGCACCTTGAGGCGGCGCGCCTGGAAGTCGGTGCAGTTGGAGGTGGACGTCACCTCGCGGTAACGCCCCTGGGTGGGGATCCACGCCTCGCAGTCGTACTTGCGCGCGGCCGACGCGCCGAGGTCGCCCCCCGCGATGTCGATCACGCGGTACGGCAGCTCGACCTTGGACAGCATCTCCTTCTCCCAGGCGAGCAGGCGCAGGTGCTCCTCATGGGCGTCCTCGGGACGGCAGTAGGAGAACATCTCGACCTTGTCGAACTGGTGGACGCGGATGATGCCCCGCGTGTCCTTGCCGTAGGAGCCCGCCTCCCTGCGAAAGCAGGACGACCATCCGGCATAGCGGTACGGCAGAGCCCCCCTGTCCAGGATCTCGTCGGCGTGGTAGGCCGCGAGCGGCACCTCGGAGGTGCCCACCAGGTAGAGGTCGTCGGCCTCCAGCCGGTAGATCTCGCCGGCGTGGGCGCCAAGGAACCCGGTGCCGGCCATCGCCTCGGGCTTGACCAGCACCGGGGTGATCATCGGGGTGAAGCCGTTGTCGATGGCGGTGTTCATGGCCAGGTTGAGCAGCCCGAGCTGGAGCCTCGCCCCGGCCCCGGTCAGATAGAAGAAGCGCGCGCCCGAGACCTTGGCCCCGCGCTCGGTGTCGATCGCTCCGAGGGCCTCGCCGAGGGCCAGGTGGTCTTTGGGCTCGAAGTCGAAGATCGGCTTCTCGCCTATCTCCTCAAGCACCACATAGTCGTCCTCGCCGCCGTATGGGGCGCCCTCTTCCACGAGGTTGGGCACCGCGCCGAGCCGCTCGTCGAGCTCGCGGCCGAGCCGCTCGGACTCGCCTTCGGCGCTCTTGACCCGGGCGGCGAGCTCCTTGGCCTGGTCGAGCAGCGCCACCTTCTCGTCCCCGGAGGCACGAGAGACGGACTTGCCGACGATCTTCTGCTCGGCGCGGAGCTTCTCAAAGCCGTTGAGCGCGCCGCGGCGGCGCTCGTCGAGGGCGAGCAGCGTGTCGACGATCGAGTCGTCCTCTCCCCGGGCGCGCTGCGACTCGCGCAGGCGGTCGGGGTGCTCACGAAGGGTACGCAGGTCAATCACACCACAAAGGCTACCGACGAAGCTCCTTGCTTCGCGCCCTCAATAGCCCCGAGTGAGCCCTCGCACAGCGGCCAGTACAGCGCCCGGTACAGCCGCCTACGCGGCACCCGGCACACCAGCCCCGCGCACCGCCGATGCCGCGCGTCTTACGCGCCGTCCCCGCGGATGCGGTCGAGCCATTCGGCGGCCTCGGCGAACTCGTGGTCGGCGGTGCCCCTGCGGATCTGCGGGGACAGCCCGTCGGCGCGCGCGTAGCTACCGAGGAAGCGGACGTCGGCGCAGACGCGGTGGAGCCCGGACAGGGCCTCTCCGACGCGCGACTCGAAGACGTGGCCCTCGCAGTCGAAGTGGAAGAAGTACTGCCCGATGCCGTCGCCGGTGGGCCTGGACTCGATGCGGGTGAGGTTGATGCCCCGGGTCGCGAACTGGCTGAGCATGTCGAGGAGCGCCCCGGAGTGGTCCTCGGCGAGGTAGGCGACGAGGGACGTGCGGTCGGCGCCGGTGGGCTTGGGCAGCGGGCCGGGCCGGGTGACCTGGACGAATCTGGTCACCGTGTCGGAGCGGTCTCCGATGTCGGAGGCGACCTCGATGAGGCCGTAGTGCTCTCCGGCGATGGCGGCGCCGATGGCCGCGTCGTACGGCGAGCCGGGCAGCGACACCTCCTGCGCGGCGGCGGCGGTGGAGGCCGCCGCGATGACGTGGACGTCGGGCAGCTCGCGGGCGAGGAACGCGCGGCACTGGGTGTGGGCGGCCTGGTGGGTGATGACCCGCTTGATCTGGCCGAGCTCGGTGCCGGGACGGGCGAGCAAGGAGAACTTGACCGGGAGCAGCAGCTCGGCGACGATGATCAGTGGCTGGCCCCAGGCCAGCTCGTCGAGGGTGGAGGTGATGCCGCCTTCGAGTGAGTTCTCCAGCGGAACGACCGCTCCTTCGGCCTCGCCGCGCCGCGCGGCGTCAAGTGCCGCGGCGACGTTGGAACACGGCAGGCGTTCGGCGTCGGGAGCCAATATGCGCAGGGCTTCCTCGCTGAAGGTGCCCTCGGGTCCCAGGTAGGCGAGTTTCCTCATCTTTACAGGCTAGCTTGCGCGTCGCCCGCTGTGTGCGGTACTAGAGATCACCGCTGCGATCGTCGGGGCTCTATCTCGGGGCCGAGGCCCAGTCGGGCGGCCCGCACGACTTGTTCCTCTTCGGGGGAAAGTTCCTGCGTGCTCTTGCCTCCGACCAGAGAGCGGACGTAGGTGCGGGTCTCCGACCGCCCGTTGATGGAGGTGAGCACGATGCCGTCGCCGAACCCGTTGAGCAGGGCGACGGAGAACGACAGGCGCCCGGTCATCTCCTCCAGGGCGTCGTAGCGGCAGACCGCGACATCGCGGACGGCCTTCAGATCGCCCGCCCCTTCGGCCGCCTGACGGGCGTGCAGGCGCTGGCAGTCCTCGACGGCGACGCGCGCCTGGCGCAGCGCCGAGTATCCGATCGCGACGCCTGTCACGCCGGCGACAATGCCCACGATCACCCAAACAGTAACGAGCACACCACACAGGGTAATCAGTTGGTCACGATCTCGTGAGGAGATTTCCCGCGTGTCCGAAGCCAGACGCCCAGCAGGAAGACCAGGACCATAGCCCCCAAGCCATAGGCGTTCTGAACAATTTTCCCCAGAACCGGACTAATCACCGGTATCTCCGCAGCCCTCAGGCTGACCCCCCACCACGGGATGGGCACCACGTAATACAGCCAGACCCCCACAGCGACCCGCACCCGCACCGGGTCCGTCCCGTTCCCGACGATCGCCCCGAGCACCACCACGACCCACGCGAGGTGGTGGATCCAGGCCACGGGCGACAGCAGTACGGCCATGAGCCCGACCAACGCCACGGCGGTCAGCGTGTCGCCGTCCAGGAAGGCGCGGCGGGCGTAGCGGAAGCCGTACCACCCGATGACGGCCAGCAGGGCGAGCCAGATCAGGGAGGTGAGCGTGTCGGGAAGGTAGAGCCGGAGCAGCATGCCGCGCATGGACTGGTTGGTGGTGGCGTTGTTGGCGCCCACGCGACCAGGATCGAGCAGGGCGGAGAACCAGAAGTCCCACGAGTCATGAGGAATCACCGCGAACGGGAGCACGGTGAGCAGGGTGGCGGTGATGACCGCGGTGTACAGCGCCTGACGCGTGCGCGAAGTCCGCTCGGGGTCGCCGGTTCCGCTGAAACCGGCGATGAGCAGATAGATCAGGAACACGCCGGGCGTGAGTTTCACCGCGGTGGCCAGCCCGATGAGGAACCCCCGCGGCCACAGCGGGCGACGCGCCACGCAATCGGCGAGGCAGAGCGCGACGAGCAGGATGTCGACCTGGCCGAACCTCACCTGATCCCGGATCGGCATCAGATAGGTGCACATCACCGTGAGCAACGCGAAGAGCAGCGGGAGCAGTACGGCACGGGCCCGCCCGGCGCGCTCCAGCATCGGCCGGAACGCGTAGGCCACCGCCACGGCGAGCGCGGCGAACACCCCGACCGTCCACACCCACTGGGCTACCGGCCACGACATCGCGGCGAGCGGCGTGGCCAGCAGCGCCGAGATCGGCGGATAGGTGAACGGCAGCAGTTGGGGCGCCGGCGTCACGAAGTCGTAGACCGCGCGGCCTTCGAGCACCGCCTGGCCGCCGGTACGGTACACATCGAGATCGACCAGGCGCTGGTCGTCGGGATTGGTCAACCAGTGGGCCACCAGCGGCTCCACCGCCAGGCCGACGAGCAGCAGCGCGATCGGCCACATCCACAGGGGCACGCGGGGCCTGGTGGTCCCGGCCGGGGGCGCGGTCGTCTTCGCGGTCGTCACGACGTGGCACGTTACCGTGGGGCGGTGGCAGACGGGGAAGCCGATCGAGATGAGGACATGAGGGGGACCGGATGAGCGCGACGCACGACCATATGCCGACGTGGGCACGTCGGCCGGCCGCCGTGCCCACTTCCGTGCCCACTTCCGTGCCCACTTCCGTGCCCGCCTCCATATCCGCGTCCATATCCGCCTCCGTGATCGCCTCCATGCTCGCCTCCGTGCTCCTGACCGCCCTGACCACCTTGGCCATGCTTTTCCTGCCCCTCTCCGGCCCGTTCTCCGGCCCGTTCTCCGGCCCGTTCTCCGGCATGGCGAAAGCCGCCGCAGCGCAGCAGCCGCCTCCGGCGGCCCGGGTGGCCCTGATCGGCGTGCCCGGCCTGACCTGGAAGGACATCGACCCCGCCAACACCCCGCGCCTGGCGGCGCTGGCGGAACGCGGCGGGTCGGCGTCGCTGTCGACGCGGGCGATACCGGCGCCCAACCGCTCGATCACCTGCCCGCTGGCCGGGTGGCTGACGGTGTCGGCGGGGCAGCGGGCGGGGGCGCCGGAGACGCCCGTGGGGTGCATCCTGCCGGTGCCACCGAAGCCGGCGGGCGACGGCGGGGCGACGGTTCTCGCCTGGCAGGACTTCGTGGGGTTCAACGCGGACACCTCCTACCGCGCGGTCCCGGGTCTGCTGGGGCAGGCCGTGGTGGACAGCGGCGGGAAGGTGGCGGCGATCGGGCCGGGAGCGGCCATCGGCGCCGCAGACAGGTCCGGAAATGTCGGGAGATACTCCGCGACGGTGGCCGACAGCGGACGCGACCTCGGCGACCTGTCCGCCTACCGCCTGATCGCGATGGAGGCCGACGCCCTCACCCAGACCTGGTTCTCCCAGGTGGTGAACTCCGGCGACAACTCCGCCGCCGTCCCCGCGGAGGCCAGGCGGGCCGCCGCGGCGGCGGCCGACCGCGAGGTGGGCCTGCTGCTCGACCGGCTCCCCCGGGACACCACTGTGCTTGTGGCCGGCCTGTCGGACGCCTCGGCCACGGCCCGCCTGCACGTGGCCATCGCGGACGGCGTCTCGCCGTCCGGGCCACCGTACAAGGGCTTCCTCACCGCCTCCTCCACCCGGCAGCAGGGGCTGGTCACCAACACCGACCTCACCGTCACGGCCCTCAACGCGCTCGGACTCCCGGCCCCGGCCGGCACGGTGGGGCGGGTCTGGCAGACCGGCGACGCCGCCGTCGCGGGCCCCGCGCGTGCCCTCGCCGAGGAGGACCTCGCAAGCCAGGTGCTGCGCGACGTGCGCGGGCCGTTCTTCGGCGTGTTCGTGGGCGTGCAGCTGCTGTTCTACGGCGCCGCCGCGCTGGCGTTCAGACTGTGGAGAAGGCCCGGCACGCTGGTGGCGACGCAGATAGTCGCCGTGGGCAGCGCGGCCGTCGCGGTGTCGACGTTCCTGGCTCAGTTCGTCCCGTGGTGGAGCACGGGGGCGCCTATGGTCGCGTTGATCGCCACCATCAACGGGCTCTCCGCGGCGATCATGGGGCTCGCGTTCGCGGGGCCGTGGCGGAGGCACGTGCTCGGCCCGATGGCGGTCGTGGCGGGCGTGACGTCGGTGGCGCTGCTGCTCGACGTCATGACGGGGTCGACGCTCCAGGTGAACGCGGTCACGGGATACGAGCCGGTGACCGGGGGGCGGTTCTACGGCTTCAGCAACATCGCCTTCGCCGTTTTCTCCACCGGGACGATCCTGTTCCTCGCGGGAATCACCCAGTTCCTCATGGATCGGGGCCGCCGTGTGCTCGGTATGGTGATCGCACTCGGCTACGGCGGGTTGGCGATCTTCGCCGACGGGTGGCCCGGGTGGGGGGCGGACTTCGGCGGGGTTCCGGCGTTCGTGCTGGGGTTCGCGGTCTTCATGCTGATGGTGAGCGGGCGCCGGGTATCGGTCGGCAGGCTGGTCGCCGTCGGGGTCGGCGGTGCCGTACTCATCGGGGCGATCGCGTTCGCCGACTGGCTCCGCCCGGCGGAGCAGCGCACGCATCTCGGCACGTTCGTCCAGCAGGTGATGAACGGCGAGGCGCTGACGGTCGTCGGCCGCAAGCTGTCGGCCATGCTGGGGACGCTCGGCAACTGGCAGCTCACGCTGCTGTCGCTGGTGGCCCTGGCCTTCCTGTTCCTGGTGCTGGGCCGCCCGTCGCGGTGGGGCGCGTCGGCGCTGAGCAGGGCCTACGGGCGTGCCCCCGCGCTGCGGGCGGGGTTGTTCGGCGCGCTGACGTGCGAGCTGACCGGTTTTCTGATCAACGACTCGGGCATCGCGATCCCGGCCATGGCCCTTACGGTGGCGGTGCCGTTGACGCTCGCCGCGTGCGTGCGAGCGCTCCAGCTCGAACCGCCCACCCCAGCAGAGCAGCCGTCAAGGCCAGTAGAAGTGCAGGAACCACCTCTTTCCTAACCACTTCCGTCAGCCACCATAGATCGGGCGGCTGGCCGACGGCTCTGGCCGGGAGGTACGCCAGGGAGAGCACAGCGAGCCGGGCGACCAGGAACCCGTCGAGCGCGGTGGCCGGCACGAGCGCGACCAGCGCGAAGGCCAGCCCGTCATACCAGGGCAGCGCGTACGGCGCGGCCAGCAGCCACGCCACCACCATCACGGCCGACACCGTGGTCGCCCGGCCCGCCGTGTCGCGCAGCACGCGGAACAGGAGCCATGCCAGCGCCACCAGCAACAGCAATGAGCCGATCTGGATCCACAGGGCGTACGCGCCGGACCCGAACACGAGCTGGAGCCACCGCTTGACCAGGCTCCATGGGGTCGCGAGGGACACCATCTTGCCCGCCGCGCTCACCTGGTCGAACGCGTGGCGCCCGGCGAGCGCGTAGAGCCCGGCGACAGTGAGCGTGGCCGCCCCGGCCACCAGCGCGAGGCTGCCCGGCCTGCGCCGCAGCTCCCAGGCCGGCCCCAGGGACACCAACCCAGTGTTGATCTTGACGCCGATGCCCAGCCCGAGCAGCACGCCCGACCCGGCGTGCCGGTAGGCGGGGAGCCCGGCACCGCCGCGGCCCGCGCCGTACGCCCCGGCGACCAGCGCCGCGCAGACGCACGCGATCGCGAGCGTGTCGATGTGCATGCCGGCGGCCAGATGGTAGATCAGCAGAGGGTTGGCCGCCCACAGCAGCGTGGCCCGGAGGTCACCGCGGGTGAACCTGTGGATCAGCAGCGACGTGCCGATGAACGCCGCCGCGTTCACCAAGGCCAGCGTGAACACCGTGAGCCGCACGCTCTCGCCGCCCACCGCGCTCGCAAGGGCCTGTACGGCTGTCGCCGCCGGACCGTAGACGCTGGTCGTCGTGCGCCACTCCTCGACGGCGCCCGCGACCGGGTCGTGCGGCAGGTCGGCGGCCGACATCGCATAGGGGTCGAGCCCGAGTGCCGCGATCCGCCCATAGGCCGCGTAGTTCAGATGGTCGGACGATCCCGACGGCGGCAGCAGCGCCAGCAGCCCCACCGCCGCGCATCCCGCGACGAGGAACCACCGCGCGCCCGCCAGCCCGCCGCGCCGCGCGGCCGAAAGCGCCGCCCCCAGCCCGAGGGCGCCCAGCACGATCGACGCCGCGGCCACGCCCACCACCAGGTGGGGCGGGGGCGCGGCGTTCAGCCAGTACGGCGGATGCCAGGCCGGCCCCGGCGGCCTCGGCACCATGGCGGAGGGCCCGAGCAGCCCGATGGCCACCGTCATGAGGACCGACGCCCCCATGGCGATCATGGCGAGGAGCCCGAGCGTCTCCGGCCTCCAGGGCTGGAAGCGCCCCGGGGGCACGCCGACCGACCGCACCTGAGTCACCCGGAAATTCCAGCACACCCGCCGACCACTCCGAGCCCGGGCGCCGCCAGGTCAAGGCCGCAGGTCAGGTCGGCCGGTCAGCGGGACAGGCGCTCGCGCACGCGGGCGAGCCCCTCGGCCACCGCGGGTTCGCGCAGGGCGAGCGCCCGGGCCACGTCGCGGAACTGCTTGGCCCGGTGGAGTTGCGCACGCCAGTCGGTGCCGGTCGCGCGGTGGGCCATGTCGACCTCGACCTCGGCGACACGGAAGCCCTGCCGTACGAGGTCGATGGTGAGCCCGGTCTCCACGCCGAACCCGTGCGCGAGAGGCTGGGCGGCCTCGAACGCGGCCCGGGTGAGGCACCGCTGGCCGTTGAGCGGCTGGGTGGCCTCCCAGCCGCAGGCCCGCTTGATGCCGTCCTGCGAGAGCTTGACGACGAATCCGTGGCCCGCGAGCTTGACCCGGTTGGCGAAGATCGCAATGGTCATGTCGGCCCGGCCCGCCCGCACCGGCTCGATCAGCGCCGCCGCCGCGCCCGCCGTCTCGCCGAGGTCGGCGTCGAGGAACAGCAGGTGACGAGAGCGCTCACCGTCGAGCAGGCGTACGGCCTCGGCCCCGCTCTCCATCGCGGCGGCCTTGCCCCGGTTGCGCGAGTGCCGTACGACACGTGCCCCCGCGGCCCTGGCCACCCGCCCGGTCTGGTCGATGGACCCGTCGTCCACCACCACCACGAGGTCCACCCCGGGCAGCGCGAGCGCCGCAGCGACGGTCGCGCCGATGCGCTCGCCCTCGTCCTTGGCCGGGATGATCACCGCGGTGTCCGGCCGCACGGCCGGCTCCGCCGAGCCCCTGGAGACCGGCTCGGGCAGGCCCTCGGTCGCAGGCTCGGACACGGACGCGGACGCGGACGCGGACTCGGACTGGGTCGCCGGTGCGGCGGACTCCCTGCCTGAGGACTCCCCGCGGGGGGACCTCCTGCCTGAGGTCCCCGTGCCGGAGGACTTCACGCCTGAGGAGTCCCTGCCCGGGGCCCCCGCCTCCGAAGACCTCGCATCCGAAGGCCCCGAGCCTGACGACCCCGCGCGTGACGACCCTGTGTCTGACGACCCAGCGTCTGAGGGCTCCCTGCCCGAGCGCTCGCTCATCCCTTGGGCTCCGCCGTCAACAGCTCCTCGGGCACGGCGTCGTGCACGGTGAACACCGAGTCCAGCCCGGTGACCTGCAGGATCTTGCGTACGGCAGGGCGCGGCGCGGCCACTTCCAGCGCACCGCCGCGTTCCCTGAGCCGTTTGAGCGCGGACAGCAGGACGTTCATGCCGGTTGAGTCGCAGAAGTCCACCGCGGACATGTCGATGACGACCCGGGTCGGGCCCTCCTGCAGGAGCCTGGTGAACTCGGACTGCAGGCGAGGCGCCGTGTAAAGGTCGATTTCGCCGGCGATGGCCATGACGGCATGGTCGGCGTGTGATCGAGTCGAAACCTTGAGCTCCACAGCGGGCACACTAGCGTCGCGGGGGCCCGGGGTCACGTTCTCCGGTAGAACACGCCCCCTGTGGAGTCGTCGGCCTTTTGTCCCCGGTTTCGACTCCACGAAAACCCTGAGTACGCAAAGCTTGACACTATGCGACACCGGCCTGGCCGGAAAGGGGGGTATGGCCTGAATGTTCCGTCTCTGTACACCGCACTCACCGTGCCGTCCACGGCGGAACCACCGGGCCGACAGTCAAATGATCAATGACCTGCCCGATGAAGACCCCGAACGCCGCCACATGCGCGAGCGGCTGGAGTGCATCGTGATCCGCTCAGAGAAGGCCTCCTCGTGGCGTGAGCAGTCCCACCGCCTACGCCCACTCGTCAACCGGGAGGGCTTCGTCCCCGTCCACACACGCCTGTCGATCGAAGACCTCGACTTCCTCTCCGACGCGAGGGAGAACCTGCTGGGGTTCGCCGAATTCGGCCTCCGCATGCTCGACCTCCACCAACCCCGAGACGCGGGCGGCATCACCAGCGACACCGCCCATCCGATCCTGCGCTGCCGAAGCTGCATGTGGCGCTGGCCGTGCCCGACCTTCAGGGCCATGAGCGAAACCTTCCACACCCACTAGCGCCGGTTGATCCGGCCGACCGCAAACCCCGGGTCCCCCTCCCCGGGCCCATCCCCCAGACGACTCCCCCCGACGGCTCCCCCCGACGGTCAGATTCCGGGGAGGACCGGCAAGCCCAGCCGACCGCCGTACACAACGGCCGTCCCAAGCACGGTCCGGAGCGCCGTCCAGGCCCGCGCCGTCCAGGCCCGCGCCGTCCAGGCCCGCGCCGTCCAGGCCCGCCGTCCCAGACTCGCCTTGGATCCCTCGGGGAAGTCAGGGAAAGATCAGGGGTGCCGCTCCTTCGCGCGAACCCGAAGCGGCAAGTACGTTAATCCGTATGGGACGTATCCTTCTCGCCGTCCTCGGCGGACTTCTCGCGCTCTACCTCCTGTTCGGGTTCCTCATCCCGGCGTTGTTCGCGACGCTCAAGTTCCTCTTCGTCCTCGTGGTCATCGCTCTGGTGGTCGTGGCCGGCGTCACCCTGGTCGGCAAGTTTTCGAAGAAGTAGTCGGCCGCAGCCGTGCCGTACCTGTCGTTGATCTCCGCGGTCCTCTGGATCGCGGGGTTTGACGGCGATCTCAAAAACGCGGTCGTGGCCGCCGCCGTCGCGGGGCTGGGCGTGTTCCTGCTCAGCCTCACCATGGTCTTCCCGCGAGGTGCGGCCGGGTTCGGCCCGTGGCACCCTCTGTCGGCGCGCGATCGAGCGCGGCGCGGCCGAACGATCCGCCAGACCGATCCGGACGCAGCGGGCCGTCCCCGGCCCCGAGCGCCATCGGCGAGCCCCGCGCTCGCGTAGCCCGTCTGCTGCGCGAGCGCTTCTGCCAGCTCATCCTCTTCCCCGGCAGAAGGGCTTTCCGCCATGTCCAGCTCGATGTCCAGCTCGATGTCCAGCTCGATGTCCAGCTCAATGTTCGACTCGCTGTCCTCGCTGTCCCCGCTGTCCTCGATGTTCGACACCGTCGTCGGCTTCACCTCGCACCTGCTCACGGGCGTCGCCGCCCCGCTCACCCCGCTGGTCGGCGTCAACGCCACAGCCTTCGCGATCGTGCTTTTCACGCTCGGTGTCCGTGTGCTCCTGCTCCCGTTGACGCTGATGAACGTCCGGGCGCACCGGGCCAAGCTGCGCATCGCCCCCATGCGCCGCACGCTGATGGAACGGCATAAGCGCAATCCCGAGCGGCTCCAGCAGGAACTCGCGGCCCTGCACGTGAGGGAGGGTGTCTCGCCGTTCGCCGGGTGCCTGCCCATGATGGCGCAGGTGCCGTTCTTCTGGCTGCTCTACCGGGTGTCCACGGGCCCGGCGATGTCGATGGGCCACACTCTGTTCGGCGCGCCGCTCGGCGAGGGTGTCGCCGGGATCGTGGCGATCCATGGTGTGTTCAGTGTGCCCGTTGCGGTTCTCGTAGCACTGTTCGTACTGCTGGCGCTTGTCGCGTGGTCGATGTCACGCATCACCAAGCGGTCGTTGACCGATGAGGTCCCCCAACCGATGCGCCGGATCCTGCCGATGATGTCCTTCGGCACCGTACTGTTCGCCGCTTTCATCCCGCTTGGCGCGGCGCTCTATGTGCTGGCCTCCAGCGCGTGGACGGCTGCGGAGCGGGGGCTGCTTTACAGGGCTCCGCAGGCCGCCTGATTCTCCGGCGTCAGCGGGCCTCATACAGAGAAGCGGACAGGCCAGAATCTGGAATATGGCCATTGTGGCCGTTGTGGTGATTGTGGTCCACGGGGTGGGGGGCCGGTAGAACCGCCCACACCGTGGTCACCTCACCGTCATGCCTAACGCCCCAGCGCTCGGCCAGAAACTCCACTATGCCGAGTCCACGGCCGCCGAGAGAGGAGAGAGTGGGCCTTCCGGCCCTCGGCTCTGTGGCCGCCCCTCCGTCACTCACTGCGACCTCTACTTGCCCGTCGGTCCAGCGCCAGGAGACTTTGATCTCGCCCGATGGCAGGGGGTGCGCGTGCCTCAGGGCGTTGCTCAGAAGTTCGCTCACGACCAGCACCGCGTCATCCACCGCGGTCGCGAAGACTCCCCATTGCTGCAGCTCAGTGCACAGGCGCTGGCGTGCGACGGCAACGCTGGACGGCGCGTACGGAAGCAGGACGACGCTCGACGTACTCACCTCCCCGTTCCCCGTGATGAACACTCCAGTACGACCGAAATGCCCCGTTCGATGGCCATGGAAACCGGGTCCCAATTACAGCTTGTGCACATTGGACAAGAGACGAGCCCTCCCGTGACCACTTCGTTACTCTTTCGGAGCGTCTAGTCGAGTATGGAACGCCGCTCTTCCGAGGCTGAGGGCGGGGTGGGTGCAATGCCGAGAACAAGCCTCATCCGCGTGCCGCCGCCCGGCCTGGGGTGGGCCGAAACCTCCCCGCCCTGCGCGCGTGCCAGGCTTCTCACGATGTAGAGCCCGAGGCCGACTCCCCCGAACCTCCGGCGGTCCCCGCTGTCCGCCTGAACGAAGCGTTCAAAGATCCGTTCACGATCCGAGGGTGAGATCCCGATTCCCTCGTCGTCGACAACCAGGACGACCCTGCCGTCCTCTGGCCACGCCTTGACTCGGATGAGACCTCCATCCGGCGAATATTTGAAAGCGTTCTCCAGGAGCTGCCCAAGCAGGATCTCCGTGGCGAGCGCGTCCCCGGCGACCGGCGGCAGCCCCTCGGGCGGGAGCACCACCTCGACCGTGTGCCTGTCCGACAGCCCCGGCAGCCCCAGCGTGGCGGCGTGCACCTTCTTGGCGAGGTCGAAGCTCTCGATGCGAATGGGCAGCTCGCCCGCTCCCGCCCGCGCCCCCAGCAGCAGCTGGTCCATGAGCGTGCCCAGGGACTCGGCCCGCTCGGCGATGGCGTGGACGGCCGAGCGCCGCTCCTCGTCGGTGAGCTTGTCCCACCGCGAGGCGAGCATGCCGGCGAAGCCGCGCACCACAGTGATGGGGGTGCGCAGCTCGTGCCCGGTGGTGGCGAGGAACAGGTCCTTGGCCTCCTCCAGCTCCTTCGCCCGGGTGACGTCGCGGAAGTCCACGACGACTTCGCCGGTCTCCTCGATCACGGCGCTGACCACGTCCAGCCACCGCCCTGATTCAAGCTGGAACGTGAGTTTCCGCCCTGGTTCGGGGAGCTCGAACGGCAGAGGCTCACCGATGACCTTGTCCGCAGGAAAGCCGGTCAGCTCCCCCGCCGCCGGGTTCCACCGCAGCACCCTGCCGCGTTGGTCGAGTACGGCGATGCCGTCGGCGCTGGCGTCGAAGACGGCCCGCTCCTGGGCGCGCTGCCGTACGGCCTCCTGGTAGGCCATGGCGTTGCCGACGGCTATGCCCGCGTGTCCGGCGAGCAGTTCGAGCAGCTCAAGCTGGAGGTGTCCGACCTTGCCCTTGGCGAAGAGGGCGTAGAGCGCACCGTAGGGGCGACCGCCCACCGCCGCCAGGCCGAGCGCGATCGTGTGCAGCCCGGGAAGCTTGGACCACACCAGGTGGTCGAGGTGGGCGTGCTCCCCGGTCTCCAGGATCACGGTCCTGCCGGTGCGGAGCAGCCGGTCGACCAGGCTGGTGCGCAGGTCGGAGGTGGCTCCGCGTAGTTCCTCCGGGAGCCGGTAGCCGCTGACCAGACGGAGGAACTCCCCTTCTATCAGGACAAATCCACCAGCGTCGGCCCCGGTAAGCTCGGTAAGGCTGGCCGCGATGCGGTCAAGGACGGCGGGAAGCTCGCGCTCGGAGTTGATGTCGGCGACGACATCGGTGAGCCTGCGGACCAGATGGGCGCGGCGCGCGACACGCTGGCTGGCGGCCTCCTCGTCCTGGCTGAGGTGGTGGACGCTCACGTAGCCGATCACGGCGTTGCCGTACTTCAGGGCGCTGGTGTCGACACGCACATCGAGCAGGGTGCCGTCGCGGCGGAACCGTTTGGTGCGCAGCGAGACCTGGCCGCCTGTGCGCACCCGCTCCAGGACGGCGTTGTGCTCGGCGGTCAGCTCTTCGGGGACGATCGGCGCTCTGCGTCCGACCATCTCCTCCGCCGTCCAGCCGAACAGCCGTTCAGCCGCGTTGTTCCACACGAGCACGGTCTGATCGCGATCGAGTGCGACAACGGCGTTGGGCGAACTGGCAAGGACCGCCCGGGCGATGCCGTCGTCAATGTCGGCCATCGAGAACACCCACATACACATACTGCCGGTTCAAGTGGCCTGATCATGGCACTTTCAATGTGTGATGGTAGGTCCGCTACGCTGCGCGAAGGACTCCGATACGGGGTGAGAGGGTGGGGGAATGTCAACCGGCGACCTCGATGCCCTGGTGCGCGTGACCGCACCCAACTACGTGGGAAAGTCCCGGCCGGACATCGCCTTCGGCACAACGGACACCCTGGTGGGGACGCTGGTGCTCGCAGTGACCGGGCGCGGCGTCGTGGCCTGCAGCTACGAGAACGAGCACGAGGTGTTCGAGCGCGTGCGCAGGGAGGTGGGCACCTTCATCGGGCCCGACCCGCGCCGTCTCGACCCGGTGCGCCGCGAGCTCGACGCCTTCTTCGGCAGGCGGCTCCAGACCTTCGCGACGCCTGTGGACCTTCAGCTCGCGACGCCGTTCGCCCGTTCGGTGCTCCAGATCATGACCACGGTGCGCTACGGCACGGCCACGACCTACGGCGAGATCGCCGCCCGGATCGGCAGGCCGCAGGCCCTGCGTGCGGTGGGCAACGCCCTGGCCGCCAACCCGGTGTGCGTGATCGTGCCCTGCCACCGGGTGGTCGAGGGCGTCGGCGTCCTCGGCGGCTACGCGGGTGGCATCGCCGCCAAGGAACGCCTGCTGCGCCTGGAGGGCACGCTCTAGCCGGCCTTCTCGACCTGCTTGGCACGCCCCCGCGTGACCAGGCCGAGCGCGAGCGTGACCAGGCTTGAGACCAGGAACGCCCCGAGCGCGCCGTTCATCCAGTTCTGCCTGGTGAATCCGATGGCGTCGCGCACGTCCGTCCACATCGCGTCCCACCACGGAAGGGTCATCGACGACGTGGTCAGCCAATAGGCGGCGAACCCGAGCAGCCACGGCAGCAGCATCAGCCACCGCGACGGCGCGTCCTCGGCGGCATTCCACCGCTTGGCCCCGCCGAGCAGGAAGTAGTCGACCGCCAGCACCGCGAACATGGGTACGAACACCGCGCCGATCACGCTGAGGAACGCGGCGTAGTCGTTGACGTCCACCACCAGCGCCGCACCCGTGATCACCACGCCGATCACCACGGAGAAGATCCGCCGGTCGATCCTCGGCATCAGGTTCTGCAGCGACATCGCGGTCGAGTAGACGTTCGCGAACGACTGGTCGGTCTCCCTGAGCACGAGGATCCCGAAGAACAGCGCCCCGAGCGGCGCCGCCACGAACGCCTCCCACACCCTGTCCGTGTCCATCCCGACCAGCGACAGCGCCACGATGCCGAGCGCGAGGCAGGCCACCTGCGCGACCGTGTAGCCGCCGACCACGCCGGTGAACGCGGCCCCGCTCGACCGCGAGTGCCGTGCGAAGTCCGCCGCGACCGGCACCCACGACACCGAGAGCGCGATCACGTAGTCCACCGCGGGCGCGAACGCCTCCCACGACCCGCCCGACAGCGAGGGCACCTGCCGGAACAGCGCCACCGACAGCCACGCCATCGAGATGACCACCCCGATGGTGACGAAGCGCCGTAGCAGCCTGATCGCCCCGAGTGGCCAGATCGTCAGTGCGATCGTGGCGGCGCCCCCGATGATCACCCACACGGCGTACGGCACCGCCGTACCGAAGATCGCCTCCGCGCCCTTGGCGATGACCCACAGCTCGAACGCGCCCCACCCGATCATCTGCACGATGTTGAGCACGGTCGGCACATAGGACAGCTTCGCCCCGAACAGTCCCCGGAGCAGCACCATCGCCGGCCACCCGGTCTGCGCTCCGGGGATCGCGGCCAGGGCCACCATGACCGTGCCTATCAGGCTGCCCACGATCGCGGCCACGATGGCCGCCGAGAAGGTCAGCGGCTTGCCCTGGAGCGGGTCCACCAGCGTCAACGCGCCGGAGAACCCCAGCAGGCTCACCCCGAGGTTGGCCCAGAACGCGCTCTGGTCGAGCACGCCCAGCGTTTTCGGCGGAGAATCGGTGAGGGTGAGTGGCGCTTCCGAGCCCTGGGGGTCAGGTCGAGGGTCACGCTGGGGGTCAATGACGGCAGACGTCATCACACGCTCCCTACGCCGGCATTATCCGGACAGGTTCAGGCGGTCGGCAGCGGCTCAGCTACCCTCTCAGCCCGGTTCCCCGAGCTCCCGCGGGTTGTACGTTGTGCGCGCCCATAATGCCCCATCGGTGGCATCTGCCAACAGGGAGGGGTGCGGATCGCTCCACCGAGGGGCGCGGGAACCCCCGCGCAGCCCGGACCTCGACTTTCTTCACACATGGTCCGTAAATCGAGTTACGGGCCTCAAGAAATTCAATTCCAGCGTGAGGCGATTTTCCACGCGCACATGCGCACCCAAATAGTCATGATGGCATTGACGACAATCCACGTGGAGGCTTAAGTGATAATGGTCACCATGATCGTTTATGGCCTGCTGCTGGGACGCTGGTGGCGGTTCACGCTGATCACCGCAGCGGCCATCTGGCCGACGTATCTCCTGGTCACAGGCGAGACGAATGCCACGGGACCGCTCCTGCTGGCCGCGGCCTGGGGAGCGCTGACCGCCGCCGTAGGCGTCGCCGTCCACCAGGGAATCCTCTGGCTGTTCCGCCGTTCCGGGCGTGGCGAGCGCAAAACCCGCCAGAACGCGTCACGCTGAAAAACGGTTGCGCACGCCACGCCGACGGACAGGCGAAAGCGGAATTCCCGCTTCCGCACTGGCACATCTAGATCACTTCGGGGTCCCCGCCGGATTCACTCACCATCGCGAGGCCGGCGGCGGCCCAGGACTGCATGCCCCCGCCCACGTTGACGGCGTCCCATCCGCCGTGGTTCAACCAGGCCGCCGCGTGAGCCGAGCGCCCGCCGACCCGGCAGATCACGTAGACCTGGGCCCCCTTGGGCACCTCCGCCACACGGCTCTGCAGCTCGCCGAGGGGGATGTGGACGGCGGTCGGCGCATGCCCGGCCTGCCACTCGTCATGCTCGCGCACATCAAGCACGTAGGCGTCGTCGGGAACGGCTCGCACATCGACCTCTGGGACCATCATGCCCCCATTGTCCCAGCTAACGGAGGTGGTGCGTGCTATTTCAGCAGTCTGGAAAGCCGCCGGTCGGCCAAGGGTTTCCCGCCCGTCTGGCACGTGGGGCAGTACTGCAGCGACGAGTCGGCGAACGACACTTCACGGATAACGTCCCCGCACACACCGCATTTCTCCCCGGTGCGCCCGTGGACCCGCAGGCCCGACTTCTTCTCTCCTTTCAGGTCCTTGGCCGCGAGCCCCCTGGACCGTTCCACCGCTTCGCGTAACGTGGTCACGATCGCCTCGTACAGACCGGCGATCTGCGCGTCGGTCAGCGTCGCCCCGACCTTGAAAGGCGACATCTTCGCCGCGTGCAGCACCTCATCCGAGTACGCGTTCCCGATCCCGGCGATCACGCTCTGATCGCGCAGCAGCCCCTTGATCTGCGTACGGCTACCGCCCACCAGCCCGCCCAGCCGCTCCGGCGTGAAGTCCCCGCCCAGCGGGTCAGGCCCCAGCCGCGCGATCCCCGGCACCGAGGCGGGGTCGGCCGCCACATAGACCGCGAGGCGCTTCTGCGTCCCGGCCTCGGTGAGCTCGAACCCCGGCTCCGCGCCGTCGTCGTCGGGCGCCAGCCGTACTCTCACCGCGAGGGGCCCCTTGCCCGGGCGGACGGGCTTGGCGCCGGATAGGTCGTCCCTCCAGCGCAGCCAGCCGGCGCGGGCCAGGTGGATGACGAGGTGCAGCCCGTCGATGTCGAGGTCGATGAACTTGCCATGCCGGGAGACTCCGGTCACCGTGAGCCCGCCGAGCGCGGTGACGGGCGGGTCGACGGTCTTGAGGGCCTGGAAGGCCACGACCTCGACCCGCTGTACGGCACGGCCCACCGCGCGCTCCCGTAGGAACTCAACAAGCGATTCCACTTCAGGAAGTTCCGGCATGCCCACACATTAACCGCAGGTCACGGCACATCCCAGAACGCGAGCTCGTGGGCGACACCCTCGGTGAAGAGGGCCTTGGCCCGCTCGAGATCGGGCGCCGCCTCGTCGATCATCTGCCCGATCCGGGCGGCCAGCGCGGCGAACCCGGGGTCGGCGTAGGTGTCCACCCACTTGCGGTAGCGCGGTTCCGTGGGCGGGTTTTCGGCGAGGATCTGCCCGAGGGTGGAGTATCCCCACATGCACGGATAGAGCGCCGCGAGGCCCTCCGCGTAGTTCGCCGCCGACTCCAGCAGGAACCGCGTGTACGCCTCGCAGGCCGGCCCCTTCTTCGCCCCTTCAAGGTCGGCCCCGAACTCCGCCGACAGGGACCTGTGCAGATCCAGCTCCTCGTGGTAGGTCGCGTGGGCCAAGTCGACCAGGTCGCCCAGGTGGGCGGCCGGGGCCTGCCAGGCCAGCCGCGAGAACACGCGGACGTAGTCGTGCAGGAACAGGTAGTCCTGCTCCAGCCACGACCGGAACACCGGCTCGGGCAGGTCACCGTGGGCGATCCCCCGCACCGTGGGGTGCGCGAGTTGGGCGTCGAGCAGGGGACGGCCGATAGCGTGGAGTTCCGAAGAAATGCTCATGAGTACAGGATTGTCGCAAATCAGGGCCGCGGTCGGCCGTCCCGGCCTGCGGCTTTGCCCCGGGTGTCGAAACCGGCGCCATCGATCACCATCGCCTAGGCTCGGGGTGTGAACGTGATGATTGCGGAGGAACTGCTCCTCCTCGCCTATAGCGAGGAGGAAGGAAAGCCCCTGGTCAGCGGGACCCAGGTGGATACCGCGCTCGGCGGTGCCGTACTGGCCGAACTCGCCATCCTCGGACGGGTCAGCCTCGAAGGGAAGAAAGTCGTCCTTCAGGACTCCACGCCCGTGGGGGACGACGAGCTGGACTCCGCACTGACCAAGATCGCCGAATCGCGCACCGAGCGCAAACCCGACTGGTGGGTCTACAAGTTCTACACGTCCAAGCTGCGCCAACGGCTGCTCACCCGGCTCGCCGAGCGCGGAGTGCTCAGCGAGGAACGGGTGAAGGTGCTGGGCTTCATCCCCCTGAACCGCTACCCCGAGCGGGACCCGAGCATCGAACAGGCCGTCCGCGCCCGCGTGACCGACGTCCTCGGCGGGGCCGAGCCCGACGAGCGTGTGGCCGTGCTCCTCTCCCTGCTCAAGGCGTGCCGCCTCGACCGCAAGGCCTTCCCCGACGCGGACAAGCAGCGGATCAAGGAGATCACCGAAGGCGAGTGGGCCGGCGCGGCCGTCAAGAAGACCATCGACTCGATCAACGCCGTCGTGATCGTAACGGTGACCACGGGCGTAATCGTGGGCACCGCCGGCGGCGGGAGCTGACGGGAACGGGCCGGTACGGCTCACGCCGTACCGGCCCCACCGCTCACCCTCCGGAGTTGAGCACGTCCTTCGGCACCGGCTTGCCCTCCGCGAGCGCGTTGAACATGCGCAGTGCGCTCTCCCGCTGCCATTGGAGCACCGACCCGACCCCGGGAACGTTCGCGGGGGTCACGGGCACGCTGGTGGTGATGGGGTTGCCGCCCATGGCGAGCCCCAGCGACAGCAGGTTGAACGCGCTGGTGCCGCCGTCCACCACGACCGCGTCGGTCGCGCTGGTGGCCAGGGGGACCATGCGGAACGGGTTGATCAGTGTGCCCGGGCTGGACGCCTTCTTGACCACGGCCGCGAAGAACTGCCGCTGCCGCTGGGCCCGGTCCAGGTCGGGCAGGCCGCCGGTGACCCTGGTGCGGACGTAGCCGAGGGCCGTGCCACCGTCCATGTCCTGGCAGCCCTTCTTCAGGTTGATGCCGGCCTTGGGGTCCTTGAGCGGCTGCTTGACGCAGATGTTGACGCCGCCGACCGCGTCCACGATGTCCACGAACCCCGCGAAACCCACCTCCATGTAGTGGTCGATGCGGAGCCCGGTGACCTCTTCGACCGTCCTGGCCAGCAGCGGGGCTCCGCCGAAGGCGTAGGCCGCGTTGAGTTTGTTGCGCCCCTTGTTGTGGATCGGGACGTAGGAGTCCCGCGGAAGGCTGACCAGGACCGGACGTCCGTCGTCGGGAATGTGGAGCAGCATCATCGTGTCGGTGCGCTGGCCCGCCGCCCGGCCGGTGGCCAGGCGATTGCGGTCGGCCCTGCTCAGCCCCTTGCGGCTGTCGGAGCCCACGAGCAGCCAGTTCGTCCCGGCGGTGTCGTCGCGCCGACCCTCGTAGTCGGCGAGCACCTTGTCATTGGCAGCCAGACGCCCGTTGATCCAGAAATATCCAACAATGCTGGCGACCAGCAGGAGCACGAGCAGCCCCGCCAGCAGCCGAACCACAAGCCGCCCGTTAAACCGGAACCCCCCGCCCCCGCGAGACCCTCGCGGACCACCCGGACCACCCGGACCACCCGAACCACGTGGACCACCCGAACCACGTGGACCACGTGGCCCGTCGCCGCCCCGCCCCGTCACCTTCGACATGAACGAAGAACCCGACGACCCGCCACCTCGCAGCGGCCGGGCCTCCGACGTGCCGGGCCGCTCCTTGCCGTAGACCCGCCCAGGACGCTGAGGATTGTTACCCGATGGTTTCTCAGAAGAACCGGGCGAAGAGTGAGACGACGGCCTGCGCGGGGAAGCATCGGAACCATGCGACGGCAACGCCATGGTCGGATCCGCCGCGCCCCCTCCGCCGCGCCGCCCGCCACCCCGCACCGGGCCTCCCGAAGGCGGGCGCTCCCCCTGGGGAGGGCGCATCCGGCGCGTGCGGTCGTCGTTCGGCCTGTCACCCAAGTGAAAAACTCCACCCACATCCAGTGAAACGAAAGCTCAAGAACCCTGGCCCCTTCGACGCTACGCGGTGTCATCCGCAGGTGTCGCACCTCGACCAAGTCTTCCTCAAGGAAAAGTACTCACCCCTCTTGCAACTCGCCAACAAACGGGCCCTCACCAGGGTCCCGGAAACAAGAACCCCTGCGTGATTCGTTACCGTTTCAGAACCACCTCTACCGAAAGGACGATCGTGTCCACTCCGGACCCGTGGAGTACCGGCCCGTGCGCGAGCACGGGGTCACATGACATCTCCACGTCGACGCCACGAACCGGCTCCAGCACGGAGCCGCTCACGTGAGCACCGCTCTCGGCCTGCTGGCCGTCTTTGTTCTCACCTTCGGCACGGGCTACTTCGTCGCCCAGGAATTCGCCTTCGTCGCCGCAGACCGCAGCCTGCTCCGTGAACAGGCCGAAGCCGGAGACCCCGCCGCCAAACGCGCCCTCGCCGTCACCGGCAGGCTGTCGTTCATGCTCTCCGGAGCCCAGCTCGGCATCACCGTCACGGCCCTCCTCGTCGGCTTCATCGCCGAACCGGCCATCGCCGTCACCGTACGCCCCGGACTCACCTCACTCGGTATACCAGCCGCCGCCGTCACCGGCGTCTCCGTCGCCATCGGCGTCATCATCGCCACCGCGATCCAGATGATCCTCGGCGAACTCGCCCCCAAGAACCTCGGCATCGCACGCCCCGAAGTCGTGGCCAAAGCCCTGTCACGCTCCACCCTGATCTACCTCAAGGTGGCGGGCCCGATCATCCGGTTCTTCGACTCCGCCGCCACCGGCCTGCTCCGCAAGGTCGGCGTCGAGCCCATCGAGGAAGTCGAACACGGAGCCACCCCCGAGGAGCTCTCGCGCATCATCGCCGAATCCAAGGCGTCCGGCGAACTGCCCGCGAAACTCTCCGAACTGCTCGACCGAGCCCTCGAATTCGGCGACCGCACCGTCGAAGAGATCATGGTGCCCCGTCCGCGCGTCGTACACCTACGCGCCGAGCGGCCCATCACCGACCTCATCGACACCCTGCGCCGTGCCGGCCACTCCCGCTACCCCGTCCTCGGCGCCGACGGCGACGACGTCGTCGGAGTCACCGGGGTCCGCGAACTCCTCAAGTCCGGCGTCAGCGACGCGGCCATCTCCACCATCACCAGGCCGGCCCTGCTCGTGCCCAGCTCGCTGCCCCTGCCCCCCCTCCTCGAACGCATGCGCACCTCCGGCGACGAGATCGCCTGCGTCATCGACGAGTACGGCGGGCTCGCCGGAGTCGTCACCGTCGAAGACCTCGCCGAGGAACTCGTCGGCGAACTGGTCGACGAGAACGACCCCGTGCCGCTCGGCATCGTCCCCCAGGAAGAGGGTGTCTGGCACGTCCCCGGAACCCTCCGCCTGGACGAAGTCGAACGCGCCATCGGCGTCGCACTCCCCGAAAGCGACGACTACGACACCCTCGGCGGTCTGATCCTCGCCGGACTCGGCCGCATGGCCGAACCCGGCGACACCGTCACCGTACGGCTCCCGCACGACGCCGACCTGCTCGACGACCAACCCCCCGTACGCGAGGCCGGGCTCACCGTCCTGTCCGTCCACCGCCGCGTGCCCGAGTGGGTACGGCTGGCGCAAGCCGTACCGTCGAGGAGTGCCCAGTGAGCATCACCGCATCGCTTCTCCTCGGCGTCGTGCTGCTCATCGGCAACGCCTTCTTCGTCGCCGCCGAATTCGCCGTCATCTCCGCACGCAGACACCGCCTGGAGGAAGTCGCCGGCGGCGCCGGCCGGCTCACCCGGGCCGCCGCCCGCGCCGCCGTACGCGGCGGTCGCGAACTGTCCCTCATGCTCGCGGGGGCCCAGCTCGGCATCACCCTGTGCTCCCTCGGCCTCGGCATGGTCACCGAACCGGCCATCGAGCACATGCTCGAACCGGTCTTCGCCGCCGTCGGGCTGCCCGACTCCCTCCACGTGCCCATCTCGTTCACCATCGCGCTCGCCCTGGTGACGTTCCTGCACATGGTCATCGGGGAAATGGCCCCCAAATCGTGGGCCCTCACCCACCCCGAGCAGGCCGCCCTCAGCCTGGCCCTGCCGTTCCGCGGCTTCGTCTGGATCGCCCGGCCGCTGCTCGCGACCCTCAACGGCTTCAGCAACCTGCTGCTGAAACTCTTCGGCGTCAACCCCCGCGACGAACTCGCCACCACCCGCACCCCGCACCAGCTCGCCATGCTCGTCGGCGAATCAGGCCGCATGGGCCTCCTCGACCGCGCCGAGCACGACCTTCTCACGCGCGCCCTGCGCACCTACGGCGAAGGCGTCGAACGCCTCGTCATCCCCATCGCCGACGTCGCAGCCGTCGCAGCCAACGCCCCCGACGACCTCGTCCACGCCGAGGCCGCCCGCAGCGGCCACCTGCGCCTCCTCGTCAACACCGGCACCCCGGACGACGTCGTCGGCGTCCTACACACCCGCGACATCCTCATCCACCCCGGCCGCACGCCCGGCGAAATGGCCCGCCCCATCCCCCGACTCCCCGCCGCCACCACCCTCCCCGAAGCCGTCACCGCCCTCCAGGAAGCCCACGCCCACCTCGGCCTCGTCACCGACCCCGCCGACCGCGTCATCGGCATGGTGAGCCTCAGCGACCTCATCGGCGAACTGCTCGACACCCGCGTGGCAGCCGCACGCTAACCGCACAAGGCCGTGCGGTCCGTGGGGAACGGGACGCACGGCCTTCGCCATGTCCAAGCACAGGCACTCCGCCTGATCCGGCCCCTCGGCACCGTGGCGGGCCATGCATGTCGTGACGCGAGAAGGAAAGCCCGCGGCAAGGCCCCCTACCCGCGTCACCCACCCCCATGGTAGATCATCTTTCACACCCAAACGATCACAGCACAGTCACCCCACCAACATCTCGGACAACATCCGCAACAACCCCTCAAGCAAACGACCACCAGCCCAAACCCACACGACCCCCCAGACACCAATAGAAACAACGCCCCTTCAGGTGCGGGAAAGGGACCGAATCGGGCGACTCCCGAACGGAAACAGGACCGGTCGGGCGACTCCCGAACGGAAACAGGGCCGGTCGGGCGACTCCCGGGACGTTGGCCTGCCACGACAGCCGACTCCCAGAGGCTGGCCAAGCAGTATCTATTGCGCGCCTCCGGCGCGCGGCGAGGGGGCTCTTGATCCGGGTCTGATGGCGACACTGCGTGTCGCGGCGAGGGGGCTCTTGACCCGGTGCTTTCCCTCGTCGCTCTGGTCGCTGCGCTCCCGACGCTCCTCAGTCCAAGCACCGGCGCCCCCTCGCACTCCCAAGCCGGGCGACTCCCGAACGGAAACAGGACCGGTCGGGCGACTCCCGGGACGTTGGCCCGCCCCAACAGCCGACTCCCGCAAGGGTTAGCCTGCCGGTCAGCCCTCCGGGGCGACCGGCTCCCGGGACGTCGGCCTGCCACGACAGCCGACTCCCAGAGGCTGGCCAAGCAGTATCTATTGCGCGCCTCCGGCGCGCGGCGAGGGGGCTCTTAACCCGGTGCTTTCCCTCGTCGCTCTGGTCGCTACGCTCCCGACGCTCCTCAGTCCAAGCACCGGCGCCCCCTCGCACTCCCAAGCCGGGCGACTCCCGAACAGGAACAGGACCGGTCGGGCGACTCCCGAATGGAAACAGGACCGGTCGGGCGACTCCCGAATGGAAACAGGACCGGTCGGGCGACTCCCGAATGGAAACAGGACCGGTCGGGCGACTCCCGAACGGGAAAAGGCCGAATCAGGCGACTCCCGGGACGTTGACCTGCCACGACGGCCGGCTCCCGAACGGGCCGGGGTGTTGGCTGGACCAGTAGAGCCCCCGCCCCCGCAGACAGCCCCCAGAGCCCACCCCCAGCCCAGACCGCCGATTCCCAAACCTTGGCCCAGCCCCCGAGCCGACTCCCGAATCTCGGCCCCCGGCCCTCTGGTCGACTCCCAGCCATGGCCCCCGGCCACCATCCCCGGCCCCCGGCCACATGCACGGGGGGTCCGGGGGGCAGAGCCCCCTGGCCCGGGGGTCCGGGGGTCGTCCCCCGGTGTAAACGACGAGAAGACCACGAGGGAGCAGACTCCGTCTGCGACCAGGCGTGGCCAACTTCGAGTGGGCGAGGAGGGATTTGAACCCTCACGTCCTTTCGGACACACGGACCTGAACCGTGCGCGTCTGCCGTTCCGCCACCCGCCCTTGTGGGTGCTGAGAAACAGTAGCACGGGAAAGCCGGTGCGGCTGAACCCGGATACGATCCCTCTAGACATGGAGGAAGGGAGGTACCCGGTGGGAGTCCTTCAGCGCTTCGAGCGCAGGCTCGAGGGCTTGGTTGAGGGGGCCTTTGCACGGGCGTTCAAGTCTGACCTTCAGCCGGTCGAGGTTGCCAGCGCGGTGCAGCGTGAGATGGATGAGCGGGCGGCGATTGTTGCTCAGGGCCGCACTCTTGTCCCGAACGACTTCGTGGTTGAGCTGTCTACGACCGACAGTGAGCGGCTTGAGGTCTATGCCGACAGCATCGGCCATGAGTTGGCGAACCTTGCCCGGGAGTACGCCAAGGAGCAGGGCTATTCCTTCGTTGGGCCTGTCCGGGTGCGTTTCGAGACCGCCGATGATTTGGCGGTGGGTCTGTTCCGCATCCGTTCGGGTGTGATCAGGGGCGCGACGGTCGAGCAGGATGAGATCCGTCAGCCGGTGAGTGATCTGCCGCAGGCGCGGCAGGGCGCGTTCACGGGCCGGCCGAGGTTGTTGGTGTCGACTCAGGACGATCCGCAGGGGCAGCGTTCGTTTGAGTTGGCCACTCCTGTGACCTTGCTAGGTCGGGGCACTGACTGCGATCTTCGTCTTGTCGATCCGGGTGTGTCTCGGCATCACGCGGAGTTGCGCGTGGAAGGCCCTACAGTCGCTCTAGTCGATCTTGGATCGACGAACGGCACTTTCGTTAACGGCCAGCCGATCCGCCGGGTCGAGCTCCAGAACGGCACTCGTGTGACTCTGGGGCGCACAACCCTGGTGTTCCGGCGCGATTAGAGGTAGACAAACGGTCCATGTCCGAGCTCACGCTGCTGCTGATCCGGCTCGCCTTTCTCGCGGTGCTGTGGTTCTTTGTGATTGCCGCGGTCGGCGTGATCCGGACAGACTTGTTCGGACCACGCACGGCACCGGCCACTCCGCGAAAACCGCCTAAGCCCACAAAGCAGACGGCCAAACCCAAGAAGGGGGGACCACGTCAACTCATCGTTATCGCCGGCCCCCTTCAGGGGACCGTCATCGACCTCACGGAGACGCCCATCACCATCGGCCGGGCTACTGACGCCACGCTGGTCCTCAGTGACGATTACGCATCTAGCCGGCACGCCCGGCTCTTCCCCCAGGACGGTCAGTGGATCGTGGAAGATCTCGGCTCGACCAACGGCACATATCTCGACCGCTCGAAAGTGTCCCGCCCGACCCCGGTGCCGCTCGGTGTTCCGATCCGCATCGGCAAGACCGTCATTGAATTGCGCAAATGACCATCGCACTCCGCTACGCCGCCCGCTCGGACGTCGGCCTCCTCCGTGAAGGGAACGAGGACTCGGCGTATGCGAGCCCACGCCTGCTGGCCGTCGCAGACGGCATGGGCGGGCATGCCCACGGCGAGGTGGCCAGTTCGGTCGCCATCGCCGCGATGGCCGCCCTCGAAGAAGACCCGCACGAGGCCGACCTGCTCGGCGCCGTGGAGTCGGCGGTCCGTGACGCCAACCGCAGGCTGCACGAGATGGTGGGGCGAGACCCGAGCCTCAAGGGGATGGGCACGACCCTCACCGCGATGCTCTGGAAGGGCACACAGCTCGCCCTTGTGCATGTCGGGGACTCGCGGGCCTATCTGCTACGCAGAGGCGAGCTCTACCAGATCACGCACGATCACACCCTCGTGCAGTCGCTGGTGGACGACGGCCGGATCACGCCGGACGAGGCGGCCACGCATCCGCAGCGGTCGATCCTGCTCCGCGCGCTCGACGGCAGCGGGGAGGTCGATCCCGACCTCTCGCTCCGGGAGGCGCAGGTGGATGACCGCTATCTGCTGTGTTCGGATGGACTGACCACCGTGGTCGGGCCTGAGACACTGCATCAGACCTTGACCGCCATCGACGATCCCGAAGAGGTCGTCCGCGCCCTCATCGACCTGGCCAACCGGGGCGGCGGGCCGGACAACATCACCTGCGTGGTGGCCGACGTCCTGGACGTGGACGACTCGCTCATCCCGCTCGGGCAGGCGACCTTCGTGGGGGCGGCCGGGTCGGGCCGGCTCTCCTCGCTGAACGCCGGGGGCGGTGGCGCGCCCCCGGGCGGGGCCGCCGTCACCGCTCCCCAACCGGCGATTCTCTCCGACGATGACGACGGCCGACCCGGTGCCCAGGCGCCGGGTCGGCCCGCCCGAAGACGACGTCTGTGGCCGATCCTCGCGACGGCGCTGGGCGCCGGCGTCGTCGTGGTGGGTGTCGGCGGTTTTTTCGTCTGGCAGTGGACGCAGGACCAATACTTCGTCGGCACCAGCGCCAACGAAGTGGTCGTGTTCCAGGGGGTCAACACCGAGATCGGCCCTTTCCAGCTGTTCGACGTCGCCCGCCGTACCGGCATTGAGGTCAGCACACTCAAAGCCTTCGAACAGGGGCAGGTCCGCGACGGGATAGCGGTCTCCAGTGTCGACGCCGGCGTGAAGAAGATCGACGAGCTCAGAGCGGCAGCCGCCACGCAGAAAACGGCCAGCACCAGCTCGGAGGAGACCGGCGACACCAGCGACACCGGCAAGTCCGCCGAGGAGAGCCCCGACAAACAGCAGAGCCGGCAGGACAGGACGGAAAGCTCCCAGCAGAAGCCCAAGAGCAGCACGGCGAGCCCGACACCGACAGGCACGAGGTCTCAATAGGTGAACGCGGTCAGCGAAGCCCCAGTCCTGATGCCCGCCAAACGGCGTGTGGCCCATCTGGCCATGCTCGCCGGAGCGGTGGGCGTCGTCATGCTCGCCTACGCGAACGTGGGCCTCGCCCTCAACGGCAGCGTCCCGGCCGGCATGCTCACGTACGGCCTGGGCCTCGGTGGCCTCGTCCTCATCGCCTACCTGGTGCTCGCGAAGTTCGCCCCGTGGGCCGACCCCCTGATCCTCCCGCTGGTCACGCTGGTCAACGGCCTCGGGTTGGTCATCATCTACCGCATCGAGGAGGCCGGGAAGGAGGTCGGCGCCTCCGCCGCGACCCAGCTTTTCTGGACCGCCATCGGCATTGTGATGTTCTCGGTGACGCTGATCGTGCTGCGCGACCATCGCGCGCTGCAGCGCCTCACCTACACCGCCGGCGCCGCAGGTCTCGCCCTGCTGATCGCACCGCTCCTCCCGCTCATCGGTCACGAGCAGTTCGGCGCACGTATCTGGATCAACATCGCCGGCTTTACCCTTCAGCCCGCCGAGCTCGCCAAACTCGCCCTCGCTGTGTTCTTCGCCGGCTACCTCGTGGCCAAACGCGACGTCCTGGCCCTAGCGGGCAAACGCCTGCTCTTCATCGACCTGCCTCGCGCCCGCGACCTCGGCCCTGTGCTCATCACCTGGGTCATCAGTGTCGGCATCCTCGTGCTCCAGAAGGACCTCGGCACGTCGCTCCTGATGTTCGGCGCATTCGTGATGATGCTCTACATCGCCACCCAGCGCACGTCGTGGGTGCTCATCGGCCTCCTGCTGTTCGTCGGCGGTGCCTTCATCGCCGGGCAGATCTTCAGCCATGTGGGCGACCGCTTCAACGTGTGGCTCGACCCCTCGAATTCGATCTACTACGAACGTGAGTTCGGCGGCAGCTACCAGCTCATGCAGAGCCTGTTCGGCCTCGGCACAGGCGGCATCCTCGGTACCGGTCTCGGCCAGGGCAGCCCTGAGGAGATCCCGCTCGCGTTCTCGGACTTCATCTTCGCCGCGGCAGGAGAGGAACTCGGCCTCACCGGCCTGATGGCCCTGCTGCTGGTCTACGGCCTCATCGTGCAGCGCGGACTTCGTACGGCTCTCGCGGCCCGCGATCCCTTTTCGAAGCTGCTCGCGGGTGGTTTGTCCTTTGTGCTGGCCTGGCAGATTTTCATCATCGTCGGCGGTGTCACCCGTCTGATCCCGTTGACCGGCCTGGTGACGCCGTTCATGTCCCAGGGCGGCTCGGCGCTGCTGGCCAACTGGATCTTGATCGCGCTACTGGTGAGGATGTCCGACTCGGCCCGCCGCCCGCCGCCGCAAGCCATTCAAGACGAAGGACTCACACAGGTGTTCCAGCGATGAACGGCACCCTCAAACGTGCCTCACTCGCCTGCATGCTGCTGTTCGGCCTGCTCATGCTGAACGTGAACTACGTGCAGGTGGTCCAGGCGGAGGACCTTCGCGCCGACGGCCGCAACAAGCGCAACCTCTACGCGCGCTACGAGGTCGAGCGAGGCCGTATCACCGCAGGCGACAAGGTGCTGGCCGAGTCGGTGGAGAACAAGGACACGAGCAGTAAATACCGCTACCTCCGCCGCTACCCGGAAGGCGAAATCTACGCGCACATCACGGGGTTCTTCGCCCCTGAGCAGGCGACGCAGATCGAGGGCTCGCACAACCGGCTGCTCAACGGCTCCCATCCCGATCTTTTGATCCGGCGCGGCATCGACCTGCTCAACAGCGAGGCGTCCAAAGGGGCCAACGTCGACCTGACGATCATGCCGAAGGCGCAGGAGGCCGCGCACAAGGCGCTCAGCCAGAGCGGAAAGCGCGGCGCGGTGGTGGCGCTCGACCCGAAGACCGGCGCGATTCTCGCCATGGTCTCCCTGCCCACCTTCGACCCGAACCCGCTGTCCAAGCCGGACAGGAGCGAGGTCAACGAGGCATATAAGGCGATCGAGAAGAGAGCCGGCGGGCCGCTGCTCAACCGCGCGATCAACCAGTCTTATGCGCCCGGCTCGACGTTCAAGGTCGTCACCGCCGCCGCCTTCTTGGAGGACGACGAGTCCAGGGGCGCCCAGACCCAGGTGTCGGCCCCCACCGTCCTCAAGCTGCCGAACACCTCGGTCGGACTGCCCAACTCCGGCGGGGCGGCGTGCGGCTCCGGCACCGTCTCCCTCGTCTACGCCCTTGAGGTCTCCTGCAACACGCCGTTCGGCCAGATCGGCATGGACCTCGGCTACGACGCGCTGAACGAGCAGACACAGAAGTTCGGCGCCGGTGAGGACCTGGAGATCCCGATGTCGGTGTCCAAGAGCACCATCGGCAAGGAGGAGGACAAGGCCGCGATCGCCAAGACGTCCATCGGCCAGCAGAGCAACCAGATGACCCCGATGCAGATGGCCATGGTGGCGGCGGGCATCGCCAATAACGGCGTGGTCATGAAGCCGTACCTCGTGAAGGAGATCGCCGACAGCGAGGGCACCGAGATCGAGAAGGCGGACCCCGAGGAGTTCACCACCGCGGTGACCGAGGAGACCTCACGCAAGCTGCGGGAGATGATGGTCAGCGTGGTCAACAACGGCACCGCCAAGTTGGCCCAGATCCCCGGCGTCGCCGTCGGGGGCAAGACCGGCACCGCGGAGACGGCGGACGGCAAGCCCCCGCATGCCTGGTTCATCTCCTTCGCCCCCGCCGTCAACCCCGAGGTCGCGGTGGCGGTCATCGTCGAGTCCGGTGGCAGAGCGGGCAACGAGGCTTCCGGTGGTCAGACGGCGGCTCCGGTCGCCCGCGCGGTGATGGCGGCGGTGCTAGGGAAATGACCGCCGAAGGCACCCTGCTGGGCAACCGCTACCTGCTCGTCTCCCGTATCGCCGAAGGCGGCATGGGGGAGGTCTGGCGTGGCAGGGACGAGTTGCTCGGCCGGGAGGTCGCGGTCAAGCTGCTCCGCCGGCACATGGCCGCCGATCCCGCCTTCAGGCACCGTTTCCGCACCGAGGCGCAGATCGCCGCGGGCCTTGCCGATCAAGGAATCGCCCAGGTCTTCGACTACGGCGAGCAGAGCGACGGCGCCTACCTCGTCATGGAGCTCGTCCACGGCGAGCCGCTGTCGGTCATCCTGGCCCGCAACGGCTCGCTGGGCGCCGCCACCGCCCTCGACATGGTGTCGCAGACCGCCAAGGCGCTGCAGGTCGCGCACAGTTCGGGGTTCATCCACCGCGACATCAAGCCGAGCAACCTGCTGGTGACCGAGGCCGGACTGATCAAGATCACCGACTTCGGCATCGCCCGCGCCCTTGAGGCGGCGCCCGTCACCCAGACCGGCACGGTCGTCGGCACGGTGCAATACGTCAGCCCCGAACAGGCGTCGGGCCTGCGCCTGACCCCCTCCACCGATCTCTACTCCCTCGGTGTGGTCGCCTACGAGTGCCTGGCGGGCGCGCCTCCGTTCCAGTCCGACAACCAGGTCGCGCTCGCGCTCCAGCACATCAACCAGGCGCCACCGCCTCTTCCGGCTTCGGTGCCGCCGGAGGTCGCGGCGCTCGTCATGTCGTGCCTCGCCAAGGACCCCGCCCGGCGTCCCGCCACCGCCCGCGAACTGTCCGACCGCGCCTACGTGCTGCGGGAGTCCCTCGACGCCCCCGACGCGGGGCACCTGCGCAGCCTCACCGACCCCGCGGGGTGGGGGGCGCAGAGCGACCCGGGCCGCCGGCCGGCCGGGCCTGTGCCGTACCCCGTCGACGTGGCGGACGGCGGCGGCACGCCGATGCGTACGGCGGGAGCCCTCGGTGACGTGCCGCAGATCCCCGACGAACCCGGTGTCTACGACGCGACGCGCTTTTCCGGTGTGGCCGCCCCGGCCGTCCCTGTGGGGCGAGTACGCCAAGGGCGTAGAAGAGCGCGGGCCGCCCTGGCCGCCGCCGGGTGCGCGGCCGCGGTGAGCCTCGGGGCCGTGGCGATCGCCACCATGGGCTCACCACCTGTGGGGGGAGCCGAACCGGTCGCGCCACCGACACCCACCAAGAGCCAGAAGCCGGTCAAGACGCGAACCCCGAGCGTCAGAACACCCATACTTCGCCCAAAGCCGACTCGGCCCACCCCATCCGTGTCGGCTACCGTAAGCACGTCGGCTTCTCCCGAACCGGAGCCGACACCGACCCCGACTCCAACCCCCACGCCGACCCCGACGATCACCACTCCCAGCCCGACGCCGAGCACGACACCAAGCATCACTCCGGAACCCGGAGACACCGATCCGCCTATGGCGGAGACGTGATGTGGCAACGGGTCGACGATGGACACCGACGGAACAGCCAACCTGTCGGCACCCAAGATGAACGGTAAGGGACTGTGCAGGAAATGACTCAACCTCGGCTCCTAGGCGGGCGTTACGAACTCGACGGTGTGGTCGGGCGCGGTGGCATGGCCGAGGTCTACCGCGCGCGGGATATCAGGCTGGACCGGATCGTCGCCATCAAAACCCTCCGGGCCGACCTCGCCCGAGACCACATCTTCCAGGCCCGGTTCAGGCGTGAGGCGCAATCCGCGGCCTCGCTCAACCATCCGTCGATCATCGCCGTCTACGACACCGGCGAAGACATGATGGACAACACGCCGGTGCCGTACATCGTCATGGAATATGTCGACGGACGCACGCTGCGCGACCTTCTGAGGGCGGACCGCAGGCTGCTGCCGGAGCGGGCCTCCGAGCTGGTCGACGGCATCCTGCGCGCCCTTGACTACAGCCACCGGGGCGGCATCGTCCACCGCGACATCAAGCCCGCCAACGTGATGATCACCCGTGCGGGCGACGTCAAGGTCATGGACTTCGGCATCGCGCGGGCGATGGCCGACTCGGCCGCCACGATGACGCAGACCGCACAGGTCATCGGCACCGCGCAATACCTGTCCCCCGAGCAGGCGCGGGGTGAGCGGGTCGACGCGCGCAGCGACCTCTACTCGACGGGTTGTGTGCTCTACGAGCTGCTGACGGGGCAGCCGCCCTTCACCGGCGACTCGCCGGTGGCGATCGCTTACCAGCACGTGCGTGAGGAGCCGATCCCGCCGTCGCAGATCGACCCGGAGATCCCCCCATGGGCCGACGCCATCGTGCTGAAGGCCATGGCCAAGGACCCCAACCACCGCTACCAGAGCGCCGGCGAGATGCGTGCGGACATCCAGCGCGCCATGTCCGGCATGCCGGTCGACGCGCAGACGATGGCGATGACCGCCAACCACGGCGCGCACACCCGCACGATGCAGCAGCCGCAGCAGCCCGGCGGCGGGGGGCCGGCCACGCAGCTCGCCGGGGACATCCAGCCTTACGAATACGACGACGGCGGACGCGTCGCTCGCCGCCGTCGCGCGGAGTCCGGCGGCGGCAACGCGGCCAAGACCGCGGCCTGGATCATCGTCCCGCTGCTGATCATCGGCACGTTCATCGGCATCGGCTACTACCTGTTCGGGTCCGGTGGGCAGCAAGAGCCCAGTGAGATGGTCAAGCTTCCGTCGGTCGTGACGCAGACGCAGGAGGCCGCCGAGAGGCGGCTGACGGGCCTCGGCCTCAAGGTGGAGGTCACCGAGGAGTTCAGCGACGAGGTGGAGAAGGGCACGGTCATCTCGACCGACCCGGCCGCAGGCATCGAGGTCCCCAAGGAATCCGCGGTCAAGCTCGTGGTCTCCAAGGGCAAGGAGCAGGCCGAGGTGCCCAACGTGGTCGACAAGACCCTGGATGAGGCGAGGTCCGAGCTGGAAGGCGCGGGCTTCGAGGTCAGCGTCACATATGAGAACTCCTCCAAGCCGGAGGAGACGGTCATCAAGACCTCTCCTGAGGCGGGCAAGAAGGCGGAGAAGGGCAGCACCGTCCGGGTCTACGTGCCGAAGGCCGCCGTCGAGGTGCCTGAGGTGATCGGCTACACGCTGAGGGACGCCCAGAACATGCTCCGCGAGGCCGGGTTCAAGTACCGCACGGTCATGCAGCCGAACTCGTCGGTGCCGAAGGGCAACATCATCAGTCAGACCCCGGCGGGCGGCTCCAAGCAGCGCGCGGGCCTGACCGTCACGCTCACCGTCTCCAGCGGCCCGGACACGCCTCAGCCGCCGCCGGTGGAAGAGGAGATCCCGAGTCCTGAGCCGACCGAGACCGTGCCTGAGGGGGAACCGACCCACGACGCTGAGGACCCCGGGTTCCCGCCCACTGACCCGGACACCGACATAGGCGGCTGACAGGCCGACCTGGGACACGGGCCCTCTTCCAGCCGCGGGAAGGGGGCCCGTCTCATTGCCCGCGACCGGCCCGCTCGATCCCCGCCCCGGCATCCCGTGGATCGCTTGGCGTTCACATCGGGTGCGCGCCGCTGACCGGGCACGATGCCCGGAAAACGACAAGAGGGCCTCCGCCGCTCGGGGGCA
Source organism: Sinosporangium album (assembly GCF_900100605.1). Lineage (GTDB taxonomy): Bacteria > Actinomycetota > Actinomycetes > Streptosporangiales > Streptosporangiaceae > Sinosporangium > Sinosporangium album. The sequence goes on along the minus strand of NZ_FNCN01000024.1, from coordinate 56,705 downwards.
ACGGCGGAGGCCCTCATTGAGTAAGTCGTACGGAACACCCCTGGTGTTACACCATTTCGCGAAGCCAATTAGCGAAAATTTGATGACCGTGCTCGGACAGCACCGATTCGGGGTGGAACTGCACCCCTTCCACCCTCTTTGACCTGTGACGAAGCCCCATAATCACTCCCTCGGGAGTCGCCGCGCTGACCTCTAGTTCGGCGGGAACCGTCTCCGGCAGGACCGCCAGTGAGTGGTAGCGGGTCATGACCACAGGGGTGGGCAGGTCCGCGAAGACCCCCCTGCCGTCGTGTGCGACCGGGCTCGTGCGGCCGTGCATCAGCTCCGGTGCCCGAGCCACCGTCGCGCCGTAGGCGACGGCGATCGCCTGGTGGCCCAGGCACACGCCTAGGAGCGGGAGGTCGCCGTCGGCGCAGTGCCGTACGAGCGGAAGGCTCACTCCGGAGGCCTCGGGGCTGCCCGGTCCCGGACTGATCAACACCCCGTCGACGCCCGACGTGTCGGTAAGCGTCACCATGTCGCGGGGACGCACCTCGCACTCGGCACCGAGTTCGCAGAGATATTGCACGATGTTGTGGACAAAGCTGTCGTGGTTGTCCACCACCAGAACACGGGTCAAGAACCTACCGTCACTCGATCAAGGGGCACTTGCGGCTCCAACCAGGGAAACACGACATACCAGAGTACGGCTCCCGCCATGATGGCCAGTGCTACCGCCGCCACCGCCTTGGCCGCCGCGCCTCCCGGCAGGTGTCGCCAGATCCAACCGTACATATCACTCCCCCAGGCGTTCTCAGGTGCGCCGGTCTTCCCGCATCGCCAGGGTGCCGAAGAGGATCAGGCGTTCGGCTGCGGAGTACTCGGGATGGCACGTCACCAAGGTGATCGTCGCCTCGCTGGGCGCCGCTCCCGGCTCGCCGGGAACTGGGCCGATGACCTCCATCTGCTGGGGCTTGACCACCTTGCTCCCGGTGACGCGGTAGGTGTAGCGGGCCTCTCGCGCCTCCACCACGACCTCGTCGCCGGGTTCGAGCTCGTCGATGCGGTTGAAGGGGGCCGCATAGGTGGTGCGATGCCCCGACAGGACGAAGTTTCCGATCTGGCCCGGCAGCGCGGATCCCGGGTAGTGCCCGGGGCCCTTCTTCAGGTGCTCGAACCCGACGCCCTCGACCACGGCATAGCGGTAGTCCTCCCCGAGCCTCGGTATGCGCAGCAGCGCCAGCGCGTCGCCCAGGCGGATCCTGTCGATCTTGCCCTCGTCGGGCTTCTCCAGGAGCTGCACCTGCAACTGCCGCTGCTGGCGCAGCGTGTAGGATCCGGTGCCCCAGAGCAGATAAGCACAGAACAGCATGAAGACCAGGCCGGCGGTGAGGCACAGCTCTCCGAACCCCCGCAGGATCGCCCTCACCACGCCAGCGTAATGGCGCGATCACTCCCCGCTCGGACGCGACGTACGGCCCGGCCTGCTTTTACGTGACCTTGACTCTGCGGTGGCCGGCGGTCGAGGTTGTGATCGAAGGTGGATCGCCATGGCCGACGGTGACGACTATCCTTGCTTCGGTCTTCGCCTATAGGCGATTAGGCTAACTGACAGTGCCTGTGCGCAATCCGGATGGCACAGGCCCCCATCAGGAGTGTCCAGTGCCCCAGCCCAAGACCCGCAAGAAGGCGGTCTACACCCCGCCGCAGAAGGCCCAGGAGACCAAGGTCAGCCCCCGCTGGCTGGCGCCGACGATGGTCGTGGCGTGGATCATCGGCATCCTGTGGATCGCCGTCTATTACATCGCCCCGGACATGCCCTTCATCAGCGACCTCGCCAACTGGAACCTGCTGGTCGGCTTCGTGTTCATCATCTTCGGCGTGATCCTGTCCACACGCTGGCGCTGAGCCGACTTGCCGTTGAATCGGCTGCGGCGAGACCCCCGTCCGCCGCCGATTTAGCACAAGCCGACGGACGACTCACCGGTTTCCACAGTTTTTTCCACAACCTGGGGATACAGCACACAGGGTCTTTCCGGTGCGTGTTCCCACGGCCACAACGCGTCGGCCAAGGCGTCAGATCATCGTGCCGGTGAGCACCGCCGTGCGCACCACCACGAGGACGAGCAGCACTCCGAGCATGCCCGCGAGCGCCAGCGTCTGGACCATCGTCCGGCTGTTCTTGGGTGCGTAGGCGATGGCCCCGGCCACCAGCACGCCCGTGATGAGGCCGCCGATGTGCGCCGTCCAGCTGATGCCCGCACCGGGCCAGAAAGTGATCACCAGGTTCAGCACCAGCAGGGCGATCATGGGTCTGATATCGAGGTTGAGCCGCCGCCCCACCACGAAGATCGCCCCGAACAGGCCGAAGATCGCTCCCGAGGCGCCGATGCTCAGCACGTTGGGCGCGTCGAACCAGTAGCCCATCACCGAACCGCCGAGGGCGCTCAGCAGATAGAGCCCGGCGAACCGGAGATGGCCGAACGCCTGCTCCAGGTAGGGCCCCAGCATGAACAACGCCCACATATTCAGGGCGATGTGCAGCATGCCCGCGTGCAGGAACGCCGCGGTGATCATGCGGTAGTACTGGTCGAACAGGGCGACCGCCGGCACGCTCATGCCGTATTCCCCGGACAGCCCGCGGCCCGTCAGCATCTCGGCCGCGAAGACCAGCAGGTTGAGGCCGAGCACGATCCAGGTGACATAGGGTTTGGCGACGATCGACCCGCCGAACACCGTGCGCGCCTGCCGCACGGCATGGCTGCCCTGCTGCACGCACTCCACACACTGGTGACCCACCGCCGCCTCACGCATGCAGTCGGGGCAGATCGGCCGATCACACCGCTGGCAGCGGACATAGGTCTCGCGGCCGGGGTGGCGGTAACACGTCGGGACAGTCTCCGCACCGGGCTGGCCGGGCTGGACCGGTGGCATGGGTGGCTGAGCGCTCATCGTGTCCTCTCCACGGGCCTCCAGCCTATTCGGCAAACGGCGTGCGGGCCCCGCCGTACCCGTGCGAGTCGCAAGGGTACGGCAGAAGCCGCCGGAACACGCCCCCGCTCAGCCGCGCTCGATCGTCACGTGCTCAAGGACGACGTCCTTGGCGGGCCTGTCCCTGCTGTCGGTGTCGACCTTGGCGATGGTGTCGACGACCTCGACGCCCTCGATCACCTCACCGAAAATGGTGTGGCGCCCGTTGAGGTGCGGCGTGGGGACGACCGTGATGAAGAACTGCGAGCCGTTGGTGCCGCGTCCCATCTGAATGCCGGCGTTGGCCATGGCGAGGAGGTAGGGCCGGTTGAAGTAGAGGTCCGGGTGGATCTCGTCGTCGAACTTGTAGCCGGGGCCGCCGATGCCCTGGCCCAGCGGGTCGCCGCCCTGGACCATGAAACCGCTGATGACGCGGTGGAAGATCGTGCCATCGTAGAGCTTGGTGCCGGTCTGCTTGGCCCCCGTCTCCGGGTGCACCCATTCGCGGGTGCCCTCGGCGAGTTCCACGAAGTTGCGCACGGTCTTGGGCGCGTGGTCGGGGAAGAGCCGCACCTTGATCGTGCCGTAGTTGGTCTGCAGTGTTGCCGTAAGGTTCTCAGCCACGGATGGCCGCCCCCTCGATATAGCCGGGTCGTGAAAATGCGTTGGTCGCAGGTGACCAGGCAGCATCCTCCCACGGTCCGTCAGGGTTGAGCCGCTTTCGAACGGGAAGGGGTGGCGCAGGGGCCCCAACGACGGGGGAGGTTGTCGTGTCCCTGACAATGAGGAAACGCCGCGTCGAGGTAATCATTCCCGAAACGTGGCCTGAACGAATGAAGATGCAGGTCAGACATGCCGCAAGGCAGGTCCGCCCCATCACGTCGGACAGCATCGTGGTGGCGCGGGGGTGGGCCGCACCACGGCTTCACGACGCCGCGCAGACGTTCGAAGACCGGCTCGCGCCGAGGGTCAGCTCCATATTGACCCAGGCGGCTGAGAGGATCAGCCCCACACCCGTCAGGCCGACTCGGCGCTGGCCCGTCATGGCCATCGCTTTGGGCCTGGCTCTCAGTGCCGCCGGGTTCGCTCTTTACCGCAGGAACGCGCAGCAGTGGGCGGAAACCATGAAGGACACCGCCGAAGACGCGTCGCAATGGATGAGCGAAAAAGCGGAGAAGGCCAAGCACAAGGCTCAGGAAATCGGCGGCGAAGCGAGCCGGAAAGCGGATGAGGCCTCCAGGAAAATGTCCTGAGCGGCACGACTCGGCGGCGGGTCACCCCCGCTTGGCACAGAACGCATGACGTACGGCTCGCGCCCGGTGATCGGGCGCGAGCCGTACAGGTCTGGTGCGGCGGCAGCCGTACGGCACGTGCCCGCCCAGGACATGCGGGGCGGGCACGTCGAACGTGGGTTCAGGCGTCGTCATCCGACACTCGGGATGCGCCTGGACATGGAGAAGAGGAGCTGCTGAACAGCGGCACCACGCCACCGCAGCTGCTCACGGGCAGCGAAACGGGCTCGACGATCTCGTCGTTGAACACGATCACGTCGCCGATGAGTGGCCGGGGCCCCGTAGCGGCAGGCGCGGCGGGCTCGGCGGCTTCGGCAGGCTCCGCAGGCGCGGCGGGCTCGGCGGCTTCGGCTGGTTCCGCAGGCGCGGCGGGTTGAGCGGGTTGAGCGGGTTTCGCCGGTTCAGCGGGTTTCGCCGGTTCGGCGGGCGGAACAGAGGTGTTCCGGGCCTCTGCGGGAGGCACGTTGGCGTGGGCGGGAGCGGAGAAGAACAGCCCCGCCACCATCGCACCGGCCACCGCGACGATCCTCAGCGGCAGACGGCGGGATACGCGCCGTTCCATCACCTCAACGCGATCTTCCGCTCCTGCGGTCGGTTGCCTGAGTCGACGCCCTTGTCCTCGTTCGAGACGGACTTGGGACGTCCGCCCTCCATGATCCGGTCGATCCAGGCAAGTGCGATCGCGGATGCGATGAAGGTGAGATGGATCAGTGTCTTCCATAGAAGCTCCCTATCGGTGACGGCCGGCCGGGCCGCGTTGATGAAGATCTGGAGGAGGTGGATGGAGGAGATACCGATGATCGCCATGGCCAGCTTGACCTTGAGCACATTGGCATTGACGTGGGACAGCCATTGCGGCTGGTCGGGGTGACCCTCGATTCTCAGGCGCGAAACGAATGTCTCGTATCCACCGACGATTACCATGATCAGCAGGTTGGAGATCATCACTACATCCACCAGACCGAGCACGATCAGCATGATCGTGGTCTCCGCTGGGGCGCCGCCGAAACCGAGCGTGACCAGATGCTTCAGCTCGGCCATGAACCGCCATACATACACGACCTGGGCCACGATGAGCCCCAGGTAGAGCGGTGCCTGTATCCAGCGGCTGAGGAACATGATGTAGCCGAGACGCTTCAGCGGGCCCTGCAGCCCGGGCGACGCGCGGGGAACGGGCAGTAGCCTCGGCATCGCTAGGACGTGAGGAGGTACAGGTTGAGCCGGTCAACGATCGCTTGCACGTTGACCGTCGCCGGGTCGCTGCTGCCCGCCTGGTAGACGATGTCGTCGACGTCGTCGCCGGACGGCATGACCACCGCGGCCAACGCCAGTGCCACTCCGGCCATGAGGATACGGGGAGTCAAGGGATCTCCTTCCTAACGGTGAATGACTGGTCGACGACGCGACGCCATCCGTCGCGCCGCCGTGACACACGCGGCCCGTTCAGGGCTTCTGCTGGAGGCAGTTGAGCCCCGGCACCTCGGCGGGGACTCCCAGGCTGCTCGTGAGCCCGGTGACGGCGTTGGCGCTCTCCGTCAGGCACGTCACCGTGGTGAGGGGGTCGATCACCGCGTGGGCGGTGGACGTGGCGGCCAGCAGGCCGCCCACGGTGAACGCGGCGGCGACCAGCAGGCGAAGGGGGTGACGCATGCAACCTCCTTGATCAGTAACGAACAGTTCCCGATTGCTACCCAGGGTAGTGTGGCAGTAACAATGTGTTTTACGAAAGGTCTTAGCGCCAGTAAAGCGCTGCCGTTCTGCAATCGTGACGCTACCCTTAGTTACCTTTCTGCGCCGGTCGACTGGCCCCGAACTACGCGAACAACGACGAATCAACCGAACCGGCCGAGCATTTGATCCGGCGGTTTCCGGAATGCGGCTGAGGTGGCTGGTTTTCGGCTGTGCCGTATGGATGGCTCACAAAAGCGCGCATGGGCGGGCGCGCAAAGTTGGAATTCCAGGTGCATGTCACAGACGCTCATGCGGGAGCGCGGCGGCACATCACACCGGGGCGCCGGTCGGGGAGCGATGCCCCTCGCGTTACCATGCACACTCCTCGGGTTGCCGCGGCCCTGATCGCCGCATGCGGTGGCCGAGAGCGGGGAAGCACAGGCGACGAACCCGACGGCCCTGATGGCCCCGACGGGCCGGTTGGACCCGGTGGACCCGACGGGCCGTCCACGACAACGCCGACCACCGAAGTGCGACCCCCTGGCCCCCGACGGAGCAACCTCCCACTCGAACCCGCACTTGAAAGGCACGACACTGTGACGACATTCGACCAGGCAGACCAGGCAGGCCAGGCAGATCAGGCAGCACGTGAGCAGCCGAGACAGGAGTATCTCGTTCGCCTGCGCGTCGCTCTTCCCCCGGACATGCCGGCGGAAGAGCGGACGCGCAACTACGCACAGCAGCGCGCCCGCGTGGATGAGCTGAGCGAACTCGGCGTGATCGACCGCCTCTGGCGCCTCCCCGGCCAGATGGCGAATGTGGGCATCTGGTCCGCTCCTTCGACGACCGACCTCCACCACGCGCTGATGTCGCTTCCCCTGTGGACCTACATGACCATCGACGTCGAGGCGCTCGCGACCCATCCGACGGTCGACGGCCGCGCCACTCCGTAACACCGCCAGACCCGAACCAACCCCGTCAACGTCGTGACACGGCTGTCGCAGTGCCGACGACACCCCCGGGCCGGCCCGCGAAAGCGGCGTCGCGGCGATCCACATCCGCACCGCCCGAGGCCCTGACCTGGGTGCGACAGCCGAGCGACTCCCCCTCACTCACTCCGCCTTCACCGGCACCGCGCCGATAGCGGCCCCCTCCAGCAGCAGGCTTGCCAAGCCCGACTACGCTCGAATAGTTTATAGAATGTAGAAAGGAGAGAGCGTGACCCTGCCCTTGGAAGGCGTGACCGTGCTCGACCTGACTCAGGTTGTCAGCGGAGCGGTCTCGACCATGCTGATGGCCGACTTCGGTGCAACCGTGATCAAGGTTGAGCCGCCCGGTGGTGAGCCCTATCGCAAATTCGGAACGCCTATCCGCGGTGAGAAGGGCGAGACGAACTTCAACTTCCTGCGCTGGTCACGAGGCAAGCACAGCGTGGTCATCGACCTGAAGACGGAAGAAGGCCGCGAGGTCCTGTGGTCGCTCATCGACCAGAGCGACGTCCTGGTCGAGAACTTCAAGGCTGGAACGTTCGAATCGCTTGGCTTCTCGGCCGCACGCCTGCGCGAGCGGAACCCCCGCCTGGTCTATTCCACGGTGAGCGGATTCGGGCACGGCGACCTGATGAAGTCGGTGGGATCCGAGCTCCCGGTGTATGCGATCATCGCCGAGGCGATGGCCGGCATCACCTATCTCGCGGCTGACGGCGATGACCAACCGGTGTGGCTGGGTTTCGCGATGGCCGACATCTTGTCCGGGGTGCTCGCGTTCACGGGGACGTTGCTCGCCCTGCGTCAACGCGACCAATCCGCTGACCACCCACTGCGTGTCGACATCGCCATGCATGACAGCAGCCTGTTCATGAACGACCAGGCGATGCTCCGATACTCCCTCACCGAGCAGGTCGAGCCGCCCGGCCGCAAGTATTCATTGCAGTCGCCCTGGGGCTTCTACCCCGCCGCCGACGGGCATTTCGCGATCGCGGTGATGACGCCCGCCCAGTGGCGCGGCGTGTGCTCGGTCATCGGGCGAGCCGATCTCGCCGACCGGGCCGACCTCCAGAGCGGAACCGACCGGTCCAAATTGCACGACGAGGTCATCGAACCCGCCATTCACGCATGGGCCAAGACCCGTTCCAAGCACGAAGCCGTCGCCTTGCTCGCGCAGGCCAATGTGCCCTGCGCTCCGGTGAATCACGCGGGTGACGTGTTCAACTCCCCCGAGGCGCAGAGCCGCGACATGCTCGTCACCGTCGAGGACACGCATGTCGGCGCGTTCCGCCAGATCGGCAATCCCATCAAACTCGCCGGTGTCGAACGGCAGGAGACTCCGCGCATCCGGTCTCTCGGCGAGGACACCCGCGAAATCCTCACCCGCGTGCTGGGCATGGAGGCCGACCGGATAACCGCGCTGCAATCCGCGGGTGTCGTGGGCGGGCGGTGAAGCGTGGTGCCGCCGTCCAGCGATATAGAGGTCGTCGACTCCCAGGTCCATATCTGGGAACCGGAGTCCGCCGATCGGCCATGGCCTCCGGGAGGGGCCGCGTGGGCGTCGTCCACGCATCGCGGCTGGCTCTCGGGGCCCGATGAGCCGTCGCGGCCACTTCAAGCCGCCGAACTCGGGGACCTCATGGACGCCGCGGGTGTGAGCGCCGCGGTATTGGTCCCGCCCTGGTTCCAGGGATACGACAACTCCTATGTGATCAGCGCCGCCGCAGCGGCGCCGTCACGCTATCGCGTCATGGCGCGCATCGATCCGGCCGCGCCCGCGATCGATGCGGAGCTCACCCGGCTCGCGTCGGTCGCCGAGGTCGCCGGTGTGCGGGTGCTTTTTCACCGCGAGACTCGCGACGCTTTGACAGACGGGACGGCGGAGAAGCTGTGGCACAGTGCGAGCGGCCTGGGAATGCCGGTGATGGTCTACGCACCGGGCCAGGTCGAGCACCTTCGTGACGTCGCCTCGCAGTATCCCGATGTGAGAATCGCGATCGATCATCTCGGTTTGAGCGGGGGTGGAACTCGCGAGCAGCGCCAGGCGGAGATCGACTGCCTTCTCCGCCTGAGCGACCTGCCGAATGTGGCGGTGAAGGCTTCCGCGGCGCCGTGCTACTCGACGGATCCATATCCGTATCGGGACCTGCACGCGGAGGTCCTTGCCGTACTGGGCGCGTTCGGCGCCGAGAGAGTTTTCTGGGGATCGGATGTCTCCAGGCTGCGAGGCGGCTATCGCGAGGCGGTCACGATGTTCACCGAGCATCTGGGGCTCAGCGTCCATGACCGGCGGCAGGTCATGGGTGCCGGCCTTCGCGCATGGCTGGGCTGGGAACTCGGCTCGGATATGAGCCGGGAAAAGGAAGGGCGCTCTTCATGACCTACTCGACTTCCCATGAGCCGCGCATCGCGCCGATCAGCGAGGACGACGCGGGTGCCCTCCGCGAGGACCTCGCGAAGACGACCGCGCCGGGAGCGCGACCCAACAACCTTTTCCTGACACTGGCCCACCATCCGGCGCTCATGAAGCGGCACAACGTGCTCGGGGGTGCCTTCAGGCAGCGCTCGACGTTGACGGTGGAGGATCGGGAGACGACCGTCCTTCGCATCGCGGTGCGGACGTCGTCGGTCTACGAGTTCGCCAAGCACGCCGTCATTGCGACCGGTGCCGGGATGGATGCCGCCGTCGTCGAGAACATCGGCCGTGCCGTGAACGGCTCGGAGATCGATGATCCGAAGGCCGCGCTGCTCGTGGAAATGGTCGACCAGCTCTACGAGAAGGACACGGTCGCCGATCACACGTTCGCGCGGCTCTTGCAGGAGTTCGACCGTGCACAGGTCCTCGAACTCATCGCGCTGGTGGGCTTCTACCGCATGACGGCGGGCATTCTCAACAGCGCCGGGGTTCGGCTTGAGGAGTCGACGCCGGCATGGGCCGCAGGGCTGGCACGTGACGTCATCGCGGATGCGCAAAGCCGCGCCGTGACTGTGTGACCGCGTGACTGTGTGACTGTGTGACTGTGTGACCGCGCGACCGCGCGACCGCGTGACCGCGTGACCGGCGCCCCGACTGGTCGGGGCTCCGGCGATCGAGACCTGTCGTACGGCTTGCGCCACGCAGCCGTACCCCGACGACCGCACGAACTCTGGAGCAAGTGGTGACATTTCCCAGGATCTCCCTCCTCATCCCCACGACGTCCTGGAACGAGACCGTCGCGTTCTGGGAGCGGCTGCTGGGCCGGCCGGCCGACGTCAACGACGGCGGGACCTGGGCTCAGTTCCGCTCCCCCGACCTGTCCATCGCCCTGGTCGCGGACGACCCCGACGTACCTTCACAGCAACTCGCCGTGAAGCTGGCGGAAGGTGCGGACTTCCGCGACTGGACGAGTGACGACGGCTCGGACCGCGTGTCCACGGGCGGGCATGAAGAACGGTTGATCGTCACGGACCCGTCGGGCAATCGAGTCGTGCTCTACAGGCCGTTGCCGGCGAATCGGTAGCGAGCCGGACGTCGGCCCCGGCGACGAAGGTCCGCGCACTCGCGCTCGGCTTCGTATCGACCATGGACCCGCGGTGGTCGCGGGCTGAGGAAAGGTGTGGCCAACCATGCGTGACGTTGTGATCTGCGCACCGGTGCGCAGTCCGATCGGCGAATACGGCGGATCACTGCGAGACCGGACCGCGGTGCAGCTCGGAGTCGATGTGCTGCGCGGATTGCTCGAACGGACCGGTGTGTCCGGGGCGCAGGTCGATGACGTGATCCTGGGGCATTGCTATCCGAGCACCGAGGCCCCCGCGCTCGGCCGGGTGGTGGCGCTGGATGCGGGCCTGCCCGTCACCGTGCCTGGCCAGCAGCTCGATCGACGGTGCGGGTCGGGCCTGCAGGCCGTCGTGAACGCGGTGATGCAGGTGGCGACAGGCGCCCACGATGTGATCGTGGCGGGCGGTGTCGAGAGCATGAGCAACGTCGTCTTCCATTCCACGGACATGCGGTGGGGAGGCGCCCGCCGCGGGATCCGGGTCCACGACGCGCTCGTCCGGGGCCGGACGACGGCGGGGGGCACGAGCCATCCGGTCGAAGGCGGCATGATCGAGACGGCGGAGAACCTTCGCCGCCGCTACGGCATCTCCCGGCGCGAGCAGGATGAGCTGGCGGTCGAGTCGCATCGCCGAGCCGTCGCGGCGCAGACGTCCGGGATCTTCGACGACGAGATCATCCCTGTTCAGCTGAAGAACCGTTCCGGCGTCGTCACGGTCGACCGGGACGAACGCCCGAGGTCCGACACGTCGATCGAGTCGCTCGCCCGCCTTCGCCCGATCAGGACGCAGGATGACGCGGAGGCGACCGTCACCGCGGGCAACGCGAGCGGTCAGAACGACGCGGCCTCGATGTGCCTGGTGACGACGAGGCAGCGAGCGGAAGAGCTGGGCGTCGAGCCCATGGTGAGGCTGAAGGGCTGGGCCGTCGCCGGTGTCGAACCGGCCTTGATGGGCCTGGGACCGGTGCCTTCGACCGCAGCGGTGCTCAGGAGGCTTGACCTCGAACTCGCTGACATGGATGTGATCGAGCTGAATGAGGCGTTCGCCGCCCAGGTGCTCGCCATCTACCGCGAGTGGAACTTCGGCCAGAGCGATCTCCAGCGGACGAACGTCCACGGCTCGGGAATCTCACTGGGCCACCCCGTCGGCGCCACGGGCGTCCGCATGCTGGGGACCCTCGCCCGGGAGCTCCGCCGCCGCGACGGCCGCTATGGCCTGGCGACGGTCTGCATCGGCGGCGGCCAGGGAATCGCGCTGGTCGTCGAAGCTGTCTGAGGGACCGCGTCGGCCCGCGTTCGGCGTTCGGCCCGCCCACCCCGTGGGCGGGCCGACGCACGTCCGGTGGGCTACACGACTGTGGTGTAGACCAGGAAGACGTTGAGGGCGATGATCAGTGCGGCGATCACGGAGGCCACGACCGTGGTCATCGGGCGGTTCACGAACGAGCCCATGATGTCGGCCCGCCGCGTCAGCATGATCAGCGGAACGAGCGCGAACGGGATGCCGAACGACAGCACCACCTGCGAGATGACGAGACTGTCGGTCACGGGCAGGCCCAGCCCGAGCACGACCAGCGCGGGCAGCATCGTCAGGCCGCGCCGTACGAACAGCGGGATCTGGCGGCGGATGAAGCCCTGCATGACGACCTGGCCGGCGTAGGTGCCGACGCTCGACGATGACAGGCCCGACGCGAGCAGCGCCACCGCGAACGCCAGCGCCGCCCCGCCGCCGACGAGCTCACCCAGGCCGGCGTGCGCGGATTCGATCGAGTCGACGTCGGACCGGCCCGTACGGTTGAACAGCGATGCTGCGATGACGAGCATCGACAGGTTGATCACTCCGGCCGCGCCGAGCCCGATCACCACGTCCCAGCGCTGAAACCGGAGCACCTCACGGCGTTCGGCGTCGTCCCTGCAGGCGACACGCCTTTTGGTGAGCGCCGAGTGCAGGTAGACCACGTGGGGCATGACCGTGGCGCCGATGATGCCGGCGATGAGCAGCAGGCTGTCGCTGCCCTCGATTCTGGGCACCAACCCTGCCGCGACGCCCGCCGGGTCGGCGCCGACGGCGACGAGGTTGTAGAGGAAGCCGAGGAACACGATGCCGAGCAGCCCGGCGATCGCCAGCTCGAACCGGCGGTACCCGCGCTGCTCCAGGGCGAGGATCGCGAACGCGACGACGACCGCGATGACGCCAGCGGGGAACAACGGCACATTGAACAACAGGTTGAGCCCGACCGCCGCGCCGACGATCTCAGCGAGGTCGGTGGCCATGGCGACGATCTCGGCCTGGACCCATAAGCCGCGGGAGACCGGCTTCGGCAGGTGCTCGCGGCACAGCTCCGGCAGGTCGCGGCCGGTGGCGACGCCGACCTTGGCGGAGAGGTACTGCACAAGCATCGCCATGAGGTTCGCAACGACGATGACCCAGAGCAGCAGATAGCCGTAGCTCGCGCCGGCGGTGAAGTTGGTCGCGAAGTTCCCGGGGTCGATGTAGGCGACGGCGGCGACGAACGCCGGTCCGAGCAGCGCTACGCCCCCGCGCAGCCGTCCACGTGCGCGCAGCGCCCGCAGGGCCGAGGCCTCGTCCACATCAGGACGGGTGGAGTCGATGACGGCACCGCCGTCCTCGTGCGTGGTCGACATGCCACGTTCCTTTCAGCCGACCGGCGGGGGAACCCGACCGGCTGCGGCATGACCGGGTACGGCAGGCGCCGGCGTCGCCGGTCAGCGCACGCTGCGGCGCAGCCGTACTCGGTAGGAGTAGTGCTCGGGTAGGAAGTAGCTGGTGGCGAGTTCGACGGGTTGTGCGGTGGTCGAGTAGTAGAGCCGGTCGATGCGCAGCACGGCCTCATCCGGCGAGCAGGCGAGGTGGGTGGCGATGGCGGGGGACGCGGTCGTCGCGGTGATGCTCTGCTCGGCCTCGGCGACCGGACTGTCGAGCCGGGTGTCGAGCAGTCCGATTACGGTGGCGGTGCTGGTGGTGCCCGGCTCGGTGAGCTCGGCGACGTCCTCCAACGTTTTGCCGATGGCGGGTGGCAGGTGGACGGTGGTCAGGCAGAACGGCGTGGCCTCGTGGACACGGCGGAAGACCGCGGTGTAGACGAGGTCGGAGCTGAGGCGCAGACGGCTGGCGGCGTCAAGGTCGATCTTGCGCTGCAGTGGTCTGATCAGTTCCAGCGTGGTGTCCAGCGACAGCCCCATCAGGTCTTCGATGGAGCCGAACTGGCGGAGGTACTGGCCGTCGCGGGCCGCGGCGAAGGTGCCGCGGCCGGGCACGCGGGTGACCATGCCTTCGGCGACGAGGTCTTGGAAGGCACGGCGGACGGTCTGCCGGCTGACTTGGTATTGCTCGGCGAGTTCCGCTTCGGTGGGCAGGCGAGTGCCGTCGGCGTAGTCGTCGCGCAATATCGCGGCACGCAGTTCGCGGGCGACCGTCAGGTAGGCTGCTTCGCTGTCGCGGCTTCTGGTCATCGTCAGATCATGCATCAATCCCGCCGCGGCTGATGAGCTGGCGAACGATGACGTTGCGTAGGATTTCGTTGGTCCCCTCCCCGACGATCATGAGGGGGGCGTCGCGGAAGTAGCGTTCGACGTCGAATTCGGTGGAGTAGCCATAGCCGCCGTGGATGCGGATCGCGTCAAGAGCGATCTGCATCGCGGTCTCGGAGGCGAACAGTTTGGCCATTCCCGCTTCCATGTCGCAGCGCAGCCCCGCTTCGGCGCGGTCGGCGGCCAGGAGGACGAGCTGTCGGGCGGCGGTGAGTTTGGTGGCCATGTCGGCGAGGTAATTGCCGATCGACTGGTGCTTCCAAATGGGCTGCCCGAAGGATTCGCGTTCCTGGGCGTATTGCAGTGCGTCGTCGAAAGCGGCCTGAGCGACGCCGATGGCGCGAGAGGCCACCTGGATCCGGCCCGTTTCCAGGCCGGTCATCATCTGGGCGAACCCCTGCCCTTCCGTGGCGCCGAGCACCGCATCACCGCCGGCGCGGTAGTCGTCGAAGGCCAACTCGCAGCTCTCGACACCCTTGTAACCGAGTTTGGGCAGGTCACGTGAGACGGTCAGGCCGGGGCCGTGTTCGACGAGCAGAATGCTCACGCCGCGGTGCGCCGGTTTGGCGGCCGGATCGGTCTTGCACATCAGAGCGATGAGCTGCGACCGGCGCGCATTGCTGATCCACGTCTTGGTGCCGTTGATGCGGTAACCGTCGCCGTCGCGCAGCGCGGTCGTGGTCATGGCCTGAAGGTCGGAGCCGCCACCGGGTTCGGTCAACGCCATGGTGGCGCGGATCTCCCCGGTCGCCATGCCCGGCAGGTAGCGCTCCTTTTGAGCATCGGTGCCGAAGGCCGTCAGCAGCTTCGCCACCACCGTGTGGCCGCCCATCGCTCCCGCCAGGCTCATCCATCCGCGGGAAAGTTCGGCGGTGATCGTGGCGTAGCACGGGATCGAGACCGGCGAGCCGCCGTACTCCTGCGGTACGGCCAGGCCGTAGATACCGAGCTGTTTCATCTGCTCAATGAGCTTCTCGGGATACGTATTGGCGTGTTCGAGGTCCTGCACAACAGGCTTGACGTCGCGGTCGACAAAGTCGCGCACGACTTCGACAATGGCCTGCTCGTCTTCGCTGAGGTTGGTCACGCTCGGTTCTCCTTTGAAATTCAGCTCAGATGACACCGTCGGCGCGCAGGGCCGCGATGTTCTGGTCGTCGTATCCGAGTCCGGCCAGCACCGCGTCGGTGTGCTCGCCGAGATCGGGAACCGGCCCCATCGCGATGTCGACGCCAGCCAGAGTGGCGGGCGGCAGCAGCGCCTGGATGTCGCCGCGGGGCTGGGCGATGGTGCGCCAGCGGTCGCGGCCGGCCAGCACCGGGTGGGCGAGGAACTCAGCGACGGTGTTGAGTTTCGCGTTGGCGATGCCGGCGGAGTCCAGCAACGCGCGTGTGGTGGCGGTGTCCAGCTCCGCCAGCCGCGCGACGATGACCTTGTCGAGGGCGTCCCGGTTGATGACCCGGACGGCGTTGTTGGCGAAGCGGTCGTCGTCGGCCAGTTCGGGGTCGCCAAGGACGGTGCCGCAGAACGCCCGCCATTCACGGTCATGCTGGATGGACAGCAGAACGGTGCCGCCGTCGCCGATCGGGTAAGGGCCGTAAGGGGCGATGGTGGCGTGTGCGGCGCCGGCGCGCAGCGGCTGGCTGCCGCCGTACTGGGTGTAGTACGCGGGCTGCCCCATCCACTCGGCGAGGGACTCGAACAGCGACACTTCGATGGCGGGTGCCTTGCCGGTGGTGGCACGGGTGTAGAGGGCGGTGAGGATGCCGCTGTAGGTGTTCATCCCGGCGGAGATGTCAGCCACTGAGATGCCGACTTTCGCCACCTCGTCCGGGGTTCCGGTGATCGACACCAATCCGGTCTCAAACTGCACCAGCAGGTCATATGCCTTGCGGTCAGCCCATGGCCCGGTGGAGCCGAACCCCGTGATGTCGCAGACGATCAGCTGGGGGTAGCGGGCGGCCAGCGTTTCGGCGTCGAGTCCCTGGCGGCGGGTCGCGCCGGGGGCGAGGTTCTGGACGAACACGTCCGCGTCGGCGAGCAGCTCGTGCAGGATGCGCTGGCCGGCTTCGGTCTTCAGGTCGAGGGTGACCGACTCCTTGGTGCGGTTGAGCCAAACGAAGTAGCTGCCCTGGCCGTGCACGGTCTTGTCGTAGGCGCGGGCGAAGTCGCCGCTACCCGGGCGTTCGATCTTGATGACGCGGGCGCCGAGGTCGGCAAGCTGACGGGTGGCGAAGGGGGCGGCCACAGCCTGTTCGAGGCTGACTACGGTGATCCCGTCGAGGGGGCGCATGGGTCAATCCATCCTGTTCGAGGCGTGGGTGGGCACCGCGGTACGCAGCAGCTCCCGCGCCGCCTCCCAGGTCAGGTCGGTCAGCTGGTGGTGTGCGTCCGGCGCGCAGTCGGCGAGCTTCGCGGCCAATTGCTCCGCCGTGGGGGGCCGGGCCGGCGCGCCGGGCGGCTGGTCCAGGGTCACCGTACGGCTGGTGCCGTCGTCGAGGTCGACCTCGATGTGCACCTCACCGGCGAGCAGTCCGTCGCCGCCGGGCAGGGCGGAGACCTCGACCATGTCGACCAGGCGGCGTGCGGCCGGGCGCTGCACCGCGGCGTCGGTGAAGCTCGCGAAACCGGGATGCCCGTCGAGCAGAGCCGCGGCGATCGCGTACGGCAGGCTGAACTTCGCCTGCAGCCCGGTGGTCGGCCGGTCGTGGATAAGGGGGGCGATGGTCGCCTTCGGGGTGGACACCCGGATGCGGGTGATCCGCTCCACCGCCAGCCCGTCGCCGACGAGGTCCTGTATCGCGGCGATGGGGCGCTGCATCGCGTAGCAGCACGGGAAGATCTTGATGGCCAAACCGTCCGGTACGGCCGGGCCGCCGGTGTCGAGCCGCTCCGGATCGCCGCCGACCAAACGCAGCCACTGGTCGACGGCGAGGGGGTCCGCGGTGGCGCCGGCGGCGGCGAGCCGCGCGGCACGGATGCCGGCATGGGCGGCGAAACCAACCTGTAGCGACTTCGCGTGGGCGCCGAACGCGCGCTGCACGCCCCCGGCCGCGGGCAATGCCAGCGCGATCGCCGTGGCCAGCTCCGTTTCGGACAGGCGCAGCGCGACGCCGGCCGCGACCGCCGCCGCCTGTGCGCCGGCGGTGCAGGTGGCGTGCCAGCCCGCGGTGTAGTGCGGCCAGCCCAGGGCGGTGCCGAGCCTGGCCATCACTCCGGCGCCGGCGAGGTAGGCGCGGGCGTCACCGCCGCAGGCCAGCACCGTGGGCACGCAGACCACGCTGATGTGGGTGGTGGAGGGCATGTGCAGGTCGTCGAAGTCGAGGACGTGTCCGAGCGCCGCCCACTGCAGAGCCTCGGGTTCGCCGGCGAGAACGGCGCGGATGGGGTCGGTGCGGGCGGCGAGGGTGACCGCGAGGGTGTCGGCCAGTGCTCGTCCGGCCAGCGCGAGATCGTCGGGGCTGGGGGTGAGTCTGAACGCCCAGGCGGCGAGCCGGTTGGCGGTGCCTTCGGTGGCGGCGGTCATGCCCGCCGGCTCCGCGAGCAGCCCGCCGATGGACGAATCCCGCATCTGAACCGCTTCACCAGTGCTCGACGCGGCCTCGTCGCCGGTGAACACCACCTTCGGAAGGCCACCTGCTCCATCTGTCACCACAACCTCCTCATTTGTACGGCCATTGTGTTTGGGTAAATGTCGCATGTCAACAGCCATCGACTCACGTTGCCGAGAGGGGTGATTGACACCAAGAAGCCCATATGTAACATGGCATGGTCTTTGGCCGTACAAATCTGTCGGAGGTATGGCGTGGAGCCTGAGAACATCGCGACCCGGCGACGATCGTGCCTGGCGGTGCCAGGCGGCGAGATCCGCAAGCTGGCTCGGGCCGCTGACGCGGGTGCCGACGAAGTGGTCATCGACCTGGAGGACGCGGTGCCCGCCGCCGACAAAGACCGCGCCCGCGATCTTGTCGCTCGCACACTGGCGACCTGGACAGGCGGTGCGGTCACCGTACGGATCAACCCGCCGCGCAGCCCGTGGTGCCACCGCGACCTGGAGATGTGCGTGGCCGCGGGCGCGGTGCTGTCCACCGTGGTGGTGCCCAAAGTCGAAGACGCGGGTGACCTCGCGTTCCTCGACCGCCTGCTGGACGGGATGGAAGCCGCGGCCGACCGCCGGGAACCCCTGGGGGTGCAGGCGCTGATCGAGTCCGCGGCCGGACTGGAGCGGGTAAGCCACATCGCCGGGAGCAGCCGGCGACTGCGGGCGCTGATCCTGGGCTACGCCGACCTGGCCGCATCACTGGGCCGCCGCGCGCAGGCGTGGGGATATGCCCGCGATGTGCTGCTGGTCGCGGCCCGCACCCACGGGCTCGCGGCCATCGACGGCCCGTTCCTGGGCGTGGCCGACGACGATGACTTCCGCGCGGTGGTCGCAGAGTCCCGCGAGCTGGGTTTCGATGGGAAATGGGTGATCCACCCCCGGCAGATCGCCACCGTCAACGCCGCGTTCGCGCCTACCGCCGACGAGATCGAGGAGGCCGGCCGCATCCTGCACGCGCTGGAACAGGCTGAACTCGCAGGGAAGGGCGCGGTCAGCCTCGACGGCCGCATGGTCGACGAGGCCGTCGCCGTCGCCGCCCGCCGGGTGCTCGCACAGGCTGGAGCCGCATCATGACCGCACAGACCCCACAGGCCCCGACGGTGGTGGACGGTCCGTTCTTCGATGACCTGTCCGTCGGCGACGTGTTCAGTACGGCGCCCGCCATGACGTTGACCAGCGGCCTGGCCGCCGCCCATCAGGCGATTCTGGGTGAGCGGCTGCGGCTGCCTCTGGACGACACGCTCGCCGCTGAGGTCTGCGGGCAGCCGTCCCTGGCCTCACCCGCGTTGGTCTGGAACACCGCGATCGGCCAGTCCACCGTGGTGACCCGGCAGGTGGTCGCCAACCTGTTCTACCGCGGCCTGGTCCTGCACCGGGCTCCGGCCATCGGTGACACCTTGCGTACGGTCACCGAAGTGGTGGGCTTGCGGGGAAACCGGCCCAAACCCGGCCGCGCCCCCAGCGGCATGGCCGCGCTGCGGATGCACTGCGTCGACCAGCACGGCCGGGCCGTGCTCGACTTCGTGCGCTGCGCGATGCTGCCGGCCCGTACGGCGCAGGCCGCCGCGGCCCGCACCGATGACCTCGACACGGTCGGCGCCGACGCCACCGACGCGGCATACGCGGCGGCGGTCGCGGGCTTCGATCTCGATCGCTTCCGCCAGGCCGCGCCCGGCCCGCACTTCCGCGACCTGCACGTAGGCCAGGAGTGGCGGATCACCGGCGGTGACGTGGTCTCCAGCGCACCCGAACTGGCACGGCTGACCCTGAACATCGCGGCCGTCCACCACGACGCGGCGGCGGCCGGGCCGACCGGCCGACTCGTCTATGGAGGCCACACCATCGGGCTCGCGCTGGCTCAGGCCACCCGGGCACTGCCCAACCTGGTGACGGTGGCAGGCTGGCAGGAATGCCAACACACCGGCCCGGTCCACGAAGGCGACACGCTGTACAGCACGCTGCAGGTGCAGCGGCTTGAGGAATTGCCCGGCGGCGGGGGGCTGGCGCACTTGCGCAGCAGAGTCCAGGCCGTTGCCGTGGGTGAGAGCTCGGCGCGAGACGTCCTCGACTGGCGTTTTGTCGGGGTTTTTGCGTGAATGAGCTGAATGTTATGCATTCCAGAGGAATGAGTGCAATGGAGGTGAGTTGACGCTTCTCCCGCAGGCCGCCGACGGTGGCGGAGACGGGAGATTCACGGCGACCGCCCTTCGGGGCGGTCGAGCTTAGACACGCCATGGCAATGCCCTCGCGTCCGGCTCGGCAGACAGCCGAGGACTTGTGGTGATGTTTCGCCGAGAATGAGCGACTTATCCGTTTTATGGATAAGCCTGCACATGGGTGAGCGGCATCAGAGTCGACATTCCACGCATGGCGCCTCCGGGCTTGGCGGCGCACAGCGGCCACACTTCCGCCGGCCATTTTGGCCGGCCGTACCGGCGGGCCGAACTTGTCGGCCGTACCTGCCAGCCGGACTGAGTGCCGCACTTACCGGCCGCACTTACCGGCCGAAGTTGCAGGCCGAAGTTGCCGATCGTACTTGTGGACTGCACTTGTCGGCCGTATGGCACCGGCCCACTTAAGGCCCCTCGACGTTGTTCGACGTTGTTCACCTCTTTTCCGACGCGGCCATGGTCGGAGCGGTAGGGTTGGGCGCATTACGCAGATTCAACGCGACCTTCACGAACTCGTGAAGGTGATCTTGTATGCGAACTCCGGCCACGCGCATCGTGGATCATCGCGCGGCTACGAGACACGGCCCCTGAGCACACCGCCGGCCCCGCGCACTCACCGTCACCGATACACCCAACCCTGTGACCGTGAACCCGTAATCGCAGCTCAGCCTCCGGGCGACCGTCGCCGAGATTTAATGACACGGAGAACTTCTCGCACCGGCGACCCCGGATCCTATGGGCTATAGTAAGTAGAGTAGCGAGCAGAGAGAGGGAAGCCGGCCGATGGCAACCGTTCAGCCGCGCGCGATGGCGATCCGATCGCGCAGCGATCTCGCCGTAGAGCGACTAAAGACCTCGATTCTGAGTGGCGAACTACGCCCCGGCCAGCGGCTTGTTCCCGCCGTCTTGGGAGAGGCATGGGGGATCAGCCAGACGCCGATGCGCGAGGCATTCCAGCGCCTCGCCGCGACAGGGCTCATCGAACTCGTGGACCAAAAGGGCGCTCACGTCACCGCCATTTCGCCCGAGGACTGCAAAGATCTTTTCACCCTACGCGCCAGCCTTGAGGGCGATGCCCTTCGGCGCTCTATCGCGACCGGACCGCCGGGCTGGCAGCAACGGGCGCAGGACGCCTATACCGCCCTCGCGGAGAATCTCCACGAAGACATGTTCTCCAATGCCGAGAAGCTGGACAGCTTCGACCAGGCGCACCGCGAGTTCCACCTCGCGCTTATCAGTGGCGCGCGATCCCACTGGTTGACGCATGTGATCGAACTGCTCATGGACAACTCGATTCGCTACCGCCTGGGAACCCTGCGTTACCGCGGAGCCTCCGACGCGCTCCTCGAAGAGCACAAGCGCATGCTCGACGCGGCCCTCGCCAACGACGCCGATCTGCTGGTGCAGCTGAACGATGCGCATCTCGCGAAAACGATTGAACTGACCCAAGAACTCGCCACGAAATCCGAATGAGGGGAACCCGTTCGGGTCCCCCTCATTACCCGGCACTACCCGGCACTACCCGGTCGGGTATTTGCGGGCGAAGTACGGCGCGACGGCGCCCGGGTCGACCCTGGCGTCGAGGAGCAACGGACGGTCGAAGTCCTTCGCGTTCAAGGACTCCACGTCGCCTGCCGTACGAACCACCCGGCTGGCGATGCCCATCGAAGCGGCAACGGCCGCGATGTCCACAGACGGAAAGAACGCGATCTCATCGGGCATCTGCTTGGCCCGAAGGTGATGGACCTCCGCACCGTAAGCCGCATCGTTGAAGACGGCGATGACCAGGCGCGGTGCGAGCCTGGCGACCGTCTCAAGTTCGGCGAGCGCCATCAGGAAGCCACCGTCCCCCATGGTCGCGATCGTGACACGGTCAGGACGGCCGACGGCCGCGCCGATGGCAGTGCCCAAAGACAGGCCCAAGCTCCCGAACCCAACGGAGAGCAGGAAACCACGCTCATCCGGGGGGAGCAGGTGTGTGCTTGGAAATTGCATGAAGTGACCGGTGTCCACAACGATCGTGCGTTCGCGAGGTAGCGTCCGGCTGAGCACGGCGGAGAAGGTCCTCGGGTCGATCGTCTCGCCGACCGCGTCGCCGGTCGGCCATCGCTCCGGATCCCAGTCGTCCAGCAACCGTCGCACCCTGTCCGAGCGGTAGCCGACGTGGACCGGCGTGTCCCGTGCTTCGAGCGCGCTGACGAGCTCCTGCGCGACACGGCGGGCGTCCCCCGCCAGGGTCACGGTGGGACTCACGCGCTCCCCCAGAGCGGCCTCATCCAGGTCCACCTGGACGATCGAGGCGGACCGGTAAAGACGCCCACCTGCTGTGGTCAGCGCGTTCAAACGCGCGCCGAAGCTCACCACCAGGTCCGCGTCGGCAAGCAGGTCCATGGCCTGAGGCGTCGAGAATCCCCCGGACACGCCCACAGACCACGGATCATCGGCGAACAGGCCATGCGCCATCAAGGTGGTCGCCAACAGGGCGCCCGTCCTTCGTCCCAGCTCGCGAAGCGCTGGGCCGGCCGCGGCCTTCGCCGCGCCCAAGCCCGCGAGCAGCACCGGACGCCTTGCTGACGTCAGGAGCTCGGCGACCCGCTCGATGTCGTCCGGTTCCCGCACGCGGACACGCTCGACATCGGGCTCGACATCGGGCTCGACATCGGGCTCGACATCGGGTTCGCGCGTGAGCTGTGGCGGTGCCGTACCCTCGTCGGTGCCGTCGGCGTCAGCGGTCAAAAGCGTTTCGGGAATGTTGAGCACATACGGCCGTTGCTCGCGTTCGGCGACCGCCATCGTGGCCGCGATATCGGCCTCGATCTGAGATGGTTCGCGAGATTCCACGAAGCCGGCGCCGGCGAGAGCGGCTATCGCAGCATGATCGCTGCGCTGTAGGTGGTAGAGATCGTTCGGAGCGACGTCGCCGACCACGAGCAGCAGGGGCACACGGTCGCGGACCGCCGCGGTGAGGGCGGTGAGCGCGTTGGTCAGGCCGGGGCCCTGGGTCACGCTCGCGATCGCCCGTCGGCCGCTCGCGCGCTGAAATCCCGACGCCATCGTGACCGCTCCGGACTCATGGCGGGCCCGGACGAATTCGATCCCGGACGTCGCGGCCAGGTGCGTGATCATCGTCAGATTTCCGTCGCCCAGGAGACCGAATACGTGGGTGACGCCCGTGGCGGCGATACCGCGTGCCGCGGCCTGGAAACCCTTCATTTCTCGTCTACCAGACTCTCAGAACACTGCGATCGGATTGACCGGCGAACCCGTTCCTCCTGGCAGGAAGAGCGGCACAGCAAGCAGCAGGAAGTCGTCCCGGCCCTCCTCCAGGCAGGCGTCGGCGAGCGGCTCAAGCAGCGCGTTGTCGAGAACGGCCAGCCCGAAAGCGTGGATCGCTCCATGAACCGTGAACGGGATACCCGACTGATAGGCGTCCGGTTGCCGGTCGAGCATGTCCCACACCAGCAGACTGACATCGTGTTCACGCAGGAAGCGGTTGCAGGAGCCGTGCAGCCCCGGGTATTCATGGCGCCCGCTCGGCCCGACCCACCGGCCATAGGGCTTGTCGGGATTGGCGGCCTGCCACTTCTCGCGACCGCTGTAAACGCACACCGCGTCACCCGGCTGGAGCTCGATCCCCCTCTTTTCCAGGATCTCTTCAAGCTCGGCGCCGTGCACCGGCTCGTCGTATTCGACGAATTCAACTCCGCGGTGCCTCGGCACGTCGAGCATGACGCCTCGGGTGAAAATGCCGTCTCGCCACGCCTCGATCCCGCCGAAGGTCGTCCCCCGGAATCCGAGCACGTCCGGCCCTCGGCCGTTGTAGATACCGTCCGCGTCCCAGACATGGCACAGCGCGTCGAGGTGGGTGACCTGGACACCATGGGCGTAGACGCCGATCCAGTCGCCGGCGTGCCCGCCGCCGTGGTGGATGTCGGTGCGGTTCCAGTACTGCAGCGCCGGCTGGGGGTTGTGCGGGCCGGCATCGGTCGGGAACGGCCGGCTGAGAGAAACCTTGCGACCCGATCTCGCCATGCCCGCGGCGGCGACGATCCGCTCTGGAGTGACCAGATTGATGGTTCCGCGTTCGTCGTCAGGTCCCCACCGGCCCCAGTTGCGGTTCTCGCTGAGGTAAGCGCCGGTGTCGTCGTTCATCTGGTCGTGGTTCACGAACGCTTCCGTTCTGTCATTGGCCCTGTGGACGCCCGGAGGCCCGGGCATCCACAGGGATACCGCTGGTGCGGGGGCCTTAGGGCTGCCAGACGATCTCTTCGAACTTCTCGTCCTTCTTGGCGAGCTTCGCTGCCTTCACATAAATCTGGTTGAGCAGCGTGATGTCCTCCTGGGTCACCGGCCCCGCCCATGTCTTGATCTCTTCGGGGGCGAGTCGGCGGATCGCGGCCGTGTCACCGTCAGGCAGTCCCTTGACGATCAGGTCGACCGCCTTCGTGGGGTCCGCCTTCGCGGTGTCGATGGTCTCCTGGACCGCCTGCTGGACCCGCTTCGCCACATCCTTGTTCTGATCAAGCCAGCTGCTCTTCGCGAAGAGCATGACGTTGGGCTGCTTCTGAAGGTCTCCCGCGGCAGGCGTTCGGAAGTCCATCCACACCCGGGCGAAACCTTCGGTGACGGCTGCCGAGGCACCCGGCTCGATCGTGACGTAGAAGTCGAATTCCTTCGCCTTCAGCAGCGAACGGCCCGTCGGGTCATCGGGGACGATGGTGAACGTGATCGACGATGGATCGACACCGTGGCCGACGAGCATGGCCTGCACGGTCGCCTGGTTGTTGAGGCCCAGCACTCCGATGCGCTTGCCCTTCAGCGCCGCGAAATCGCCGGGTTCGATCTTCTGATCGGAGCGTGCAAGCATGATCTGGAGGTTCGTCGACAGCTTGCTCAGCAACTTGACGTTCTCGCCCTTGTCACGAAGGGAGTAGACCGACAGCGCGTTGCTGGCGACGATGTCGACTTCACCGGAAACCAGTTGAGCCGTGCTGATCTGCGGGCTGCCAGGGACGATCTCGACCTTCAGTCCGTGCTTCTTGAAGGTGCCGTAGAACTCATCTCCGCCCAGCCAGACCTGCGAATTCGTCACGATGCCGGGAAACTGCCCGATCTTGACGGTGTCGAGTCCGTCGTCGGCCGTCGAATCGCTCGAACCGCAGGCTGCAAGGGATGCCGCCGCCGCGATCACGACGGCGATCCGAGCAGCCTTTAACGCCATGGTCTTCATATGCTTTCTCCAACTACCTTCGCTGAGTTCTGACGGATATCCGCGGCTGCATCGCCGGATTCAGTGCTTGAGTTGCGACCACAGGCGGTCATAGAGGATGCGGAACTGCGGATCGTCAATGACTTCGTCATGACGGCGAGGTCGTGGGAGATTGACCGGCACAACGTCGACGACCGTGCCGGGCCGCGGTCCGATGACAATGATGCGATCAGCGAGGGTGATGGCCTCGGTGAGGTCATGCGTCACGAATAGAACCGACTTCTCCTCACCGACCTGTTGAAGGAGCAGTTGCTGCATCTCGATCTTCGTGAGATAGTCAAGAGCGCCAAATGGCTCGTCCATCAGGATCGTCGAGGTGTTCTGCGCCAGGATCCGGGCCAGCTGCGCTCGCTTGCGCATTCCCCCCGAGAGCTGGTGCGGATAGGACTTCTCGAAACCGCCCAGGCCCACCTGCGCGAGAAGCTTGTCGGCGTCGACCCCCGACCGGCCGGAGAGCTGCCCGCCGAGGGCCACGTTCTCACGGGCGGTGCGCCATGGAAGCAGGGTGTCGTGCTGGACCATGTAGCCGATGCGGGAGTCGAATGTCCGACTCTCCTCGCCATACACGCGGACGCCACCCGACCAGCGTCCGGCGAGGCTGATGCCGGCAACCGCGTTGAGGATAGTGCTTTTGCCGCATCCGCTTGGCCCGACGACGCAGACGAACTCGCCTTGGCCGATCTCCAGGGTTACGTCCCGGAGGATTTCCAGTGGTTCCCCCGACTTTCTGTCGACAGTGAGCGAGAGTCGCTCAAGCTCGATCACATTCGAAGGGACGTCGGCGCGCTGTCGGGTCTCAACGGCGGGTACTGATGCATTCATGGAGAGATCCTGATCGCTTGGAGGTGGCGTGACAGGCCGAGCTGCCGCTCGATCGACCGATGGAGACTCACGTGGACGCGGGTCCATCGTCCTTCCACCGGATCATCAGTCGCTCACATATGTTGAGCACCGCCGAGAGGCAGTTCGCGAAGATCGCAACGATCACGAGGACGGCGAAGACGCCCGCTGAGTCGAAGAGTGCGGCGTATCCCTGGAGGAGGAATCCGAGGCCGTTCCGCGATGCCAGCATCTCGCCCACGATCGCTCCGGTGAGCGCGAAGATCAGGCTGATGCGCAGGCCCGCGAAAATCCACGGCACCGCCGACGGCAGATACACGTGGCGTACGACGTCCGCGTTTCCACCGCCCATGAGCCGGACGGCGTTGACGAGGTTGCGATCGACGTTCGCGATGCCGGAGTACGAGTTGAACAGCATCGAGAAGAAGACCAGCGAAACGACCAGCACGATCTTCGACATCTCGCCCAGCCCGAACCAGATCACGAACAACCCCACGAGGGCGGTCCGCGGCACGGTGTAGATCGTGGTCACGAAGGGCTGGAACAGCTTGTAGATATTGGGCTTGAGCGCGAACACCAGTCCGCACGCCACTCCCAGCACGGTTCCAAGGACCAGGCCGACCAGGATCTCCTTCGTGGTCACCCAGGCCGCACTGTAGAGCCGCTCGCTCATGGCGAGCTCCACGAGCTTGTCCCAGACCTTGAGCGGTCGGCTGACCAGAACCTCACCGACCAGCCCCATGCTGACGGCGAATTCCCAGGCGGCCAGGAAAACGACGAAGACCAAGATCTGACCGGCTCTGAGCCGAATGCCTGAGAGTTCTTTCCCCCGTTTGCGGGCACGACCGCGGCTGGGCGGTGCCTTCTGCTCGGAGTCGCTCTTGGATTCGGACGCGAGAACACTGCTCACGCGACCACCTCCCCTGCTTCATTGAGGTACTGGTTGGTCGATGGCCACGCGTCCGTTCGTATGATGATCCCGACGAATGACGCGTTGCCCATCCCAGCGTTCTTGTAGGAGTAGACGCATCCCGCCGGCACGGTGAGGAAGTCGCGCTCCCCCACCCGGAACTTCTCACCGTCGACGAGGAAGTCGATGACGCCGTCAAGGCCGATGATCACTACATCCGCGTCTTTGACATGCGGAGGACTGGCCTGCCCCAAGGGCAGCACTACGACCCCGGTGCGTGCGTTGGTGACCTCAACCGCCGGCGTGCGTCCTCGGTGCCACCCCCACTCGTCATCGCGGTGGAGCCCGGTCCAGCTCAGACCCGCAACTTGGTCGGCCCACGCGAACAGCCGCGGGGTCCCCTTCTCTTCTTGCACGCCGTAGTCACCTCACCGTCGCTGTACATCGCTGTACAATATGGACTATAGAGGGGGAGTATGGCTGTGACTCGCCAGCATCGTCAAGGCTGGATTTCACATACTTCACATGTGGGCGGCTTCGCCAGTGCGTCGATTCGGCTAGCGGCCTGCGGAAGCACTGTTTGAGCTGGTGACGCGGCATGCCGTCGGGCAGTCTGGACCGGCGCCGCGCAACCGACTGCGCAAGCGATCGACGTGGCGGTGCCGTACGGATGAGCGGCGGAGGGAGCCGGCGCAGCGATCCGGGGGTGTGGATGCACTGCTCTCGGGAGGGTGTCCCTGTGGGTTTATCAAGCGGCCAAGGTCATCAGCGGAGCGGCTTACCGGCGTGTTGGTGGGGGTTGCGGTCGCGGCGCATGACGTGGATGACGTCGGCCGACGGGGAGCCAGATCGAGGAGGGCAATGTTGCCTTTCCTGCCCTCAGCTTGCTTTTTATCGTAGTAGTGCCTGTTTTTGGCAGGCTAACACGGAGAGGAACGTAGCGCCTTTGCGCGCCTTGTTGCGCGCTTGAGTGCCTTATCAGCACTTGGGCGCATGATCGCCTGTGATGGCCCAGCGGCGCACCGCCTCGGTGCCGCTGCGCCCGACGCCAGGCGACCGGGGACGGCGGTCCCGGTCTCGACCCCCGAGCCAGCGGCCCGGACAGCGCAAAGAGGGTGATCTGTCCCACCTGGGTTACAAGGTGTTTACGCTGTCGATACAGGGCATTCAGGGAATGGGCCACCTGGAACGCGCTTTTTCACCCTTGGCCGCCAGACCGAAACCTTGCCGGTCCCCCAAGACCGCGCCGGAAGGCGCCTCGGGGGGACACGCGGATTCATACCCTTTCGAATCTATACTTCATAGAGTATGCTCCCGGCATGCCCCGCGAAGAGAAACCCGCGACGCCGCCCGTGCCGCTCGTCCCGGAGTCGCTGTACGCCATGGGCTCGGCGTTCCAGGCCGACGGGCGTGTTTCGTGGCTCCCGAAGCACACGACCGGTTGGCAGGCGACCAACGCCTACGCAATCGTCACCCCTGACAGAACAACACTCATCGATCCTGGTCCGCGCTACCAAGGCGAACTCGTCGCCTCGCAGCTGCTGGACCTCGTTCCATCAGACACTTCGATCAACATCTGCCTTACCCGTGCCGAGCGAGATGTCATCGGTGCCATCGATTCCGTCGGCCGATCCTTTCCCATTGAAAGGCTTGTCGCCGGCGGCATTCCGAACCTCTTCGACGGCTTCGAATCCCTGGCCTCTGTGAAGTCCGGGGGGCACAGCGGGTTCGTCCAGATGTCCCGCATGCCCAATGGCTCTGCGATCCCGATCGGCGACGACCGCGAACTCATCGTGTTGGCACCGATGCTTCGTGTTCTGTCGACCTTCTGGTTCTATGACGCCGAGACCGGCTCGCTGTTCACGTCGGACTCCTTTGACCACCTCCTCGCCGACACGTTCGAGGAAGCTCGTCTGCCCTGTTCGGAGCCGTCCAAGATCTGGTCGGACCCGACGGCGGTCGACGACCACCTCCTGGCGAAGTTCTGGTGGCTGGAAGGCGCCGCCCTGGCACCTGTCCGTTCCGATCTCGAAAAGCTGTTCGGCGAACGCACCGTCAACCGAATCTGCCCTACTCACGGACGGGTCATCGAGGGCGCGGAGCACGTTGCTGCGGCATACGAGGCGATCCAGTCCGCGCTCTCACGGTTGGACGAAGGGTCTCTCACAAGAGGTGCACATCAGTGATGTCCGATCAGATCAGCGCCATCCCACCCCGAGAACTTGAGCCTGGCTTCTGGTGGCTGCCCCAATGTGTTCCCACCGGACCCGTGTTCGACGGGGTCCGGGCCCACCTTCACGCCTCTCAGTTCCTCATCGTCGGGTCGGACGCCACCCTGCTGTACGACGTCGGATTCCCGAGTCTCAACTCGGACCTTCACGCCGGCCTCGATCAGGCGCTTGGGGACCGTCCTCTGGACTGGGTCATCCCGAGCCACCCGGAACTGCCGCACTCCGGCGACCTTGAGGCGCTGTTCGAGCGCTATCCGAACCTCCGGGTCGGTGGCGACGTCCGCGACTACCACCTCTACCTGCCGGAGTACGCCGATCGTTTCCATGAGCTTCCGATCGGCCATGTGATCGACCTTGGAGACGGCTACTCCTTTAAGGTGATGCCGGCCGTGATCAGGGACATCCCCAACACGGTGTGGGGTTATGAGGCGCGCACGCAGACGCTCTTCACGGCCGATGGAATCGCCTACACCCACCATCCCCCGCCGGATGACCCCGACGATGAGGACGACGACACGTTCCACCTACCCGGGGAATGTCTGCTGACCTCAACAGAGCTCGACGTCGAACCCACACTGGACCAGGCGACGTTCGTCACCCGTACGGCCCTGTACTGGACGCGGTTCCTGTCGAGCGAACCGTACTTCGAAGAGCTGGAACAGATTTTGGCCACCCATCCGATCCGGATGATGGCCCCTACTCACGGCAACATCGTGACGAACCCAGCGAGCGTTCTTCCCGTGATTCGGGAGGCCCACCGGCTCGCGCTGGTGGAGGGCAAATCGGCGCGGGCGGCGAACCCGTTCGCGAAACCGACCGCCACGTAACCACCGCCCGGCGCATAGCCGACGGATATCCCGCCACTCACCCGCGGGCCGGAACACCTGCCCGCGGGGTTCGAACAGCACGACCAGACCTACTCTCAGGGAAACGTCTCTCTCGACAACAGAGGTGAATGTTGAAGAACGGCATGATCGTTTTCGATTCGGTTGTCCACATGACCGACCACCGGGCCGAATTCAGAGTTCACGACGACGGCAAGATCCTCACTCAGCGGCTCAGGCGCATGCACGCGCGGTCCCCGAAGAAGGCCGTCCCGATCAACGATTCGTTCACTGACGGGCCGCCGGACATCGCCTGGGCCAACGAGGTCCTGTGGGACAAGTCCGACACCGATTTCGCCATGGCGCAGACGATTCCGCTGTTCGCCCTGTGGCGGGACGGTGTGTCACCTGCCCGGACGAACCACGAGCTCGCTCAGTCGAACCCGGACAGGTTCCTCTTCTGCGGAGGCGTCGACCCGCTCTACCAGGGACTGCGAGGGGCCCTGGACGAGATGACGCGCCAGGTCGAGGAGATGGGCGCGGTCAGCATCAAGTTCTACCAGGCCCAGCGCCCCGGACACGCGTGGCGTGCCGACGACCGCAAGCTCGCCTACCCCCTCTACGAAAAGGCGATGGAGCTGGGCATCAAACTGGTCCAGTTCCACAAGGGCTTCCCGCTCGCCCACGCGCAGATCGAGGACCTGCACCCGGGTGACCTCCAGCTGGCCGCCTACGACTTCCCCGACTTGAAGTTCGGTGTGCACCACCTCGGCGGCGTGCACTTCGACGACATGATCGACGTGGCGGAGCGGTTCCCGAACGTCTACTCGATCCTGTCGCCGCTGTTCAACACCTACTTCCAGCAGCCGCGCCGCGTCTACGAGATGTTCGGAAAGGCGCTGTACTACATCGGCGACAAGCGCCTCTGCTACGGCACCGACGCGTTCGTCCACCCGAATGTCCAGCTCTACATCGACGTGCTGTCGACGATCCAGATTCCCGAGGATCTGCAGGAAGGGTACGGATACCCGGAGCTGACCGACGAAGGCCGCGCCCGCATTCTCGGGCTCAACTTCGCCGAGGCCCTGGGCGTAGAGCTCTCCGTCGAGGGCGACAAGCGAACCTGGAGGCGCGCGTGACCGAATCCACCGATGATCGCACGTGGCAGGAGGCCGAGCAGGCATTGTCGTCGATTCGTCGGCGTCTGGGCGGGCACGGTGGAGACGTCACGATCGCCGATGTGCAGGATGGAACGGTCCACGTTACTTTTCACGCGGCCTGTGAGCACTGCCCCGCACAAGCGCTGACCTACGTGTCGGCCGTACGAGAGACCCTGCTGCAGGTGCCCGGAGTGAAGGAGGTCCGGGCACCGCAGGTGCGCGACTCGCGGTTCGCTCTCGATCGCATCGCATCGATGCTTGAACTCACGCCCTTCAACCGACCGGTGCAGACGCCATGAGATTCGACGAATACCACGACCGGTTCCAGACGATGAAGATGACGCGCGAGAACGGTGTCCTCGACGTCACTCTGCACACCGAAGGCGATTCCCTGATCTGGAGCCGCATCGGCAACATCGAGTTCCCTCAGGCGTTCAGGGCGATCGCCGGCGACCCGGACAACCGTGTCGTGATCATCCGTGGCACCGGTGAGTTGTTCTCCGGGCCGGCGCCCAGCGACGAGGGCTTCTACCGCAGATCGGCGGAGGAATGGTCGTTCCGCATGCGGAACGGCCTTGCCCTCGTGGAGGCCCTGCTCAGCATCGACACCCTGGTCATCGCCTGTATCAACGGACCGGTTTACCACCACCCGGAGATACCGCTGCTCGCCGATATCGTCCTCAGCTCTCCCGAAGGGCTGTTCCGGGACTTCCACTTCCCCGACTCCAACATGGTTCCGGGGGACGCGGTCAGCATCGTCTTCCCGCTTCTCATGGGCCTCAACCGGGCCAGGCATTTCCTGCTCACGGGCGAGGTGCTGTCCGCACAGCAGGCACTGGACCTCGGCCTGGTCAACGAACTCATGCCTCGCGAGGACCTGCTCCCACGAGCTCAGGAGCTCGCTGCCTCGTTCAGGGAGAAGAACCCGCTGGTATTGCGCTACACCAGGCATCTGTTCACACGCCCGCTCAAGAAGGCGGTGCAGGATGCCCTCGACATCGGGTTGGCGCTCGAAGGCCTTGCGGTACTGCACGAGTCGTCTCGGGAGCCCAGCGACACCTCAGGGGCGGGCGCCGCGGATCCAGGCGACCGCGTTCTCTGAAAGACGCCCAAGGGGGCCGGTTCAAACTCTGGACTACATCCTCAAATCCGGTACTATATATTCTATAGAAAGGAGGCGAAGATGGCTTCGCGGACTGTCGAGCAGGTTGAGTTCAAGAAGGCACTCGGGCAGTTTCCGAGCGGCGTCGCCGTCCTGACGGCCAACACCAACGACGAGCCGGTCGGCATGACGATCCAGTCGCTGGTGTCGCTGTCACTGGATCCGCTACTGGTCATGTTCTCCATCGCCAACACGTCGACCTCATGGCCCGCCATGAGCGCCACCGGAAACCTGGTCATCAACGTCCTGGCGAGAAATCAGAGCACCCTCGGGCTGCGGTTCGCGTCGCGCGCCCCCAACCGTTTCGAGGGAGTGGCATTCACTCCCTCCCCCTCAGGGGGCCACCCCGTGCTTGAGGGAACGGTGGCGTGGATGGAGTGCCGGATCGTCTCCGAACTTCCAGGAGGCGACCACAGGATCGTGCTCGCCGAGCCGATCGACGTGAACTGCCTGCCCGGGCGTGAACCGCTGGTCTACTTCAACTCCGGCTTCGGCGGCTTCAGGGCCGACCAGGTGCGCTGACCGCCGGCGACCGGACCTACTCACAAACGATGAACCGCGATGAGACCCACCGGATGAGACCCACCGTGCGATAGTCGGTGATGCTCGCGACGGGGTCGGCACGTCAGCGATGCATAAGACGATGCAATAAGACAGGGTCTGCTTCCCTTCGCGGTTGACGCTGGACTGCAGCCGACGACGGCGACAGAAACGCTGGGCTACAGTGCAGGTCGATGGATTGGCGTGATCGGTCTCGCGTGACGGCACGGCAGCGCACTCCGAGGCCGATCGGCCCACTTCCGGCGGCCGCTGCGTTTCGGTCACCTCGCTTCACATGCGTGCTGCCGTCGTACCCATGATCTACACGACGCCGGCCGTAACAAGAGGCCGGCCGTACGAAGCCGCTGGGCCGGATGGCGCGAAATGGATACCGGCCGGGTCAACAACCCGTCGCTATCCGGCCCGGCCTCGAACCGGACAGAGACCCGGTCGACGATTGAGTCCACGGCCGATCGGCCGATTCGCCAGAGAGCATCGCGGGACGACCTTGAAGGTGGCCCTGGCGGTCGAGGGCGACAATTTCTTCGTGAGACCGGCGCGTAGAGCTCAGGTTCGGCCTCGACGGGCCCGGCATTCACTCGGGCCGACCGCGGACCCCGCCGAGAACACCAGGATCGAGATCACGGCCTGGCCGCCACATCGGACTGTTTTCTGGATCATAATCCGGAGCCCTGTCCCATGCCCGGTGCGGCCGAACATCCACGTGGCGCCGACGCCGCCATGGCGTTTCTCACGGGGCCATGGCGTTTCTCGCGGGCGACACCAGCCCGGTGAGCCGCTTTCTTTCACCGTCGGCCACGCTCAAATCCGCTGCGCAGTGCGCTTGAGAGCTTCCGCTCGGACCGCCACCGCCGAACAGCGCCTCTCCATCCACCGTTTGCCCCGACTGTGGTCGAACGCCAAGCACCCGACCACCAGGCGCCCATGGGATGCCCACGGGAGACGCCTGATCGTCGGGTGCTGAGACGGAACTGATGTGGTGCGGCTCAGAGATCCTTCACCACGGGAAGCACTTCCTTGCCGAAGAGGGCAAGCGAATCGAGGATCTGCTGATGCTGCAGCTGCCCCATGTGGACGAAGAGCATGATGCGCCGAACGCCCAGCTCGCGGGCACGGATGAACGACTCGATGCAGTCCTCCGGACTGCCAAAGATCGCCGTGTCGTTGATCTTCGCGTCGAGCTCGTCCGGGCTGGACGTGCGGCCCCCGGCCCCGGGCAGCCCCTTCGGACCTGCCAGTTGGCCGGCCAGGGTGAGGAAGTCGATGTACGGACCCGTCGCTTCGGCGCGTGCCTTCTCCGTCGTGGCGGCCGTGTAGAAACCCCGAGCGAGCCACAGCTTGCCGTCGTCAACCGATTTCCCGGCCTGCGTGAGCGCGTCCTGGTAGGTCGCGACCTTCTCACCGACCTTTGACCACGACGCGCCCTGAGGCAGGAGCACGCCCCAGTCGTTCGACGCGCACGTGGCCATCCCCTGAGGGCCGTCCGTCGCCAGCCAGATCGGAGGATGCGGCTGCTGCATCGGCCGGGGCTGCGGGTAGCAGTCGAGGTATCGCCAGTGCTCGCCCTCGTGCGTGAACGGCTGGTCTTCGGTCCAGATACGCCTGAGCACCTCAAGCGACTCATCGAAGCGGGAGTGCTTGTCGGCGATATCGAGTCCGTATCCCGAGAATTCGCCGGCCTGGTAACCACTGCCGATCCCCAGGTCGAGCCGTCCCCCGCTAAGAATGTCGACCGTGGCCACCGTTTCCGCGAGCCGTACCGGATCGTGGAGCGGCAGAACCGTCACCGCCGTGCCGAGCCTGATGCGCTCAGTGCGCGCGGCCAGGTTAGCCAGCACAGCCAGGCTGTTCGAGACGATTCCATGCCTGCTGAAGTGATGCTCGGTGAACCACACCGAATCAAATCCGAGTTCCTCGACGAACTGCGCCTGATACAACGCCTGGTTGTAGCGATCAGGCTGCGCGCTCCCCTTAGGCCACTGGATCGAGTGGAAAAGGCCGATCTCCATCGGGTCTCCTTACGTCTCCGCCAACCGCTCCTACCATCTGTAGAATATAGAATACATACTCACCCGTCCACGTCCACAGCTACGCAGGCACCCTTCTTCCCCACAAACCGGGCCCGCGCCCCCGTGGTCGGGCGGACCTCCTGCGGCTTCCACCCCAAGCCGCACCGTGACATGACCGCCGACCGCCCCCAGCCCGATTCCCAGTGGCCCGGGACAGGCCCGCCGGCAGGGGCGGCCTCTCCGCCGATCTCACCGCAAGGGAGACGGCGACATCGAGGTCCGGCCGAATAGCGTGGCATCGTCCTGATGGCTCGATGACGCCGCCGACGCCACCCCCGAACGGACGGTCGCGGTGACACGTCCTGACGGCCGGTCCGTCCAGCGCAGAGCCGTACGGCAGGAGCTCCCTTATGGGTTCTGAAAGGCGACTTCAGGATTGTCGGGGGACGGGCCGTCCAGCAGCGGCCGGTGCTCACCGCGGAGATGCTGGTCGAAGAAGGCACCCACATATCCCGTGGTGATCTCACCCGACCGCTTTCCCGACAGCGGCGCGGTCGGGTCCTTGATCCCGGCCTGCTCGCCCAGGATGGGCAGGTCGATAAACGTGAAGTGACCGGAGTCGGCCACAGTCAGCCAGCGCTTCCAGCCGTCCAGACGCCGCCAGTCTCGTAGCCAGGTGGCGTCAGCCGAGCCGGGCGAGTGCTGAGCTTTGGTACCGAGCATGAGGAACGGCCGTTTACCGAGGCCGGAGGTAGGGACCGGGGCGAAGAACGTGCCGTCCATGTTCACCCCGGCGCGAACGCGGCGGTCGGTGGCCATCACGCTCGCTGCGGCGTTACCGCCGAGCGAGTGGCCGGCAGCACCGATCCGGCGTTGATCGATCATCTTCCACCGCTTCCAGGCAGGTGCGGTCTTGGGGGAGTGCGTCAACTGGTCAATGACGAAGGAGATATCGGCTGCTCTGTTTGCGGCGGCCTTGCCCAACAGCTTCTTCTCCTCCTCATCGGAGGGGGCTTTCTCCACCGTCTCGCACGCGACGCAGGTCAGAGTGCGGCCACCGGCGAAAGCCGTACCGAACGACTCGTAGGCGTGATCCACAAGTGCAACCACGTAACCCTTCGAGGCCAATTCCTCAGCGAGCGTGGTCAGCGTGGCGCGGTTGAGCGTGAAACCTGGCGAGAGCACCACCAAGGGGTGCTTGCCGCCCGCGGGGCGGGCGCCCACGCGTGCGTTCACGCGGACGCCGGCGAGCTGTTCGGCCTTGAAGACGGTGTCAAGCTTCTGCGCTTTGAGCAGGAGAAGAGCCTCCTCTACGCCCATGTACGGCGCGGCCTTCCCACCGGCGCGAGCCGGGTAATACATCGACACCATCAGCTCACGTGGCCCCGCTGCGGGCATCCACAGATCGCGGCGCTTACCGTCGACGAGATGCAGGGTGTCGCGTCCGACCTCGTACTGCCCCGTGGGGCGAGGGATCGCGAAGCGCACGTCGGAGGTGCTCGCAGAGGAGGCCGCGGAAGCGGGGGTTGACATGGAGGCCGCCGTCGCCGCCGACGCGGGCAGGACCAGTGTGAGGGCGAGGAGGCCGACCGTGGCATTGCGGGAGGTTCTGAACATGAGAAGCACTGTAAGAAGGACGCCTTCATGCCCGACGCTCCCGAAAGGCCGATTCGCCCCCTTACTTTCGTCAGGGTGGTAGGTGGACCTCTCAGGCTTGTCACGTAGCCGGGCGGCCCATTCGTGGGCATCTCACGACAGATGGGCTCCCCATGCGGGTTCGGGAGGTGGCCTTGGCACTGGGGAAGCCTGACGTTCACAAACGGGTGGAAGTCCTTCGCGCACATCTCAAGCGCCTGATAACGCCGTGCTGCTCCGTAAGCGAGCGGAGGGAACACGCTGACACGCGTGCTCCCTCCGGCCCCGGCGATGGACTAGACCCCGGACCAGGCGCCGCCCCCCGACCGGTCGTTGGTCACGATGGGGGATCGCCGAACGGGAAGCCGAAATTCCAGCCGTCGATGATTGCCTTTGGACCGACGACGATGCTGTCGTTGTCGACGTCGTAGCGGACGTAGGAGTTGCCGGAGAAGAGCCAGAGGTGGTTCTCAGGGCCGGTGAAGCGTACGGCGGCGTCGATCCGCAGGTCGAAGCCGGTGCCTCGGAGTCCGGCCCAGCCGTCCGCGATGGGTTTCGGGCCCAGGATCACCTGATTGCTGGTGAGGTTGTAGCGGAGGTATTGGTCGTCCTTGAAGAGCCAGGCTCGGTCGGATTCACCCGGCACGAGCACTGCGGCGTCAACGTGGTCGAACCCCGCGGATTTGAGTCCGGGCCAGCCATTCTCAATCAGGTATGGGCCGCTATAGACACTGTCGTTCTCGATATCGTAGGTGAGATACGAATGCCCGTGGAACAACCACGCTTGGGACGTCCCTGGCTTGTTCAGCGCGGCATCGATGCGTCGGGAAAAGTCCTTGTACTGCTTGAGGCCCCGCCACCCGTCCGCTATCGGGGTCGTCACGTGGCTGATGACGTTGTTCGGGGTGTTGAAACGAACATAGTAGCCGTCGTGGAAGAACCAGATCTCGCCGACTGAAGTCGGGTGGGCGAGGGCCGCGTCGATTCGGTCGATAAAAAGCTTGTTCCCGAACCCTGACCAGCCTTCGGCGATCGGCTTAGGCTGGACCCCCATCCGGCACTCGTAAGTGTTATAGCGGAGATATTCGTCGTCACGGAAAAGCCACATCTCGTTCGGCGAGCCGGGGCAGGCCAATGCGGCGCTGACACCGTGGATGAAATCGGTGTCCTCCAGTCCCGGCAGCGCGCTCTTGATCAGATTCGGGCCGCTGATCGTGTCGTCGTCGAGGTTGTAGTGCACGACCTCGGGCCCGCGGAAGAGGTAGAGGGCATTGGCGCCGCTCGGGTCCTTGACGGCGGCGTCGATGTAGTCGACGAATGAGGTGTCCTTCAGCCCCGGCCAGCCGTCATAGATTTCTTTCGGGCCCACCAGGATCCTGTCTTGGGCGGCGCTGTATCTGACGTACTGCGACCCGCGGAACAACCAGATGATGTCCTGGGAGTCGGGAACGACCGTGGCCGCGCTCACTCCATTGGCGAACTCGGTCCCGCTGAGCCCCGGCCAGGAAGCCGATATCGGCCAGGGGCCGTCGAGGAATGCGTCGGCCGCCAGGTCATAGGCCAGGGTCTCGTTGGCCTGGAAGAAAATCGCGATTTGGCTGCCTTCAAGGGTGTTGACCGCCGCATCGATCAACGGGTAACGGATGTGGCCGTCGCCGGTCGCGGCCAGGACGGCATCGGCGCTCCGGGCACTCCGGCCACTCGAGGCGCTCGTGCCGGAGACGGCCTTCAGATAGATGATCGCGAGGGCCGCTGCGACCTCAAGAACACTGGAAAAGGTCATCGAGCCGACCCTGAGCGGAGGAAGGGCCCGACCATCGCCCACAGGCAACAGGTTCTCCATGCGCGCTTGGAGATGGAGGCCGATGACATGCCATCTTCTCTCCAGCTCATACATCTGACGTCGGGTGTCCGGATCCACAGCCCTGTATTCACTCCACGCCGTGCTGATCGCCTGGGAGATGTAATAGAAGCGCGCCGCTTCACAGACCATCTCCGTCAGCAGGAGCATGCCGCCAGCCATATCCTGGGTGGACGGAGAGGTCTCGAGTAAATTATTTACCCGCCCCACCAGGCTTTCCCGGGACATTGTGATCTCTGTTCGATCCGTTGCCACGTGGGCGGCGCGCTCCAGATCCTGATAGTTCTCCCCGACGCCGATCTCCGCCAGGTTCCCTGCGGGAACCCAGTCCAATGCCTGCATCCTCTGCCTATCGCGGTCGTCTCCCAAATAATAGAAGCGGCGGGCGTTACCCTGGGCGTCTACTTGGGCGAAACCAACGTTGTAGAGATTGTCCCGTCGAACATAGAGGTCTATGCTGCCGCCGCCCACTGTCATCCGAACACTGAAATAGGCGTCTCTTTCGGCGAGATTGATATTTTCTTCCATGCGATAGACTATGCGGCGGGCCGCACCCTCCCCGTAGTCCGCATAACGAAGAGCGCCATTATTCGTCACGCCGATGCGGATCGCTCGGATGAAATTGCGATAGTCCTGCTCGTAGCCTTCTTCTCTCGTCAGGTCAAGAGTGGCGATCGGGGCAAGAAGGGGCACGGCGGATCACCTTTCGGGTATGGCGGCTCAGCGGGTTAGATCCGACCCCTGAGGCCGGACCAACGACGGAAGTAAGCATTTCGGTCGGGCCGGAATTACCTTGCAATGCATCGCCGGATGACACGACATTGGAGGTGCTGTGCTCATTGCTACGTTCCAGAAGCTAATCGCTAATACCCGCATATATCCCATATAAACAGGATCAGACTCGCAGACTTAACTCCTAAAAGATCCCCTTTATGGCCTACTGTGAGGCAAACATGCCGACTGGCGTATTCGCGAGTGAATGCGAAGCCTTTGGTTGTGACTGTTTTTTGAGAGGACTCAACACACGTTCCGGCTGTAAGCCGTTATAAGCGGGAAGCACGTGTGCCCGAACTGGCGGCCCTCCGCTCCCCGCCAACAGCCGCATGATCTGCTTCGGCTGGATCCCAGCCGACCCGGAAACCGTCGAGGGCCTGATGCCCGCCAACTTGAAGCCGGCCTCCACCGCCGCGGTGGTCAAGTCCTGGGCGCTGCCGTACACCCAGCACGGATCGTGCACCCCCGCCATCTCACCCGTCGCCTACGTTTCGTCCTCGGCCGCCTCCGCGACCTCACCAAGGCGCGTGGCGTCCTGCTCATCGTGGAGGCCGACGACAAGCGGAACTGGCTTATGTCCGCGGTAGGCGGCTCGGCCAGGTGTGGGGTTGTCGATGAGGTCGATGAGGGGGCGCACAGCGTCGTCGGGCTGTTGGCCGATCAGCGGACCCAGGATCGTGGCGGCGATCTTCATACCAGCGCCGACTTCCCCCGCGAAGCTCGAGCGCACCAGCCCAGCCGGCCCCCAGGTCACGTAGCTGAGGTCGGGGATGTCTCGTGTGGCAAGGATGCCGAGCAACTCGTTAGCGCGTCGCTGCTGCGCGTTGGACTTTCCGAAGGTGAACCCCTGCGTCAGTTCGGGATCATCAAAGTCGAGCGCCTCCGCCTTGGCCCCAGGCACGGATGTGTTGGCGATAACCGGGCGGCCGGACGCTCGCAGCGGCTCAGCCAGTCCGGTGACCAGGAGATGCTTGGACAGGAAGAACAGCGCCCAGGACGCCTCGTGTCCCTCGGCGGTGACGTGACGGTGCCGCCGAATATACGAGGCGGCCAGCACCAGAGCATTGACCTGCTCGAAACGAGCGGTCAGCTGCGCGACAACGCGGCGACTGTCGGCCATGAGCGACAGGTCCGCAGCGACGAACTCGGCCCGCTCGACCGCGGATGGGTCGCCGACTGCGGCGAGCAGCGCGTCGAACTTCGCGCGACTGCGGCCGATGACGGCCACGCGGTCACCTGCTGACAGGAAGTGGCGCGCCAGCGCCGCTCCCATCCCGTCCGTGCCTCCAGTGATGACGATCGTCCTCATGACCACCCCTATTTGCGGAACCTACGTTCCGTTTCACTCTAACCTCTAAGAGGAACACGGGTTCCGTCTTGGTATCATGGCCTCATGGCAGGAGAGCGCAGACAGCGACGCGACGCGGTCGCCAACCGCGCCCGGATCGTCGCAGCCGCCGCACAGGTCTTGCGCGAGGAAGGCATGGGCGCGGACATGCGCCGGATCGCAGCCGCATCCGGCGTCGGAATCGGCACCCTCTACCGACACTTCCCCACCCGAGATGATCTCGTGCACGCCGTGACCGGCACTGACCTTGCCGCCCTTGCTGATGCCGGCCTCCCCGGGGACGGAACCGCGGCTGACGCTCTACGTGAGTTCTTCACCGTCACCATCGCGCAGCTCGCCGACAACAAGGCGATGATCGATGTCCTCACCAGCGGCTCACCGGCCGACGAGGACCTGCAGCGGTGCATCACCCACCTCACCCGAATCGGCCAGGACGCCGTCGACCGCGCACGCCACGATCACACCCTCGCCGCCCATGTCACCGCCAGCGACATCGCCTACCAACTGCTGGGTCTGACCCGCGTCGCGCAACTCCTCCCCGACACCAGAAGCACTGTCACCCGGCACGTGGAATTCGCGCTACGCGGCCTCATGGCATCTGACATCGCCACACCCTCCAGGCCAGCCACGACCTCGACGTAGCCCCCCGGGCGCGCACCCCGAGTTCCGCCCTCACACAACCACCACGTCCGAGCCGCCACACGTCTTTCAGATGAGCAGCCCGACCAGCCTGCCCGTCCCATCGGCGGTCGCCTCCTTGACACCCTCGCCACCTGCGACTGGGTTAAAAAGGGCCTTCCCCTGTACCTGATCGGGGACTCCGGCACTGGCAAGTCCCACCTGCTGAGCTACGCCGAACAAGCCGACCCCTGCCAGCGCGGCAAAGCCGCGCACTACACGACGAGGGGCGACCCGGTCCGCGCTTTCCGCGGACACACGTAGCCCCGACCCGAGTGGAGCCTAGGAGAATCGAACTCCTGACCTCCTGCATGCAAGGCAGATCCTGCGAGGCCCAGAGCATTGGTAAACCACGCAGCCAACCCGTTCTGCTCCATCGGGGCAATCGACGGTGCTATTTCAATGAAGGTCACCCAAGGTGGTAACTGGTCAATCTTTTCCGGGAATCATCGCCAGATGCCTAACCATCACATCTATATCTACAACGGCGGTATAGTAACCGACGTGCACCGGCGAGACTACGCAAACGCCCTATGCCTTATCGGTTCTGCAGAATGCCCCTTGGTGAACCTTACCGGATACTCCGGCACATACTCATAGCACTCGTCATTGATGGAAGCATGCCGACAAAACCGCATTGCCTTCTTTCGCTCCACTAAATAACACTTGCGTGAGCTCTGTCTTGCCATCCGATCAGGCTGGCGAGACAGGGCTCTCACTGGCGCTTTCGGGTGCGGATAAAGATGAAAGTTCCCAGTCCGAGAGCCAGGATGATGACCACAAGAGCGGCAAGCGCTGGCCAGCCGCCCACATAGAGAGCAACCTTGACCACAGTCCAGACTGTGAGGCCACCAACACATAGTGCAAGTGCGGCGATCAGTAGCACTACAGGGGATGGGATTGGTTTTTTGCGCGGCATGCCGTCCAGCATTACGCGCTAGCTATGCTCTTGTCCATTTGCGGATCGTGCGGCTTAGTCGTTGATGGATACGAGTGGCAGGGGGCTCCCCATTGTCGCTTGCTGCTGTCGGGCAGGTTGTTATCGCCTGGCTCGCCGAGCGCCTCGGTGCTCGTCGCAGTGGCCCTTGTCCGTAGCTACCACGCAGCAGCGACGTGGTGCTGGCTCCCACAAATTCCGGACCTAGCCACTTGCAAGAGCAAGCCGACTTCGCCAGCGCGTGGGCGGTGCGGGCCGCGACCGGCCGGAGAGCCACAGCGCGGCCCGTGACCGTCCGACGCGCGGCGGGCCGCGGAGCGGGCCGCCTTTAAAGACGTAAAGAAAGTTCTCATCCGCCACTGGCCATCAAGTCGTGTCCTGGCCGGATGATGCCTTCAGGCTTGGTGGTGTCGGCTTCAGTCACGATCCGCGGGGTCTCATCCGGCGTAGACATGGCTGACGCACTACCCGTCATGTCAATGGGCCCATGACGTACGCCGTGGCATAGCATCGCAACGTCTCCGATACTCGGCGGCCGAGGGCTACAGGGGTGACTACACTAAGTAGTTACATCCGTCCAGGAGCAAGGCTGGGACGACCAGGGCTGTGCCGCAAGCAGCCTAGAAGTCGAACTCACCCTTCTTCGCCCCGTCGACGAAGGCGTCCCAGACGCTGGCTCGGACGACGAACGGTGGCTGGTCGGGGCTTTCGGTGTCTCGGATGGCTACGCGGCCGTCGGAGAGCGGTGCGACTTCGAGGCAGTTTCCCTGGTTGGAGGCGCTCTTGGTGGCCTTGCGCCAGGGTGCGGACTTCAACTCGTCGTTCAGTTCCACGCCTTCACTGCCTCTCTGATCATTGACATGGATACGTGCACCGGATGGGCCTCTGCTCGTATCGCATCGTATCTGGCATGTCCGGCTTTGACATCGGTGGCTCGTTCCGAGACCTGCGGTTGGCCCGCGGATTCAAAGTAGACAACGTCAGTGCTTTCCGGGAGCTGGGCGATGACAAAGCCACCGGTAATCCCGGTCGTGGCGCCGATGGCCAAGGGCACCACTTGGATTGCCACACGTGGGGACTCGGCCACCTGGTGGAGGTGTTCTACTGCTTGGCGCATGACGGCACGGCCTCCGACGGGGCGGTGCAGTACGCCTTCGTCGAGGATGACCCAGAGCATGGGCGGGTCCGTCCGGCTGAGGATCTTCTGACGTTCCAGTCGGGCAGTGACCGCCTTTTCCACCTGTTCTTCGGGAAGTCCCGGTTCCCCGCGGATTACCGCCCGCGCGT
Source organism: Sinosporangium album (assembly GCF_900100605.1). Classification (GTDB taxonomy): domain Bacteria; phylum Actinomycetota; class Actinomycetes; order Streptosporangiales; family Streptosporangiaceae; genus Sinosporangium; species Sinosporangium album. Next base: position 13,460 of record NZ_FNCN01000024.1, on the reverse strand, counting down.
AGTCCTCGGTCTGTAGAAGTCCTGGCACCACGAGTGGTTCCCACGCGCGCAGCGTGTGTGCCTTCTCCTCGACCTCCAGCCACTCACGAAACCAGGGAGGGCTTGATTCCCTGCTGATGAGCGGCCAAAGCCGGTGGAGTTCACCGGACAGCCCTAACGCCTCATCGCATCGGGCCACGAAGTCTTCGCTCGGCATCCGCTGCGCACGTTCGATGAAGCCGACCAGGCTCGGGCTGAACGCGATGCGTTCGGCGAGCTGCTCTTGCGAAAGCCCGGCCCTGACGCGGCATTTGCGCAGTTCAGCGCCGAAGAAGGCGAGCGGGCTGGTGGTGGGGTCGAGCTCGATGGGGGCCGGCATAGCCTGTCCGTCCAATCGTCCCTGAGTAAAGTCACCTTGCGTTGCACACCCATCACCACAAAAAATGTCCGATGGCTGTGCTTTCGGTTCCTCTCCTCAATTTATCGGCACAGAGGCATTCTGTGGAAGGTCATCGCGCCAAAGAGACAGGCGCGACCCTGCGGATTGCACAACCCGATCTATATTTCCGCTGCGATCCGGACAATGCGGTCGAGGTACCCAATCGCCACGATAAGGCGGTCATTCAATGAGGAATCGTAGAAGAATCGAACAGCAAGACCAGCACATCGCCCCCGTCGATGTGGGCCCGAACCTGCGGGCTCCTCTCGACGTACTCCGAACGGCCACGACGGTGGCGTCGTGAGGGTGGTCGGGGTCGGGTGGGGTGACGCCCCCTGGCCGGCGAAGGTCCGACGTCCGTCCTGGTGTACGCGTCGCATCGACGTGCCGGGTTCTCCCGCTCAGCTCGCCACGGTGCGGCGGTGGGTTCACGGGTTCCTGAAACTGGACAAGGTGGCGGCCGAGACCGCCGAGGTGGTGGTGCTCCTGGCCAGCGAGCTGGTGGCCAACGCCGTGGCGCACTCCTGCTCCCGGGACGGGGAGGTGACGGTGCTGCTGAACCTGGACTTCACGCGAGGTCGGGTCCGACTGGACGTGATCGACGATGGCCCCGCGGTACCGGTGGAGGTCGGTAGCAGGGGCGTGGAGCATGAGCACGGGCGGGGGCTGCTGCTGGTGGAAGAGTTGTCCGACCGGTGGGGCTGCTACGCGGATGAGCACGGCACCGGCGTGTGGTTCGAACTCGCCATGCACGACCAGGGCCGCTGTCCGGTGGCGGTGCACGATGAGTGCGGTTGAGTCGGGGGCCGGCGAGATCCCGGCGCCGGTGTTCAAAGATGCCCGGGGGCGGCTGTTCGTCCCGCCGACCGGTGCGGACGATCCCCGGCTGGTGGCGGCGGTGTACGCGCTGCTTCCTGGAGGGATGGTGTGGCGGCGGCTGTTCCCCTGCCGACCCGACCAGGTACGGCGGGCGCGGGAGTTCGTGCGCTGCGCGATGCTCGACCACCCGCGGGTCGACGACGCGGTGGCGGCGGTGTCCGAGCTGGCCAATGTGGCGATCGCACGGGGCGGGGACAGACCGTTCTTCGCGTCGTTCATCGTGGAGGTCCAGCAGTACGGCAGGCACGGCGAAAGCTCGCGGGTGACGGTGTACGACTGCGGCCCCAGCGGGATCCCGACCTACCGACAGCGCCACAGCTCGGTGATGGCCCGACCGGAAGATACGGCTAACGACCTCGCCCTACGGGTGCTCCATGGCGTGGCCGACGAAGTCCGGTACTGGGATGCCCCGTTCGGTGAGCGGACATATCCGATGAGTGCGGAGTTCCCGACCAGTGACCCGCAGGATTCCGATTTCTGAACGCCAGCCAGGCTCCGACCTTCTCCTTGGGGTGAGTCCTTCGCCCGATGGCATCCGCCCCTTCTTTTGGCTGGTCCCTCGATAGCGCGGCGGCCATCGGCGTTGCCGCTCAGCACGTCAGGACCCACGCACAAGACATATCTCTACGACGGGAGTAGTTCCATGCCCCCATACCGGCAGATCGCCAACCAGATCAAAGCAGACATCCAGGCCGGCAGGCTCGCCCCCGGCCAGCCCGTCCCTTCCGAAGCCGAGCTATGCGGACGGTACGGCGTGTGCCGGGTGACCGTACGCCGGGCCATGGCGCTGCTGCGCGCGGAAGAGACCGTCTACACGGTTCGGGCTGAAGGCTCCTATGTCGGTCCCAGGACCATTCCCCGGCACCGCCCGTGGCGCAGGAGCGAGCAGGTCGCCGCCGGTCTGCGCGAGCAGATCCGGACCGGTCGACTCAGACCGGGCGACCGACTACCGAGTGAGTCATGTCTGACAGCCGAACACGGGGTTGCCCGCGACACCGTACGAACGGCGTTGGCGTTGCTCCGCCATGAGCAGTGGGTGTACACAGTGGCGTGTAAGGGGACCTTCGTCGCTGACCGCACAGAGGCGGCGGGGAATGACGATGAACGACACGGCCCGCTTCCTCTCACTGAAGGTCACGAGCACTTGGAAGGTCGAGAAGCCGGGACATGCGTTCCGTTCCGGCGGGCCACCCGCGTCCCGACCTGAGCGCTAATCGCCGCCTGGGCTCGGTCGTGGGTTGAGTGCAAAAGCTTCGGGTTAGGTGGGCTGACGACAAGTCCGTGCCGCCATGTACGGCACTGCTGCGTTAGTCGCGGGTCGCCTCCGGCTCGGGATCTTTCTCGTGTTCGGGTGGCGCGACGAACGACCCGAGGTTAGGCACGGTGTAGATCAGTCCTTCATCCCTGAGGCACTTCATCGACTTCCGGATGGTTCCACGGGCGACCCCGAACTCTTGCATGAGCTGAACTTCAGAGATCAGATGCTTGGGCGGGTAGGTCCCGTCAGTGATCCGTGTGCGCAGTACATCGGCGATCTGCTGCCATCTGTAGCGGTCGGGCTGGAAGTCGATCACGATCCAACCATAGAAAGCCCTGGTCAGGCACACCCATGATGACCATGGAATGCCATGGCATAGACAGGCATGTACAGGCCTGTCTACTCTGCTCTCTATGGCATGTCGGGAAGTGGGTGAGCCTGCCTCGTTGGCAGGTTCGGTGCCCGGCATTTGGATTCGGGCGCCATGGCGGGGTTCGGCTGAGCCCCCGGTCGCCGAGAAGTCGGGCCAACTGAACGGATGCGACGCCGACGATGAGCCCTTCTTGATGCCCCAACGCCCCACGGCGGCTGTGCCGGGCATCCGGCCCTACCGACGCCGGCGATTCGCTCAAGCGGATTCTCGCGTGACGGTCGGGATCGTTCTGTACGGCCCGCCCACCAGCGGGAAAAGCACGGTCACCGAAACACTTCACCGGTTGGACCCGCGCTATACCTTGCTTCGCAAGCTGAAGGCCGGAAACGGCCGCACCGACGAATACGAGCAGGTCAGCACCAAGCGGCTCGACGAACTACGCGAGGCCGGGCGGCTCGCGGTGGAGACCCACCGCTACGGCAACATCTACGCCGTCGACACCGCCGACCTCGACCGCATGGCCAACGCCGGACAGGTGCCCATCGTGCATATCGGCGGCGTCGCCGACCTTCACCGGCTCACCGCCCGTGGTTCATGGTTGCGGGTGCTGCTGTGGGTGCCGCGTGAGGTATGCGAACGCCGATCCCGCGCACGCGGGGACGACGACACCGCCGAGCGGGTGGAGACATGGGACCGCGCGTTGGACGACCTGACCGGCAAAGGGCTGTTCGATCTGCGGATCAGTACCGACCGGCGCAGCGTCGACAGCGTCGCGCGGGAGATCGCTCAGGCCCACACGGTCATGTCGGGCCATGCGCCGGCTCCTGCCGTACGGACTGGTCGGGGAGACGCCCCCTGACTTCGACCGGGACCACGGCCAGGCCCCACCACACGTGGCAGCCACGCACACGAAGACCGTTCAGTCCCGCCGCAATCTCAAGTCGGCGCAACGCGCCGTAGACACTCTGCGGAGGCTCTGGAAGCATGACCGGATCGACCGGGCCGACGTGAGTGTCGAACTGGGCGAAGGGCTGGTCTTCACCACCAAGAACGGCACGGCTCCGAGCGCCGGCAACGTGCGGCGCGACCTCCACAAGCTCCTTGACTGCTTCGGAGTGGACGCCCAAGGAGATGCGCCACAGCTTCATATCCCTGCTGTCGGACTCCGGCATGCCGACCGAGTAGATCCCGCCCCTCGTCGGCCACCGAAACACCACGGTCACCGAGACGGCCTACCGCAAGCAGATCCACCCCACCATGGATGCGATCCCCGGGAACCGTGGCCACCCGGTTGGCCACTCACGCTTCCACCCCAACCCCGCCCCACGAGCAACCACGTGCGATGGGGGTGCGGGTGGCGAAGCCCCCGCCGGCGCGGCGAAGCCGCGCACTACACGACGAGGGGCGACCCGGTCCGCGCTTTCCGCGGACACACGTCGCCCCGACCCGAGTGGAGCCTAGGAGAATCGAACTCCTGACCTCCTGCATGCAAGGCAGGGCGTGGGAGGCCCGGAGCATGAGGTGCACTTGGCTTGACCTGCGTATACCGTCCGAGCGGATCCATAATTGTCCGCCTGCGTCCGGGGCCGTTGTCACTCAGTTTGTCACTCAGCGCATGCGAGCGGATCAGCACCTTCCCTCCTCGTGACCAACACCAAGACCACCGGTGCCGGGGCCCGACGAAGGAGGGCCTCGGCGTCGATCGCCCCAACCACGATTGGCGAGTAGCGAAGTGAGCGATCGTTACGGCTTCATCCTCCGGCCGGATGCGTCCCAGGCACCTGCCGCCGGCGGATAGGAAGTGTTATCTCGCGCGCCCCCTCGTGATCATGGAATGAATCTCAGCTATATTGACGACGATACTATCCTCACCACGACGTCGAACTATCCCAATAAACGAACCTTCAATCTCACCTCCCAGGATAACCCCATGTACAAGGAATGGCTTCAACTGTTCCCTTTGCGGAGGCACCTCAATGACCACGATCGTCCCAGTTCCACGTCGATCTTCAATTTCTAGATTACGGACACGCAATCCTTCAATGGGAGGATAGACAACCGAGTCGAGAATCTTTCTGCGCTTATCCTCAGAGACACTTTTCCAGATTGGGTGAATCTTCTTGATCCTTGAACCCCTGCCGTCCTTCTTTTCCCCAACGCCAAGGATTAGTATCCCGCCGCGCTCCGCGTTAGCGAACCTCGTCACGTCCTGCCCGAACTCGATTTTCCCCTTCGCGCTTTGCGGATAGTCTCGCTCCTTCACTTCCACCCACAAATTTTCGTATTGGTGGAGCGAGTCTATCTCGCCCGCAGCTAAGGCAGCTAAAAGAAGCTCGGCATCTGGATGTCCTGTCTCCAGAAGCCGGACAGCAGACAGAAAGTCCAGACCGAGCTTCCGCAGACTCCCCACCGACATGCCTTTACACGAAGGTATATCTATTTGGGCTACCAACCCATCCACCTCATCGAAGCCCAAAAATACTAGCCTGGCGTTCCTGCGAATGACCCATTCGCGCAAGATGGGCAAGTATGACCGACTGGTTGGCTTAGAAGAAAAAAATACCTGACCAAGCAGTACTTGAACTTGGAATTTTCCGCTTTTCATCAAGCGAAGCGATACGGGCTCCATGAAAACTATTTCTGCATCAGGATCACGGTCCTCTTCTCGTACATCCGCAAAATCTATAGCGACAAGCCACGGGTAGAGTGCCTCCTTTACTGCTTCCCACCCAGATGCCACCGGAGGGCGGCGCTGTCTATTGCTCTCCTCGATATCGGCTTCACCAATGCCTACTCCTTGAAGAAGTGCGCGCCTCAAGGATGTCGCCGATGCGTGCTCAACTATCTCGCGGAAAACAAGCAAGCGGTCCCTGTAAGCCCATGGAATTCGACCGCAGGTCGCAATCGAAATTCCCCTAGGCTTGGTACAGTACCTGACCCGATGGAGCATTCGTCTACCACCTTACCTCGTAATATGCCAGCGGGCCCATCACCTCATGGTCGGAGTCCCCGCTTGAGGCATGCTTTGGTTACCGCCTATAGCGATGCACGTATTCCTTCTGACCATTCTTGGTCAGGAGTCTTCTGTAAGTCTGGCTGATTGCTGTGATGGTTAGGCATGTGGGCGGCACGGGCCGCGACTGACGCTAGTCACCGCAGTGATCAGATCAGATATCAACTAAACGTGAATGTACCGACCGTTCTTGGCATCGTCGAGCGCCAACACTCCCGCAAAGCCGTGGTGAGGAACAAACCGCAGCTTGTCGAACGCCCCCCGACGCCGCACGGCGCCAGACCACCCCATGACAATAGGGCGGTAGGCCGATACCTCGCGCATAGTGGAATGAATCTCAAATCGCATGTGGAGACTTACCCGCATGAACCATAGTCCCGATCTATTGTACGCAAAGCGGACCCGTCCGGCTCAGGATTTCAGCGCTTACCAATCCCTACCTGAAAATATACCTCATGGGCTAGTCTAGCCCGCTTACCGAGGTAAGCTCGACGGCAATCTCGACCAAGGACGGAGTCTGATGATGCGTTCCTCAATCAAAGAAGATCTACAGGGTGGACTCGGACACTTTTGGCCCTTTCGGACATCGAAACCAAACCTCAGGAGAAATCCCGAGAGCGGATACGTTCGCCAAGATGCTGGATGGCTGGTGATCGAGACAATCGATGAGAGGCCATGGCCGACTCAACTTAAGAATGAGAACGAGATCAGTCCATCTGGACTGGTCGCCATACTCCCAAAGAGGTCAATACTTTTTCTTGAGACTCAGTCGTCCGGATCTACCCTACGGAGCGGTTATAGAATCTCTTCAAAGCGGTACCGTGCCCGAACCGCTATTGGCAGCATTCCAATCGATGAGCTCCAGAGTGCAAAGTTACTCAGCATCACAGCGAATTTCCATGGAATTGGCACTTGGGCTGGATTGACCGCCACGGAAGAGAGTCACGAGACCGACCAGAACGGACGATTCGAATCTTGGACAGTGAAACTGAAGTCGCCTCCTCCAATGAGTCACAGGACGTCCAAGGGCCGAGATCTGCTACTCTCAACAACATGGAACGTGGGAGGGGCGGAGGACCTTCGCCAACTCAGCGCCCCTATATCTATCTCATGTGCCAGTGTTCGTCCGCGTGACATCTGGGACCTCCTTCGCCCCTTGCTTCATATTCAGAATATGATGAATTTGGCCTGGGAAGGATTCGTGGCTGCAAGCTCAGGTTCGGCCGAACTTCACTTAAAGCCAAATGCCACCAACAATAGCGATCGCCCAGAACTTTGGAATGGCGCGCTCATGGTTCCACTAGCGGGCGTCGCAGGCCCTAGATCCATGAACCATAGACCACTGTTCACTCTTGCCACAGTCGGGGGAATTGCAGGGCTCGCACGTTGGGTGAAACTCTGTGACACATACCCGCGCGCAGTTGGGCCTGTAGTAAATCGCTACCGCTTCGGCCCTGCGACTTCCGAAGCATCTTTACTCGATATCGCCGCTGGCATCGAGTACTGGATTAAATGTAATCGACCAGCGGCATGGGCGAATAACCACTTCACCAAGGCTCTTGCTGCTCATATAGGGAGATCGTTTTCCCAATGGGTTGGTGATCCCGAAAAATGGGCTAGCGACTTCTGGCAGACATACAACAAGCTCAAACACGAGGCAACATATGTGGTCGACCCGAGCAAGATTTCGGATTTCGTTCGCAGCGGAAGATTACTTCTCGCAGCGGACCTACTTAACCGGGTAGCACGAACAAAGGAACCTAGCCGTCGAATCTTCCAGAGCCACAGGACTTACAACCTCGGCGAGCGGCTGCAAGCTCGTTACACATAGTGCTACGCAAATCGTCTGGTTTTCCTGTCTGGCCAGGGTAGGTTACAACCCAGCAGCGCTCACTGTATTAGTGACGAGTTTGGTCAGGATTTCCCTTTGAGTGCTCTCAGCGCGTGGGCGGTGCGGGTCGCGACCGGCCGAAGAGCCGCAGCGCGGCCCGTGACCGCCCGACGCGCGGCGGGCCGCGCAGCGGGCCGCCTTTAAAGATGTAAAGAAAGTTCTCATCCGGCACAGGGCAACCGCCAGGCTACTTTCGAGTACGCCCCTGAGCGATGTACGCGTGTGAGGATCGGTCACTCGCCGATAGGGCTGGTGTGCTCGCCGGCTCGGCCGGAGTAGACGAGTTGGAAGCGATCAGCGATCAACACGATATCGGCCGTCTCGACGAAGCGGTCTCCGGATTGGAAGGTCCGTTCGATGGTGAGGACCACTGATCCGGCCGGCACCTGCAAGGCTGCGGCCTCGTCGGCGGTGGAGGGGCGGGCGCCGACGGTTTCGATCCAGGCGTCTACGGCACGCCCGATGGCGAGCATGCGTTCCTGTACCCCGCGCCCGGCATGCGGGCCTTCCTCGGGCAACACGATGGCGGTGCCGCGGGTGATGTCGAGCGGTTCCCAACTCGTCGACAGCATGACCGGGACGCCGTCCGCCTTGAACACGTACCGGGTGCGCAGTACGTCGTTCTTCTCGTCGGCCGGTTCGGGGAGGTCGAGCCGTGTCCGGATTGGGGCCGGCGCGTGGGCGGTGCTGGATTCGTAGTCCCAGCTTCCGCGTTTGCCCTCGGCCTCCATCTGGGCGGCGAAGGGTGAGCCTTTGCGGACTCCGCTGTACCAGGCGCGGACCAGGCGCGTGAGCTGGGGGCGTTCACGAACGTAGGTGCCGCTGCCCGGTTTTGCGACGGCGAGCCCTTCGGCGACCAGCACGCCGATGGCCTGCTTGGCCACGGCGTCGGACACTCCGTGCGCGCGCATGAGCTCGGGCCTTGAGGGCAGTTGCGCGCCTGGGGCGTACTCCCCGCTGGTGATCTGCCGACGCAGCTTGTCGGCTATCTGTCGGTACAGGGGCTCCTGATCCACGTAGGACAGGTTGACAGGTGGTGTCATCAGCCTGCAAGCTGATGACCCTAAAGCTCAAGCTGTGTCATCAAGGATGCGGAATGTATGAGCAGATCCTCCCGATCACCGCAGAAAGCCCCGAAAGCGCCAGGGCCTCGCTGCTCCCCATGGCCCGGCTCTGGCAACCCGACCTCGCCGCTGTAGCCGCTGCCACCGTCGAAGGACTGGTGGCCATGGCCGTACGCAGCGCATCCCCCGCCGGAAAGATCAGCGTCAAAGCCGCCCCGACCGACGACGGCGCCATCTACATCGAGGTCCACCACTTCGGTGGACCTGTCCAAGACGGGAACGAGTGGGCGGCGATATCGGCGGTCGCGAGCACGTTCGGCGCCCGGCATTCGGATTCGGGCCATCTGGCATGGGTCGAACTTCGCCCGTCCGCTCCCTCATCCCGCCCCGTCGACCGACCGAGACAAGTCGGGCCCACTGAAGGTATGCGACACCGCCAGTGAGCCCTTGATCAGGAAGCAGGTCCTGACCCGTGCCCAACCTTAACGCCCCTCCCGACCTAGACGGCTGCGCCGGACACCCGGCCCTGCCGATGCCACAAGGGTGCGCCTCGTGCGGCCATCCCCCCTACGCCCACGGATGCACCGCCATGGGCGAGCACGAATACGTGCAGCCCTCCGCCGAGCTGGCCACCGAACGGCTGGAGCGTCGGCGTGAGAGCGGCCCGTACCGGCTCCCAGCGGTCGACGGCACGCCCAAGCCCGCCCTCGTCCCCGCGCCGCGCCGCTCCCCGGAACAGGACAACGGTCCCGCGGTCGAGACGCCGGCGGCGGCTGCGCCCGAGTTGTACGGCGACGCCGCCGACAGCATGGACGCCCCGTTGACCATGCCCACGCCTGGCCGCACGCTGTACCGGCGACCTGGGCGCTATGCGCTGGCTGTGAGGAAACCGCGGACAGGACTCTACGGGCGATACACCCCTGCGCATCTCATGGGGGACGCACCCCGCAACGCCTCGCATCCGGCCAAGAGCGTTCCCGCCCGCCGTGTCGCCGCGTACCCCCACATCGTCGATCCGGCCCCAATTCGAACCGGGCCAGCCTGCGAAGACACCGAGACGCGCCACACCGCGGCACCACCGGTCCGGCTCAGCCTCGCGGACAAGCCGCGAACTCACCGCGATACGGGGAAGCGGTTGCTTGCCGCCGCCTCGTCTCTGTCCCCTCACGCTTTCTCCCTGACGCGTCCCCCGGCATCGGCGAGGGCCGGGCAGACGCGTCCGGGCGGTGGCACGCCCACCCCTATCCCCGTGCCACCGCCCACCCGTCCCCCGGATGTCCGGGCCGCTGAACGCCTTGCCATGCCCACGAGAGGTGACCTTCGGCGCTTGGGGGCAGTCGCATGACCCCGCCCTACCCGTCCGGCGACGGCAAATCCGTCCGCATCGCCATGGTGTTCACCGTGCGGCACCCTCCGCACCATCCCCCTGCCGTCCTGGGGTGCGGCTTCGCGAGCACCGCTCACCCCGGCGTCGTCCTGCGCGGCCTCACCGGCCACGACTACGAACCGCCCACCACCGCCCAGATCACGACACGCGCCCAAGCCTGGGCGCGGCTCGCTCCGCCGCCCGCTGCCGACCAGGCGGTTCCCACCGACGAGAGCCCTGGCGAGACGACAAGCGGCCTGCCCCGCCGTACCTCCAAGACCGGTTCGTCACCGCCCGCCCCCGCGCTGGCACGGTGAGCATCGCCGTACTGGAAAGCCTGCTCGACGGCCTCAAGGCTCTGCCGTGAAACCCCGCCCTACCCCACGGCTGGAACGGAAGCCAAGCCGCCTTCATGCGCTCACACGCGTGTGGAGTGGACAGGGTCGGGCTGCGCCGTACGGATCATCGATGGGGCGGCGTCCCGGGACTGCCCTGGTGGGGCCTGGCCGTGGTCCCGGCCGAGGTCAGAGGGCGTCTCCCTGACCTGTCTGCACGGCAGGAACCAGCACATGGCCCGACATGACCGCGTAAGCCTGGGCGATCTCCCGCGCAACCTCCTCGAGGCTGCTCCGGACGGTGCTGATCCGCAGATCGAACAGACCTTCCCCGGTCAGGTCGTCCAACGCGCGGTCCCATGCCTTCAACCGCTCGGCGGTGTCGTCGCCTCGTCGGCCACCGAAACACCACGGTCACCGAGACGGCCTACCGCAAGCAGATCCACCCCACCATGGATGCGATCCCCGGGAACCGTGGCCACCCGGTTGGCCACTCACGCTTCCACCCCAACCCCGCCCCACGAGCAACCACGTGCGATGGGGGTGCGGGTGGCGAAGCCCCCGCCGGCGCGGCGAAGCCGCGCACTACACGACGAGGGGCGACCCGGTCCGCGCTTTCCGCGGACACACGTCGCCCCGACCCGAGTGGAGCCTAGGAGAATCGAACTCCTGACCTCCTGCATGCAAGGCAGGCGCTCTGCCAACTGAGCTAAGGCCCCGTTGCGTGTGTGGTGTGAGCTGCGGGAAGGCTTTGGTGCCGTTTCTCTTGCCCACTGCACATCGCGAGGACAGCATATAACGCTCTTCGGTGCGGTCGCCCATCCGTGAGTGGGACGGGGAACCGGGGTGGGGTCAGTGGGTGCCGACGGCGGGTTGGGCGTCGGTGGTGAGGATGAGGTCGGGGAGGGTGGTGATGGCGGGGAGGATGTGGCTGGCGCCGCCGCTGATGAGGCGTTCTTTGCTGTGGGCGCCGGTGAGGATGCCGGCGGTGATGCCGGCGCCGGCGCGGCGGCCGGCGATCATGTCGCTTTCGGTTTCGCCGACGACGGCGACGTGGCGGACGTCGTCGATGCCGAGGCGCAGCACGGAGTGGAGGATCATGTCGGGCCAGGGCCGGCCGCGGCCGGCGTCTTCGGGGCAGACGGCGAGGTCGACTTTGTCGACCCAGCCGAGGGTGCCGAGGACGCGGCTGAGGGTTGTCCTGCTGAGCCCGGTGATGAGGCAGATGCGTATGCCGGAGCCGCGGAGTTTGTCGAGGACTTCGGTGGTGCCGGGGGGTGGGGCGAGGCCGGCGCGTTCGATGGTGCCTTCGCAGGAGCGCTCGAAGGTCAGGTTGGCGGCTTGGGCTTGGGCTTCGTTGGCGGGGAAGATGCCTCGAAAGACGTCGATCGTGGAACGCCCCCGGGACCGGTGCACGTGGACCATGGCCCGTGCGTATGCACCCGTCCCGGGGACTATGCCCTGGGTGGCGATTGCCTCGGCGAAAGCGCGCTCGATGAGCGCGATGTCGCCGATGGTGGTGACTGCCAGGTCCAGGCACACAAGGCGAATAGGTGCGACCGTCGGGACGGTCACACCTTCTGTGTGATCATGGACCATTGATGCCGGGGCGTTCAGTTCTCGTTGCCGGTCGCTTCGGTCCACAGGTCGAGCTCGGCGCGGTCGGCCTGCACCTTGCGCCAGATCAGCAGCCCCCCGATAGCGACCAGCGCCAGAACGAGCAGTTTCTTCACGGTGTGACCCCACTTCTTCACGGTCTCACCTGCCGGGGTGAGACGACGCCCGGTTCCAACGGTTGTTCAGCAGCCTAGCAAGTGATCGGGGCATCGCCCGGTTCGATCGCTAGGTGATGTCTGCCAAGTCACGTCCTTCTGTGTGATGGACGTTACATGTCAGACGGCGCTCGCACGCTTGTTCCGTTTGTTTGGAACACGGTCGGCTGTGGTGGCCCGACCGCTGATCACGAGCACTCACCATCATGTACGGCTTTCGCGATGAATGCGCGCCCCCGTCCCGGACCGGCCATGGATTTACCGTCGTAATGATCATCCCATGGCTACATGGATGTCCTTGCAGCACCCCACGTTGCCGCGCCGGGCCCTCCTCCGCGCTCGGTGACGGTGTGTGATCGGATGACGCGGGATCGGCTTGTCGCCACGCGAGCGCGGGGGTGGTGGATAGCCTTGGTCACCATGGCTACGGAAGGCCACGAGCCCCCATACGATCGCCGATTCCTGCAGCTCATCTACCGCGTGCCCTCTCACCCGTCGCGGAGCAGGGTCGCGGTGTGGCGTGAGCTGAAGCGGCTGGGCGCGGTTTACGTCCAGCAGGCGGTGTGCGTGCTGCCGGAGCGTGAGGGGGTGCGCGAGTTGCTCGACCGGGTTCGCGAGCGCATCGATCATATGGGGGGCGAGAGCATGCTGTTCGTGCTCGATCACGTTGAGGATCGGGAGCGGCACTTCCTGGTGAGCGCTTTCCGCGAGAACTCGGCGAAGGAGTATGCGGAGGTGGTCGAGGAGTGTGAGGCGCTGCTCCAGGGGCGGGCGGAGGCCGGGGAGGGCGACCGTACGGCTGAGCGGGCCGAGGAGTTGCGGCAGGACCTCGACAGGCTCCGCCGCCTGCTTCAGAAGGTGGAGGAGCGGGACTGGATGGGAGGTTCGGGCCGGGCGGAGGCCCACGGCAAGGTGGCGGAGTGTGAGCGCATGCTGGTACGGCTCAGCGCGGGCTCGGCGGAGACCGCCGGTTTGTGACGCGCTCCCGGGCGGGCGTGCCGTACGCGGGGCCTGATGCCGTACGCGGGGCCTGATGCCGTACGCGGGGCCTGATGCCGTACGCGGGGCCTGATGCCGTACGCGGGGCCTGA
>NZ_FNCN01000054.1 GCF_900100605.1 Sinosporangium album | reverse complement strand
GAAGCCGACGCCCTGGAAGTCGATGATGCGGCTGCCGAACTGGCGGCGTTCGGCGGCGTAGGCGGTGGCGGCGTCGAGGGCGGCCTGGGCGACTCCGACGGCGCAGGCGGCGATGCCGAGGCGTCCGCCGTCGAGGGCGGACATGGCGATGCGGAAGCCTTGGCCTTCGCCGCCGGTGAGGGCCTCAGGCGGCAGGCGCAGGCCGTCGAAGCGGACCTGGGCGGTCGGGGAGGAGCGCAGGCCCATCTTGTGCTCGGGCTTGCCGAAGGACAGGCCCGCGGTGCCGGCGGGCACGTGGAAGCAGGAGATGCCGCGGACGCCGTCGTCGGAGGTGCGGGCCATGAGGGTGTAGAAGTCGGCGGCGCCGCCGTGGGTGATCCAGGCCTTGACGCCGTCGACGGTGTAGCCGTCGCCGTCGCGGACGGCCCGGGTGGTGAGGGCTGCGGCGTCGGAGCCGGAGTTCGGCTCCGACAGGCAGTACGCTCCGAGCCGGCCGCCGGCGAGCATGTCGGGCAGGAGTTCGGCGCGGCGTTTCTCGTCGGCGTAGAACGCGACGGGGAAGCAGGACAGGGTGTGCACGGAGACGCCGAGGCCGACAGCGAGCCATCCGGTGGCGAGCTCTTCGACGCCCCGACCTGGCCGTAGGGGCTCGCGCGGCGGTAGCCGTACGAGTGGAAAAGCCCGCCCCGGAGGGCGGGCCGGGCGCGGGAGGCTAGACCACGACGAGGTCGCGGGGCCGGTTGTTGAGGCGCTCGCCGCCGTGAGCGCCGCAGATGACGATGTCCTCGATGCGGGCGCCGTGGCGGCCGGGGAGGTAGATGCCCGGTTCGACGGAGAAGGCGTTGCCTTCGGCGAGCGGGGTGGTGTTGCCGGAGACGATGTAGGGCTCTTCGTGGGTTTCGATGCCGATGCCGTGGCCGGTGCGGTGGATGAAGTGGTCGCCGTAGCCGGCTTCGGCGATCACTTGGCGGGCGGCGGCGTCGATCGACTCGCAGGTCACGCCGGGCCGTACGGCGGCGCAGGCGGCGTCCTGGGCGCGCTGGAGCACGTCGTAGTAGGCGGTGAAGTCGGCGGGGGGCTCGCCGACGCTGTAGGTGCGGGTGGAGTCGGAGCAGTAGCCGCTCGGCATGGTGCCGCCGATGTCGACGACGACGGCGTCGCCGGGCTCGATGACCCGGTCGGAGAGGTCGTGGTGGGGGCTGGCGCCGTTGGGTCCGGAGGCGACGATGACGAAGTCGACCGTGGCGTGGCCGGAGGCGATGATGGCGTCGGCGATGTCCCTGCCGACTTCGCGTTCGGTACGGCCGGGGCGCAGCAAACCGGGCACCTGGGCGTGGACGGCGTCGATGGCGGCGCCCGCTTCGCGCAGGGCGGCGGCCTCGGCGGGGCTCTTGCGTGAGCGCAGGGCGGCGAGCACGGTGCCGGCGAGCACCTGCTCGGTGTCGGGCATGGCGGAGCGGAACCGCAGCGACTGCATGGCCCACATGTGGTCGGCGAGGCCGACGGTATCGGCGCGGCCGAGGCGTTTCGCGACGTGCGCGTAGGGGTCGTCGGTCTCGTCCCAGGGCACGAACTCGACGCCGAGGCGCGCGGCGGGCGAGTGCTGCGCGGCGGGGAGTTCGAGGCGGGGCACCATGAGGAAGGCGTCGCCGTCGGCGGGCACGGCCAGGCAGGTGAGCCGCTCCAGGGGCAGGGCGCTGTAGCCGGTGACGTAGCGCAGGTCGGGCCCGGGGGTCAGCAGCAGGGCGGAGAGTCCCGCCTCGGCGGTGGCTTCGCGCACGGCGGCGAGGCGGGTCACGGGGTAGAGGTCAGAGGACTCCGATGTCACGGGTTCCAATCTAGCCCTCTCGCCGTTGGAAGATATATGGGGAAACACCCCTTTACCTGCGTGGGGCATGTGACCGGGGACAAGGGAAACCTGAGAAAAGCTCTCACTCTGGCGGGGTCGATCGCTACACTCCGTGGGAAAGTGATAACGCATTGCTTGGGCATATTGCCCCTCTCCCCCTCCTTTGTCTGAGAGCGAGCGACATGGTCGGCGTCATGGGCGGCCCCCAGCCGCATCTCCCCCGCCAGGACGACCACCAGGACGACCACCCCGACGGCCCCGTGGAAGCCCACCGGGAATCCGGCCGGGAAGGCCACCAGGAAGCCCACCGCGAAGGCCACCGGGCCGGGCACCGGGACGGGCCCCTCACCCTGCGGTCCGACGGTGATCTCACTTCACGTTCTCCCCGACGGCCCGCCCTGCCGGGCGTCGGCCTCGATCCGGAGCCGATGCCGGCCGACGAGGCACTCCGCCTCGGCGGCGTGTTCGTCGAGCCGCCCACCTCGCGGGGGCGGCCCCCGCGAGGGCCCGGTTTACTGCCGACGCAGCTCACCCACGCGCAGCGGCTCGGCGGCATGGGCTGGGTGGAGTGGAACCTGCGCACGGGCAAGGGCATTTGGTCCGAGCACGTCTATGTGATCTTCGACAGGAGCCCGTCTGACGGCCCGGTCAGGCTGCACGACCTGGCCGCGCACGTGGACCCGCGGGACCGCACCGCGCTCGACCGCCTGCTGTGGACCGCCGCGCAAGGCCGCGAACCGGTGCAGGCGGAGTTCCGGATCCACCCCGGGGCCGGGGCGCGCGACGTCTGCATGGTACTCGACGCGGTGTTCGGGCCGGAGGGCGCCGCCACGGCCGTCCACGGGGTCGTCCAGGACATCACCGAGCGGCGCAGCACCGAGAGGGCGATGAGCGAGGCGCGGGCACGCGCCGCCGAGGAGCGCACCGTGATGCTGGCGCTGCGCAACGCGATCCTCCCCGAGTTCGCCCCGTCGAGCGACCTGTCCAGGGTGAAGATCGCGGTCCGCTACGTGCCCGCCGAGCAGACCGCGCGGCTCGGCGGCGACTGGTACGAGGCGGCCCCGCTGCCCGACGGCCGCCTGCTGCTGGCCGTGGGCGACGTGTCGGGGCACGGGCTGCCCGCCATCGCGCACATGGCGAAGCTCCGCCACGCCCTGGTCGGCCTCACGATGACCGGCCGTTCGGCGGACGCGCTGCTGGACTGGCTGAACGAGCTGGTGCTGCACGGCGCGGGCGCGTCCTTCGAGGACGCGACGGCGACCGCGGTGGTGGGCCATCTCGACCCGGCGAGCGGGGTGTTCACCTGGGCGCAGGCCGGGCATCCGGCTCCGATCCTGGTGCGCGACGGCGTGGCCCGTCGGCTGCGGTCGCCGTCCGGCATCCTGCTCGGGGCCGACCGCGACCTTCCGTACGAGCTGGCCCGCGTACGGCTCCGCGCCCGGGACGTGCTGCTGCTGTTCACCGACGGGCTGGTGGAGCGGCGCGGTCGCGACATCGGCGTCGGGCTCGACCTGGCGCGGCGCGCGGCGGCCGAGGCGCTGGCCGCCGACCCGTACGGCGACCTGGACGGCGATCTGGACGGCGGCCTGGACCGGCTCCTCGCCGCGGTCGGGGGGCCGAACCCGGATGACGACGCGTGTCTGCTGGCCGTCCGGCTGAGGGAGGGGCCGAGGGCTGTAACAATGGCCGCATGCCCCGTCTGATGCTTTTGGACACGCCGTCGCTCTACTTCCGTGCCTTCTACGGCGTCCCCGAATCGATGACCGCGCCGGACGGCATGCCCGTCAACGCGGTCAGGGGCCTCATCGACATGATCGCCACCCTTGTGCGCACCCACTCCCCCGACGAGCTGGTGGCGTGCATGGACGCCGACTGGCGGCCGGCGTTCCGGGTGGCGGCCATCCCCACGTACAAGGCTCACCGGGTGGCGCAGGGCGACGAGGAGGAAGTGCCCGACACACTGGCGCCGCAGGTGCCGGTGATCGAAGCGGTGCTCGACGCGGTGGGCGTCGCGCGCATCGGCGTGGAGGGGTTCGAGGCCGACGACGTGATCGGCACCTGTACGGCGAGAGCCACCGGCCCGGTCGACATCGTCACCGGCGACCGCGACCTGTTCCAGCTCGTGGACGACGCCCGTCCGGTCCGCGTCCTTTACACAGTAAGGGGAATCCGCAACCTCCAGATCCTCGACGAGGCCGCCGTGGCCGCCAAGTACGGCATCCCCGGCCGCGGCTACGCCGACTTCGCCACGCTCCGCGGCGACCCCAGCGACGGCCTACCAGGCGTCCCCGGCGTCGGCGACAAGACCGCCGCCGCCCTCATCACCCGCTTCGGCTCCCTTGAGGCCCTGCTCGCCGCCCTCGACACCGGCCAGACCGACGGCTTCCCCGCCGGCAGCCGCAACCGGCTCACCACCGCCCGCGACTACCTCCGCGTCGCCCCCGCAGTCGTACGCGTCGCCCACGACGCCCCCCTGCCGGACATCCCCCTGGCCCTGCCGACCGCCCCCCGCGACCCGGACGCGCTAGTGGCCCTGTCCGACAAGTACGGCCTGGACAGCCCCCTCGGCCGCCTCCTCGGCGCGCTTGCCAAACCCGCGGACTCATAATCCGTGGGTCGTGGGTTCAAGTCCCACCCGCCCTACTCACCAATACCGCGTTCGACCTGGGGTTTCTAGGTCCTCGCCGGCCTTTTCATCGTGGTTGGCGCGGCCAGTGCCGACCCAGTGATCGGGCGCGACGGCCAGGTACGCCTGGCTGTCGCCCCCAGGTTCGGTCGTATCCTGGCCGCTCTCGTCAGTGGCTGCCTGACCACTCGGAGAAGGACCTGGATCAGCCAGCGGCGTCCGCGGCGCTACGCCGGTTTGCGGGCAGGTTGGGCTTCTTATCGGTCCAGCCGGTCTGCTCGACCGCCTCGAAGGAGAAGCCAGCCGCCCCCTGCTTCGACGGATCCGGTGCGTTGGTGTGCTCCAGCGCCAGCGGCAGCCCGGTTTCGGTGTCCACCACGAACCGGTCGACGCCCTCAGCCTCGCCTGTGTCGGTCGTACGCGGGATGCTGACGGCCTGGCCGCGGCGGCCGAGCGGGTCAGTGGCCTCGCCGTCGGCCGTCACGCCGGGCAGGGACGCGATCATCCGGTACGCAGCGGCCCGTACCTCCGGTGACACCGGGAAGTGCATGATGATACGCACGCCCATGTCGTAGAGCCGCGGGTCGGCGTCCTGGCCCAGGCGCGGTCCGGTGCCATTTGCGGCATTCTTCTTGATGACCGACTCCAGGTAGTCCCGGAGCCCTTCGGGGGTCGACGGCAGCTTGCCCAGCTGGTCCAGGGTCATCGGCTCGCCGTTGGTAAGCACGCCCAACGACCCGCCCGCGTCCTCCCGCCATGCCTCGCGCGCATTCGCGGCACCGGTGATCGTCCGGCTCTTCGTCAGGAAGGATTTACCGCCCTTGGTGACGCGCTTCGCCGGGTACGTCCAGGTCTTCGGTGAGCCGTCGGCGCGCCATGCCTCTTCGTCCTCCGAGGTGGCGGGCTTGGCCCCCAGGAACTGGATGATCCTCCAGGTGGGCTTGCCCGCCACCGGGGACGCCCACAGTTCCTCGGAGTAGGTCTTCTCCAGCAGGTACTTTCCGTTCGGGGCGGGCTCAGTGCTGCCGCTGACGACACGGTTCACCCAGTAGTCGCCGTTCGCGGAAGTCTTCGCGACCGATGCCGCGGCGGCAAGCAGGATCTGCCGGGCCGTCGGCTTCGTGTTGGGCCGCGCCGACGAGCCGGTGGACGCGTCCGCCGAGGGCGGCTGGGCGAGGGTGATGGAGTCCGGGCCGCCCGGGGCCGTGCCCGACGTGATCACCACGGTGACGGCGGCCGCCGCACCGAGCAGCCCCACCCCGAGCGCCGTCCACCTGGCCGTGCGCAGCGCCCTGCGGCGGTTCCCCGCCTCCGCTTCGGCCCGGCGCGAGTGAGGAGGGGTCTGCGTGTCCACGTGAAGGTTCTCCTGAGGGTTCGGGGTGATCGTCTGGGCGGTGAAGGAGGCGACGAGCCGGGCACGGCCCTCGGCAGTCACCTGCGGGGAGGGGCGAGGAGCGGAGAGCAGGTCCCGCACCGCGTTCAGGTCATCCATCTGCGTCTCCAAAGTCTTCCTGCAGCGGGTTGACGCCGCCGAGGGCGCCGCGAAGCTTCCGGCGAGCGCGGTTGAGCCGGGACCCGACGGTGCCCGGAGGGATGTCGAGAGCCTGGGCGATCTCCTCGTAGCCGAGCCCGGCAAGGGCAGTGAGGAGCAGCACGTCGCGGTCGGCCTCGGAAAGCACCTCCAGCGCGGACGCGAGCTGCCCCCGCGCGCCGACGGCGACCAGGCGCTGAGCCACGAGATCCTCGTGGCCTGAGTCCGTCACGCGTTCGACCGGCGTCCGCTGGAGGGCCTGAAGGCGGCGGGCCTCGCTCCTACGGTGCTGGGCGACCAGGTTGGTCGCGATCCCGTAGAGCCAGGTTCGTACCTGGCCGCGTGCCCCGTTGAAGCTCTCCTGCTTGCGGAACGCCACAAGGAACGTTTCGGCGGCGAGATCGTCGGCGACCTGCGTCCCCAGTCGCCCGGCCACGTACTGGTAGATTTCAGGGAAGTAGCGATCGTAGAGAACCGCGAACCGGTCGGGAAAACGCCGAGATTGCTCGACGAGCGTGGCGTCGTCAATCCCGTGCGGGGGCTGGGAGACCCTCGGCAGGGCCATCATGCGCCCTCCCGCCAGCTGGCTACGGGGATGCGTTTACTGTGGTTCACACTATTACTCCGTCGGAGCCTGGATTCTTCTTCACGAGCTCCCGGTGCACCCTTCCCAGGGAATGCCTGTGCGGTGCGGATCAGGGGGCGGGGTTTCACGCGCCGTCGCGGCGGTTATTGGGTGCCAAGAACTCGGCCGCCCTATGCGACCTGCACATATTCGTGGATCAGCCCGCCGAGGCGGTCACGCCGGATGACCTTGATATCGTCCTCGACCGCGTCGGGAAGGGCTCGCAGCGGGGCGGCCTGGCCCAGGGAGCGATGCGGGCGATGCTCATTGAAGTGGGTCTCGTAGATCGCCAGCACGCGTCGTAAGTGGCGGGCGCTGGGCTTGGGGATGCGCGGCGGCCCGCGCGCAGGCCTGCCGGACACGGCTGGCGTGACCACGAGTGAGGGCGCTTACGTCGCCGCGGCGGCGTCCGGACTGGTGGCCCTCTTCGAGGCGGAGCCCGCCACCTTCACGGTGGCACAGTTCGCTCGCGACCGGAATACCGACCAGACCAGCACGTTTGGCATTAATCGAATGGTCAAGAGTGCGCCATCAGGCCCGCGTTGCCCCGCGGCGGGCTGACGATTACTCGCCGGTTACTCGCGTGTACGCGGTACGGCATGGCACCATGCGGCATTTCTAGACATTTTGGTGGCGGACAATACGCGCCGCGTCCATGGCTTTCGCCCCGGCTCCGATAGGCTCAGCACTCCCTCGTCTCACCCGAAATGGTCGAAACCCTGGCGGCACCGGGAGATGGGCAGCCCCGAAGAGATCGACCGGCTGACGGGCCTGCCCGAAGGGGGGGACTTCACCCAGGTGTGGTCGTGGATCGACCGCGGCGAGGGGCGCGTACGCGCACGGTTCTGGGCACCGCGGATCGGTAAGGGGGAGGACGAGGCGTGCGGGAGCGCGTCCATGCTCTTGACTCTCAAGCTCGACCGGGCTCTGGAAGTGATCCATGGACGGTACGGGGCAGTGATCCGCACCCGGCCGGTCGACGGCGTCGAGGTGGAGTTGGGTGGTCGCTGCGTTCTCGAAGAGCCGGGCGAGACGATCAGATCAAGGGTGACCGAGCTCTATATTTGAACTGACCACTGACCATGCTGTCCGGAAACTTCAGGGCACATCACCCCACCTCGCGGGCATGGATCGGACACACGCCCTCAGGTCCCCACACGACGCGTCACCCCTGGTAGGCGATATGACTTGCGTAGCATATCACTTTGAAGGCATAATTCCATCGTGGACATCGACTGGCCAGCCGACTTCGGTAACTGGCTCGACCGGCTGGAAGCCGACGCACGCGCGGGAGACGAACATTCACGCCTCATGCTGGTCCTCACGGCTCGCGCATTGGATCAGCTACGAAATCTATCCGAACCACCGGATCGAGAAGAGGAGCTAGCCACTCTGCGATGGGTCCGCCAGTCGCGACGCTACCCCCTGTGGCGAGTCTCCCACGCCTATCATCCGGAAGTAGCGGTACGGCTGATCTGCTGGTTCCCGCCTGACACCGGCAAGGTGGTCGTCGCGCTGTTCGCCGGAAACAAAGCAAGGCTGGGCGACCTGTTCTACAACGGCGTCGCCGCCCGAGCAGATGCCTTGATCGACCAGTGGAAACGGGAGACGTCCTACGAGGAGAAGCCATGACCGAGTCAGAGAACACTACGTTTGTGCACGGTAACGAGCACCTGAATCGGCTGCTGTCCGACCCGGAGCTCGCTGCCGAGGTCGCCCAGGCCAACGAGGCGGCCGAAGAGATGGACCGAAGCTACGCGATGAACCTTGCGATGATCCGCAAGGCCGGGCAGATGACCCAAGTGGAAGTAGCCCGCAAGCTCGGGGTTGGACAGGGGGTGGTATCCCGGCTGGAGAACCGCAACGACATGCTGCTGTCCACCCTGTACGACTACCTGATGGCCACCGGGGCCGACAGCGCGAGCATCGTGGTCACCGTCCACGGATCCCGGATAGAACTCGATCTCGGTCAACTAAGGCATAGCCACCTCCAATAGCGCTCCGCTTGATCACATTCGTGTCCGGATGAAACAGCACACGAACACGTGGGGACTTCCTCCTCGTCGAACATGAAGAACGCCTCTGTCGACCACATCGCGGAGCGGCCGATGCCGATCGGGATCACGCCTAGCGACACCGTGGGCATGACGCTCACGCTGAGGAGGTGTCCGTTCGCGAGGTCGTGGAGAACTCCCGGACTGTCGCGGCTGTAGCACGTGAGATCGGCGTACGCGATACAACGCTCGGCAATTGGGTCAAGGTCTACCGCCAGAAGCATGCCGCAGACGAGCCGACGCTGAATTTCTCCGACCGGGCGCGTCTGCGCGAACTCGAACGGGAGAACCGGGAACTGCAGCAGAAGGTCGCTTTCCTGGAAAAAGTGTCGGCATACTTTGCGTCGGGGCAGCGGTAAGCGACAAGTACGCCTTCATCGCGGCGGAAGGGTGAGGGTGAAGGTGGCGCGGACGCGCAGCACGTAGGCCTGCCGGTGCTGCTCCAGGAAGGTGCAGGCGCCGTGCACCTCGTCGCCGGTCAGGGAATCCAGGTGGACGCCGCCGGCGTAGGCGTCGGACGGCAGGTCGATCCCCAGTTCCCTCTTGGTGGCGGACGCCAGGTCGACCGGTAGCCCCGTGGTGATCGCCGTGACGGGGTCGGCGATCTGCTCGGTGGGGATCTACTGCCGGGCGGCGATCAGCGCATGTCCGGTTCCGGCTCGGATGTAGGCCGGGTAGACGGTGTTGACGCCGTTGTCGATGCCGCCCGCGCAGCCCATGTGCCGGCGTTGGGCTCCGGCCGCGGCAGTGCCTTTTTTCTTGCCCCGATTCGTCCAGTGCGCCGTTGGTCAGGTCGGCGGGGCCGACGGCGAAGCGGCGCACCGCGCTCATCGCGACGTGGTTGCCCCATCGGGTCCGGTTCAGCAGCCGCTGAGTGTCGCGATCACGAGTGGCTGCTTTAGTTGCGCCCGCTTCCGATCACAAGATCGCATCGGCCTATCGCGCATCCGTACTGATCACACCATGAATGGCAACTGCCGCACTTGCACGTCCGACAAAATGTCAGAGTCTCGACCCCAAGCCATCCAGAGTCCCGAAGTGCGAATACTTCTCATATATTTCCGGTTTCGGCAAACCGAAATGGCCAATAATTTACAATTGACACCTATAGGGCTAGGAATATATCTTCAAGAAACTCGGGGCATAAGCAGCCTTTCAAAGGGAGGCGAATCCATGCCTTTAGATATCGTCGAAAATTTTCTCGAATCGATCGACGTCCCCTCACTTCCATGGAACGCTCCTTCGAATAAGGCGGCGGACCTGATTCCCCATCACGTATTGATTGGCCGTGGAGGCGACGGGTTGGAGGTGGCCATCGCCTCCTGCCTTTCAGGTCCGCCTCCGGCCGAAGCCGTGCGGCGACTGCAGAGGCACCGCCACGACAGCCGACCTGCCCCAGTACTCCTCGCGGTCCTGTATCGGGACGGCGAGACCGTCAAAGCGTCAACCTGTGGAGTGTCCGACCCACTTACCAATGTCGATGTCGACCGGCTGGCACGCGCGTGCTCGGAGGCGTTCAGAGAACCTGACGGCCATTTCGCCAGGCGCGCATTGGAGCGCATGCTTCCCGCTCTGGCCGACCCGGATGACATCGCCGGCCTGCACAACATTGGTCTCTTCGCCACCCATGAACTCCGAACCGGCGTCCCTTACCGCAGCGACTGGACGTCGGCGTCCGCCACGGCAAAACCGCTCCTGGGACTGCGTGGCCTGAGCCTCATTCATGGTCTCGGATACGGGACCTCCGCTGAAAGTTCCGCCGCGATGCTGCTCACGGAACGGGGGAGTTCCCGAGCCGTCGCCGTGCTGCTGGACGATGAAGAGGTCTTCGATCGTCCGGCGCCGCGGTTCGATGCCGTTTCTCCGGTCTCCTACGCAATAGCGGTGGGGACACGGCTCGGCCTGCCCTGGGTGATCGTCGTGCGGGGCAGCCGAATCCGGCTGCATCCAGTGGCCCCAGCCGTCGGAGTCGGGCGGCAGAGCCAGGGGGAGACCTACTTCGAACTCGATCTGGCTCTGCTTCGCGAGGACGCCGCCGGATACCTCCAGTTGATTTTCTCCCCCGCGGCGCTCGGCCCCGGCGGGACGGTGCACGACATCCTGCGCTCGTCGTCCCAGTTCGCCGCCAATCTGGGGGGGCGTCTAAGGGAGCGTGTTTACCACGATGTCGTCCCTGGGCTGGCCGTAGCCGTGGCACGACGTATGCAAGCTGCGACCGACGGCGAGTTACAGGAGGCCTACCAGCACTCCTTGGTCATCCTGTTCCGGCTCCTTTTCACTGCTTACGCTGAAGACCGTGGGCTCTTGCCGTATGGCCGGAACGAGCACTACACACGCCATGCCGCGAAGACCCTCGCCCGGAACTTCACCGCCGAACCAGGCCAGACGTTCGACCCGTCGGCGACGGCACTGTGGGACGACATGGCCGCCGTCTGGAATGCCATCGACTGCGGAAACCAGGGTTGGAACGTTCCTGCTTACAACGGCGGGCTTTTCTCTTCTGACGGGCACACCAATCCCTCGGGAGCAGCCCTGGCGTCCCTGCGTCTCAGCGACGCGGAATTCGGGCCGGCTCTGCGCGCCCTATTGGTGGACGTTGGTCCAGACGGCACTCGGGGTCCAGTGGACTTCCGTTCCCTGAGCGTCCGCGAGTTCGGTACATGCTACGAAGGCTTGCTGGAGTCGTCCCTGTCGATCGCCCCAGGACCACTCAAGATCGACAAGGAGGGTTCGTTCATACCGGCCATCGGTGGGGACCAAGCAGCCGTGCACTCGGGTGACATCTACTTTCACAACCGTTCAGGAAAGCGAAAATCGACAGGTTCCTACTTCACCAAGTCATTCGCGGTTGAGCACCTGCTGGACACGGCGCTCGAACCGGCGCTCAGCACCCACCTCGACCGGGTACGTGCGCTCCTGAACTCGGGTGATAACGCCGAGGCCGCCAACGCGTTCTTCGACTTCCGAATGGCGGACTTGGCGATGGGATCGGGGCACTTCCTCATCGCGGCGATCGATCGGATCGAGTCCCGATTCACGACCTTCCTGACTGAGCATCCCATTGCCGCAGTCCACGACGAGCTGAGTAGGCTTTCCGCCGCCGCTCGCGCGCAACTGTATGACCATGCTGACGAGGTGGAGATCGAAACCTCCGCGCTGCTGCGGCGTCAGATAGCCCGCCGCTGCGTCTACGGGCTGGATCTGAACCCGATGGCAGTCGAACTGGCCCGACTCGCGGTCTGGATCCATACCTTCGTCCCTGGTCTGCCCATGTCCTCGCTCGACCACGGACTGGTCGTCGGTAACAGCCTCACCGGAATCGGGACGATCGAAGAGGTCGTAGAGGTCCTCGACCCGAAGAGCGCGACCATGGGTGCTGTCAGTCTGTTCGAGGAGCCGATCAAAGAGGCGCTGGGGACAGCTCGGGAAAGGCTCGCCCGGGTCGCGCTCACCGCTGAGGCCACCAAGCAGGAGGTGACGGAGGCCCGCATCGCCCACGAGCAGGCGCTGGAGGATGCGTCGGACGCGCGTGCCCTGTTCGATGCAGCCGTGGCGATGCGGCTGGGGCTCATCAAGCCGCTGGTCACCCCCGAGCAGGCCGTCGCGGCCGGGCACACGCCCGGGGTGCACGACCGGTTGGACGAACTGGGGGTGACACACTTTCCGCTCCGTTTCCCCGAGGTCTTCCTGCGGGAGCGACCGGGCTTCGATGTGCTTCTGGGAAACCCTCCGTGGGAGAAGGTGAAGGTCGAAGAGCACCAGTGGTGGGGCCTGCGTTTCCCTGGGCTTCGATCGATGTCACAGCAGGAGCGGCGCACGGCTCTCGCGCGGCACCGGGCGGAGCGGCCCGATCTGGTCGCTGAGTACGAGGCCGAAATCAAGGCCGTACAGGTGGTCAAGCAAGCGCTGAGCGTGGGACCGTTTCCCGGGCTGCGAGCAGCCACTGACACGGACCTGTCATTGGCGTTCGCATGGCGCTTCTGGCATCTGCTGCGCGAAGGCGGACGGCTTGGTGTGGTGCTGCCGCGGACGGTTCTCAACGGCACCGCCGGAGCCAAGTTCCGGCGAATCGTCCTCGCGGAAGGAGCATTCGCCGACGTAACAATGCTGGTCAACAATCGCCACTGGGTCTTTGAGGAGGTGCATCCGCAGTACATGATCGGTCTGGCGACCTTGGTCAAAGGTGTTGGACATTCGGGCAGCCTGGAATTGCACGGGCCCTTCTTTTCCCGGCTGGAGTTCGACGAGGGAGCCCAGCTCTCCGGCCATGTGGTCGACGCCGACACTTTTGTTTCCTGGTCGGATGGAGCTTCCTTTCCGGTACTCCCGCGGAAAGACAGCATGGAACTTTTTCTCAAGCTCCGCTCTCACCCTCGGCTCGACTCCTCCGAAGACGCAAGCGAATTCGTCCCTCTACGTGAGCTGCACTCCACCGCAGACAAGGCGCTCTTCGACCTGAAGCAAAGCGAGCGCACTGGAGACGTGCCCGTGCTCACGGTCGGATCGTTCAACCTGTGGCGTCCGGACTACGGCTCTCCCTATGCCTACGCCAATTCCTCGAAAGTCATCCCTTTTCTGCACTCGAAGCGGAAACGACAGATCAGGTTGCCAACCAGTGCCATGTATGGAATGCCGGAGAAGTGGGCACTGGACCCGGCCACGCTTCCGTGTCTACACCCACGTATCGTCTTCCGGGACACCGCTCGAGGAATCGATTCCCGAACCATCATCGCGGCGCTGATACCTGGCGGCACAACGATGGTCCATTCGGCACCGTATTTATTGCGGCGACGGGGAACGGCTGCGGACGAGGCCTACCTGCTCGGTGTCTTATGCAGCGTGGTGCTCGACTGGTATGCCCGCCGCTACGTTGAGCTTCACGTTACTGCCGGGATCATGTCGGCGCTTCCCATTCCTCAACCGACCGGGGACAGCCCGATACGCCGCAGAGCAATCATCCTCTCCGGTCGGCTTGCAGCAGTAGACAGCCGCTATGCGGAGTGGGCCGAAGAAGTCGGTGTGCCGGTGGGCTCTGTCAACTCCGAAACCGAGCGGCAGGACCTCATCGCCGAACTGGACGCGCTCGTGGCCTTGCTCTACGGCTTGGATCGCGGCGAGGTCATCCATGTCTTTGCGACCTTCCACCGCGGATGGGATCACTCGGAACGCCTCACCGCCGTACTGCGCCACTTCGAAGCGTGGAAGGCCAACGTGGCGTGACCACCCCTTCAGAGGACTTCCGACCCACATTCTCCACCAACCGCCCCCAGAGCACGGTCGCGGACGCAATCAATGCTCTCTTGGCCGGGATGCGGACCACACTGGCCGCCCCGCCTCCAGTCTCGATCGCAACCGCCTACTTCAACCCGGCCGGTTTCGGCCTCCTGGCCGACGAACTGGAACAAGCTGGCCAAGTGCGACTCCTCCTAGGAGCCGACCCAGACCAGACCCGGCCCCGGATTCGCCCTCTGGCCGTCGGCAGCGGCAGGCGGGGGGAACGCCAGCAGATCAAGCGCGTATTAGAGGGTCATCTTCGCCGATTGGAGGAGGACCGCGACCTGATCGGCTTCACCATCGAGGCCGACGCCGCGGCCCGGCGCCTGGTCGACTGGCTGCATTCGGGCCGGGTCGAGGTTCGCCGCTACGAAACCGGCTTCCTGCACGGCAAGGCATTCGTCGTTGACGGTTCCCTTCCAGGAGTGATCGCCGGATCGAGCAACTTTACTTACGCCGGTCTGGCCGTCAACAAGGAACTCAACCTCGGCCAGTACGATCCGGCGACCGTCCGCGAAGTGCGCGAGTGGTACGAGGAGATGTGGCGTGCGGCCGCTCCCTTTGACCTGTCCGCACTGTACGAGTCGCGCTGGCTGCCTCACAGCCCTTGGGAGGTGTTCCTGCGGATGCTGTATGAGCTGTACGGAGCGGAGGTCGAACAGGAACAGCGGGCCCGATCCTCCTCACGACTCAAATTGACCGCGTTCCAGTCGGACGGAGTGTGGCGAGCCCAGCGGATCCTTGACCGGCTGAACGGCGTGATCGTCGCCGACGAGGTCGGTCTCGGCAAGACGTTCATCGCTGGAGAGATCCTGCATGAGACGGTGATCGCCAACCGCCAGAAGGCCCTCGTCATCGCACCAGCGACTTTGCGGGACTCCACCTGGGACCCGTTTCTGCGCGAGCGCAACCTGCGTGCCGACGTCATCTCCTTCGAGGAACTGGCGACAGGCCTGCCCACCGCTGGCCGGGCCGGTGCGGTCCTGCAGGATCCCGACGAATACGCGCTGGTCGTTGTGGACGAAGCCCACGCACTCCGCAACGCCGCCACCAAGCGGGCCGAGGCGCTGCGCGCGTTACTGACCGGCGCTGTCCCCAAGCGGGTAGTCCTGCTCACCGCGACGCCCGTCAACAACAGCCTGATCGACTTGTACAACCTGATCTCTTATTTCGTCACCAATGACGCGGCCTTCGCCGAATCAGGAGTTCCTTCGCTGCGGAGGTACTTCGACCGGGCCATGGCGATGAGTCCTGACGATCTCTCCCCTAAGCACTTGTTCGACGTGTTGGACAAAGTGGCGGTCCGTCGCACACGGCGGTTCGTCCGTCACCACTATGTCGGAGACCGTGTGGCGATCAATGGAGTGGTACGGCACATCACGTTCCCCACTCCGAAGGTTCGCCGCGTTGACTACGACCTGGACAAGGCCCTCCCCGGCCTTTTCGACCGGCTGGCCACAGCGCTCGGCGCCCATGTGAACCATTCCGACCGTATCGAGGATGGTGGCTCGGCAGTCTTGCTGGATGCTCCCGGCGAAGTGCTCACGCTGGCTCGGTACGTCCCGTCTCGCTTCCGACGTGGTGGCGACGAGGAGCAGTACGAGCAACAGAATGCAGGGCTCCTGCGCTCTGCGCTACTCAAGCGGTTCGAGTCTTCGGCCTATGCCTTCCAGCGCACTCTGGACAAGATGATTGACGGGCATGAGGCCTTCTTGTTCGCGCTCAACCACGGCGTGGTCCTCACCGGGGACGCGCTACGAGAGTGGATCTCTTCAGACGGTGATGATCTGGACGATTTCCTTTCCTCTCTCAACGCCGCCGACGACAACAACGTGCGGAATGCGGGTGAGTTCGACGCTGCCGCGTTGGGCGCCGCCGTACGAGCGGACCTTTTCCTCCTCGTTTCCTTCCGCGACGAAGTCCAGGACCATCAGGCAGGTCCAGATCCCAAGGTCGACATGCTGGTCGAGGAACTCGCTGTCATCGCCGAGGAAGCCGCGGCGGAGGGGATCACTCCGCAACAGACGCGAGATAAACGCAAGACGCTGGTCTTCTCCTACTACTCCGATACCGTCGACCACATCCACATGCGGCTACTCGCCGCGGTTGAAACCGATCCTAGGTTGGCCTGTTACCGCGACCGTATCGCCACCGCGTCCGGTCCCGACCGCTCCGGGCGTGCTGAGGTCATCGCCGGTTTCTCACCCCGCACCGCAGGCGGCGGCGTTGAGGAGGACCGGTACGACCTGATCATCACCACGGACGTACTGGCTGAGGGTGTCAACCTTCAACAGGCCCGACACATTGTCAACTACGACCTGCCGTGGAACCCGATGCGGCTCGTTCAACGGCATGGCCGCATCGACCGCATCGGCTCCGACCACGGCGCCGTTTTCCTGCGTTGTTTCTTCCCTGACGAGCAACTCGAGCGCCTCCTCGGCCTTGAGGAGCGTCTGCAGCGCAAGCTCAAGCAGGCTTCCGCCGCCACTGGCGTCGGCGACGTGCTCCCTGGTTTCACCGGCCACGACGTCAACCTGACTGAGACACGTGAGGAGATAGATCGGCTGCGCCATGAGGACGCCACTCTCTTCGAAACCGGCGGCGCCTCAGCTCTCTCGGGCGAGGAGTACCGCCGCCGACTTCAGGCCGAACTTCGCCACTCCTTCGTCCGCCAGGCCGTGCTGCAGCTGCCCTGGGGTAGCGGGTCTGGTTTCGTTCAAATCAGTAGTACACAGCCCGGATTGATCTTCTGCGCTCGAATTGGTGATCACCCACGCCCCTGGTTCCGATACGTGCCATTGGGCGCTGGTCTCGAGGCCACAGTGGATGAGCAGGGCCGTCCCATCGTGGTCAGCGACACCCTCGCGTGCCTGGCGGCCGCCGATCCCGGCGGCCAACAGGTCCCGGCAGCACTGACCGAGGACGTCTACCGCGCCGCGTTCAGTGCCTGGACGCATGCCCGGCAAGACATCCTCACCTCGTGGATGCGCAATGCCGACCCGGCGAACCTGCAGCAACCCGTTCCCAAGGTCATGCGCGAGGCCGCCGACCTCGTCCGCAGGCATGGCGCATACCTGGGAGCACAACAGGACGATCTGGTCAGCCGACTCCAAGCCCCTTACAGCCCGCGCATCCTTCGCGCCGTCCGAGACGGCTTGGCCCATCCGGGAGCCGCCAGGCAACGAGTGGACCACCTGGCTGAACTTGCCGATCGGCTTGGCCTTATACGGCAACCCTCCCCCGAGCCTCTGCCGACCATCACCGAGGATGACATCCGTCTGGTCTGCTGGCTCGCCACCGTCCCCGGACAGCTGACCTGTTGAATCTGCATGCCGATGAGGATCGAGGGAGCCGCAGCCTGAGCGGAGTCCTGCGAGTTCGACTTGCCGAACTCAATCACTCCGCTGGATACAACTAACATCCGAGATCGCTAATCCCCTTGCCCGAGGGTGATCGCCGGAGTCCCTCGCAGGAGTATCGTGTGGTGCTGTGACTCGCCGCCCTCCTGACGATCATCTGGATGACCTGATCGAGGAGGACGCTGCGAGCGTTCGCTGGGAACTGCTGCGCGGGTTCGGCGGCGAAACCACCGGCCAGAAGATCCCGACGCCACCCACGCCCTGATCCGCAAGGAGATTCAGGACTCGGAGCTGAAGACGTTCCTTCTCGCCGTCGCGGCACCACGCTCGCTGTTCTCCGACGGCTTCCTAGACGATCAGCGCCGATACCTGGAGCAGGTCTCCTGAGGCCTCCGCGCGTGACCTGCGCGACCGGCGTTGTGACCGAGCGGCGCAAGGGCGCCCTCCTCCGCCAGGCGCTCTCGTTCCAGGGCCTGGCGGATTGCGCCGCTCGTCCAGCGAGGCTCGCGAAGCGACGCCGCGCAGGCAGAACCACATATGGTTCATGAATGATACGGTCGTTTTCATGACGACCGTTTCTAACATGAATGAGCACGGCCGTAGCGCACCGAGACACGTCGACGTGCTGATCATCGGGGCCGGCCTCTCTGGCATCGGGGCCGCCTGGCACCTCCAGCGCGAGCGCGAATGGACATACGCGGTGCTCGAAGCCCGCGACCGCCCCGGTGGCACGTGGGACCTGTTCCGATACCCCGGCGTCCGCTCGGACTCGGACATGGTCACCCTCAGCTACGCCTTCCAGCCGTGGAGAGGGAAGAAATCGATGGCCGACGGCGACAGCATTCGCCGCTACATCGAGGACACCGCCCGCGAGCACGGCATCGACCAGCACGTCCGCTACGGCTGCAAGGTGACGGCCGCCGAGTGGTCCTGGGAGGACAACCTCTGGCTGGTCCGGACCGAGCAGGGCGGACGCTCCGGCACGTGGACGTGCTCGTTCCTCTACATCTGCGCCGGCTACTACGACTACGAACAGGGCCATCAGCCGAACTTCGAGGGCGTGGAGGCCTTCGGTGGCCGCTTCGTGCACCCCCAGTTCTGGCCGGACGACCTCGATGTCACCGGCGAACGGGTCGTGGTGATCGGCAGCGGAGCCACCGCGATCACGCTCGTCCCGGCGCTGGCCAAGACGGCGGCGCACGTCACGATGCTCCAGCGCTCGCCGACCTACCTCAGCTCGCAGCCTGACGTCGACAAGGCGGCCGACGCGCTGCGCCGGATGCTTCCCGCCCGGCTCGCGCACGGCCTGGTGCGCGCCAGGAACGTGCTGAGCAGCCAGTTGACCTACTGGCTGAGCAGGCGCTACCCGGAGCAGACCAAGCGGCATCTCCGCGGGGCCATCCTCCGGTACCTGCCGGATGCGGCCTACGTGGACCGGCACTTCGCACCCCGCTACCAGCCCTGGGACCAGCGGCTGTGCGTCGTGACCAACGGCGACTTCTTCCGCGACGTGGCCGCCGGGCGGGCATCGGTGGTCACCGACCGCATCGCCCGATTCGTGGAGCACGGGATCGCGCTGGAGTCCGGCGACGAGATACACGCCGACGTGGTCGTCTCCGCGACAGGACTGTCGCTGGTCCCCCTCGGCGCGAT
>NZ_FNCN01000026.1 GCF_900100605.1 Sinosporangium album | reverse complement strand
CGGTCGCGATCTGGCACAACCATCGCAGTGGTCAGCCCGTGACACGCTCCTTGATTGCCTATGACCACTGACCATTCGGAACTACTCATCTAGGGGTACCGATCGGGAGCTCATCACAGGGCGGTGGGGTCGGCCGCCGCCCTGGTCGCGGGAGGAGGGCCGGTCAGGACCCCACGATCCGCTCGACCGCCGCCGCAACGAGCCGCTCGCGTTCGGTTTCGGAGAACACCTCCGGCAGGGTGAGCTGTTCGACGATGAGCCAGTTGAGCGCCAGGTAGAGCAGGTGGACGACCGTGGCGTTGCCGGGCAGGCCGGACTGCTCGTGGTAGGCCACGTTGGCCTCGACGTCGGCGCGGACGCGCTCGGTCAGGACTTCGCGCAGGCGCGGGCGCCGAGTGGCCTCCAGGCGCAGTTCGAGCAGCGCGAGGTAGCCGGTGCGGTAGGAGCTGACCCGGTCGACCAGCTCGTGCATCAGGATGAGCCAGGTCTCCCGGTCGGGCGTGCGCGTGCGGTTGCGGGCGATCGCCGCCTCGTCGGGCTGGAGCCGTTCGTAGACCCGCCCGCCCGCCTGGGTGAGCAGATCGTCGCGGTTGGCGAAGTAGTTCGAGGCCGTGCCGACGGGCACGCCGGCCTCGGCGTCCACGGCCCGGAAGGTCAGGCCGCGGGCTCCCTCCCTGGCCAGGACCTCGATGGCCGCGTCGACCAGGGCCGCCCTCCGCTCGTCGTTCCTGCGCACCGTTGACACCACTCTATTTGTAGTACTACCTTCATACCGGCTTTCTCAGAGTACTACAGATGGAGTTGCCTGAATGCGCAAACTCGTGTACTACATCGGCGTCACCATTGACGGCCGCATCGCGGGCCCGGGCGGAGAGTTCGACTTCTTACCTCTGGGTGGGGACGAGGACGAGGGAGCCGCCGCCTACAGCGCGTGGATGCTTGAGCACTACCCCGAGACGATCCCCACCCACGGGCGGATCCCTCTCGGCTTGACGGACGCGCCCAACGTCCACTTCGACACCGTGGTGATGGGCCTCGGCACCTACCGCCCGGCGCTGGACGCCGGCATCACCAACCCCTATGCCCACCTGCGCCAATACGTGGTGTCGACCACGCTCGGCGTCGGCCCCGACCCCGAGGTCACGGTGGTGGACGGCGACCCGCTCACGCTGGTCCGCTCCCTGAAGCAGGAGGAAGGCAAGGACATCTGGCTCTGCGGCGGCGGCAAACTCGCGGGCACGCTGATGCCCGAGATCGACAGGCTGGTCGTCAAGAGCTACCCGATCGTGGCGGGCGCCGGCATCCCGGCCATCGACGGGGGGTTCGACCCCGTTCACTTCACGGTGACGGACCGCCGGTTGTTCGGCAACGGCGTCACCGTCACGTGCTCCACCCGGCGCTAGCCGTACGGCCGCGGCCGGTCAGGCCATGTCCCACAGCAGGCGGTAGTAGGCGATGCGCTCCGGGTCCGGCTCCACGCCGTACGCGTCGTACACGATGCCGTTGTAGCCCGGGCCCTAGTTCCACTCTGTGCTCCAGGCGGCGACGGCGAGGTCGGCCCAGCGGTCGGCCACACCGAGCGAGTCGAGGTCGACATGGGCGGCGAAGGCGCCGTCGGCGTGCAGCAGGGTGTTCGGGACGCGCGCAGCCCCGCCAGCGCGCGCCTGAGAGGGGCACATCACACTATGCAAGCGCCGGTTCACAGGGGCACGTCACTCAGCGATCGCTAGCATCACGTGGATGTTGACGAGTCCGGAAGTGGCCCGTAAGACAACGAAGACGATAAATCGTATGGCTTGGCTTGATGCCCTCCGCGGCGTCGCCGCGGTGATGGTGGTCGTTGAGCACTCCTTCGGCATCCTGTGGTACGAGGCACGGCATCCGGTCAAGGCGGTGTTCGAGACCGGCTGGTACGGCGTAATGGTGTTCTTCCTGGTCAGCGGCTACATCATCCCGGCCTCGCTGGAGCGGCGCGGCAGCGTACGGGCCTTCTGGATCTCGCGTTTCTTCCGGTTGTATCCGCTGTTCGGCGTGTGCCTGGCGGGAGTGGCCCTGCTGATGGCGGCCGGTTGGGAAGTTCACATCTGGTGGAGCGACCGGCTGGAATCCCTCACGCTGGGGCATTTGACGATGCTGCAGAACCTGCTGAACATGCCGAACCTGGTCAACGTGCTGTGGACGCTGTCGTACGAGATGGCCTTCTACCTGCTGGTGACCGCGATGTTCGCCCTCGGATGGCACCGGAGGAGCACCGCCGCAGCGGTCGGTTTCGCCGCCGCGGCCGTCCTGGGCGCGGGCGTGCTGCCTGTCGCGCTGCTGTCGACCGGCGGGTCGGGGCGCGTGCTGGCCGTCACGTTGACGGTGACCGCGCTGCTCGTAGCGGGCCTGGCGGCGGTGCTCGCGGGCTCAGGCGCCGTACGGCGGGCCGGTGCGGCCGTCATCGGGGTCACCGTGGTCGGCCTGCTGGCGTTCAACCAGACCTACCCGGGCCCCGGACTGGGGCTGCTGGTCCTCGCCACCATGTTCGCCGGGACGGTGCTCTACCGGGCCGAAAAGGGCGAGATCTCCTGGAGGCAGGCCGGATGGGTGGTGCTCGTGCCGGCGGCCGGACTCTGGCTCGCGGACGGCCATTCCGGCTTCCAGGCGGCCATAGCCGCCGCCTGGATCACCTTCGCCGCCGGGATGGCACTGCGGCACCGCGCGGTGCCGCAGGCGCTCGCCTGGCTGGGGCTGATCAGCTACTCGCTCTACCTGCTCCACCCCTTGTTCCTGAAAGGCGTCGAGCTGATCTGGCCCGATCACCGGGCCGCCCCGCTGGGGCTGCGATTGACCGCTCTGCTGGGCATGATGGGGCTGCTGATCGCCGTCAGCGCGCTGACGTGGCGTTTCGTGGAGGCCCCGGCGCAGCGGCTGGGCAAGCGCCTGGCAGCGCGCACGTGAAGCGCCCGCCTGGTCAGTGGGCGGAGGTGAAGGCCAGTGAGGCGTTGTGGCCGCCGAACCCGAAGGAGTTCGCCAGGGCCGCCGTCCAACTCCCCTCGCGAGGGGCGCCGGCCACGACGTCCAGTTTGATCTCGGGGTCCAGGTCGGTGAGGTTCCGTACGGCGGGGGCGGCCCCGTGGTGGAGGGCGAGCACGATGGCCATTGCCCCGAGCGACCCGGCGGCCCCGCACAGGTGGCCCGTCATGGACTTGGTGGCGGTGACGGCGGGATGCGTGCCGATCGCCTCGGCGACGGAGCGGGACTCGGTCACGTCCCCGGTGGGGGTGGAGGTCGCGTGGGCGTGCACGAGGCCGACATCGAGCGCGTCCAGCCCCGCCGAGGCCAGAGCCAGCCGCATCGCGCGCACCTGGCCGCCCGCGTCGGCGCCCGTGATGTGGTGGGCGTCGGAGCTGGTGCCGGCCCCGGCGAGGGTGGCGTAGGTCCGCGCCCCGCGGGCGGCGGCGAAGTCAGCGCGTTCCAGGACCAGCAGGGCGGCCCCCTCCCCCAGCACAAAACCATCCCGCCCGACGTCGAACGGCCGCGACGCCTCCTCGGGGGCGTCGTTGCGCGTGGAGAGCGCTCTGGCCTGGGCGAACCCGGCGAGCGTCAGCGGGTGGACACACGCCTCGGCGCCGCCGGCGATCACGACGTCGGCCCGGCCGAGGCGGATGAGGTCGAGCCCCAGGGCGATCGCCTCGGCCCCGGAGGCGCAGGCGCTCACCGGGGTGTGGGCCCCGGCCCGGGCCCCGAACTCGATGCCCACCACGGCGGCCGGGCCGTTCGGCATCAGCATCGGCACCGTGTACGGCGAGACCTTACGCGCCCCGGACACCTCCAACACGTCGTTCTGGGCGAGCGTGGTCATGACGCCGCCGACGCCGGTGCCGATGACCACGGCGAGCCGCTCGGGCTCCACCTCGGGAGCCCCGGCGTCGGCCCACGCCTCGCGGGCGGCGACGAGGGCGGCCTGCTGGCAGCGGTCCAGCCGCCGCGCCTTCACCCGGCCCAGCACCTCGGCGGGGTCGACCGGCAGCCGGCCGGCGATCCTCGCGGGCAGGCCCTCGGCCCACTCTTCCTCGATCAGAGTGATCCCGGACCGCCCCTCCAGCATCGCGGCCCACGTGGAAGGAGCGTCACCCCCCAGTGGTGTGATCGCACCGAGCCCCGTGACCGAGGCGCCCGCCGTCGTCCCAACGTTCATTGACCC
Organism: Sinosporangium album; assembly: GCF_900100605.1. Lineage (GTDB taxonomy): Bacteria > Actinomycetota > Actinomycetes > Streptosporangiales > Streptosporangiaceae > Sinosporangium > Sinosporangium album. The sequence continues at coordinate 73,820 of NZ_FNCN01000026.1, read as the reverse complement.
ACTCCTCGCGCGCAGTCGCCGCCCCGCCGGGGCCCTCCGGGCTCCACGGTGCCAGCGAACGCCCGTCAGCACAGTGAACGCGATCAACGAAAATTCCACGCGACTTTTAGCGCCGAAGCCACGATCAGCGCCCCGGGTGGAGCGAACCTTCGCCTCCGCCACCTTCAATAAGGGTGCGGTCAATGTGCTGAGGGCGCCCGCCCGTTGCGGTACGGCGAGCTGCCAACCCGACCGTGAGGCATACGAGGGGAATGGCCGGGATCACGTATCTCACGTCATACCCCACGATGAACGCCGGAGCCGCGATAAGGGCGGTAGCCGTGAGGCCGGGTAGCAGCGCGTCGTATCTTCGCCTCACCAGGGCGACCACCTGGCCGGCTAGGAGCGCCGCGACCATCAATGGCAGCGGCAGGTAGCCGAATCGCTGGTAGGCGCGCAGCCATCCGGCGTACGGCTCCACGACCCGGGTGGCCGCGGGACCTCCCTCGTAGGTCTCCGCGGTCGCCCTGACGCTGTCCCTCAGGGGGCGAGGCGCCTCCGGGAATATGTACGGGTGGGGTTTCCCGCCCGGCTTGACATCGGCGACACGTTCCCAGCGCAGCACCTTGGCCAGGTCACCGCCCGCGGCGGCGAGGTAGGGACCCGGCTGGGCCAAGATCGCCTCTTGGGCGAAGCGCCCCGCCTCCGCGTTCCGCTGCGCAGACGGCAGCCGTTTGAGCGGCGACCAGCTTCCCCACACCCAGTACGCCGGGGCCGGTCTCGCGCTCACCGGCTGGTCCGGGCAGAGCTTCGGCTGCCGCGGTCTGATCACCTCGCAGTCCGCGAACGTCATGGTGCGCGCCCGCAGGAACATCCCGTCGGCCCTGGTCAGGGCGAACTCGCCGGAGTCGGCGTACATCCAGGTGGAGTACCCGATCAGCGGAACGATCGCCGCGGCGGTGAGGGTGGCCAGCGGCCGTACGCCCACTCTCCGCAGGCACGCGAACCCGAGCGCGAGGAGGACCACCGCGAGGCCGATCGACCGGGTGACCGCGGCGAAGCCGAGCACAGCGCCCGCGGCGGCGGCCCTGGCGGGTGTGAGCGGGCGTATCACGAGAACGACCCCCACCGTGACCAGCACCGTGAACAGCGTGTCCGCCATGATCATGTGCTCTAGCAGGATCAGGAACTCGTCGTACAGCATCGGCGACACGATCACGGTTGCGGCCCACCCGGGCAGCCCTCGCCGCAGAAGCACGTAGAGCGCGACGGCCAGGGTCAGGCCGAGCGCGTGCTGCACCCCGGCGACGAGGCCGAGGCTGTGGAAGGGGCGCAGAACGGCCAGCAGCAAGGAATACCCGACCGGTCGGTACGGCTCGGGCGCGGGATCGAGAGCGGCTCCCACATAGGTGAAGGAATCCGCCCAGAACCACAGAGCGGGCGGATAGCCTGCGATCGCGAGCACACGCAGCGCGACAGCGGGAAGCAGCGCGACCACGAACACCCGGTTCTCGCGCAGCACAGAAAGGCTCGACGGCCTCATTGACCTTCCTCACGGTTGGTTCAGCGAGCATCGTGAGCCGCACTTCCAGGCCTGGTTCGCGGCGGAACACTTGTAATTGCCGTCACGCGCTGAGAAAGTTCACGCCCGTATCCCCGCGGAGGCGCCGGCGCCCTCGCGACAGGTCAGGCCTGAGAAGCGGGGAAGGTGAGGCGCTTGGCCAGGCCGCCACCCGGATTCGGGGCGGCGGTGACGCCGCCGCTGTGGGCGCGGACGATGGCCGCGACGATGAACAGGCACGGTGAAGTAACAGGAAGGATCGCGGTCCGCTGTGCCTCGGCCGCCGATACCCTGACGTGATGGGGATGATCCCGTTCGACCTGCCCGGCAGGTTCTGGCGCGGCAACCTGCACACCCACTCGAATGTGTCCGACGGGGCGCTGCCTCCGCAGGAGGTCGTGGCGCTCTATCGCGACCGCGGCTACGACTTCATCGCCCTCACCGACCACTTCCGCGAGCGCTACGGTTATCCGATCACCGACACCCGCCCCCTGCGCACCGACGGCTTCACCACCATCATCGGAGCCGAACTCCACGCCCCCGGACACGAGTTCTCCGACGACTGGCACATCATCGCCGTCGGTCTGCCGTTCGACTTCGCCCGGACGGCGGCCGGGGAGACCGCGCCCGAGCTGGCGCGGCGCGCGCGGGCCGCGGGCGCGTGGATCGGCCTCGCCCATCCGGCGGCGGCCCTGCTCACTCTCGACGACGCGCAGCGGCTCGACGCCGCCCACGCCGTCGAGTGCTTCAACACCCTGGCGGGCTTGGAGGACCGCGGCGAAAGCTGGCACCTCTACGACACGCTGCTCGGCCGGGGCGCTCGCGTCGATGCCTACGCCGCCGACGACGCCCATTTCACCCGGGGCACACCGGCCGCCTTCGCCGCCTGGGTGCAGGTCCGCGCCGCCCGCCTCGACCCGGACCTCCTCCTGGCCGCCCTCAAGGCGGGCGCCTACTACTCCAGCACGGGCCCCGAACTGCATGGCGTCACCATCCAGCGCGGCGCCGTTCTCGTGCGCACCTCCCCGGCGAGCAAGGTCATCGTCTCCGGCGGCGTGCCCGCGCCGGCGGTCCGGCAGGGAGACGCGCGAACCGAGTGGAAGGTCCCCCTGGACCGCCTGCGGAACAGCTCCTACATCCGGGTCACGGTCGTCGACTCCTCCGGCCGCCGCGCCTGGAGCAACCCGATCTGGCCGACCTGATCCGCCCCGTTAGGGCTCCTGGGCGGTGTCGGCGGTGTCGAGCTCGGCGTAGTCGACGCCGTCGGAGCCGCCGAGGACGGTGAGGGCAGCCTGGACGTCGGCCCCGGCGGGGAGCCGGAGCAGGATCCGCCCCCGGGGGGAGACCCGCTCCACGCGGGCCCCCGGAACGGCGCCGCGGACCGCCTCCACCCGCTCCCGCAGGTTGCCCGGCGGTCCGGTGAGCTGCACGATGACACGGGCTGACACGGCACCTCCAGCGTAGGCCAGGATCGTCGAGGGGACCCGTGCGTCCACCACGCGCAGCAGGGCAGAACCGATGCCCGCGAGCCCCAGGAACAGGCTCGGGTTCTCACCGCCGCCGGGGACGCCGCACGGCCACTCCCCCTCTCCCACCAGGTCGAGAGCGATCTCCACGGCTTCGCCCGCCATCATACGGAGAACGGGCTGGCCGAAGACCGCCGCAGCGTCGAGCAGCAGTTCCACGGCTCCGGCGAGTCCATGGCAGATCGACAGATCCAGCGCCGACGGATGCCTCACCATGGAGGCGTGCAGCCGCAGAGCGGCGTCGACGGCGGCGCCTGCCTCGGCGGCGTAGACCTCGCGACCGGTGAGGTCGTAGTGCCGCAGCCGGGCCGCGCCCACACCGACCGCGCCATGGCACCAGAGCGACGGCCAGGCCACGTCGCCGCCTTCAGGGGTGAGGTCGCGCAGGTCGGCCCAGGTGCCCTGCTCTTCGGAGAACCACGACCGTTCGAACGCCGCGGCCTCCTCCGCGATGCGCAGCGCCCGAGGGTCGGCGGGCCCCCATTCGAGCAGGGCGAGCGCGACTCCCGACGCGCCGTGCGCGAGCCCGCACAGCGCGGGGCCGTCGGGGGCGGCGTCGGAGGGCCAGCACCGTCCTGTGACGGGGCCGGGACGGGACTGGGCGATCAGACCGGCCGCTGCGGCGTCGGCCGACGCCGCAGCGAGTGCGCGGTCGTCGGCCTCGGGCAGGCCCCGGGCCAGATGCAGTAGGGCGAGCAGGCTGCCGGCCCGGCCGGCGACGAGGTCCACCGCCGCCGGCATGTGCCGTACGGCGACGCGCATGAGCCGGGCCGCCTGCAGGGCGTGGTGTTCGTCGCCGAGGAGGTGGGCGAGGTCGAGCGCGGCGGCGGCGACGCCCGCGGCGCCCGACAGGAGCGAGCCGTCGGGGCGGGTGCGGTCCACCCAGGTCACCGCATGGGCCAGGGCGGCCCGGGCGGTGCGCGCCGCCGCGTCGTCGTCGGCGACCGCCGCGTAGCGGGCGAGGAACAGGGCGATTCCGGCCGTGCCGCCGTACAGGTCGCCGCCGACCGCGCGGTAGACGGGTGTGCCGCCGCCGGAGGCGTCGGGGACGATCTCATCGCCGAACCAGGTGGCGCGTTCGCCGTCCCACAGCGCCTCCTTGACGAGGGTGCCGGCGATGCGCGCCACGGCGTCCGCGCAGTTCACGCATGCACCTCCGCGTCCGACAGTAGGTACGGCCGCGCCGGGTCGACGCCGGCGTCGGCGAATCCGCGCGCTATCGCCGAGGTGAGCGTTTCGGCGTCGCGCCGTACGCCCGGGGGTGCCGCGCGCCAGGTGCGGGCGAGCAGGTCGCATCTGACCTGGCCGAAGCTGGCGCCGCCGAGCGGCCCCTGCGCCTGGCCGACGCCGGGGGCGACCGGGTCGGTGAAGCGGGGGCAGGCCGGCCGCAGGACCCCGGCGAGCCTGCGGGCGGCGTCCGGCAGTTCGCCGGCGAGGGCCGCGGCGTCGGGCGCGCCGAGGTACAGGACGACGGCGTCGGCCCGGCCTCCGTGCGCGCCGGACAGCGGCGTCTTGATCTGGTACGGCATGTCGCGGTGCCCCGCCAGCATGGTCGTGAGCACCTCGATGGCGGCGGGCACTCCGTCGAACGTGACGTTGAGGTATGTGCGGGTCAGCCGGTCGGCGCCCGGCGGCGGCCACGGGCCGCGACGCGTATGCCAGAAGCCGTGGTCGCTGTCACACCATGTCCAGGCGACCCGGGCGAGCAGGGCGTCACCGGGCCGCGCGGGCAGACCGGGCCGGGCCGGCACGGTGTAGCCCGCCCGGGGGATGTGCCGCAGCAGGCCACCCCGGGAGGCGATGACGCCGCCCAGGTCCGTGGCCCGCTCCGCACGCCACCCGCCGACGAAGCGGGTGGCGTCGGCGTGTGCGGCGTCGAGCGCGCCGCCGAGGTTGACGTCGAGCGGAGACGGTACGGCGGGCCGGGACGGGAGCGGGGTCGACGCCAGATACCAGGCGTACAGCACCTCGCCGAGGTCGTACCGGTCCTCGGGAAGCGCGGCGAGCAGCTCCGCCGCCGCGGGAATATCGGGGTGGATCACAGGGCCGCCCCGACCGCCACGACCTCGCGTGCCAGCGCCCGGTGCCGCTCCACTTCGACGTCCGGCGCCGGCAGCCAGGTGGTGAGTTGCAGGGCCCGCACCAGCAGGCGGCAGGCCGTGAACTCCGCCAGCCGGTCCCACTCCACCGGTCGCCCCCGGCCCGCGGCGTAGCCGTCGAGGAACGCCGCCACCGTGTCCGACCCGCCGCCGGGCCGGAGCACACCGCCCGCGCTGAGGTATTCCTGGAGGCCGGCCGCGACGTCCCAGCGGGAGTCCCCCGCCCCCGCGGACTCCCAGTCGATGAGCAGCGCCTCGCCGGAGGAGCGGATGAGCACGTTGCCGAACCGCACGTCGCCGTGGACGGCGGTGTCGGGGGTCCACGCCGCTTCGACGGCGGCCTTCGCGGCCAGATGGGCGGGGTCGCCGAGGATGTCGGCGGTGAGCGAGCGGAGCTTTTCGTCGTTGTCCAGGACGGGCAACCTGTCCGGCCCGTCGATGTCGAACAGCCAGGGGTGGGCGGGGCGCAGCGGCGGCAGGCCAGCGGCGACCCGGTGCCAGACGCCGAGCGTACGGCCGAACGCCGCGGCCAGGCGCGGGTCGAGCGGATCGTGGGGCGCAGCGAGCCGGTCCAGGCGCCGCGCCGAGATCACGCCTTCCAGGACGAGCAGTTCCGCGTCCTCGTCGTACAGCTCCAGCCGGGGCAGCACCCGGGTCGCCCCGGGGACACCGCCCGCCGCCCGATAGAGCGCGACCTCCCGCGCGGGGTCGCCCTGGCCGCCGTCCCGCGGCGCGCCCGTGTCCTTCACCGCGAAACCCCGGCCGTTGCCCAGTTCGACGAGGACGACGCCGTTGCTTTCCGAGACGTCCCGCGCGCTCATGCCGTACCGGTGTACGTCGGCGGGCGACATCAGGCCCCGGTCGAGCAGGAGGCGTACGGCCCGGCGCGCCAACGCGGTGCCGCGCCGGGCCGTCACCTCAGACCTGGTGGATGTCGCCATTGTCGTCCACGTAGAACCAGCCGCCCTCGCCCGTGTCCGCCTGCGGCGTCTCCCCCGTCACGCGGCGCTCCAGCTCGGCCAGGCGGCGGAGGATGCCGCCGATGATCACAGGATCGATCAGGATGTCCCTGGGGTCCCTGGAGTCGCAGAGCAGGTCCGACGGGCAGCCATCGATCAGCGACGGGCCGCCGATCTGGCAGCCGGGCCCCACCAGGCTCCTTATCTCACAAGGGATGAGGCCGGATACGGGGCACAGGACCGGAAGCCTGGATTTGCAGTGGGCCACCAACAGGCTTTTGATCAACTTCGGCGGCCCCGGGCAGTCCCGCTCAAGCACGCTTTTCAGGATCGGCAGGTCGCCGCAGGTGAGCGCCGCGCGGGCGTCTACCCTGCCGTGGCCCCAGGTGTTGTCGAAGGAGGCGGCGCCGAGCTTGACCGCGCTGTCCTGGAGACACTGCTTGATCTTGGCGTTGGTGTGTCCGGGGTGGCGGCTCCACATGAGCGCGGCGAGACCGCTCACCAGCGGGGTCGCCATCGACGTCCCGCTGAGCGACCCGTAGTTGAGCGGCAGCGTAGGGCTGACACTGTAGGTCGGCAGGGTGGACAGGATGTTGCGGCCGGGCGCGACGACGGTCACCTCGGGGCCGACGTTGGAGAAGTCCGACACGATGTCCCCCGGGTCGGTGGATCCGACCGCCACGACCCCGGGGGTGCTCGTGGAGTACGCCGCGGGCCAGATGACCGGGCCCGCTCTGTCGTTGCCCGCGGCGGCCACGACCAGCATGCCGCGGTCGGAGGCGTACTGGCACGCCCGCTGCTTGGTGTTGTTCGGCGCGCCGCCGCCGGAGTAGTTGATGACGGCTTTCAGGCCGCGCGCCACGGCGTAGTCGGTGATCTCCTCGACGGCGTCGGCGAAGTCGGCCGAGCTGCCGTGGCCCGCGGCGTCCAGGGTGCGGCAGATGTAGAGCGGAGAACCCCAGTTCATCCCGGCGATCCCGCTGGCGTTGTGCCCGTCGGCCGCGGCTATGCCGGCCACGTGGGTGCCGTGGCCGTTGAGGTCGCGCGGGGTGCCGCCGTCGACGAAGTCGGTGCCGAGGATGATGCGCGAGGCGTTTCTCAGGTCGTCGTGGTCGAGCTTGTCGGCGCTCAGTGAGATGCCCGAGTCGATGACGCCGATGAGGACGTTCGACGCGCCGGTCTGGAGATCCCAGGCCGCTTCGGCGTTGACGGCGGCCGGCGCCCACTGCTGCGGATAGCGCGGGTCGTTGGGCACGAGCTGGGCGCGGTCGACGACGTCGGGTTCGACGTAGTCGATCGCGGCACTCGCGTCGGCCGCGCCGACGTTCGCCAGGACGACGTCGGCCCCGCTGTCGCCCCCGCTGCCGGTCTCCGTGCCGGTCTCCGCGCCTGTCGCCGGGAGCAGCACGACGAGGCGTCCGGTACGGCTCGGCCCCCGCAGCACGGTTGTGCCCTCGGGCAGGGCGGCGAGCGCAGCGCTCACCTGGGACGAGACCGCCTCGTCGCTGTCCGTCGGCACCTCCGGCGCGGCGAGCTGCACGACGAGGCGGCGCGCCACGAATTGGACCGTTCCATCGTTGTAATGCCCAGATGTCACCGTTAAGCCGGTGTTCGCCGAAGGGTTTTCTTCCAGCACGACCGCCTCCTCGCCCCATTCACCTTCGATGTGACAGTAAGCCCAGAACCACCGGCTGTCGATAGATGTATCCCAATAGTTGGAATTCCCACTATTGAAGGGAGATAGCCGATATGTACGACACGGGGCGGGGGCGCGAGGTGGCGACTTTCCACTCCCCCGCGAAATGCCTCACGAAGGGGGTTCGATAGGTAGAGGTCGAACGCGGCCACGGGGACGGCCGCCACCCGGGATCGCACGCCGGGGCGCCGCAGCCAAGCAGCGGAGGAGAAAGAGCCCCGGCCCGGCGCCATCCTTTTCCACGCCGGGGAAGCGCGCCGACGCCGGCACCACATCCCCCGTTTCCAAGACTTCTCCCCTCCCAGGCATCAGGGATGGGAAATCACAGCCGAATTCAGGAGTCTGCGAAAAACATATCTTCTGCGGTGGCACCACCGCTCCCCCTCGGCCGCAAGAACTCAATGCGCCGCCGCTCCGTCCGGCCCTCGGCCGCCCTCCACTCGGGGAGATGCCGCAGAAGGCGCCCCGAGGAGTGGAACGCGTTCGGCGGTCACCGGGTGTGACCACGCGACCGGAACGCACTTCCGTGCGGCCCAGGGGGTCGCCCCGGACGGCAGGAGCGCCCGCCCGCACCCGGCAGCAGAGGCCGAGCCGCACCTCAGCGGCGGAGCCGTACGGCCCATGAGCTGGGGTGATGTCCGTGGAGGAGTACATGTCAACGCCCCCGCGGCCGAGGGGTCGACCGCAGGGCCGCCAACACGGTTTCACGACGGTTCGGCCGCGATCCGCGCACTCCGGGCCCCCTGAATCCGGTCCCCGGACCTCGCCCACCGACCTGCAATTTTACTCCGAAAAAGATCCCTCTTCGCATTCGATAAACGACCACCACGCAGCGGAAACCGCTTCCCGTGTCTCGAACGCGAACGGTTCATATAAGCCCGATAAGCCCATGGCAGGGCTTACCGGCCCATGCCGCGGCGACGCCGGACTACTCTTTTCTTCTCCGGTCCAGGAAATTATTGACACCTATATGTGGAGGCTCTTATGTTCTGGCAAGCGGCAATGCGCACGGCGCCGCGCCAGCCAATCACCGGAGGTCGGACATGGAACAGCTCATCAAGAAGATGACCCAGGAAGATGCCTGGAAGGCTTGGAACCCGCCAATTCGTCGGGGGCCGCCGATAAGTCGGGCTGTGTGAGCAAGGCCGCACATCCCCACGCCGACCACTCCGACGCCGACTGGAGGTCGCCTTGTACGGTCAGCCGACCGCCGCCATCGTCGATCAGGTTAGAGACATCCCCATCTACCACACCTCGATCGCGCAGGGGCACTTCCCCATCCTGGAGAAGCCGCAGATAGCCGACGGCTTCCCCTACAACTGGATGACGCCGCGGCTCGCGGCCGCACTTGAGACGGGCGAGGCCGAGCTCGTGCTCTCCACCGGCACCGACCACGCCCGCACGCAGCTCATCAGGCCGCCGCTGTTCCTGCTGAAGTCCTACTACCGGCTGTGGAGCGAGCATCCCGACATCTCCCACACCTGGCGGCAGGGCTGCGCGCGTGTCTCCCTCACGACGGTGCTGGCGACCGAGCACGTCGCCCGCGTCAACGCCAACAAGCGCGGGGAGGCTCCGGCCGGCGTGCCCGGCCTCGACGAGCGCAGGCTCGACGACCGCACGATGTACGTCAACCTGGCCCTCGACCCGGCGCTGTGGCAGCGCGACGACGTCGAGCGCATGATCGGGGAGATCCGGGCCGTCGCCGACGGGCACCCGCAGGGCCTCTACCACCTCGACTGCTCCGGCTACCACCTGGCGCACCTCATGCGCAAAGCCGTCGCGTGGGGCCTGTGGGACACCTTCCCGCAGCCCGCCAGCATCGTCACCGCCTACGAGTACACCCCGGTGAACGTCCGCGCCTACCTGCAGCGGCATTTCGGCGTCCCGATCATCGACCTGTTCGGCAGCGCCGAACTCGGCTACCTCTTCTACAGCGACGGCAACAGCCGCTACGTGCCGTACCTCGACAGGATGAGCGTCGAGCTGGTTCCGGTCACCCCGGGAAGCCAGATCTACAGCGTCATCGTGACGAGCATGCGCAACCCCTACATGCCGTTGATCCGGTATCGGTCCGGCGACTGCGTACGCACCTACGACGGAAGCCCCGACCCGACCAAGGTGTCCCGGATCTGCGGCCGGGAGCTGGAACTCCTCGCCACGCCGAACGGGCCCGTCTCCCAGGGCGACCTCGACGACAGCGTCGCCGCCGCGTCCTCCCGCGTCTTCACCTACAAGCTGCGGGTGACGGGGCAGACGGAGGGGCGGCTGGACTACACGACGTTCGACGGCGAACCGCTCGACCCCTCCGAGAGCGCCGCCCTCGCCAAGCACACCGAGGAGCTCACCGGCGTCCGGTACGGCACAGCCCACCATGCCCGCATTCCGATCGGCGCCTCCGGAAAGTACGCCTGGCTGGCGACGGAACCCTGACCATTCACGCACGAGACACCCTCAGACGCCGTGCCCGTCGACAGCGACAAGAGCACAGAAAACGTCTGACGCGGACATCGATGTCGCGGGTGGCGCGGCCCGCGACATCGATCTACATCTCTCCAGGCGGCCGTACGGCTGACGCCGTACACCGTTCAGTCGGCTCAGTCGGCCGCCATGCCGGCCTGTGCCGTACCGCCCTTGACCGACGCGGCGGGAACGCCGGTCGCCCCCTCGGTGGCTCCGTCGGCGGGGACGCCCGCCGGGCTGTCGGTGGGACTGTCTTTGGGCAGGGGGACTTCACGGATGAACCAGGCGAACGCGAAGGCGATCAGGGAGACGACCGCGATGCCGATGACGATGCCGTGGAGGCCGTTGGTGACGGCGGCCGCGTAGGCGTCGCGCACGGCGTCCGGCAGGGTGTGCAGGAGCGCGGGCGTCATCTCGGCCCCGGCGTCCACGAGCCGGTGCGCCTCCCCCGGGCCGAGCGACGCGGTCAGGTCGGACGCCAGCCGGTCGACGTAGACCGCGCCCAGCAGGGCGATGCCCAGGGAACCGCCGATGGTGCGGAGCAGGTTGACGGTTCCGCTCGCCGCCCCCATGTCGCGACGGTCGGCACTGGTCATCGTGAGCAGCATGGCGCTCTGCATCACCAGCCCCATACCGGCCCCGGCGGTGATGGTGAGAGCCGAGGCGACAGCCGTACCCGTCGAGGGGGTGAGCAGCAGCAGACTCAGCGCCCCGACGACCAGCAGCCCGCCTCCCAGGATGGGATACAGCCGATACTTCCCGTTGCGTGTGATGAGGTGGCCGATGGTGAGCTGCGCGGTGAGCATGCCGAACATCAGCGGCAGGAGCAGCAGGCCGCTGGTGGTGGGCGAGGCTCCCTGAACGAACTGCATGTACTGCGGCAAGTAGTTCGTCAGGGTCATCATGGCCGCACCGGCGAGGAAACTGAGGATCTGCGACAGGGTGAAGTTGCGGTTGGCGAACAGGCGGGGAGGGATGACCGGCTCCTCGGCCCGCCGTTCCACCCACACGAAGGCCGCGATCGACGCGGCGGCGACCACACCCAACCCGAGGATCTGCGGTGATGCCCAGGCGTAGGTCGTGCCCGCCCAGCTCGCCAGCAGCGTCAGCGCGACGATCGCGATCGTGAGGAGCGCCGCGCCGGCGTAGTCGATACGGGCCTTGATGCGCTCAGGCTTCAACCGGATCTGCGTGGCGATGATCAGAAGGGCGATGGCTCCAAGGGGCAGGTTCACATAGAACGTCCAGCGCCAGCTGAAATAGTCCGTCAACAGCCCGCCGAGCAGGGGGCCGCCGACGAAGGCGACCGGCATCATCACCCCGATGATCGACTGGAGTCTGCCGCTCTCACGCGGCGGCACCAGCACGGCGATGATCGCGAACGCGCCCACCATCAATCCGCCCGCGCCGAGCCCCTGTACCGCGCGGAAGGCGATGAGCTGGCCCATGTCCTGGGACATGCCGGCCAGAGCAGAACCGATAAGGAAGATCACGATCGAGGCGATGAACATGCCCTTGCGGCCGAACATGTCGCCGAACTTGCCCCAGAGCGGGGTCGTTACCGCCGCTGCCACCAGGTACGCGGTCACCACCCACGACAGGAGGTTCAGCCCGCCGAGCTCGCCCACGATCGTGGGCAGCGCCGTACCGACGATCAAGCCGTCCAGCATGGCGAGGAACATGCCGAGCATGAGGCCGAAGAGGCCGAGATAGAGGGACTTCTGCTTCATGAACGCCGACTCCCGTACGGCGCGGCGCAGCCGACCGGGTCGGCCCGCGTCCCCGGCGGTCGTGCGGGTCGGCGTAGCCCCCTCTCGGTCAGGACCTCTTCGGGGCGGGTGTGCGTGGTGTGGCCGGGCTTCAGGTTCATATGACCCTCGTATGATGTGTACGCCGTATCTTAACGAGTACAACGTACACATCTGATACGTTGTACACAACAGGAAGGGAGGGGCCTATGCCCGCGGAACATGACGAACCGCTCTGGGCGCGGATCGCCCGGCCCCCCTCAGCCCCGCGGCAAGCCCTGTCGCCCCTGCGGATCGCCTCCGTCGCCGTCGGCATCGCCGACTCCGAAGGGCTCGACGCCATCACCATGCGACGGCTCGCCACCGAACTCGGCGTCGCCCCCATGGCCGCATACCGCTATGTGTCCGGCAAAAGCGATGTCCTTGCCCTCATGGTCGACCAGGTCTACGGCGAACACCTGCCCCCCGAAGGCGATAACTGGCGAGACGTCGCACACTCCTGCGCCGTCAACGTCCGTGCCATGGTCCTCAAGCACCCGTGGCTGATGCACCTCCCCTCCGACCCCCACCTCGTGCTCACCCCCAACCGGCTGGCCGTGACCGAACGCTCCCTGCGGGCTTTCGAGGGACTGGGCCTCACCACCGACACGACCATGGCCGTCTTCCGCACCGTCACCGCCTACGCGCACGGCATACTCCAGATCGAGATCTCCCAGCAGGCACTCATGCAGCATGAAGGCTGGACCACCGGCGACGAGATGCGGCACGGGCTCGCCCCCGCCATGACCTGGTTCATGAACACCGGCCGCTACCCCGCCCTCCTCCGTTACGCCCGCGAGGCCACCCGCAAGGACGACACCGACTGGCAATTCGAAACCGGCCTCGAATACGTCATCAGCGGCATAGCCACCCAACTCAACATCTGACCGGTCAGCTCAATCCGCGGGATTCGCGTGATAACGGGTGTCGTGAGTTGTTGGCTCACATCTCGCCTTACCACAGCGAGAACATCAACTTCTTCGAGGCGATTTCCATGGACTCGAGCCGAGCCGGCCAAGCTCTCCGGCGGCTGGCGGCCCCTGCGCCCCGCCCAACGGGAGCTGGACTTGTGATCGACGCCAACGCCCGGAGGACACGCCAACCTCGAGAGGGCGCACGGTGTCACCGTTATCTCAGGTGTCAAACCCTCTCTCGCAGGTCCTGGCGGCTTCGGCTCGACAAGGCACGTGAGGCACGTCGAGAGAGTCTTCGGTGGCTCGGAGCGACGGCCGCGATCACCGAGACATCCGGCTGCGGATGGGACCGAGGACCTCATGATCGGCGAGGCGTTGAACTGCTCTTCGATGAGTGGACTCACACGTGTTGAGCTCGTCAGGCCCCAGCGCGAAGGAACTCCGCGAGGCGATGGTCGGCCGGCTGCGGGGCGAGGGCGCGATCCGTTCGGCGGCGGTGGCCGCGGTCATGGGGGAAGTTCCCCGTGACGCTTTCGTGCCGGGTTCGGCGTTGGCGGAAGCGTACGGTTCCGGGCCAGTGGTGACCCATCGCGATGAGGCGGGTGTGGCGATCAGTTCGGCGTCAGCGCCAGGGGTGGTCGCGACGATGTTGGAACAGCTCGATGTCCGCGAAGGTCACCGGGTCTTGGAGATCGGGACTGGGACCGGTTACAACGCGGCGTTGCTCGCGCTACTGGTCGGCTCATCTGGTTTCGTCACGAGTATCGAGTTCGACGATGACGTGGCCGGTAGCGCGCGGGAGGCGTTGAGCCGGACCGGTTATGCGGTGGAGCTCGTCGTCGGTGACGGCGCGTTGGGCTGGGATGCGAGCGCGCCCTACGACCGGATCATCGTGACGGCCGGGGCGTGGGATGTGTGCGACGCGTGGCGTGAGCAACTCGTGGACGGCGGGCTTCTTCTGGTTCCGCTGCGGATGGCGGGGCTGACGCGGTCGGTCGCGCTGCGGCGCGACGGCGAGGTGCTGCGAAGTGAGTCGTTGGTGCCGTGTGGGTTTATCCCGTTGCGGGGTGGGGACGCGGTGTCGGAGCAGAATGTGTGGGTGGGTGGGAAGGACGGCGATCTGCTGCTGCGGATCGACGACGGTGCTCCGGTCGACGCCGAAGCCGCCGGCCGGGCTCTGGAGTATCCGGGGGCGGCCGTGTGGACCGGAGTCGGGTTCGTCATGCCGGAGATCCTGGATTTCTGGTTGGCCAGGATGTCTGGCTTCTGCCGTGTTCTCATCTCGCGGGACGCCGCCGACGCCGGGCGGATCGCGTCGCCGCTGTTCCCCTGGGGCAGCATGGGGGTGGTCAGCGGCGGGACGGTCGCGTACCTGACCGTCACGGCGGACTTCTCGCAGATCGGAGTGGCCGCGTACGGGCCGGACAGTCAGGAGTTGGCCGAGCAGGTCGCCGCGCAGATCGGTGCGTGGAACGCCGACGGCGGGCCGCGCATGACGGTGTCGGTGGAGGTCCACCCCACCGGGACGCATCCCCGGCCGGACTCGTGGCTGGTGCTGGAGAAGAAGGACAGCACCGTCATGATCGCCATGCGTGGTGGGGATCTACGACAGTAGGAGCAGCGCGTCCCACGGGTCGGTCACGGAGGGCGCGGGGATCTCACCGTGGTCGGCGAGAGCGAGGGCGGAACCGGCCGCGCCGGTCATATGGACCGAGAATGCCGTGTGCAGCCCGATCCCAGAATGGCAGTGCCGGTGGTTGTGGTACTCCGTGACGCGGTATGGCCCAGCGACATGCCCGAGTCCTTCCAGGTCCGCGTCAGACCGGAGCGGACGCGCGGGCGGTGGCCATGGCGGTGAGCGGGCCGCCCGGTGTGGCCAGCGCCGCCGACCAGAGGTGCGGCAGGCGGTAGACCCGACTCCGCATCTTCGTCGACAACCTCTTCGGCGACCGCGAACAGTGCATCTTCCGCCCAACGCAACGGTGAAGGCCCGTATGGGCGCATGAACACCGGCCGCTGCCATGCGCTGTGCCGTACTCTCCCCCTCCGATGTGGCCGGGGCATCGGATCCAGCTCAAGGTCTCCCAGCGGCTGCTCACCGACTAGACGGGGACGAGCAATGTCAAGGGGATACCTGGTCCTGAGAGGGCCTGTTTGAGCCCTGGTTGATGGCTCTCCACGGTGATTCACTTTGGCATTGGCGTGCTCACCGACCAGGCGCCTGATCCTTGAGTGGGGACGTGCAACGGGGTGCTGACGTGATCACCGCGTCCTGACGGGGATAGGCCCGCCGTCGTCACGCGGGCAGGCGTGCGGCGGTGCGCTCACCTTCTGGTGGCATCACCGCCGCCTCGAACCAAACTCCAATCCCGAAAATTCGGGCAATGCCAGCGTGATGTTGACATATTAGTGCCAAGATCGTTTTTAGCCGGTTGAGTGCGATATGAGAAGGGATGCTGGCCAGTGAGGTTTCTGAGAAAACACGCCCGGAAGGGCGCCAGAGGGACCAGCCCGCCGCCGTCGGCCGGGCCGCGGCCGGTCCGGCGGGCGTTACGGCGGCTGCGCGTGGCGGCGCTGGCGCTGACGGCCCTCGCCGGGACGTTGACAGCGGTGGGCCAGAACGCCCCGGCCGCGCACGCCGCGCGGCTGGATCAGACTTCGGTCATCACCAACAACATGGAGGGCTCGAACGTCAGGGCCCCGATCGGGGCCAAGTGGACGAATAGGATCGCCTGGTACGCGAGCAGAGCCGATGTGGTGATGCTTCAGGAGGCGGGGCCCGGACTGCCGCCAAGCGCCGCACGTGCGCCGAACATCGTGTGGGACGCCACCCGTCCGGGGCAGGCGGGCTATGTCCAGCACGGCACGTGGCAGCCCCTCGGCGACCGTATCGACTATCACGTCTACTTCCTTCAGACCGACACCGCCGGGGGCACCCACATCGGTGGCCGGGTCAATAGCGCGATCGTCACCCGGTGGGAGCCGGACGAGGTAGCGGTCCTGCGCAACCCGCACCCGGGCGGCGGACGCCCTGCGCTGGGTCTGCTGTTCGGTGACACCTGGTATTTCACCTTCCACGCCTACCCGGGAGACCAGCAAGGCAATGGCGCGGGCCGCGACGCCGCGATGATGGTGCGCGACATCGCCGCCTGGGCCAGCAACGTCCGGGGCGGCGAGCACTATGTGATCGGCGCCGACTTCAACATGGAGCCCGAAAATCTGAGAGCCGCCGCCGACATGCCGGCGACGGCGCGCATCTACCGCAGCGGCCAGGCCACCCATTGGCAGGGTCTAGAGTTGGATTACTTCGTCTCCGACCTCCCGCGCGCGCCTGGAAGGGTTGAGGCTCTGCCCGGCCCTGGCGACCACCTGGGGGTCGGGATCGGGCCGTGGACACGTACGAGCCGCCCCCCGCCGCAGCCGTCACCGTCGCAGCACGTGAGCGTGACGCCGGTGGGTGACGGGCCGACCTGGGGCGGCATCGGCGTCGACCACGGCAACGGCTTCCGGCACGGCTTCTTGCACGCTATCGGCGACTATCAGGTCCGGGAGCCACGCTCCCTGCGCCCTCGACCGGGTGACCCGCCCGACCGGCTGATGCGGCTCTTCACATCGGTGGACTTCGCCGGAACGCAGAGGTCAGGCACGATGACCGATCCGGACCACGAAGGATACCCGGACCACGAGATCGATCAGATCGCCGACAAGCTGCGCGCCTCCCTGCCGCCGCTGAATCCGAACGTGGTGACGCTGATGGCCGGCACCACCGACATGAAGAACAACACCGACGTGGCCGGCGCGCCCGCCCGGCTCCGGCGTCTGATCGACCAGATCCTTGAGGACGTCCCCGGCGTCACGGTGCTGGTGGCCACCCTCATCCCCGCCGCCGACCCCGCCGTCCAGGCCAGGATCAACGCGTTCAACGAGCAGCTTCCGGCGCTGGTGAATCAGATGCAGGAGGAAGGTAAGCATGTCGAACTGGTCTGGATGCGCCATGTGACCACCGCCGACCTGTCCGACGGGCTGCATCCCAACCAGGCCGGATACCAGAAGATGGCCGAGGCCTTCACCGACGGCGTGATCGGAGCGTGGCTCCACAACTGGCTCTCCACGGGATCCGACACGGTCGCGCAGACGATCCGCGCGATGGCTCTGGGGTCGTCCACCACCTACGGCGAAGGCAGCTCCCACGGCAACGGCTACCGGGCCGTCGCCGACAAGGGGTTCAGTGACCTCGCCAACCGCAACGCCGAACAGGCCGGCGGGTCGGGCGGCCCACCGGCCGCGGTCATGGGCGCCGACGACACCAGTCCCCGGGTGGACTGGGTCGGTTCGCTGCTGGTAGGGCGAATGGCGGACCGGGAGACCGAAGGCTGGCGAGGGTTCCGGATCAACGAGATCGCCGGCAAGGCGAAATGCGCCGTCACGACCTACCAGCCCAACCTCATCACCCTTCTCGCCGGCGGCAACGACGTCATCCAGAACTACCAGATGGACGGCGCGATCGGCCGCCTGGAAGCGCTGATCGAGCAGGTCAGCGCCGACGCCCCGGGAGTCACCGTTCTGGTGGCCGGGATTCAGCCCCTGCGCAATCCCGACGAGGACGCGCGGGGAAAGGCGTTCACCGCCCAGATTCCCGCGATGGTGAACCGGCTCGTGGCGCGTGGTCTGCGCGTGGAGTATGCGGACACGACCGGAATGGGACTGTCCGATCTCGGCCCCGACCCCATCCACCCCAATGACCAGGGCTACGAGAAGATCGGCAACGCGTTCGTGAGGGCGGCCGAGCAGGCCAACGGCAAGTCGTGGATCCGGACGGCGAACCCGCAGGCACCGAACGCGGGTTCCCATCCCTGCGGCATCAAGGACGAGGGCCCGGGCCTACCCGTGCCGACGCCGTTCAACCTGGGCCCGAACTGGCAGGACCGCGGCGTCATCCAGTCCCAGCAGTTCCCCTCCTCGTCCCGCTTCTGGATGGTCGACATCAATAAGGACCGCAAGGCCGAGTTCGTGGCGGTCGACAAGGACCAGAAGTTCCGGTTCTGGTGGAACGGCGGCCCTTCGGGGGCGAACTGGGTCCCCTTCGTCGAGGGGCAGAACTCGTATACGCCTGCGCCCGGGGCGGTCGGCAACATGCTGCGCTTCGGCGACATGGACGGTGACGGCTTCCCCGACTGCATGGTCGTCCATCTGGACGGCCGGGTGAATCTCTTTACCTGGAACGCCGACAACCCGTCCGGTTCACGCATGTGCAAGCAGGAGGTGGGAGTCCCCCCCGCCGACGTCAGATCCAGGGGTGACGAGGGAGACCGCCTGGTCATCAACCCGAGCACGAAGATCCGGTTCGCCGACGTCACCGGAGGAGGGCGGACCGACTACCTGCTGATCCAGCCGGACGGCACGACGACCGCCTGGTACAACCAGGGCCTCCAGTTCCAGGGCCCCACCATGCGCTACTGGAAATGGGACCTGCCCAAGAGGATCAGCGGCCCGCTGGTCCTGCCTCGGGAGATCCGGTACGCCGACATCAACGGCGACAGACGCGCCGACCGGATCCTCATCACCGCCAAGGGCGGCGCCCGGGCCTGGATCAACGAAGGGGCCACGGGAGCGGGCGGAACCTACCGCGACATCGGCAGGATCGCCGACGACAGCGGCCTTCCCCCCAAGGACATCCAGTTCGCCGACCTCGACGGCGACGGCAAGGACGACCTCGTGCGCATCGGCTGGACCGGCGTCACCCGGGCCTTCCTCAACAAGCTGCCGGCGAACTACTTCGACACCTTCCACCCCTAAGGCACGGTTCCGCCCGCGCGGCGGCGACCAGGTTCCTCCAGCGGTACTCGCGCAAACCTGCATAGAGGCCGACAAGAGCGCGGTTTCCCCGGCGGCTGGGAAGCAGCGGACCGGCGGGCACGTGCGTTCATGAAGCATGGACGGTGAGATTCTGCGGTTGGCGGAGCGGGCGCCCTCGGCGCCCGCTCCGCCAACCGCCTACTCCGATACCGAGCTGGTCGATTTTTATCGCGAACAGCGGCTCAACCTGGTGCGGCTGGCGGTGCTGCTGGTGGGCGACGGTGAGACCGCCGAGGACATCGTGCAGGACGTGTTCATCCGGCTGCACAAGGTGTGGCGGCCCCAGGTCACGACGCTGGCCTATGTCCGGACGGCTGTGCTGAACGCGGCCCGGTCGGTGTTGCGGCGGCGGGCGATGATGCTGCGCCGTACGGCGTGGGCCGCCGACTGGGTGGACTCGGCCGAGAGCACGGCACTGGTCGGCGAGGCGCGGCGGGAGGTGCTGGCTGCGCTCGGCCGACTGCCGCGACGGCAGCGGGAGACGCTGGTGCTGCGGTACTACCTTGACCTGCCGGATGCCGAGATCGCGGAGATCATGCGTGTCGGGCAGAGCACTGTCAGATCCACGGCAGCCCGTGCGCTGGGCCGGCTTTCGCGTGAATTGGGGGAAACGATATGAGTGGCGTGGAAGACAGGCTTCGCGATGCGATGTCGGCGCGTGCGGGAGCCGTACGCGACAACGGCCGCCCCTTTCCCGCACCGCCGGCCCGGCGCGGGAGGAGGACGATGGTCAAGGTCGTCGCCGTGGCCTCGGCCGCCGCGGCGACCGCGTGGGGGGTGAACTCCCTCACCGCGCTCTCCCCGGGCTCGCAGGAGAACGACATCATGGCGATGTCCTTCAGCAGCGCGGCGTCATCAGAGGGATATGACGTCTCTGTGTTCCTCTGCAAGGAGAGCGACCCTTGGTGCGACGGGCGCGGTGTCACGGAGGCCGAGCGCGCAGACGTCCTGCGCACGCTTGAGAGCCGACCTGAGGTGGAGAAGGTCGCCTACGAGGATCAGCAGCAGGCCTGGAAGAGGTTCCAGGAGATGTACAAGGACAATTCCATGCTCCGTGACGCGGCACGGCCCAGCGACATGCCCGAGTCCTTCCAGGTCCGCGTCAAACCGGAAGCGGACGCGCGGGCGGTGGCGGTGGCGGCGAGCCGGCTGCCGGGCGTGGCCACCGCCGTCGACCAGAGGTGCGGCAAGAGGCAGACCAGACTCCGCATCCTTATAGGCAGGATCTTCGGCGGGCAGGAGCAGTGCGGCTTCCCCCGAAAGGAGCGGTGAGGGACGGGGTGTGGAGGGCGTGCTTGATGCGCATGCGTGTCAGCCCGGCCGACCCAGCCTGACCGCCTGTTTGAGGAAGATGACGCCGTCGATCATGTCGAGCTGGGCCGGGTCCAGCGGAATATAGGCGAAATCACGGGAGGTGCGCGGGGCGGGCTTCATGATGGCTTCGGCAAGGCGGCGGGCGTCGATGAGCGAGTGGTCCCACGGGAGCGCGGACAGGGCGCCCTCGACAGTGTCCGGGGGCGGAGTGTCGTCGCCGACCGTGCCGAAGGCCGAGGCCAGGAAAGCGTACCGGTCGCTCAGGTGCGCTTCGATGATCGCTCCCGCGCTCCACCACTCCAGCACCTGGTCGCCGAACGGCATGAGGGTCT
Organism: Sinosporangium album; assembly: GCF_900100605.1. GTDB lineage: Bacteria > Actinomycetota > Actinomycetes > Streptosporangiales > Streptosporangiaceae > Sinosporangium > Sinosporangium album. The sequence continues at coordinate 53,337 of NZ_FNCN01000026.1, read as the reverse complement.
TGTTCCGCTGCAGATGGAGGTTGTGGGCGAAGACCAGGGCCGGGCCGTGCTCGGCGGCGGCACGCAGGTTGGCCGCCATCATCGCGTCCCTCAGGGCCGACAGGCGCGTCCACCGTTCCGGGGACGCGTCGGCCATCCAGTGGTGGTAGCGGAGCAGCCCGGTGGCGGTGCGCCCGTACAGGGCCGCCCGCTCCCTGTCCTCCGCGCTCAGCTGCGGCGCCTGTGTATCGAGCAGCGCCACCAGGTCGTCGGCGATCAGTCGCAGCCGCTGGGCGTCGGCGGATCGGCCGATCGACTGGGACGGGTCCATGACCGTGGCCTCGTTCGTCCAGCGGTCGTCCTGGCCGAGCAGCGCGTCGAGGGTTTCCCTGGCTACTGCGGTGCGGGAGAGCGGGCCGTCGAGGAGGGCGTAGAGAGAGGTGAGCGCCTGGCGCGGGCTGTCGGCCCAATACTCCAAAGGGGCGTCGAAGCCGAAGAACCTCAGCTTTTCATCATGCTCCTCGTTGTAGGCGCGCATCCAGCGCACGAGTTCGCGGTTGGCCGGAATGGTGCCGAAGTCATGGCTGAAGCCACGTTCCATGACGTCGTCGAGCGTGCCTGTGCCGGTCATGATGTAGTCGTCCACCAGGAGGCCTTTGAGGCAGTCGCTCTCGATGGTGAACGACCGGTAGCCCTCGTGCTCGACGAGGTGCTGGAACATCTCGTTGCGCAGTTCACCCAATTCCCCCACGAAGTGCCTGGGCTCGCCCAGGCCGAGCAGCAGGGGCCTGGCGGGAAGCGACCGGAGGAACGCTGAGACGCCCGCGCCATCGAACGGCCGGGCCGTGGCCTTGATGTCCATGCCTTCAACGGTATCGTTGAACCCCCGGTGTAAACTTTTCCCTGGAATCACCCCTTCTCACCGCGACGGACCTTCAATCGGTGATGCATCCATGAGGCCGGTGGACCTGGCACGCGAGCACGGCCTGTCCACCCAGGCGATCAGGAACTATGAGGACGCCGGCATCCTGCCGGCCGCCGAGCGCACCGTCCACGGCTACCGCACCTACACGCCGCTGCACGCGCGAGCCCTGCGCGCGTTCCTCGCCCTGCTGGCCGGGCACGGTCACCAGACGGCCACGTCGATCATGCAGGCGGTCAACCAGGGGGCCACCGAGGACGCGCTGCGGCTCATCGACGAAAGCCACGGCCAACTCCTCGACGACCGCCGCACCCTCCAGGCCGTCGAAGCCGCGCTCCGCGATCTGACGCCCGTGCCGCAGGAGCGTGGCGGCACGTTCATCGGCCCCCTGGCCAGGAGGCTCGGCCTCCGCCCTGCCACCCTGCGCAAGTGGGAGAAGGCCGGGCTGGTCCGGCCGCGCCGCGATCCGCAGACGGGCTACCGGATCTACAGCGCGGCCGATGTGCGTGACGCCCGGCTGGCCCGCCAACTCAGGCGCGGCGGCTACCCGCTGGAGCAGATCGCCCCGCTGATCGCTCAGGTCCGCTCCGCCGGAGGCGTCGCCCCGCTGGAGTCGACCCTGCGCGACTGGCAGGCCCGCCTGTCCGCCCGGGGCCGCGCCATGCTCAAGGGCGCCGCCGACCTGGACGCGTACCTCCACGCCCGCGAACTCTGAGGGCGAGTCACGTCCGCCACAGGAAACGGCACGGCCACGGAGCAGCCACGGAAGCAGCCACGCAATGAGTGGCGGGGTGCTCATCGAAGCGGTGGGCGTACGGCACGGCCTGTCCGCATACGGCTGAGCTCGGCAGCGTTTTCGGCGACGGCGGCCAGCGCCTCTTCCCCCGAAGGGAACGGTGAGGCCCGCGGGGGTGCCTCCGGGGGCGGGAGGCCGCCGGAGGCACCCCCGCGGATCACGGCCTGCCGACGTAGTCGCGCAGGTGGCGGCCGGTGAGGGTGGTGCCGTCGGCGACGAGCTCGGCCGGGGTGCCAGTGAACACGACCTGGCCGCCGTCGTGGCCGGCGCCGGGACCGAGGTCGATGATCCAGTCGGCGTGGGCCATGACGGCCTGGTGGTGCTCGATGACGATGACGCTGTTGCCGTCGTCGACCAGCCGGTCGAGCAGGGTGAGCAGGTGGTCGACGTCGGCCAGGTGGAGGCCGGTGGTGGGTTCGTCGAGCACGTAGACGGTGCCGTTCTTGGCCATGTTGATGGCGAGTTTGAGCCGCTGCCGTTCGCCGCCGGACAGGGTGGTGAGCGGCTGGCCGAGCCCGATGTAGCCGAGGCCGACGGCGACGAGGCGTTCGAGGATGGCCCTCGGCTGGCCGGTCTTGAAGAAGTCGCCGGCCTCGGCCACGGTCATGTCGAGGACCTCGCCGATGTGTTTGCCGTGCAGCCGGTAGGTCAGCACCTCCGGCTTGAAGCGCTTGCCCTCGCACTCCTCGCACACCGACGCCACCCCCGCCATCATGGCGAGATCGGTGTAGATCAGGCCGACGCCCTTGCAGTTGGGGCAGGCGCCTTCGGAGTTGGCGCTGAACAGGCCGGGCTTGACGCCGTTGGCCTTGGCGAAAGCCGTACGGATCGGGTCGAGCAGGCCGGTGTAGGTCGCGGGGTTGCTGCGGCGGGACCCGCGGATCGCCGACTGGTCGGCGACGACCACGCCGTCCTCCTCCGCGATGTAGCCGTGGATGAGGGAGCTTTTGCCGGATCCGGCGACGCCGGTGACGACCGTGAGGACACCGAGGGGAATGTCGACGTTGACGTCGCGCAGGTTGTGCAGCGACGCGTCCTTGATCGTGAGCTGGCCGGTGGGGCGGCGGACGGCGTCGCGCAGCGTCACCCGGTGGTCCAGGTAGCGGCCGGTCAGGGTGTCGGACTTGCGCAGCCCGCCGAGGTCGCCGGCGTAGCAGATCCGCCCGCCGCCCGTGCCGGCCCCCGGGCCGAGGTCGACGACATGGTCGGCGATCTCGATGGTCTCCGGCTTGTGCTCGACGACGAGCACCGTGTTGCCCTTGTCACGCAGCTGCAGCAGCAGACCGTTCATCCGCTGGATGTCGTGCGGGTGCAGCCCGACGGTCGGCTCGTCGAAGACGTAGGTGATGTCGGTGAGCGGCGAGCTGAGGTGCCGGACCATCCTCACGCGCTGGGACTCCCCGCCCGACAGCGTGGAGGACTCGCGGTCGAGGCTGAGATAGCCGAGTCCGATCTCGACGAGCGAGTCGAGCGTTTCGCGGAGGGAGTCGAGCATCGGGCCGACGGCGGGATTCCGGATGCCGCCGACGAACTCCGCGAGGTCGCTGATCTGCATGGACGAGCATTCCACGATCGTGCGCCCCTCGACCGTGGCCGACCGCGCGGCCTCGTTGAGCCGGGAGCCGCCGCAGGCGGAGCAGGCGGTGAGCTTGACGGCCCGGTCGGCGAACGCCCGCATGCCCGGCTGCATCGACTCGCGGTCTTTGGCGAGGTATTGCCGCCGCACCTTGACGATGAGGCCCTCGTAGGTGAAGTTGTTCGACCCCACCTTGACCTTGGTGGTGGGCTTGTGGAGGAAGTCCTCCCACTGCTCGGGGGTGTAGTCCTTGAGCTTCACATCGGGGTCGAAGAAACCCGAGGCGGCCATGATCTGCCAATACCACGTGCCCACGGCGAACCCGGGGACGGTGATGGCGCCCTCGTTCAGCGACAGCTCGGCGTTCACCAACTCGTTGACGTCGATGTCGGAGACCTTGCCCAGCCCCTCGCACTCCGGGCACATGCCTTCGGCCCTGTTGAAGCTGAAGGCGGTGGCGGGCCCGACGTACGGCGTGCTGATGCGGCTGAACATGATCCGCAGCATCGTGTAGGTGTCGGTCACCGTGCCCACCGTGGAACGGGCGTTGACCCCCATCCGCTCCTGGTCGACGATGATCGCCGGGCTCAGGTTGCGCAGCGAGTCGACGTCCGGGCGGCTCTGGCTCGGCATGAAACCCTGGATGAACGCGGTATACGTCTCATTGATCAGCCGCCGCGACTCCGCCGCGATCGTGTCGAAGACCAGCGACGACTTGCCCGAGCCGGAGACCCCCGTGAAGACGGTGAGACGGCGTTTGGGAATGTCGAGGGAGACGCCCGTCAGGTTGTTCTCCCTGGCCCCCCGGACCTGGATCTGATCGTGACTGTCCGCGGCGGAGTGGTCGGCTCTGCGAACGTCGTCGTGAATTCGGGCACTGTCGGCTGGGTCGCTGAAGACCACGGAGAAACCTTCTCACTTCGATTGACTGTTGATCGGAAGGGGAACGCGCCTACAGCGGCCGGGGTACGGCTACCGCCGACGAGCCGCCGCACATGAGCCGGACTCGCGCCGCGCCGTCCGCCACACAATAAGCGCAGGTAAAGAACCCGGCCAAACCTCTACATCGTGGTGCGGTGCGCGTGTCGCCGCTCATCGCGGGCGACGGGCTCGGCCGTCATGAGGACATGGCTGTCCCCGTGAAAATGGGGTGGTTGTGGTCTGCTGTCGTTCGGGACGACATCCATGCCTTCAAGTTTCTCATTGAAGTTGCTAGTTACGACTTTCCATTAATCTGGACCCCATCGGCTGGGATCAAGCCCTCCCAACCCTCAACCATTACGTAACCCCTGTGCATGAAGGGCGGCATCGTGAGCCGGGAACGGACGACCCTGCGTCCCGTCGACCTCGCCCGCCTGGTGGGCGTCTCCACCCAGCAGATCCGCAACTACGTCGACGAGAGCGTGCTCCCCCCGACCGCGCGCACCGCCGCCGGCTATCGCGTCTTCCACGCCAGGCACCGCCAGGCGCTGCTGACCTACCGCACCCTCGCCAAGGGCTACGGCTGGGACCCCGCCAAGGCGATCATGCAGGCGGTGCACGCCGGCGACCTCGCCGAAGCGCTCACACTCGTCGACACCGCCCACGCCGCGCTCCACGAGCAGCGGCTGTCCCTTCGGGCGGCGGGCACGGCGCTGGAGGCGGTCGCCGAGCAGAACCCCGACGCCTCGGCCCTCCCGAGGTACGACATGCGCATCGGCGACGCCGCCGCCCACCTGGGTGTGCGCACCTCCGCCCTGCGGGTGTGGGAGGCGGTGGGGCTGCTCTCCCCCGCCCGCGACCCGGCCACCCGCTACCGCAGCTACAACGCCACCGACATCCGGGACGCACGGATGATCAGCATGCTCCGCCAGGGGCGCTACGCCTTTCCGCAGATCCAGGTCATCCTCGACGGCCTCCGGCGCACCGGCAGCAGCGACGCGCTGCGCGCGGCCATCGCCCAGCGCCAGGCCGAGCTGACGCAGCGGGCGACCGCCATGCTCGAAGGCGCCAGCCACCTCCACCACTACACCACCGCCGACCACACGCCCTAGAGGCCCCGGTGGCGATGGAGAGCCGGGCGACGCGTAGGCATCCCCCGGCCCGCTGGTCTTCCCCGTCGTCGACATGCCCGCGACCGTACACTCCCCCACCGACAATTCCCCGGTGAGAGCGCGGCCCGTGCCCACAGCTCCACCTCCAGGGCGGCGCCCAGGTAGTCGCCCAGGGAGGCGCCGAGATGTTTCCGGCGCCTCCGCTCACCGGGACGTTCCGCCCTGCGAGGCACAGGTATTGATCAGCGATCGGCCGGGTGACTAGACCAGCGCGAGGCGGCGCACGCCCGTCATGGTCGGAGCAGGCAGGAAGAGCACGGGGTCATCCGGATCGGTGCGCAGACGGCCGAACCGGTCGAGCAGGATGTTCAGCGCGACCCGCCCCTCCAGCCGGGCCAAGGGGGCGCCCAGACAGAAGTGGATGCCGCGGCCGAAACCGAGATGCGGGTTGGGGTCGCGGCCGGGGTCGAAGACCTCGGGCGCGGTGAACTGCCGGGGGTCCCTGTTGGCCGTCCCCAGCCAGCCCATGACGAGCTGATCGGCCGGTATCGTCACGCCGCCGAGTTCGACGTCGCGGGCGGTGGACCGGCCGATGGCGGCGAACGGGGTGAGGTAGCGCAAGGACTCCTCGATCACGGCCGGGATCAACGTGCGATCGGCCCGGACCCTGTCCTGCTGTTCGGGGAAGGCGTCCAGACACAGGACCGTGTTGCCGAGCAGCATCGTTGTGGTGATGTGCCCGGCGAGCAGGAGCAGGATCGCGAAGTTGACCACCTGTTCGCCGGGAAGGCGTTCACCGTCCACCTCGGCCTCGGTCAGCCTGGTGAGCAGATCGGCGCGTGGCTTGCTTCTGCGCTCGTCGGCGTGGGCGGCGAGGTAGGCCGTCATCTCCTTCCACGGCTTCAGCGTCGCCCGCATGTCGACGCCCTGCTCTTCGGCGGACTTGGTGAGTGAGATCTTGGCGTCGCGTTCGAACAGCGCATCGGCCCACCGCTTGAACAGGGCGCGATCGCTGCTCGGCACCCCCAGGAGCTCGGCGATGACGATGACCGGAAGGGGGTAGGCCAGGTCGGTCACCAGCTCCAGCCGTCCGCGTTCTTCCGCGGCGTCGAGCAGTTCATGGGTGAGGGCCGCGATTCTCGGCTCAAGGTCGGCGACGACCTTCCGGGTGAAGGCGCTGCTGACAAGTTTGCGCAATTTTCCGTGATCGGGTGGATCGATCTGGGTGATGAAGCCCTCCATCGAGAACTCCTCCCTCCCCGGCATCAGATCCTTGGGGATGACACGCATGGTGTCGGAGGAGAACGCGGCAGGATCGCTGAAGATCTCCTGCAGCTCCGGATAGCCGTAGACATTCCACAACCCGGTGCCGGCGTCGAACTCGACCGGCGGGCCCGATCGCGGCCCGTGCAGCCAGAAGTGCTGCGTGGGGATGCTGTACCGCTCGACGATGTCGGGCATCGCCTCTCCTTGTCGTAGATCCACTTTCGATAGGGCGGGATCAGTTCCTTGAAAATCGAGATGTGCCTGTGTGTCCGCTGCAGCGAGAACCGCGGCGGAAGACTCCTCGGTGGGCTCGCATGCATGCCGTACGGCGAATGCGAGCGGGTCGGCCCTGGCATCCTCGTCCAGCTCCGGGCCTCCGCTCTCAGGACCGTCGAGAAGGTGGAAGCCCGTCGATACGTCCGCCGCCCCGGGGGGACCGGGAGGCGATGTCCTCGGCGTCGGCCTTGCGATGTCCGAGGCGGAGCATCAGCTCGCCCGCCGCGCCGAGTCTCCGGTCCGCCCGCTCCAGCATTCGCAGCATTCGTCGCCCCATGACCAGCCTCATGACTAGATGTGAAATCCGGTCATTCAGCCACGTTATGCCGCCGCGCAGCGCTGATCAAGACCCTTTCCGTTCGACACCACGGCGGCATACTTCAGCAGAACGCTGCGCCGGTCCTCGTCACGGACTCAGATCGCGTGTCCGCCCGATACCTGGAGCACCTGGCCGGTGATCCAGCGGGCCTGGTGCGAGGCGAGGAACACCGCGGCGTCGGCGATGTCGGCCGGTTCGCCGACCCGGCCCAGCGGCACGATGGCCGTCACCTCGGCCAGCAGGTCCTCGCCGATCCAGCCCGTCTGCACCGGCCCCGGGGCCACGGCGTTCACCCGGATACCGCGCGGCGCCAGGTCCAGGGCGGTGGCCCGGGTCAGGCCTTCCAGGGCCGCCTTGGATGTGCCGTACCCGATCTGGCCGGGGAACGCCCGGGCGGCGTCGGTGGAGACGTTGACCACGCACAGCGGCGCGCCGCCCACGCGGCGGCGCGCCACCTCGGCCACCAGCAGCGCGGGGGCGATCGCGTTCACGCGGTAGTGCCGCTCCAGGGAGCCCGGCGTCAGCGTGTCGACCGTGTCGGGCGTTTCGCAGTGCGCGGCGTTGTTGACCAGGACGTTGACCGATCCGAGGCGCTCGACGGCGGCCTCCACCAGGCGGCGGGGGGCGTCCGGCTCGGCCAGGTCGGCGCTGATCGCCACGGACCCGTTGCCGAGTTCCTCGGCCAGCGCCTCGGCAGCGTGCGGTTCGGGCGTCACGTGCGCCCACGCGGCGCCCTCTGGAGCCTGTCCGTCGCGCGCCAGGTAGTGGACGGCCACCCGGGCCCCTTCGGCGGCGAACGCGTGGGCGATGGCGGCGCCGATGTTCCCGGCGCCTCCGGTCACCAGGACGTTCTGCCCGCTGAGGCCGGTGTCGATCACGATGTCCTCTTCCTCGATCAAGGTCTCACGCATGCGGGTCGAAGCCGCTCCGCTGCGGGGAACGTCCCCGAGTATCGGACTATGTGAGGCATGCAAACATACCGCGAGGGGTGATCGAATGCGGGCGTCGCCACCCGGCCCCGGCGTCCCCGACGCGCTGCGGCGGCGACTCGGGCCGACCGACGCGGTGCTGATCGGACTGGGTTCGATGATCAGTGTGGGGATCTTCGCGGCCCTATTGTGGCGCAGGGCCTCCGCGGCGGTCGGTCCCGCCGCGGAGGCCCCTACGACAACAACGCGGGCCGGTCGGCTTATGGGCCGATGAGCGTGATCGCCCGGCCCGGGCAGATGCGCGCGGCCTCATGGACGTCGTCGTGCAGCCGGGGGTCCGGGTTGTCGTTGAGCAGCACGACGATGCCGTCGGTGTCGCGCTGGTCGAACACCTCGGGGGCGCTGAGCACGCACTGCCCGGAGCCGGCGCAGGCGTCCTGGTCGACGATGACCTCCATACGCGTTCTCCTCTCGTGTTCTACCAGGTGACGGGCAGGTCGCGGACGCCGTAGAAAACCGCGTTGGGTTTGAACGTCAGTTCCTCGAGCGGTACGGCCGGCGCCAGCGTGGGGATGCGCCGGAACAGTGTGTCGAAGACGACCTGGAGCTCCACGCGGGCCAGGGGCTGGCCCAGGCATTGGTGGGCGCCGTAGCCGAAGGCGACATGGTGGCGGGCGCCGCGGTGGATGTCGAGCGTGTCGGGGTCGGAAAAGGCGGCGGGGTCGCGGTTGGCGGTGCTCTTCACCGCGATGATGCCCTCGCCTTGGCGAATCAGCTGCCCGCCGACCACAAGATCCTCGCGGGCGACGCGGCGGGACTCGGTGTGGGTGACGGTCAGGTAGCGCAGCAGTTCCTCCACCGCGCGTGCCACCAGGGCGGGGTCGCCGCTGTCGCGGATCGCGGCCAACTGCTCCGGGTGTGCCAGCAGCAGGGCCGTGCCCAGCGCGATCGTGTTCGCGGTGGTGTCGTGCCCGGCCACCAGCAGAAGCTGACCCAGCGTGGCGATCTCGCGCCGCGTCATCGCGCCGGTGCGGTACTGCTCGACGGCCAGCCTGCTGAAGACGTTGTCGCCCGGCTCGGCGTTCCTCTCCTCCACCAGGTTCTCCAGGTAGACGTGCAGTTCCTCGCTGGCGGCCATGGCCTTGGCGGGATCGCCCTGGTCCATGAGGAGTTCGCCGGCCACGCGCTGGAAGTAGGCGCGGTCGGTGTAGGGCACGCCCAGCAGTTCGCAGATCACCATTGAGGGAACCGGGAGCGCGAACGCCTCCACCAGGTCGACCGGGTTCGGACCGGCGAGCAGGTCATCGATGAGGTCATCGACGATCTGCTGGATCGTGGGCCGCAGCGCCTCCACTCTCTTGACCATGAACTCCGCGGTCAGCCGTCGCCGGTTGGTGATGTGCTCCGGCGCGTCCATCTGCATCAGCGTCTTCATCTGCGTGTCGCGCGCCTTGCTCACCGCGTTGGTGTGCGGGAAGCCGGGCTGGGCGACGTCGACGCTGACGCGCGGGTCCGCGAGCAGCGCGCGCACGTCGGCATAGCGGGTGACCATCCACGCGGTGCTGCCGTCCCAGAGCCGCACTCGTGAAACCGGCGCCTGCTCGCGGTTGCGGCTCAGCTCCGGTGGCGGATCGAAAGGACAACCCGCAGCACGGGCGATCGGGAACATCGGCGTCTCTGACGAAGCATCGGTCATGACATCTCCTGCAAACCAGATACGGTCATGGGCGACTTGCTGGGCAGATGGTGGGATGTATCGGTCATCAACTGGGATGGTCTGCCGGTGTTGAGTGGCTCGTGCGATTTGCCGCGCGAGCGGTGAGGGCGCCGATCGCGCAGACGATGGCAAACCCGAACAGCATGTACCGGGCCGAGTCGAGCATCGACTCTCCGCCCAGGTTGACCAGGGCGCCGGCGACCGCCGTACCGAACGCGATCGACAGGCTCGTCACCGTGGCGATCGCCGCGGCCGCCCGCCCTCCTTCCTCGGGATCCTGGGTGCTGGACATCACCGCCACCGACAGGTGCGGATAGGCCAGCCCGATGCCGGCGCCGGCGATGAACATCACCGGCACCCAGCAGAGGACCAGCCAGACCGGCGCGTCCTGCCGCTGCATCAACCCCTGCACGAGGAGGCCGAACGCCAGCAGCAACGGGCCGGCGATACGCAGCAGGCCGATGGTCCGTTCTTTGACCGCCGACGCGCTGACGAGCTGGGTGGCCGACCACCCCACCGAGATGGCCGCGCCGAAGAGCCCGGCCGCGACCGGGGCCAGCCCGCCCAGCCGCTGCCCGAACAGCGGCAGGAACGACTCCACCGCGACGCCGAAGGACAGCAGTGCCAGCGTCAGGTACAGCCACTTCAGCGGCGAACCCGGCCGGTAGGTGGCGCGCGGGAAGACCCGCAGCTCACTGCGCCGCTCATGAGCCACGAACGCGGCCACCAGCAGCAGCGCCACCGCGATGCCGGCCGCCATCGCCGCGGTGCCGGACAGCACCCCCGCCACGCTGACCGCGGCTGAGGCGGCCGTGACCAACAGCAACGACACGACCGGCACCGGCGCCTGCGGGCCCCCGCGTTCGCCCCCGGGCAGCACCCGCGGCACGAGCAGGCCGCACACCGCCGCGATCACCGCCATCAGCACGAACGCCAGCCGCCACCCGCCGAACTGGGCGAACAGCCCGCCGAGCGCCGGACCGACGAAGTTGCCGACGCCGTACATCGCCGACATCAGCGCGTTGCCGCGCGTCCACAGCCGCTGCGGCAGAGCCGCTCGGACGGCGGCGAACCCCAGCCCGGACAGCAACCCCGCACCCAGCCCCTGGACACCGCGGCCGGCCAGCAGCACCGGCATCACCGGGCTCACGGCGCAGGCCAGCGAACCCACCAGGAACACGCCGAAGCCAAGCAGGTAGGCGCCGACGTTGCCCGCGCGGCCCAGAAGACGGCTGACCAGCATCGTCGCGATCACCATCGCGACGAGATAGATCGTCATATTCCACGCGTAGAAGCCGGCGCCGCCGATGTCGGCCACCGCGGTCGGCAGCAGGCTCGCGGCCAGGTAGATGTTGACCGCGCCGACCAGCACGCCTATGGCGAGCACGATCGCCGCGCCGGCGTGCTCCGGGCCCAGCAGTTCCCGCCACGAGGGTGAGACGGAAGCAGCGGGGGCGTTCACGCCGTCACCCCCGTCTGCTCGCCGCGCACGGCGCGCCGTGCGCGGCCGGGTTCTCCCGCCACGGCGCCAGAGCCATGTGGCGATTCGACGGGTCGGTATCGCAGCCGCGGGCCATAAGAGCCATAGGTCGGGATGGCAGGCTCCGCGTTGAGCTGCTCGTTCTCGCAAACATTCATGACATCAAGGCTGTCGTTGAACCGGTGCCGGAGACTTTCGTCTCCTGCACTACCTCCTGCCATAGGGCGGCATGCGGAAAGTCTCAACCCGCGGCGGAACCCGCCCACTCTGGTGGCCGACCAGCCTGGCCCGGTGACGGCGGGGGCCTCGATCAAGACCAGGTCGTTCCGGACCCCGTGTACGCGGGCCGGCAGAGGTCACCACGCCCCTGCCGGGCCGGTCACGCCTTGCGGGACGCGGGCCGGTGTTGCCGTACGGCCCGGGCGTGGGCGTCGACGATCAGGGATCGTGCCCGTGCGGCGGTCGCCTCGCCGGGGTTCAGGACGCAGACCCAGCCCTGGACCGCATAGAGCGGATGCGGCATCAGCGTGTCCTGGGCGCGGTAGTCGTGTTCGGCGTGGTGGTCCGCGTGCGCCGCGGGCGGGTAACCGACGACGTCCTGGAATCCGGCGCGCCCGACGGAGATGTTCAACCGGAACACGCCGGGCCGGTTCAGGTCTGAGGCCGTGTCGTGTCCCGGATAGTCCTTGGTGACGATGGTCGCGAAGGGCAGGCGAGGATTCTGCTCCAAGTCCCTTTTGGGGTCATAAAAGAAGAAGGTATCTCCCCACGCCGCCTCGGGCGATCCGTCGCCTTCGCTCGCCTTGACCGTGTGGACCCCGGCCATGCCAGTCACGAACGTGGTGATGTCTTCCTTGTTCACAGGGTGAACCTTTCAGGTGGATTCTCGGGACAACCACCCCCGATGGGGGCGTCCTCTCACACCTTCAAGTTTCTCATTGAAATGCTATTTGAGACTTTACGCCTGTATTCCCAAGACACTTGCCAACAACCTTCAATCAGCGGTGTGAGCAGGATTGTCGGCCGACCGTAGCGCCGACACGGACGCCCGCGACCACCCCCGACGAAAGTCAGGGGTGGCACTGGACACCGGTCGGATTCCTTGCATGACGCCGATTTCTAGGTTCGTCCTATGAAACTCGCGTTCCTCACTCTGGCGGCGAGCGTCGGCCTGGCCACAACCCTCACCACGGCTTCGCCGACGCCCGCCGTGCCGACGTCGCCGCCCTCGGCGGCCGACTTCGACGCCTATCTGAAAACGGCCATAGAATCCACGGGACTGCCGGGCTTGTCGGTCGTCGTCACCCGCGGCGACACGGTGGTGCACGCCGCGGGATACGGGCGGGACTCTCTCGGGGCGGCGATCACCGAGCGCACCCCGATGCGGGTCGCCTCGCTCACCAAATCGTTCACGGCCGCGGCGGTGATGACACTGGTCGAGGACGGCAAGATCGCCCTGGACGAGCCGGTGGCCTCGCAGTTACCGGGCTTCCGGATGGCCGACCCCCGGGCCGGCCGTATCACCGTGCGCCACCTGCTCAACCAGACGTCGGGCCTGTCGGACACCACCGTCGACATCGGGGCGGCCCACGCGACCGCGTCACTCGCCGACTACGTCGCGACCCTCAAGGCCGGCACCCTGAGGGCCGAGCCGGGCACGCGCTACGAGTACTGCAACGTCAACTTCGACCTGGCGGCCCGTCTGGTCGAGGTCGCCGGCGGCCAGAGCTTCGGCGATTACATGCGGCAGCACGTGTTCGGCATGCTCGGCATGTCCGGCAGCGCCGTAGGAGACCCCACGGTCAAGCCCGCGGACGGCTTCGTCTCGCTGTACGGCGCCTGGCTGCCGCGCCCCGAAATCCGGGGCTTCCTCAACCTGGGCGGCAGCGGCGGCGTTATCACCACGGCCACCGATATGGGCCGATGGCTGATGGCTCAGAACGGCGCCGGCAGCACGCGGCTTGTCACGCGGGAGAGTCTGCGCACCATGCACGCGCCCTCCGCCGTGCACGATTACGCCATGGGCTGGAGCGAGGAGACCTTGCACGGCACTCCCCTGCTGGTGCACTCCGGCAATCTGTTCACCTACTCCGCCGTCCAGGCGATCGCCCCCGGCACGGGCTACGGCTTCGCCGTCATGACGAACGGCACCGCACTCCAAGACGACACCTATACAGTGCTCGGCGGCCTGGTCGCGCTGAGCCAGGGCGTGACGCCTGAGAAGCCCGGCGGCGGACGACAGCAGATCGAGCTGACCTTGGGCCTCATCACCGCGGTGTCGGCCGGGCTGGGCATCCTGGGCGTCGCACGATCGCGCAGGTGGGCGGCCACGTACGGCACGAGGCGGGCGTGGCGGATCGCCGTGCGCCTCAGCCCGGCTCTTGCGCCGCTGCCGGTCCTGGCCGCCTATCCGGATCTGATCTCCTTTCTCATGAACGGCAGGACGGTGACCTGGGAGCAGCTCACCTACTACCCCGCTCTGACGATCACCTTGGGAGTCATGGCCGCGGCGGGTGCCGCGACTGCGGCGAGTCGGTTGTTCAGGCTGCGATCGGTAAGGTCGAACAGGTGAGAAACGGTGCGATCCTGGCGGCAATCGCGGTAGGTGTACTCGTCAATGGACTGCACCTTGACCACATCCCCCTGTGGCGGCAATTTCTCTTCGGCGCCCTCGCTGTCGCTGGTTACCTGCACGGCCGCCACCTGCCGGTGCGCCGGGACTGGCCGCTCATGGGAGGTTTCCTCGCCGCCGGACTCCTCTCCATGGCCGTCGATGTCGAGAACGGCGTCGGCGCCGTACTGGCCCTGATTATGTTCGTCACACTGCCGTGGCTCGCCGGCCGCTTCCGGCGGCAGCAGGCCGAGCTGGTGGAGACGGCGCGGGAGCGCCTCGTCCGGATGGCACGCGAACAGGAACTGATCGCCGAACGGGTCAGGCTCCAGGAGCGCGCTCGTATCGCCGCCGACATGCACGATTCGCTCGGCCATGAGCTGGCGCTGATCGCGCTCCGCGCGGGAGCACTGGAGCTCGCCGCCGACATGGACGAGCACAACCGGGAGGCGGCGTCCGCTCTGCGGGCCTCCGCGGTGACCGCGACAGACCGGCTCCGCCGTACTCTCGCGGTGCTGCGCCCGACCGACGTGGCCGCGCCGGTCGAGCCGGCGAACGAGACGCTCGACGCGCTCGTCGAACGCGCGCGTGACGCCGGCATGTCGATCGCATACCGGTGCGACGGCGAGGACCACCCCTTGCCGCCGCTGGTGGACCGCGCGGTGCACCGGATGGTCCAGGAGGCGCTGACCAACGCCGCGCGCCACGCGACGGGCGCGGAGGTGGAGGTGCGGGTGGGGCGGACCGGCGAGGCGGTGACTGTCACTGTGAGCAACGCCGTTGCCGAGTGGCCCGAACCTCCGGAGGACGGCATCGGCGGGGCCCGCGCCTCCGTCGGCGGCGGAAACGGTCTGAGCGGTCTGCAGGAAAGAGTCCGGCTTCTCGGGGGCACGTTCCGCGCGGGAGCCGATGACGGCCGGTTCACGGTGACCGCGAGCCTTCCGCGAGGCGAAGTGTGACCAGCTGTGGTTTGTGATGTCCTGCCTACTATGTCGTGGCGTGGAGGGGGAAGCGTGATCCGGGTGGTGCTGGCCGATGACGAGGCCATGATCCGGGCCGGGATCAAGGCGGTTCTCTCCGCCGACCCCGGCATCGAGGTGGTCGCCGAGGCCGCGGACGGGCGGGAAGCCGTCGAGCAGGTGCGTGCCCACCGGCCCGACATCGCCCTGCTGGACGTCCGCATGCCGCGACTCGACGGGCTGTCGGCCGCCGCCGTACTGCGTGCCTCGATGCCCGAGGTCGGGGTCGTCATGCTGACCACCTTCGACGAGGACGACTACGTCGCCGGAGCCCTGGAGGCGGGAGCGGGCGGGTTTCTCCTCAAAGCCGCCGACCCCAGAGAGTTGATCTTCGGCCTTCGGGCGGTCGCCGAGGGCGGGGCCTACATGTCGCCCAGAATCGCCAGGAAGGTCATCACCCGCCTCACCGGCGGCCATCTCTCCCGCACCGCCGCGGCCCGCGCCCAGGTGGACATGCTGACGCCACGCGAGCGCGACGTGCTCACCCTCGTGGGGCGCGGGCTCGCTAACCAGGACATCGCACGTGAGCTGTTCCTCTCGGAAGGCACCGTGAAGGCCCACGTCAGCGCCATCCTGCTCCGGCTCGGGCTCACCAACCGGGTGCAGGCGGCGATCATCGCCTATGAGGCCGGCCTGGTGCATCCGTACGGCTGAGCCGCCGCATTCGAAGAGACCCTGACCTCCCTGTGGGACAAATGGGATGTTTCACCTGGACTTCGAGTGGAACGGACGAATAGAGGGGACTTAGGGGCCCGGAATGTGGCGTGCCGATGAGCCGCACAGGGGCCATCGCCCGGTTACCTCGTTGGGCCGCACGGCCGCTCCGCCACCGCCGTATCGGCAGTGTGCCGACGGCATGTCGGCGGCGTGTCGGCGGGAGAGGAGGCATCATGAAGGCAGCGGTGTACGAGGGGCCGCGGACGGTCGCCGTGAAAGATGTGCCCGATGCGAAGATCGAGCATCCCTGCGACATCCTCGTGAAGATCACCAGCACCAACATCTGCGGGTCCGACCTGCACATGTACGAAGGGCGCACCTCCTTCGAACCCGGCCGGGTCATGGGCCACGAGAACCTGGGCCGCGTCGTCGAGGTCGGCTCCGCCGTACGCAAGGTCCAGGTCGGCGAGTATGTCGTCCTGCCGTTCAACATCGCCTGCGGCTTCTGCAAGGACTGCGAGCGGGGGCTGACGAACTTCTGCCTGACCATGCGCCCCGAGCGGTCCAAGGGCGGAGCGGCGTACGGCTACGCCGACATGGGGCCCTACCAGGGCGGTCAGGCCGAACTGCTGCGCGTGCCGTACGGCGATTTCAACGCGCTGCGCCTCGGCGAGGACGCGGTCGAACGCCAGCTCGACTACGTGATGCTGTCCGACATCTTCCCCACCGGCTACCACGCCACCGAGATGGCCGGCGTCAAACCCGGAGACCAGACCCTCGTCATGGGCGCGGGCCCGATCGGGCTGATGGCGGCCTACTCGGCCATCCTCAGAGGCGCGGGCCGGGTGTGGGTGGCCGATCGCCACCGCGACCGGCTGCGCGTCGCCGAGGAGATCGGGGCCATCCCGATCGACATCAACAAGGAGGACCCCGTCGAGGTCGTCAAGGAGGCCACCTTCGGGCTGGGTGCGGACAACGGTTGTGAATGCGTCGGTTACCAGGCGCATGACGCCGAAGGCCATGAGGACGCCAGCCTGGCACTCAACGTTCTGATCGACGCCATCCGCTTCGGCGGCCAGATCGGCGTGGTGGGCGTGTTCCTGCCACGTGACCCGGGCGGCGCCGAAGCGCAGGGCGAACTCGCGGCGCGCGGGAAGATCCCCATCGACTTCGGCCTGCTGTGGTCGAAGGGGCACAGGCTGGGCACCGGTCAAGCCCCCGTGAAGAGGTACAACCGGGCCCTGCGCGACCTGATCGCCGGAGGCAAGGCCGAGCCCGGCTTCGTCGTCACCCAGGAGCTCAAGCTCGATGAGGCCCCGATGGCCTATGAGCACTTCGACGCTCGCGACGATGGGTGGATCAAGGTCGTGCTCCACCCGAACGGAACCTCGGAGACACGACGCTGACGAGGCGGGCGATCCGGACGTGTCAGGCGACCGGATCGCCCGCACGGGGTCGGTACGGCTTCGATCGCAGGACATCGTGAAGGCCGCAGGGCACCGTGAAGGCCCGCGTCAACCCGGTGCGTCCGTACGGCTGAGCGCCGCGGTCACCACCACCGCGGCGTAGCGCATCGTGAAGGCGCCGCCCATCGTGTCGATCGCGGCGCCGAAGCCCGCCAGCAGCTCCTCCATCGCGGCCGGGGGGATCCGGGCGGCTTCGCCGCTGGTGGGCAGCTGGTCCAGCCACTCGTCGCGGGTGTAGGAGCGCTGCCAGTCGAACCGCCACTGTTCAGGGTCGTCGAACGCGCCCGCCCGCCGTACCCCTTCGGCCGCCTTGGCGGACAGCGCCGAGTATCCGTCGAGGGAGGACGCCGCCCAGGCGTTGTACGGCAAGTCAGGCAGGATGCGGCGGTAGACCCCGGCGAAGGCCTCCGCGACCTCGGGCGAAGGCCGGAAGACGTTCCAGAACACAGCCAGCCGGCCACCGGGCCGGAGCACCTCGGCCGCCTTGGCCGCTCCCGCGACCGGGTCGATCCAGTGCCAGGTCTGCCCGGCGACGACCGCGTCGAACGTCCGACCGGCGGGGTCCCAGGCTTCGAAGGGCGCCACCTCGACCTCCAGCCCGCCGCGGCGCGCGAACTCGGCGATCCGGGTGTCGACGTCGACGCCCAGCACTGTGCAGCCGGCCGCCTGGAACTGCCGGGCGGCTATTCCTGTGCCGATGCCGACGTCGAGGACGTCGGGCCCGGGGGCGGCGGCGACGATCGCCTCCACCATGGCCTCGGGGTATCGGGGCCGGGCCCGGTCGTAGCGTTCGGGGTCGGAGCCGAAGGACTCCGCCATGCGGCGCTCTCGATGTGGTTCACGCTCTGGCCGTATAGTGGGCATGCGCCCACTATGAGTGGGCGCATGCCCACTCGTCAAGCGGAACAGGGACAAGCGCAATGCCAACGGGCACAGCCCTCCATGACGCGCGCCGACAACTCTTCGACGCGGCCGAACGCGTTCTGCTGCGGGACGGGCCGAGCGCCCTGACCAGCCGGGCGGTCACCACGGAGGCGGGCTGCGCCAAAGGCGTGCTCCACCGGCACTTCGTCGACTTCGACGCCTTCCTCGCGGAGCTCGTGCTGGACCGCGTCGCCCGCATCGACACCCTGGCCGCCGACCTACGGGCCTCCGCCGGCGCCGGCACCGTCGCGGGCAACCTCACCGGCGTCCTGACCGACCTGTTCGGATCCGTCGCCGTGGCGATCGTCGGCCTCGTCACCTCGCGGGATGTCCTGCGCACCCGGCTGCGCCAGACCACCCCGGTCGGCGTCCCCCTCCTCACCGAGGCCGCGGCCGTGATCGCCTCCTACCTCGGCGCCGAACGCGACCTCGGCCGCATCGCGGCCGACGCCGACCTCGACGTGCTCGCCGGCACCCTCGTCGGAACCGGGCATCTGCTGTTCGCCGACCGCACGGCCGCCCCTCCGGGGGCTCACGCCGTACACAAGGCCGTGACCACGGTCATCGCCGGCGTCGCGCAAGGACCACCGCCGTGAAAGCCGTACGGCGGCGCCGGGAAGACCCGGCGCCGCCGTACGGACACCATCGTGCCCCGGAGCCTGGCCTGAGCCGACTCCGGGGTGAGCGGTCAGTCGCTGCCGAACTCCATGGCGGCGTTGTCGAGCAGCTCGCCGTCGGGCGCCTCGCCGCTGGAGGCGATCGCCTCGGCCCCGCCTTCGGGCAAGGCGCCGATCAGCTCGGAGGCGGGCGTCTGCGTGGCGGCGATCAGCATCGGATGCGCGCTGCCGACCAGGCCGAGCCTGGCGTACTGCTCAAGCTTGGCGCGGGAGTCGGCGATGTCGAGGTTGCGCATGGTGAGCTGGCCGATGCGGTCGACGGGCCCGAAAGCGGCGTCCTCGACGCGTTCCATGGAGAGCTTGTCCGGGTGGTAGCTGAACGCCGGGCCGGAGGTGTCGAGGATCGAGTAGTCCTCGCCGCGCCGCAGGCGCAGGGTCACCTCGCCGGTGATCGCGGTGCCGACCCAGCGCTGCAGCGACTCGCGCAGCATGAGCGCCTGCGGGTCCAGCCAGCGGCCCTCGTAGAGCAGCCGGCCGAGCCTGCGCCCCTCGCTGTGGTAGACGGCGACGGTGTCCTCGTTGTGGACCGCGTTGACCAGCCGCTCGTAGGCGGTGTGCAGCAGCGCCATGCCCGGCGCCTCGTAGATGCCGCGGCTCTTGGCCTCGATGACGCGGTTCTCGATCTGGTCGGACATGCCCAGGCCGTGCCGGCCGCCGATGGCGTTGGCCTCCAGCACCAGGTCGACCGGGGAGGCGAACTCCTTGCCGTTGATCGTCACGGGCCGGCCCTGCTCGAAGCCGATGGTGACGTCCTCGGCGGCGATCTCGACCGAGGGGTCCCAGAACCGCACCCCCATGATCGGGTCGACGATCTCGATGCCCGTGTCGAGGTGTTCGAGCGACTTGGCCTCGTGGGTCGCGCCCCAGAGGTTCGCGTCGGTGGAGTAGGCCTTCTCGGTGCTGTCGCGGTACGGCAGGCCGTGGGTGAGCAGCCACTCCGACATCTCCTTGCGCCCGCCGAGCTCGGCGACGAAGTCGGCGTCGAGCCACGGCTTGTAGATGCGCAGGGAGGGGTTGGCGAGCAGGCCGTAGCGGTAGAACCGCTCGATGTCGTTGCCCTTGAAGGTGGAGCCGTCGCCCCAGATCTGCACCCTGTCCTCAAGCATCGCGCGCACCAGCAGGGTGCCGGTGACCGCGCGCCCGAGCGGCGTGGTGTTGAAGTAGGTCCGGCCGCCGGACCGGATGTGGAACGCTCCGCAGGCCAGCGCCGCGAACCCCTCTTCCACGAGGGCCGCCCGGCAGTCGACCAGCCGGGCGACTTCGGCGCCGTACGCCGTGGCGCGCCCCGGGACCGAGGCGATGTCGGGTTCGTCGTATTGGCCGACGTCAGCGGTGTAGGCGCAGGGAACTGCGCCCTTGTCGCGCATCCACGCGACGGCTACCGACGTGTCGAGCCCTCCGGAGAAGGCGATCCCGACACGTTCACCGACAGGCAGGGAGGTGAGCACCTTAGACACGAGTAGAAATATATACACACCACCGCATGGTCATGCAACGCCTACGCCAGACCTTTGCCGGGAATGTCAGCCGGAGTTTCCGAAACGGGGCGGCAGCCCGGCCGGTTTCAGCGCATCGGCCGGGGGTGCGCCCCGCGCGTTCCAACCCCGCCGAGGCGACCCATAACACCCGCCGACCTGGGATTTCTCATGCGATTCCGACCGCAGTCGAGGCGCACGATCAGTGCGCGCCGATCTCGTCCGGACGCCCCGGCCTCTCCGGTCCTCCGGCCTCAGGCCCGCCCGTGGACCCGCGCCTCGCCTCGAACCACTCGGCCACCTGGTTGATCCGGTAGTAGAGTCGCGGCGGAACGTGCGGAAGCACCTGAGAGTACCGCCGGCCGAGCAGCGCGACCATCTGCCGCGGCGGAAGGCCGGCATAGCGCGGGAGGTTCTCGTACCACTGGGCGCTGTAGCGGGCCGCGCGCTGGACGGACATGATTGCCGACTGGCGTTTCCGCTCATAGCGGGACAGGGCAGACTCAAGCCGCGGGTCCTCGTGCAACGCGTTGACCAGGAAGGCGGCATCCCCCAGCGCGAGGGCGGTGCCCGCGCCGACGGAGTAGTGCGTGGTGTGCGCGGCGTCCCCCAGCAGGACGAGATTGCCGCGGTGCCACGTCCGGTTGGTCAGGGTCTGAAAGTTGAGCCAGTGCGCGCCGCCGTGCTCGCACGTCCGGCCGATCAGCGGGTGGCCGTCCAGGATGTCCGCGAAGAGCTTCTCCAGGATGACCAGGCCTTCGGCCTCGCTCGCCTGGTCGAGCTCAAGCCCCCTCCAGGTCGCGGGCGAGCATTCCACGACACAGGTGCTGTGGCCCTCGCTGAAGCCGTAGCCGTAACACCAGATCCAGCCGTGCGGGGTCTCCACGAACGAGAAGGTGAAGCAGTCGAAGATCTTGGTGGTGCCGAGCCAGGTGTAGACGTTCCGGCCGACCGCGATCTCCGTGCCGAAGTGGTCGGCGTGGCGCCCGCGCAGCACGCTGCCCGCCCCGTCCGCGGCGGCGATGAGGTCGGTGCCGGCCAGTTCGTCCTCACTTGCGATCTCGCGCTCGAACTCTGTGCGCACCCCGAGGGCGCGGGCCCTGTCGGCGAGGATCCCGAGCAACTGGCGCCGCCCGATGCCGTAGCCCTCGTCCCAATGATTCACCGTGACCGCCGCCTGGTCGTGGACATGGACGGCCCAGTGGTCCCAGTGGAGCGAGCTCTCCTTGACGGCCTGCGCGGACTCGGGGTCGGCGCGCCGGAGGTTGTCGAAGAGCTCCTCCCAGTACGTCACCCCCCAGCCGCAGCTCGCCCCGGCAGAGTTCCGCTCGTAAACGGTGATCTCATGGGATGGGTTCACCCGTTTCATCAATATCGCGAAGTACAGACCAGCGGGTCCGCCACCTACACAGGCAATCTTCACAACAGCCCCCATAACTACACAAAGCAGTCATTTAGCAGCATAAGGTGGCGATTGCGGATCAGATCGGGCGGCCCCGGGGGCGAGTCGCGAGACGGCGGACATCCCCGTGAAACCAGGCGAAGCAAATGACGCCCCCTCGACCGCCTCGGGAGCGAAGCGCTCCCGTTGATGCTCAGTCCGGCGGCGCGGAGGGAAAGACGCAGGACAGCGTGCGCCGCAGGACCGTGGCGAAGGACTCGGTGCTGCCGGGGCCGAGCCAGTAACGTCCCGCCACGCGGACGGCGCCGGCGACCGCGGCGGCCATGACGGCGGAGTGCGGGTCGTGCCGGAGGTCGGTGCCGGTGCGTGCCGCGATCGCCTCGGCGAGGGGGCCCTCCGCCATGGTGAACGCTTTGAGCGCCTCACCCTCCAGCTCGGGCGTCGACATGATCATGCGCAGACCGGTCTTGTCCGGTTCCGGGTTGGTATAGAGCTCGACCATGGCCTCGATGACGGCCTCGCTGAGGGGCTCGTCGGCGGGCCGGGAGCACAGCGCCTGCCCCGCGCGCCTGGACTGGTCGGCCTGGAAGGCGCAGATCGCCTCCTCCCTGCTGGAGAAGTAGTTGTTGTACGTGCGGGGTGATACTCCGGCGGCCGTGGCGATGTCGTTAACGCGGACAAGGGCCAGTCCGTTGGGGCCCTGCTCGATGGCCAGGTGCAGCGCGGCCCGGCTGATCGCCTCACGGGTGGCCTGCTTGTTGCGTGCCCGGAGGTTCATCGCGTCGTCGTTCACGAGGCGAGCCTACCCGGCATTGCGCATTACGCATCAGGTGCGTGGCGCGCAAGTTGCGGGGGTTCCTGCGGGTGTCGCGGCCGCCGAGGTCGCGTCGTCGTACGTCGCGAAACGGGTGACCGCGCTGGTCGGGAATCGAGAAGTGCGGGCCGCCCCGCCGCAACTAGCCTGACCTGCCGGGGGCGGCGCGGACCAGGTAGGAACGCGACCTGGTGCACCGCGCAGGGCACCTTGCCATGTACGGCTGGGCCGCGGCGCTGTCCGACCTGGATCCGCGGGTGAGCTGGCGCTCTGAGGGGACCGACGGTGCGATCGAGGTGCGCACCGGTCCCCGGAACGCGCGGGAGCGGTACCGGCCGGGAGGCAAAGGACTGCTGCTGATGCCGACCGTCTTCGGCACCTTCATCAGCTATGTCGAGCCGCCCTGGCCGTACGCCCTGGTGTATCCGGCGCGCGGTACCGGAGACGACCACGCAGTTGGTCCGCTAGCTGGGTCTCAGCCTGGGCGCAGTCGGCGGCCACCTGGCCGTGCTGCGCGAATCTGGCCTGGTCACGCGGACGCGGACCGGTCGATCCGTGCACTACGAGCGCACCTCTCTGGGCGAGACCCTGGCCGGCGACTGAGCACGGCCACGGGTCCCTCCGGCCGCGGCGGGTCAGCGGTCGAGCAGTGACTCCTGTCGTGAGCGTGGCAGTGTGAGAACTCCCGTGATCACAGACAGAAGGTCATCTTCGTTCCGGTGTCACGTTGCGTAACCGCGTTCCATTCGGACGCTAGGCCACAACCAGCCCAGACGGATCACTTTGAAGTCGTGCTGCCCCAACTCACCGGCCTCAATTCGAAATCGCTCGCGACCGCATACGCGACCCTGGAGATCCAGTCGCTGCCGTCAGTGACGCCGATGACCAGACGCCTCAGCGGGGGCAGCGGGACGCCGCCGCCCGTGACGCCGCCCGTGACGCCGCCCGTCGCACCACCGATCAGACCCGTCACCGAGGACTGCGGGTCGGCGCCGCCGGCACCGCCGAGGAGCCCTCCGGCCAGGCCGGAGACCGGGTCCGGGTCACTCGGGGCGGCCATCGCCGCGGGGGCGGCGAACCCGCTCACCGCGGCGGCGAGGAGGAAGGCCACGGCTGCACGTCGTGTAGAACGCATGGGAAATCTACCTTTCGGAGTGATCACTTTCCCGACCGAGGATAACCCCCCGTGATTAATTGATCACCAAAGCGATTATCGGGAGTGCGTGAAATCCGCTACATGAGATAGCCCGCACCGTGACTCCCCAATCCATACAGAGCCACAACCGACCCGAAATCCGGTCAATTCAAATCAACCCCTGACACCTTTGCCCAAGCCAACACGCACTCCCCGCCAGAGCCCCCGCCCCTGACCGCTCCCATTTTCCGGACGATCCCCGAACCGGCCCCCTAGGTTCCGCAGCGCTGAGGCGCGTCGATCACCTGCAAAAATCAATGGAAATCCCAGGAGGTTCTCAACACCTTTGGGCTATAGCTGATGGACTCAACGACCGGCCCCGTGCTCCACTGGGATTCAAAACGCCAAGGGAATTGTCCATGGAGATCCTTCTTCAAGAAGTAGAGCCACTCTCAAGGTCAATTCCTTCCACCGATTGAGACCGCCACCCGCTGGGCCCGCGACCACTTGGAACACCCCCGCCCCATCCACGGTGCAGTCCACGACGCGGGACACGGTGCACCCCCAGGTCTCAGTGGCCACTACCACACGGGGCGGGACAGGGCGCGGAGCAGAGGCAGAACACGGGGCCGGGGGCACGGAATTCATGCGAAGTCAAATAACAGGATCAGAAATTGACAGGGCGCTTGGCGGTATGCCCTCGGGGGCCCACTACACCGCCGGTCCGCTCACAACTTCAAGAATTGACAGAGCACTTGGCGGCATGCCCTCAGAGGCTCCGGAAAATCGCCGACCGCTGCCGACCGCCCGAGAATTGACATACGCCCGATGGTTGCCTACTGTCCGCTCGTCAGCTTTTCCAAAGCGCATCCAAAGGTGTTCATGACTACATCCACGTTGCCGAAGTCCAGGCAGCAATTGATTCTGGCCGTTCTCATGGTGTGTTCGCTGCTGATCTGGCTGGAAAACACCATCCTGAGTACCACCCTGGAGACCCTTGCGGACCCGGTCCATGGGCTGAACGCCGGCCCGGCCGAGCTGCAGTGGGCCACTGGCTCGTACACGCTGGCCTTCGCCACCTTGATGTTCACCGCGGGTGCGCTGGGCGACCGCTTCGGCCACCGGGTCGTGCTCGCGACAGGTCTGGTGGTCTTCGCCGCGTCCTCGGTGTGGGCGGCGTACGCGGGCGACGCGGGGCAGCTGATCGCCGCCCGGGCGGCGATGGGCGTCGGCAGCGCGCTGATCATGCCGGCCAACATGGCCATCCTCATATGGACGTTCACCGGCCCGGCGCGGTCGACCGCGATCGCCATCTCCTCGACCGCCGCCGGTGTCGGCATGGCCGTGGGCCCGGTGCTCGCCGGTGTGCTGCTCGACCACTTCTGGTGGGGCTCGGTCTTCCTGGTCAATGTCCCGGTCGTGGTCCTCGCGCTGATCGGCATCGCCCTGCTGGTCCCGGACTTCCGCAGCCCCGTCGTGCGACCGCTGGAGCCGGCCGGGATGCTGCTGTCCGTCACCGGCCTCGCGGCGCTCGCCTACGGACTGATCCGCGCGGGTCAGGTGGCGGCCTGGGGCCGTACGGACGTCTGGGCGCCGATCGTCGGCGGACTGATCCTGCTGGCCGTGTTCGTCCGCGTCGAACTGCGCAGCAAGACGCCGAGCTTTGATCCCCGGCTGCTTGCCCAGCGCGTGTTCGGCGGCGGCAACGTGGCGCTCGGCCTGCTCCTGTTCGCCGTGTCCGCGGTCACCTTCTACAACGCGTTCTACCTGCAGGGCGCGCGCGGCTACTCGCCGATGGAGGCGGGCCTGGCCGGCCTCCCGACCGCGCTCGGCGCGATCTTCGGCGCGCCCGTCGGCGCCCGCCTGGTGCACCGCTGGTCGCTGCGGCTCGTCGCCGTGCCGGCGCTGATCGTCGCGGCGCTGACCATGGGCGCGTACGGGCTCTTCGGACTGGACACGCCCCTCGTCTGGATCGAGGTCGTGCTGCTGGTCCAGGGCCTGTCCATCGGTATGGTGCTCGGCCCGGTGACCGCGGCGCTGATCAGCACGCTGCCGCTGGAGCGGGCCGGTGCCGGGTCGGCCATCACCAACACCGTGCGACAGACCGGCAGTGTGATCGGTATCGCCGTCGGCGGCACGATCATGTCGATCGTGTACCGACGCGCGATCGAGCCGTCGCTGGACGGTGTCCCCGGGCCGGTACGGGAGCAGGCGCGGGTCTCCGCCGAACAGGCGCGGCACGTCGCCACCACGTCGAACCTGCCCGCGCTCAAGCAGGCCGCCGACGACGCCTTCGTCCACGCCATGCATGTCGGCGCGGTCTGGATCATGTTCGTCACGTTCGTCGGCGCGGCCGTACTGCTGCTCGCCCTGCGCCCGGTCCGCAAGCCCGCGGCTGCCGGGGGCGAGCCGGAGCCCGCGCGGGTCGGCGGCCCGACCGCGGACGAGACGGCCTCCCGGGCCAGGGCCGAGGACCTGACCGCCCGCGAGGGCGACGACGTGGTCACCCGCTGACGCCGTGGGAACCAGGCAGAAACGTCCTCGACAGCGTCGACTGCTCCTGCCCGGCCGCCACCCCGCGGCGCGTCCATGAGCTGGCCGTCTACTACGACAGGGCGCGGCGCATCGACGACGATCCCCGCATCGCTCTCGACGTGCAGGGCTTCTTCCTCGCTTCGGCGGGCGGCGGCCCAGCGCCCGCCGAAGCGACGGCGCAGCGCTGGATCGCGCTCGACTCCTTTGATCCGGCCGTCTACTTCACGGTGGCCGAGTGACCGGGGGCCGGTTGATTCGGAACGGGATCCGGCGTCGAGGGAGCAGCAGTGGAGTCGCCAGTAGGAGCACGCCGACCAGGCCGATGGCTGTGTGCGGGCCGAGCAGGCCGCCCAGCATGCCCCAAACGGCCGTCAGGAGCGCGGCCGAGGCTCTGGTCGTCACCGTCCAGGCGGACAGCGTGCGGGCGACCCGGTCGGGCCCGGTGCGCTCGAGGCGGTAGGTGGCGTAGACGGGGTTGAAAACCCCGCAGCAGAAGATCAGCCCGAACTCGACACCCATCACCAGCAGCAGCCCACCGGTCCCCGGCCCCAGGAAGACCAGCCCGACGGGCCAGATCGCGCGCAGCGTCCCGGCCACGACCAGAACCCGGTGCTGCCCGAACCGGGTGACGAGCGGCCGGGCCAGCCACGAACCGAACAGCCCGCCGACCGCCGGCACGGCGAAGGCGAGGCCGTACTCCCACGGAGCGAACCCGAGTTGGCCGAGCATCAGAACGGCCAGCAGCGCGTCGGTGGCCATCACCAGGCCGTTGAACAAAGCGGTGTTGAAGAACAGCGGACGCAGCGTCGCGTCGGCAAGGATGTACCGCCAACCGTCGAGCAGGTCCCCAGCCCGCATGCGCGCGGCCTGCTGGCGCTCGGGCCGCGGCTCCTGGCCGCCCGCCGCGCGGATGCCCAGGGCCGAGAGCAGATAGCTGACCGCGTCGGCCGCCACCGTCACCACCGGACCGAGCAGCCCGATCGCGGCACCGCCCAGCGGCGGTCCGATGACCGTGGTCGTCCAGGCCGTGGACTCGAAGCGCGCGTTGGCGACGAGCAGGTCCTCGGCCGGCAGCAACGTCTTCAGGTATGCGCCGGAGGCGGCGCGGAAGGTGATGTCGGCCGTGGCGACGATGACCGAGACCAGCAGGAGCTGGACGAAGAAAAGCACGCCGAGCGCGTACGCGGCGGGGATCGTCATCAGCGCCGCGAACCGCACCAGGTCCATCCCGATCAGCACCGGCCGCTTGCGGCGGAACTCCACCCACGGGCCCAGCGGCACCGCCACGGCCGCACCCACTAAGGCCCCCACCGAGGACAACGCCGCGACCTGCGCCGGCCCGGCGTGCAACGCCTGGATCGCGATCAGCGGGAACGCGCCGAAGGCGAGCCACGTGCCGAGCGCGCTGCTCCCGTACGCTCCCCAGAGCCACGCGAACTCCCGCCCCAACCGGTGCCCGCTCCGCATGCCCGACACTCCTCGCCACTCGCTCGCACAACCGAATTGCGATCGCAAGCATCAAAGCGCGCGCTGTACCAGGGGATCAAACAACTGCGGGGCCGTTGGCCACAACCAACGCTTGTACCCGTAGGGTGTGTCCGCATGGACCTCGACACCGTCCGGACCTTCGTCGCCGCCTCCGACGCAGGGCAATTCCAGGAAGCCGCCGCCGAGCTGGCGGTCACCCAGCAGGCCGTCTCCAAGCGCATCGCCGCGCTGGAGCGCAACCTCGGCGTCCGGCTGTTCACCCGCACGCCGCGCGGCGCCGAGCTCACCATCGACGGGCAGGCGTTCCTGCCCCACGCCCGCGAGCTGCTGCGCGTCGCCGAGCGCGCGGTCGCGTCCGTGCGCACCGGCAGCCGTCCGCTGCGCGTCGACATGATCGCCTCGCGTAGCGCGGCGTCGGGCCTGATGCGCGCCTTCCACCGCGCGCAGCCCGAGATCGACCTCGACGTGGTGCTGCTGTTCAACATCGAGACGGCCCTCGCCGCCCTCCGGTCCGGTGCGATCGACGCGTCCTTCCGCGCCGTCGCCATGCCCGGCCGGCCCCTTCCCGACGACATCGAGTCAGTCCGGGTGCTCGACGAACCACTCCAGCTCCTCATCGGCCCCGCCCACGCGCTGGCGTCCGCCCGGTCGGTGACCCTGACCCAGCTCGCCGGGCACCGGATCTGGATGCCCGGCCTCGTTCCCGGAACCGAATGGGCCGCCTACTATGACGACCTCGTCGCCGAGTTCGGCCTCACCATCGAGGCGACCGGCCCCAACTTCGGCTCCGACGCGCTCCTCGACACCATCGCCGACACCCCGGCCCTGGCCACCTTCATGGGCGGGCAGACCCGCCTGGTCTGGCCCGCCGGCCACGGCCTGCGCCGCATCCCGGTGACCGACCCCACGCCCGTCTACCCGCACTCGCTCCTGTGGCACCGCGACAACCCCCACCCAGGGCTGGCCACCCTCCGCGCCCACCTCGCCGCCGCAGCGGCCGACCCCGACGCCGCCGGGACCTGGACGCCGGACTGGGCAATCCCCCGCTGAACGCCGCCTCGGCGGGCTTCTCGCTGGTGGGCGCCGGGCTGAGCCCACTGGCCCGAGACCTGCTCTCGCGACCGAGCATCGTCGTCGACAACATCAGGACCACCCTCGGCATGCCCGCCGGCGCGTCCGCGGACGAGCTGCTCGGCCCCTACTCCTGGTACATGGTCCTGATCCTCGCGTACGCCGTCGCCCTCTACCCGGTGCTCATGACACTGCGCCTGCGCTCGGAGGAGATATCAAGCCGTGCGGAAGCCGTACAGGCCACTGCGGTGAGCCGGCTCCGCTGGGCGGGCGGGCATCTCATCGTGGCGGGGCTTGGCACGACGGCGCTGATGGCCGTCTCCGGGCTTGTGTTCGGCACGGTGTACTCCGTGCTCGTGGGCGACCTCGCCACCGACCTGCCCCGTTTCCTGGCAGGGGTGCTGGGCGCGGTCCCCGCCGCCTGGTGCGTCGGGGCGGTGTGCGTGCTCGCCTACGGGCTGCTGCCGCGGGCGAGCGCGGCGATCTCGTGGATCGTCTGGATCGCGACCGCCGCGCTCGGGAAGGTCGCCGGCCCCCTCTACGGACTATGGGACGGCATCCCGCTGGAACCGTTCCACCACATCCCCGACGCCTTCACCGCCGCGCCCGCAGACTATCGAGCCTTAGGCGAAGGCCTCGGCGACGGCGAGGCTGTCCTCGTACATGTGATGGCGGGTGATCAGGCCGTTCTCAACGGTCAGGTGCAGAGCGAAGGCCATGGTGAACCGCTTGCCGGTGGATCTGATGAGTTGCCTGCTGGTGCCGGTGACGACGGCGTCCTGACCGTCGACGAAGACACGATCGACGGCGACCTCGCCGGTGCAGTGTTCGGCGAACGTGGTGTAGTGGTCGGCGACCTCGGCCCGGGTGCCACGCGGTCTGATCCACGGGATGAGGGGGTGCTCGGACACCGGCCAGCTCACCCGCCAGTCGACTCGCTCGGCGTACAAGTCGGGGCGGGGCCACCGGAGGAAGTCGTCCACGACGGTTCTCGTGCCGGGTCGGGCCGGGTCGCCGAACTGGTGATCGGACCGGATGAGCCCGTCGGCGCCGAGCCGGGCGAAGACAGTGCCGGTCCAGGTGATGTCCCCGCCGGCCGCCGGCTCCATGAAGGTGGTGAAGCGGACGGCGCCATGGTGCCCGACCGCGTCACCAGCGGCGCGGAAGCGCTGGCCGCCATCGCGGACGAAGCGGTGGTGGGCGTCGGTGACGCGGGCTTCCAGGGCCTGGGGGCCGAGGTATTCGGCGCTGTCGGTGTATTGCACGCCGTCCCGGGCCCACAGGCCGGAGATCATCGTACGGCGGATGGCGGGGTCGGTCTCGTTCCAGACGGCGACATAGCGTTCGGCGAAGTCTTCGTAGTTCACGGACGAGGACGGTAGGCGCTGTCTCCTGTCATCTTGTGTCAGTAGATTACGGGGTATGCGGGCGAGCCGACTCATGGCGATCTTGTTGATGCTCCAGGCGCGTGACCACTTGACCGCGCGGGAGCTGGCCGAGCGGCTGGAGGTGTCCGAGCGGACGATCTACCGCGACATCGAGTCGCTGAGCACGGCGGGCGTCCCGGTGTACGGACAGGCCGGGCATCGGGGCGGCTTCCGCCTGCTCGACGGCTACCGGACCCGGCTGACCGGACTGACCGGCCAGGAGGCCGAAGCGCTGTTCCTCACCGGGCTGCCCGCCGCGGCCGCTGATCTGGGTCTGGGCACGGCCGTGGCGGCAGCGGAGGTCAAGCTGGCGGCCACGCTGCCGGAGCAAGTGCGTGACCGCGGCGAGCAGCTTCGTCGGCGGTTCCACGTGGACACCTCATCCTGGTACCAGGACGGGGATCCGGTGCCGCACCTGCCGGAGATGGCGAGGGCGGTGCGACTCCAACGCCGGGTCCGCGTCCGGTACCTGCGCTGGGAGCAACCGCACGAGGTCGAGCGCACCGTGGAGCCGTACGGGCTCGTCCTGAAGGGCGGCCGATGGTATGCGGTGGTGCGCAAGCACGGGGTGTTCCGGACCTATCGAGTCTCGCGCGTCGTGGATCTGACGGTGCTGGAAGAGGAGTTCGAACGGCACGAGGATTTCGATCTCCCCTCGTACTGGCGAACCTATATCGCCGACTTCGACGTCAGGAGGCACCGGGGCCGGGTCGTCGTACGGCTGTCGCCGACAGGCGTGGAGCGGCTGTCGCACCTGGAGGACGCGGTCACAGTCCAGGCCCTGCTCGGCTCCTCGACGGCAGAGCCGGACGGGTGGACACGTGTAGAGCTTCCTGTCGAGTCCGATGAGCAGGCGATCTCCGACCTGCTCCGGCTGGGGCCGGACGCCGTGATCGTCGCCCCGGAACGGCTCCGTGCGCGGATGGCGACGGTGTTGACGGCCGCTGCCGCCCGCTATGCCGGTTGACGGCGCCGGATTCGCCCTGCAGCCGTACGGGCCCGTTTGGAGTCGTGATTCACGTGGCTGGGAAATGATTGGACGGGGTGATGCCCGGGCTTGTAGCTTGCAGTTGACCGTGACACCGCCTGAGGAGGTGAGACCCATGAACGCTGTATCGATGTGGGTGCTCCCCCTTCCCGTCACGGCCGGGCGATTGACGTAGGTGTCGCCGGGAGCGCCTCGCTGACAAGGCACTCCCGAAAGGCAACACCTATGCATTCTCTGCAGGTCACCGCCGAGCCGCCGTCGAACGACAGGGGCGAGCGTGACTCCACGGTGGGCGACGCCCCCGGAGCTCTCCAGTCGCCGGCCTCCGGCGCCGATCACACGCCCCTCATCTTCGATGTGATCATCGCCGGGTGCGGGCCGACCGGCGCGATGCTGGCCGCCGAACTGCGGCTGCATGATGTGCGGGTACTCGTTCTGGAGAAGGAGACCGAGCCCGTGTCGTTCGTCCGCATCGTCGGTCTGCATATCCGCAGTCTCGAGCTGATGGCGATGCGCGGACTGCTGGATCGCGTTCTCCAGCATGGAAGGCGGCGTCCGGCCGGCGGTTTCTTCGCCGCCATCCCCAAACCCGTGCCCAAGGGCCTGGATTCCGCGTACTCCTATCTGCTGGGCATCCCGCAGCCGGTCATCGAACATCTGCTTGAAGAGCGTGCGACCGCGCTGGGGGCGCAGGTCCGGCGCGGTTGCGCGGTCGCCGGTTTCGAGCAGGACGACGAGGGCGTGACCGTCGAGCTGGCCGACGGGGAGCAGTTGCGTTCGCGTTACCTCGTCGGCTGTGACGGCGGGCGCAGTACGGTGCGCAAACTGCTCGGCGTCGGCTTCCCCGGCGAGCCCTCGCGGGCCGAGACGCTGATGGGCGAGATGGAAGTGGGCGTGCCGCAGGAGGAGATCGCGGCCAAGGTGACCGAAATCCGCGAGCCCCATCACCGATTCTGGCTCCGGCCCTTCGACCAAGGGGTCTATAGCGTCCTGGTCCCCGCCGCGGGAGTCAGCGACCGCGCGGAACCGCCCACCCTTGAGGATTTCAAACAACAGTTGCGCACCATCGCCGGAACCGATTTCGGCGTGCACTCCCCGCGCTGGCTGTCCCGCTTCGGGGATGCCACCCGGCTGGCCGAACGTTATCGGCTCGGGCGGGTGCTGCTGGCCGGCGATGCGGCGCACATCCACCCACCCATCGGCGGGCAGGGCCTCAACCTAGGTGTTCAGGACGCATTCAACCTCGGCTGGAAACTGGCCGCACAGATCCGCGGCTGGGCCCCGGAAACACTGCTGGACACCTACCCGGCCGAACGTCGTCCGGTCGCCGCGGATGTGCTGGACAACACCCGAGCCCAGATAGAACTGCTGTCCACCGAACCGGGCCCGCAGGCCGTGCGCAGGCTGCTCACCGAACTGATGGACTTCAACGAGGTGAACCGCCATCTGATGGAGAAAATCACCGCGATCGGCATCCGCTACGACTTCGGCGCAGGCCCCGACCTGCTCGGCCGCCGCCTGCGCGACATCGACGTGAAACAGGGCCGCCTCTACGGTCTGCTGCACCGCGGTCGCGGCCTGCTGCTGGACCGCACGGAACGCCTGACCGTCGGCGGCTGGTCAGACCGGGTCGACTACCTCGCGGATCCCGCTGCGGAGCTGGATGTCCCGTGCGTCCTGCTACGCCCTGACGGCCATGTCGCCTGGATCGGTGACGATCAGCGGGACCTGGACGACCACCTCTCCCGCTGGTTCGGCAAGCCCGCCGACTGATTACGATCGCGTCGTCGTAGTCCGATGCGGCGGCGTCCCGTCGCGGGCTGGCGGACGGTCAGCCCGTATTCGGGAGCCTCACACTGAGTTTCGTGGCGCGGGTCGAACAGGGCCTCGTAGGCGCTGAAGGGGCGATTGGGCGACAGCACGTGAAATCCGGGGGCAATCCCTGCGGTCTGATCACGGTGGGAGGTCCGGGGTTGAGGAACGAGGGGACAGCCGTTGGCGCTGAGAGCGATCATGGACTGCAGAAGAGCGAAATATTCTCGACTGTAACGTGTTAATCACTCTGAGCTGATAGTGATTGTTCTGTCCATACCGTGCGAGCTATGCCTGCGGAATTTCTGTCTGACGAGCAGAGGGTGGCCTACGGGACATTTGCCGAGATGCCATCACTGTCGGACTTGGAGAAGTTCTTCTTCCTGGACAGCTTCGACCGGAATGTGATCGCCCAGTCGAGGGCCGATTCTCACCGGCTGGGCGTTGCCGTTCAGATCGGGACAGTTCGATACAAGGGGCTATTCCTCGAGGATCCGCTGGCGGTGCCGTGGCCGGCAGCCCGTGGTCAACCGGTCATGGGACCGGGGATATTGGGCACCCCGGCGAACACCGGCCACCGGATCCGGCGCGGTGGCAGGATGGTCAACATGTCTGACGAAAGTCCAGTCGTGACGCTCTCCGACGGCCTGGTCACCCTGCGGCCTTGGTCCAGAGATGACGTCCGGTTCATGGCCGAAGCAAGCGCCGACCCAGCGATCCGGCGCTATAACGGTGGACACGACCGGCTGGGGCACCCGACGCCGCCGCTGTCGACCACGGACGCTGAGGGCGTGATCGACCAGATCGGGTTGAACTGGCGCGCGTTTGCTGCGACTGGGACGCCCTCTGGTGTTGCGTTCGCAATCCTCGACACCAGATCCGGCGAACTGGTCGGCTGCTGTGGCGTCGACGACTGGTCCAACGAGGACGTAGCACAGTTCGGTTACTGGATCGCACCAGATGCGAGAGGTCGCGGCTGTGCGACTCGAGCGGCGATCCTGCTCACCCGCTGGCTGTTCGACATGGGAGCAGCTCGCGTCTTCCTGACTATTGTCGCGGGCAACGAGGCTTCAGTCGCTGTGGCTCGCCGAGCCGGGTTCGTGTATGAGGGGACGATGCGCGCACACAGCGTTTGGCAGGGCAAGCGCTACGACGTGATGTGGTTCGCTGCGCTGCCGCTCGAGTGGGCAATGCGCCAGTCGGACGAAGAAACCACAACGCGCGACAAGGCGTCGCCTCTGCCGGCGACAGGGGGCGCTTTCTGACGCGGCGATCAACTGAACATTCGGGCCGGTCTTCCTCGAGGATCTCGAAGCGGAACTCTGCACGATGCCCGGTGAAGTAGGAACCCGGATGGATGGTGTTCAGCGCTGACGAGAAGGGTTGCTTGATAACCTCTGTTATCGGGCAGGATAGCGATCACCGGCGTAGCGTGAGCTGGGCGGCCGTCGCCCGACACTCGGGCTTCGTTTCCCGGTTATC
This sequence comes from Sinosporangium album, assembly GCF_900100605.1. Classification (GTDB taxonomy): domain Bacteria; phylum Actinomycetota; class Actinomycetes; order Streptosporangiales; family Streptosporangiaceae; genus Sinosporangium; species Sinosporangium album. The sequence goes on along the minus strand of NZ_FNCN01000026.1, from coordinate 19,061 downwards.
TGGCAACTTCGCGAGTGGTGGAGGTCGGTGCGGTGGATCCGGTCCTCGCCGAGCAGCTCGGCCGCTCCCACCCGCTCGCCCGCCATCTCAACGACTTCCTCACCGACCTGGCCAACGCCGGCGTCTCCATCGAGGCCGTGCGCCGCCGCCTCGGGCACGCCTCCACCGAAACCACCCAGCTGTATGCGTTGTTGGACGACAAGGTCGCCGACGCCGAGATCCGCGCCGCACGCCGCCGCCGGGACCGGGCAACGAGCTGAGGAAGCTTCGCAACCAGGAGCAGCCTCAGCTCACCGCGATCAAGATCCTTCTCAGCGCCAACCGCTGTCCGCCGGTTCCTCGACCCCGAGGTCGCGCCAGCGTTCGGCCGACGCCAGAGCGTCCAGGCTGATCCGTTCCAGGAACGCACCGTCCCTGGCCAGGCGGCGTCCGCGGGCGTGTCGAGCCCGAGCCTCTGCCCCGCCGCCTTCGCTATCTCATGAGCGCCCTGGGTGTCAGACGGCCTTTCGGGGGCGGGTGCTTCGGAGGCGTTCCCAGAGGCCGACCAGATGCGCGTGCAGGACTTCCTCGGCTTCCTCTGCGGTCAAGCGGCCTATGAGTACGTGGGTGGTGAGACCGTCGGCGAGGGCGAGCAGAGTGCAAGCCTCGTGCTCCGGGTTGAGCGGCGTAGCGCCTTCGTCTGCCGACCCGCTCTCGGTGGCCTCCGTGATGAGGCGGACGAGGAGGTTCTGGAGGGCCGCGTAGCTGGTCCTCAGCGGGCCGGCGAGTGGCTCGCTGACAGCGGCCTGAGCGACGAACGCGAGCCAGATCCGTGCTTCGGCGCGGCGTTCTTCGCGGAGCAGGGCGATCTCGTCGGCCGCATGGCCCAGGGCGGCGGCGGCTGACTGGGCCGGGCTTGCGGCCAGGCGAGTCCTCACGCGTTCGGTGATGCGGTCGCCGACGTGGTCGACGGCGAAGAGGAGCATCTCCCCCTTGCTGCGGAAGCAGCGCTGAACCGCGCCCAGGGAGACCTGCGCGCGGGCGGCGACGTCGCGCATGCTCACTCCCTCCGGTCCGTGTTCATCGGCGAGGAGGCAGACGGCCTCGGCGATCCGGCGGCGTCGGCTTTCGTAGTCCACCTGCTTGGGCATGCTCGGTCGGCCTCCTTATTCCAATACGATCGTATCGTTTCTGGGCTATGGTTCGGACACAAGCACTTCGGCATGTGGACGGAAAGCACAATGATCAGACAGAACGCTCTCTGGGCAATGACGGCCGCCGCACAGGCGGAGGCGATCCGAGGCGGAGACATATCGGCGGTCGAACTGGTCGACAGCCACCTGGAACGCATCGCCGAGGTCAACCCACAGGTCAACGCGGTCACGCAGCTGTTGGCTGAGCGAGCCCGCGAGGCCGCGGCACGCACGGACCAGCGGCGAGCAGCGGGCGAAGAACTCGGGCCGCTGGCCGGCGTGCCGTTCACGGTGAAGGAGACCACCGCCGTCGAAGGCGTGCCGACCACACTCGGAACGGCACGCTTCCGCGACCTGGTGGCTCCGGCCGACGCACCACCTGTGGCCCGGCTCCGTGCGGCGGGAGCCATACCGATCGGCCACAGCAACATACCCACCCTGGTCCTGGCCGGGATGCACACCCGCAGCGAGTTGTTCGGCGACACCGTCAACCCGTGGAACCGGAGCCGAACCCCGGGCGGCAGCAGCGGCGGTGACGGAGTGGCCGTCGCCACCGGCATGGCCGCACTCGGACTCGGCAACGATTCCGGCGGATCAGTACGGATCCCGGCCTCGTTCTGCGGCGTGACGGGGCTGAAACCGACCACCGGGCGGTTCCCCGCCGACCACCGCGTCCTCGGCCCGGATGACCCGGGACCAGCCTCACAGATGCTGATCACCGACGGGCCCCTGGCCCGGACGGTCGCCGACCTGCGGTTGGCATACGAGGTGCTGGCCGGGACCGACCCGCGGGACCCGCGGGCCGTGCCAGTGCCCCTCTACGGCAAGCCGCTGCCGGGACCGATCAGGGTCGCGGCCGTAGCCGACCCCGGCGGCCACGGCGTCGATCCCTCGGTCCGCGCGGCTGTCACGGCTGCGGCCGACGCGTTGCGCGACGCCGGGTACGACGTGCGGGAGATGGCGGATGTTCCGCGGTTGGACGAGGCACTCGAGGCGTACGGCCGGATCACCGTGACCGAATTCGCGCCGACGTGGCCAGTGGTGCGGAAACTGCTCGGCGAAGGCGGAGACCGCTACATCCAGATGGCGATGGAGAAAACTCCTCCTGCGAACGCCGCAGAACTCACCAAGCTGATGGGGACCTGGCTCAGCATCCGCCGCTCCTGGGCGGAGTTCCTCGACGAGTTCCCGCTGCTGCTCGGACCGGTGTTCACAGAGCCGCCCGTCGAGCCGGGCCTGGAGTCACGCGACGAAGCGGGACGGGAACGGGTAGCCAAGAGCATGCGCCTGTGCACGGTGACCAGCTTTGTGGGCCTTCCTGCGGTCGCCGTACCGACCGGAGTCAGCGACGGACTGCCGTCCGGCGTACAGATCGTCGGGCGCGCGTTCCGGGAAGACCTGTGCCTGGCTGCCGCCCAGGCGATCGAGGACCGCCACGGCGTGCTCTCGCCGATCGACCCTCGCCCGGAAGTCCCGGCTGCCGCGCGGTAGACGGTGCTACGACAGGGGCAGAGAGACGGCCAGGGGGCGACGGGCGGCGCGTAGGGAGGCGGCATCCGCACTGTGCCGATCGCGGGTTTCTTCCCGGTCGAAGTGTCGGTAAAAGGTCACACCTGCTCTGCCCCCGCTCAAGGCGCGCGCAGCTCCGCCGCGACCGCCCGCTCTCGCAGCTCGGATGCCTCTGCGCGCAGCGACTCGACCTGCGCGCGCAGGTCGGCGGCCCGGGCCTGCTCCAAGGCCAGCTCCATGGTGAGCCGGTCGCGTTCGGTGGCGGCAGCCGTACGGCTGCGCTCGGCCTCGGCCACGCGCTCACGTTCGGCCTCGACACGGCGGTCAGCGTCCTGTACGGCTGCCGCCACCCGCTCGGCCGCCTCCCGCTCTACGCGCTCGGCCCGCCGTACGGCTTCCGCCTCGCGAGCGCGCGCCTCCGCGCGGTCGGCGACGGCGGTCTCGCGGGCCTGCTCGGCGGCCTGGGTGCGGTCGAGAGCGCGGTCGCGTTCGGCCTCGGCGGCCTGGGCGCGGGCGATCGACGCGGCGGTCGCCTGCTCGGCCTCGGCCCGCATGCGCGCCGCAAGCTGAGAGCCCTTGACCGCCTTGTCCCGGTCATCCTCCGCCTTGCGCGCCGTGTCCTCCGCCGCGGAGGCGCGCTCTGTGGCCTGGGCGCTTTCGGCGAGCGCGGCGTCCAGCCGCGTGGTCATCTCCTCCACCACCTCGACTCGGGCCCGCTCCGCGGCCTCGGCCCGTCGCAGCGCCTCCTCCGCCGACTGCTTGGCCTGCCGCTGCGTCAGGGCCGCCTCGTGCAGCGCCGCCAGCGCCTGCTCGCGTGCCCTCTCCGCGTCCGCCATCGCCGTGTCCCGCTCCGCGCCGGCCTCCTCGACCCGGACGGCCATCTCCTCGACCTGCGTCCGCGCCTGCTCGGCCTCCTCGCGCGCCAGCCGTACCTGCTCGAACGCCTGCTCCCGCTCCGCGCGGGCGATCGCGACCCGGGTGTGCGCCTCGGCCTGCACCGCGCTGAGTTTGGCCTCCACTCCCGACGGGCTCAACTCGTCGGCCAGCACCACCGCCAACGGCTCGATGGCTGCGGCGAATCCTTTCTCCATCCGCTCATAGAGCTCCTCCGCGCGCGCCAGCGCGCCCTCCAGCCCCGGCGTCGCCCGCCGCATCTCCCGGTCGCGTTTGGCCGCCGCCTGGCAATCCCCCTGGGGGCAGTACGTCTTCGGCCGCCCCCGGCCACCCCGCTGCTCGATCGGTGCACCGCAGTGCGCGCACGGCCGCACCGTCTTCGTCTCCTCAGCCACGGCAGCCACTCTAGCATTTTTTGATTTTCTGGAAATCATAAATCAAAAAAGCTGATCCGTTGCGTCTGATCCGCTGCAAGCAACTCACGAGATTGTTGATTCCCGCAAGTTACACCATGTGATGATCTTGCTACGAGGCGAGCGCTCACGTCCTATCGAGATCTGGCTCCCGCACGCGGAGATCACCGAGGTCATCGCCATGCGCACCGACACCCCCGTCGAGCCGGCCCCGAAGACCGGGCGCCGGGTGTGGCTGCACCACGGCAGCTCCATCGGCCACGGATCCAAGGCCGTCTTGGGGTGCCGGTAAGAACGCTGCCATGAGCCCCAAACGGCGTTGATCTTGTTGTGACCTGCGTAGGTGATGCTGAGCGGGCATGACACGCCCTCCGCTTCACATCGACGAACTCGTCGAGCACTGGACGATCTTGGACGAGGAGCGCGACCTCGTCGCCGGAAAGCGCGGCGCAACGCGACTCGCCTTTGGGATCTTGCTGAAGTTCTACACGCAGTACGGCCGGTTTCCGCGAGGACGCTCTGAGCTGCCTGACGAGGCGGTTGAGCACGTGCGCCGCCCTCGGGCATCCGGAAGACCCTCGTGGCCAAGCGCCTGCCTCTCGGCGAAACCACCGGTCCAGTCCAGACAGGCGCTCGGGCGTAGATCACGGCTTGGGCTGGGTCGCCCGATGGGCGTGGACCCGGCAGGCGGTCGAGCAGTACCGGCGTTGCCGTCCCGTGGAGGGCTAGCCCGCGCGGAGTTCCGCCTTGGCCGTGACCGCCAGGGCGACGATGGTCAGCAGGGAAAGCAGTGCCCAGGCCGGGGTGAAGCTGCTGGTGAGGTCGACCAGCAGGCCCAGCACGGGCGGCACCGTGACGATGGCGATCTGGTTGACGGACATGGCCAGACCCAGGGCGAAGCCGGTCTTGCCCGGTGGAGCCGCTTCGGTGACGTAGGCGACCCACGGGCCGTACCAGCCGAATCCGAAGAAGCCGAGCCAGACAAAGACGCCGGAAGCGACGACCGGTGCCCGCCCGGCCGGTGTCATCAGCACGACCATCCCGGCGATCACAGCGACCATGCAGACCAGCACGATGGCATAGCGCCCGGAACCGCTCCGGTCGCTCCAAGCCGCCAGGCATATCCGGCCCGCAACGCCCGCGCCCTGGGAGGCCACCAGGACCAGAGCGGCCTGTCCGGCGCCGACCGATGACGCCTGATGGAGGTGGAGCACCGTCAGGATACCCACGCCGTACTGCACCGAGATCAGGCTGGTCCCCGACAGCATGATCTTCACCGTGGACGGTTCACGGAGCATTCGCAGCCGGGCGCGGAGTTGCACCGCGAGCGGGTCCGACGGCTTCTTGTCCTGCGGGGCAAGCGCGGCGGGCGGGCGGCGGTAGCAGCCCATGAAGAGGCCGGCTCCCAGCAGCGCGACGAAGCCGCCGGTCAGCAGCGTCGCCCGCCAGCCGAACTCCTCAGCGACGAACGGCAGTACGGCTGAGGCGAGCGCCGCTCCCAGCGGCAGCCCGGCCTGCCGGATGCCCATCGCGACGCCGCGCTGTGACGCATCGAACCAGGAGGCCACCGACTTGCTCCCACCCGGCTGGACGGTGCTGTATCCCGTACCGACCACCAGGAGCGCGACCAGCAGGGCCGCGTACCCCGGAGCCAGGCTCCCCGCGCCCAGGGCCAGCGCGACCACGCCGGCCCCGATCCCGACCACCCAGCGCTCGCTGTAGCGGTCAAGGAGCTCGCCGGCCACCAACAGGCCTGCCAGTGGCACCAGTTGGGCTGCCGAAACGAGCAGACCCAGCTGCGCCGTGCTCAGGCTCAGGGCACTCTGCAAATGGACGCCGAGCGCTCCGAGGCCGCCCACGAAGAAGCCGGATGCGGCCTGGGTGAAGGTGGCGATGCCCAGCACGATCCAGCGATAGCGCCACGGGTTGCGGGCCTGGGATCCGGCGAGTCCGGCGGCTTGTTGTGTCATGCCGACAACGTTGATGTAATGGTCTCATGCAGCTCAACCCTTACGGCGAGGACGCGGTGAACCTGGCCGCGGACCTGGCCAACCGCCGGCCTGAGAGCGCAGTTGAGCTGGCAGACCGCTGCCGCGCCGCCGGGCTCACGCTGGAACGCCGGGTGACAGCGGACGATCTCAGCCGCTGCCAGGCCGCACTGAACGCCTGGGAGCGGATCGTCGACGCGGCCGGAGAGCAGGAGCGCGCCGATCTGCTGAACCGGATGCTGGCCGAGGCAGCCGCCTACCCGCGACTGATCTCCCACCCCGGTACCGGTTGGCATCTGCACTACCGGGACGCGGAACAGCCGCTCGGCTCCGTGCTGTTCACACTGTTCGCGGTCGGTACCGCACTGCATCTGGCGGGCCGGGGCATGCACCGGCTGCGGCGCTGCGAGGTGATCGAGTGCGGCAGGGCCTTCGCCGACACCTCGCGGACCGGACGACAGCGCTACTGCTCACATCGCTGCGCCAATCGCGACGCCGTACGCAGACACCGGGCACGAGCCGCGGTCACCTGACCAGCCGCCGAGGTCGTTTCATAGGTGGTCGCTCGTGAAACAGTCGGACGGCCGACCCTCCACCTGCGCCGATCATGTTTCATGAGTTGTTGCAAAACTACTGGGATCCTGAAACACCCTCATGAAACAGTCTGGGCTCGTGAGCGACGACTTCAGGCGCGTGGAATCGCACGACTGCCCGATGTCCACCTGCGCCGTCCCGGCCGGCTCCCCGTGCCGCACCGGCAAGGGCAGGGTGGCCATCCAGTACCACACCGCCCGCTTCCGCCTCGTCCCCTCGCTGGCGAAGGCGCCGAACGTCCCGACCCCGGCCGTACGCAAGCCGGGGTCCGCCTGGACCGAACTGCCCCGCCCGGCGAACGCCAACGCCGAGCCGACCGGGCACGTAGCAGCACCCGATGCCGCCGCAGCCACGCCACCGACTGCTCGAACAACGCCACCGGCCCCTCGGCGTGGGTCCACGCCCGGCCGTGTAAGAAGATCCGGAACTGGCGCGTCAGCTGCCGCTCGCTCTAGCTGTTGGTGTCATCGAAGGTGTGGTAGCCGTAGGCGTCCCGGATCATCCACGCGTGCTCGTACGTCGTCTTGGGCCGCTCGGCGTACTTCTTGACCTGCGATCGCGTTCAACGACTCGGCGGCGCTGTTGTCGGCACTCGAACCCACCGCGCCACGCGAGCGGACGACCCCGAGCCGTCGGCAGGCCCGCTCGAACTCCTCTGAGCAGTACTGCGCCCCGTGATTCTCAACACCCTGCACCTCTTCACGGCTTCTCGCTAGTGGGCATTTTGTGGGTAGATCAGTGGGCATTTCGTGGGGGTGATGTGTGACACTGGGACCATGCCCCCTTCATCGACACCTGTGAACGATCAGGCCGACACGCTCGCCGAGGAGATGCGAGCGATCGTCCGGGCCGGGCTGCCAATTCGGCCGCAGCGGCTCGGAACCCGATTGCTTGCCCTGCCGGGTGTGCGGGCGCGGGCGGCCGACCCCGATGATCCGGCGAGCCGGGCCCGGGCCCTGGACGCCGCGGTGCGCGAGGAACTCGACCGGCTGGAGAGCACCGGGCTCACTGCCGCCGCGCGGCTGCTGTTCGGCGCCGACCCGGTCACGTCCGGGGCGAAGTTGACCGCGCGCCGCGCCGCCGCCGCCGAGGCCTCCCGCTACGAGGTCCACCACTTCCGCAAGCGGATCGAACCGAAGATCTGCGCCTTGGTCGCCTGGCAGTTGCGGAGCTCCAGCGAGGCCGCCCTTCAGGCGCTCCCGGCCGCGCCGCCGCTCCACCCGTCGGGACGTCCGCTCATCCTGCCGGCGGACGTGTTCGCGTGGGAGGCTGCCGAGCACCAGCACACGATCGCCGCCCTGTGGGGGGCGGTATACCTGCTGCGCGCCGAACTACTGACCGTCGCCCGGCTTGCCAGCATGCACGCCCCGGCCCGTGAGAGTGATCGGGCGGCTGACCTGGCGCTGTGGCGGCACGCTCAGGTCCTCGCGGCGACCGCCACCTACCGGGCCGCCTACGGCGCGGTCCTCCTGCACACCGCGTCCGACCTCGCTCCCGAGCAGATCGGCGCGTCCGCCGGATGGACCCCGGCCCTCACCCCCGCCCAGGTGCTTCTGCTCACCGAACTCGGCGGCCCTGAGGACGGATTCGCCGCCTTCACCGCACGGCTCACGCAGGCCTCCGGCGGTGCCGACCTCGCCGCCACCTGGCGACGATCCCTCACCGGCCGTACCGGCCCCGACCAGGAAGAACTCAACGAATGAGTCTCGATCAGCTCCTCAACCCGAACACCCCGCCGCGCCGGTATGTCATCACCGGCGGCCCGTCCTCGGGGAAGGAGGCCGTGTTCGGCCTGCTCCACAACAGGGAGGTCCCTTCCACCGAGAGCGAGCCGGCGCGGGAGATCTACCGCAAACACCGCGACCGGCTCGGCCGCCATCTCCAGGTCGCCGACCGGCAGGAATACTCCCGCGACGTCCTGGCGGCGTTCGTCGCGGAGTTCTGCGACCACAAGAGCGGCCTGCGGTTCTACAACCGTGGCATCCCCGACGGGTATGGGTGGGACGCCTTCTTCGGACTACGTCCCTACCCCGAACTGGAGGAGGCGACCCGGATCTACCGGTACGACGCGGTGTTCGTGCTCGACGCCCTGGACGACTTCGACTCCGAGGACGACCTGGTGTGGGCCAAAGAACGCGAGATACGCCGCGTCCACGAACTGATCATCCAGGGCTACTACGACGCCGGCTACAAGCCGATCTTCGTCCCCGCCGACGAGCCGGGCCGCCGCATCGACTTCATCCTCGCCCAGCTTCCCGTCCTCCTCGTCTGACCCGAGAGGCCCCCGCCGATGAACGGTCATAGCGACAGCGTGGAGATCGTCAGCCCGAATAACGTCCTGGCCAACGCGATGCTGCGGGCGGTGGACATGGTCCGCCCCCGCCTGCAGGCCACCAACCCCGACCGGGTCGCCTTCTCGGTGGGAACCCAGATCAACGGCGCCCCGCACTTGGGGACGTCGCTGGTGCAGACAGCGGCGTTCCTGCTCGCCAAGCAGACAAAACGCGCGTTCGGTGTCGACACGATCGTCCGGTTCGGGGCACTCGACAACGCGCCCTACGACATCCGGCTCGACCCCGAGACCCACCACGCGTACCAGCAGACCTACGTTCACGCTCTCGGCCCGGACGGGGTGGACGACCTGCTCGGCAAGTACTACCGGGCGATGTTCGACTCCCTCGCCGACGCCACCGGCGTCGACTACGAGATCGAGACCTACTCCGCTCAGCAGGCCGACCCCGCCTTCCGGCACGAGTTCCTCGCCACCCTCGGGCGTCTCGACCAGATCCGCTGGCCGCTCGCGCCCTCCCACGGCCAAGTCCACCTTCGGCTGCCGTGCCCGCAGTGCGGGTGGGCGGAGAAGCGCGCCGAACGCACCCGGCTGCTGCGGACCGGGTCCGGCGGGGCGGGCTTCGCGGCGGTCTGCACCGACCACGGCGACTATGAGGTCGCGGTCACCGCCGACACCGACGCCTACCTCGATCTCGCGACCCTCTACCGGAACCTGGTGAAGGAGCGGATGGCGGTCCGTGACCACGTCACCTTGTCGGTGATGGTCAAGGCGGCGACTGGGCCTACGGCTGCCAGCCCGTCGATGAAGCGTTCGCCCAACTGCCCGGCCTCGCCCCGCCACCGCGCGTGTTCACCCCGATGGTCCTCACCGACACCGGCGCGAAACTCTCGAAATCCCTGATCAGGGACGGCAGGGTCGCTCCGCCACCCGGCGCCCGCCCCTGGATGCTGGACGTCACCGACTGGGACGGCGACACCGACTGGGACGGCGACACCGACTCCTTCGTCGACGCCATGGTCTGGCTCGTCGGCAAGATGCTCGCCGACCCCAAGCACTTCTACCGCTCCTACACCACCGCTGAACTGGACAGGATCATGACCGGCCGACCCGCCACCACCACGACCCCGCGCGCCCGCGAGATGAACCTCTACCGCCGCTACTTTGACCTCGTCGCCGCCGGAACCAAGACCATTGAGGTCCGCGTCCAGTACCCCAACCTCCGCACCCTCGCCGCCGGCGACCACATCCGCTTCGTCTGTGGCCGCGACGACGCCCTCACCCGCGTCAAGCGAGTCGCCCGCTACGCCAGCTTCGAGGAGATGCTCGACACCGAAGGTCCCGAGCGCGTCAACCCCACCAGCACCCGCGACCAGCAGCTCGCCAACATCCGCCGCATCTACGGCCCCGAGAAAGAAGCCCTCGGCGTCCTGGCGATCGAGATCGAGCTGGTCAACGACCCCTCCTAACCTCACCTGAAGCAGGCGGCCAGCGATCATGTAAATCGCTGGCCGCCGCTTTTCGTCCCCCGACGTTAGCCTCGGCGTCCCGTTCAGGCCCAGTCGCGGTCGGCTTCGTCGGGAAGGTCAGGGATCTGCCCGAGGTCGCGGAGTCCCTGGGTGGGCGCGGAGGCGGTGATGGCATAGCGGCCCAGGAAGTTGATGTGGGCGTGGCCGAGGGGGCTGAGCCGGGCGACGTCCTCGTCCTTGACGGGCACGCCCTGAGCGCGGAGCTGGTCGACGGCGGCCGACAATTGCGCCGCGCCGGGCTGATCAGCCTGGTGGCCACCAGCAGCGCGAACAGATCGAGCGCGTCATCGATCGCCTCGGCCTCCAACGACCGGGTCACCGCCACCAGAGTCGCCGTCCGCCGCGGCTCCAACAGCTTGGCGAAGATCGTAGCGGAGCGACAACAACCGCCCAAGAACCGTGCACAGCACCGAGCTGCGGGTTAACCACCATATCCGCGTCAATCCGGGTACAAGATCAATCTCAGCGATAACTACTGCCTCAACCCCCAGCGCCTCACGCATCCGGTCGGCTCGGCGCTCCCGTTCGCACACCTGGGTGGCCAGCCAGCGCCACGGATTCAGGTCTCTCTTCTACGCTCAAGAACGTCGCCCACGCCGAAAGCGGGCGCGACGCTATGGGCTTGACACGGAGCTGCGCCTGTTCCGCGTCTGTCGAGCCAGCCGACCATGGGCCGGTGGACAGCGGCGCTGGGACCCGCACCACGGGCCAGCCGCCCTCCCTGCATCAACCGATCGGTTGATGCAGGAATCCACCATCCCGCTCTCCGGCCGGACGATCCGCCCCCCCACTCCCCGCGCGATTCTCAAGGCATGCCAACACACCGGGAGCCCGCCCTGCGCACCGTCGGACTCCGCAAAGCCTTCGGCGACCACGAGGCCGTCGACGACATCCACCTCACTGTCCCCGCCGGATCCTTCTACGGCCTGGTCGGTCCCAACGGTGCCGGAAAGACCACCACCCTCGCGATGGCCGTCGGCCTGCTGCGCCCCGACGCCGGCACCGCCGAGATCTTCGGCGTCGACGTCTGGCGCGACACCGTCCAGGCCAAGGGACTGATCGGCGTCCTGCCCGACGGCAACGCCATGCCGGAGCGCCTCACCGGCCGCGAGGTCCTCACCTACCTCGGCCTGCTGCGCGGCATCCCTCACGACACCGTCGCGGAACGCACCGACGAACTCCTCCAGGTCCTCGAACTCGACACCGCCGAGCGGACCCTGGTCATCGAATACTCCACCGGCATGCGCAAGAAGATCGGCCTGGCCGTCGCCCTCCTGCACGCCCCCCGCCTGCTCGTCCTGGACGAGCCCTTCGAGGCCGTCGACCCCGTCTCCGCCGCCACCATCCGCACCATCCTGCGCAGGTTCGTCGGCAGTGGCGGCTCGGTGATCATCTCCAGCCACGTCATGGCCCTCGTCGAGCAGCTCTGCGACCACGTGGGCGTCATCTCCGACGGCCGCGTCATGGCCGCCGGCCCCCTCGCCGATGTCCGCGGCGCAGGAACCCTCGAAGACGCCTTCGTCGACCTCGTCGGCGCCCGCACCGGAGGAACGGAGGGACTGGCGTGGCTCACCTCCTGACCCCCGGCCCGGCCGCCCTGGCAAAGCTCATGATCCGCATGCGGCTGACGCTCATGCGCAACTCCCTGGGCGGCGACGACGCCGCCAACCTCTACACCGGCGTCTCCGTCGGACTGATCCTGGCCGCCGGAACCATCGCCGTGGCCGTCCTATGGCCCGCCTATCTCCCCCTCGCCCTTGCCGCCTGGCTGTCCGGCTGGATCTTCGGCCCCATCCTCATCGGCGGCGGCAACGAGACCCTGCGCCCCGAATACTTCGCCATGCTCCCGGCCACCCCGCGCCGGACCGCCGCGGCCCTGCTCGCCGGAGCCTTCGCGGGCCCCGCACCCGCCGTCAACCTCATCGCCCTGCTCTCCCTGCCCGTGTACGGCTGGCGCCACGGCCCGGCCGGTGTCCTCATCGGACTGGTCGCGGCCGTCATCACGCTCATCACCATGGTGATGATCTCCCGAGTCGTCGTCGCGCTCATCGGCCTGTTCGTCAGGTCCCGCGCCACCGCGGCCTCCGTCGGTGTCGTCGCCGGCACCGCCATCGCCCTGTGCAGCAATGGCTGGGCACCCGTCGCGGCCCTCGGCGGCGACACCGCCGCCTGGTCCCACCATCTGGTGCGCGCCCTGCCCTCTGGATGGGGCGTCGCCGCGATCGAGGCCCCCTGGCCCCTGGCCCTGGCGATCCTCGCCGCCAACGCCGGCCTCATCGCCCTCCTGCTGGCCTCCTGGGCCACCCTGCTGTCACGACGCGTCGTCTCGGCCGCCCGCGGCGGCGTGCCACCGCGCCGCGGCGCGCCCCGCCCCTTCCCCACCACCGGAGGCGCCCGCGTCTCCGCCGCCAAGGAACTGCGCGCCTGGTGGCGCGACCTCGTCCGCATCCAACTGCTCGGCACCGCCTTCTCATTCGCCCTCGTCTTCCCCTTCCTGCTCGTCCCCCTCGATGCCTGGGTCGTGGTCCCTTTCACCGGCCTCATCGCGATCGTGATGGCCGCCGCCTCCTCGGCCAACCTCTACGGCGCCGACGGCACCGCCCTCTGGCTCACCCTCATGACCCCCGGCGCGGAACGCGCCGACGTCCGCGGCCGGCAACTGGCCTGGTTCCTCATCGTCGGCCCCGCCGCCATCGCCCTCTCCCTGGCCGGAACCCTCATCAGCGGCGAGCCCTGGGCCTGGCCCTGGGTCCTCGGCCTGCTCCCCGCCCTCCTCGGCGGCGGCGCCGGGATCATCGTCCTGCTCGCCGTCACCTCGCTCGTCCCCGGCACCGACCCGCACAAGCGGGGCGGCAACCCGCTCAGCACCGGCGCCGACGAGACCGCCGAGACCAGCCTCGCCTGGCTCGTACTCATCGCCCTCCCGTCCATTGCCCTCCCCACAGCAGGCGCCATCCTCCTCAACCCCTGGGCGGGCGTCGCCAGCGGCGTTCTCACAGGCGCCCTCAGCGCCTGGGGCCTGGGCAGGATCGCCTACCGCAGGCTCGAGAACCACGGGACCGAGCTGCTCAACCTCATGAAGCACGGCCCCGCGCCCCAGGCTGGCAAGCCCACTACCGCCGACCTCCCCGTCGTGCACCGCATCGGCGTCACCGTCTGCTACCTCACCGCCTGGCTGCCCCTCTTCCCCCAGGGGGTCGTCCCCATGGTCATGAAGATCTTCGGCATCGCGGATCCCGGGTGGTTCCTCGCCCTTCATCTCCCGCCCATCTGGCAATGGCCCACCATCATCTTCATGATCGCCCTAGGGCTGCTCATGTACGGCTACGCCATCCTGATCCCTATGCGCCTAAACTCGCCCTCATAGGCCGCCACCAGGTGAAAGCTGTCCATACCCGCGAGGGAGAGCACGCTCCGGATGAACGACCCCTTTCCGCCTTCGGCCTGGGAGCAACGCTTCGAGCGCGTCATCGAGATCGTCCCCTACATCACCCTCGCCGCTTCCCTGGTCTTCAGCCTGGCCTCACCTGACCAGCCGGAAGGCGGGATCCCCCGAACTCTCGCGCTCACCGCCCTGGCCCTCGCCTGGATTCTCGGCGCCCACACCCTCCTGCCCGCGGCCCTGCGCGGACGTCGGGTCGTCGTCACCGTTCACTTCGTCGGCGTCCTGGCCACCGCCGCACTGCTCGCCTTCCACGACCCCATCTTCCTCATCTACTGCATCTCCGGCTTCTTCCTCGCCGCCAACTTCGCTCCCTCCACGTGGACCTTCGCCGCCGTCGCCGCCACCTCCTTCGTCCTGTACGGCTCGACGCTCGACTGGGCCCAGGCCACCATCCAGCTGATCGCCTTCTACTTGGCGATCATCGCCCTGCAGACCGTCGCCATCGGCGGCGGCTCCATCGCAGGCATCAAGATCGAGGACCGGCAACGCAAATACCGCAAAGCAGTCAACGACCTCCAGACCGCCATGGAGGAGAACGCCGACCTCCACGCCCAGCTCCTCACCCAAGCCCACCAGGCCGGCATCCTCGACGAACGCCAGCGCATGGCACGCGAGATCCACGACACCCTCGCCCAAGGCCTCACCGGCATCATCACCCAGCTCCGCGCCGCCCAACGTGTCGAGGACTCCGACACCCACGTCGAACTCGCGCTCAACCTCGCCCAGGACAGCCTCACCGAAGCCCGTCGCTCCGCCTCCGCCCTCCAGCCCCACCAGCTCGAGGACGCCCACCTTCCCGAAGCCATGACTACCCTGGCCCGCAACTGGAGCCAGAGCACCGGCGTCGACCTCCACGTCGAAGTGACCGGCGACCGCGTCCCCCTCAGCCCAGCCATCGAGGTCACCCTCTTCCGTGTCGCCCAGGAAGCCCTCGCCAACGTCGCCAAACACGCGGGCGCCACCCGCGCCGGCCTCACCCTGTCCTACACCGGCACTGTCGTCCTGCTCGACATCCGCGACAACGGCACCGGCATCCACAACCCCAACGGCAAAGGATTCGGCCTCAGCAGCATGAGACAACGCCTACGCGGCGTCGGCGGCTCCCTCGAAATCGAGAGCACGCCCGGCGAGGGCACCGCCGTCAGCGCCACCGTCCCCGCGCTCCAAGGAAACCCCCAGTGATCCGCCTCCTCCTCGTCGACGATCACCCCATCGTCCGCGACGGCCTGCGCGCCGCCTTCGAAACCGAACCCGACATCGATGTCGCCGGAGAAGCCGCCAACGGCCGCGAAGGCATCGACCGCGCCGCCGCACTCGAGGTCGACATCGTCCTCATGGACCTGCGCATGCCCGAAATGGACGGCGTCACCGCCATCACCGCCCTGCGCCACTCCCACCCTCACATCAAGGTCCTCGTCCTGACCACCTTCGACGGCGACTCCGACGTCCTGCCCGCCATCGAAGCCGGCGCCACCGGCTACCTCCTCAAAGACGCCCCCACCGACGAACTCCTGCGCGCCGTCCGCGCCGCCGCCGCGGGCGAGCCGGTCCTGTCCCCCTCGGTCGCCGGCCGCCTGATGGACCAGGTACGCCGACCGGTCAAGGCTGCCCTCACCGACCGCGAACTGCAGGTCCTCGCCCTCGTCGCTGACGGCGCCTCCAATCGCCAGGCGGCCGCCAAACTCTTCATCAGCGAGGCCAGCATCAAGACCCACCTGCTGCACATCTACGACAAACTCGGCGTCCGCGACCGTGCCGCCGCTGTCGGCGAGGGGTATCGACGCGGTTTGCTCAGTTAGTCGACCAACCACCCGCCGTACAGAGCCCATCCCCGCCTGCCTGCAGGAACGGCGCAGGTGGCGGCTGGTGGGGGCCAGCCTTACCAACAGGCCGAGTCGCACACCGGGGACATCGCGGTGGCCGGGAACGCATCGCGACGATCTTGAAGGTGCACTGGGTGATCGAAAATAGGCTCCACTTCGTCCGGGACACCGCTTTCCGCGAGGACGCCTCCAAGATCCGCACTTCGACACTACGGGACGGTCTCAGCCGTATCGCTCGACGAGCGCGTTGCCGATCGAGGTCAGGTGGTCTCGCACACCCGGAGGGCCGGTCACCTCGAGCCATTCGACCAGCCCGGCAAGCTCGCTGGCGAGCGCGTACTCGTTGTGGCCGCGGATCACGACCTCGATGCGGCCGTCGGTCGTGGAACCTCCCACCTCGAGCCGACCGCCGAGCACCATCCGGAGCAGGCCTATCCCGTGGGGCGCGCATACCGCCTGGATCTCGAGGGGCGTTCGCTTGCGGTCGACCTCGGCGGGGGTGCACAGCGCGAAATCCGGGTTGTGGGCGTCGGCGAAGACCGCGAACTCCTCGGGCCCGGCCGCGCCCGACAGCCAGCGCTCGATCACCCGGTGATGCCGCACCACCTCGGTCTCCATCGCACCCAGCCCAGAGCCCGGTTCCGTGCCCATCCCCGTGCCCATCCCCGGTCCCATATCCGGTCCCGTACCCGTCACGGCGTCGTCGTCCTGGAGCGGGCCGCGATCCAGGTGCGCAGCGGGGTGAGGCGGACGCCCAGCCGTTCGGCCGCCGACGGGTCGGTGGCATAGAAGCGGTCGTCGGCGGCCGGGCCGTGGGCCCAGCGATAGGTGGCCGCGACGCCCTCGGCGGTGTCCGGGCCGAGCAGGCGGGCCAGGCCGGCTGCGACGTCCACGTCCTGTTCGACGTAGCGGATCCCGGGCCCGAACGCGGCCGCCAACTCCGGCCCGGTCACCGCGTCGGGGCCGCCGAGG
This sequence comes from Sinosporangium album, assembly GCF_900100605.1. Classification (GTDB taxonomy): domain Bacteria; phylum Actinomycetota; class Actinomycetes; order Streptosporangiales; family Streptosporangiaceae; genus Sinosporangium; species Sinosporangium album. The sequence continues at coordinate 2,432 of NZ_FNCN01000026.1, read as the reverse complement.
TCGAGGGTGATGCCGGCCAGGCCGTCCGCGGTGAGGGCGGCGGTGGTCGCGGCGGCCAGGTCGGCGTGGCTCAGCCAGGCCACGGGCAACGCAGCGGGCAGCGGGTAGCGGTTAGCTATCTGCGCGACCGTTGCCAGAGGTCCTGATGGACGGTCGCCACTCAAGATTCCTCACCGCAGGTCAGCCCCAGGGTCGTAAGGACGAAGCTCTGGCACAGGACAGCGGATCCGCTCCGATCGGTTCAGTCGTTTCTGCCTGGCCTGAAATTCTGCCGTCGGCCGCGGACACGTAGGAAGTGAAAGCCCGCAGCGTTCGAAAGGCCTGATGAGGATGACGCGTGAGTGAACAAGACGACCGGTTCCGGTTTGAGGCGGTGTACCGGCGAACCTATGAGCAGATCCTCGGATATGCCGTGCGGAGGTGTTCCTCTCCCGAGGACGCCGCCGACGTTGTGGCCGAGACCTATGTGATCGCCTGGCGGCGGATAACCGAGCTCCCCGACGGCGAGGCCGGCAAGCTCTGGCTGTACGGCGTGGCCCGGCGGGTCCTGGCCAACCACCGCCGAAGCGAGCAGCGCAGGCTCACCACCACCTTTGACCAGTGTGTCTGCCGTAAATTTGGGGCCCACATGTCGGATCAGGCGCCGATGACGCTGGTCACCGCGTCCAGCAGGACTCGGTGACGCGCGTCGCTCAGGGCATCGGCAGGCATGGTCCGCGGGAGGAAGGCCAGCGCCAGCTCACGACGGGGATCGCCGAGGCCGAGCGCGCCGCCGATTCCCGGATGCCCGAACGCCGTGGGCGAACCCAGCCGCCAGGCGGGGCTGGGCAGGGCAAAGCCGCACCCGTAAGCCGCGGGCAGGCCCAGGACCCGATCCCGGCCAGCGGTTCGCAGGCGTACGGCGGTGCGCCAGGTTCCCTCGCTCACCAGCGCACCCGCAAGGAGCAGCGCGTACAACCTGGCCAGCGCCGAGGCGGTGGCCAGGCCGTTGGCGGCGGGAAGATGCGCGGCAAGGGTCTCTGGCCGGCTCATCCACACGTCGGGAGGTTCAGTGAGCGCTCCTCCCACCGTCATCGCCTCCCACAGCGGCGTTCCGGCCCGCGCGAACACGGCGGTGGCCATCCTGACCGTGAACGGGATCCGGGCCGCGGCGTGCACAGGCACGGGCGGTCGGCCCGCCTGCCCACCACCAATGCTGATCGCCAGGTCCTGCGGCCGGCACACCAGCTCGTCGAGCACGTCGCCGAGCCGCCCGCCGGTGATGCGGCGGACCAGCTCGTCGGCGAGCGTGCCCCAGGTGACCGCGTGATACCCGGGCCGGCCCGCAGGCCGCAAGGGCCATCGTGGGGACTCGGCCGCCAGGACATCGGCGAGCGGTCGTCCTTCGAGCACCTCGGCGAGGGTGGCACCCTGCTTGGGCGCAATGAGCCCGGCCTGATGGCTCAGCAGCTGCGCGACCGTGATCCCGGACTTGCCGCAGCGGCCGAACTCGGGCCAGTACCTGGCCACGGGGGCCTCGACGTCGAGCTCACCGCGGTCGGTGAGCACCGCCAGGCAGACGGAGGCGATGCCTTTGGAGGCGGAGAAGAGCACCTGCCGGGTGTCCGGACCGTGGCTGCCGCCGTAGAGGTCGACGACGGTCGAGCCCCGGTGGATGATGTGCAGCCCTGCGCCGATCTCCCCCGGCCCGCTCATAACCTTGGCGAAGGCGTCGCAAACCGGTTGCCAGCCGGGGGCGACCTCGCCGCGGATCACGGGGTCACCCCCGTGTCGATGGGAGCGTGATCCGCCCTGACGACCTCGGCGATACCGATCCGGGGCGGGCCGCAGTAGACGGCCAGGTCGAGGTCGATGATCACCGGCTGGGCCAGTCCGCGCACCCGGTGAGCGTCGCGACCACCGGTCGGCCCATCGCGGCGGCGCCGTTCAAGGAGATCACGCGGTTGCCGCTACCCACCGAAGACCATCTCCTTGCCGATGTCGAGGAACGCGAAGCGCATCCGGTCGATCACATAGTTGTCGGTGATCGCCCACGGGTCGCGTTCGCCCTGCCGGGGGAACAGATGTCCGTCGCGCTGGACATAGGTGGAGGTCAAGCCGAGCAGTGGGCTGCGGGCGCTCTCGCGCGGGAAAGCCGGCATCGCGGTCTTCAGGCCGTGGCGCCTCAGGTGCCGAAGCAGCCGGACGACGTAGCGGGAGGACAGGTCGGCCCGCAGCGTCCACGAGGCGTTGGTGTAGCCGACACAGAAGGCCAGGTTGGGCACGCCGCTGAGCATCAGCCCGCGGTAGGCGGTGGTATCGGCCAGGTCGATCGCCTCCCCGCCCATCGACAGCCTGATCGCGCCGAGGGGGACCAGCGACAGTCCTGTCGCGGAGACGACCACGTCGGCGTGTATCTCGTCGCCGGACTCCAGCGCGATCCCGTGCTCCAC
>NZ_FNCN01000017.1 GCF_900100605.1 Sinosporangium album | reverse complement strand
CACCCAGCAGCCGCTCGGCGGTAAGGCCCAGTTCGGCGGCCAGCGCTTCGGTGAGATGGAGGTGTGGGCGCTGGAGGCGTACGGCGCCGCCTACGCCCTGCAGGAGCTGCTGACCATCAAGTCCGACGACGTTCTCGGGCGCGTGAAGGTATACGAGGCGATCGTCAAGGGCGAGAACATCCCCGAGCCGGGCATCCCCGAGTCCTTCAAGGTCCTCATCAAGGAGATGCAGTCGCTCTGCCTGAACGTCGAGGTCCTGTCCAGCGATGGCATGTCCATCGAGATGCGGGACACCGACGAGGACGTCTTCCGCGCGGCGGAGGAGCTCGGCATCGACCTGTCGCGGCGCGAGCCGAGCAGTGTCGAAGAGGTCTGATCAAACGCTAAGGGGATTACGAAGTGCTCGACGTCAACTTCTTCGACGAGCTGCGCATCGGCCTCGCGACGGCCGACGATATCCGCCAGTGGTCGCACGGCGAGGTCAAGAAGCCCGAAACCATCAACTACCGCACCCTCAAGCCGGAGAAGGACGGACTCTTCTGCGAGAAGATCTTCGGTCCGACCCGGGACTGGGAGTGCTACTGCGGCAAGTACAAGCGCGTCCGCTTCAAGGGCATCATCTGTGAGCGCTGTGGCGTCGAGGTGACTCGCGCCAAGGTGCGGCGTGAGCGGATGGGCCACATCGAGCTGGCCGCGCCGGTCACCCACATCTGGTACTTCAAGGGCGTCCCGTCGCGCCTCGGCTACCTGCTCGACCTGGCCCCGAAGGACCTGGAGAAGGTCATCTACTTCGCGGCCTACATGATCACGCATGTCGACAACGAGATGCGTGAGCGCGACCTGTCGTCGCTGGAGGCCAAGATCTCCGTCGAGCGGCAGCACATCGAGCAGCGCCGCGACGCCGACATCGAGGCGCGGCAGAAGAAGCTCGAAAGCGACCTCGCCGAGCTCGAGGCCGCGGGTGCCAAGGGCGACCAGCGCCGCAAGGTCCGCGAGGGCGCCGACCGCGAGATGCGTCAGCTCCGCGACCGCACCCAGCGCGAGCTCGACCGCCTCGACGAGGTGTGGAGCCGCTTCAGGAACCTCAAGGTCCAAGACCTTGAGGGCGACGAACTGCTCTACCGCGAGATGCGCGACCGCTTCGGCCGCTACTTCCGCGGCGGCATGGGCGCGCAGGCCATCCAGGAGCGTCTCAACAACTTCGACCTTGAGGCCGAGGCCGAGAACCTCCGCGAGACGATCCGCAGCGGCAAGGGCCAGAAGAAGGCCCGCGCCCTCAAGCGGCTCAAGGTGGTCTCCGCGTTCCTCAGCACCCGCAACTCGCCGAACGGCATGGTGCTCGACTGCATCCCGGTCATCCCGCCGGACCTGCGCCCCATGGTGCAGCTCGACGGTGGCCGGTTCGCGACCTCCGACCTGAACGACCTGTACCGCAGGGTCATCAACCGGAACAACCGCCTCAAGCGTCTCCTTGACCTCGGCGCTCCCGAGATCATCGTGAACAACGAGAAGCGGATGCTCCAGGAGGCCGTCGACGCCCTGTTCGACAACGGCCGCCGCGGCCGTCCCGTCACGGGTCCCGGCAACCGGCCCCTCAAGTCCCTCAGCGACATGCTCAAGGGCAAGCAGGGCCGCTTCCGCCAGAACCTGCTCGGCAAGCGAGTCGACTACTCCGGCCGTTCGGTCATCGTCGTCGGCCCGCAGCTCAAGCTGCACCAGTGCGGTCTGCCCAAGCAGATGGCGCTGGAGCTGTTCAAGCCGTTCGTGATGAAGCGCCTGGTGGACCTCAACCACGCGCAGAACATCAAGTCGGCCAAGCGCATGGTCGAGCGTGCCCGCCCGGTCGTGTGGGATGTGCTCGAAGAGGTCATCACCGAGCACCCGGTGCTGCTCAACCGCGCGCCGACCCTGCACCGCCTCGGCATCCAGGCGTTCGAGCCGCAGCTCGTCGAGGGCAAGGCCATCCAGATCCACCCGCTCGTCTGCACCGCGTTCAACGCGGACTTCGACGGTGACCAGATGGCCGTCCACCTGCCGCTGTCGGCGGAGGCGCAGGCTGAGGCCCGCATCCTGATGCTGTCGACCAACAACATCCTCAAGCCGGCCGACGGCAAGCCGGTGACGATGCCCACCCAGGACATGGTCATCGGTCTCTACTGGCTCACGACGGAGAAGGAAGGCTCGGCGGGTGAAGGCAGGGTCTTCACCTCCGTGGCCGAGGCTCAGATGGCCTACGACCGCCGCGAGCTGGACATGCAGGCCAGGATCCAGGTCCGGATCAAGGACGTGCCGCCGCCGCGTGGCTGGTCGGCTCCCGAGGGTTGGGAGGCGGGCGAGGTCTTCCGCCTGGAGACGACGCTCGGCCGGTGCCTGTTCAACCAGACGCTGCCGGACAACTTCCCGTTCGTGAACTACCAGGTCGGGAAGAAGCAGCTCTCGGCCATCGTCAACGAGCTGGCGGAGAAGTACCCCAAGGTCGAGGTCGCGACCTCGCTGGACGCCTTGAAAGACGCCGGCTTCCACTGGGCGACCCGGGCAGGTGTGACGATCTCCATCGAGGACGTCGTCGCGCCGCCGAACAAGGCCGTGATCATGGAGTCGTACGAGCGCAGGGCCGACAAGGTCCAGCGTGAATACGAGCGTGGTCTGATCACCGACGAGGAGCGCCGTCAGGAGCTCATCGAGATCTGGACCCACGCCACCGCCGACGTCGAGACCGACATGGTCAACGCGTTCCCGGCGACCAACTCGGTCTGGATGATGGTCAACTCCGGCGCCCGAGGCAACAAGATGCAGGTCCGGCAGATCGCCGGCATCCGCGGCCTCGTGTCCAACACCAAGGGTGAGACGATCCCGCGTCCGATCAAGTCCTCCTTCCGCGAGGGCCTGTCGGTGCTGGAATACTTCATCGCCACCCACGGCCAGCGGAAGGGTCTCGCCGACACCGCGCTCCGTACTGCCGACTCGGGTTACCTGACCCGTCGTCTGGTGGACGTGGCGCAGGACGTCATCGTGCGCGAGATCGACTGCGGCACCGACCGCGCCGTTCCGCTGCCGGTCGGCGAGCGCGACTCGGCCGGCGCCCTGGCGAGGGCCGAGAACGCCGAGAGCAACGTGCACGGCCGCATCCTGGCCGAGGACGTCGAGGTCGACGGCAAGGTCATCGTGGCGGCGGGCGTCGACATCTCCGACGTCCACGTGAATGCGCTGGTCGAGGCCGGCATCGAGATGGTCCGCACCCGCAGCGCGCTCGTCTGCGAGGCCAAGATCGGTGTCTGCGCCACCTGCTACGGCCGTTCGCTTGCGACCGGCAAGCTGGTGGACGTCGGCGAGGCGGTCGGCATCATCGCCGCCCAGTCGATCGGTGAGCCCGGAACGCAGCTCACGATGCGTACCTTCCACACCGGTGGTGTGGCCGGTGCCGACATCACCCACGGTCTGCCCCGTGTCCAGGAGCTCTTCGAGGCGCGCATCCCCAAGGGTGTCGCCCCGATCAGTGAGGTCACAGGTCGGGTCAGGGTCGACGAGACGGACAAGACCCGGAAGGTCGTCATCACTCCGGACGACGGCTCCGAAGAGATCGCATACCCGGTCTCGATGCGGTCGCGTCTGCTGATCTCGGAGGGGCAGCACGTCAAGGTGGGCGAGCAGCTCATCGCCGGTGCCGTCAACCCCAACGAGGTGCTGCGCATCCTCGGGCCGAGGGCCGTGCAGCTCCACCTGGTGGCGGAGGTCCAGAAGGTCTACCGCTCGCAGGGTGTGTCGATTCACGACAAGCACATCGAGATCATCGTTCGCCAGATGCTCAAGCGGGTGAACGTCCTGGAGTCGGGCGACACCGACCTGCTCCCGGGCGACCTCTACGAGCGGCCGCGGTTCGAGCAGGTCAACCGCCAGGTGGTGGCGGAAGGCGGGCAGCCGGCCTCCGGCCGTCCCGTCCTCATGGGCATCACCAAGGCGTCGCTCGCCACCGAGTCGTGGCTGTCGGCGGCCTCCTTCCAGGAGACGACGCGGGTCCTCACCGACGCGGCGATCCACGCCAAGTCGGACCCGCTGCTCGGCCTGAAGGAGAACGTCATCATCGGTAAGCTCATCCCGGCCGGTACGGGCATGCCCCAATACCGCAACATTCGGGTGGAGCCGACCGAGGAGGCCAAGGCCGCGATGTACACCGTGGGTGGCTACGACGGCTCGGCCGCCGACTACACCTTCGGTTCCGGCAGCGGCGAAGCCGTCCCGCTGGAGGAATACGACTTCGGTCAGTACAACCGTTAGTCGCAGGCGGACCGAGCGCCCGGCCCCCGTGTGGGGCCGGGCGCTCGGTCGTTCCCGGGGTGTTCCCTCATTGTCGGTTCCGTGGGGCTGTACGGCTCGCGCCGCCGGCAGTGCGGTGCGCGTGCCGCGGATCGGCCCATGGTGACGGTGTACGCCGCGGAGATGGGATGCGCGTGCTCCGCTTGTGCCATGCGGGTGCAATGCGGGGGAGTGGTCGACGGGGGCGGTAGCCGTACCGGAGACTCGTGATCTCGTGATCTCGTGATCTCGTGGGCTCGTAGCGGTGTCGGGAGGGTATCGGGAGGCTGTCGGGACAACACCGGTTGTTGATGCATGGTCGGTCGTGCGTGGGGGAACCTTGACACGGGATCGCCGTGTGGGACGAGCGTTTGGGTGCGCGTCACTGTGCGAGTGCGGGTATACTTATTGGGAGTCTGATGGCGGCCGGAGGGATACCGGCCGCGGAGCCACGGCGCGATGTTGCGGTTACCCGCCACGGGTGACCTGGGAGTGCAACCGTTTTGACGTGTTGCAACGGGCTGGGTAGTCTTTCCCTTCGTGCCCGTGGCTACATGGGCTCTCATGCGTGTGCTCCTATGGGCTCTCGTTCCGGGGGTTGAGCAGAGCGCCGTGTGGCCTCCCCAATATCCGGCTGGTGCCGGGAGTGACGTGGTAATTACGCGACACGCCCGAGCGCGGGGGTCGGAGGCGAGGGAAGAATCGCAGGTCATGACACCGGCAGCGCCTGCAAACTGCTTGTCCAACAGTTTTTTCGTAGAACCGGCCTCAGGCACGAAAGGCAGACGTAGTGCCCACAATTCAGCAGTTGGTCCGAAAGGGCCGGCAGGACAAGGTCACTAAGACCAAGACTCCTGCGCTCAAGGGGAGCCCCCAGCGGCGCGGTGTGTGCACCCGCGTCTACACCACGACCCCCAAGAAGCCCAACTCGGCGCTGCGCAAGGTCGCTCGTGTGAAGCTGACCAACGGCATTGAGGTCACTGCTTACATCCCCGGTGTCGGCCACAACCTGCAGGAGCACTCGATCGTCCTCGTGCGTGGCGGTCGTGTGAAGGACCTCCCCGGCGTCCGCTACAAGATTATTCGCGGGTCGCTCGACACGCAGGGTGTCCGTAACCGCAAGCAGGCCCGCAGCCGCTACGGCGCGAAGAAGGAGAAGAGCTGACATGCCTCGCAAGGGTTCTCCCGGGCGCCGCCAGCTTGTCGCCGACCCGGTCTACAGCTCGCCGCTGGTCACCGCGCTGATCAACAAGGTGCTCCTCAACGGTAAGCGCTCGCTCGCGCAGACGATCGTCTACGACGCGCTTGAGGGCTGCAGGGAGAAGACGGGCAACGACCCGGTGGTCACGCTCAAGCGTGCGCTCGACAACGTGAAGCCGACCCTCGAGGTCCGCAGCCGCCGCGTCGGTGGCGCGACCTACCAGGTGCCGGTCGAGGTGCGTGCCGCGCGCAGCACCACGCTGGCGCTGCGCTGGCTCGTGCAGTACTCCCGGGCGCGCCGTGAGAAGACCATGACCGAGCGCCTCATGAACGAGCTGCTCGACGCCAGCAACGGCCTCGGCGCCAGCGTCAAGCGGCGTGAGGACACCCACAAGATGGCCGAGTCCAACAAGGCCTTCGCCCACTACCGCTGGTAATACCGGCGGGTTCGACGAGACGACGAGGACGCGAGAGAAGTGGCCACCATTTCCGCTCTTGACCTGGCAATGGTCCGAAACATCGGGATCATGGCCCATATCGACGCGGGCAAGACCACCACGACTGAGCGCATCCTGTTCTACACCGGCATCAATTACAAGCTTGGTGAGGTCCACGAGGGCGCAGCCACGATGGACTGGATGGAGCAGGAGCAGGAGCGCGGCATCACCATCACCTCCGCCGCGACCACCTGCAGCTGGCTTGATCACACGATCAACATCATCGACACGCCCGGTCACGTGGACTTCACCGTCGAAGTGGAGCGCTCGCTGCGCGTCCTCGACGGCGCCGTCGCCGTGTTCGACGCCGTCGCCGGCGTCGAGCCCCAGTCGGAGACGGTGTGGCGTCAGGCCGACCGCTACGGCGTGCCCCGGATCTGCTTCGTCAACAAGATGGACCGGGTCGGCGCGGAGTTCCACCGCTGCGTCGACATGATCGTCTCCCGGCTCGGCGCGACCCCGCTGGTCGTGCAGCTCCCGTGGGGCGTCGAGGCCGACTTCAAGGGCGTCATCGACCTTGTAAGGATGAAGGCCTTCCTGTGGAGCGCCGACGCGGCCAAGGGCGAGATGTACGACACGGTCGACATCCCGGCCGACCACGCCGAGGCCGCCCGTGAGTGGCGCGACAAGCTTGTGGAGACCGTCGCCGAGAACGACGACGCGATGATGGAGCTCTTCCTTGAGGGCGTCGAGCCCACCGAGGAGCAGCTCATCGCCGCCATCCGGCGCGCGACCATCGCAAGCACCCTCAACCCGGTCTTGTGCGGCACCGCGTTCAAGAACAAGGGTGTGCAGCCCCTGCTCGACGCGATCGTGGCCTTCCTGCCGTCGCCGCTCGACGTGCCCTCCATCGAGGGCCACGCCGTGGGTGACGAGGAGAAGAAGATCGAGCGGGCCGCCGACCCGAAGGAGTCCTTCTCGGCGCTGGCCTTCAAGATCATGGCCGACCAGCACCTGGGCAAGCTGACCTACATCCGGGTCTACTCGGGCACGATCGAGGCCGGCACTTCGGTCGTCAACTCGACCAAGGGCAAGAAGGAACGCATCGGCAAGATCTACCAGATGCACGCGAACAAGCGCGAGGAGCGCCCGTCCGCTGTCGCTGGTCAGATCGTCGCCGTGATGGGCCTCAAGGACACCACGACCGGCGACACGCTCTCCGACCCGGCGAAGCAGGTCGTCCTGGAGTCGATGAACTTCCCGGCGCCGGTGATGAACGTCGCCATCGAGCCCAAGACCAAGGGCGACCAGGAGAAGCTGTCGACCGCGATCCAGCGCTTGGCGGAGGAGGACCCCTCCTTCCGCGTGTGGCGTGACGAGGAGACCGGGCAGACCGTGATCGCCGGCATGGGCGAGCTCCACCTGGAGATCCTGGTCGACCGCATGCGCCGCGAGTTCAAGGTCGAGGCCAACGTCGGTCGCCCGCAGGTCGCCTACCGCGAGACCATTCGCCGCGCGGTGCAGAAGGTCGAATACACGCACAAGAAGCAGACCGGTGGTTCCGGTCAGTTCGCGCGCGTCATCATCGACCTTGAGCCGCTGGGCGAGGGCAACGACGGTTACGAGTTCGCGAACAAGGTCAGTGGTGGCCGCATCCCCCGGGAGTACATCCCGTCGGTGGACGCGGGTGCGCAGGAGGCCGCCGAGTTCGGCGTCCTCGCCGGCTACCCGATGGTCGGTGTGAAGGTGACGCTGAAAGACGGCGCCTTCCACGAGGTCGACTCCTCGGAGATGGCCTTCAAGATCGCCGGTTCGATGGTCTTCAAGGAGGCCGCGCGCCGTGCCGACGCGGTTCTGCTCGAGCCCGTCATGGCCGTCGAAGTCACGACGCCCGAGGAATACATGGGCGACGTGATCGGCGACCTCAACAGCCGCCGTGGACAGATCCAGGCCATGGAGGACCGGAGCGGAGCGAAGGTAGTCACCGCTCTCGTGCCGATGTCCGAGATGTTTGGCTACGTGGGTGACCTGCGTAGCAAGACCCAAGGCCGGGCCGTCTACAGCATGCAGTTCGACTCCTACGCGGAGGTGCCCCCGGGCATCGCCAAGGAGATCGTCGCGAAGGCTCGCGGAGAGTAGCCCCGCCTACGGGCCCACCTCGGTGGGCCCGGGGCGACGCTCCCCGAGCCGGAGTTAAGAAAGTCAAGTCAGAATCTCTAAGGAGACAGAGCAGTGGCCAAGGCCAAGTTCGAGCGGAACAAGCCGCACGTGAACATCGGCACCATTGGGCACATCGACCACGGCAAGACCACTCTGACCGCGGCGATCACCAAGGTGCTCCACGACCGTTTCCCGCACCTCAACGAGGCGACCCCGTTCGACAAGATCGACAAGGCGCCCGAGGAGAAGGCACGCGGTATCACCATCTCCATCGCCCACGTCGAGTACCAGACCGAGAAGCGCCACTACGCCCACGTGGACTGCCCCGGTCACGCCGACTACGTCAAGAACATGATCACCGGTGCCGCTCAGATGGACGGTGCGATCCTCGTGGTCGCCGCCACCGACGGCCCGATGCCGCAGACCAAGGAGCACGTGCTCCTGGCCCGCCAGGTCGGTGTTCCCTACATCGTCGTCGCCCTGAACAAGGCCGACATGGTGGACGACGAGGAGATCCTGGAGCTCGTCGAGCTCGAGGTCCGCGAGCTCCTCTCCGCTCAGGAGTTCCCCGGCGACGACCTGCCGGTCGTCCGCGTCTCCGCGCTCAAGGCGCTGGAGGGCGACGAGAAGTGGGGCGACTCCATCGTCGAGCTCATGACCGCCGTGGACGACAACGTCCCCGAGCCGGTTCGTGACACCGACAAGCCGTTCCTCATGCCGATCGAGGACGTGTTCTCGATCACCGGTCGCGGCACCGTCGTCACCGGCCGTATCGAGCGCGGTGTCGTCAAGGTCAACGAGACCGTCGACATCATCGGCATCCGGGAGAAGCACACCACGACCACCGTCACCGGTGTCGAGATGTTCCGCAAGCTCCTCGATGAGGGTCAGGCCGGTGACAACGTCGGTCTGCTCCTCCGCGGCATCAAGCGCGAGGACGTCGAGCGCGGCCAGTGCATCATCAAGCCGGGCACGACCACCCCGCACACCGAGTTCGAGGCTCAGGTCTACATCCTGTCCAAGGACGAGGGCGGCCGGCACACGCCGTTCTTCAACAACTACCGTCCGCAGTTCTACTTCCGTACGACTGACGTGACGGGCGTTGTCAACCTGCCCGAGGGCACCGAGATGGTCATGCCCGGTGACAACACCGAGATGTCCATCCAGCTCATCCAGCCGATCGCGATGGAGGACAACCTCAAGTTCGCGATCCGCGAGGGTGGCCGCACCGTCGGCGCCGGTCGAGTAACCAAGATCGTCAAGTAACACGACCGCGGGGCGGCGGTCGGCCCCGGTTCAGGGGCCGACCGCCTAACCACGATGGGGCACAGTCAGGTGACATGCTCCAGGGCCACCGGGATCCGGGCCGTGATCTCGCAGTGGTTTCGAGTCGCTCGAAACACCTGCAAGATCACGGAATGGGTTGGCCGGGGGTCACCCATAGCGGCAGAAGGCCGCACGAAGCTTTTACAGGACGACAGCGAAGGACACCGAGGCCACTATGGCGGGACAGAAGATCCGCATCCGGCTTAAGGCCTATGACCACGAGGTCATCGACAGCTCGGCCAAGAAGATCGTGGAGACGGTGACGCGGACCGGCGCCAAGGTCGCGGGACCGGTTCCGCTGCCGACCGAGAAGAACGTGTACTGCGTCATCCGTTCGCCGCACAAGTACAAGGACAGCCGCGAGCACTTCGAGATGCGCACGCACAAGCGGCTCATTGACATCATCGACCCGACGCCCAAGACCGTCGACTCGCTCATGCGTCTCGACCTCCCCGCCGGCGTCGACATTTCGATCAAGCTCTGAGGGAACGCACTGACATGGCTAAGCAGATCAAGGGCGTCCTGGGCAAGAAGCTCGGCATGACCCAGGTCTTCGATGCGGATAACCGGATCGTCCCGGTCACCGTGGTCGAGGCCGGTCCGTGCGTGGTGACCCGGGTCCGCACTCCCGACCGTGACGGCTATTCCGCCATCCAGCTCGGGTTCGGACAGGTCGACCCGCGCAAGGTCAACAAGCCGCTGGGTGACTACCTGCGCAAGCACGACATCACCCCGCGCCGCTACTTCACCGAGATCCGCACGGACGACGCGAGCGAGTACACGATCGGCCAGGAGCTCCTGGCCGACACCTTCGAGGCCGGCCAGTTCGTCGACGTGACGGGCAAGAGCAAGGGTAAGGGCTTCGCCGGTGTCATGAAGCGGCACGGCTTCGGCGGTCTGGGCGCCTCCCACGGCACCCAGCGCAAGCACCGTTCGCCCGGCTCCATCGGCGGATGCGCGACCCCCGGTCGCGTCTTCAAGGGTGTCCGGATGGCCGGCCGCATGGGCAACGTGCGCAAGACGATCCAGAGCCTCAAGGTCCACGCCGTCGACGTTGAGAAGAACCTGATTCTCATCAAGGGTGCGATCCCTGGCGCCAACGGCAGTCTGGTCCTCATCCGCACCGCGGCCAAGAAGGGGGCCAGCAAGTGAGCACCATCGACGTCCTCGACGCGGCCGGCGCCAAGACCGGCACGGTCGAGCTTCCGGAAGCCGTCTTCGGCGCGAAGGTCAACATCCCGCTGATGCACCAGGTCGTGGTGGCCCAGCTCGCCGCTCGCCGGCAGGGCACCCACAAGACCAAGACGCGGGGCGAGGTCAGCGGTGGCGGCAAGAAGCCGTACCGGCAGAAGGGCACCGGCCGGGCCCGTCAGGGTTCGACCCGTGCGCCGCAGTTCACCGGCGGTGGCGTCGTCCACGGCCCGGTGCCGCGTGACTACGCGCAGAAGACCCCGAAGAAGATGAAGGCCGCCGCTCTGCGCGGCGCGCTGTCGAACCGGGCCGCCAGCGGCCAGGTCCACGTGGTCAGCGGTCTCGTCACCGGCGAGACCCCGAAGACCAAGGCGGCGCTCGAGGCGCTGCGCAAGGTGACCAAGGCCGCCAGCGTGCTCGTCGTTGTCGACGAGGGCGATGAGCTCACCTGGATGAGCCTGCGCAACGTTCCTGAGGTCCACCTGCTGGACGCGGGCCAGCTCAATACCTACGACGTGCTGCTGCACGACGACGTCGTCTTCACGCAGGAGGCGTACGAGCAGGTCGTGGCACGCCTCTCGGCGACCGGCGGCAGCGAGAGCGCGAAGGAAGACGCCTGATGGAGAAGATCGCCGACCCGCGTGACGTCATCATCAAGCCGATCGTCTCCGAGAAGAGCTACGGCCTGATCGACGAGCACAACAAGTACACGTTCCTGGTGAAGCCGACCGCGAACAAGACCCAGATCAAGATCGCCGTTGAGCAGATCTTCGGGGTCAAGGTCACCAGCGTGAACACGATCAACCGGCAGGGTAAGCGCAAGCGCACCCGCCACGGCTTCGGCAAGAGGCCCGACACCAAGCGCGCGATTGTGAGCCTGGTAGAGGGCGACCGGATCGACATCTTCGGCCAGATCGGCTGAACCAGCGCGTCCGTGGCCGACAAGCCAGCAGATGGACGAGTAAGCCGTACATGACCCGCGGTTCACCCCGGTGGATCCAGGTCGAGTAGGCGAACTCGACCGGTACGAAGGGGTCCGTCCGACCGCCACGTAGGACGGACCCGATGACGACAAAGGATGAACGAAAAAGATGGGCATCCGTAAGTACAAGCCGACGACTCCAGGTCGCCGCGGCGCCAGCGTCTCGGACTTCTCCGAGATCACGCGCAGCACGCCGGAGAAGTCGCTGCTTGCTCCCCTGCACGGCAAGGGCGGCCGTAACGTCCACGGCCGTATCACCGCCCGCCACCAGGGCGGCGGCCACAAGCGTGCCTACCGCATCATCGACTTCAAGCGGAACGACAAGGACGGCATCCCGGCCAAGGTCGCTCACATCGAGTACGACCCGAACCGCACCTCCCGCATCGCTCTGCTGCACTATGCCGATGGCGAGAAGCGCTACATCATCGCGCCGACCGGCATCAAGCAGGGCGACCGCATTGAGAACGGCCCCGGGGCCGACATCAAGCCGGGCAACTGCCTGCCGCTGCGCAACATCCCGACCGGTACCTTCATCCATGCGGTGGAGCTGAGGCCGGGCGGCGGCGCCAAGCTGGGCCGTTCCGCCGGTGCGCAGATCCAGCTCCTCGCCAAGGAGGGCCAGTACGCCACGCTGCGTATGCCCTCGGGCGAAATGCGCATGGTCGACGTGCGTTGCCGCGCGTCGGTGGGCCAGGTCGGCAACGCCGAGCAGGCCAACATCAACTGGGGTAAGGCCGGCCGTATGCGGTGGAAGGGCAAGCGTCCGACCGTCCGCGGTGTCGCGATGAACCCGGTCGACCACCCGCACGGTGGTGGTGAGGGCAAGACCTCCGGTGGTCGCCACCCGGTCAACCCCAAGGGCAAGCCGGAAGGCCGCACCCGCCAGGCGAACAAGCCGAGCGACCGCCTGATCATCCGACGTCGCAGCAAGAGGAAGAAGCGGTAGGAGCAGCCGATATGCCACGTAGCCTTAAGAAGGGCCCCTTCGTGGACCACCACCTTCAGAAGAAGGTCGACGTCCAGAACGAGAAGGGCACCAAGAACGTCATCAAGACGTGGTCGCGCCGCTCCATGATCGTGCCCGACATGATCGGCCACACGATCGCCGTGCACGACGGCCGCAAGCACGTGCCGGTGTTCATCACCGACTCGATGATCGGCCACAAGCTGGGTGAGTTCGCTCCGACGCGGACGTTCCGCAGCCACGTCAAGGAAGACCGCCGCAGTCGGCGATAAGCGCCTTTCGAAGTTATAAGAGGAGTAAGCGATGGAAGCCAGGGCTCAGGCGCGGTTTGTCCGCGTCACGCCCCAGAAGGCCCGCCGCGTGGTGGACCTCATTCGCGGGCTGCCCGCTTCGGAGGCGCAGGCCGTACTGCAGTTCGCCACCCAGTCGGCGAGTGAGCCGATCTACAAGGTGCTTTCGAGCGCCATGGCGAACGCGGAGCACAACTTCAAGCTCGACCGCGACACGCTTGTCGTGAGCCGCGCGTGGGTCGACGAGGGGCCGACGCTGAAGCGGTTCCGCCCCCGTGCCCAGGGCCGTGCCTATCGGATCAACAAGCGGACGAGCCACATCACTGTGATCGTCGAGTCCCGGCCCGCGGGCCAGGGCAAGCCGAAGGGAAGGACCCGCTAGTGGGCCAGAAGGTTAACCCGCACGGGTTCCGCCTCGGCATCACGACCGACTTCAAGAGCCGGTGGTACGCCGACAAGCTGTACAAGTCCTACGTGGCCGAGGACGTCGCCATCCGCCGCATGCTGCAGCGCGGCATGGAGCGGGCCGGCATCTCCAAGGTCGAGATCGAGCGCACGACCGACCGTGTGCAGGTCGACATCCACACCGCCCGGCCGGGCATCGTCATCGGCCGCCGCGGCGCGGAGGCCGACCGCATCCGCGGTGACCTGGAGAAGCTCACCAAGAAGCAGGTGCAGCTCAACATCCTTGAGGTCAAGAACCCCGAGATCGACGCTCAGCTCGTCGCTCAGGGTGTGGCCGAGCAGCTCTCCAGCCGTGTCTCGTTCCGCCGCGCCATGCGCAAGGCGATGCAGTCGGCCATGAAGAGCGGCGCCAAGGGCATCCGGGTGCAGTGCTCGGGTCGTCTGGGCGGCGCGGAGATGTCCCGGTCGGAGTTCTACCGCGAGGGTCGTGTGCCGCTGCACACGCTGCGCGCCGACATCGACTACGGCTTCTACGAGGCCCGCACCACCTTCGGCCGTATCGGCGTGAAGGTGTGGATCTACAAGGGCGAGGCCCCGACCAGCCGCGCCGAGCGTGAGGCCGCCGCCGCCGGCGCCCGTGCCGCCGGCCAGCGTCGCGACCGCACCGACCGTCCGCAGCGTGGCCGCGGTGGCCGTGGCCGCGAGGGTGGTTCCCGGGGTGGCCGCGGGCAGAGGACCGAATCCACCGCGCCCGTCGGGGCGCCCGAGAGCGGCCCGGCGGAGCAGCCGGGTGCTGAAGGGAGCTGACCATGCTGATCCCTCGCAGGGTCAAGCACCGTAAGCAGCACCGGCCCGACCGCAGTGGTATGGCCAAGGGCGGCACGCGCGTCGTCTTCGGCGAGTATGGGATCCAGGCGCTTGAGCACGCCTATGTGACCAACCGCCAGATCGAGTCCGCCCGTATCGCCATGACGCGTCACATCCGTCGTGGTGGCAAGGTGTGGATCAACATCTATCCGGACCGTCCGCTCACGAAGAAGCCGGCTGAGACCCGTATGGGTTCCGGTAAGGGTTCTCCCGAGTGGTGGATCGCGAACGTCAAGCCCGGTCGCGTCATGTTCGAACTGTCGGGCGTGGCCGAGCCGGTGGCCCGTGAGGCGCTGCGGCGTGCGATGCACAAGCTTCCGATGAAGTGCCGGTTCGTCAAGCGAGAAGTGGGTGAGGCGTGATGGCTAAGGGCCTGACCGCCGGTGAGCTGCGGGTGCAGGACCGGGACGAACTGGTCGCCAAGCTGAAGGAGGCGAAGGAGGAGCTGTTCAACCTCCGCTTCCAGGCCGCGACCGGCCAGTTGGAGAGCCACGGGCGGCTGCGTGCCGTCCGCCGCGAGATCGCCCGTATCTACACCGTGATGCGGGAGCAGGAGCTCGGCATCGTTGTGAAGGACGACAAGGAATCGAGCGATGGCTGAGACAACTGAGAAGGCGACGCGGAACTACCGCAAGACCCGTGAGGGCCTGGTCGTCAGCGACAAGATGGACAAGACCGTCGTTGTCGCGGTGGAAGACCGCGTCAAGCACCCGCTGTACGGCAAGGTCATCCGTCGTACGACCAAGTACAAGGCGCATGACGAGAAGAACGAGTGTGGCGTCGGTGACCGCGTGCTCCTGATGGAGACCCGGCCGCTGTCCGCCACCAAGCGGTGGCGCGTCGTCGAGATCCTCGAGCGGGCCAAGTAGATCGCCCAATGGGGGGTGACCATTCACCCCCCACGCGGGCGTTTCCCCCTGGGAAGTCGGAAATCCGGCTCTCAGGGACTAAGACCATAACCAGTTCCGCCAGGCTCACCCAGACGGTGAGAACCAGCGCGACACACGGGAGTTGACGTGATCCAGCAGGAGTCGCGGCTCAAGGTCGCCGACAACACGGGTGCCAAGGAGATTCTCTGCATCCGCGTGCTCGGCGGCTCGGGTCGGCGCTACGCGGGTATCGGCGACGTCATCGTCGCTACGGTGAAGGACGCCCTTCCCGGTGGCGGCGTGAAGAAGGGCGACGTTGTCAAGGCTGTCGTGGTGCGCACCCGCAAGGAGCGCCGCCGCCCCGACGGCTCCTACATCCGCTTCGACGAGAACGCCGCCGTCATCATCAAGGACAGTGGTGACCCCAGGGGCACGCGTATCTTCGGTCCGGTCGGCCGCGAGCTGCGCGAGAAGAAGTTCATGCGCATCATCTCGCTCGCTCCGGAGGTGCTCTAAATGCCGAAGCTGCATGTGAAGAAGGGTGACCTCGTTCTGGTCATCGCCGGTAAGGACAAGGGTGCGAAGGGTCGTGTGATCGCCGCCTACCCGCGCGACGAGCGTGTGGTGGTCGAGGGCGTCAACATGATCAAGAAGCACTCGAAGGAGACCCACCAGGGTCCGCGCGGCGCCAAGACCGGCGGCGTGCAGACCATGGAGGCGCCCATCCACGTGAGCAACGTCAAGAAGCTCAAGGATGAAGAGGCGAAGAAGGACGACAAGCCCGCTAAGAAGGCCGAGGCCGAGGCCGCGTCCGACGATTCGGGTGAGGACAAGTGATGAGCGCCACGACGGAAGAGCGCACGATCCCGCGGCTCAAGCAGCGCTACCGCGAAGAGATCATCGCGAAACTGCGTGAGCAGTTCGAGATCCAGAACATCATGCAGGTGCCCACGATCACCAAGATCAAGGTGAACATGGGCGTCGGCGAGGCCGCCCGCGACTCCAAGCTGATCGAGGGCGCGGTCCGCGACCTGACCGCGATCACCGGGCAGAAGCCGGCCATCGCCAGGGCCCGCAAGTCGATCGCGCAGTTCAAGCTTCGCGAGGGCATGCCCATCGGCGCGCACGTCACGCTGCGCGGCGACCGGATGTGGGAGTTCATGGACCGGCTGCTGTCGCTGGCGCTGCCGCGTATCCGTGACTTCCGCGGCCTGTCGCCCAAGCAGTTCGACGGCAACGGGAACTACACCTTCGGTCTCACCGAGCAGGTCATGTTCCACGAGGTCGACCAGGACAAGGTCGACCGCCAGCGGGGCATGGACATCACGGTCGTGACCACCGCGACGAATGACGACGAGGGCCGGGCGCTTCTCAAGCTTCTCGGCTTCCCCTTCAAGGAGGCCTGATCATGGCTAAGAAGTCGCTGATCGCCAAGGCTGCGCGCAAGCAGAAGTTCGACGTCCGGGCGTACACTCGGTGCTCTCGCTGTGGCCGGCCCCGCGCCGTCTACCGCAAGTTCGGCCTTTGCCGTGTCTGCTTCCGCGAGATGGCGCACCGGGGCGAGCTGCCCGGCATCACCAAGTCCAGTTGGTGACGTTCCGATAGGCACGCCACCCCTTCGTACGGCGCGGGTCGTGTGCCCGTGCCGTACGGGGGAGTGCGGGGTCATCGCCCCGCAGGAGAAGTCATATCAACCGGGCGCTGCCTGAAGCGCCCACGACCACGCCGAAGGTCCCGGCAGGGAAACCGCGGCGAGGAGGGCCACCGGCCATGACGATGACCGACCCGATCGCAGACATGCTTACTCGTCTGCGTAACGCGAACTCGGCTTACCACGACAGCGTGGCCATGCCGTACTCGAAGATCAAGGCGCACATCGCCGAGATCCTCCAGCAGGAGGGTTACATCCAGACCTGGTCCGTCGAGGACGCCAAGGTCGGAAAGAACCTCGTGGTGGAGCTGAAGTTCGGGCCGACTCGCGAGCGGGCGCTCGCGGGCCTGCGACGGGTTTCCAAGCCCGGTCTGCGGGTCTATGCAAAGAAGGACAACCTGCCCAAGGTCCTGGGCGGGCTGGGCGTCGCGATCATCTCGACGTCCGCCGGTCTCATGACCGACAAGCAGGCCGGCAAGCGTGGTGTGGGCGGGGAAGTCCTCGCCTACGTTTGGTAACGAGGGGAGGAAGCACAGCATGTCGCGAATCGGACGGCTGCCCATCCCCGTACCGAATGGTGTAGACATCACCATCGACGGCCGGGATGTCACGGTCAAGGGCCCGAAGGGCACGCTCTCGCACCGGGTCGCCGAGCCCATCGAGGTGGCTCGCGCTGAGGACGGCACCATCGCCGTCACGCGCCCGAATGACGAGAACAAGGTCCGTGCTCTGCACGGACTGTCTCGCACGCTGATCGCCAACATGGTGGGCGGCGTCACGCAGGGTTACAGCAAGACGCTGGAGATCGTCGGCGTCGGTTACCGCGTGCAGGCCAAGGGCCCCACGCAACTGGAGTTCTCCTTGGGCTTCAGCCACCCGGTGATCGTCGACGCGCCGGAGGGCATCACCTTCCGCGTTGAGAAGCCCACCCTGTTCCACGTGGAGGGCATCGACAAGCAGCGGGTCGGTGAGGTCTCCGCCAACATCCGCAAGCTGCGCAAGCCCGACCCGTATAAGGGCAAGGGTGTGCGCTACCAGGGTGAAGTGATCCGCCGCAAGGTCGGAAAGGCTGGTAGGTAGACATGGCTGGCAAGGTTGCGTTCGGCAAGCACATGGCCGCCCGCGCACTCTCGCGGGCCCGTCGCCACCGCCGAGTCCGCAAGAAGGTCGTCGGTACGGCGGAGCGTCCGCGTCTCGTCGTCAACCGCTCGACCAAGCACATCTTCGTGCAGATCGTCGACGACTCCATCGGCCACACGCTGGTCAGCGCGTCCACGCTGGACGGCTCCCTGCGCACGGCCGAGGGCAACAAGACCGACAAGGCGAAGCAGGTCGGCGAGCTTCTCGCTCAGCGGGCCAAGGCCGCCGGGATCGCCGCTGTGGTCTTCGACCGCGGTGGTAACCGCTACGCGGGTCGCATCGCGGCCCTCGCGGACAGCGCCCGTGAGGGCGGGCTGGAGTTCTGATGACTCCTTCCCGAGGATCGCACCCCAAGGCCCGTCTTATGAGCAACGAGAAGAGGAACCACTGATGGCTGCAGCTCCGCGCCGCGGTGCCGGCGGCGGTGGCGAGCGGCGGGACCGTCGTGACGATCGCCGCGGTGGCGCCGCAGACAAGGGCGTCTCGTACATCGAGCGCGTCGTAAAGATCAACCGAGTGGCCAAGGTCGTGAAGGGTGGTCGTCGCTTCAGCTTCACCGCCCTGGTTGTCGTCGGTGACGGCAACGGCCTGGTCGGTGTCGGCTACGGCAAGGCCAAGGAAGTCCCCGCGGCCATCGCCAAGGGTGTCGAAGAGGCCAAGAAGCACTTCTTCAAGGTTCCGCGCATCCAGGGCACCATCCCGCACACCGTGCAGGGTGAGGAGGCCGCCGGAGTCGTCTTCCTGCGTCCGGCGTCGGCTGGTACCGGCGTCATCGCCGGTGGTCCGGTGCGCGCCGTGCTCGAGTGCGCCGGCATCCACGACGTGTTGTCGAAGTCGCTCGGCTCCGACAACCCGATCAACATCGTGCACGCCACGGTCGCCGCTCTGAAGGGCCTCAGCCGCCCCGAGGAGATCGCGGCCCGCCGTGGTCTGCCGATCGAGGACGTCGCCCCCAAGGCGATGCTCAAGGCTCGTGCCGAGGGCATCGCCGAGGCCGCTGCCGCGGCCAAGGCGGTGAGCTAGTCGATGGCACGTCTGAAGATCACCCAGGTCCGGTCCAAGATCGGTGGCAAGCAGAACCAGCGTGACTCGCTGCGCTCGCTTGGCCTGAAGCGAATCGGCGACGTCGTCGTCAAGGAGGACCGTCCGGAGATCCGGGGCATGGTCGCCGTGGTGACGCACCTCGTCGACGTGGAAGAGGTCGACTAGTCATGTCCGAGAACACTCCGCTCAAGCTCCACGACCTGCGTCCGGCCCGTGGCTCCAACAAGGCCAAGACCCGCAAGGGCCGCGGCGAGGGCTCCAAGGGCAAGACGGCCGGCCGCGGCACCAAGGGCACGAAGGCCAGGAAGACGACCCCGCTCGGTTTCGAGGGTGGTCAGATTCCGCTCCAGATGCGCGTTCCGAAGCTGAAGGGCTTCTCCAACGCGATGTTCAAGACGACGTACCAGGTCGTCAACCTGGACAAGCTCGCTGAGCTTTTCCCGGCGGGCGGCGAGGTCACCGTCGAGGCGCTCGTCGCCAAGGGTGCCGTGCGCAAGAACCAGCTCGTCAAGGTTCTGGGAACCGGCGAGATCTCTGTCGCGTTGGACGTGAAGGTGCATGCCTTCTCCGCCAGCGCGCGTGAGAGGATCACCGCGGCCGGGGGCTCCGTCACCGAGCTGTGAACTGGGCGTTTCCCATCCGGTTGGAGGCGTTGGCCGGGCGGTCAGACGAGAGCAGGAGAACGTTCTGTTCTGGGGTGATCGTCCGGATCGGCCCTCCGGCCGGATGAAAATAGCTTTGTATGCGAGGCGCGGGGGTTCGTGATAGGCCCTCGCGCCCTCGGTGCGTTAGAGTTCGCTGGACAGCGGGCCGTTTGCCCGCCTCGGCAATGCTCAATGACATGAGAATTCCGATGGACCACCCCCGCACCATCGTTGACCGATACCGCCTGATAGGCGCGCAGGAGGGACCGTGCTGACCGCGATTACCCGGGCGTTCCGTACCCCGGACCTGCGCAATAAGTTGCTCTTCACATTGGGCATCATCGCGCTGTTCCGCCTCGGCTCGGTTCTTCCCACACCTGGTGTGCACACGGACAACGTCCGCCGATGCCTTGCTGAAGCCACGCAGGGCGAGGCCGGCAACATCTACGGGATGGTGCAGCTTTTCAGTGGTGGCGCGCTGCTGAAGCTGTCGGTGTTCGCCCTGGGCATCATGCCGTACATCACGGCCAGCATCATTCTTCAGTTGCTCACAGTGGTGATTCCGAGGCTGGAGGCCCTGAAGAAGGAGGGGCAGTCCGGCACCGCCAAGATTACGCAATACACGCGTTATCTCACCATTGGATTGGCCGTTCTCCAGTCGACCGCCTTTGTGGCGCTCGCGCGAACAGGTCAGCTCTTCCAGAACTGCCGCGAGCCACTTCTGATCAACCAAGACCCGATCACCATTATCACCATGGTGATCGTCATGACCGCCGGCACCTCTGTGGTCATGTGGCTCGGCGAGCTCATCACCGACCGGGGCATCGGCAACGGCATGTCCATCCTGATCTTCACGCAGGTGGTCGCGGTCTTCCCCGCCGAGCTGATGAACATCTTCCGCGCCAGCGCCTGGACGTTCACCGCGGTGATGGTCGTGGGCGTCTTCATGATCGCCGCGGTGGTCTTCGTCGAGCAGGCTCAGCGCCGCATCCCCGTGCAGTACGCCAAGCGCATGGTGGGCCGGAGGATGTACGGCGGCACCTCGACCTACATCCCGCTCAAGGTCAACCAGGCGGGCATCATCCCGGTGATCTTCGCTTCCTCGCTGCTCTACCTGCCGCAACTCGTGACCACGCTGTTCGCGTCCTCGGAGAATCCCAACGCCGTCGTGCAGTGGATCTCGCAGAACCTGGTCACTGGGGATACCCCGGCCTACATGATCACTTTCTTCCTGCTTATTGTGTTCTTCACCTACTTCTACGTGTCCATCACGTTCAACCCCGTTGAAGTGGCTGACAACATGAAGAAGTACGGTGGGTTCATTCCGGGCATCCGTCCGGGCCGGCCGACGGCTGAGTACCTGAACTACGTGCTCACCCGTCTCACCGCTCCAGGCGCTCTGTATCTTGGTCTCATCTCCATGGTGCCGATCGTCGCTCTGGCGGTGGCCGGTGCGAGTCAGAACTTCCCGTTCGGAGGGACGAGCATTCTGATCATGGTTGGTGTCGGCCTTGACACGGTGAAGCAGATCGAAAGCCAGCTACAGCAGCGGAACTACGAAGGCTTCCTGAAGTAGTGCGCCTCGTCCTGGTCGGGCCCCCCGGAGCGGGTAAGGGGACGCAGGCCCAGTTCATCGCATCTAACCTGTCCATCCCGAAGATTTCGACAGGTGACATCTTCCGTGCCAACGTCTCGGGCGGCACGGAACTCGGCAAGCTTGCCAAGGAGTACATGGACCGCGGCGACCTCGTTCCCGACGAGGTGACCATCGCCATGGTCCGCAACCGCCTCGCTGAGAAGGACGCGCAGGACGGCTTCCTGCTCGACGGCTTCCCGAGAAACGTGCCGCAGGCAGAGGTCTTGAAGAAGATGCTCGCCGAGATGGGCAGCGGACTCGATATCGTTCTAGAACTGGTGGTGGACGACGAGGAGGTCGTCCGCCGCCTGGCCGGGCGTCGCACGTGCGCGCAGTGCGGGCACATCTCCCACGTGGAGTTCGACGACAAACGCGATGACATCTGCGATGTCTGCGGCGGCCCGCTCTTCCAGCGCGACGACGACAAGGAAGAGACCGTACGGCACCGCCTTGAGGTCTACGCTCGGCAGACGGCGCCGCTCGTGTCCTTCTACGCCTCTGAGAACCTCCTGGTCGGCGTTGACGCGACCGGGCCCGTTGAGGAGGTCACTCAGCGGTCCATGGAAGCCTTGAAGCCGTTCATCGACTAGAAGTCCTGTGTGAGGACCGCCGGGCCGGGATGCGCCCCAACGAGGCGGCGTTTCCCGCCGGCCCGAGGTCCGAGGTCAGTGCAGGGCCCTCTATCGGCGGGTTCCAAGCGACGCAGTGGTCGTCACGCGCCATCCGTGCATTCACACGGGTGGCGCTTTTGCATGATTCCGTCAGGCGTTCTGGGATTTGCCACGCCGATTCTTAGGGCACAATCAGGGGAATTGGGCTCCCTTGCTGCCCGTTGAACCACCCCAGGGGGTGCCGTACTTGTTCAAGAAGAACCGACATGGGATTCAGGTCAAGACACCTGAACAGCTGGAGAAGATGCGCGAAGCGGGCCTGGTGGTGGGCCGTACGCTCCAGTTGCTGCGCGAGTCGGTGGAGCCCGGCCTGACGCCGCTCGACCTCGACGCCATCGCGGAGAAGTTCATCCGTTCGCAGGGTGCGGTGCCCTCCTTCAAGGGCTACCAGGGCTTTCCCGGGACGATTTGCGCTTCGGTCAACGATGAAGTCGTCCACGGAATCCCCCGGGATGCCCGAAAACTGCGCGAGGGCGACGTCATCTCCATCGACTGCGGCGCGATTCTCGACGGCTGGCACGGCGACGCGGCCATCACCGTGCCCGTCGGCGAGGTCGACCCCGCGCTCACCGAGCTGATGCGCGTGACGGAAGAGGCCATGTGGCGCGGCATCTCGGCGCTCACGGTCGGCCGTCGGCTCTCGGACATCGGCCACGAGATCGAGAGCTACGTTCGTTCTCAGCAGGGCACGTACGGAATTCCTCAGGAATACGGCGGGCACGGCATCGGCACGGAGATGCACATGGACCCGTGGGTGGCCAACCACGGTCGGCCGGGCAGAGGGCCGCGGTTCGAGGCCGGCATGTGTTTCGCGATCGAGCCGATGGTCAATCTCGGCACCGACAAGACCAAGGTGCTGGCCGACGATTGGACCGTTGTCACCATCGACGGAAAGGCTTCCGCGCACTTCGAGCACAGCGTGGCTGTGACACATAATGGACCTTGGGTGCTCACCGCTCTCGACGGCGGCGCCGAGCGCCTGTCGCTGCTTCTCGGAGAGGCGGCCAGACCCGGCACCGCCGGGCAGGGATAGGCCAGACGGGCCGGTCGCTGCCGGTCCTTGAGCGCGGGAGTGGATGGCGATGGCGTCTAGTCCGGAGATGAGGGCGTCTGACGCCGACCGTGACCGTGTCGCGGCGGTGCTTCGTGAGCACTACGCCGAGGGCAGGTTGAACGTCGAGGAGTTCGACGAGCGCCTGGACCAGGTCTACCGGTCGAAGACCCATGGCGAACTCGGCGTGCTGACCCGGGACCTGCCTCATGTCGATCTGCGGGCGTATACCGCACGGGCGACCGCCGTTCCGGAGAAGAAGTCGGAAAAGGACGGTGGCCTGAAGGGGGCATGGGCCATCTGGGCTATGGCGAGCGGAATCAACTGGGTCATCTGGTTGGCCGTCAGTCTGGGGACGTGGGAGGAGATTTTCCCGTGGCCGCTGTTGGTGATGGGGCCATGGGGTGTCGCTCTTCTGGTCTCTTCGATTGCAGGTCGCGGCAGAGACGATAAGTAGTCCAGCTGTTACTGGCCCGCAGAGGATCTACCTTTCGGTGGGCCGGTGTCGTGTTCGCCGAGGGCTAGGGCAAAAGACAGACTCTTTACTGCTGGTGACAGTTGCTCCGGATGTGCATGGGTAGTTGATCTTTATGGGGACATCACGGCTTAGTGGCTCCAGCCGTGTTCTCCGGGAATGGCCACCGTGCCCGCCTGGGCCCGCGTATCGGCGGTGCCGGGCCGCGACGGGCGGGCACGGTATCACCCCGGCTCTCATGTGACCATGAAGAGGAATCGCTCGGAATCTCGGGCCCGCAGGCGCTCTGACCGTCCGGTCCGTGGTGCCTGATCTGGCCGGGGCGGCCGTGGAGGCCGGGCCGGAGGGTGCCCGAGACGCACGGTGGCATTTTTTACCTAAGCACTGCGGTAGCATGCTAGGTGGCTGTGTACGCGGCTGCTGTTTGCCTCGCATTGAGGGCTCCAGTGGCGTACACTCCTTTGTCGGCTCACTATGACCATTGCGCGTCGGCAGCCTTGGCCGGCTGCCGCTCTCTCGAAGCGCGTGAGGTCGCGGCTGCGTAGTGATCCGATACCTCAGACGACCGATTCAGTGAAACGCGAGGGACATGCCCAAAAAAGACGGCGCCATCGAGATCGAGGGCACTGTGGTCGAGTCGCTCCCGAACGCTATGTTCCGGGTACAGCTCGACAACGGGCACAAGGTCCTGGCCCACATCAGCGGAAGGATGCGGATGCACTACATCCGGATTCTTCCCGACGACCGGGTTGTCGTCGAACTGAGCCCATATGACTTGAGTCGCGGGCGGATCGTCTACCGATACAAGTAAGCCTCCTTCCGGTGCTGCCGGCTGGAGGCCGCACTTTGGGGTTTGCGGCGGGAATCCGTGCGCGGCCCCGC
The DNA here is from genome assembly GCF_900100605.1 of Sinosporangium album. GTDB lineage: Bacteria > Actinomycetota > Actinomycetes > Streptosporangiales > Streptosporangiaceae > Sinosporangium > Sinosporangium album. The sequence goes on along the minus strand of NZ_FNCN01000017.1, from coordinate 101,286 downwards.
CCGTGTGGATCCAACCAGTCTGAGGAAACGACAAGGACTATGAAGGTCAAGCCGAGCGTCAAGAAGATCTGTGACAAGTGCAAGGTGATTCGCCGTCACGGTCGCGTCATGGTGATCTGCGACAACCTGCGCCACAAGCAGCGTCAGGGCTGATTCGCGTCACGACAGGCCTCGCCTTTGAGTCCGCTCTTGTAGCGGACTCGACGCATGTGAGGCCAACAACGTAACACGTGTCACACTCGCGCAGGCGGTTCCCATATGTCGGGTTCCGTACCACGCGGGAGACCCCCGGTCGGAGGCCGGGGCCCTCGCCCCGGGCATGGGGAGGGGAAGTGAGGCGTAAGACCTCCGCCGAAACAAAGGAGAATGCCCGACCATGGCTCGCCTGGTTGGCGTCGACCTCCCCCGCGACAAGCGCGTGGAGATCGCTCTCACCTACATCTACGGCATCGGCCGTACCCGCGCCCAGGAGATCCTGGCGGCTACCGGTATCAGCCCGGACCTGCGCGTGCACCAGCTCGGCGACGCCGAGCTGGTTCCCATGCGTGACTACATCGAGGCCAACTTCAAGATCGAAGGTGACCTCCGCCGTGAGGTCCAGGCCGACATCCGGCGCAAGATCGAGATCGGGTGCTACCAGGGCATCCGGCACCGCAAGGGTCTCCCCGTCCACGGTCAGCGCACGCAGACGAACGCGCGCACCCGTAAGGGCAAGAAGAAGACCGTCGCAGGTAAGAAGAAGCCCGGCAAGAAGTGAGCCCTCTTTGCCTCTTGGCAGCGGGCCGTGCGTCGACCGCGCAGGCACGGTGTCCCCTCGGGGCCGCCGCCGCGCCGCACCATGGCCCGCCCACTGGGGCGAAGACCGCTCTGTAGTCCGCACGCAGGACCGACGACCTTTCGGAGATAGCGCTACATGCCTCCTAAGAGCCGCCAGGGTGCACCCAAGAAGGTGCGCCGCAAGGAAAAGAAGAACGTCGCTCACGGGCACGCCCACATCAAGAGCACGTTCAACAACACGATCGTTTCGATCACCGACCCGAGTGGGAACGTGATCTCCTGGGCCAGCGCCGGCCACGTCGGCTTCAAGGGCTCCCGCAAGTCCACGCCGTTCGCCGCGCAGATGGCGGCGGAGAACGCCGCCCGCCGCGCCATGGAGCACGGCATGCGCAAGGTCGACGTCTTCGTCAAGGGGCCGGGCTCCGGCCGCGAGACCGCGATCCGCTCGCTCCAGGCCACCGGCCTTGAGGTGGGTTCGATCCAGGACGTGACCCCCGTGCCGCACAACGGCTGCCGTCCGCCCAAGCGTCGTCGCGTTTGAGCCTCAGGAGATAGAGAGAAATGGCTCGTTACACCGGAGCGGACTGCAAGCTCTGCCGCCGTGAGAAGACCAAGCTCTTCCTCAAGGGCAAGAAGTGCGATTCCGCCAAGTGCCCCATCGAGATCCGTCCTTACCCGCCGGGTGAGCACGGCCGGGCTCGTCCCAAGGAGACGGAGTACCAGCTCCAGCTTCGTGAGAAGCAGAAGACCCGCCGGATCTACGGCATCCTCGAGAAGCAGTTCCGCAACTACTACGAGGAAGCCAACCGCAAGACCGGCAAGACCGGCGAGAACCTCCTCCAGATTCTGGAGAGCCGTCTCGACAACGTGGTCTTCCGCGCCGGTTTCGCGGAGTCGCGCGACGCCGCCCGCCAGCAGGTCCGTCACGGTCACATCACTGTGAACGGAAAGAAGGTGGACATCCCCTCGTACCGCGTGCGTGAGCATGACATCGTCGAGGTGCGTGACCGTGCGCGCAACCTGATGCCCTACGAGGTCGCCCGCGCGACCTCCGGCGACAAGACCATCCCGGCGTGGCTGGGCGTCGTTCCCGACGCCATGCGGGTGCTCGTGCACCAGCTCCCGGTCCGTCAGCAGATCGACACGCAGGTCCAGGAGCAGCTCATCGTCGAGCTCTACTCCAAGTAGACGCTCGTGGGCGCGCCCGTCCTCACCGGGTGGGCGCGCTCGGCGGGTGAGCGGCCTCGCCTTCGGCGCGGTCGCCGTTCGCAGTCCGGGTGGCGTCAAATAGCGGGCGCCACCTCGCCACCTCGCCTTTTCAAGGGGGAGAGACCACATGTTGATCGCTCAGCGTCCGGGTCTGCTCGAAGAGCAGATCGACGAGACCCGATCCAAGTTCGTCATCGAGCCGCTGGAGCCGGGCTTCGGTTACACCATCGGCAACTCGCTGCGCCGTACGCTGCTGTCGTCCATTCCGGGGGCAGCCGTCACGAGCATCCGCATTGAGGGTGTTCTGCACGAGTTCTCCACCGTGCCCGGGGTCAAGGAAGACGTCACCGACATCATCCTGAACCTCAAGGAGCTGGTCGTCTCCTCCGAGCACGACGAGCCCGTCGTGATGTACCTCCGCAAGCAGGGGCCCGGTGAGGTCACCGCCGCCGACATCGCGCCTCCGGCCGGTGTCGAGGTGCACAACCCCGAGCTGCGCATTGCCACGCTGAACGGCAAGGCGAAGCTGGAGATGGAGCTGACCGTCGAGCGCGGTCGGGGCTACGTCTCCGCGGCGCAGAACAAGCAGCCCGGCCAGGAGATCGGCCGCATTCCGATCGACTCGATCTACTCGCCGGTCCTCAAGGTCACCTACAAGGTCGAGGCGACCCGAGTCGAGCAGCGGACCGACTTCGACCGTCTGATCCTCGACGTCGAGACCAAGCCGTGCATGAAGCCGCGCGACGCCGTGGCCTCCGCCGGTAAGACCCTCGTCGAGCTGTTCGGTCTGGCCCGTGAGCTCAACGTCGAGGCCGAGGGCATCGACATCGGCCCCTCGCCGACGGACGCGGCCCTGGCCGCGGACCTGGCGCTGCCGATCGAGGAGCTCAACCTCACGGTCCGCTCCTACAACTGCCTCAAGCGCGAGGGCATCCACACCGTGGGTGAGCTCGTCGCCCGCAGCGAGCAGGACCTGCTCGACATCCGCAACTTCGGGGCCAAGTCCATCGAAGAGGTCAAGCAGAAGCTCCACGAGATGACGCTGTCCCTCAAGGACTCCCCGCCCGGATTCGACCCGAGCTCCGTCGCCGGCGACTACAGCGACGACGACGACAGCCGTTACGTCGAGACCGAGCAGTACTAGCAGTTCTGTTAAGGGAGGCCAGGCCGACCGCCCGGCCTCCCGCCCGACTCCGGTACCTCATACGGCCGGGGCGGGTCATCCCTCTAGGAGATCATCATGCCCAAGCCCACGAAGGGCGCGCGTCTCGGCGGCAGCCCGGCGCACCAGCGGCTGATCCTGGCCAACATGGCCACCCAGCTCTTCCAGCACGGCCGTATCCGCACGACGGAGACGAAGGCCAAGCGCCTGCGCCCGCTGGCCGAGCGTCTGATCACCAAGGCCAAGAAGGGCGACATCCACAACCGTCGCCTCGTGCTGACCGTGGTGAAGGACAAGGGTGTTGTGCACCACCTGTTCACCGAGATCGCGCCGCAGTTCGCCGAGCGTCCCGGTGGCTACACCCGCATCACCAAGATCGGCCAGCGCAAGGGCGACGCCGCGCCCATGGCGATCATCGAGCTGGTGACCGAGCCGCTCCGGGGCACCACCGTGACCCGCACCACGGCTCCGGCCGAGCCCGCCGAGGTCGAGGCCGAGGAGACGGCGCCCAAGGAGGCTGCGAGTGCCGAGGTTCCCGCGGCGGAGGCGGCCGAGGCCGCTCCCGCGGAGAGCGCGGAGAGCAAGAAGGCCGAGTCCTGATTTTTCGGGACTCGTGTAGGGATTTGGGTGTGCCCGGCCACTCCTCGCACGAGGAGGGCCGGGCACACCGGCGTTTGAGGGGGTGCCGGTTCGCGCGCGGTGCACGCGGCCGGTCGGGACGGCGCCGAGGGGCCGGAGGAGGCGAGAACGGTGAATGAGGTACGGCTGCGCCTGGATCTTGCCTATGACGGCACCGGCTTCTCCGGGTGGGCGCGTCAGCCGGGCCGCCGTACGGTCCAGGGCGAGATCGAGGCCGCGTTGGCGAGGATTCTCCGACTCGACCCCGGCCCGTCCCTGACTGTCGCCGGACGTACCGACGCAGGGGTGCACGCTCGTGGACAGGTGGCCCATGTGGACGTTGCGCCCGAAGCTCTTGAGGGGTTGGGCGATTCCGAGGCTGAGAGGCTTGGACGGCTTCTGAGGCGGTTCGCCGGACTCCTGCCCCCGGACATACGGATTTATCGCGTCACGTTCGCCCCCGAGGGGTTTGACGCGCGATTCTCTGCCCTGTCGCGCCGCTACGCGTATCGCGTCAGCGACGCCCCCGGCGGCATCGACCCCCTGCGGCGGCATGAGGTGCTCTGGCACCACCGCCCCCTCGACCTCACCCTCCTGAACCAGGGGGCCGCCGCGCTCCTCGGCGAGCACGACTTCGCGGCCTTCTGCAAGAAGCGTGACGGTGCCACCACCATTCGCGAGCTGCAGCGACTTGACTGGCATTGCGATCACGAGGGCCATCTCGTGGCCACCGTCGTCGCCGACGCGTTCTGCCATTCCATGGTCAGAGCCCTGGTCGGCTCACTGCTGTCCGTCGGCGACGGGCGCCGCCCCGCCGAGTGGCCGGGGCAGGTGCTGGCGGCAGCCGTACGCGACTCGGGGGTCAATGTCGCGCCCGCACACGGCCTGTGTCTGGAAGAGGTGCGTTACCCGCCGGCCGGTGAGTTGGCCGCACGGGCCGTGTCCACGCGGCGTGTGCGCACACTCGACGGCTGAGGCTCCCGCCGTACGGCATGGCCTCGCGGCGAGGCCGCACCGCGCGGTGGCGTGTCGGATCAGCCGGTGATGCGGCGTTCGAGGGCGACTGAGGTGTTGTCCCGGAAGGCGCTGCTCACCGTGCCCAGGGTCTTGTCCGTGGCGCTCGGCGTGTGCCCGTCGCTGTGGGTGGCGTAGCTGAAGACGATGTAGCGCCCCCACACGAAGCCCGAGGCATAGCCTCCGGCGATGTGCACGCGCTCGCCTCCGGACCCCTTTCTACCGGGCAGCCCGCGGAACCAGCGGTTGTCCTTGAAGTCCTTGGCGTCGTTGACCGTGCGGGCCGCCTCGTTGGTGGGGAGTACGGCGATGCCGGTGGTGACGGCGTATTTCTTCTTCTTGTCGACATATGTGGCCCGGATGACCCGGCTGCAGCGCTGCTGTGTCAATGCCTCGGCGAAGGGGCCGGTAGCGGCCTTGTCGCACTTGTCGGTCGTGTTGGTCTTGATGCGGACGAAGGCGACGTCGGCAAGCTTCACGGTCTTCTGGGGGAACACCTCGTCCAGGGTCATTTTGCGTGGGTCCGTGGACTCGGCGTCCAGCAGAGTGGTGCTCATTTCATAGGGTTCGGGCTGCTGCGGAGCCTCGTCGGGGGCGATCACGTCCTCTGGCGTACTCGGCATGGCGCTTTCCGCGCCGGAGGGGGACAGGGTGCGGAACGCGAAATAGCCGCCCGCGGTCAACCCCGCGACCAGCAGCGCGCCCGCCGCCGCGATCAGCGCGGTCCTGCCGCGCCCGCTCTCGGGGGCACGAGGGGCCGAGGGCAGGGGGGAGAGGCTCTGGGTGACGGTGTTGGGCGGGGTGAACGGCCCGCGGATCTCCGGTTGAGGTGAGCTCCGGTCGTCGGAGGCGCCCACGACAGTCACGACGGATAGATCGGACATGTCGTTGGACGGGGTGGGTTTGGGGTTGGCCTTGTCGGCCGGTCCGCCGCCGGGGCGGCCATTGGGGGATGCCGCCTCGCGGTCAGGAGGAATCGGCGGCATGGAGGGGTAACCGGTCGGCGGCTTCGCGGCGGCGCCGTTCGGTGTGCCGGGCCGCCCGTTGGCACCGGGTACGGCCGGCGGCCCCGGGATCGGGGGCGGCGGCGAGTCGCCGAGGGCGCCCGGTCGGCTGGGCGGGGTGCCTTGTTTGGGGGATCTCTTCGGCAGCGAGGGGGGCGAGCCCGGGGTGCCGTCCGCGCCTCCTTCGGCGCTTCCTTCCGCGTTTCGTTCGGTGCCTTGCTCAGCGCTTCGTTCGGCAGAGGAGCCGGCGGCCTCTGCGGTCGAGTCGGCCGCTATGGGCGGACCCATGGGACCGGTTGCGCCGCTCGCCCCCGCTTGGCCCGGGGGACGCGTCAGAGCGCGTGTCGTGTCGGGGTCGGCTTCGGGCGCAGGCGATCGGCCACCTTGCTGCGGGGTGGCGGGGCTGGGGCCGTCCGGGGCTTGGGGGTGGCCTGCGTGCGGGGCGGCGGGTCCGTCGCCGGGGGTGGGCGTCCCGGCGAGGTGGGTGCTCGGGGTCTGCTTAGGCGGGGCGCCGGGGATTGGATCTCCCTGGCCGCCGGGGGCGGGGGGCGGGCCGCCGGTGGAGGCACGCTGATGATCGTCGGGTGGGGGGGCGGGGTGAGGGCCGACCGGGCCGTCGACGGCGGGGGGATTGGGGCCGGGGGGGAGCTGGTTCAGGGCGGTGGGCACGGTGGCGCTGTCGGTGCCCGCGGATACGAGTGTCCCCGGTTCGGGCGGGTCGGCGGGAAGGGAGGGGGGCAGGCCCGGCTCGGGCAGGGCGCGAGCCCTGCCCTCGGCGCCCTCGGCACCCTCGGCACCCCCGGTGCCTGGAGCGTGGAGGTTCTGGCGGGGGCGGCCGTCGGGGTCCGGCCCCGGCGTCCCGGCCTGGCCGAACGGGGGGCTGACAGGCGGGGTGTTGGTGAATGGGGCGTTGGCGGGAGGTTCGTCCCGGACCACCTGTCCCTGGATGACCGGCGGATGGTGCTCTTCCTGCGTCGTGTCACGCGCAGGCTTGGGCATCTCGCTGGAGAGTACGGCGTCGGGCGGGATCGGCACGACCACGCCCGGCGGGAAGGCGGTCCCGACGATCGGCACGCTGACGGGGGAGTGCGAGTCCCACTCCTTGGGAGGGGTTCGCCCCGGGTCGGGCGGCCGGACCGAGGTGTCCGTAGGCTCCGCGTCCGGCGTGTTCCACGACGGCTCGGCGACAGGCTCGCCGGTCGCGGCGGGCCAGGGGCGCTCACCCGGCGAGTCCGGTGCCGTCGGCCAAATGCGCATGCCCGCGGCTGCGGCAGTGAACGCGGGCGGCGGCTGCCACGGCGGCGCTCCGGGGTCAGGGACGGCCTGCGGGCCGAAGGCCGGAGGCGGTGCCTGCCCGCCGCCCGGCGGTGGGGCGGTATTGACGGGGCCGTTCGCCGGGGACGAGGCGAACGGCATGCGTCTGTCGTCGGCGACGGGAGGGTGGGCCATACCGGCCGGATTGCCGCCGCTCTGCGGGCCCATCGGCATTGCGCCCTGGGGGAATGGGGGGGTGCCTCCAACACTCGGGCCATGTGGGGGCATAGGCGGGATGCTGGGGGTGGCGCCGCTCCCTCCGACGGGCGGCAGGGGCATGCCACCGGGCAGGTCGACGGGCAGGCCGACGGGCGGCACGGGGGGGTAGCCGGGCGGTGGGGTCGCACCTCCCGGCGCGCGAAGGGGCGGCGGGGGCGGCAGGGGCGGCGGGGGTGGCATGCCGTGCATGTCGCCAGGTGGCGCGGGGGGTGGCGCGGCCATGCCGATGGGCGGCATGGGGAACGTGCCGGGCATGGGGGGAGGGGAGGACAGGTCGTTGGGCGCGCCGGGGGGTGGTCCAGGTGCGTTCGCCGGTGGTGGGGAGGTAATGCCGGGGGCGTTGCCGGGCAAGGGGCCGGGCAGAGGCGGCATGCCGTACATGTCGGCGGGCTGGCCGGGGAGGCCGGGCACGGTGCCGGGTAGGGGCGGCATGCCGTGCATGTCGGCGGGTGGGGCGGGGGGCGGTACGGGAATGCCGGGGGCGCCGATGGGCGGCATGGGGGGTGGGGCGTGCAGGTTGCGGGGGGTGCTTGGGGGCAGGCTGGGCGCGTTCCCGTGGGGTGGGGAGGCGCTGCCGGGAGGGCCGGGGGGTGGCGCGGGCGGGGTGGGGGCGCCGGGAGGGCTGTGCCAGTCGTAGGCGACGGCTTCGCCGGGGGCGATCTCCCATGGTTGGGACTGCCCGAACGCGGGGGCAGCCGACGGGGTCACCTCCCCCGACGGAGCGGAGTGTTCGGTCCTGGGCGTCTTGGGGGACGTCTGGCCGAAGCTCGGCGGCGGTGTCGCCGACGCCGTTGTGCCTTCGGTATCGCGTTCCTGCTCAGACCCGGAATCCTGGCCACTCATACGGCGAAGCGTAGCGAGTGTCCTAGATCATCATGCCGGTATGCGCCTTTACAGGGTGGATTTGCGGGGGATTTGTCCGTGTAGCCGGGAGGCTCACTGGGGTGGTTTGCCGGTCAGGGTGCGTGAGTCGAGGGCCCGGAAAACGGTGAGTTCGGCGATGTCGACGGCAGCCTGGTTGAGCTGTTTGCGCTCGTTCTTGTCGGGAAGCCTCCCGTCTTTGAATTGGAACCACAGCATCACGGCGTAGTGTCCGTGTTTCCACACTCCCGCAATGGCTTCGCCGTCGCCGAGGGGCTTGGTGGCCTTGTCCTTGCCGGGCAGCGGCTTCACGTAGTCCTTGCGCTCCTTTCCCGCGCCGGCGGAGACGACCTTGGAGACGGCGGCGCTGTTGCGCATGTTCGCCACGCCGATCGTCCCAATGATCTTTCCGCTCTTGTCGCGGAAACTGGCCCGGATGACCTGAGTGCACTTGCCGTCGTTGACGGCCTTGGTGATTTTCGAGCCGGTGATGGCGCTCTTGCACTTCTTGTCGTGGCGGCGAACCGTCATCGTGTAGCTGCGCTTGTCGCGGGTGACCTTGGTCTTGCCGAAGGCCTCTTTCAGTGTGAGCGGGGACGGGTCGGTCGTACGCGAGGCGGCGTAGCCGTACTCGCCCCCGGGGCGCTGCGGAATGTCGGAGAGAGAGGGATTGGGCGTCGGCGAGGGAGACGCCGCGGGGGGCGTGGACGGTGTGTTGGCCAGGAAGGCCAGCCCGATGCCTCCGGCGACGAGAAGGCCGAACCCGCCGATGGCCAGGAAGATCGGGCGGCGTGAGCGCGGGCCTTCGTCGTAAGGACTCCACATGCCGGCCCGGGGCGGTGGCGGGCCCGCGTCCTCGGGGGAGCGACGGCGACCGATCTGCGGTGGTTCGGCGTCGGCGTCGGCGGACTCGGGCCGTCCGCCCATGGGACGCCCCTCCTGCTCACGGCCGCTCGGTGGCGCGTCGAACCATTGACCGGCTTCTGGATTGACGTACGGCTGGCGGCGCGGCGGTTCCCCGGGAAAACCCATGGGTGCGAGATTAGTAGCGATTTTCGGGGGCGCAGGTCACGAATACCCGAAGTCCTGGGTCCACCAGAGCCCTCCGGAGCCCTGTGCGATGCCCACGCCGATGGCGACCAGGCGGCAGTTGAGGATGTTGCGCCGGTGGCTGGCGCTCTCCATCCAGCCTTGTACGGCTTCGCGGGCGTTGGCATACCCTCGCCCGATGTTCTCGGCACCGCCATTGCGGTAGCCGGCGTCCTCCATGCGTTTCCAGGGCGTCGCGCCGTTGGGTGAATTGTGGGAGAACAAGCTGTACGCGGCCATCTCCGCCGAGTGCAGGCGGGCCGACTGCACCAGACGCGGCTCGATGCGCAGCGGGCGGCATCCTCGTTCGCGTCGGTGCTGGTTGGTGAGCCGTACGACTTCCGCCTCGACGGCCGGCCTGGCGGACGGGGTCACCGGCGTCTCTTCGTCGAGGGCCAGAGGCCCTCCGTGCCGGGAGGGGTCCGAAGGGCCGACGATGCCCGGGATGCTGTTGGCGAGCCGGTCCTTGGTGCGCTTCGGTGTCGGTGCGGGCCGCAGGGTGAGCTGGCTCTTTCCCGGCGTGGGGCGGGCGACGAGGCCGAGGGGTTCGCGTTCGAGCCGCCGCCCGGTGTTCGGCGCGGGGGTGGGCGAGGCGCTGGTGGGGGCGGCGTTGTTGAGGTAGACCTGGCTGCTGTTGTCGTCGTCGGAGAGGCTGAGACGGCCCAGGAGGATGCCCAGGAAGAGCACGGCGACCAAGCAGGCCAAGATACCCAGATGATTCCTTCTTCGGGTGATCCGCTGGGTATGCCGTGGGTGAGGGGTCTGCCACATACCGGAGTTAACGATAGAGATGTTCGGTCTGGGGGAAGAAGTAGATGCCCCTACCTGAAATGGAACTGTTCTGCTTGCCGCGCGTTCAACTGAGCCTCAGCGTCGATGAATGCGGGCTTTGCGTTGATCGTCCGGCGTTGGTGCGTGGTGAACATCACGCATCCCCCGGCGGGCTCGTTTTGACCCGACCCGGCGGAGGGCGATAGTCTGCACTTTCGTTGTGTGCGGATCGGTCCCTCGTGACCAATGCGCGGCGCGTCCGGCGTCTTCTCCCGTTCAGCGGAGACGGAGTGGTTCGGGCTGTCTCCTCGCCCGCATCCTCCGAACCTAGGCTGTCAGTTTCAGACAGCGCCCAGACGCGAGCAAAGAAGGCTTACGACCGTGCGTACGTACTCACCGAAGCCCGCCGACGTCCAGCGTCAGTGGTACGTCATCGACGCGACCGACGTCGTGCTCGGCCGGCTGGCCAGCCACGTCGCGGGCCTGCTGCGCGGCAAGCACAAGCCGATCTTCGCGCCCCACGTCGACACCGGTGACTTCGTCATCGTCATCAACGCCGACAAGGTCGCGCTGACCGGCAACAAGCTTGAGCAGAAGAAGGCTTACCGCCACTCGGGCTACCCGGGCGGTCTCCGTTCGGTGACCTACAGCGAGCTTATGGAGAAGCGGCCGGACCGGGCCGTGGAGAAGGCCGTCAAGGGCATGCTCCCCAAGAACTCCCTCGGCCGGAAGATGGCCAAGAAGCTGAAGGTCTACGCGGGGCCCAACCACCCCCACCAGGCACAGCAGCCCGTGCCGTTTGAGATCACCCAGATCGCCCAGTAGCGCCGAGATAGAGAGTTAGAGGAGAACCGTGGCCGAGCCCACCGGTATCGAGACGCCCACCGAAGGCGAGCCGGAGGAGTACTCCTCCGAGGAGTTCCCGACCGAGTACACCAGTGAGTCCGCGCCCGGCGCGGAGGCCGCCGTCCGCAAGCCCGTCACCACGGGCAACTCTTACGGCACCGGCCGCCGCAAGGAGGCCATCGCCCGGGTCCGCATCGTGCCGGGCACCGGCAAGTGGACCATCAACGGCCGCTCGCTGGACTCGTACTTCCCGAACAAGGTGCACCAGCAGATCGTCAACGAGCCCTTCGTCACCCTCGGTGCAGAAGAGGCCTTCGACGTGATCGCCCGCATCGACGGCGGCGGCGTGACCGGTCAGGCCGGTGCGCTGCGCATGGGCCTGTCCCGCGCGCTCTCCGTCCTGGATGTGGAGACCAACCGCCCGCCGCTGAAGAAGGCAGGCTTCCTGACCCGCGACGCGAGGGCCAAGGAGCGCAAGAAGTACGGCCTCAAGAAGGCCCGTAAGGCTCCTCAGTACAGCAAGCGTTGACGGGCCGCCTATTCGGCACCGACGGGGTGCGTGGGGTCGCGGGTCGCGACCTCACCGCGGAGCTGGCCATGGACCTCTCGGTCGCGGCCGCCCATGTCCTCGGCGATGCCGGCGCGTTCGACACGAGCACCGGGCGGCGTGGCCGCCCGGTGGCCGTCGTGGGCCGGGATCCGCGTGCCTCGGGGGAGTTCCTCGAAGCCGCCGTGGTCGCCGGCCTCGCGTCGTCGGGGGTCGATGTGCTCCGGCTCGGAGTGCTGCCGACGCCCGCCGTCGCGCACCTCACCGCAGCGCTCGGCGCCGACCTCGGGGTCATGCTGTCGGCCTCCCACAATCCCGCGCCGGACAACGGCGTCAAGTTCTTCGCCCGAGGCGGCCGGAAGCTGCCCGACGCGGTGGAGGACGAGATCGAGCAGCGGCTCGGCGAGCAGCGTCTCGGGGGGAAGTGGGACAGGCCCGTCGGCTCGGCCGTCGGCCGGGTGCGGGAGGCGTACGGCGAGGCCGAACGCTACATCGCGCACCTGCTCACCACGCTGCCCGGCCGTCTCGACGGCCTCAACGTGGTGATCGACTGCGCCCACGGCGCGGCCCACGTGGTCGCCCCTGAGGCGCTCCTGCGGGCCGGGGCCACCGTGGAGGCCATCGGGGCACGCCCCGACGGGCTCAACATCAACGACGGCCACGGCTCGACCCATCTGGACAAGCTTCGACAGGTCGTCGTCTCGCGCGGCGCCGATGTCGGCATCGCCTACGACGGTGACGCCGACCGGTGCCTGGCGGTCACCCACACCGGGGAGATCATCGACGGCGACCAGATCATGGCGGTGCTCGCCCTCGCCATGCACGCCGAGGGCAGGCTGGTCAAGGACACGGTGGTGGCGACCGTGATGTCCAACCTCGGGTTCCGGATCGCGCTGCGCGAGGCCGGCCTGACGTTGGTCGAGACCGGGGTGGGCGACCGCTACGTCCTTGAGGCCATGAAGGCCGGCGGGTTCAACCTCGGCGGTGAGCAGTCGGGCCATGTGGTGATGCTCGACCACGCCACCACCGGCGACGGGGTGCTGACGTCGCTTCACCTGCTCGCGGAGGTGGCGAGGTCGGGCCGGTCGCTCGCCGAGCTGGCGTCGGTCATGACACGGCTGCCGCAGGTGCTGGTGAACGTGCGCGACGTGTCCAAGGCCAGGGTCGCCGAGTCGGCGGAGCTGGCCGAGGCGGTCGCCGCGGCCGAGGCCGAGCTGGGTGACACCGGCAGGGTGCTCATCAGGCCGAGCGGCACCGAGCCCATGGTCCGCGTCATGGTGGAGGCCACCTCGCAGGAGCAGGCCGAGCGGGTCGCGCAGCGGCTCGCCGAGGTCGTGCGCTCGTCCTGCGTCTGATGCTCTGACGTCGGCGGTCTTTGGAGCGCTCCCCGCGCCCATGGCCGTACGGCACGTGCCACGGAAGCGGCGGTCCGGATGGACCGCCGCTTCCGTGTGCCGAGGCCGTGCCGAGGGCTGTGGGGTCCCTGTGGGGTCCCGGTGGTCACTCGTCCCCGGTGAACGAGAAGCGGCTGAGCCGCGTCCCGGCCCACACCACTCCGACCACCGTGACGATGGCCAGGGCGGGAAGGGAGAAGGCGAGCGTGGTCTCCACGTCGATCCTCTCGGAGGTGGACAGCCAGTCGGTGACGGACTGCGCCCACTGCTGGATCGAGAACCTCCGCGCGCCCGGCACGAAGTTGCCCACCAGGCCTTCCCACACCAGTGCGTAGGTGATGCCGATCGTCACCGCGTGTCGGGTGACGACGCCGAGCGCCAGGAACAGCGCCGCGTAGGCGATGCCGCCGGCCAGGGCACCGACTGCGAAACCGACCGCGATGTCGGCTTCGAAGCCGACCATCAGCCAGGCCGCGACGAAGGTCGGTACGGCGGCGAACAGCGCGAGCAGGGAGACCGCGACGGCGAACTTGGTGCGGACGATGACGGGGCGTGAGATCGGTTTGGACAGCAGGTGGGTGATCGTGCCGTCGTCGATCTCGGGCGCGATGACTCCGGTGCCGGCGATCAGGCCGAGCAGGGGGAGCATCATGCCGATCGCGAAGTTCTGCATGAGCAGGACCACCGACCGGTGGTCGGCGCTGTCGATGCTTCGCAGGAGGATGGCCAGGCCGATGAGCACGGCGGGCAGCAGGATCAGCATCCAGATGCGCCGCCTGCCGAGCAGCGCGCGGTAGGTGATCCCGGCGATCACGGTGTTCATCAGGTGCTCCGGGTGATGAGGTAGGAGAAGACGCTTTCGAGGTCTTCGTCGGCGGGTGCGACCTGCCAGACGCGCACCCCGTGGTCGCGGGCGACGCGGGGGAGCAGCCAGGTGAACCGGCGGAAGTCGATCGCCTGCACCTCCAGCCCGCCCGGAGTGAGCGCGACCGCGCCCGAGGAGCCGTCGGCGATCAGCGCGGCGGCGAGTTTCCTGTCGTCGCTGGACTTGATGACGAACAGGTGCGGCCGGTCGGTCATGCGTCTGCGGATCTCCCGGAAGTCGCCGGAGGCGGCGTGGCGTCCTGCGACGAGCACCTCGATCTGCTGCGCCACCCGCTCGACCTCTTCGAGGATGTGGGAGCTGAACAGGATGGTCTTGCCCTGCGCGCCCATGGCGCGGATGAGGTCCATGAGGTGGAGCCGCTGCCGGGGGTCCATGCCGTTGAAGGGCTCGTCCAGCAGGAGCACCTGGGGCTCGTGTACCAGGGCGGCGGCGACCTTGACCCGTTGGCGCATGCCTTTGGAGTAGGTCTCCACCTTGCGGTCCTTCGCCGCCTCCATGTCGACGGTGGCGAGGGCTTTCAACGCGGCGTCCTCGGGGTTGGGGAGTTTGTGGAGCCGCGCGCTGGACAGCACGAACTGCCACCCGGTGAGGAAGCCGTAGACACCCTCGCGCTCAGGAACAAGCCCGATAGAGCGATAGACGTCATGATGGCGCCAGATCTGGGTGCCGTTGAGGGTGGCGGTGCCGCCCGAGGGCGCGAGGAACCCGGCCATCATGTGGAGCAGGGTCGACTTGCCGGCGCCGTTCGGGCCGAGCAGACCGGTCACCCCCGGACCGATCGTCATGGAGACGTCGTTGACGGCGACGACATTGCCGTACCACCGCGAGACCTGGCGCAGCTCGATGACTGCTGGCGCGGCGGCCGGACGCTGTCCGGCGGGGGATGGAGCAGTGGCCTGGCTCATGCGGAGGCCGCCTTCCGATAGCGGGCGAGCATCGCGGTGACGGAGAGCACGATCAAGACGAGTACGGCGAGGGCCGACACGGGGCCGCCGAGGCCGTCCGGATAGGGCGTCAGGCCCGCGCCGCTCTCGCCCGTGATCCACGTCTGTGCGGAGTTGACCAGGAAGAACGGGTTGAGAAGCTGTGCCCATGCCGCCTCGTCGTCGCGGCTCATCGACAGCAGCACCCCGGTGAGCACGCCGGACACGGCCGAGGTCAGCAGGTAGAAGCCGATCACCGAGGCGACGCCGAGCCCCCGTCGTGGCGTGAAGGAGGAGATCGTCACCCCGAGCGAGGCCAGCAGCACGGCGTAGACGACTGCCGACACCATCGACCCCACGTAGCCGGACGTGTTGGGCGGGCCGGGCATGTCGATCACGAGTTCACCGATGAACACCGCGGTGATGGGGATCGCGATCAGCATGGCGAGCGCGATGGACATGGCTCCGAGCTTGGCGGCGACGTAGTCGCGCGGGGTCACCGGGCGCGACAGGTAGAGCGGAAGGATCCGGAAGCGCAGGTCCGGGGCGACGAGGTAGGGCGACTGGGAGGCCACGAAGATGGCCAGGAGCACCTGCATCATGATCGCGTAGTCCGAATAGGTGATCATGTTCCGCTGGAGGAGGGCCATCGTCGCGATGGACACGACCGCGGGCAGCATCATCACGCCGAACAGCACGAACGGAATGATTTTCGAGCGCGCCGTACGGCCCAGGCCGAACACGCCGCGCAGGCTGTGCAGCATCAGCGCCCTGATCGTGTAGCCCCGGCCGTGCCGTGCTCCGTCGTAGTGGCGGTATCCGATGTCGTGAATGACACCAGTGGGGGCGGGCTCAGACATGGGCGTTCTCCCGGAAGACGTCCTCGATGCGCTGCCGGCCCTGTTCCAGGCGGACGAGGTTGAGGGAAAGGTCGCACACGGCGTCGCGGACGGCGTCGAAGGTCTCGTCGCCGCGGACGCTGAGCAGAAGCAGTCTGCCGTGCACGGTGACGGTCTCGCCGAGTTCGGTGAGGCGGGCCGCCAGCGGCTCCTGGCCCTCCTCGACCTCCACGGTGATCGTCTGGGTGGCCTGGGTGAAGTCGCCGATGTCGGACGAGCGCAGCAGCCTGCCGCCGTCGATCACGATCACGTGGTCGCAGACCCGCTCCAGCTCCCCCAGCAGGTGCGAGGTGACGAGCACGCTGATGCCGAACTCCGTGCCGATGCGCCGGATCAGGGCCAGCATCTCGTCGCGGCCCTGCGGATCGAGGCCGTTGGTGGGCTCGTCGAGGAAGACGAGCTTGGGGTCGTGGACGAGGGCCTGGGCGAGTTTGACCCGCTGGCGCATGCCCGTGGAGTAGCCCCCGATGGCGCGGTAGCGCTCCTCGTAGAGGCCGACGTGGCGCAGCACGTCGGCCGCGCGTTCACGGGCGGCCGCGCGCGGCAGGCCGGACATCTGGCCCATGTGCACGACGAATTCGGTGGCGGAGATGTCCGGCGGGAGGCATTCGTGCTCGGGCATGTAGCCCGTGACCCGGCGGATCTCCGGGCCCTGCGTCGCGATGTCCATCCCCAGCACGCGCCCCGTGCCCTCGGTGGGCTCGACCAGTCCGAGAAGGATCTTGATCAACGTGGATTTGCCCGCGCCGTTCGCACCCACCAGACCGGTCACGCCGGGCCCCACGTTCACCGACAGCCGGTCAAGCGCGGTGACCTGGGGGAAGCGCTTGGTCAGCCCCTCGGTGGTGAGAATCGTCATGGTCGGACCCTATCTGGGGGTTCGCAGTGTCGCCTCCGCCGAATGGATGAGTTGCGACACCGGAATTCTCCTCCCCGAACCGGGTGATATTCCCTCTCCTGGTTCAGGGGTGACCTGGGGGTTTTAGAGGGACTTTCCGGATGTGAGCATTCTTCTGGCTATTCGCCCGGTGGGCGCTGCGCCGGAAGCGGCAGGTGATAGCGCGTCCAGAACAGCCGCTGGACGAACAGGGTCGCCACACCCGCGATGATCATGCCGGTGATGTTGACGGCCAACTGCGCCGCCGAGCCCGCGACCTCGCCCCACTGGCCGAGCGCCAAGGCCACCGCCGCGTATCCCGCCGCCGGGACGGTGGTCACCGAGATGAACACCCCCACCAACGCGGAGGACTTGCCCGCGGTGATGGACAGCACGCCCGCGACACCGGCGAGCAGCGCCACGATGAACGACCAGCGGTCGGGCTTGACGATGAACTCCACCTCGGCGTTGCCGACCAGCATGTCGGGGTCGATCCACCCCAGCACCCCGGACACGAGGGCGCACGCGAATGTGATCGCGATCGCGATGGCGAAGCCCGTCACCAGCGTCATGGCGGCCCGCGCGATCAGCAACCCGCGGCCGAACAGCATCCCGAAGCAGATCGCCGCCACCGCGCCGAACTCCGGGCCGAGCACCATCGCGCCGACGATGAGGATCGGCGAGTCGACCAGCACCCCGATCCCGGCGATCTGCGTGGCGATCGCCAGAAACACCATGAACGCCCAGGTCAGCTTGCAGTCATTGTCGACCTTGCGGGCGAGGTCTTCCCAGACGACCGCGTCGTCCCCCTCGCCCGGCGCCTCTTCCTTCGCCCGCTCGGCCGCGTCGGACAGCACCAGGTCCACCTGCTCGCCCGCGATGGACCCCTCGGTCGACAGCCCGAACCGGCGAAGCTCGTCGAGCACCTCATTGGCGGCCTCGCGGGCGACGTCACACATGATCACGTCGCCGGGCGGCGTGCGCGCCGCCGCCCGCAGCAGCACGACGTTGGTCACCCCGGTCGTGCCGTCAAGCTGCGCAAGCACCTTGTCCGTGCGGTCCTCGGGGCTGATCAGGCGCAGATGGAGCACGTTCGCACTTTAACGGGTGGATGTGCGGGCTGTGCCGTACGCGCTCTTCAGGTACGGCGGAGCCGTACCCGCTGGACGGAGTGGTCGGAGCCCTTGTGCAGCACGAGCCCGGCGCGGCCCCGGGTGGGGGCGATGTTTTCGACGAGGTTCCGCTCGTTGATGTCGCGCCAGACGTTGACGGCGAACTCGGTCGCCTCCTCGTTGGAGAGTTCCGCCAAGTGGTGGAAGTACGACTTGGGGTCCTCGAAGGCCGTGCGGCGGAGCTTGTGAAAGCGGTCGACATACCAAGTGCGGATATTTTCCACTTTGGCGTCGACATAGATGGAGAAATCGAAAAAGTCGTTGACCGCGAGCGAGGTGGGCGGAGCCGGCTGGAGGACGTTCAGCCCCTCGACAATGAGAATGTCGGGCTTGCTAATGGTCTGCAGAGTCCTGGGAAGGATGTCGTATTCGAGGTGGCTGTAGACGGGCGCCGACACCTCGGGGGATCCGGCCTTCACCGCGGAGACGAACCGCACCAGGGCGCGGCGGTCGTAGCTCTCGGGAAACCCCTTGCGGTGCATGATGCCGCGTTCCTCCAGCACCCGGTTGGGATAGAGGAAGCTGTCGGTGGTGATGAGCTCGACCCTCGGGTGTTCGGGCCACCGGGCGAGCAGAGTGTGCAGCAGTCGCGCGGTGGTCGACTTGCCGACGGCGACACTACCCGCGATGCCCAGGATGTAGGGCTTGCTGGTCTCCGTGTCGCCGAGGAACGCTCCGACGGCCGTGCTGCGCTCCCGCGATCCGGTGAAATGGAGGTTGAGCAGCCGGGTGAGCGGCAGATAGATGTCGGTGACTTCGGTGAGGTCTATGGGGTCGTCGACGCCGCGCAGTTCCTCGAGCTCGGCTGCGGTGAGGGTGAGCGGCGTGTTCTTCCGCAGGTCACTCCACTGCTCACGACTCAGCTCGACGTACGGCGTCGCACCCTCCCACCCAGTGGGAATGCTCATACTCGCGCTCGCTCCATGGGGGGGAGCCTACTGAGCGGCCCATCGGCGGCTTCAGGTGGGGCGCTACCTATGATTCAGATGGGGCGCTCCCTAGAAAGGAAGGGGAAGCGGTTCCAGCGGCCCCGGTCGGGTGCCGCCGAGCATGCGGACGACGGCCAGGACGATCGCCGTGGTCACCGCCACGACGCCCACCAGCCCGAGGAGGACCAGTGCGAAGTCCCACAGGGTGGGCATAAGCGGGCTGTGCGCCACATCGAGCATGCGCATTTTGACGTCTCCCGATCGCTGGTGCGGACCCGTTCCCAGCCTAGGCGGGAGATAGCCTGAACAGATGATCGTGGGCATCGGTGTGGATGTGGTGGACGTGGCGAGGTTCGCCGCGTCGCTGGAGCGCACGCCGAGGCTGCGCGAGCGGCTGTTCACCGAGCGCGAGCGCTCTTTGGCCACGGCGTCGCTGGCCGCGCGCTTCGCCGCCAAGGAGGCCGTGGCCAAGGCGCTCGGCGCTCCGCCCGGCCTCGCCCACAGGGAGGCCGAGGTGCTCTCCGGCCCTCACGGCAGGCCCGAGCTCCACGTGACGGGCGAGGCCGCCCACGTCGCCGCCACGCTCGGCGTGAGCCGCTGGCATGTCTCCCTCAGCCACGACGGCGGCGTGGCCGTCGCCTACGTGGTCGCCGAAGGCACCGCCGCCTGACCTCACCCGACGCGCGCGGGCAGCGGGGTAACGTCTGGATCATGCGGACGGCGTACACCACGGAGCAGATACGGGCGGCTGAGCACGCGTTGATGGCGCGGCTGCCCGAGGGCACGCTGATGGACCGCGCGGCGGCGGGGCTCGCAACCGCGTGTGCGCGGGAGCTCGAGAGGGCGGCGGGCGGTGTGTACGGCTCGCGCGTGGTGGTGTTGGCCGGGTCGGGGGACAACGGGGGCGACGCGCTGTTCGCGGGGGCCCGTCTGGCGGGCCGGGGGGCGCGGGTGACTGCCGTGCCCGCCGGGACACGCGTGCATGAGGGCGGTCTGGCGGCGCTCAGGGCGGCGGGCGGCAGGGTGGCCGGCGGTCCGGTGGCAGGTGCGGTGTCGGGCCCGGTGGTCGGTGCTGTGGTCGGTGCGGTGGCGGGCCCGTGGGGAGGCGAGGTGGCGGCCCTGATCGCGGGGGCCGATCTGGTGCTCGACGGGCTGGTGGGCATCGGGGGCTCGGGCGCGCTGCGGGAGCCGTACGCGGGGCTGGCCGCCGTGGTGAACGAGGCGGACGGCCTGGTCGTGGCGGTGGACGTGCCGAGCGGGGTGGACGCGGGCACGGGCGAGGTCGCGGGGGCGGCGGTGCGGGCGGGGCTGACCGTGACGTTCGGGGCGCGGAAGACGGGTGTGCTTGTCGATCCGGGGGCGGAATACGCCGGGAGGGTGGAGCTGGTCGACATCGGGCTGGGGCCGTACCTGGACGATCCCGATGTCGCCATGCTGACCGGGTGGGACGTGGCGGCGATGCTGCCGAGGCCGTCGCGGGAGTCGGACAAATACCGACGTGGTGTGGTGGGGGTGGCTGCGGGCAGCCACCAGTACACCGGGGCCGCGGTGCTGGCCGTGGGCGGCGCGCTGCGGGCGGGGGCGGGGCTGGTGAGGTATGTGGGGTTCGCGGAGCCGCTGGCGCAGGTGCGCACGCACTGGCCCGAGGCGGTGACGGGCGAACTGCGCGAGCATGGGCTCGGCGTGGCCGAGGTCGGCCGGGTGCAGAGCTGGGTGGTCGGGCCGGGGGTCGGCACCGGGACGGAGTCCCTCACGGTCGTGCGGGACGTGCTGGCGAGCGATGTCCCGGTCCTCGTGGACGCCGACGCGCTGACGCTCGTGGCGCGCGAGCCGTCCCTGCTGCGCCGTACGGCGCCGACCCTGCTCACGCCGCACGCGGGGGAGCTCTCCCGGCTGCTCGGCGTGCCGAGGGAGCGGATCGAGGCGGCCCGGCTTGAGCACGTACGGCTGGCGGCCGAGCGGCTGGGCGTGACCGTGCTGCTCAAGGGCTCGACGACGGTCGTGGCCGAGGAGGGGCGGCCGGTGCGGGTCAACCCCACGGGCACACCGTGGCTGGCCGCGGGCGGCACGGGGGACGTCCTGTCGGGGATCGGGGGCGCGCTGCTGGCCGGGGGCCTGTCGTGCTACGACGCCGCCGCGTGCGCGGCTTACATCCACGGTGTGGCGGGGCGGGTCGCGGCCGAAGGCGCTCCCCTGGTGGCGGGGGACCTGCTGACGGTTCTGCCCGAGACCCTTTCCGGGATCCTGGGAGGCCGGGGACGCGCCGGGCATCGGCGTTGAGCTGCGACACTGGGGTCATGAGCGTTCCGAGTCCCATCGGGGAGGGCACTCCCGCCCATGCCTTGGTCGATCTCGCGGCCATCCGCCACAACGTCGGCGTGCTCTCGGCCCACGCGGGGGGCGCCGAGACGCTGGTCGCCGTCAAGGCCGACGGATATGGCCACGGCCTGGTCGAGAGCGGCCGGGCCGCCCTTGAGGGGGGTGCGAGCCGGCTCGGCACCGCGGTCCTTGCGGAGGCGTTCGCACTGCGCGAGGCGGGCGTCACGGCCCCGCTGCTGACGTGGATCATCCCGCCGGGCGCGCCGATCGCCCGGGCGATCGAGCTCGACGTCGAGCTGTCGGCGGCGGCTCCGTGGCTGGTCGACGAGATCGCCGGGGCGGCGCGGGCGGTCGGGCGCACGGCCAGGGTGCATTTGAAGGTCGACACGGGGATGTCCAGGGGCGGCGCGACGCCCGCCGAGTGGGCGGAGCTGGTCGATCGGGCTCTCGCCGTACAGGCCGAGGGGGCTGTGGAGATCGTCGGGCTGTGGTCGCACCTGGCGTGTGCCGATATGCCGGGTCATCCTTCGATCGAGGTGCAGTTGGGCGCCTTTCATGAGGCTCTGGGGATAGCGGAGAAGATGGGGGCCGCCGGGTCCCATGTGATAAGGCATTTGGCCAATTCAGCGGCTATCCTCACGTTGCCCGAGGCGCGCTACGACATGGTCAGAGCGGGCGTCGCGGCATACGGCCTGAGCCCGATCCCCCAACTCGGGACCTTCGGGCTGGTGCCGGCGATGACGCTGGTGGCCACGGTGGCGCTGAGCAAGCGGGTGCCTCAGGGCACGGAGGTGTCCTACGGGCACCATTACGTGACCGATCGCGAGACCACGCTCGGTCTCGTGCCGCTGGGCTACGCCGACGGGGTGCTGCGCCACGCCGGCGGGCAGGTCGAGGTGCTGGCCGCCGGACGGCGGCACAGGATCGCGGGGAGGGTCTGCATGGACCAGTTCGTGATCGACGTCGGTGACGCCGCGCTGGCCGCGGGCGACGAGGTGATCCTGTTCGGATCGGGTCGCGACGGCGAGCCGACCGCGCAGGAATGGGCGGATACCCTCGGCACGATCACCCATGAGATCGTGACGAGGATCGGTTCGCGGGTCCCGCGCGTTTACCGGTAGGGGAACGTCCCACACCAGATGGAAGAGGCGGGTATCGCAGGAAGGATCGGGCACATGGCTGCACGACGACGTAAGGTCGGGGTCGCCGGGGCGGTCGTGGGCGCCGCCTCCGCTGGAGTGGCGGCCGTGGCCCTGGCCAAGCGCTATGCCGTGGGGCGCATCCGGCTGCGCCCGGACATCGAGCTGAGCGAGCGGTTCGGCGAGCTCGGCGGCCAGATCGTGCCTGTGACCACCTCCGACGGCGTGTCCCTGCACGCCAGGGTAGACGGGCCGGAGGACGCGGCATTGACGATCGTGTTCTGCCATGGATACACGCTCGACCTCAACTCCTGGCACTTCCAGTGGAAAGAGCTGCGCGACACGCACCGCGTCGTGCTGTGGGATCAGCGCTGCCACGGCCGTTCGCAGCGCCACTGGACCAAGGACTCCTCCATCGACCGGCTCGGCGAGGACCTGTTCGACGTGCTGGAGGCCCTGGTGCCGGGGCCGTGTGTGCTGGTCGGCCACTCCATGGGCGGTATGACGATCATGGCGCTCGCCGAGCGGCGCCCCGAGCTGTTCGGCGACCGCGTGAAGGGTGTGGCGCTGGTCTCCACGTCGGCGGGCAGGCTGGCCGAGCTCTCCTTCGGCCTGCCCGCGCTGCTCGCCAGGGCGGTTCACTCGGTCGTGCCCTCCGCGGTGTCGCTGCTCGGCAGCAAGGGCGAGCTGGTCGACAGGGGGCGGGAGGCGGGAAGCGACGTGGTGTTCCTGGCCCTGCGCTACCTCGGTTTCGGCGACCCGGCCACGGTGAGCCCCACCTTGGTCGACTTCGTCGAGGCGATGATCCGCTCGACGCCCACCAATGTGATCGCGGACTTCTATCCGGCGCTCATGTCCCATGACAAACTGTCCGCGCTCAACGTTCTCGAAGGCATCCCCTCGGCGATCATCGTCGGTGCGAAGGACTGGATCACCCCTCCCGAGCACAGCAGAGCCATCGCCGATGTGCTGCCTCTCAGCCGGCTGCTCGAGGTCGAGGACAGCTCGCACCTGGTTCAGCTGGAACACCCGGGCGTCGTCAACGAGGCGCTGGGGGATCTGGTCAAGAGCACTCAACCGGAGGTCGGTGAATGAGCGAGGTCGTCGCGACGGGCGAGGCCATGCGCGAGTTCGGAGCACGCGTGGCGGGGCTGCTGGCCCCCGGTGACCTCGTGGTCCTGTCCGGGCCTCTCGGGGCGGGCAAGACCACGCTGGTGCAGGGGTTGGCCGAGGGGCTCAAGGTGCGTGGGCCGATCACGTCGCCGACGTTCGTGATCGCCCGGGTCCACCCGTCGCTCTGCGGCGGGCCGCCGCTCGTGCACGTGGACGCCTACCGTCTGCAGGGCGGTCTGGAGGTCGACGACCTCGACCTCGACGCGTCCCTTGAGGAGTCGGTGACGGTCGTGGAATGGGGGGAGGGCCTGGTGGAGGGCCTCGCGGACGACCGCCTGGAGGTGCGCATCGAGCGCCGCGAGGTGGACGAGGAGCGGGTTGTCCACGTGCGCGGCGTGGGCGCTCGGTGGGCGGGTGTCCAACCTCTCGCCTGAAACCCTCCCATTCGCCGGTCGACACTGTCACGCTTGACCTATGTCGCGCTTGATATAGATCATCGGGAAGAGATCAATCCCGATGGGTCTGCCCTGATTTTTCTGGGTATTGGGGAAGTGCAGCGCTAAGCATTACGTGATGTGGGTCGGGTCGGACGGCGAAGTGGAGTACGGCGGTGCCAAGGGTCGGACAGATCATGGCAATCGGGGCCTTGGCCCTCATCGGCGCGGTCGGGTGCACGGCTGAGCCGGAGGCGGCGGAACTGGCGGCGGGAAGCGGAGCGGCGACCCCCACGGCCTCGCCCACAGCGGCGGTGACGGGCCGCGAGAACGTCGCGATCAGGCTCAACCCCGAACGCGTCACCGAAGGCGAACGCGACAGCGTGTGGGTGCTCGCCAACTGCCCCGTCCCCGAGGGCGGGCCGGAGCACAGCGGCACCGCCACCTCTGACGCGTTCACCCGCGCGGTCACCCTCGAACCGGTCCCCACGGACGCCGAGGGCGGCGGCGACAGCGGCTCGTCGGACGCCCCCTCCGCCCCGGCGCGCGGCCCGTGGGTGCGGGGCGAGGCCCGGGTGCCGGGCACGATCGACCGCGGCACCTACGAGGTCTCCATCAAGTGCGAGGGCACCAACGACACCGGTACGGCGAAGCTGCGCGTGGCCAAGCGCCCCGAAGTCGTGCCGGACCGGGCGCCGAAGGCCGGAGGCGGCGGCACCGCCGCCGGCGGCGGGCCGCAGGAGGAGTCCGGCATGTCCCTCGGCACGGTCGCCCTTGTCGGCGCGGCGGTGGCCGGAGGCGGGGCCGGCTTCGTGGCCTGGCGGCGGCGCCGTACCTGACGTAGTGGCTCCATGCACCACATAGGCAGCTGATCATGGCGGACTCCCCCCGTCCGTTCCGTATCGCCATCGCCGGAGCGGTCACTGGAATCGTGCTGTTCGCGTTCGGCCGAGCCGCGACGGACGAGACCGACCCCGTGATCCCCGAGAAGGTCGCCATCCCCGCGATCGACGTGGACGCGCCGTTGATGGAACTCGGCATGACCAAGGGAGGCGACGTCGAGCTTCCGCCGTACGAGGAGCCAGAGACGGCGGGGTGGTTCAAGCACAGCGCGGTGCCCGGTGACGAGGGCGCGACCGTGATCATCGGGCATGTGGACACCCGGACGGCCCCGGCCGTCTTCTACAAGCTGAGGCAGCTTAAAAAGGGACAGGTCGTCCGGGTGGCCCGCAGCGACGGGAAGACGGTCGAGTACAAGGTTGACTCGCTCGAACAGGTGGACAAGGGGCGTTTTCCTACTAAGCGCGTGTATTTGGGGGAGGGGCTCCGGCTGATCACTTGCGGCGGATCATTCGACTGGAAAACCCGCGAATACCGCGACAACGTCATCGTTTACGCCTCTCCCGTGCGGCCCAAACGGCCCTCCGCGTAGACCGCGCCGCCGCCTTCGCACGGGCCGGTGTGGGCGGTTCGGGTCAGGGCCCGCGAGGAACGCACTACCCTTGATGTTCGTGCTGGTCCTGGCCTTTGACACCGCCACCCCCGCCGTGACCGCCGCGCTCGCCGATAGTGAGCGCGTGCTTGCCGAGTCGACGGTCGTCGACGCGCGCCGACACGGTGAACTGCTCGTTCCGACGATCGAGACCGTGCTAGGGGAGGCCGGTGTCGCTCTGAGTGACGTGACGGCCATCGCCGTGGGCGCCGGTCCCGGTCCCTACACCGGGCTACGCGTCGGTCTGATGACCGCGCAGGCGCTCTCCGCCGCACTCGGCATCCCCGCGTACGGCATATGCACACTCGACGCCGTCGCCTACGGCAGCGGCCTTTCCACCCCCTTCCTGGTCGCGACCGACGCGCGGCGCAAAGAGGTGTTCTGGGCGCGCTACACCGATCCGCGCACCCGTGTGGACGGCCCCGCCGTCGACCTCCCGCGCGACCTCCCCGGCGACCTGCCGGTGGTCGGCGCGGGCGCGGCGCTCTACCGCGAGGTGATCGGCGCCGAACGCGTCGTCGATACCGCTCCGCTCTACCCGTTCGCCGGGGCCCTCGCCGCGCTCGCCGTGGAGCGTCTCGGCGGGCCGGCGCCCGCCCTCGACCCGCCGACGCCGATCTACCTGCGCCGGCCCGACGCGAGCATCCCCGCGCCACCGAAGAAGGTGACGGTGTGAGCGAGGTGGTGCTCCGCCCCATGACCTTCGCCGACCTGCCGCCGGTCATGGGCATCGAGCGCGCGACCTTCCCCGCGGACGCCTGGACCGAGACCATGATGCGCGGCGAACTGGCCGACCAGCCGCGCACCCGGCACTACGTGGTGGCCGAACGCGACGGCGAGATCATCGCCTACGGCGGGCTCGCCGCGGCCGGCGACCAGGCCGACGTGCAGACCATCGCCGTGCTCGCCGACCACCGCCGCTCGGGCATCGGCCGACTGATCCTGTCGGAGCTGCTCGCCGAGGCGGCGCGGCGCGGCACCGACTCCGTGTTCCTGGAAGTCAGAGCCGACAACGACAGTGCCAAGGCGATGTACACCGCGTTCGGCTTCGAGCCGATCGGCACCCGCCTGGGCTACTACGACGACGGCGCCGACGCGATCGTGATGACGAGGAAGCTGGATGGCTGACGCACCCCTGGTCTTGGGCATCGAGACCTCCTGCGACGAGACCGGCGTCGGGATCGTCCAGGGGCACACGCTGCTGGCCAACACCATCGCCTCAAGTGTCGAAGAGCACGCCCGGTTCGGCGGGGTCGTACCCGAGGTGGCCTCACGCGCCCACCTGGAGGCCATGGCCCCCACCGTCGAGCGGGCGCTCGCCCAGGCCGGTGTCGCCTTCACCGACATCGACGCCATCGCCGTCACCGCGGGTCCGGGCCTCGCCGGTGCGCTGCTGGTGGGCGTGGCCGCCGCCAAGGCGTACTCCCTGGGCCTCGGCATCCCGCTCTACGGCGTCAACCACCTCGCTGCCCACGTCGCCGTCGACCAGCTCGAACACGGCGCCCTCCCCAAACCGTGCATCGCGATGCTGGTGTCGGGCGGCCACTCCTCGCTGCTGCTCGTGCCGGACGTCGCCAAGGAGGTCGTCCCGCTCGGCTCGACCGTCGACGACGCCGCGGGGGAGGCCTTCGACAAGGTCGCCCGCCTGCTCGGGCTGCCCTTCCCCGGCGGCCCCCACATCGACCGGGCCGCCACGTCCGGGTCGGGCACCGCCATCGCCTTCCCGCGCGGGAAATACGACGACGGCACCTACGACTTCTCGTTCTCCGGTCTGAAGACCGCGGTCGCCCGCTGGGTCGAGGCGAGACTGGCGGCGGGGGAGAGCATCCCCGTCTCCGACGTCGCCGCGTCCTTCCAGGAGGCCGTCGTCGACGTGCTGACGCGCAAGGCCATCGCGGCATGCCGCGAGCACGGCGTACGCGACCTGCTCGTCGGGGGCGGGGTCGCGGCCAATTCCCGGCTGCGTGCCCTCGCCCAGGAGCGCTGCGACGCCGCCGGCATCCGGCTGCGCGTGCCCCGGCCGGGCCTGTGCACCGACAACGGCGCCATGGTCGCGACGCTGGGCAGCGACCTGGTCGCCGCCGGCGTGGCGCCGTCGCCGCTCGACATCCCCGCGGACTCGTCGCTGCCGGTCACCACCGTCCACGTGTGACGGATATGTGGGACGGGGCGGAGGTGGCCGCGGTCGCTGTTGCGGCCGTGGTGCTCGTCAGTCCTTGGCGGTGCGGGTGGGGCGCAGAAGGGCCTCGGCGAGCGCCAGCATGGTCTCCTCCAAGGTGCTGAGCCTGCGCGTGAGGTCGTGGTGGGCCGGTTTGACGATGTCGTTGAGGGTCTCGGAGAGCTGCTCGCAGTCCGGGCGTGACCGGACGGCGGTGATCAGCGTGTCGGCGGCCTCGGAGAGGCGCTCGTCGAGCGAGTCGAAGCGTTTGCCGTGGCTGTCGGTCTGGGACTCGATCATCTCGCCGACGCGCTCGGTGATGCCGAGCGTCGCCGGGAGCTGGCCGACCCGCTGGTTGACCGCCTCCACCCGGTCGTCGACGGCCTCAAGCTGCTCCTTGGACCTGTCGGCCTGACCGGACAGGTGCACGAGGTGGGTGTCGACCGTGTCGAAGCGGCCCGAGAGTTCGCCCTGGACGTCGCCGAGGTCGCCGCTGAGCTTGCCGTGGATGTCGCCGAGGTGACCGGACAGCCGGCCTTCGACGTCGCCCAGGTGACCGGACAGGCGGCCCTCGACATCGCCGATCTTGCCGTCGGTATCGGCGATCAGCCCGTCCTGCTTGGTCAGGTGGGCGTCGACGGAGGTGAGACGCTCGTCGAGGGAGGTGAACCGGCTGTCCACCCGGCCGTCCAGCGTGTCGAACCGCGTGTCGTGGTGCGTCAGGTGGCTGTCGACCGAGGACAGCCGGTCGTCCACCGAGGTGAGCTGGGTGCGTACGGCCGAGAGCCCGCCGTCCATCGCGCCGAGCCGGGTGTCCACGGCCGACAGGTGGATCTTCACCGCGTCGATGTCGGCGTCGACGCTCGTGAGCTGCTTGGTGACGGTCTCCACGTGGGCGTTGACGGTGGCGAGGTGCTTCTTCACTCCGCCGACGTTGGCGTCGACCGCCGCAAGATGCGTGGTGACCGCGCCGACGTTGGTGTCCACCCCGGCGACGTGCTTGGCCACCGCACCGACGGTGGTGTCGACCGTCGTCAGGTGCTTGGTGACGATGTCGACGTTGGTGTCCACCGTGGCGAGGTGCTTCTTCACCGTGCCGACGTTGGCGTCGACGGTGGTCAGGCGCCGGTCGAGGTCGCCGAGCCTGCCGTCCACGGTGGAGAGTCTGCCGTCGAGCCCCGTCATGCGGGTGTCGATGTCGGCGAGGTATTCGTCGGTGGTCTCGATGCGCCCGTCGACCGTGACGAGGTGCCTGTCGACGCGCTCGACGCGGCCCTCGACGGCCTCCAGCCGGGCGCCGAGACGGAGCTCCGCGGCCTCGACCGTGCCGCTGACCTGCGCGACGGCCTCGACCACCCGCTCGGTGGCCGAGCCCACGGACTTGCCCAGGCCCTCCGACAGGTCGGCCATGCCGGACTCAAGCCGTTCCGTGCGTGCGGTGAGGTCGCTGAGCGACCTGTCCAGCCGGGTGAACCGTGTGGCCGCGGCCTCCATGCTCGCCTGCAACTGCCCGAGGCGCTTGTTGAAGTCGCCCATGGCCTCGGTGACGCCCTGGGTGCCCTCGATGATGGCCTGGAGCCGGGTGAGCGCCTCGTCCACGCCCTCGCCCACCGTGCCGACGTCGGCCCAGAGGTTCGGCAGCTCGGCGACCGGCTTGACCTGCTCGCCGAGCGTGTCGACGCGTTCGTCGACCCGGCCGCCGACCGCGTCGACGTGGTCGCGCACCGCCTCGACGTGCTGGGCGAGGCCCTCGGCCCAGGCGGGGGGCCGGGTGGTGATGTCGTCGAGCCTGCCGTGCACGGACTCCAGCGTGCCGCTGAGCCCGCCGAGCTCGCGTTCGCGGACCTCGCGCAGCAGCCACTCCATCCCTTCCAGGCGCTGCCGTATCTCGTCCAGGACCGCGCCTTGGGTGCGCTGCTCGTAGACGTGGTCCTGAGCGGCCCGGGCGAGAAGCTCGCGCATCCTGTCGGAGATGGCGGTCTGACTGCCTGCCTGGAGCAGGGTGTGGCTGGAGTGGTCCACGAAAGGCTCCTTCACGCGCCGGCGATCAGCCGAACGTCCGGTTTGTTGAGGAAAGAGAAAGAAAGGGGGCACGGTGTGACCGTGCTCGGAGAAGAGACCCGCGCGGACACTTTAGCCTCACGGCCAAAAGGTTTTGGGGGTGACGGGAAAAGATCGCGATTGTTGCTGTATCGCCTAAATTCGCCGTAGCCGCAGGTCAGGGCGGCGAGTGCGGACGTTCACCGGGGTCTGCGCTGGTGTGTGGCGGTCGCGGGTGTGATGGAGAAAGGATTAGCAGGGAGTGCAGATAAGGGCAAAGGGGCGGTCGCCAATTCGGGTGAGGACGACTACTACGGATTTGTCCCCAGAAAGCTTGAGGTCTTTCCGCAAGCGCTCGATATCCACTGCCGACCCCCGCTTCTTGATGGTCACGCTGCCCACACCTTCCGCGCGCAGCGCCGCCCGCAGCCGCTTCAAGGAGAACGGCATCACCTTGTGGATCTCATAGCAGGACGCCCACGGTGTCGAGACCCGCTCGTCCGAGGTCAGATAGGCGATCAGCGGGTCAATCAGACGGCCCCGGACCATGTCCGCCACCTCGGCCACCAGATGCGCCCGGATAGCGGCGCCGTCCGGCTCGTAGAGATACGCACCGATCTCGCCTACGGGCGCCTCCGGCGCGTCAGGCGCGAGCACCAGCCCGGCCGGAAGCAGGGTCGCCCGGCGCGCCACAGCCTCCCCCGCACGCCGTACGGCCCCCGCCCCCAGCGGGCCGCACCAGATGACGGCCTCCTTCACCTCGCCCCGGTAAGACACCCACTCCGCCTCCGCCCCCACGGGCAGGATCTCGTCGGGGATACCCGGCGCCACCTTCAAGCAGGCAGCCCGGGACCGCGCGACGATCCCCAGCACCTCCGGCCAGGCGGGCGAGTACGCCATGGGGTCGAAAGTGCGGCCACGGGACGTACGGCGCGCCGGATCGAGGAACACCGCGTCGAAGGCCGCGGGATCCACCGACGCGGCCTCCGCCGCGTGCACACGCACCCGGTCGCCCAAGCCCAGCGCCTCGGCGTTGGCCCGCGCGACGGCCGCCGTGAGCGGGTCGGCGTCCACGGCGTGTACGGCGAAGCCCGCCCGGGCGAGCGCGATCATGTCGCCGCCGATTCCGCAGCACAGGTCGGCCACACTCGGCCCGTTCGGGGACGCGGCCGGTGGCATAGAGGGGGCGGCTTGTGGTGGCGCGGTCAGGGCGGCCTGCGCGGATAGGGGTGCGATGCCGAAGTGGGCGGCGAGGCGGCGGGCGCGGTGGTCGGCGACCTCGCGGCGGGTGGACTGCTCAAGGCCGGCGCGCGTGAAGTACATGGCGGCGGCGTCGGGGCCGAACTTGTCCCTGGCGCGTTCACGCAGGGCGGCCTGCGTCAAGGCGACCGCCGAGAGGGCCGGGTCGTAGGTCTTGCGCAGCCTTGTGGCGGCCACGACAGGATCGAGGCCGGAGGAGGTGGCCTCGACGGCCTCGGCGAGGGCCCGCCGGCCCCGTTCGGTCAGCAGGTCAAGGAAGGTGTCGAGATCCACGCTGTCCGACGTTAGCGCCCCGTGTGCGATTACGACGCTTCGCTGTATTTGATTGCGCGCCTGCGGCGCGCGGCGAGGGGGCTCTTGGTCCGGTTCTGATGGCGACGCTTCGCGTCGCGGCGAGGGGGCTCTTGGTCCGGTGCTTTCCCTCGTCGCTCTGGTCGCTGCGCTCCCGGCGCTCCTCGGTCCAAGCACCGGCGCCCCCTCGCGCTCCCGGGGTGGGCGGGTCCGGAATGGGGACGGGCCGAGTCGGCTGACTTCTCGCGCTTCTGGGGTGGGCGGTGCTGGGCTGTGCGGGGTTGGGGTGTGTGGTGGGGGTGGTTCAGTCGGGCGAAGGGGATGGAAGTATCGCTTGTGGGGCCTTCCTGACCTGCGGAAGGCTTCGCGGGGCGGTTCGTGTTGACTGTCCACGCGTGCTTGCATACTGTTTCGTGTTGGCACTCTCCTGGTGAGAGTGCCAAATCAAAGCGACGAGGCAGGTCTGACACCCGCGACGGCAGGCCGCTGGTCGCCTCTTCTAGATCATTCAAATCTGAAGGGGAGGTCCGATCGTGACGACCGCCACTAAGGTTCCCGTTAAGCCGCTTGGTGACCGCATTGTGGTCCAGCCGCTTGAGGCCGAGCAGACGACCGCGTCCGGCCTGGTCATCCCGGACACCGCGAAGGAGAAGCCCCAGGAGGGCAAGGTCCTCGCGGTGGGCCCGGGTAACTGGGACGAGGACGGCGAGAAGCGCATTCCGCTGGACGTCAAGGAGGGCGACATCGTCCTCTACAGCAAGTACGGCGGCACCGAGGTGAAGTACAGCGGCGAGGAGTACCTCGTGCTCTCCGCTCGTGACGTGCTCGCCATCATCGAGAAGTAAGCAGCCCGCGGGGCCTTACCCGTTCGACGCGCCAAGCCCCGGGTCGCCTTCAGCGCCCGGGGTTTGGTGCGTCCGGAGCACTGAGGTGCTCCCCGAGAGAGGACAGACATGCCGAAGATCCTGGAGTTCGAGGAGGACGCGCGGCGCGCTCTTGAGCGTGGCGTGAACGCCCTCGCGGACGCCGTCAAGGTGACCCTCGGCCCCCGCGGCCGCAATGTGGTCATCGACAAGAAGTTCGGTGCCCCGACCATCACGAACGACGGTGTGACCATCGCGCGTGAGGTGGAGCTGGAGAAGCCGTACGAGAACCTCGGCGCTCAGCTCGCCAAGGAAGTCGCCACCAAGACCAACGACATCGCCGGTGACGGCACGACCACGGCGACCGTGCTGGCCCAGGCCATGGTCCGCGAGGGTCTGCGCAACGTCGCCGCCGGCGCCTCGCCGCTTTCCCTCAAGCGCGGCATCGACCTGGCGGCCCGGGCGGTCAGCGACAAGCTGCTCGCCGTGGCCCGCGCTGTCGAGGACAAGAAGGAGATCGCGAACGTCGCGACCATCTCCGCCCAGGACGCCAAGATCGGTGACCTTATCGCCGAGGCGTTCGACAAGGTGGGCAAGGACGGTGTGATCACCGTCGAAGAGTCCAACGCCATGGGCATGGAGCTGGAGTTCACCGAGGGTCTCCAGTTCGACAAGGGTTACCTTTCGCCTTACATGGTGACGGACTCCGAGCGGATGGAAGCGGTCCTCGAAGACCCTTACATCCTGCTCACCCAGAGCAAGATCGCCTCGATCGCGGACTTCCTGCCGCTGCTTGAGAAGGTCGCCCAGACCAAGAAGGCGCTCTTCGTGATCGCCGAGGACGTCGAGGGCGAGGCCCTTGCCGTTCTGGTGACCAACAAGATCCGCGGCACGTTCACCTCGGTCGCCGTCAAGGCTCCCGGGTTCGGCGACCGCCGCAAGGCGATGCTCCAGGACATCGCCGTCCTGACCGGCGGCCAGGTCGTCAGTGAGGAGATCGGCCTCAAGCTGGAGCACGTCGGGCTTGAGGTGCTGGGCACGGCCCGCCGTGTCGTGGTCACCAAGGACGCCACGACGATCGTCGACGGCGCCGGCGACTCGCAGGCCATCGAGGACCGCGTCAAGGAGATCAGGCTCGCCATCGAGCAGTCCGACTCCGACTGGGACCGCGAGAAGCTGCAGGAGCGCCTCGCCAAGCTCTCGGGCGGTGTCTGCGTGCTGCGCGTCGGTGCGGCGACCGAGGTCGAGCTCAAGGAGAAGAAGCACCGCCTTGAGGACGCGATCTCGGCTACGCGCGCCGCGATCGAGGAGGGCATCGTCTCCGGCGGTGGCTCCGCGCTCGTCCACGTGGGCAAGGACCTCGACGACCTCGGCCTGTCCGGCGACGAGGCCACCGGTGTGGGCGTCGTCCGCAGGGCTCTCGTCGAGCCGGCCCGCTGGATCGCCGAGAACGCCGGCCTTGAGGGCTATGTGGTCACCTTCAAGATCTCCGAGCTCTCCCAGGGCAGCGGTCTGAACGCCGCCACCGGGGAATACGGCGATCTGCTCGCGCAGGGCGTCATCGACCCGGTCAAGGTCACCCGCTCGGCCGTCCAGAACGCCGCGTCCATCGCCGGCATGCTGCTGACGACCGAGGTCCTGGTCGTCGACAAGCCCGAGGAGGAGGTGCCCGCCGCCGCCGGCGGTCACGGCCACGGGCACGGCCACTGAGCGCGTTTCTCCGCGAAGGCAAGATCATGGTGTACGGCTCGCGCTTTGCGCGAGCCGTACACGTTTCCCGGTAAACCATCGGGCCTGGCGGAGCGTCTAGACATGTCTCGCGGTTTTGACTAATTACCGCATGTGCCAGTAATGCTTTGGAAATTTCGGCGCTCTGAAAAACCCCACCGTCGTTGGTCGATCACGGGCCGTCGCCGTCTCCTCAATGTGACCAATCCGTAGCCGTTCGCGATGACGACAGGCTGGATCAGTACGGGCATCATGCCTAACGTGACCGAGGGATGCGTCGCCGACGCCAAAAGTGGGGTAGGGCTTGCGACGAGGTCGGACGGGGTTGCTCCCAGGGACGATCTGCGGGAGCTGACTAACCTGGCCGTGCAGGGGGATCGCGGGGCGATCGAATCCCTGTTGGCCGAACTGCGTCCGATGGTTGTGCGCTATTGCCGCGCCAGACTGGGCCGTGTTTCCGGCCAATATCACATTGCCGATGATGTGGCGCAGGAAGTGTGCATCGCTGTCCTGTCCGCTCTACCGCGTTATCGGGATATGGGGCGCCCTTTCGCCTCTTTCGTGTTCGGCATCGCGTCCCACAAGGTCGCCGATGCCCTCAGGAGCTCCGTGCGCTCCGCGGTGCCCACCCAGGACCTCCCCGACGGGCCGGACGAGGGGCCGGGGCCGGAGGAGACGGTGGTCCGCTACATCGAGGCGGAGCATGCCCGGCGGCTTCTGTCCCGCCTTCCCGACAATCAACGGGAGCTGCTGATGCTGAGGGTGGTCTCGGGATTGTCGGCGGAGGAGACAGGTAATGTACTCGGCATGTCACCAGGTGCGGTTCGGGTGGCCCAACATCGGGCCCTGGCCCGGCTGCGGCAGATGGCCGAGCTGGAGTCGATAGCTTGACGGCTGTTCACCCGTGGCGTTCGGGGCGCAGGCGGAGCTCTGAGGATACGGCCGACGAGCTCGCCACCGACGCGATCCTCGATGCGATCTCCCGGCGGGAGAAGGTGCCCGACAGGGGTGATCCCGCTCTCAGGTTGCTCGCGGCGCTCGTGGAAGACGTGTCCGGTGTGTCGAGGGTGGGCGGGGGGCGCGCGGGGGCGGGTCGGCGTCGTCGGTGACGCGCGAGCGGCCGATTCAGCGGCGTTCCTCGGTGTCGATCACACCGTCGACGTAGCCTCTGGCGTATTCCCAGCTCACATAGTCGGTCGGGTCGGGCTGGAAGGCGGGTTCGTGCACCTGGGGCCACCCGTTGTCGATCATCTGGCGCAGATTGCCGCGGAGCAGCTCCCAGTCGAAGTAATGCCGCTCTCCGCACTCCGGGCAATCCAGGACAAGACCCAGCACTCCCTGGGGTTCCAGGAGAGATCTGAACACCTCGACATCGGCGAGGTCCGTCAGGGCCTCGTCGCGCTCGGCCGGTGTGAGCGGCTCGGGACCGTCGAACTCGCCCAGCGCCGACGCGGGGTCATTGGGGTCGTCCGCGAACGGGTCGCGAGGGACGTCTTCCAGCACGCATCCCACCTTATGGGTGCCTGGCCTCGCGGGGGGAGCCACGAGCGCATGGGCGTGCCTCTTGTCACCCTTCTGAGCATCGCGAATCCCGGCATTGCGGTCATACGGCGGGCTGCCTGGGGCGACCCACTAAAATGACTGTTCCGGAGGTCGGCGCCGTTCCCCACTCCCTTAGCGCGCCGCACGCAGGAGGGGTCCCAGCATGACCAAGTTCACCGAGACAGGGCTCACGTTCGACGACGTGCTGCTCGTGCCCGCTCATTCCGACCTCCAACCGGGCGAGGCCGATACGGCGACCCGGCTGTCGAGGTCGATCACGTTGCGCATCCCCTTGGTCTCGGCGGCGATGGACACCGTGACCGAGGCGCGCATGGCGGTGGCCATGGCCCGCCAGGGCGGCATCGGGATACTGCACCGCAACCTTTCGATCGAGGAGCAGGCCCAGCAAGTCGACCTCGTCAAACGGTCCGAGGCCGGCATGGTCACCAACCCCGTCGTCTGCGGTCCGGACGACACGCTCGCCGACGTCGAGCGGCTCTGCGCGAGCTACCGCATCTCCGGCGTCCCCGTGACCGACGCCGAGGGCGTGCTGGTCGGCATCGTGACCAACCGTGACATGCGCTTCGAGACCGACCACTCCCGGCCCGTGCGCGAGGTCATGACGGCGATGCCGCTCGTCACCGCCCCGGTCGGTGTCTCCCGGGACGACGCCTTCGCCCTGCTGCGCACGCACAAGATCGAAAAACTTCCCCTCGTCGATGCGCGCGGTCGGCTCCGTGGCCTGATCACGGTCAAAGACTTCACCAAGAGTGAGCAATACCCCCTCTCCACCAAGGACGCCGACGGGCGCCTGGTCGTCGGCGCGGCGGTCGGTGTGGCCGGCGACGCCGAGCAGCGCGCGATGGCCCTGATCGAGGCGGGGGCCGACGTCATCATCGTGGACACCGCCCACGGCCACTCGCGCGGCGTGTGCGACATGATCTCCAAGGTCAAGGCCAACTCCCGGGTCGACGTCATCGGCGGCAACGTGGCCACGCGGGCGGGGGCGCAGGCCCTCGTCGACGCGGGGGCCGACGCCGTCAAGGTGGGCGTCGGGCCGGGGTCCATCTGCACCACGCGTGTCGTCGCGGGTGTCGGCGCCCCGCAGGTGACCGCGATCTACCAGGCGTCCCTCGCCTGCGCGCCCGCGGGGGTGCCGGTCATCGGCGACGGCGGCCTGCAATACTCCGGCGACATCGCCAAGGCCATCGCCGCCGGCGCCGACAGCGTCATGCTCGGCTCGCTGCTCGCCGGGTGCGAGGAGTCCCCCGGGGAGCTGATCTTCATCAACGGCAAGCAGTTCAAGTCCTACCGGGGCATGGGCTCCCTCGGGGCGATGCGCAACCGCGAGCGCGGCGGCTCCTTCAGCAAGGACCGCTACTCGCAGGACGCGGTGTCGAGCGAGGACAAGCTGATCCCCGAGGGCATCGAGGGCCAGGTGCCCTACCGCGGCCCCGTCGCGGCCGTCGCCCACCAGCTCGTCGGCGGTCTGCGCCAGGCGATGTGGTATACGGGGTCGCGCACGATCGGCGAGATGCACGAACGGGGGCAACTCATGCCGATCACGTCGGCGGGGCTCAAGGAGAGCCACCCGCACGACATCCAGATGACGGTTGAGGCTCCCAACTACCACCGGCGCTAATGTTCGTTGACGGCGTGCGCTTTCAGGCGCGTGCCGGATTCGTGTGATCTTGGAGAGATGGGCACAATGACACAGGTGGAGATCGGGCGCGGCAAGAGCGGTCGGCGGGCATACGCGCTCGACGAGATCGGCATCGTTCCCTCCCGGCGCACCCGCGACCCCGAAGAGGTATCGATCTCCTGGCAGATCGACGCCTACCGGTTCGATCTGCCCGTCGTGGTCAGCCCGATGGACAGCGTCGTCTCGCCGAAGACGGCCATCGAGATCGGGCGGCTCGGCGGTCTGGCGGTCCTCGACCTCGAAGGGCTGTGGACCCGCTACGAGGACCCCGCCTCGCTGCTCGCCGAGGTGACCGAGCTGCAGGGTGAGGCCGCGACGCGCCGGCTTCAGGAGATCTACACCGCTCCGATCAGGGACGACCTCATCGGCAGCCGCATCGCCGAGGTCCGCGACGCCGGTGTGACGACGGCCGTGCGCCTGTCGCCCCAGCGCACCGTGCAGCACCACAAGGCCGTCATCGAGGCGGGCGTCGACATCTTCGTCATCCGCGGCACCACCGTCTCCGCCGAGCACGTCTCCGGCCGGGCCGAGCCGCTCAACCTCAAGCAGTTCATCTACGAGCTCGACGTCCCCGTGGTCGTCGGCGGCTGCGCCACCTACACCGCGGCGCTCCACCTCATGCGCACCGGCGCCGCGGGCGTGCTCGTGGGCTTCGGCGGCGGCTCCGGCCACACCACGCGCACCGTCCTCGGCGTCGCCGTCCCCATGGCCACCGCGATCGCCGACGTCGCCGCGGCCCGCCGCGACTACCTCGACGAGTCGGGCGGTCGCTACGTCCATGTCGTCGCCGACGGCGGCATGACCCACTCCGGCGACATCGCCAAGGCCATCGCCTGCGGCGCCGACGCCGTCATGGTCGGCTCGCCGCTCGCCCGCGCCTCCGAGGCCCCCGGCCAGGGCTACCACTGGGGTTCCGAGGCGCACCACGGCGAGCTTCCCCGCGGCGCCCGCGTCGAGGTCGGCACCATCGGCACCATGGCCGAGATCCTCCACGGTCCCTCCAGCGTCGCCGACGGCTCCATGAACCTCATGGGAGCCCTCAAGCGCACGATGGCCACCGCCGGCTACTCCGACATCAAGGAGTTCCAGCGCGTCGAGGTCGTCGTCGCCCCGCACACGCGCTAGACATCGGCCGCGCTCGACATCGGTGCGCGACATCGGTGCGCGACATCGGTGCTCTACATCGGTAAGGCCAGATCTCGTACGGCGAAGGCCCCGTTCGCGGGGCCTTTACCGTTTTCTGGGGCCTTGTCGTGGATTGCCTAATCTGTCAGCCCGGAGCCTCCGCCGTACGGACGGGTGAGGATCTCCAGGTTGTGCCCTGAGGGATCATGGAAGTAGACCCCGCGCCCCCCGTCCAGGTGGTTGATCTCCATCTCCTTCTCCCCGTAAGGGTCGGCCCAGTAGGTGAGCCCCTTGTCGCGGATCCGGCCGAAGACGGTGTCGAAGTCGGCGTCTCCGACGAGGAACGCGTAGTGCTGGGCCGGGAACTCGCCGGGAATGTCGGCGTAGTCAAGGGTGACGCCGTTCCCCAACTCCACGGAAAGGAAAGGGCCGAAGACGAAGGGGGGTTCAAGCCCGAACAGGTCGGTGAGGAAACGGGCGGACTCCTCCTTCTTATGGGCGGCGACGATGGTGTGGTTGAAATGAATGGGCATGGGAATTCTCGCCTTTCGAGGTGCCTCGTGCCGCCACGCGGGTTCGCGAGTGACAGGCGGTATCCGTCATTCTTTAACGCTACCTCGCGGGCGCTCCGCCTCGCTGAGGCCAGGCCCTCGGGCCTGCCCGCCTGCCGCGCTGTGGCCACTTGCCCATGCCTATGGCTGTGACCAGGGCGTCTGTAACGTTCCATGGCCGGTCATAAATGATTTTGACGCACTTGGTGTGCATGGTGACGCGGTGGTCGCCATGGCGAATCCGAGCCGTCGGGTATCGGCCGCGGGTTTTCCGATTATCTGCTCGGAAGGCGCGAGGCGACTCCACATCGAAGCATGTTTTCGCAGGTCGCCAAAGTGTGAATGTTTAACGTTCACATGTGCTTTCGCGGGTGTCCCCGGCGGTCGAGGAGGTTATAGGACGGCCGGGCCGCATTTTCGGCCAGGGGGCTCGGGAGCACGCGGGCGACTTCCGCTGACCGGGCCGGGCCGGCGTGTTCGCGGTGGGGGATGTGCGCCTCACAACCCGACGGCGCTGTCGGGTTGATCCGGAGGCGGTCGGGGTCGTGGTCGGAGCGGGCCGCTCTGGGAGGCGTTCGCGCGAGTTGGCCGGCCGTACGGCG
Organism: Sinosporangium album; assembly: GCF_900100605.1. Taxonomy (GTDB): domain Bacteria; phylum Actinomycetota; class Actinomycetes; order Streptosporangiales; family Streptosporangiaceae; genus Sinosporangium; species Sinosporangium album. The sequence goes on along the minus strand of NZ_FNCN01000017.1, from coordinate 62,416 downwards.
GCTCAGGCGGTGGGTTCGGTGACCCAGGAGCCGCGTTTCATGACGCCGGAGACCTGCAGGTCGTCGGTGAGGATGACGAGGTCGGCCTGTTTGCCGACGGCGATGGAGCCGATGCGGTCGGCCTGGCCGAGGACGGTGGCGGGGGTGAGGGAGGCGATGACGGCGGCCTCGGTGAGGGAGAGGCCGACCTCTCGGACGCTGCGCCGGAAGGCGACGTCCATGGTGAGGGTGCTGCCGGCGATGGCGCCGCCTTCGATCAGGCGGGCCACGCCGCCTTCGACGGTGACGCCCATGTCGCCCAGGTCGTAGCGGCCGTCGCCCATGCCGGCGGCGGTCATGGCGTCGGTGATGAGGGCCGTACGGCTTGCGCCGGCGGCGTCGAACGCCAGCCTCATCATGGCGGGGTGCACGTGGACACCGTCGTTGATGAGCTCGACGGTGACCCGTTCGTCCTGGAGGAGCGCGGCGATGGGGCCGGGGTCGCGGTGGTGGAGGGGGGCCATCGCGTTGTAGAGGTGCGTGGCGACGGTGGCGCCGGCGTCGACCCCGGCGAGGGTCTGGTCGAGGGTGGCGTCGGTGTGGCCGAGGGCGGCGATGATCCCGTGGGAGGCGAGGGTTCTGATGGCGTCGAGCGCGCCGGGCAGTTCAGGGGCGATGGTGAGCATGCGGATGTGGCCCCGCCCGGCCTTGATGAGCTGCTCGACCTCGGCGGGTTCGGGGCTGCGGAGCTGGGCGAGGTCGTGGGCTCCGCAGCGGCGGGTCGAGATGTAGGGCCCTTCGTAGTGGATGCCGGCCAGCAGCCCTTCCTCGCAGAGCTCGGCCAGGGAGGATGCGGCCTCGGTCAGGGCGGCGGTCGGGCCGCTCACGAGGCTCGCGATGAGCGTGGTCGTGCCGTGGGCGGTGTGGAAGGCCACGGCTTTCCCGGCCTGCTCCTGATCGCCGGTGGGGAAGGAGCCGCCCGCCCCACCGTGGTTGTGGATGTCGACGAACCCGGGCACGACGTAGCGCCCGGAAAGGCGGTAGCCGTTCCCGGGGGCCGAGCCGTGGCCGATGTGGGTGATCCGACCGTCCTCGATCGTGAGCCAGCCCTCATGGACACCGTCGGTGGTCACAATGCGGGCGTCGGCGAGTGTGATGCTCATAGTTAAAGGATCACAGATCGCGGTCAGGTTGCGAGACCCTGAGGGTCGCCTACCGAGAATGGTTATTGGCTACCAGTGGGTAGGGGAAACGGGTAGGAAAGGAAGTGCACGCGATAGCCGTACCCGGGGGGAATGCGCATGACTGCGGGACTGGGCACCGCGGGGCTTGGCCCCGCAGAGCGCGAGGCGGCGCTGGCGCGGATGGGTTCGCTGGAACTCGACGTGGTCGTCGTCGGCGGAGGTGTGGTGGGGGCCGGGGTGGCGCTCGACGCGGCGACGCGGGGGCTGAGCGTCGGGCTGGTCGAGGCGCGGGATTTCGCCTCGGGCACGTCGTCGCGGTCGTCCAAGCTGATCCACGGCGGCGTCCGCTATCTTGAGCAGCTCAATTTCGACCTGGTCCGGGAGGCGCTGCAGGAACGGGCGCTGCTGATGCAGCGGATCGCCCCGCATCTGGTCAGGCCGGTGCCGTTTCTGTTTCCGCTGACCCACATGGTGTGGGAGAGGCCCTATGTGGGGGCGGGGCTGGCGCTGTACGACTCGCTGGGCTTCTCCTTCGGGTTCACCCGGGGCGTTCCCGGACACCGCCACCTGTCGAGGCGGCGGGCGCTGCGGCTGGCCCCCGCACTGCGTAAAAGTGTGTTTACCGGGGCTGTGCAGTACTGGGATGCGCAGGTGGACGACGCGCGCTATGTGATGACCACGCTGCGCACGGCGGCGACGTACGGCGCGCACATCGCGTCGCGCACCCGGGTGACGGGCTTCCTGCGGGAGGGGGAGCGGGTCACGGGAGTGCGGGCACGGGACGTGGAGAACGGGCACGAGTTCGACATCCGCGCGCAGCAGGTGGTGAACGCCACAGGTGTGTGGACGGACGATATCCAGGGATTGGTGGGAGGACGCGGCCAGATCCATGTGCGGGCCTCCAAAGGCATCCATCTGGTGGTGCCGCGTGACCGGATCCATTCGCTCACCGGGATCATTCTGCGCACCGAGAAGTCGGTGCTTTTCGTGATCCCCTGGGGTCGCCACTGGATCGTTGGGACGACGGACACCGAGTGGACCCTCGACAAGGTGCACCCGGCCGCGTCCCGGGGCGACATCGACTATGTGCTCAACCATGTCAACGCCGTGCTTTCGGTGCCTCTGACCAGGGACGACGTCGAAGGTGTCTATGCCGGGCTGCGCCCGCTGCTCGCCGGGGAGTCGGATCAGACCTCCAAGCTGTCACGCGAGCACGTGGTGACCCATCCGGTGCCGGGGCTGGTGATGGTGGCCGGCGGGAAATACACGACATATCGGGTGATGGCGCGTGACGCCGTGGACGCCGTGGCGCACGGCCTCGACCAGCGCGTCCCGCCGTCCTGCACCGACCGCATCCCCCTCGCCGGAGCCGAGGGCTACCAGGCGCTGTGGAACTCCCGCTACCGGCTGGCCCAGTCGTCGGGGCTGCACGTGGCCCGCATCGAGCACCTGCTGCGGAGGTACGGCTCGCTCATCGACGAGGTCCTCCTGCTCATCGAGGCCGACCCGGCCCTCGGCCGCCCCCTCACGGGCGCCGACGACTACCTCCGGGCCGAGATCGTCTACGCGGCCACGCGCGAAGGCGCCCGCCACCTCAACGACGCGTTGACCCGGCGCACCCACATCTCCATCGAGACCTTCCACCGGGGTCTGGCCGTGGCCGCCGAGGCGGCCGAGCTCATGGCCGGGCCGCTCGGGTGGGACGGTGAGCAGGTCAAACGCGAGGTGGAGTACTACACCAAGCGCATCGAGGCCGAACGCCTGTCGCAGGAGCAGGACACCGACCAGGAGGCCGACGCGATCAGGCTGGGGGCGCCCGAGATCGTGTCCTACTGAGGACGGTCCTGAGGGGGCGGGGCGCCCCCTCAGGAGGGCGGGTCAGCGTGTGAACGCCTGCAGTTCCGCGGCGCGGACCTGGCCGGCGGAGGCGCTTGAGGTGGTGCAGTCGGTGGCGGAGTTCGGGTCGTTGTCCTGCTCGCCGGCGTAGACCGGGTTACCGGTGCATTGCGTGGTGAGCGCCCGCAGCGCGAGGTGGGTGGCCTCGGTGGGGCGTACGGCGAAGCTCGTGGCGAGCAGGTCCGCGCCCCTGGGCCTGGGCCGCCGGGCGTCGAAGGCGTTGGCCTTGCTCGTGTGGATGACCGAATACGCCGACGGGTCGGCGCAGTCGCTCCCGGCCGCGCTGTTGCAGGCCAGGATCTCGAAGGATCGCAGGGCGCTGAACCGGTTCTGCGATCCGCGGTCCTCCGGGTCGCCGATGTTGGGCCGCAGCATGGCGCTGACCAGGACGCGGCGGATCTTGACGGGGTCCGTGCCCGCGAGGTCGACCGTGACGGTCCTGCCGGCGGCCGGCCCGGTCAGGGAGGCCCAGTTGGTGCTCTCCGTGCCGTCGATGAGTTCGGCGTGGTTGACGCCGTCGCCCGTCGCGGTGGCCCCGGCCGCGGCCGAGGCGTGGTTGCGGGCGGGTTCGACGTCGAGGGTTTCGGTCTCTCCCCGCGTGAAGGTCTCGGTGAACCTGGTGTGGCCGAATCCCGGGCCGGTGGCGAGGAAGGAGTACGTGCCGGGGGTGATCTCGAACGTGGGGCCGAGCGGGGTCTCCGGGTCGGTGTCGGCCACGGGGACGGAGCGGTTCTCGTAGTCCCCGACGTACAGCCTGATCGGCGCGTTCGCCGCCTCGCCCTCGGGGGCGAGGGTGGCGGTGGCGTTGCGGGCGTGGGGGGAGGCGAAGCTCGGCGTCGGGTCGGGGTCGTTCGGGCCGGTGCCGGCGGCGTCCTTGCCGAGGCCGCGGCCGGCGAAGGCGTTCCAGAGGATGTCCTGGTTGGCCCCGCCGAAGCGGATGGCGTCGGCGGCGAGGATGGCGTCGCGGTGGTCGATGTAGGACACCGCGCCGCTGGTCATCAGCAGCAGGGCGTCGAACGAGAGCTGCACCCAGCGCCGGTTGCCGGGGCACGCGTCGAGCGGGCGGTGGCCTTCGGCGCAGGCGCGCTGCACTTTCGGTGTGGCGAGGCCGTACCTCTTGATGAAGGCCCGCCGCACGTCGAACTGGGTGGCGGACCAGATCTCGCCGTCGGCGTGGACCTGCTGCCCGACCACGTCGTAGGCGATGTTGCTGTAGTTCAGCGGCGAGCGGGACATGTCGTAGTTGCGGATGCCGGCCTTGGCGTCGCCGGTGACGTAGCCGCCGGTGACGTAGGGGGTTTCGCCGCGGGGGCGGTAGCCGTACTCGTAGAGGTATTCCATGGCGAACAGGTCGGATGTGCTCTCGTTCATCGCGCCGGCCTGTGCGCCCTGCCAGCCGGAGAGGGGGCCGCCGATCATACGGCCGGAGATGGCGTGGGTGTATTCGTGTCCGATGACCGACATGTCGTAGTCGCCGTCCACGCAGGGGCCGTAGAAGCCCCCGGCGGTCGGCTGCCACAGGTACATGTTCGTGACCGGGGCGATGCCGTCGCGCGGGGTGATCTGGTTGGCGTTGTTGCGCACGTGGGCCAGGCGGGCACCCGCCTGGGCGTTGCCCAGCTCGGGGTCGTTTCCGACGCCGCCGCGGTCGCCGTTATGCGTCTGCATGTTCCACGCGGTCTCGCTGAACCCGAGGCGGTACGCCCAGTCGTGCATGCGGTTGTGCGCCGCGTTGAGGTTGGCGATCGCCGCTTCGAGGTCGGCCTCGCCGGGGGAGTCGAAGGTCGCCGGGTCGCACTTGGCCTCGTACCACTGGTTGGTCCACGGGTAGCGGTACGCCCGGTCGGCCTTGGCGGCGTTCGACCTGGTTCCGACGCTGTAGGAGTCGCCGCTGGCGCGGTTCTCGAACGTGCGGGCCGCGTTGCCGAGGCTGCTGCCGCTGGAGCCGTCCGTGGTGTGGTCGACGTCCCACGCCTTGCCGGTGGCGGGGTCGGACGCCTTGACGCGCTCACATCCGGCCTGGGAGGCGGACAGGCACCACAGCACGCGCGTGTCGGCGGAGGAGTAGTCCGCGGGCGGGTTGGCCGGGAACACCGCCCACGCGGGACCCTCCGGGGCGTGCGCGGACACGCTGTGCGCGCCGCCCTCCTCGGGGTCCAGGTGGTCGACGAGGTTCTCGCGCGTGAGGATGGCGCCGCTGACCGCGTCCACATGGGTGGTGTACGCGGCGGGCTCGCCTTCCCCGCCCCCGATCAGCGTCACCTGCCACGCGTTGTGCACCCCGCCGGGCGCCGGTACGGCTACCGCCGCCGCCTCCTTGGTCGCCGCGGTGGCGAGGTCGATCTCGCCGTCGCGCGCGGCGATCTCCAGGGCGCGCTGCTCGGTGATCCGCGCCGCGGGCGGCGCTCCGGTCTCGCGGGACAGGGTCGAGGTGACGTGGAAGACCTTGCCGTCGGCGAGGCCGACGGTCACCGTGCCGTCCTGGCCGGCGGGCAGCGTGCCGAAGCGCTGGCGCAGCATCACGGCGTGGCCTGCGCCGATGGGGTTGACCGCGATCTTCTCCAGCGCGTCCACGGCCGCCGCCGGGAGGCCGAAGAGGTTCTCGTTGGCCTTGAGGTAGGCGCGGGCCGCCCGCTCGGGGTCGCTTCCGAGGCCCTCGGCGAGGGGGGTGGGGCTGGTGATCACGGATGGGGTGCCCAGAGCGTTCCACCGGATGGTCGCGGTGGCGGCGGTGGACCTGGCCTTCGCCTGCGCGGAGGCGGGGGGTTCCACCCGGCCCGTGCGGTTGTCCAGGTCGGGTTTGGCGTGCTCCTCGCCCTGGAAGTCGGCGGCTGCGCGTGTGGGTGCGCCGGGTTCGCCGAGGGCGGGACCGGCTCCCGCCACTGCGAGGGGAAAGGCGAGTGATGCCGCTGTCGCGGCGAGAAGGGTGGTTTTGAGCAAGGGGCGGGGGGACACCCAATCCTCCTGTGCAGACATGGCCGCCGTCGGCCTTGCAAGGCGGGTCGCGCGGGCGGGGTGTTGCCCGCGCGAATGCACCACCGCACGTGTTGATCACACATGCCGCACAAGAGGTAACACTCACCCCGAAACATGACAAGCCTTGCAAGCTATGCCGTAACGGTGTAAGTGGAATCAGTCAGTGTTAGTCAAAGGGGATCCACGCCCGGTCGGCGAAGGTCCGGAGATCGCTGGCCTTCATGCCGAGATCCGACACCGTCCACAGCGTGTCGCCGATGACCAGCGAACGCCGGATCGCCGGATCGAGATAGACGTTGTCGGCGACGTTGTCAGCGGCGCCGTCCCCCGCCGGCCGCTTGGCCTCGTGCTGGACCAGGCCGACCTTGGTGATCTTCGTCGGCTCGATCCGCAGCCCGAGCGCCCCGCTCTTCATCAGGCCGCCCTGCTGCCACGAGCTCAGCGGGAGTACGGCCAGGCCCTCCTTCGGCCAGTAGAGGAACGCGTGCGGATCCCACTCGGCCTCAGACCCCGACTCCTTCTGGAAGTACTGCGACAGCCTGGTCGGCCGCGCCGGATCGCCGACGTCGAACAGCGAGATCTGCGTGCCGAGCGTGCGGCCCCGGGTGCTCGCCTCCTGGCCCACGCCGATCAGCCAGCCCTCGCCCGCGGGGTGCAGGTAGGCGGAGTAGCCCGTGATCTTCAGCTCGCCCGTCACCCGCGGGGCGGCGGGGTCGCGCAGGTCGAGGGTGTAGAGCGGGTCCACCTGCTTGAAGGTCACGACATACCCCACCGGGCCGATGAAGCGCACCGCGTAGATCCGCTCGTCCTTGCCCAGCCCCGTGACCTCCCCGACCTTGGCCAGAGTGTCGGACTTGAGCACGTAGACGCTGCTGGAGCTCGGCGGGCCCGACGGGGTCTCCTGGTTGATCGTGGTCGCGACCCGCAGATGGCCGTCGTGCTCGGACAGCGAGTACTGGTTGAGCAGACGCCCCGCCACCGCGCCCGACGCGATGTAGCGCGGGGCTCCCGCGCCGCCGATGTCGAACCTGTGGATCTCGGTCTCCTCGGCGGGGGGCTCCGGGAAGGAGGCCGCGGCGGACGGCGTGGACGCCCGCGGCAGCAGCGGCTCCGCGGGGGTCGGGGCGACGTCCGGGGCGACCCCCGACCCCGTCGGCTCCGGCAGCGTGGACGGCTGGGCGGGGTCCCTCTCGACCGGCCTGGGCAGCGGCACCGGGTCGATCGGCATCGGCGGGAACCACCAGCGCGGATTGCTCGCCACGTACAGGCTCGTGGCGGTGCCGTACACCGTGTCGCCGTCGGCGGCCACCGCGATCGGTTCGACGCCCGAGACTCCCGCCGCGAGGTCGATCGTGTGCACGCTGAGCAGCGACGTCCCGGTGTAGTCCTCGGGGTGGGCCACCGACTCGCACTTCACGGTCGCGGTACGGCGTGCGCCGGCGGCGTCGGTGACCTCGTAACTCGGCAGCCAGGTGTCGATCGGCGCTTTGCGCACGACGTCCTGGTTGAGCTTGATCAGCTCGGAGGGGGTCAGGCCGGGGCGCGGCCTGGGGAAGGTGAACTGCGGCCGGCTGCGCACCACCAGGCGCACGGTCGACCCGATCATCCGGGCGTCCACGTGGCTGCCCTTCGGCGTGAGCGAGCCGAGGACCTTGGGGGCGCCGGAGAGGTCCACCAGGATGTAGTGCGCTTCGACGGGGAAGGCCCGCTTGGCCGCATCGCCCGCTGTGCCGCCCGTTGCGCCGCCCGCTGTGCCGCCTGCCGCACCGCTCAGGGCCACGAAGCCGCCGTGCGCGAAGACCACCAGGGCCCGGTCGCCGCTGACCAGCAGGTCGGCGGGGGCGTAGCCCTGGTCTTCGGCGAGTTCGAGGCGGGCGGTGACCTTTCTGCTCTCGGCGTCGACGACGCGCAGGGTGCCGCGGGTGACGGTGACGATCCGCTTGCCGTCGGTCTTGACGAGGTCGGGCTCGTCGACCCCGGCCTCCTGAACGTTGGTGGTGGAGTGCTCGGGGGCTCCGGAACCCGACTCGGGCGCGGCCTTCAGAGCCTGGGCGTCGCGGGCCATGGCGGGGGCGTCCATGGACTGGATCGAGACCTCGGGGCCGAGGCCGTACGGGCCCGCGTTGGCCGCCGTCCTGTCGCGGAGCTTGGCCAGCATGTCGTCGCAGCTTGAGTAGGCGACCAGCCGTACATTGCCCAGGTCCGCCGGCTCCGCGGCGGGGGACGCGCCGCGGCCGTCGCCGGGCGACGTGCATGCGGCGGTCGCCGCGGTGAGCGCCGCCGCGGACAGCGCGGCGACAGCCGTACGCATCGATGTCTTCATGCCCCGTAGACGCATGCGATGACAGGGTGGTTCAAAGGCGGCAATTGGCTCGTATTCCCGCGCGGGGTGGGGTGTGCGACAGTGTGGCTTGGTGGTGTCCGGCCCCCCAGCTCAATACGATTCGGATATGTCTGGCACTCTGGGGATGTCCACCGACCACCGCCCGCTCGACCACGACATGATCCGCCGTGTCGCCCGCCACGTGGCCTCCGGTGGGAAGACCGAGCAGATCACCGCCCCCTTCACCGGAGAGCCGCTCGCCGACCTGCCCGTCTCCACCGCCGACGACGTCCGCGCGGCCCACGCCGCGGCACGCGCCGCGCAGGCCGCCTGGGCCACCATGCCGCTGCGCGAGCGCATCCGGCCTTTCCGCCTGCTGCACGACGCCATCCTCGACCGCCGGTCCGAGATCATGGACATCGTCCAGTGGGAGACGGGCAAGGCCAGGAGCCACGCCTTCGAAGAGGTCGTCGATGTCGCGGGATGCTCACTCCACTACGTGCGCGAGGCTCGCGAGCTGCTGCGGCCCAAACGGCGCCGGGGCATCTTCCCCCTCGCCACCGGGGTGATCGAGCTCCGGCACCCCAAGGGCGTCGTCACGCACATCTCCCCGTGGAACTATCCGCTGTCCCTCGGCGTGACCGACGCCATCCCCGCCCTCATCGCGGGCAACGCCATCGTCCACAAGCCCGACACCCAGACCGCCCTGTCCACCCTGTGGACCATCGACCTGCTCGTCTCGCTCGGCATGCCCCGCGACATCTGGCAGGTCGTCCTGGGCGACCCCGCCGAGATCGGCGACGCGCTGCTCGACGGCGCCGACTACGTGTCCTTCACCGGCTCCACCCGCGCCGGCCGCGAGATCGCCGTGGAGGCCGCGCGCCGCTTCGTCGGCGTATCGCTCGAACTCGGCGGCAAGAACCCGATGATCGTGCTTGACGACGCCGACCTCGACCGGGCCGCGCGGGGAACCCTCCGGGCGGCTTTCAGCAGCGCCGGCCAGCTCTGCGTGTCCGCCGAACGGATCTACGTTCACACGTCGGTGCTCGACGCCTTCACCGGGAAACTGCTCCAGCAGATCGACGGCATGAAGCTCGGCGCGGGGCTCGACTGGACGGTGACCATGGGGTCGCTCACCTCGCTCCGCCAGCTCGAAACGGTCCGCGCCCACGTGGACGACGCCGTCGCCAAGGGCGCCACCGTGCTCACCGGCGGCAGGGCCAGGCCCGACCTCGGGCCGCTGTTCTACGAGCCGACCGTGCTCCTCGGCGTCACCGACGAGATGGCCGTCTGCCGCGAGGAGACGTTCGGCCCGGTCATCGCCGTCTACCCGTTCACCTCCGAGCGCGAGGCGATCGACAGCGCCAACGACACGGCCTACGGCCTGAACGCCTCCGTCTGGACGCGCAACATCACCCGGGGGCGGGACATCGCCTCCCGCATCAAGGCCGGATCGGTCAACATCAACGAAGGGTACGCTGCCGCCTACGCGTCCTACGACGCCCCCATGGGCGGGCGCAAGACGTCGGGGATGGGCCACCGGCACGGGGCCGAGGGCATGCTGAAGTACACCGAGCTGCAGGTGGTCGCCAGCCAGGCGTCATGGCTGGGATTCGAACCGCTGCCCGGCATGAGTTACGAGCGCTACGCGGACACGCTGGCGGACGTGCTGAAGGTCATGCGCAGGCTGGGCGTGAAGTGAGCCGGACCCGGGCTCGCGCCGTACGGCATGAGCCCAGGTGCGGCTGTCCGCATGGGGATTGCGGCCATGGGGCTCATGGGTTTCGTATCTCCCGATAACCCGCAAACCGCCATGATGGTCGGCAGAGGAGGTCGACCATGTGGAAGATTCACGAGTTCGCGCAGGCTGCCGAGATCACCACCGCGGCGCTCGCCGCGTACGTCGAGGAGAGCCAGCGGGGCACAGGCCCGGTGCTGAGCCGCCGCCCACCCGGCGACCTGGCCGAACGCCTCGACCTGCGGCGATGGATGCGCGAAGGCGGGATGACCCCGGAGACCTACCAGGAGTTCCTCCACGGGTTCCTGGAGGCGGGAACGCGGATGCACCACCCCTCCTACCTGGGACATCAGACGGCTTCCCCCGATTTCCCCGCCGCGCTCGCCGAATTCGTCCACGGGGCGACGAACAACCCCGTCGCGATCTATGAGATGGGGGCGTCCGCGGCCACCGTCGAATTCGAAGTGCTCCGCTGGATGCTGGACAAGGTCGGTTTCCCGTCGGGCGAGGGCGTGCTCACGCACGGCGGGTCCCTGGCCAATCTGACCGCGCTGCTGGCCGCGCGGGCCCATGCCGTACCGGACGCCTTTTCGGGCGGGGTTCCGCGGGACCTCGCGCTGCTCGTGCCGCCGAGCGCGCACTACTCCATCGCCAGGGCCGCGGGCATCATGGGCCTCGGCGGACGGGCGGTCGTGCCGCTCGACGCCGACCGCCTCGGCCGCATCGACATCGCCGCGCTTCCCGCCGCCCTCGACCGCCTGCGCCGGGCCGGACGCCGGCCGATGGCCCTGGTCGCCTCCGCCGGCGCCACCGGCACCGGGCTCCACGACGACCTGCGCGGCATCGGCGAGTTCTGCGCCGCCCACGGCGTGTGGCTCCACGTGGACGCCGCCCACGGCGCCTCCGCGCTGCTCAGTGAGCGCCACCGGCACCTTCTCGACGGCATCGAGCTCGCCGACTCCGTCATCTGGGACGCCCACAAGATGCTGCGGACCTCCGCCCTCGCCGCCGCCGTCCTCGTCCGGCGCGACGGCGACCTGTCGAAGGCGTTCCAGCAGGAGGCGAGCTACCTGTTCTACGGGGATCAGGAGCACGATCTGCTCGGCCGGGCCGTCGAGTGCACCAAGTCGGAGATGGGGCTGAAGATCTTCCTCAACCTCGCCTGGCGCGGCGAGCGCGGCCTCGGCGACCACGTCGCCGCGCGCTACGACACCGCGCACCGCTTCTGGGAGTTGGCGTCGCAGCGGCCCGCCTTCGACTGCCCCTACGAGCCCGAGTCCAACATCGTCTGCTTCCGTTACGCTCCCGGCGGTCGTGATGTCGACCACATCGCCCTCCGCGAGCACCTCCTCACCGACGGCGCATTCCATGTGACCTCCACCGAGCTGGCCGACGTCCGCCACCTCCGCGTCGCCGTCATGGCCCCCGCCACCGACGACAAGACCCTCCACTCCCTCCTCGACACCATCGAGCGGAGCCCTTTCTGAGGGGTGTCGTGGGTGCCAGGGGCGTCGTGGGTGTCACAGCCGGCCCGCCGGCGAGGCTGTACACCCGCGTATCGCACCGTCCTCTGTAACGGCAGAGGCCAGTGATTTGCGATGGTCAGTGTGGGGTTGGGTTGACCTGGAACGGGGGCTGAGCGGGGGAGGCTAAACTGGGCCCCTGCCCGGTGCCAGCTCAGGGGGTTCTTTCGGTGTCAGAGTTCGACACTGTCCTCGTCGTCGACTTCGGCGCGCAATACGCGCAACTCATCGCGCGTCGCGTGCGCGAGTGCCACGTCTATTCGGAGATCGTCCCCTCGACCATGCCGGTCGAGGAGATCCTCGCGAAGAACCCCAAGGCAATCATCCTGTCCGGCGGGCCGTCCTCGGTCTACGCCGAGGGGGCGCCGGAGGTGGCCGACGGCCTGTTCGACACGGGGGTGCCGACGTTCGGCATCTGCTACGGGTTCCAGGCCATGGCCCGCGCGCTCGGCGGCGTGGTGGCCCGCACGGGCACGGCGGAATACGGCGGCACGGTCCTCGATGTGGTCGAGGAGGGCGCCCTGTTCGCCGGGCTCCCGGCCTCGCAGAACGTCTGGATGTCCCACGGCGACAGCGTGTCGGCCGCGCCCGAGGGGTTCGTGGTGACCGCCACGACGGCGGACACGCCGGTCGCCGCGTTCGAGCACCGCGAGCGCGGGCTCTACGGCGTGCAGTTCCACCCCGAGGTGCTCCACTCCGAGCACGGGCAGGCGGTGCTTGAGCACTTCCTCGCGGCGGCCGGGTGCCGGCCGTCGTGGACGATGCTCAACATCGTGGAGGACGCCGTCGAGGCGGTCCGCGCCCAGATCGGCCCGGAGGGCCGGGCGATCTGCGCCCTGTCGGGCGGCGTGGACTCCGCGGTGGCCGCCGCGATCGTGCAGCGGGCCATCGGAGACCGGCTGACCTGCGTCTTCGTCGATCACGGGCTCATGCGCAAGGGCGAGGCCGAGCAGGTCGAGCAGGACTTCGTCGCCGCCACCGGGGTGAAGCTCCGCGTGGTGGAGGCCGCCGACCGGTTCATCAAGGCGCTGGAGGGGGTCACCGACCCCGAGGAGAAGCGCAAGATCATCGGCCGTGAGTTCATCCGGGTCTTCGAGGACGAGCAGCGGGCGATCATGGCGGACGGCCCGGTCGACTTCCTGGTGCAGGGCACGCTCTACCCCGACGTCGTCGAGTCGGGCGGCGGCACCGGCACGGCCAACATCAAGTCGCACCACAACGTGGGCGGCCTCCCCGACGACCTGGCCTTCGCGCTGGTCGAGCCGCTGCGCACGCTGTTCAAAGACGAGGTGCGCCGGGCCGGCGAGGAGCTCGGCCTGCCGGCCGCGATGGTGTGGCGCCAGCCGTTCCCCGGGCCCGGCCTCGGCATCCGCATCGTCGGCGAGGTGACGCGCGAGCGGCTCGACCTGCTGCGCGAGGCCGACGCCATCGCCCGCGAGGAGCTGTCGCGCGCCGGCCTCGACCGCGAGATCTGGCAGTGCCCGGTCGTGCTGCTGGCCGACGTCCGGTCGGTGGGTGTCCAGGGCGACGGCCGCACCTATGGCCACCCGGTGGTGCTGCGCCCGGTGAGCTCGGAGGACGCGATGACGGCCGACTGGTCGCGCGTCCCCTACGACGTGCTGGCCCGCATCTCCACCCGCATCACCAACGAGGTCCGCGAGGTCAACCGGGTCGTCCTCGACGTCACGAGCAAGCCCCCGGGCACCATCGAGTGGGAGTGAGGCCCCCTCGGGCCTACTGCGTGGGCCGCGGCGGGTAGCTCTCGCCCGGCCCGAGCGGCTTGCCGCGGCGCAGCGCCGAGACCGTCACCAGGTGGTAGCCCCGCTTCTTCAGCGCGGTCAGGATCGACGGCATCGCCTCGACGGTGGCGGGCACGACGTCGTGCATGAGGATCACCCCGTCGCGGCGGGCCAGCGACAGCACTTTCCGCTCGATCGCGTTCTTCTCCCGCAGCTTCCAGTCCAGCGTGGTGCCGGTCCACATGATCTGCGCGAGCCCTGCGGACGCGGCGAGGTCCAGCACGCGGTCGTCGGTCCCGCCGTACGGCGGGCGCATGGTGGTGGGCCGCCGTCCCGTGGCCTTGACGATGAGCCGCTGCGTGTCGGCCCACTGGTCGAGGATCTCGCCGTCGGTCAGCTCGGTCAGACGCGGGTGGCTGTAGGTGTGGTTGCCGATCTCGTGGCCCTCCCGGGCGATGCGTCCGGTCAGGCGAGGGTCCTCTTCGACCCGCTTGCCGACGAGGTAGAACGAGGCTTTGGCCCGGTGCACGGCGAGCAGGTCGAGGAGCCGGGCGGTGTGCGGGCCGGGCCCGTCGTCGAAGGTCAAGGCCAGGCACTTCACCTTCGCGCAGTTGACGGGGGGCGCCGTGGCCCCGGCTTGTGCCGTACCGGGGGTGAGGAGCGTCGTGGCGGCCAGGACGGCGGCGGCGAGGGACTTCATCGGGGGGATTGTCTCCCTTCCTGGTGGATCTTCTCGTCTGAAGCCTGGCACAGCAGTACGGCTCCCGCAGGCCCCTGGGCAACCTTCTCGAACCCCGGCACCGGCGGCAGGTCATGCCCGAGGGCGCAGCGAGCCCCGTAACGCCGGGCGATTTCGGCGCGTTCCACGGCGGACGCGGAGGGGTCGAAGAACCGGTGCCCGTCGGTGTGACGCGCCTTCCACGTGGGGGTGTACGGGTATGGCCACGGCGACGGCAGCGGATACCCGCCGATCAGCATGACGTGTTTGCGCGCCCACCAGGTGCCGGCGAGCACGGTCTCCCCGGGGCGCAGCGCCGACGTGGCGAACTCGTAGCCCTCGGGCGGCATGAGAAGCCGCCAGACCCGGTGGCGGTCCTCCTTCGGCATCGCGTCCAGCGGCCACATGCGCGCGAGTCCCGCCCGCGCGCCGACCAGCCCGGCGACACAGCACAGCGCGGTGACCACGGCCGCCGCGCGCCATGCCGTACCGCGCCGGAGCGCGTCGCCGAGGGCCCGCGCCAGCGCGAGGTGGGACGCCAGCACCAGCACCGGGATGGCCCGCGCCGTCTCCATGCGGTTGAGCAGCACGCCGAGGGCGATGAGGGCGGTGGCCGCGGCGAACAGGGTCAGGAGCACGCGCCCGTGCGGCCGGTGCCGGTCCCGGATGAGGAACGGCACGCCGATCAGGGCCAGGCCGTACTTCCCCAGCGCGTTCACCAGCATGTGCGAGTGCACCTCGGAGAACCCCGCGTCCTCACCCACCAGCAATGTGAGGTCGACGTACGGCCACGCCGCGGCGACCGCCACCCACAGCCCGAACAGCGCCGAGGTCCGCAGGGTAGTGCGCGGGTGCACGACGATGACGGCGAACACCCCGAGAGCCGTGTTGACCGCCGTGAACGGATGCACCAGCAGAATGAGCCCGAAGAGCGGAGCCGCGACCGCGAGTCTGCGCCGCAGAAGCGCCGTCCAGCACAACAGCATGAGCGCGGTGGCGAAGGTGCTCGGATACGCGAGCGTGTCGGACAGCGACCGCAGTTGCGGCACGCCGCTCCACTCCAGCGGCGACACGCCCCACAGCAGCAGGGTGAAGACGACGGCGAGTACGGCGACGCCCTCCCGGGGGCTGAGCACGCGGCACAGCAGCCGGATCGACCAGAGCAGCAGGGCGAGGTTGACGAGCCCGGCGCATTCGAGCACGGTCCTCGGCGTGGCGCCGGTGAGGGCGGAGACGAGCCCCAGAACCGCCATGTAGGGCGACAGGTAGGGGCTCCGCGACGCTTCCCCGGTCATCGGGTCGGCCGGGGCGGCGGGATCGGCGGCGAATTCGCGCACCGTCGCGAGGTGGATGGGCCAGTCGCCCGCCCATACGTGCCGGCTGGTCACCAGGCAGCCCCACAGCATGACCACGAGGGAGAGGGCGAGGTAGGTCCAGGTTCCGGCGGAGCCGCGGAGTGCGTGGCGTCCTCGGGGTCGTGCGTGGCGCCCTCGGGTCGTGCGGGGTTGGACGGTTCGGGTGGGGATGGGCGCGAGGAGTGTCATGTGTCTCTCTATTAGTGGAAATCCTGCGTTAGATGCTCCTGCCTCGCGTCGTTTCCCCGCGGAGAGGGCACGGGTGTAAGTCGGGCAAGATTTCCCCTATTTACCGTCAGTCGGTGCTTCCTTCGCGTATTACGCATTTGATCAATCAGGCGAAAGTGGTCAAGTGAATGCCAAGGAACGGAGTACACCTGGCCATGTCTCCGCCTCCGGCGTCCGACGGCGGACATGATTTCCGGCAAAGTCCCCTTGCCCCCACCGCCGGGGCCGCGCCCCCAATCCTCGCCGGCCCCTCCGCACGCCCACCGCCCATGCCACGCCATAGCCACGCCATAGCGCTGAGCCCGCACCCGCAAGCCCTGCCCGCGCCGGAAGGAGCTCGCGTGTGTCAGGGTGCCCGCCGAAGGCTCGCGCCGTGCACGCGCTCAAGCTGATTCCATGAGGAGCACCACCATGGCGCCCTTGCTCAGTGTCGTCGTCCCCTACTACAACGTCGAGCCGTATTTCGAGGAATGCCTGGCCTCGCTGGCGGCGCAGACGTTGAAAGACGTCGAGTTCATCCTGGTGGACGACGGTTCTGTGGACGCGAGCGCGGTCATAGCCAAAAACCGGGTGGACAAAGACCCGAGATTTCGCATCGTCGAGCAGGAGAACCAGGGCCTCGGCCGGGCGCGCAACACCGGCACGGCCCACGCGACCGGCACCTACCTGGCCTTCGCCGACAGCGACGACGTGCTGCCCCGCACGGCGTACGAGACGCTGGTCACCTCGCTGGAGCGCACCGGCTCCGACATCTCCTGCGGAGGCGTGCGCCGGTTGAGCTCGGCCGGCATCACCAAATCGTGGTCGCATGTCGAGCCGTTTCGCGCGACCCGCAAGAAGACCCATGTGCGTGACTTCACCGCGCTGCTCCAAGACCGCACGGTGTGGAACAAGGTCTACCGGCGCACGTTCTGGGACGCCCACGGATTCGAGTTCCCGGGCGGGCTCTACGAGGACTCACCGGTCACGGTCGCGGCCCACGTGCTCGCGCGGAGCGTCGACGTGCTGCGCAACGTCGTCTACTACTGGCGCATCCGCGAGGACGGCGACCGCTCCATCACCCAGAGGGCCAGGGAACTGCCCAACATCGTCCACCGCATGGCGGCGGTGCGCACCGTGGGCCGCTTCCTCGCGTCGAACGCCCCGCAGCTGAAGCCGCTCTACGACCGCTACATGCTCGACGTCGACCTGAACCTGGTGGTGAACGCCATGGGGTCGGTCTCCGCGGACGAGCGCCGGGAGCTGCTGAACCTCGCCGACGCCTATCTCGCCGACATCGACCCCGAGGTGTTCGAGGGGCTGGCCTCGATCCGGCGGCTCAAGTTCCACCTGGCGCGCAGGCGCATGGTGCCGGAGCTCCTTGAGGTTCTGGACTACGAGGCGAACCGGTCGGGCTCGGCCCGGGTCAAAAGCGTCGGCCTGTTCCGCCCGAAGTGGTTTGTGGAACACCCCTTCTTCCGAGACCGCTCGCGGGGTGTCCCCGACAGCGTCTATGAGTTCAGCCGGGAGATGGTCCTGCATTCCAGGGTCGAGGACGTGACCCCCTGCCCGGGCGGGCTCACATTGAACGGCCGCGCCTACATCAAGGGGCTCAACGCGGCCTCGGCCGATCAGACCAAGATCCGCCTATGGCTGTCGGACCGGGCGACGGGAGCCGTCGTCGAGCTGCCCGTCACGCGCACCCTCAGGCCGGAGATCACCGCCGACGCCGGGGACGCCGCGCACATTTACGACTGGGCCGGCTTCCAGACCTCGGTCCGGTTCTCCTCCCTGCGCACGGGGCGGCGCTGGCGCAGGTCCGCGTGGGAACTCCACGTGGAGGTCACGGGCCGGGGCGTCGCAAGGACCGGCCGCGTCGCGGGCCCCTGGCACGCCTACCGGCGGCTGTTCCCCGGCCACGAGATCGTCCCCCGGGTGGTGGTGCAGCCGGTCTGCTCGGAGGACAACCTGTTCCTCCTCCAGGTCAACGAGGCCAGGGCCATGGTCACGGCCGCCGAGGTGGACGGCGACGCGCTGGAGCTCCGCGGCTGGCTGAAGAAGCCGACGCCGGGAGCGAGCCTGTCGCTCGTGCGGCGCAGAGCGCGCGACAGGATCGACATCCCGGTCGAACTGGTGGCCCACATCGGCAAGTCGTCGGAGTTCAGGGCGCGCGTCCCGCTCGCGGACCTCCCCTGCACGGGCCCGGCCGCCCCGGGGAGGCAGACGGTCCCGGCGGGCGACGGGGTGCTGTGGGACTTCTGGATGGTCGGCACCGGTAAGAGGAAACGCGTGATGGTGGAGGGCGGGCTGGCCCTGCCCCGGCACGCCGACGGCGTCAGGGAGGCCGCGCTCACCCGCACCCTGTCCGGCTGCCTCAGCCTCGTCGAGAGGGCGCCGCGCCCGGTGGTCGGGCAGGCGCACTGGACAGACGACGACAGGCTGGTGCTGCGCGGCGACGTGGCGGTGGACGGGTGGCGGCCCGAGCGCATGAGTCTGCGGCGCCGCCGTACGGGCGACAGCTACGAGGCGGCCGTGCGCTTCCGCAGTGAAGACGGCGGGTTCACCGCGGAGTTCGCGCCCGCCGCCATGCCGGGCCCGGGAGGCGAACTCCCGCTCGGGCGCGGCCTGTGGGACCTCCTGGTCGAGGGGCCGGACGGCGAGGTGCCCGTCGTGGTCGACCGGGCCGCCTTCCCGCTGCTTCCGGCTCCGAGGGTGGCGGGACACCACGAGTACACGCTGGGCACGCACCAGGCCGACGCCGCGCACCTGCGGGTGCGGCACGCGCTGGGGCACGACGAGCGGGGCGCGCGGGCGCGGGCGGTCCTGCGCGACAGCGTCTATCCGCGCCTCCGGCGGGAACCCCTGCGCGACCTCGTGGTGTTCGACAGCTACGCGGGCTCGCAGTTCTCGTGCAATCCGCGCGCGGTCTTCGAGGCCCTCCGCGAGCGCGCCCCGCACCTCGCGGCGGTGTGGGTCACCAAGGACGGCCAGTTCGCCGTGCCGCCCGGCACGCGGACCGTGCTCGCCGGCAGCCGGGACCACTACGAGGCGATGGCCCGCGCCCGCTACGTGGTGGGCAACTTCGGCCAGCAGCGGTGGTTCGACAAGAGGCCGGGCCAGACCTATCTCCAGACGTGGCACGGCACGCCGCTCAAGCTCATGGGATACGACCTCTCGGCCCGGCCGTACCGCCGCACCGAGAAACTCGACTGGATGCGCGCCGAGGTGCCGAAGTGGGACCTGCTGATCTCCCCGAGCCCGTTCGCCACCCCCCTCATGCGCAGCGCCTTCGGCTACCAGGGCGAGATCCTGGAGGTCGGCTATCCCCGTAACGACGTCTTCTTCCGCGAGGACGCCGCCGAGCGCGCGCGGCGGACACGACGGCGGCTCGGGGTGCCGGAGGGCGGCCGGGTCGTGCTCTACGCGCCGACGTGGCGCGACGACCGGTACGTGGCGGCGGGCAAGTGCCTGTTCGACCTGGAGCTCGACCTCGCCCGCCTGCACGCGGTGCTCGGGGACGGCGTCACGGTGCTGGTGCGCGCCCACTACCTGGTCACCCAGCGCAGGCGCCAGGCGCTGCCGCCCTCCGCGATCGACGTCTCGCGCTTTCCCGACATCGCCGACCTCCACCTCGCCTCCGACGTGCTGGTCACGGACTACTCCTCGGCGATGTTCGACTTCGCGAACACGCGGCGGCCGATCGTGTTCTTCACCTATGACCTGGAGCGCTACCGCGACGAGGTCCGCGGGTTCTACTTCGACCTGGAGGAGTGCGCGCCGGGGCCGGTGGTCCGCACCTCCGACGAGGTGATCGACGTTCTGCGCGACCTCGACGCGGTCGCCGGCCGGTACGGCGACGCCTATACGGCGTTCCGCGAGAGGTTCTGTCCCCACGACGACGGCGGAGCCTCCGGGCGGGTTGTCGGCCATCTGCTCGGGCGCTGACCCTCGTGCCGCGTACGGCGGAGCCGGCCGGCGGGCGGGGGCTCCCGGCCGGCCGGGCTCCGGCCGTACGCGAGCGTCGCCGTCGCTTGACCTGGAGGTTGGTCATGCACAGCGCTCGCGGGTCTGACTACGTGAAAAATGCCCTCAAGCACGCCTATGGGCGCTTCCCTTTTTGGTGGGGGAGGCGCCTTTCGTCGTCTCCGGCTTCCGGCGAAGGTCAAGAACCGGCATGGAGATCTCCTAAGAGTCACAGAGAGTGACAGACCATAGGCCGGACGTGGTCATGCTGGCATTCATGAGGACCTTTTCTCTGGAGGACATCCACGCCGCACGAAAGCGGCGAGACTCGTGGTGGACGGTGTTCGCCGTCGACCCGCTTGCCTGTCGCCTGGCTCTGATCGTCGCGAATCGGACGGAGATCACGCCCAACGGGCTCACGGTGTTCTCTCTTCTCCTCGGGATGGGGTCCGCCGCGTCACTGGCCCTCGGCCACCTGTGGGCCGGGGCCCTGCTTTTCTACCTCAGCTTCATGGTCGACTGCATGGACGGCAAGATCGCCCGTCTGAAGGGCACGGGCACGCCGTTCGGTCTGTGGCTCGACTATGTGGGCGACCGGATCCGCGTGGTCTTCTGCGCCGCGGGACTCGCCTACGGGCAATACGCGGTCACGGGGGACATCCTCTACATCGTGGTCGGTGCGGGCATCGCGGTGCTCGACCTGTTCCGATACGTCAACGCGCCTCAGATGAAGCGCGTGCGGGACACCGTCAAGCGGCACCGCCGGGCGCTCTACCCGCCCCGGCCGCGCGAGGAGATGGACGCGCTGCCCTCGGCCACGGAGGCCCCGGCGGTCCCCGTGGCCGCGGCGGCTGCGGGGACTGCGGGGACTGCGGGGACCGCCGCGGCCGTACACGCGCTTCCCGCGCACGGCGGCCCGGCCCCTGCGGGGTCGACGGCGCACGCGGGGGCTACCGGCAAGAACGCGGAGACCGGGGTGACGACCGAGGCAGGAGCGCTCGGCACCGCGGCGGAGCAGGGTGGGGGCCCGTTCCGCCGGTTCGACCGCTTCCTGGCCCGGCACCGGGTGCGCAGCCATCTGATCAGCGGCATCGAGTTCCACGCCGCCGTGTTCGTGGTCGCCCCGCTGCTCGGCGCCGGGGCGCTGGTCCCGATATCCGTCGGGGCCGGTGCCCTGCTTCTGGCCAACGAGATCTTTCTTGTCTATCGGATGTGGCTCTACACGCGTGGCGCGGCGCGGCCGGCCGACAAGAGCCACGAGCACGCGCTCGCTTGAACGGATTCAACGGGGGTCCAAGTCATGCAGTCAGACAGGCCGGTCTTCGTCATCGGCTGCCCGCGCTCCGGCACCACGATGCTGCAGCTCATGCTGCACTCGCATCCGCGGATCGCGGTGCCGCCGGAGACACGCTTCCTGATTCCCGCCTACTACCACCGCCGGGTCTACGGAGACCTGCGCGAAGTGGGTGCGAGGCGTGAGCTGGCCGAGTGGATCGCGAAAGACCGCACCACCAAGTTCCGCGACCTCGGCGTCGACGGCGCCGAGTTCGTCGAGCATGTGGCGAACGGGCCGGGCTCTCTCGGATCGGTCATTGGCACCGCGTTCCGCGACTACGCCGACAAGTACGGCAAGGCGCGGTGGGGCGACAAGCGCCCCAGCTACGTGAAGCAGATCGACCTGCTGCTCCGGCTGTTCCCGGACGCGCAGTTCATCCATCTGATCCGTGACGGGCGCGACTGCGTGGCCTCGCTCAAGGAGATGCCCTGGTACACCCTGGACGTCAACCACGCGGTCGCCACCTGGGCCGAGGCCATCGACTTCGGGCGCCGCCACGCCCGCAGGCTCCCCGCCGACACCTACTACGAGCTGCGTTACGAGGATCTGACCGCAGACCCCGAGGGCGAGCTCAAGAGGCTGTGCGTGTTCCTCGACGAGGACTTCGACCCGGCGATGTGCTCACCGCGCGAGGCGGCCAGCGTCGCCGTACCTCCGCACAAGGTCTGGCACAGCAACACCCACACCGAAGTGAACCAGAAGAAGGTCGGAAGCTGGGCGGAGCGCCTTGAGCCGTGGGAGATCGCCCTGTGCGAGCAGATGCTGGGGGAGCGCCTGACATCGCTGGGTTACACGCTCTCGGGCGCGCCCCGCGTGACGGCGAAGCAGCAGCTCACCTACCACCGCACCGCGCAGCGGCGCAAGGCGTCGCGGCTGCGCCGCGAGCTGCGCGACCGGGTCAACCGGCTGCGTGAGCCGAGCCCGGTCGCGGCGCTGCTCACCTCGGAGCAGCGCGCTCTCGCCGACGTCCCGCGGGCGTCGGCGCAGTCCCCCGAATACGTCTGACCCCGACCACCCCGAGGGGCCGCCACAAGGGGTCACCGCGAGGGGTCACCGCGAGGGGCCGCCACGAGTGGTCACCGCGAGACGTGGGAGAACAGCCTCTCCCATCGGTCGAGCACGTGCGGCAGGTGGAAGCCCCACGCATGGGCACGAGCGGCGTCGCCGAGGCGCCGCCGCTCGTCCGGCGAGGCCATCAGGGCCGTGAGCGCCTCGGCGAAGGCCGGGACGTCGGCCGGGGGCACCAGGACGCCGCCGTCCCCGACGGCGGCGCGCACCCCTCCCGACACGTCGAAGGACACCGACGGCACCCCGTGCGCCGCCGCCTCACCGAGCACCAGCGGCAGCCCCTCGTGCTCGCTCGACATCCCGAGGACGGCCGCGCCCAGGTATTCCGCCCCCATCTCCGAAGCCGGCACCCGCCCCCGGAACACCACCCGGTCGGTGACCGTATGGCGGGCAGCGTGCGCCGCCAGGCGCTCCCGTTCCGCGCCGTCCCCGATCAGGTGCAGCTCCCAGCGCTCCGGTACGGCACGGCTCGCCGCGGCGAACGCCGAGATCAGCCGGTCGAACCGCTTCACACCTTCAAGCCGCCCGACCCCGAGCACCCGCCTGCCGGTGAGCGGCGAGGCCGCGTCCGGCCAGGTGGGCAGCGGATTCGGGATGGCGTAGGCGTTCGGCAGCAACGCGTGCTCGGTGAACCGCCAGGCGTCGTCCTCGCTGAGGAACACCGCCTGGTCGAGCTTGCCGTACTGCCTGCGGATAGAGCCGAGATGCCACGAGCCGCGGGCGTGCTCGTAGGAGCCGTGATACTGCCCGATGCGCCGCAGCCGCGGCGGCACCAGCTCGGCGAGCCGCGCGACCACCCCCGGCGAGGTCATGATCACAAATCCGGGCGGCAGCTCGTCGAAGAGCCCGCGCAGCACCCGGTCGCCCCTCCACCTGGCCACCCTCCCCAGCGGCCCCAACGGCGTCCTGTGGATCACGTGGTGGTGATACAGCGGGCGCTCGACGTAGCGGAACGGGTGGACCGCCCGGTGCAGGCCGACCACCTGCACCCCGTAGCCGCGCTCCGCCAGCCCCTGGGCGACGGTATGCGTGACCCGCTGAATGCCGCCCAGCGTGTCGGCGTCCATGCACACGAACACCAGCGACGCCCCCGGGGGACGTACGGCGCGGCCGGGCCCGGCGGCGGGCCGCGTGCTCTCTGCTGCGGCCGTCATCGGGATGCTCCCGTCGAGGCGGCCACCGGCCGCGGGCGGCGGTACGGCGCAGCCGTCCGCGGCCCGGGTTCGAAGAAGGCGGTGACGACCCGCTCCGCCGCGTGGCCCCGCTCCTCCGCACACCACAGCCCGCGGAAGGACCGATAGCGTTCGGCGTAGTCGGCACCGACCCTCCCCAGGTCGCCGAGCGCCTCGACGACCTCCTCGGTCGTCGTCACACAAGGACCGGGGGCGATCGACGGCAGGTCGTGGTAGACCCCGCGTCCGACGAGCCGGAACTCGTCCCAGTCGTCGATCAGGAACAGCATCGGCCGACCGGTGATCGCGTAGTCGCACATGATCGAGGAATAGTCCGTCAGGAGCGCGTCGGAGGCGAGCATGAGGTCGTTGACCTCCGGATACGATCCGGCGGGCCGTACGAAATGCCGCAGCTGCTCAGGCACCCGGTAGCGTTCCACCGGATGGGTGCGCAGCAGCACCACCCACTCTCCCGCCAGGCGTTCCGCCATCCTCGCGAGATCCGCCCTGACCGACCTGCCGGAGCGTTTGAGCTGGTCGCGGTAGGTCGGCGCATAGAGCAGCACCCGCGCTCCCGTCGGGATCTCCAGGCGCTCCCTCACCCGCCGAGCCGCCTCCTCGTCACCGCGCACCAGCACGTCGCAGCGGGGAGACCCGAAGCGCAGCACCGGCCCCTCATAGCCGTTCGCCGGCAGGAACACCCGCTCGAACTCCGCGCCCGGCGACACCAGCGCGTCCCACCGGGCCACCGACGCACGCCAGGCGGTCCGCGGTCCGTCCATATCGGAGCGCAGGTCGGGGGCGTCGAAGCCCACCGTCTTGATGCCCTGCCCGTGCCAGGTCTGCAGATAGCGGGTTCCGCGCGGCTTGGGGAAATCCAGCGGGAGGTTGTGGCTGTCCACCCATATGCCGGCGCGGGCGAGCATCCAGATGTAACGCCAGCTCATCCGGCGCACCAGCGTCACCTCCGGCGGGAACGCCGCACGCCTTTTCGCGACCGACCACACCGCGCGCACCGGCAG
Source organism: Sinosporangium album (assembly GCF_900100605.1). Lineage (GTDB taxonomy): Bacteria > Actinomycetota > Actinomycetes > Streptosporangiales > Streptosporangiaceae > Sinosporangium > Sinosporangium album. The sequence continues at coordinate 38,217 of NZ_FNCN01000017.1, read as the reverse complement.
CTCGCGCCGCCGCATCTCCTCGTAGATGTAGCGCGGGTTGCCGGTGTAGCCCTTGCCGCAGTCCGCCTCGAACAACGCCAGGTCCGGCCGGGGCGGCACCACGCGGATCAGCCCCTTGTAGACCTTGAGCTTCACATCCGTACGGCACAGCTTTCCGATCACCTTGCGCCGAGCGGCCAGCAGCAGCGGGACCCGCCGCCGCACCCCCTCCTGCCGCCACCACATCCGCAGCCAGGCCGCGCCCCCCTCACGGTCGGCCGTCACCGTGTGCCCGGCGGCGCGCACCTCGACCGGTTCGAGCGCCCGATCCACCAGCAGTCGGTCGGTCGTCACATGTCCGTCCCCATCGCGGGTGAACCCGATCTTCGGCTCGTGCCACCCGGTGTATCCCAGGCCGAACCGGCCCGGCGTCCGCTCGGCCAGATCGACCCGGACCTCGCTCAGGTAGGACCCGTCGTCCTGGCGGCGCGGCGCAAGCCGTACCTTGCCCGTCTTAAGCTGGAGGAAGGCGGTCCAGCGGGGGTTGCGGTCGAGCACGTGGAACGGGTCGTAGGTGCGTACCGACAGCACCATCGCGGTGCCGTCGGCCCACATCTCCGCAACCTCGTGGCGCAGCCGCGCCGCGCTGTACGGCAGCTCCGCCAGGCGGAGCGCGGTGATGTCCAGGGCGGGGTCCGGTTCGGTCCCCCAGTAGGTGCGCCCGTCCACCGTGACCGCGGCCCGCGGCGGGGCCATCGGCCCCGTCAGCGACCGCGCCGCCACCGCCAGGTCGTCGATGCGATCCGCCGTGATCAGGTGGCAGCACACCCGCAGCGTCGGCGGCAGCCGCGCGACCACACCCGGCTCGATCCCGTCGATGTACGGCCGGACCACCTCGGCGAACTCCTTCGTCCACAGGCGGTCCCGCGCGGCCAGCGGGTTGAGGTAGACCCGCAGGTCCTGGCGGAGGAACCGGTGCTGCCGCTCGGGCACCAACTCCGCCAGCCCGTGCCCGCGCAGGATCTCGTCGCTCGCCCGCGCCGCCTCGACGCGGTGGCGCACGTTGTCCATCTCCCTGATGCTCAGCGAGATCGACGTGCGCGGCCCCGTGCCCTCCGGCGCCCGGTGCCACAGGTAGACTGGCCACGGCACCACCGCGAACCGCCGCGCCACGGCGAACAGCTCCGCCGTGAACACGTGGTCCTCATAGTGCAGATCCTCGCGGAACCGCAGCCCGTGCTCCCGCAGGAAATCCACGCGGTAGAGCTTGTTCGTGGAGAACCCGTCGATGAACATCTCCGGATCGGCCGCGATGCCGTCGACCGTCCTGCGCCGGTAGAGGTTCGGGTAGTACCGCTGCGTCCTCCCGGACGTCTCGTACAGCCGTGAGATCTGCCCGGTCGCGAAGTCCGCCCCGGTCCGCTCGATCTCGGCCATCATGCTCTTGCACGCGTGTGGCGTCAGCTCGTCGTCGCTGTCCACGAACATCACGTACGGCGACCGCACCCGCTCCAGCCCCTCGTTCCTCGGAGCCCCGCACCCGCCGCTGTTCGCCGCCCTGCGCACATAACGCACCCGGGGATCCTCCGCGGCCAACGCCCTGGCCGCCCCCTCGGTGCCGTCCGAACTGGCGTCGTCCACGATGATCACTTCGAGGTCGCGAAGCGACTGGCCCAACACCGACCGCACCGCCCTCGGAAGCCGCTCCGCGTCGTTGTACACGATCACGACCACGCTACAGCCCGGCATACATCCCCCTGTTGATCCCGACCTGAGCTATTCCCGAGAGTAAGTCCGCCAGTGTCCGGACTTATGGACTACTGACCGGTTCTTTGCGGGTCTCTATCCCAGGAACTCGGCGATCTACAGGAGCCTGACGCTCGCTGTCTATGCATGGACAACCGACAGGGGAGGAGATATAACAGCAGGTAGAGAGCAGTTTCATAGCGCAAACTGTTCATGATCGCCTAATTTGCTTGTCAAAATGCACGTTAGGTGCAGGGAGAGCCCTCATGCTTCTGCGATTCAGGGTCGTCAACCATCGGTCCATCCGTGACGAGGCGGAGCTCTCTCTGGTCAGCACACGGCTCACTGCGGCGAGACCCCCTGATGGCGACTGGGCCTCCGTCACCACGAGGGTGGCCGGAGTCTATGGAGCCAACGCCTCCGGCAAGTCCACCGTGCTCGAAGCCTTGGCCTTCATGGTCGACGCCGTGCGCTATTCGGCAACTCGGTGGGGCGATAGGGAGAGGTTTCCCTATAGGCCCTTTGCGCTTGATGACAAGTCGGCCGGCCGTCGCTCCCTCTATGAGCTGGACGTTGTTTTCGATGGGATTCGCCATACTTACGGCTTTGAATCCTCTGTGGATGGGATTGGTGGAGAGTGGCTGTATAGCTATCCGTCTGGCCGGAGACGGGTGCTTTTTGAGCGTCATGGGCTTGAGGGTTCGGAGATCGAGTTCGGGCGATCGCTACAGGGGGAGAACGTACGCATTGCCCGGCTGCTTAGGCCGCCGATGCTGTACCTGTCGACTGCAGCGAACAGTAACCATCGCTACCTGCGCCGCTTGTGGACCCAATTGGTCTCAGATTTCCGGTATGCCGAGCATACCGAGATGGACATGAATGCGCGGTTCATGTGGGCGCGCGGGCTCCTCGAAGGGGGAGGCAGGCTGGCTCAGGCCGTAGCGCTGCTCAGATTTGCCGACCTCGGGATAACAGACGTCGTCCTCGACGAAGAGGACATCGACGAAAAGATCATTGCGGCTGTGGCCCACTTCCTGGAGACCTTCCCTCTGGAGGACGAGTCCGCGCGAGGATCGGTGAATTCCGAAGAGGTCCTTGCCGGCCTCAAGAAGCGAATAAGATTCGCGCATTCCAGTGGTGTCCCCGGGCGGGAGTTCGTGCTGCCTCTTGCGCATGAAAGCAGCGGGACAATGGCCTGGTTGGCCTTGGGGATGCCCGCGCTGTCGGTTCTGAAAAATGGCGGTGTTCTGATCGTCGACGAGTTGGATTCCAGCCTGCATCCGCGTCTGGCGGCAGCATTGGTGGCGATGTTCAAAGACTCCGGCTTCAACCCGCGAGGTGCCCAGATCATCTTCACCTCCCATGAGACCAGCCTGATGGGCTCCCTGGTGGACGGCGCCCTGGAAAAAGACGAGGTCTGGTTCACAGAGAAAGGGGTGGACGGCGCCACGGAACTCTTCTCGCTGGCGGAATATCCAGTCCGCCCGACCGACAACATCGAGCGCAGATATTTTCAGGGAAGATACGGCGCTGTGCCCGTGATCTCACTTGACGAGCTGCGTTCGGCAATCATCAAGGATGAGGGTGAGTAGGCAGGGGTCGCGCCGTGGTGGCGATCTCCGTCGTCGTCGGAACACCAGATCTGAGAAGTCAAGGATTCTCATCGTAGCCGAGGGGGAGAAAACAGAGCCTCAATACTTTAAAGGGCTTGCGCGCCTGCTGCGGGCGACCGGTGTCGACGTCTACAAGCTTGACGTCGAAAGAATCGGTCGCGATCCTCTGAGAGTTGTGGAGCGGGCGTCCTTCCTGTATCGGAAAGCGCACCCCGGTGAGCGTTACGACCATGTCTGGTGTGTGGTGGATGTCGACAGGCACCAACTCCTCGAAGCTGCTCTGAGAGAGGCGAACCGCCTCTCCATAAGTATGGCGATAAGTAATCCCTGTTTTGACCTATGGATTCTCTGGCATTATGCGGATCATAGGTCCTATGTGGACCAAGAGGCTCTGCGACGCAAACTCAAGTCGTTCGGGATCTCTGACAAGAACCTGCCGGTCGGATTTCCTTATGGTGACTACAAGGTGGCGATACGGCGCGCGGAGTCCTGTGGGTTTCCCGGCCGTGATGGCCTCAGGGTGCCTGATAACCCATTTAGCTCTGTCTCTGATCTTGTGAAGCTGGTGGCTTCAGGAAACTAGATCGATGTTCAGGCGGCCCTGGGCCTTCTGAGGCGTCAGTCGCGGCGGCCGAGGAGGCGGCGGACGGCCCAGATGAGGGTGAGGATGACGGCGAAGCCGACGAAGACGGGGGCGGCGCGTTTCAGGAGGGGGGCGCCGGCGACTTCGAGGAGGTCGAGGGCTTCTTCTTCGGGGCTTCGGGGGGTGCGCACGGTGCCGGCCGGGCGGGAGGGCTCGGCGGGTCTCGGGGTGGGCGGCACGGTGATGAGGTGGGGCCGTTCGGTGTCGTCGGCGAGTTCGGCGCCGTGGGCGGTGTCGGGCACCTCGGGAGCCGTGGGTGCGGCGGCTGCCAGGGCTGCGGTGCGAGGCTCGGCGGTCTTGGCCCCGGGTTCGGCCTCGCTTTCCGGTTCGGGTGCGGGGCCGGCCAGGAGGGCGGAGAGGTTCGCGGCGAACCGGTCGATCAGTTTGCCGCCGACCTCGGCCATGACGCCCCGGCCGAACTGGGCGGGGCGGCCGGTGATGTTGAAGCCGGTCTCGACGGTGACCTTGGTGTGGTCGCCCTCGGAATGCAGCCGCGCGGTGACGGTGGCGGCGGCCGTGCCGGAGCCCCGCGATTCCTTGCCCACGGCCTTGATGGTCAGGGCGTGGGCGTCCTTGTCGATGTCCTGGATGGACGCCTCGCCCCGGTAGGTAACGGTGATCGGGCCGACTCTGACCTTGATTCTGCCGGTGAAGTCGTTGCCTTCGACGCTGTCGAGGGTGGCTCCGGGTAGGCAGGGGGCGACGCGCTCGACATCGAGGAGCACGGACCACGCCTGCTCGACCGGAACGGGGACCGAGAATTCGTGCTCGAATCGCATCACCATGGAACGACTCCGTTCTGTGTGCCTTTGTCGTGTCTTCTCGGTAGCGCCGTGCAAAGTGCTAGATGAGCATTCTGCATCGGGCGACGGGTTCGGGCACGGCCGTCATCCCGCACCCGCCGCGGTGCGTATCGCGCGGAGGGTGAGCACACGCGCAAAATGCCGCCCATGAGCGTGAGGGGGCCGATACAGCGAAAGTATGCTCTCGATCTCCCCCGTCAATCCCCTGACGGCTCGTGCGGAACTCACCGAGGCTCTGACCTGCAATTTTAGTGCCGTCCTGCTCGGCGGGCGCTCAACGGTCGGGGCCGCGCACGACGCGGGCGATGATCGCCACCAGCCCCGCGAAACCGAGGCCCGCGACCAGGACGGGCACCATCTGGTAAGCGTCGGTGGCGCTCCCCGTGATGTACGCCACGCCCATGCTGATGAACAGGAGGCCGCTGAGAAGCGCCATCCAGTCGGTCCGGTGGCGCATCCGGCGCTCACGCCGCCCCTCGGTCGGAGCCCCCTCCGGAGCGCGCGTCGGGGCGGTCGGGGCGGTCGGGCCGGTCGGGTCAGGCAGCATGCCGCACATCCACATCGCCGATGCCCGCCACGACGTTCAGCACAATGGTGGCCACCGCGCCCTTAGGCGGCACCTCCGGCTCAAGCACCATGCGATGCCGGACGCCCGTGCCGCCCCTCACCGAATGACCGATCTGCACGTCCCCGATGCGGACACGCCCGTCGACCTCGGCCCGGACCGTCGGTGGAAGGATCACCGTGAGCTCGCCGACCGAGACCTCCGCGTCGAACGTGGTCCTGCTCCCCGGCGCGAGCACGAGGCCGCTGAGGTCCAGCGTGCCGGACCCGAATCCCAGCTTGTATGTTCTGTTCGCCTCCGCGGCACTCGTTGGAGCCCACGTCATCGTCGCGCCCCTCCCCGGCGTGTCGCTCACCGCCGACCCCACCATCAGCACCAGCGCCACGGCGGTGCCCGCGGCCACCAGGCCCATTCCCCGCCCGAACCACGTGGCCACCAGGAGCCCGAGCCCGATCGTCACCAGAACCGCACCGCCCACCACCGGGACGTTCACGCTTCCCGGAACCGACTGTGTCGCCACGACGACACCTCCAACGATCATCGAGAGGCACAGCGTCGCCGCGCCGACATAGGACTTCGGCCGAGTCCGTTTCTTCGCTGTCCGCGGTGCCTTCGCCGGTGGCGGGGCGGTCGCCACAGGAGGCACCTGGGAGGCGCCGACGTGTTCACCGCGTCGGCGCGGATCGAGCGGCTGGTACGGCCCCCGCCGTACATCGCCTTCACCCGGCATATAGGGACCGTGCGGGGCGAACGGCTCGCTGGACGCCGCGAAGCCGAGCCCGCCGAGGGTCTGCCCGTGCGGCGGTACGGCGGAGCCCGGCCGCGGATGCTCCACCGTCCCAGGAGCGGGCGAAGGAGCGGGTTCGGCCCTCTGAGCGGGCGCTCGAAGGGGGGCCGACACCCGTGTGCGCGCCTCCGGTGCCTCAGCGAACGGGTGAGGCACCGGAGGCGTCAAAGGCGCGGGCGGCGACTCGGGTCGCGGCGGCTGAGCTTCGGCGGTGCCGTACGGCTCGGGCCCCGCCTCCCCGCCCTTCGCACGCCACGCGCCGACCCGGTCGGGCGCGGAGCGCGCCAGGCCGATCAGGTCGGCTCCGTGGGCGCGGGCCGCGAGCACCGCGATGGCGAGCAGGGTGCCCACCAGCAGCGTGTCCAAGCCGATGCCCCCGGCTGCCAGGCTGAGCAGCAGACCGATCGTGAAGATGGCGGTCAACAGGGCGAACACCGTCTCATCGCTGAAGGAACGGCGTGTCCACTGCCCGGCCAGGCCGGGCCGGCCCTGCGGGTTGCGCATCAGGAGAAAAGCCGCCGCGTACAGCATGAGCCCGGTTCCCGAGGCGACGAACAGCAGAGCGAACGCGACGCGGAACAGCACCGGGTCAATCCCGGCGTGCCTCCCCAGTCCCGCGCAGACTCCGGTGAACATGCGCCCCTCATCGCACCGCCGGAGCTCCCTGCGCCGCGCGGTCGCCGTCCCCGCGTCCCCGGCTTCACCGTCGCCGTGCCTCTGCGCGGGCTCACTGGGATCGATCCCGCTGTCCGTCATGTCACCATCGTGGCCTTTCGCAGGTGGGGCTGACATCGGGGACACCCCTGAGACGTCCCGGAGGTGTCACACCTCAGGGCGCCTGCTCAGGGCCGATGCCCTGATATCCCTTATAGGGGACCTATCAGGGCCCGGCCCTGATGCGATTACCCCGTCTGACATGTGACGATGCAGGGAACATGGCTGACCGACAGACCCTCCGCCACGCGCCGTCCGCGCCGCCCGAGGAAGACACCCCGTATCCACGGCTGCTGCGGCCGGTGGAGGGACGGCTGGTGGCCGGAGTCGCCCAAGGGGCCGCCGAGCAGCTCAGACTCGACCCCGTGGTGCTTCGCCTTGCCTTCGTCCTGCTGGCGATGGTCAACGGTATCGGCGTCGTGGCCTACGCGGCGATATGGCTGTTCACACCCCAGCGCCCCCACGAAGGCCCGCCGCCCCCGCGCGACTGGAGCCAACTCGCCGCCTTCGTCGCCATCGGCTTCGCCCTGCTCACCGTCGGCTGGCTCACCGGCACACCCGCCGAACGCATCACCGCCTGGCCCGTCGCCGTCGCCGGCATCGGCGCCCTGATCCTCTGGCAGCAGGCCGACCCCGGACGCAGACAGCGCTGGATGCGCGGCGCCTCCGAAGGCGCGTCCAAGAACCGGGTCAGGACCGTACTCGGCATGGCCCTCGTCGTGATCGGCGCCGTCGGCGTCCTCGCCGCCGAAGGCGGACTCGCCCAGGCACGCAACGCCCTCCTGTTCACCGGCGTCGTCGTCGGCGGACTGGCCCTGATCGCCACCCCGTGGCTCGCCGGCCTGTGGAAAGAACTCCGGCAAGAACGCCGCGAGCGCATCCGCCAGGAAGAACGCGCGGAAATGGCCGCTCATGTGCACGACTCCGTCCTGCACACCCTCACCCTCATCCAGCGCAACGCCCACGACTCCCGAGAAGTCAGCCGCCTCGCCCGCGCCCAAGAGCGCGAACTGCGCAACTGGCTCTACCAGCCCAAGCAGGACGCCGACGCCACACTGGCGGCAGCCGTACGCAGAGTCGCCGCGGAAGAAGAGGACGCGCACGGCGTGCCCATCGAAGTGGTGTGCGTCGGCGACCGCGAGCTCAACCCGCGCCTCTCGGCCATACTCCAGGCAGCCCGGCAAGCCATGGTCAACGCGGCGAAATACTCGGAGTCACCGGTAGTGTCCGTTTATGCGGAGGCCGAACCGGACGAAGTTACGATCTTCATTAGAGATCGCGGCAAGGGCTTCGACCTCGACGCTGTACCCGAGGACCGCATGGGCATCCGTGAGTCGATCATCGGCCGGATGGAGCGGAACGGAGGAAACGCCAGAGTACGGACGGAGCCCGGCGAGGGCACCGAAGTGATGTTGACCATGAAGCTGGAGACGCCGTGAGCCCCGTCAAGGTACTGATCGTCGATGACCACCGCCTCTTCCGGGCCGGCGTCCGCGCCGAACTCGGCGACGCCGTCGAGGTCGTCGGCGAAGCCGAAGACGTCGACTCCGCCGTCGCGGAGATCGCCAGACTCCAGCCCGAAGTCGTACTCCTCGACGTCCACATGCCCGGCGGCGGAGGCCAGGAAGTCCTCCGGCGCGTCCTCGGCTCAGGTGCCCACGTGCGATTCCTCGCCCTCTCCGTCTCCGACGCCGCCGACGACGTCATCGGCGTCATCCGCGGCGGCGCCCGCGGCTACGTCACCAAAACCATCAGCGGCCGAGAACTCGCCGACGCCATCCGCCGCGTCGCCGAAGGCGACGCCGTCTTCTCCCCCCGCCTCGCCGGCTTCGTCCTCGACGCCTTCGCCTCCACCGAAGCGCCTCCCATCGACCCCGAACTCGACTCCCTCACCCAGCGAGAACGCGAAGTCCTCCGCCTCATCGCCCGCGGCTACGCCTACAAGGAAATCGCCAAAGAGCTCTTCATCTCCGTCAAAACCGTGGAAACCCACGTCTCCTCCGTCCTCCGTAAACTCCAACTCTCCAACCGCCACGAACTCTCCCGCTGGGCCAACGCCCGCCGCCTCGTCTGACCCCCTCCTCCACCCCCGACACCTTGTCCAGCTCTGTCCGGTTTACGCGCCCCAGGATTGGACACTCCCTGTAGAACCATGACCGACACCCCACCGGGACCCGCCCACCCCGGGCCTCACCTCCCGGAAAATCGGCCACCCCGGGAGCGCGAGGGGTCAAGAGCCCCCTCGCCGCGCGCCGCAGGCGCGCAATCAAACACAGTTCGGCCAAGGTCTCGGGAGTCGGCCCTTTCGCCTTGCTTCTGTTCGGGAGTCGGCCACCCCGGGAGCGCGAGGGGGCGCCGGTGCTTGGACTGAGGAGCGCCGGGAGCGCAGCGACCAGAGCGACGAGGGAAAGCACCGGGTTAAGAGCCCCCTCGCCGCGACGCGAAGCGTCGCCATTAGAACCGGGTTAAGAGCCCCCTCGCCGCGACGCGAAGCGTCGCATTTAGACAGGAGGGTTTTGCGTGGGCCGCGACGTGTCGGCGCGAGTGTTCAGCCGCGAAGATCGGCGAATCTATCGCGATAAAGTGCGACGCTGTCTCGACGTGTTCGCCCGTCTGCTGCGGGAGTCCAGGTTCGGGTTCGACCAGCCCCTCGTGGGCCTTGAAATCGAACTGAACATCGTCGATGCGCGCGCTGAGCCCACCATGCGCAACGCCGAGGTGTTGAACGCCATCGCCCAGCCTGATTGGGCCACGGAACTCGGCCAGTTCAACGTCGAGATCAACATTCCACCCCACTCGTTCAGCGGCGACGGGCCGAGACACCTCGAAGATCTGGTGCGCCAAAGGCTCAACCTGGCCGAACAGACCGCGGCTTCGGTCGGCGGCCATCTGGTGATGATCGGCATTCTGCCGACCCTCAAAGAAGACGATGTCCGGGAGGGCACGCTTTCCGCTAATCCCCGCTACAGGCTTCTCAATGAGCAGATTTTCGCCGCTAGGGGCGAGGATCTGCATTTGGAGATCGACGGCGTCGAGCGGTTGGACACCTACGCCGACAGCATCACCCCGGAGGCGGCCTGCACGAGCGTGCAGCTGCATCTTCAGGTGACGCCTGAGGACTTTCCCGCCCACTGGAACGCCGCCCAGGTTATCGCGGGGGCGCAGGTCGCCGTGGGGGCGAATTCGCCGTACCTGTTCGGTAAGGAGTTGTGGCGTGAGACGAGGATCAGCCTTTTCGAGCAGGCCACGGACACGCGGCCGGCCGAGCTGAAGGCTCAGGGGGTGCGGCCTCGTGTCTGGTTCGGCGAGCGCTGGATCACCTCGGTCTTCGATCTTTTCGAGGAGAACGTCAGGTATTTCCCGGCGCTTCTGCCGATCTGTGAGGATGAGGATCCTGTCGAGGTCGTCGACCGGGGCGAGACTCCTGAGCTGGCCGAGCTCACCTTGCACAATGGCACGGTCTACCGTTGGAACCGGCCCGTGTACGCCGTGGTCGACGGCCGTCCCCATCTGAGGGTCGAGAACAGGGTGCTTCCCGCGGGTCCGACCGTGATCGACGCTGTGGCGAACGCCGCCTTCTACTACGGGCTTATGCGCGTACTGCCGTACGCCGAACGCCCGATCTGGACGCAGATGCCCTTCGCTGTGGCCGCGGACAACCTGTTCACCGCGGCGCGCTACGGCCTGGACGCGCGGATCTACTGGCCGGACCTCGGGGAGGTTCCCGCGGCGGAGCTGGTGCTGCGCCGGCTGCTGCCGCTGGCGTATGAGGGGTTGGATCTGTGGCGCGTGGATCCTGTGGTCCGCGATCGGCTGCTCGGGGTGATCGAGGGCCGTTGCCTGGCCGGGGTGAACGGGGCGAGCTGGCAGGCGGCGACGGCGGAGAGCTACGCGGGCCTCGGCCGTGGAGAGGCGCTGCGGCGCATGACCTTGGACTATGTGGAGCGCATGCACGGCAACGAGCCGGTGCACACGTGGGACCGGCCCGGCTGAGGGGCTTCGGCTCTCTCCCGGGGCGTGCGCGCCCGGGTGCTCGGGAACTCGCGTGCCCGGGGTTTGCGTGCGCGGGGTGCCGCAGGCGCGACGTAGCCTTGCAAAAGTGCTGGGGAGATCGCTGGCCGTCCTCGTGGCGGCGAACGTGCTGAACAACCGGGTCGCGCCCCGACTGGCGCCGCTCACCTCCGTTGTCGCGGTGGCCGCCCTGGTGGCGATGGCCAGGAGGTCGGGCCACACCTGGGATGAGTTGGGGTTCCACCGCCTGTCCCGGGGGGCCAAGGTCGGCGGTGTGCTGGCCGCCGCCGTCGCCGGTGTCTACGGGGCCGGGGTCGCCATCCCGCAGACGCGCCCGTTCTTCCAGGATCAGCGTGCCCTCTCCCTCAGCCGGGCCAGAGTGCTCGAAGAGGCCCTTCTCCAGGTCCCGGTCGGCACGGTGCTCCTTGAGGAGGTCGCGTTCCGCGGCGTCCTCCACGGCCACCTCGCCGGACGCCACGGACACCGTGTGGCCACCGCCCTCTCGTCGCTCCTGTTCGGCCTCTGGCACATCCTCCCGGCGATCGATATGGCCAGGGCCAACCCGGCTCTCGCCGAGCTGTCGGCCGGGCGTGCGGTGCCCCCGGCGTACGGCGGGGGCACCGGAGGCGCCGACCCGGGTGCCTCAGACCCGGCCGGATCCGAGGGAGGCCGGACGGCAGGCCCGGTCGGCCCGGGTCCGGGGAGGGCGGCCGTGGTGCGTACGGTGGCCGGCACCGTCGTGGTGACGGGCCTGGCCGGGGCGCTGCTCTGCGAGCTGCGCCGCAGGAACGGGCTGCTGGGCCCGTCGCTTCTGCATCTGGCGACCAACTCTCTCGGCTACGCGTTCGCGCGCCTCAGCGCCTCCGCGTCGGACGGTTCGTAGCGGAGGAACCCCCGTGGCGCCGGGGCCGCCTCCCCGCTTTCGCATGGGTGATAAGTCCGCTCTTGGGGCGACGACCGATGACAGGTCGGCGAACACCGGAATCACCCACTGTGTGAGAGCGTCATGTCCGGCTCCGCCGTACGCCCAGAATGGCGCAATTTACCCCTCTATAGTTGTCCACTATGCATGATCTTTCTGCTCGCGGACCCGCGCAACTGATCAGGATCATGTGGATCGTGGCGCTGGCGGTCGCAGCCGGGATCATCGCGAGCCCGCCGGCCCACGCAGCGGGAAGACAGGTCATCCTCATCGGTGTCCCTGGGCTGACCTGGGACGACATCTCATCCGACCGCACACCCACCCTGTGGGCGCTGGCGCATGAGGGATCGGTGGGCAACATCGCCGTGCGGGCGGTCGGCAACCCCTCGTGCGCCATGGACGGGTGGCTCACCGTCTCGGCCGGCACTCTCGCCGACGCCGGCGATCGCTCCTGCCCGGCCCCGGCTTCGCCCGGTCCCGACGGGCGCGTCCCCGCCTGGGAACGGCTGCGCTCCGTCAACGCCGCCACCCTCTGGCGCGCCCCCATCGGGCGCCTCGCCGACGCGGTGAAGGGCGCCGGGGCCTGCGTCTCCGCCGCCGGGCCCGGCGCGGCCCTCGCCGCCGCCGACTCCTCGGGCCGGGTCGCCCACTACAGCCCCACGGTCGCCGAGGCCGACCTCACCGCCTGCCCGGTGACCATCGTCGCCGCTGACGGCATAGCCCAGGCGCACGCCACCGCCGCAGAAGCCACCGCCGCAGAAGCCACCGGCACAGAAACCACCGGCACGGCCACAGACACCGCCACAGCCCCTAGCTCCGGCGGCAACGGTGGTGAGGAGTACGGCGGAGCCGAGGGCCGCGAGCGCGAGCGGGCGGTCCAGGAGGCCGACCGGCACGTCAAGGACGTCCTGGCGCGGGCCCCGGCAGGGGCGACGCTGCTCGTCGCCGCCGTGGCCGACGTCGGGGACCCGCACCTGCGGCCCGCGATGGCGCTGGGCCCCTCCTCCGACGGCGGGGAGTTCGCCGAGGGCAGGCTGGCCTCGGCGGGGACCCGGCGCCCCGGCTTCGTCAAGCTCACCGACCTCTTCCCGACCCTGCTCACCGCGGCCGGGATACCCCTGCCTGAGGGGGCCACCGACACGTCGTGGCGTCCCGCGCAGGCGCCCCAGGACTCCGACGGCGTCGCCGCCATGGCCGCCGCCGACCGTACGGCCGGGGCCGTGCAGTTCCTGGCGGCGCCGTTCTTCATCACTGTTGTGGCCGCGCAGTTCCTGTGCTACACCCTTCTGGCATTCCGGCTGCGGCGGAGGACGGCAGGGCACGGGACACGGCCTAGGACACGGCCTAGGACGTTCGCCGCGGCGCGGGTGGCGGCGCTGGCGTGGGCTTCGGTGCCGGTGGCGATGCACCTGGTGAACCTGCTGCCGTGGGCGTCGGCGTCCAGCCCGGAGGCCGCGCTGGTCGGCGGAATCCTGCTCATGACGGGAGCCGTGACCGGGATCGCCCTGACCCAGCGGGGGCTGCTCCGCCCGATCGTCGCCGTGGCGGGGATCACCTGCGTCACCCTCACGCTCGACCTCGTCACCGGCTCGAACCTGCAGATGAACAACCTCAACGGGCTCTACCCGATCAACGCGGGCCGCTACTTCGGGCTGGGCAACGAGGCGTTCGCCGTCTACGTGCCCGCGACGCTGATCACGCTGGCGGCGATCGGGGCACGGATGCGGGCCGCCGCCGTACGCCCGCGCCTGGTCGCCGCGCTGGTCCTCGTCCTAGGCTGTGCGGTCCTGGGGGTGATCGGCGCGCCTTTCTGGGGGGCGGACTTCGGCGGGGTGCTCGCCTTCGCCCCGGGTCTCGTGCTGCTCGCCGCCTTGGTGTCGGGCACGTCCCTGACCGTGCGCCGGGCCGCGGCCACCATGATCGCCGCACCTGCGGCGGTGCTGGCGCTCGCGTTCCTGGACTCGTTGCGCCCCGCCGCCGACCGGAGCCACCTCGGCGCGTTCTGGCAGGAGCTGGTCTCGGGCCGCGCATGGGAGGTGATCGAGCGCAAGATGGCGATGATGCTGGGCTCGCTGGGCGCGGACTGGGTGACCTTCTTGGCCGTGCCCGTCTTGGCGCTGCTCCTGCTGGTGCTGCGGGGCGGCCGGTTCACGCCGGGTTCGCTGCGCGCCGCCTTCGCGCGGGTCCCCGCGCTGCGCTGGGGGCTGCTGTCGACCTGGTTCACGGTGGCCGTCGGCTTCGCCGTCAACGACTCCGGTGCCGCCATCCCCGGCATCGCCATGCTCGTGGCCGTCCCCCTCGCCGTTTACGCGTCGGTCTCGGAGGCCGTGCCCGGTTCCCGTTCCCGGCCCCGCCCGGTCGGTTCCGAGGGCGGGGCCGCGCGCGTACGGCGGCCCCGGCCGTCCGACGTCATCACCGCCTGCCGGGCCTTCGGTGCGCGGCTACTAGGGGGCGGCGCGGAACCCTGCGCGCCCCCGGTGCCGAACGCCGCCGTCGGGGCTCAGGCGGTGGGAACCACCTGGAAGGCTTCGGCGTAGCGCCCTTCCCCGAACCCTGCGGCCGAGGCCATCTGGCTCCAGCGCCCGCGGGCGAAGTCGGCGAAGCCCTCGATGTGGCCGACCTGGCTGACGTGGGACTGGAGGGCCGCCAGTTTGCGGTCGATGGTGTCGGTGATGTCCACGTAGTGGTTGGGCGTGGGGCCGCCGGACAGCCAGACCTCTCTGACCGTCCACGCCTCAAGTCCTTCGTCGCGCAGCAGCTCGGGGAAGGCGTAGGGGTTGCGGGCGTCGGGGTAGACCGCGTCGATGGCGGCCCCGCCGACGGCCCGGTGGTCGGGGTGGCTGGGGGAGATGGCCTGGTAGTTGCGTTCGGGGCTGTGGGTCATCAGCAGGTCGGGGCGCACCTGGCGGATGGCGCGGGCGATGTCGCGGCGCAGGTCGAGGCTGTGGACGACGGTGCCGTCGCGGTAGCCGAGGAAGCGCACGTCCTCGACGCCGACGGCCTTGGCGGCGGCCCGCTGCTCGGCGCGGCGGAGTTCGGCCATGCCGGTGTTGTCCAGTTCGCGGTCGAACCCGCCGGCGTCGCCATCGGTGACCACGCAGTAGGTCACCTCGACGCCTCGTTCGGTGAAGAGCGCGATCGTGCCCGCCGATCCGAAGTCCACGTCGTCCGGATGGGCGGTCACCACCAGCACCCGGTTGATCTCGGCCGCGTCGAGCATGCGTTCTCCCTGGTCGGCTCAGTAATGCGGGTAAGCACTATGAGAATGGTGCATATCCGCACCCGTGACGCGCAACGCCGGGTGGGAGGGCGACTATTCCGGGCTGTGCCGCGATTGTCGGTGGCCGACCGTACGCTAGGGACGTGCCCACCCGAGTGTCTGTTGACCACCCCTTGCTCGATGGTCTCAACGCGCAGCAGCGCGAGGCCGTGATCCACCATGGCGGCCCCGTGCTCATCGTCGCGGGAGCGGGATCCGGCAAGACCAGGGTGCTCACCCATCGCATCGCCTTCCTGCTGTCCGAGCGGCATGTCCAGCCTCAGGAGATCCTCGCGATCACCTTCACCAACAAGGCCGCCCGGGAGATGAAGGATCGCGTGGAGAGCCTGATCGGCGCGCGATCCAAGGCCATGTGGGTGATGACCTTCCACAGCGCCTGCGTGCGGATCCTGCGGCGCGAGGCCAAGAGGCTCGGCTTCCCCACAAACTTCTCGATCTACGACCAGGCCGATTCGCAGCGGTTGATGGCGATGGTCTGCCGTGAGATGGATCTCGACCCCAAGCGGTTTCCGCCGCGCTCATTCTCCAATCAGGTCAGCGACTTCAAGAACGAGCTGATCGACTACGAGGCCGCGCTGGACAAGGCGGGCACCCACCTTGAGCGCACCCTCGCAGAGGCATATCGGAGCTATCAGCAGAAGCTGACCGACGCCGGCGCGATGGACTTCGACGACCTCATCATGCTGACGGTCAACCTGTTCCAGATCTTCCCCGAGGTCGCCGAGCATTACCGCCGCAGGTTCAGGCATGTCATGGTCGACGAATACCAGGACACCAACCACGCGCAATATGTGCTGGTGCGTGAGCTGGTGGGTCGGCCGGAGCTGCGCACCGCCGACGGCGACGTCGTGCGTGAGGGAGTCGAGCCCGCCGAGCTGTGCGTCGTGGGCGACGCAGACCAGTCGATCTACGCGTTCCGGGGCGCGACGATCCGCAACATCCTGGAGTTCGAGCGCGACTACCCCGACGCCAAGACGATCCTGCTGGAGCAGAACTACCGGTCCACGCAGAACATCCTGTCGGCCGCCAACGCCGTCATCTCCCGCAACGAGGGGCGCAAGCCCAAAAACCTCTGGTCCGACCAGGGGACGGGCCCGCTGATCGTCGGCTACGTCGCCGACAACGAGCACGACGAGGCGATGTTCGTCGCGCAGGAGGTCGACCGGCTCAGCGACGACGAGGAGGTCCGGCCCGGCGACGTCGCGGTGTTCTACCGCACCAACGCCGCGTCCCGCGTCTTCGAGGAGATCTTCATCCGCACCGGCCTGCCGTACAAGGTCGTCGGCGGGGTGCGCTTCTACGAGCGCAAGGAGGTCCGAGACCTGCTCGCCTACCTGCGGGTGCTGGGCAACCCGGGGGACGTCGTGTCGCTGCGGCGCATCCTCAACGTGCCGAGGCGGGGCATCGGCGACCGGGCCGAGGCGATGGTCGAGGCGTTCGCCTCGCGCGAGCGCATCTCGTTCTGGGACGCGCTGCGCCGTGCGGATGAGGCGCCCGGGCTCGCCACCAGGTCGCTCAACGCGATCAGGGATTTCGTCGCGACGCTCGACGAGCTGAGGGCCAAGTCCGAGGAGGTGCCGCCGGCCGAGCTCGCCGACGAGGTCCTGACCGCGACGGGCTACCGCGCCGAGCTTGAGGCCTCGGAGGACCCGCAGGACCAGAGCCGCCTGGAAAACCTCGACGAGCTGGTGTCGGTGGCGAGCGAGTTCTCGGAGGCCAACCCCGAGGGCACGCTGGTCGAGTTCCTTGAGCAGATCTCCCTGGTGGCCGACGCCGACCAGATCCCCGAGGAGGACGGCGGGCAGGGCGTGGTGACGCTCATGACCCTCCACACCGCCAAGGGGCTGGAGTTCCCGGTGGTGTTCCTGACCGGCATGGAGGACGGCGTCTTCCCCCACATGCGCTCCCTGGGCGAGCCGAAGGAGCTCGAAGAGGAGCGCCGCCTCGCCTACGTCGGCATCACCAGGGCCCGTGAGCGGCTCTACATGACGCGCGCCGCCGTGCGCAGCTCGTGGGGTTCCCCCTCGTTCAACCCCGCCTCCAGGTTCGTCTCCGAGGTCCCGGGCGAGCTGCTCGACTGGCGCACCCCGCCGGAGAAGAGCGCCTGGGGCGCCGCCACCGCCCGCCGGGAGGCCGCCCCCACGGCCGCCAAGCGGGCGGGTGGGCGCGAGCTGCCCTCACTGCGCCCCGGTGACCGCGTCACCCACGACCAGTTCGGCCTCGGCACCGTGGTCACCGTGGAGGGGATCGACCAGAAGACCAAGGTCAAGGTCGACTTCGGCAGCGGAGGCGAGAAGACGCTGCTGCTGGCCTACGCGCCGCTGGAGAAGCTCTAGCACCGACACGCCGTACGGCCCGGGCCCCCGATCGAGGCCCGGGCCGTACGTCTGTGCTCGGCTTGACGTGCGATCAGCCGATGCTGAATGAGGAGAAGTCCCAGGGGCGGATCTTGCTGAAGCCCGAGAGGTCCAGGTCACTCAGCTCCGCGACCCCCTCGGCCGCGGGGGCCTTGATCGTGACGCCCTTGGCCCAGCCGGACAGCCTGGTGTCCTGGGTGACCGTGTTCGTGCCCTTGAGGTCGGGCACCTTCGTGGTCACCGTGGTGACCACGCGGCGGGGCAGCAGGTCGGACCCGAGCCAGACCTTGATCGTGACCGGTGCCTTGGCCTCGGCAGCCGTGACCTTGGGGTAGAACTCACGGATCGTCGAGGACACCTTGCGGAGCTCGCCGAGGGTGATGGTGCTCTTCAGCACGGTCGTCTTCACCCCGTCGACGGTGCCGCCGGGGGCCCTCTTCGCCCGTGCCTGGATGACGTTATACGCCTTCGCATCGAAGACGCTGAACAGCGAGCCGCGCTCATACCTCGGGGCGGGCGTGGGCTTGGTGTGCACCCACGTCTTGCCCTCGGGCAGCGCCTCCGTGAAATAGGCGCCGTTGTAGTAGAGCGACGCACCATCCACGACGGTCCTGGCCGGCTTGTAGAGGTTCTCGATCTGGGCGGTGGTGCTGCCCTCGTTCGCCTCCTTCATGGCCTTGACGAGCTCTTGCTTGTACACAGGGGTGATCGCGTAACGCCCTGTCACGTCGAACCCTGTGATCCTGCCCTTGCCGAAGGCCACGGTTCCGGTCGCGCTGCCCTTGAGGGAGAGCTTGACGCCACTGGACTTGAGGGTCGTCGTGAGGGAGTCGGTGACCTTGGCGCCGTTACCCTGCACGGCGAACGCCTTGAGGGCGGCGTTGGGCGCCTTGGGCGCCGTCTGAGCGCCGGCGGCGGGGGCCGCGGCGGCGGCGATCGCGGGTGCGGTGAGAGCCACGGCGGCGGCGGCGATCCATCGCTTCATGAGACGTGAACTTTCCTTCTGGGAATGCCTCGCTGCGGATGAGGCATTTGAGGTGCTTGTTTCTACAGGGGGTGGATCACGTCTTTGTTACGCGAGAAACCACCACATTGGCCGAGCTGCTACAGACCGCGCTTGGGGTCGAGGCTCAGCGGGGCCTCGTCGAGGAACAGCGGCAGCGCCACCTGGTCGGCATCGATGACCAGCGAAGGGTCGGGGGCCGTGATGGCCACGGGCTTGCGCCACTCGCTGAACATCGTGCTGGTCGTCGTGACGAAGCTGTTCTTGCCCGACTTCTGGACGATGCTCGTCATCACGCGGCGGGGCAACTGGTCGGGCCCCACCCAGACCTTGACGGTCGCCGTCGAGGTGGACTTCTTGTCGTCCAGCGCCACCCACAGGTTCTTCATCTCGGGCGAGATCTTGGCGAGATCGCGGAGCGGGCTCTTCACCTGGTAGAGCGTCGTCTTGACCCCGTCGAGCGTGCCCCCGGCCCCCTTCTTCGCCGACTTCAGCACCGCGTCGAGAGTGGCCGGGGACAGGGCGTCCACGTTCTCGGTCGCGGGGCTCCAGAAGGGATCGTCCCCGATGGGGCTGCTGATCCACGTCTTGCCGGTCGGCAGGTATTTGGCGAGGAACTCGCTGTTCCGGTAGCCCACCCCGTTGACCACGATCACCTGGGTCGGCCGGAACAGCTCCTCAAGGTCGCCGTCGAGCGCCTTGAGCTCGGCACGGACCTCCGGGCTGATGCTGACGCGCGTGGTGAAGTCCGCGGCGTTGACCTTGCCGCCGCCGTAGCCCAGCACGCCGGTCGTGATCTGCTTGGGAAGGGTGAGGCCACCCTTCAGCTCCTTCTCGGACAGGGCTATCCGGGACGAGTTGACGATCTTGACGTTGCCCTTGCCGGCGAGCTGCCGCGCGACGGCCCCGCCCGGAGTGAGCGCGGCGGCCGTGGCCGTCGTCGCCGCGACCGTGGTCTGGGTGGGGGCCGCGTAGGCCGCCACCGCGGGGCCCGTGGCGAGCGCGGGGGCGGCGAGCGCCGCGGCGGCAAGGGTGGTCCATCGTTTCATGAGGGTGGAATTCCTCCTGGGAATGCCTCGCTGCGGGGGAGGCGATGGTGGTGTGGGCTATGCGGCGAAGGTCACCGTATAGTCACGGTCCCGGCTTTAGTGCTGAGAAACCGGATCCGAATCACGCATGGTGAAGCCTCAATGGCGCTGTGTGCATTCTGAGTGCCGGTCCATGGTGTATGGACGGCGAATGCCGTTCGAAGTCGGGCTTGTTTTTCTATCGCAGATCACGTCGGGGTGCCAAGCCCATTGGATCACCGTTCACGTAGGGTAACCAGGGGCTCTTGGCCTCCTATGAGCCGCCGGAGCGGGGGCGGGGAGGCGGTCTGCGGGCCCCTGGGCGGCGCACCCGCGCGGACGGCGGCCACTCCGCCAATATCGCGTGGCCGTGTAAGTGGCCGTGTAATTCGCCGAGTGCTCCCGCCGGTAGTCGCCCGCTCGGCGGGGAGATAATGCAGTCCTGTTCTCCGTCCGCGCGAAGCGTTTTTCCGCGTTCTCCTCCACTTTCCCGCACGCGGGAAAGTGGAGGAGGTCCAAGGAGAACCTGCGCGTACGGCGTGCGCCGACCTGCCCTGTCGCGCGGGGTGCGCGCGGGGTGGGGGTGCCCATGGCGGGGGAGTCCTCTCGGGGGGAGGGCCTCATGGCTGCGGGTGAGGCGTCACCCAAGATTTTTGCGGATGAGACCGACAATTGCGTGAGATATCCGGGCATGAACGGCAGATTTTCGGGCGGATCCGATACATGGCGACCACCCGATCCCGATCACTGGGGGCAGTCGGGGCTACCCTGCGTGGTAGGGCCCCGTAGGGCCGGGTGCAGGGAGGTCCCGATGGCGGCGATCGGGAGAATACGCATCGTCCTCGCCAAACCAGGGCTGGACGGGCACGACCGGGGAGTGAAGGTGGTCGCCCGCGCGCTCCGCGACGCCGGGATGGAAGTGATCTACACGGGCCTGCACCAGAGCCCCGACCAGATCGTGAACACGGCCATCCAGGAAGACGCCTCGGCCATCGGCCTCTCCGTGCTCTCCGGCGCCCACATGACGCAGTTCTCCCGGGTCATGGAACTGCTGCGCGAACGGGACGCCGCCGACATCGTGGTCTTCGGCGGAGGCATCATCCCCGAGGCCGACCTGCCGGAGCTGGAGCGCATGGGCGTGGCCCGCATCTTCCCCCCGGGGGCCACCATGCGGGAGATCGTCGCCTGGGTGGAGGACGCGGTGCCCGCACCCCCCTCTGCCTCCCTTTGAACCCGCACCCACATCAAGGGGCCTATACACGGGCATAGGGCATGTCTGACGGCGTATCCAGCGCCTCGCCAGGCGGGCTCCTGCCGTACGGCCGAAGGGCCATATTGGCGATTCTGCCGCGTGGTTGTGGATATTTTGCGAAACTCTGCCCTATGCCGCCCTGTCCTGGCAAGGTCTAAAGCGGACCCACCGGGGTGGCCAGGCGCCCGATGGGGCTACGCTTCATTGGCGGAAATCGCCGGGTGCCGCGCCACGGCGCTCGGGGCCTGGTCGACGCGAGTGTGCCGCTAGGCGCGCATGAGCCATCGTGCGCAGCGCGACCGTCAACACAGTAAAAGCAGCCGGAGAAGCAAGGACGGACCCTCGTGGACCTGTTCGAACATCAGGCGAAGGAGCTCTTCGCGGAATACGGCATCCCGGTGCCGCGCGGCGTCGTCGCGCACACCGTGGAGCAGGCGCGGGCGGCAGCCGAGGAGCTGACCGGCCGCGTCGTCGTCAAAGCCCAGGTCAAGACCGGGGGACGGGGCAAGGCCGGCGGTGTGAAGGTCGCCGCGGACGCGGCGGACGCCGCGGGCAAGGCCACCGAGATCCTCGGCATGGACATCAAAGGCCACACCGTCCACAAGGTGCTCGTCGAAGAGGCGAGCGCCATCGCGGAGGAGTACTACTTCTCCTTCCTCCTCGACCGTGCCAACCGCACGTTCCTGGCCATCTGCTCGGCCGCCGGCGGAATGGACATCGAAGAGGTCGCCGCGACCACCCCCGACAAGGTCGCCAAGGTCCCGGTCTCCGCGATCGAGGGCGTCGACCGCGCCCGCGCCCGTGAGATCGCGGCGGCGGGCGGTCTGCCCGAGGCGGCGCTCGACGGCTCGGCCGAGCTGATCGAGAAGCTCTGGGCCGTCTTCGTCGACGAGGACGCCTCCCTCGTCGAGGTCAACCCGCTCATCCTCACCGCCGACGGGCGTGTCGTGGCCCTCGACGGCAAGGTCACGCTCGACGACAACGCCGGCTTCCGCCAGCCCGAGCATGAGGCTTACGCCGACAAGGCCGCCGAGGACCCGCTTGAGGCCAAGGCCAAGGAGAAGGACCTCAACTACGTCAAGCTCGACGGCTCGGTCGGCATCATCGGCAACGGCGCCGGCCTGGTCATGTCCACGCTCGACGTGGTGGCCTACGCCGGCGAGGAGTTCGGCGGCCAGCGTCCGGCCAACTTCCTCGACATCGGCGGCGGCGCCTCGGCGGAGGTCATGGCCAACGGCCTGGAGATCGTCCTGTCGGACCCGAGCGTGAAGTCGGTCTTCGTCAACGTCTTCGGCGGCATCACGGCCTGCGACGCGGTGGCCAACGGCGTCGTCGCGGCCTTCCAGCTTCTCGCCGAGCGCGGCGAGTCGGTGACCCGCCCGCTGGTCGTGCGCCTTGACGGCAACAACGCCCTGCTGGGTCGCAAGATTCTGGCCGACGCCGCGCTGCCGGGCGTCGAACTGGTGGACACAATGGACGACGCGGCCAAGCGGGCCGCGGAACTCGCCGCGGCTGGGGTGTGACATGGCTATCTGGCTGACCGAAAACTCCAAGATCATCGTCCAGGGCATGACGGGGTCGGAGGGCACCAAGCACACCCGCCGCATGCTCGCCTCCGGCGCCAAGATCGTCGGCGGTGTCAACGCCCGTAAGGCCGGCACCGTCCACGAGGGCCTGCCGGTGTTCGGCACGGTGGCCGAGGCCATGGCCGCCACCGGCGCCGACGTGTCCGTGGTCTTCGTGCCCCCGGCGTTCACCAAGGACGCCGTCAAGGAGGCCATCGACGCCGAGATCCCGCTCTGCGTGGTCATCACCGAGGGCGTCCCCGTCCACGACACGACGACCTTCTGGGCGTACGCCACGGCCAAGGGCAACAAGACCCGCATCATCGGCCCCAACTGCCCCGGCATCGCCTCGCCGGGCGCGTCGAACGCGGGCATCATCCCGGCCGACATCACCGCGAGCGGGCGCATCGGCCTGGTGTCCAAGTCCGGCACCCTGACCTACCAGCTCATGTACGAACTGCGCGACATCGGCTTCTCCAGCTGTGTCGGCATCGGCGGCGACCCGGTCATCGGCACCACTCACATCGATGCCCTCCAGGCGTTCCAGGACGACCCGGGCACCGACGCCATCGTCATGATCGGCGAGATCGGCGGCGACGCCGAAGAGCGTGCCGCCGCCTACATCGAGCAGCACATCACCAAGCCGGTCGTCGCCTACGTCGCCGGCTTCACCGCGCCCGAGGGCAAGACCATGGGCCACGCCGGCGCCATCGTCTCCGGCTCCTCCGGCACCGCCCAGGCCAAGAAGGAGGCCCTGGAGAAGGTCGGCGTCCGCGTCGGCAAGACCCCGAGCGAGACCGCCCGCCTCATGCGCGAGGTCATGCAGTCCCGCTGACCCGCCTTGCGCGCCGGTGCCCCGCGTTTCACGAAGGACGCGGGGCACACGCATGCCTGCGGCACAGCCCCGCCGCGTCCCGGCGCGTCCGGTGGGCGAATCCCTGCATATCGGGTGCTTCTGGCAAATGGGTGTGGCCCTGTGCGGCGCGTCTCAGACGGACGGGCGGCCAAGCTTGAGAACATCGGTAACGTGACGGCTCTACTAGACCAGCTACGGTCGGCCCCCCGATCCGTCTTCAGCCGCATACCCGGCGTCTCGGGTGACGACGACGAACCGCGGCGCCCGCTGCCCGTGTCGGGCATGCTGGCGGCGGCCTGGACGCTCGGTGTGGGGCTCGCGGTGCTCACCACGCTCACGCTCGTGGGGTGGATCGCCGCGCCCAGAGGGGCCCTCGGCCCGGGGCTGCCCGGCGTGTTCCGTACGGCCGCGCAGCTCTGGCTGGCGGCCCACCACGCGGGCTTCGCGATCCCCGGCGGCCGGGTCGGGCTCCTGCCGGTGGGGTTGATGGTGCTGCCGGCGCTGCTGCTCTACCGCGGGGGCCTGTGGATGGCCCGCGACGCCGACCTTCGGCTGCGGCTCCCGGCGAGGCTGCCGAAGGGCACGCCGAAGGACGTGGCCAACGCCCGGCGGCGCGCCCAGCTCGTCCTGGTGGCGCAGGCCGGCATTTCGCTGGCGGCGCCGTACGCGCTGCTCGCCGGTGGGATCGCGCTGGTGGCGCGCAACGACATCACCCAGCCGTTCATCGGCGAGGCGGTGCTGAGCCACTTCGTGCTGGCCTTCCTCGCGGGCTCGCTCGCGGTGGCGCGCACGATCGGGCCGTGGCGGGTCATGCTGAAGCTCCTGCCGGAGCGGGTGCGCTCCCTGGTGGTGGGCACGGCCGTCGCCTTGACGATCATGCTGACCGCCGGGCTGGCGCTGGTGCTGGGCGCGATCGTGGTCAACTTCGGGAAGATCACGGAGCTGTCCGGGGTGCTCGCCCCCGAACTCGTCGGCGGCCTGCTGCTGGCGCTCGTCCAGGCGCTCTACCTGCTCAACACGGTCATCTGGGGCATGGCCTACATCACCGGCCCCGGCTTCGCCATCGGGACGGGCACGCTCGTCGCCCCCACCGGTGTGCACCTCGGCACAGTGCCGACCCTGCCGATCCTCGGCGCGCTGCCGGACGCGGGGCCGATGTCACCGTGGATGATGAGCGTGCTGGCCATCCCGTTCGCCGCCGGGGCCGTGGCGGGAGTGGCGGTGGCGCGCATCGCGCCGTCCCCCTCCTACGAGGTCGCGCCGCTGTGGGGGTTCCTGTGCGGTCTGGTGACCGGCCTGTCGGCAGGGTTCCTCGCCGCGCTGTCGGGCGGACCGCTCGGAGGAGCCCGCCTGTCGGCGGTCGGCCCGTCGGCCTGGGAGGTCACACTGTCGGTGACGCTGGAGGTCGGCGTGGCGGCCGGGATCTCCGCCGGCATCGCCAACTGGTGGCTGATCTCCCGCCGCCGCGTCGCACTCGCCGACAAGGTGGGTACGGCCGCCGCCCCCGTGCGCAAGGCCGGCGCTGTGATCGCCAAGGTGGCCGGGCGTGTCGGCTTCGCCGAGCAGGTCGAGCCGAAGCCCCTGCCGGGCCACTGGATGGACGCGACCGAATGCGAAACCCAGCCCATACCGGTGATCAGGGCCGACTGGACCGACGAACACGACGCCGCCACCCACGAGACGCTGGCGCAGCGCAGGCCGGAGGAGCCGGCGAAACCCGACCCGCCGCGTCCGCCGCGCCGCGACATCGTGGACGAGTCCGACGACAAGGGCGGCAAGGTGATCTACCTCGACCCCTACGCCTGGGACCGCGACTAGCCTCAGGGGGCCAGCGAGCGCAGCGCCCACTGGATGTCGAACGGCGACTTGGCCTTCATCGCCGCCTCGAACTGGGAGAAGCACTGCTGCTGCGCGCTGATCGTGCCGGCGCCCTTGAGGCACTCGCTGTAGGCCAGGAGCTGGTCGCCGAAGTAGACCTGGAAGAGCGTCGCCGACGCCGACAGCACCAAGGCCACCACCGAGATCGTGAACCCGGCCAGGGCGGTGGTCTTCGGCTTGCCCGCCGCGCGGAGCGCGGTGCGGGCCCGGCTCGCCGCGCCGAGCGCCAGCAGCGCCATCGCGACTCCGGCCAAAGGCAGGGCGAACGTTAGGGCCAACGCCGCCAGCGACAGCAGGAGAGCGCGACGGCCCGTCTCCTCGGCGGGCCTCGGTCCGGTAGGAATCTGGACCGGTGTCGTCACCAGGCCTCCTCTTCGTCGTCGCCGCGAGCGGGCGGATACCCTGGCTGCTGCGTTGTCCTCACCGTGCTGACCAGTCTGCCCTGAATAAGGAGTGCGTCGTGTCTCGCCAGGCCGCTCGGCTTGTAGTACTTGTCTCCGGTTCTGGCACCAACCTACAGGCCCTTCTGGACGCCGCGTCCGACCAGGCGTACGGCGCGGCCGTCGTGGCCGTGGGCGCCGACCGCACCGGCATCGAGGGTCTGGCGCGCGCCGAGCGCGCGGGGGTGCCCACCTTCGTCGAACGCGTGACCGACCACGAGAGCCGCGCGGCCTGGGACGAGGCCCTCGCCTCGCGCATCGCCGGGTTCCGGCCCGACCTCGTCGTCTCCGCCGGCTTCATGAAGATCCTCGGGCCGAGAGTGCTCAAGGACCACACCATCGTCAACACCCACCCCGCGCTCCTGCCCTCCTTCCCCGGCGCGCACGCGGTGCGCGACGCGCTCGCCTACGGCGTCAAGATCACCGGATGCACCGTCCACTTGGTGGACGCGGGGGTCGACACCGGCCCGGTGATCGCCCAGTCCGCGGTCGAGGTGCTGCCCAGCGACGACGAGGACTCGCTGCACGAGCGCATCAAAACCGTCGAGCGCGACCTGCTCGTCGAAACCGTCGGTCGCATGGCCCGCGAGGGGTTCACGGTGACCGGCCGCGAGGTTCGCCTGGCATGACCCGGCACACGAGCCGGCCACAACCTGACCAGAGAAAGGATCACCACGTGACCCGCATCGCCATCCGGCGTGCCCTCATCGCGGTATACGACAAGTCCGGGCTGGAGGAGCTCGCCCGGGGCTTGGACGCCGCGGGGGTCGAGATCGTGTCCACCGGCGGCACGGCCGCGAAGATCGCCTCGTACGGCGTGCCCGTGACGCCGGTCGAATCGCTGACCGGGTTCCCCGAATGCCTCGACGGGCGGGTCAAAACCCTGCACCCCCGGGTCCACGCCGGCCTCCTCGCCGACAGCTCCAACCCGGCCCACGTCAAGCAGCTCGACGAGCTGGAGATCGAGCCCTTCCAACTCGTCGTCGTCAACCTCTACCCGTTCAGCGAGACGGTGGCCTCCGGCGCGTCCGACGCCGAATGCGTCGAGCAGATCGACATCGGCGGCCCCGCCATGATCCGCGCGGCGGCCAAGAACCACGGCACGGTCGCGGTCGTGGTCGACCCGGCCCGCTACGGCGACGTGCTGAGCGCGGTCGCGGAGGGCGGCTACACCGAGACCGAGCGGCGCGACCTCGCCGGCGCCGCCTACGCCCACACCGCGACCTACGACATCGCGGTCTCGTCCTGGTTCGCGAGCAGCTACGCTCCGGCCGACGACACCCACTGGCCGGCCTTCATCGCCGCCTCGTGGACGCGCCGCGACGTGCTCAGGTACGGTGAGAACCCCCACCAGCGAGCCGCCCTCTACTCCGCCGACTCCGGCGGGCTGGCCGGGGCCGAGCAGCTTCACGGCAAGGAGATGTCCTACAACAACTACGTGGACGCCGACGCCGCGTGGCGCGCGGCATGGGACTTCAGCGAGCCGAGCGCCGCCATCATCAAGCACGCCAACCCCTGCGGCATCGCCGTCGGAGAGGACGTGGCGCAGGCCCACCGCAAGGCGCACGCCTGCGACCCGGTCTCCGCCTACGGCGGGGTCATCGCCGTCAACCGCGAGGTCTCGCCCGAGCTGGCCCGGCAGATCGCCGAGGTGTTCACCGAGGTCGTGGTGGCTCCCGGCTTCAGCGACGAGGCCCTCGCCGTACTCACGGCGAAGAAGAACCTGCGGCTGCTGGTCTGCCCGGAGGGGCCCGCGAACACGATCGAGCAGCGGCGCGTCGACGGCGGTCTGCTCGTGCAGAGCGTGGACCGGGTCGACGCCCCCGGCGACGACCCGGCGGCGTGGGAGCTCAAGGTGGGCTCCCCGGCCTCCCCGGAGGTGCTGGCCGACCTCGCCTTCGCCTGGAGGGCGTGCCGCTCGGTCAAGTCCAACGCGATCCTGCTGGCCGCGGACGGCGCGACCACCGGGGTGGGCATGGGGCAGGTCAACCGGGTCGACTCGGCCCGGCTCGCGGTGTCGCGGGCCGGTGACCGCGCGAGCGGCTCGGTGGCGGCCTCCGACGCCTTCTTCCCGTTCGCCGACGGGCTTGAGGTCCTCACCGAGGCGGGGGTCACGGCGATCGTCGAGCCCGGCGGCTCGGTGCGCGACGACGAGGTCGTCGCCGCGGCCGAACGGGCAGGCATCACCCTCTACTTCACCGGAACCCGTCACTTCTTCCACTGAGTCCACCGGGACTCGCCCACAGACGCCGCTCGGGTACGGCCGTCGCCTCACGGGGCGCGAGCCGTACCCGGTGATCATTTGGAAGGATCGCCGATATGACCGCGCAGATTCTCGACGGCAAAGCGACATCAGCGAAGATCAAGGCCGACCTCGCCCAGCGGGTGGCCGCCCTCGCGGAGCGGGGTGTGCGGCCGGGCCTGGGCTCGATTCTGGTGGGTGACGATCCCGGCAGCCAGATCTACGTGGCCAGCAAGCACCGCGACTGCGCGGAGGTCGGCATCGCCTCCCTGCGCAGGGACCTGCCGGAGACCGCCACGCAGGAGCAGGTCGGGGCCGTCATCGACGAGCTCAACGCCGACCCCGCGTGCACGGGATACATCGTGCAGCTCCCGCTGCCGCGCCACCTCGACGCGCAGGCCCTGATCGAGCGCATGGACCCGGCCAAGGACGCCGACGGCCTGCACCCGGTCAACCTGGGCCGCCTGGTCCACATGGTCGATGCCCCTCTGCCGTGTACGCCGAGGGGCATCGTGGTGCTCCTTCAGGAGTACGGTGTCCCGCTGAAGGGCGCCGAGACCGTGATCGTGGGCCGCGGCATCACCGTCGGCCGACCGCTCGGCCTGCTGCTGACCAGGCGGTCGGAGAACTCGACGGTGACCCTGTGCCACACCGGCACGGTCGACCTCGCCGCACACGTGCGCAACGCCGACATCGTGGTGGCGGCGGCGGGTGTCCCCGGCCTGATCACCGCGGAGATGGTCAAGCCTGGCGCCGCCGTACTCGATGTGGGCGTGTCGCGGGTGGACGGCAAGATCGCCGGTGATGTGGCGCAGGACGTCAAGGAGGTGGCCGGGTTTGTCGCGCCGAACCCCGGAGGGGTCGGCCCGATGACCCGGGCGATGCTGCTGACCAACGTGGTCGAAGCAGCCGAGCGGTCGCTTTAGCGGTGGTTTTCCGGCCGGATTCGAACCCGGTCCGGCCCACGTTCAGGACGCACGGCGGCTGCCCGCCGCCGTGTGTCCCTCGGTGGGCGCCGCGCTGCTCGGCGAACGCTGCGGTGGCACCACGGGTGTGGGCCTGACCAGGCCGAGCGCCACGACCTCGTTGGCCAACCGGGTGCGCCGGTTGGTGCCCTCCGGGATCCGGAACTTCTGGTACAGCCGCAGCAGGTGCTGCTTGACCGCGGCTTCGGTCACCACCAGATCGTCGGCGATCTCCCGCGCCGTCGCCGGGGCCACGAAGGCCTCGTCCGACAGCGCCGGTCGGCACAGCGATGTCAACACGTCGACTTCGCGCCGGGTCAGCTCGGGTGCCGCGGCGCGGCGGAGCTCGACCTCCGGTGCGAAGTCCTCGCGTGGGACACCGCCGATGCGGCAGCGCGCCGCGCCGAAGGAGACGACGTCGCCGTCGTCGAGCACCCTTCGGGCGATCGGTCTGCCATTGACCCGCGTGCCGTTGCGGGACAGACCGAGATCCACGACGTAGAGATAGGGTCCTCGTCGAACAAGCTCAGCGTGCAGCCTGGACACACTCGGATCCGTCAGGCGAATGTCAGCACCGCGACCTCGCCCGACCGTCGTGATCTCGGGGCGCAACGGGACAACCTCGCCTGTGTCCTCGATGCGAATGAACGGCCCCTCCACGGCAGTTCCTCCCCAGGTAGCCCGCCGTTACTGTCGCTACAGCTCCGGCTTACCCAAACGATGCGCTAGGGAATCTCCTTTGCCTCCAGCAGAATCCTGCTTGAAATTGGTCTGGACCTCCTCGGTTGATTTTGCCTGCTCACAGGTAGACTTCGGGCGGAGAAAGCGGAGGAAGTGCTCATGGCGGACAACCCCACAAAAGGACTCGCCGACGTCGTAGCCGCGTCCACAGCGCTCAGCGACATCGACGGCAAGGCCGGTCGCCTCTCCTACCGTGGCTACGACATCCACGACCTGGCCGGCCGCACGACGTTCGAGGAAGCGGCCCACCTGCTGCAGCGAGGCCGGCTCCCCACCGCCGAGCAGCTCGCCGACTATCGGGCGGAGCTCGCCGCGGGCAGGACGCTCGGCGCCTTGGTCGAAGCCGACATCGCGGAGATCGCGGGCAGGCAGGAGCCGATGGAGGCCCT
Organism: Sinosporangium album; assembly: GCF_900100605.1. GTDB lineage: Bacteria > Actinomycetota > Actinomycetes > Streptosporangiales > Streptosporangiaceae > Sinosporangium > Sinosporangium album. The sequence goes on along the minus strand of NZ_FNCN01000017.1, from coordinate 8,399 downwards.
GCGCACCCTGGTCTCCCTGGCCGGGGCCGACGACCCCGACAAGGCCGACAACGCCTCCGACGCCAACCTGCGCAAAGCCGCCCGGCTGACCGCTCAACAGGGCGTTTTGGTTGCCCGATATCACGCGGCCAGATCCGGCGGTGCCGTACCCGAACCCGACCCAGAGCTGGGCATCGCGGCGAACTTCCTGCTCCAGATCACGGGCCGCACGCCGTCCCAGCGCGAGATCGAGATCTTCGACGCCTGCCTCGTGCTGCACGCCGACCACACGATGAACGCCTCGACGTTCGCGGCGCGGGTCTGCGCGGCCACGCTGTCGGACATGCACTCGGCGATCGTCGCCGCGATCGGCACGCTCAAGGGCCCCCTGCACGGCGGCGCGAACGAGCAGGTCATGCGGACACTCGAGTCGATCGACCGGGGCCGGGTGGCCGAGGCCGTACGCGCGAAGCTGGCCGCGGGCGAGAAGATCATGGGCTTTGGCCACCGCGTCTACAAGACCGAGGACCCGCGGGCCACCCACCTGCGCAAGATGTCGGCAGAACTGGGCGAGTCCACAGGCGACGACACGTTCTACCGCATGTCCAAGGAGATGGAGGAGGTGGTCTTCACGGAGAAGAGGCTTTATCCCAACGTCGACTTCTACGCCGCGACGGTGTACCACTACCTTGGTATTCCGACGGACTTGTTTACGCCAGTCTTTTCGGTCAGCCGAATGTCGGGCTGGACCGCGCATGTGATCGAGCAGCATGCCGACAATCGTCTGATTCGTCCAGACAGTGAATACATCGGTGAGCGTGACCAGAAGTGGATACCGATCGACGAGCGGTGAGCCGCCGCGGAGATGAGACATGGGGACCGTACCCGCTGGTTCTGGCGGGTGCGGTCATCGGCGTGGGTGTGGCCGGCTTCGGCTATCCGATGCCGGGCGCGATCCTCATCGCGGTGTCCCTGCTGCTCGCGGCGGCGCTGAGACTCCTGCGCGGCGACCGCGCGGCGGGGCGGCTCGCCGTCCGCGGGCGCGGGTACGACGCGGCGACCACCGCGGTGCTGGGAGGCATGATCGTGGTGACCGTGCTGTTCCTGATGTTCTACCGGCGTTAAGGGACGACGGACCACCGATAGCGGGCAGCCGCATCACAGGTGGGTCACACCGGTCGGGTAGCCTCAACGGCCAGTGAGCCTCAATGGGACTTCCGGTCATTTTCAGTTCATGAAGGGGAACCACACGTATGCCCAAGATCAAGGTAGAGGGGCCGGTCGTCGAACTTGACGGCGACGAGATGACCCGGATCATCTGGCAGTTCATCAAAGACCAGCTCATCCTTCCCTACCTCGACGTCGACCTGAAGTACTACGACCTCGGCATCGAGCACCGCGACGCCACGGACGACCAGGTCACCATCGACGCTGCCAACGCCATCAAGCAGTACGGCGTGGGCGTGAAGTGTGCGACCATCACCCCCGACGAGGCCCGGGTCGAGGAGTTCGGCCTGAAGAAGATGTGGAAGTCCCCCAACGGGACCATCCGCAACATCCTCGGCGGCGTGATCTTCCGTGAGCCGATCATCATGTCGAACGTCCCCAGGCTCGTCCCGGGCTGGACCAAGCCCATCGTCGTCGGCCGCCACGCCTTCGGCGACCAGTACCGCGCGACCGACCTCAAGGTCCCCGGCGAGGGCACCCTGACCCTCACCTTCACGCCGAAGGACGGGTCGGACCCGGTCGAGCTCAACGTGTTCGACTTCCCCGGCGGCGGCGTCGCGATGGCGATGTACAACCTGGACGAGTCCATCCGCGACTTCGCCCGCGCCTCGATGCGGTACGGCCTGGCCCGCAACTACCCGGTCTACCTCTCGACGAAGAACACCATCCTCAAGGCGTACGACGGACGCTTCAAGGACATCTTCGCCGAGGTCTACGAGACCGAGTTCAAGGCCGAGTTCGAGGCCGCCGGCATCATCTACGAGCACCGCCTGATCGACGACATGGTCGCCGCGGCGCTCAAGTGGGAGGGCGGCTACGTCTGGGCCTGCAAGAACTACGACGGTGACGTCCAGTCCGACACGGTGGCCCAGGGCTTCGGCTCGCTCGGCCTGATGACCTCGGTGCTCATGACCCCCGACGGCAGGACCGTCGAGGCCGAGGCCGCGCACGGCACGGTGACCCGCCACTTCCGCCAGCACCAGCAGGGCAAGCCCACCTCCACCAACCCGATCGCCTCGATCTTCGCGTGGACCCGTGGCCTTCAGCACCGCGGCAAGCTCGACAACACCCCCGCGGTGATCGAGTTCGCCGGGAAGCTTGAGCAGGTCTGCATCGAGACCGTCGAAGGCGGCCAGATGACCAAGGACCTCGCCCTGCTCGTCGGCGGCGACGCCGCGTGGCTGACCACCCAGGACTTCCTGGCGGCGCTGGACGAGAACCTGCAGAAGAAGATGGCCTGACACGGCCTTGACGCGCCTGACACGGCGCGGCGCACCTGACACGGCGCGATCCACGCCGCAGGGCACGACGTCGAGCGCGCCAGGCCGGGAACCTTCCCGGCCTGGCGCGCTCGAGTGCTTGCATGGCTCGCATCGCTCGCATAGCTCGCGAGCTGCATAGTTCGCGCGCTTGCCATATGGGGAGCGGACTGCCGGGCCTTAAGGTTCACTGGTACAGCACGATGCCGCTCAAGGCGAGGACAAAGCCCGTGAGGGGGTGGGAATGCCGCAGATCACGCCCCTCATCCCCGAAGATCCGCGGCGTCTCGGCCGGTTCCACCTGACCGGACGCATCGGCGAAGGCGGACAAGGAGTCGTCTACCTGGGGGAGGGCGACGCCGGCGAGCGGGTCGCCGTCAAGCTCTTCCACATCGCCTTCAGGGGAGACGCCAAGGCACGCTCCAGGTTCGCCCGCGAACTGCGCGCCTCCCAGCGGGTCGCGTCGTTCTGCACCGCCCGAGTCGTAGACGCCGACATCGACGGCGACGCGCCGTACATCGCCAGCGAGTTCATCGACGGCCGATCCCTCGCCGCGACCGTCGCCTCGGACGGGCCGATGACCGGCACCGCCCTCGACCGCCTGGCCATCGGCACCGCCACCGCGCTGACCGCCATCCACCACGCCTCGATCGTCCACCGCGACTTCAAACCCGACAACGTGCTCATGGCCGCAGACGGCCCCCGAGTGATCGATTTCGGTATAGCGCGGCTGCTGGACACCCACACGATCACCAGCCGGGCCGTGGGAACCCCCGCCTACCTCGCGCCCGAGCAGGTCTCCGGCGGAGAGACCGGGACGTTCACCGACGTGTTCTCCTGGGGGGCCACGATCATGTTCGCGGCGACCGGCGGGGAGGCGTTCGGCGGACGCTCGATCGCGTCGGTGCTCAACCGCATCCTCAATCACGAGGTCGATACCTCGCACCTGCACGAACCCCTCCGCGGTACGGTGACCGCCGCCCTGGCCAAAAACCCCGCCCAACGGCCCACGGCCGACCAGGTCCTGCTGCGGCTCCTCGGCCGTCCGGACACCGGCGGAGCCTCTCCCGCGGTCCTCACCCAGGGGGTCCGCGTCGCCACCCCCCAGCGGCGCGAGCCGCACCGCGACACGCTGCCGTCCGGTCCCGACGCCGGGGAGAACGGCGAAGCCGAGGGGACCGGGGAGACCGAGGACAGTGAGGGATCCGCGGGAACTGAGGGGGCCGGGGGAGCCGGTGTCGACGGCGGTGGCTCGAAGGCGCCGCCGACGGTGCCCCTGCGCCGGCCGTACACCCCTCTGCCCGGCCGCCCGTCGCCCACTGCGGGCTCTTCCCGGGGAGATGGGACTCCAGGGTTGCCTGCCGAGGTCGCGGGGCCCATGTCGCGCTACGGCGCCGCCGTACCGGATGTGGAACCGCCCGCACAGGCGGGCGCACAGCCGCATGCGGAGCCGCCCGCACAGCCGCATGCGGAGGCGCGGCGCCGACCCGCCGTCCTCTGGACGGCGGTCGCCGTACTAGCCTTGATCGTGGCGGCGCTCGTCGTGGCGGCGCTCGCCTCCACCCTCCGGTAGGGCGGCCCGAAAGGGCGATCGGCGGTCGCGGCCGGATCAGGCGACTGGTCAGGCGAGGCCGCAGGAGGCGATCCCGGTCGTCGGCCCGCCGGGGCGGGAAGGTAGCATCCGCCCTGACACAATCGGATCCCGCTCAAAGTTGGGGGAAGGTCATGGCTCCCGTCAAGGTAACCGTCACCGGCGCAGCTGGACAGATCGGATACGCGCTGCTGTTCCGGATCGCCTCAGGGCAGCTCCTGGGGGCCGACGTTCCCGTGACGCTGAGCCTGCTGGAGATCACTCCGGCGCTCAAGGCGGCCGAGGGCACCGCGATGGAGCTCGACGACTGCGCGTTCCCGCTGCTCAAGGGCATCGAGATCACCGACAGCGCCGACAAGGCGTTCGACGGCGCGAACGTCGCCCTGCTCGTCGGCGCCCGGCCCCGCACCGCGGGCATGGAGCGCGGCGACCTGCTTGAGGCCAACGGCGGCATCTTCGGCCCGCAGGGCAAGGCCATCAACAGCCACGCGGCCGACGACATCCGCGTGCTCGTGGTGGGCAACCCCGCCAACACCAACGCGCTCATCGCGCAGGCCGCCGCCCCGGACGTGCCGGCCGAGCGCTTCACCGCGATGACCCGCCTCGACCACAACCGCGCGCTGTCCCAGCTGGCGGCCAAGCTCAAGGTGTCGGTCACCGACATCAAGAAGATGACCATCTGGGGCAACCACTCCGCCACGCAATACCCCGACCTCTTCCACACCGAGGTCGGCGGCAAGATCGCGGCCGAGCTGGTCGAGGACGCCTGGCTGCGCGAGACGTTCATCCCGAAGGTCGCCAAGCGCGGCGCCGCCATCATCGAGGCCCGCGGCGCCTCCTCGGCCGCCTCCGCGGCCAACGCCGCCATCGACCACGTCCACGACTGGGTCAACGGCACCCCCGAAGGTGACTGGACCTCCGCCGCCATCCCGTCCGACGGCTCGTACGGCGTGCCCGAGGGCATCATCTCCTCCTTCCCGGTCGTCTCCCGCGACGGCCGCTGGGAGATCGTCCAAGGTCTGTCCATCGACGAGTTCTCCCGCGAGCGCATCGACGCCTCGGTGGGCGAGCTGGTCGAGGAGCGCGACGCGGTGCGCGCGCTCAACCTGATCTGAGGGGTTTCGCCCCTGAGGGCCCCGCGCTCCCCGAACCGGGGAACGCGGGGCCCTCGCCGTCTCCGGCGACCGGTACGACCGGCCGTTGGTCATCGGTCGGTCAAAATGGGCAGATGACTCTCACCTGGTCGGACACGGCTTTCTGATCGCGCCCCCCGAACCGGATGAAAATGCTCACTGAGCATTGGAAACCCGGGGGTTTAGTGGTCATGGGGCGTGTGTCGGCGCGGGTCGCCGCCGGAGCTGTGTTCTCCGCACTGATAGCTGCTTTCGTCGTCGTCACGCCGCCCGGCGGCGCCACCACCGAGCCGCCCGGCGGCGCCACCACCGGGCAACCTGCCGGCACCGCCTCCGAGGCGCCTGTCGGCACCGCCTCCGGGCCGCCTAAGAAGCGGGCCGCAGCCTCAGCCGACCTGTCGGTCGCCATGTCGGCCACCCCCACGACCGCCCAGCCCGGACACATGGTGACCTACTACGTCGAAGTGCGTAACGCCGGGCCCGGCGCAGCCGTACTCCCCGTACTCACCGTGAAAATCCCCACCCAAGTGACCGTCATCGGCGTCAACGTGGCCACCTGTCGGCCCGGCGCGACGCTCAACGAGGTCATCTGCCCCTCCAGCAGCGACATCCCCGCAGGCGACCGCGGCGGCGTCACCATCACCGGCCTCGTACGGCACGGCGCCCGCGGCCCCCTCCACGCCACCGCCGCCCTCACCACGACCGGACACGACGACAAACCCGCCAACAACACCGCCCGCGTCGACACACCCGTCGACGAAGGCGCCGACCTCACCCTCCGCCTCTCACCCCACGCCACCCCCAGCCGCCGCGCAATCAGCATCACCATGACCATCACCAACCGCGGCCCGCGCAACGTCCCCGACGCGCACGTCCAACTCCGCACCACCCTCGACGGCCGACCCCAGGCCAAACTCGTGCAGGCCACCGGCGGGCGCTGCCGTACAGCCGGCGCCCGGCTCGACTGCCGCCTCCCCACCCTCCGCCCCGGCACCCCAGCGCGGCTCAAACTGCTCCTCGCCGCCCCCGGCCACCCCCGAGCCGCCTCCATCAAAGCCACCGTCAAAGCCACCGTCAAAGCCACCGTCCACTCCCCATCCCTCGGCGACCGGCGCCCGGCCGACAACCAGGCCAAAGCCACCCTCCGCATTTGATTGAGTGCTCTAATGGCGACGCTTCGCGTCGCGGCGAGGGGGCTGTGTTTGATTGCGCGCCTGCGGCGCGCGGCGAGGGGGCTCTTGGTCCGGTGCTTTCCCTCGTCGCTGTGGTCGCTTCGCTCCCTGCGCTCCTCAGTGCTCAAGCCTTCATAGGGGTAACTAACCCGGCAAGGCCGCGTGCTGACCTGAAGGCTTCACGGCGACGCCTCACGCCGGGCCCCGACACAACCGCCACAGGCCAGTGCACCAGTCTGACCAGGCGCAACGAAAATTGCCGAATTGTCCTTATATGTATCAAGGCGGCGGCGCGCCGCGCCGCCGCAGCGGCCCTACCCCTGCCCTTGCGGGGGGCGTGCGGCCTCCGGCCGGTCCCCCCGCCGACAAGGAAAACCCTTCGATCGTTTCGTATGGTCATGCCGAATGAACCGGCGGGAAGAGCGGCCAGGACCCTTCCCGCCGGACACCTCACGCCGCGCGCAGCCGCTCCAGACGGGCCGCCACCGCATCGGCCTTCGCGCTTCCCATCTCCGAAAGGCCGCTCAGCGCCGCCTCCAGATGCTCGGCCGCTCCTTCGGTGTCCCCGGTCGCCTCGCACACATCGGCCAGGCCGAGCCTTATCGTCGCTTCTTGATGCGCCGCGCCGATCTGTGCGGCGGTCTTCAGCGCCTCTTCCAACAGCGTCCGAGCCTCATCCGGACGGGACCCGGCAAGGTGCATCTGCCCCAGCAATGTCTTGACCCGCGCGGTGTTGTAATCGTCACCCTCGGCCGCGAAGAGGCCGAGCGCCTCGGTGAACCTGTCGGCGGCCTCATCGGCGCGTCCGAGCTTGAGCGCCGTCTCTCCGAGGTAGCGCGTCATCAAGGCCACGCCCCGGGGACGCCCCTCGGACCGGTGGATGTCGCGAGCCGCCTCGAAAAGCTCCGCCGCGCTACCCTTCCCCTGCTGATCGCGCAGGTACAGGCCGCCTAGAGCCGCAAGCGCTGCGGCCTCGCTCAGAGGGTGCCCGAGATCCCGGGCACGACCGAGGGACTCTTCCGCGAGGTCTATCGCCTCATTGGCGCGACCGGCGTGCTGAAGGGCCGATGACTGCCCCAGCAGCATCCGGGGGAGCGCGAGCGGTACCGACCCCTTGCGCGCCGACGCCGCACCAGCCTCATACACCCCCAGCCACTCACGGGGCTTGGTGTACAGGATCAGACCCCACAGCGCCTCGGCCATCTGCCAGGACAGATCGAACGAGCCGCGCACGTGCGCCCTGAAGACCACCGCCGTCAGCACGGGCCACTCCGAGCGGCCCCAGTCCAGAGCCTCACGCCGCGTGGCGAAGGCCGCCTCCTGATCGGTCACCGTCTCGTACAGGTCGCTCACACGCCACCGGCCCGGATGCACCACCAGGTCCATCCGCGTCGCGGCGGTGAGCAGCTCATACCCCTTGATCGCGAAATCCGGCACGGGTTTCCCCTCTTCCCTTCCCGAAGGGGCGACACCGTGCCGCCCCAAGTGACCAGGTGCTTTCATGCCGTGCAGCGCCCCCGGCAGCGACTCACTTCACCGCCGGGGGCGCACCCGGCAAGGGCAGACCAACGCCCAAGCCCTCACCGGGAACCTTGATCTGTCGATCAGCCCGACAGGTGCCACAGGAACAGGCGCGCTATCTGCTCAGCGCGCTTGCGGACGGCCCCCAGGCTCGGATGGGTCTCCTCAGGCCAGGTGCCGCCGCAGGGGGCGGGCAGGTGCGTATGCAGCGAGACGTATCCGGCCTGTGCCCCGGTCCGGGGAAAGACCACGGCGGTGAACGCCTTGATCCGGCCCCTCCCCACGAATCCGCGCCATGTCCGGGGCACATACGGGCTCTCCGTCCACTCCACCGCAGGGGCGGATGCGCTCCCCACCTGATCCAGGCACAGCCGCGACCGCGAGACCAGCTCGGCGACCAGCCAGTCAGCACGAGCGGGCGCAGCCGCCTCACCGGTGAAGGCGACCCGCAGCCCGCCCCCCTCCGCGACCTCCACACGAGCCGACATCTCCGCCGCCAAGGTGTAGGCGGTCAGGA
>NZ_FNCN01000016.1 GCF_900100605.1 Sinosporangium album | reverse complement strand
CCTGCCCTCAACCGGTCGTAGCAATCGAGGTTCTCCTGGTGTAGCCCTATTCGGCGTGTGATCGTCGGGGGGAGATTCCGTGGGGGCGGTGCGCCAGATGCTGACAATGCAGGATCGGGAGGAGATATCACGTGGTATCGCCGAGAACCTGACCGGGAAGGAGATAGCGGCACGGATCGGGCGATGCCCGAGCGTGATCTCACGGGAGATCTCCCGTCACGGCGGCAGGCGGAGATACCGCGCCACCCGTGCGGAACAGGCGGCCGGCCGGGCCAGGCGACGCCCGAAACCCCGCAGGCTCGACGCCGATCCGGTGCTGCGGCTCATCGTCACCGGCCTGCTCGAACGGGGCTGGTCTCCGGAGGCCATCGCGTACCGCTTGCCGATCGACCACCCCTGCCGCCAGGCTGTACGCGTGTCGCACGAGGCCGTCTACTCCTGGATCTACGCGCTGCCGGTCGGCGTCATGCGGGCCGAGGGCATCGCCCTGCGCTCCGGCCGCACCCGCCGCAGGCCCGCCCGCGGCCGGGTTCCCCGCGCGCCGCGGATCACCGGGATGCGGTTCATCGACGAGCGGCCCGCCGACGCCGCCGGCCGGGCCGTCCCCGGGCATTGGGAAGGGGATCTCGTGGTCGGCCGCAACTGCGCCTCGGCCGTGTCCACGCTGGTCGAGCGCACTTCCCGGTATCTGATCCTCGTGCCGTTGGCATCCCGGGACTCGGCGACGGTCACCGCGTCGGTGGCCGAGCGGATCAAGGGGCTGCCCGCGGCGTTGCGCCGGACCCTGACCTGGGACTGCGGGGCGGAGATGGCCCGTCACGCCGCTCTTTCGGTCGCCGCGGATATCGAGGTGTACTTCGCCCATCCGCATTCCCCTTGGGAGCGCGGGACGAACGAGAACACGAACCGGTGGCTTCGTGAGTATTTCCCCAAAGGGACCACGATCACCAGCGACCCGGGGTATCTCCAGGCCGTCGCCGACGAGCTCAACGACCGTCCGCGGCGTATCCTGGGATGGCGTAAGCCGAATGAAGTGTTCGCCGAGCTACTGACCAGCGGAATTGCTTCCACCAGTTGAGGGCAGGGGCTCGTCGGGAGCAGTCGCTCGACCTGACGGTTGCGTGTGAGCGGTGCCGTGACCGTGTGAGCCGGATCTACCCGCTGTTGCGTGGGCTGGACGGAGGGCCGCAAGCCGCAACTCCGACAGTGGTTTCGTTGATTGCCGTGGCCTCGTTATGGCCGGGGCTATGGCCCTGCCTCCTGTACTTGCGGATCACGAGGCCACGGTGTGGATGCGGTAAGCGTGCCGACGGCTGATAGAACGCGGCGCATGCCGTACGCGCCCCAGTCGGCCGCCATCAGCCTGGGCAAGGGGCCCCGCGTTTGAACCGTACGGCTGCCCTGGCCTGGGCCGTTGGACCCAGGCCGGTGGGCTGATCGCTAGTTGCCGGTGGTGTCGGCGTGGGCGCGGTTGAGGGCTTGGAGGAAGACCTCTACGGGTTGGGCGCCGGAGATGCCGTAGCGGCGGTCGATGACGAAGAAGGGGACTCCGTTGGCGCCGAGGGATTGGGCGGCTTGGATGTCGGCTTCGACGTCGGACTTGTAGGCGTCGCTTTCGAGGACTCGGGTGGAGTCGGCTTCGGGGACGCCGGCTTCGGCGAGGGCTCGGATGAGGGTGGGTTTGTTGGAGAGGTCTTCGCCTTGGACGAAGTAGGCCTTCAGGAGGCGTTCCCAGGCGGCGGTTTCGACGCCGGTCTCCTTGGCGAGGTGGAGGAGGCGGTGGGCGTCGAAGGTGTTGACGGTGAGGGCGCGGTCGAAGTCGATTTTGAGGTCTTCTTCGGCGCCGATGGCGGTGACGCGGTCGAGCATGTTGCGGACTGCGGCGTCGCCGCCGAATTTGCGGCCGAGGGCTTCGTAGACGGGTTCGGAGATGCCCGTGGGGTAGGTGGGGTCGAGCTGGTAGCTGCGCCATTCGACTTGGACGTCGTCGGCGTGTTCGAACTGTTCCAGGGCGCGTTCCATGCGGCGCTTGCCGATGTAGCACCAGGGGCAGACGACGTCGGACCAGACCTCGAGTTTCATGAGCGTGCTCCTTCGCGGCTGGGCGTGGTGTCGGGGATCGCGCAGCTTCCGTCTACGCAGACTGCGGCGTCGTTGTCGCCGAGCAGGGTGAGCGCGCCGGTGTCCGCGGGCTCGACCGGCGTGCCGGTTTCAGGTCGTTCTGCCATGTGAGGGTTTAACTTCCTGACCTTGCCGGTTATTTCAGCGAATGAAGCTATCTGGGTGGGATGAGGAGAGGCCGCTCCTCCCGGGTGTTGGGTGGAGCGGCCTCTGGGGTTCATGGGTTCTGTGAGGTGGCGGTTCGTGCCTGGTGGTCGGCGGACAGTACGGCTATCGGCACGGTGGGCGATGGCCGTACGGCCAGGGGGCCGGGCCGTACGGCCATAGGCGCGGTTGGCCATGGCCGTACGGCTGGCGTTGCTATAGGGGGCGGGTTAGCGGAGGGCGTTGTCGAGGGCGGTGGTCAGGCTGCCGTTGTCGCCGGACATTTCCCAGATCATGGCGCCCAGGAGGTTCTTGCTGCGTAGCCAGGCGGCTTTCTGCTGGATGGACCAGGCGTCGTCGAAGGTCCACCATTGGCCGCCGTTGCCGGTGTAGCAGTAGGTGGCTACGGCGACGGTGTCGTGGCGTACGGTGCAGCCGGGGACGCCGGCGATGAGGTTGGTGTAGCCGCGGTTGCCGGCTTCTTCTGCGAATTGGCCGGTGGCTGCGCCGTTGGCGGCCTGCCATTCGCCGAATTTGCCGCCGTCGGCGACGCCTTGCCAGCCGCGGCCGTAGTAGGCGAGGCCGATGGTGAGTTTGCGGGGTTTGACGCCGGCCTGGAGGTAGACGTCGACGGCGCTTTCGACGCTGAACTTGAAGGGGTAGGGGTCGTCGGGGTCGTTGTGGAGGTTGGCCTGGTGGCCGGTGCGGTTGGGCTCCCAGGAGTTGTCGCTGCCGGAACCGTGGAAGTCGTAGCCCTGGATGTTGAAGATGTCGAGGCTCTTGGCGACTTCGGGGAGGTCCCAGCCGGCGGCGATTTTGACGGGGTCGGCGGGGGTGAAGGCGGTGAGTTCGTAACGCTTGCCGGTCTGCTGGGTGAGGGCGTCGAGCTGCTTGCGGAACTCGGCGATGAGCGCGGTGTTGTTGGCCTTGTCGTTGGGGGTGATGTGGTTGCCGGGGTGGCCTTCGGCGCCGGGCCATTCCCAGTCGAGGTCGATGCCGTCGAAGACTCCCGCGGCTGTGCCGGGGCCGCCGGAGGCGTTCACGACAGGAAGGTTGCCCTTGATGTAGATGTCGATGCAGGAGCTGACAAACTTCTTGCGGGCGGCGTCGGTGGCGGCCACGTCGGCGAAGTATTTGGAGAAGGTCCAGCCGCCGAGCGAGATCAGCACTTTAAGGTGCGGGTGTTTCGCTTTGAGTTTGAGGATCTGGTTGTAGTTTCCGCGGAGTTTCTCCCAGCCGGTGTCGGCGATGCCGTCGACGGACTGGCCGGCGCTCATGGGTCGGCCGTAGTCGGCTTCGGCGTCACCCGCGCCGTCGCCTTGGTTCGGGTCTTGCGGGTTGGGTGAGGTACCCTTGGTGACGCCTTGGAGGCAGGTCAGGTTGACGGGGTCGATGTTGCCGAAGGCGTAGTTGATGTGAGTGAGTTTGGAAGCTACGCCGGTCGTGTCTAGGTTTCGAACGAAGTACTGCCTGCCGTAGATGCCCCATTGGACGAAGTAGCCCACGCGGGCGTAGCCGTTGCCGATGATGTCGGTTGTGCTGGCGTTGACGGCGTTGCTGGCTCCGGAGACGTTGTCGTACAGGTCTCGGGCTTTGATGGTGAAGACGTAGTCGGTGGAGGGGGAAAGGCCGCTCACGGTCGTGGAGGTGCCTTCGACCGTCTTCACGAGGTTGGTCCCGAGGTAGATGTCGTATCCGGCGATGCCGGTGTTGTCGGTGGAGGCATTCCAGGCGAGGGAGACGCTCGTCGAGTTCGAGCCGGTCACGCGGAGGTTGGTGGGCGTGGTCGGCGGCGTGGGGTCGTCGGCGGGGTTACTCGTGGTGACGGTCACGGGGGCGCTTGGCGGGGAGTAGGTGCCCTTACGGTCTTTGGCCTTGACGGTGAAGGTGTAGGCGGTGTTGGGGGTGAGGCCGGTGATGGTCGCGGTGGTGGCGGGCACCTCGGCGGCGAGGGTGCTGCCCTGGTGGACTTCGTAGCCCACGATGGGGAGGTCGCCGGGGGTGGCGGCGTCCCACTGGAGGGTGACGGTCTTGGTGGTCTTCACGGTGACGCGCGGGGTGTTGGGCTGGCCCGGCGGCCTGTCGGCTGATCCGTCGCATTTGACGTCGTTGACGCGGCAGTCAGTGGGTTCGACGGATGTGCTGAGCGTGAAGCTCGGGCTGTAGGGCTCCGTGGAGCGGCCCGCGGCGATGGTGGTGTTGTAGTGGACCGGGGTGAGGGTCACCGTACGGCCGGTCTGGCTCAGAGTGGCGTTCTGGGCGTTGCTCGCCTTGGTCCCGGTGGGCAGTTCGAAGGTGACGGACCACCCGTTGAGGGGGGCGTTGGTGTTGTTGTTGATCACGTACTTGCCCTGGGTGCCGCTGCCGGTGTAGGTCGCGGTGACGGGGGCGGGAGGTGGCGGTTCGGGGCCGCTGCCGTCGCAGTTGGCGCCGTTGATCGTGCAGCTTGTGGGCTGGGCCGCGGCGCTGAGGGTGAAGGTCGGGCTGAAGGGTTCGGTGTTGCCGTTGGCGCGGACGGTGTCGATGTAGTACAGGGGCGTCAGCCGTACCTTGGTCCCGTTTTGCTGGAGGGTGGCGTTGTGGGGGTTGCTGACGGTGACTCCGGTGGGCAGGTCGAAGACGATCGACCAGCCGGTGACTGCGGTGGCGTTGGGGTTGGTGACCACGAATTTGCCCTGGGTGCCGGTCAGGGTGAAGGCCGCGGTCAGGCGGTTGGCGGCGTTGGCTGGGGCCGCTAACGAGGCGGTCACCACTGCGAGAACCAACAGCACGATGGCGGATCGGCGCATGCTGGTGGACCCTTTCTGTAAAGAAAGTTTCCTAACAGGTGAGCGGATCGTAAACCTGGCTACAGTGCCCGACAAGGCCCAAACTTCATTAAGGCGCTATATAACCCCCGCCTAAGGACACAGCTAATTTCCGTCACCCAATCAAGGATTTTTCCGCCCCACCAACCTGGACCGCCGGCGCGGCCCTACCAACCTGGACCACCGGTGGGGGAAGGGAGATACGAGTGGAGATCGGTGTTACGGGCCGATTCGGTACGGGCGCATCATTTCGTTGTCCTCGTGTTCGAGCATGTGGCAGTGCCACACGAAGAGCCCCGCCCGGTCGAATGTGGCCTTGATCCGGGTGATCTGCTGTGGATAGGCGATCACCGTGTCCTTGAACCCGCTCTCCCAAGGTTCGGGAGGGCGGGCTGTGCCGCGGAAGGGTTGGCGGTTGATGACCTGGAAGAAGACTTCGTGGATGTGGATCGGGTGGGCGTCGGCCGTGAAGTTGTGGATCTCCCAGACTTCGGTGGAGCCGACCGCAGGGTTCTCCGTGATCGGATCGGACCACATTCTCGCCTTGGGACCGCCGTGAACCGTCCCGAGGAGCACAGATGTCGGCCCGACACCGTGGAGGACGGCCGAGTCCTCCTCGATCAGCGCCACCTCGCGGGTGGTCGAGGCGGGGCCCAGCGGGGTGAAGGGGGGCAGCGTAAGTTGGTCGGCGGGCACGGTGAGGTCCTTCGCGGCAAGCGGCTTCAGTACGAACTTCATGACCTGCCCGGTGGTCGCGGGGTCGGCGGGCGGAGTGTCGGGGCGACCTTGGAAGGGGCTGTCCGGGCCCTCGTTGATGAGGTAGAGCTCGGTGTCGTCCGGTATGCCGGTGAAATCGACGAGCACGTCGGCGCGTTCAGCGGGGGCGAGCAGCACGTGGTCGAGCCGGACGGGGGCGGGCAGGAACCCGCCCTCCGAACCGATCTGCCAGAACGGGAGGGCGGCGGCGACAGGCCGCCGCGCCTGCGGCCGGGTGACGATCTTGAGGTTGAGGAAGCGGGCGTTGCACGCGTTGAGCAGCCGGAACCGGTATCTGCGCGGCTCTACGCGCAGATAGGGCCAGGTGCGGCCGTTGACCGTCATCGCGGCCCCGAAGAACTCGGGGTTCCAGATGGGAGGCACGTCGCTGGCGGGGATGTACGGCCCCGCGAACTTGTCAAACTGTTCCCGGCTTTCCGGGTAGAAGACCGAGCCGTCGACAGCGAAGGATCTGTCCTGGATGGCGATCGGGATTTCGTAGTACACGGTGCTCTGGGGATCTCCGGCAGCGGGAGCCGGCCCCGGCAGGACGTAGGCTGGTAGATCATCGGGTCCGCCCCGCAGCAGGTAGAAGCCGACGAGACCGGCGTAAACGCTCAACCGGGTGATCCCCAGGGCGTGATCGTGGAACCACATCGTGGTGGGCCGCTGGCGGTTGCCGTAGTAGAACTCCGCCGCCCCGGGGCTCCACACGGTGCCGTGCCGGTGGGTGTAGGCGGCGGCGAAGTCCGCGTACTTCGACCCCTCGCTCGCATATCCCGAAGGGATGTTTCTGGCCGCCGGGAGATACCACGCCGTCGGGTAGCCGTCGCTGTAGTCGGCGTTGTGACCTCCGTGCAGATGCGTAATGATCGGCACCGGGCCCTGGTAGCGGCGGGGGGTGGTGGCGAAGGTCGGCCGGGAGTCACGCCCGGTCCGCCCGCCGGGCGGGTTGGCCCAGTGCACTGTCGGGTCCACGGGCAGCAGGTGGGGCAGATACCGTCCGTCGCGGTCGATCAGCTCGTTGACCCATGCGACCTGCACGGGACGGTCCACCCTCGCCTCCAGTGTGCAGGCCGGGCTGTTGAAGAGGCTGTGGTGCGCCGGGGGGCCGTAGCCCCACACGGTCGTGGCGGGACTGCCAGGGGGAAGGACCTGACGGCGGATCTGCCGCGCTCCGATCACATAGCGGTCCGCGGGTCCCCGTCCCGAGGAGGTGGGGGGCATCGCCGGCGGGATCGGCAACGGTACGACATATTTGGCGATCTCCGCATGGTTCAGCATGCCCGGGCGGGCCGGCATCTCCACCGCCACCGGGGGCGATCGGAGCAGGAGCACACCGCCCGCCC
Organism: Sinosporangium album; assembly: GCF_900100605.1. Lineage (GTDB taxonomy): Bacteria > Actinomycetota > Actinomycetes > Streptosporangiales > Streptosporangiaceae > Sinosporangium > Sinosporangium album. Next base: position 123,578 of record NZ_FNCN01000016.1, on the reverse strand, counting down.
CGGCCTGGAGGAACCGCCGCCGAGAGATCGCGCTCATTCCTGAGGTCTATCCAGGAGAGCGTTGGGCTCCCCGTACAAAAAGCCCATTTCTCAATAGATACGGATATCTCATTCGGCCAGAGCGGGGGTCCAGCATGTTCTTGCCACGGCTGCCGCTCCGGCCTCGGCTGGCACTCTGACCACGTCACCTCCGCCAGGCCACTTCGGTTGCGTGTTATGCCACTGCCCGTTAGGCCACCCCATTAGCGGAGAAGGCATGTCACCGTCAGCCTGCGACGGCAGCCAGGAGGGTGCGTACGGCGGTGCGGATCGACTCGCCTGGGGACTGGGGGACGCCGGTGGTCAGTGCGGTGAACACGATGCCCAGCACGCTCATCTCCAGGAGCATGGCGTCCTCCTGGCCGACCTCGATCCCGGCGGCGCGGCATTGCCGCACGATGAGATCAGTACGGCTGCGCAGAGCGTCGGTCAGCGTGTGCCGCAGGCGGGGATTGCGGGTGCTCTCCAGGTGCAGTTCGAACAGGGCCAGTGGGTCATGCCGGCCGTCGGTCAGCATCGTGGTCAGGACGCCGACCAGGGCTTCTTCCAGGTCGGCGGGCGAGATCGGCCGGATGGTATAGGCATCCACGCGTTCGCCGAGCCGGAGGGTGATCCGCTCGATGACTCCGTTGAGCAGCGCGTCGCGGGTGCGGAAGTAACGTGAGGTGGTGCCGGGTGGCGCGGCGGCGGTGGCGTCGACGGCTCGGTGGGTCAGCCCGCGGGACCCCTGCTCGGCCAGCACGGTGATGGCCGCGTCTGCGAGGTGGTCGCGGCGCTGTGGGTTAGGCGCTGGCACGGTGTCCTTCTAGGTTGTTGTGGTCGGGCGGGCCACACCATTTCAGCAGAGCCGCTTGGATGTCATCGCGATCACCGGCCCAGGCCACGTAGCCATCCGGGCGGATCAGTGTCGCCTCCGGCCGGGTGCCGTGCAGCGGCTTGGCCCACCGTACGCGATCCCGATATGGGGTGGGCACTCCCTGGTCCGCCAGCAAGACGAAGGTGCCGGCGCGCAGTACCTCGTACAGGCGGCCTGCCTCTGTCGGTCCGTCGGCGGCGCGGCGTCCGGTCAGCGGGTGGGTGTCCGGCTCGTCGGGCGGGTAGGCGAATTCCAGGCCGGACAACCGTCCGAGGATGCGGCGGCGGCCGGCGCTGGTGTGCAGCAGGGTGGCCATGATGCGCCGGTTGATCTCCAGGCGTAGTCGTGATCCGCTCAACACCAGCCCGGTGAGGTGGTCGGTCATGGCAAGGACGGTGGAGCCGACGGGATGCCGCTCGGCATGGTAGGTGTCGAGGAGCCAGGACGGGGCCCAGCCGTTCAGTTCGGCGGCGAGCTTCCAGCCCAGGTTGACGGCGTCCTGGATGCCGGTGTTCATGCCCTGGCCGCCGATGGGCGAGTTTACGTGGGCGGCGTCCCCGATCAGGAAGACCCGTCCCGATCGGTAGTGGCGCGCTTGACGACGTTGGGCGGTGAAGCGGGAGAACCACCGCGGCTCGCTCATGCCGTAGTCGGTGCCGGCGATGTGGCGGAATGCCTCGCGGATCTGGGTGAAATCCGCGTCCTTCTGCTCTTTGCGCAGCCACGCGCCGACTCGGAACCAGCCGTCGCCGAACGGGAGGGTCACGACTACGCCCTCTGTGCCGACCTGAGTGATGGGGGGCGGCTCGGTGGTGGGGATGCGGACGTCGGCTAGGAGCATGGGCAGACTGTAGGTCTCGCCGGCGAATCCCACGTCAACCAGGTCTCGGACGGTGCTGTGGGCGCCGTCGGCACCGATGACGTACTGGGCGGCCAGCTCGGTGCCGTCTGCAAGGCTGAGCCGTACGGTCTCCGCAACCTGGGTCAGGCCGACGACGTTGGCGTTGCGGCGGATCTCCACGCCCAGGTCGGCGGCGCGCTGCTGAAGGATCAGCTCGGTGCCGTTCTGGGGCACGATCAGCAGCATCGGGTATCTCGTGTCGAGTCTGCCGAAGTCCACGCGTGAGGCGTAGGCAGGGTAGACCGTCCTGAGCGGGTTGCCCCGCGCCACCAGTTCGTCACCCATGCCCCTGGCGTCGAGCAACTCCAAGGCTCGGGCGTGCAGGCCGAAGGCCCGGGTGACGTTGGACTCGGCGCTGCGCTTCTCCACGATCGTGCAGGACACCCCGGCCAGGGCCAGCTCGCAGGCGGCCATCAGACCGGTAGGGCCGGCTCCCACGATGATGACGTCGTTCACGAAAGTCTCCATTCGCTATATATGTATCGCTACATTTATAGCGCATGGGTTGCTCGGATGCGCCACGCCGAACGGCACGGCCATCCGCTATACACTCGCACCTGCAAGCTTCTCGCAATTAGGGGTCGCGTCATGGCCGTGGTGCTCGGCATTGAGACGTCGTGCGACGAGACCGGCGTGGGCATCGTCGCCGACGGCCGTCTGCTCGGCGATGCGTTGGCGTCGAGCATGGAGGAGCATGCCCGGTTCGGCGGGGTGGTGCCGGAGATCGCGGCGCGTGCACACCTTGAGGCGCTTGTCCCATGTGTGTCGAAGGCGTTCGCCGACTCCGGGCTGACGCCGGCCGATGTGGACGCGGTGGCGGTGACCGCAGGGCCGGGGCTCGCGACGGCGCTGCAGACCGGCGTGGCGGCGGCGAAGTCGTTCGCCCTGGCGTGGGACGTCCCGCTGTACGGCGTGCACCACCTGGCCGGGCACGTGGCGGCGGACACCCTGGAGCACGGGCCGCTGCCGCGCCGGTGCATGGCCTTGATCGTGTCGGGAGGTCACACGTCGCTGCTGCTCCTCGATGATCTGGCCCGCTCCCCCATCGTGCACCTCGGGGATACGCGGGACGACGCGGCGGGCGAGGCGTTCGACAAGGTGGCGCGGTTACTCGGGCTGCCTTATCCGGGTGGGCCTTCCGTGTCTAAGGCCGCGCTCACCGGCGACCCGGATAAAATCGCTTTCCCCAGGGCCATGCCGGGGAGTTACAGTTTCTCTTTCTCCGGGCTCAAGGCCGCCGTGGCCCGCTGGGTGGAGCGCAGCCCGGAGACGTTGCACGTGGCCGATGTGGCCGCGTCCTTCCAGGAGGCAGTGGTCGATGTGCTGACGGCGAAGGCGGTGAGTGCCTGCCGCGATCACGACGTGTCCACGCTGCTGATCGTCGGCGGCGTCGCAGCCAACGGGCGTCTACGCGAGCTGGCCGCCGAGCGCTGTGCGCGGGCCGGCATCGAGCTGCGCGTGCCCGTCCCCCGCCTGTGCACGGACAACGGTGCGATGATCGCGGCGGTCGGCGGCCTGCTTCACGAGGCGGGCGAGCCGGCGAGCCCGCTCGACCTGTCGGTCGACCCGTCCGCGCCGCTGCTCCGGGCCATGATCAGATAGGCCACTCCCGGTAAGGACAAAGCCCATGCGCACTGCGGAGATCCGCCGTCGCTTCCTCGACTTCTTCGCCCAACGCGGGCACACCATCGTGGACAGCGCCCCGCTACCCATCGACGACCCCACCCTGCTGTTCGTCAACGCCGGCATGGTGCCGTTCAAGCCCTACCTGCTGGGGCAGACCCCCGCGCCCTACCCGAGGGCGGCGAGCGTGCAGAAGTGCGTGCGGACGCTCGACATCGACGATGTCGGGCGTACGGCGCGGCACGGCTCGTTCTTCCAGATGAACGGCAACTTCTCCTTCGGCGACTATTTCAAGGCCGAGGCGATCGAATACGCCTGGGAGCTCATCACCCGGCCGGTCGCCGACGGCGGCTACGGGCTGCCCGAGTCGCGGCTGTGGGTGTCGGTGTTCCACGAGGACGACGAGGCGGCCGGTATCTGGCGCGACCGGGTCGGGGTGTCGCCGGACCGGATCGTACGGCGCGGCATCGTCGACAACTACTGGTCGATGGGGGTGCCGGGGCCGTGCGGGCCCTCCTCGGAGATCTTCATCGACCGCGGCCCCGCCTACGGGCCCGACGGCGGCCCCGAGGCCGACGAAGAACGGTTCATGGAACTGTGGAACCTCGTCTTCATGCAGTTCGAGCGGGGTCCGGGCGGCGGGAAGAAGGATTATCCGATCCTCGGCGAGCTGCCCGCCAAGAACATCGACACCGGCATGGGCCTCGAACGCATGGCGTTCATCCTCCAAGGGATGGACAACCTCTACGAGATCGACGAGACCCGCCCGATCCTGGAGCGCGCGGCGGAGCTTTCCGGCAGGCCGTACGGCAGGGGCGGCGACACCGACGTGCGCCTTCGTGTGGTGGCCGACCATATCCGCACGGCGCTGATGATCGTCACCGACGGGGTGGTGCCCGGCAATGAGGGCCGACCTTATGTGCTGCGCCGCATCTTGCGGCGGTCGGTGCGGGCGATGCGGCTGCTGGGGTACGGCGACCCGGCGCTGGGCGAGTTGTTCGCGGTCGCCCGTGACTGCATGAGTCCGTCCTATCCGGAGGTGGCCGCGGACTTCGACCGCATCCGCGAGGTGGCCGTCGCCGAGGAGGAGGCGTTCGACCGCACGCTCAAGCAGGGCACGGGCATCCTCGACCTCGCCGTCAAGGACGCCAAGGCGGCGGGGCACACCCGGCTGTCCGGTGCGAGCGCGTTCAAACTCCACGACACATACGGATTCCCGATCGACCTGACGCTGGAGATGGCCGCTGAGCAGGGGCTTGAGGTGGATCGTGAGGGTTTCACCGCGCTGATGGCCGAGCAGCGGCGCCGCGCCAAGGCCGACGCTCAATCACGGAAGACCGGCCATGGTGACATGTCCGTCTACCGGCGGGTTCTGGATGAGCACGGGCCGACCAAATGGCTGGCCTACGAGACGCTCGCGACGGATTCGCGGGTCCTTGCCGTACTCAAGGATGGCGAACCGGCGCGGGAGGCGGGCGAAGGCGACATCGTGGAGGTCGTTCTCGACCGCACCCCGTTCTACGCGGAATCCGGCGGGCAGGAGAGCGACGCGGGGCTGCTCAGCGGGGGCGGGGCGCGGGCCGAGGTGCTGGCCGTACGGCGTCCTTCCAAGGGGCTCGTCACCCACCAGGTGCGTGTGCTCGACGGCACCCTCGCCGTCGGGGCGCGCGTGCAGGCCGAGGTCGACGCCGAGTGGCGGCTCGGCGCGCGGCAGGCGCACTCGGGCACCCACGTCGTGCATGCGGCGCTGCGGCAGGTCCTCGGGCCGACGGCGCTGCAGAGCGGGTCGTACAACCGGCCGGGTTACCTGCGCCTGGACTTCTCCTGGCGCACGAGGCTGTCCACCGACACGCGCAGCGAGGTCGAGGAGGCCGCCAACCTCGCCGTACGGCGGGACCTTCCGGTCGAGGTGCGCTACATGCCGCTCGCGCGGGCGCGCGAGATCGGGGCGTTGGCGCTGTTCGGCGAGACCTACGACGAGCAGGTGCGCGTCGTGGACATCGGCGGGGCCTGGTCGCGTGAGCTGTGCGGCGGCACCCATGTGGAGCACGCCTCCCAGATCGGGCCGCTCGCGATCACGTCGGAGTCGTCGGTCGGGTCGGGCAGCCGCAGGGTCGAGGCGGTCGTCGGGGTGGAGGCGTTCCGCTACCTCGCCCGAGAGCGCGATCTGGTGTCGCGGCTGGCGGAGGAGTTGAAGGCCCCGCGGGAAGAGGTCCCCGACCGGGTCGCGGCCCTCGTCGCCCGGTTGAAGGAGGCCGAGCGGGCGTCAGAGCGGCTGCGCGGGAAGCTGCTGGTCGCGGAGGCGGCAGAGCTGGCGGCCAAGGCCTCGGACATCGCGGGGGTCGGGTTCGTGACGGCCACCGCCCCCGACGTGGCCGCGGGCAGAGCACTCGCCGAGGCGGTGCGGGAGCGGTACGGCAGGCCCGGTGTCGTGGCCGTCGCCATCCCGGGCGAGGGCAAGTTCGTGCTGGTCACCGGGGTCAGCGAAGGCGCCCGGGGGCTTGGGCTCTCGGCCGCCGACCTGCTGCGCGAAGCGCTCGGAGGGCGCGGCGGCGGCACGCCGTCGCTCGCCCAAGGCGCGGGCGTCGGCACACCCGAAGCGCTCGTCGCCCGTCTCGCCGAGCTGGTCGCCGACCGGCTCGCCGCGCGGGAGTAGCGGAAGGCGCGCCGTCGCGAGGGGCGTCGGAAAGCCGCGCCCTGGCAGGCCCACCGTCGCGAAGGCCCACCGCAAAACGTCGCGCCAAAGCAAGCGCGCATGGGTGGATGGGGCCGACTCGACGACCGCTTCACGCCGCATCGTGTACGGCACAGCCCCCGAACCGGCCACGCGCTTGTCCATGCGCTTCGGTCTGGCCCGCCAGTCGGCCGGCCGAGGCGCGTGGCCTCACGTCAACCTGCCCAAGTTCCCCATTGCCGGGCCGGCCACGTGCCGAGGTCCGGGCCTTCGCGTACCGGGCTTCGCAAAATGTAAGTCGCAAAATGTAAGTCATTGTCCGCCTACTTCCCAATAAGGAGAGAGAAGCCGATCCGGAAGAAGGGTGCAGCGGATGGCAGAGACTCCATCGAAGGCGGTGGACATCCGGGAGACCATGCGCGACCCAACCGCGTTCGAGGCCTTCTACCGAAAACACAACGAGGCCGTCAGTCGCTTCGTGGCACGACGGATCACCGACCCGCACACGGCGAACGATGTGACCACGGAAGTGTTCTTGGCAGCGATCGACTCGGCCGGTGGCTATCGGCCCGAACGGGGCGGCGAGTTGGCGTGGCTGCTGGGGATCGCCAGGAACGTGACGGCGGCCGAGCTTCGTAGAGCGGCGCGGGAGCTGCACAAGAACGGGCGGGCATCGGGCCGGCGACCGCTGGACACGGATGACATCGCCCGGTTGGAGGAACAGATCGATGCCGAAAGGGCGGCACGCCCGCTTCTCGCGGCCATGGCCGATCTCCCTCAGAGGCTTCGGGCGGTAGCCGAGCTCGTCGATGTCGACGGCCTTCCGGTCGCGGAGGCCGCAGCCGCGCTACGTATCCGCGTTGGAACCGCCCACGTCAGGCTGCATCGGGCACGCAACCTGCTCCGAGCCGGATCCCTCGCCTGCCCTGAACCCGTCCCGCCTGCCGCGACCCCGTCCCACCTGCCCCGCTTGCCCCGTCCGCCCCGTCTGCCCCGTCTGCCCCGTCTGTGAAAGGAGCGTCATGTTGAACAGTGATCGTCCTCTGGCCGGTTTCGAGGAGCGACGCCTCCTCGAACTCCAGCAGCACATCTCCGCCAAGGGCGTGGCGAAACGGGCCTGGAGACCCCGACGCCGCCTGCTGACGGCCGTCGCCATCACGGCGGCCTGTGCTGTCGCGACCACGGTCGGGATCATGTCTGTGGACAACGCAGATTCCGCCTATGCCATCACCAAGGACTCCAACGGGATCGTTCACATCAAGGTCCGCGATTTTCGAGACACCAAGAAGCTAACGAAGCAGTTGCGGGATCTCGGCGTCCCGGCCATCGTCGATTATGCCCCTCCCGGGCAGAAATGCCGGGAACCTCGGGCGACCGTAGTGCAGGACGTCCCTCCCGGTCTGTATTACGCGCCGAGGAACATTCCCGGCGAAGAAAATGCCTGGCAGATGCAGATAAACACCAAGCTCTTCAAACCCGGCCAAACCTTCGTCTGGACGACGACGGTCCACCCCGACGGGGGGTCGACTACCAGCACCATACTCATGAACGACCCGGTGGCACCCTGTGAGCTCGTGCCCGACAACCGTCCTTCACCACGCGCACTGGTGGTCCGCGACGCCACCGTCAAGGGCCGCTCGCTGGACGGTGTCAAGGTGGAGGGGAAGGCCGTGGGCGAGATCCTCCCCGAGATCGAAAAGCGCGGCCTCAAGGTCGACTACGTGATCATAGAGCCGTACCCCGGCAATCCCGGCGGCTACTCCGTAGACCCCAAGAAGCAGGACACCCCCGTCGGCGAGAACTGGGTCGTCTGGGAGGCGCGAGAAAAGGACGGCGCAGAGAAAACCGTCCAACTGGTGGTCACCGAGCAGCGTTACGACAAGAACCCGGCCTACGGCAACGACCACGTCCCCCAATAGCCGCAGGTGTCCCGAGCAGCCGTGGGGGCCTGCTCGGGAGTCCTACCGCCCGGCACCCGGCCTGCGTGACAACCCGGCCGGGTGCCACCGGAAAGACGGCGAGGCCACGCGGTCGGCGACCGCGTGGCCTCGCCCGTCGCCAGAAGCCCTTACCGGAACCGGCCAGAAACCCGTACCGGTCCGGCCAGAAACCCTTACCAGTGCCGGCGAGAAACCCTTACCGGTGCTGGAAGGACGGCTTGCGCTTCTCGACGAAGGCCGCCATGCCCTCCTTCTGGTCGGCCGTGGCGAAGATGGCGTGGAAGACGCGCCGCTCGAACCGCACGCCTTCGGCGAGCGTGGTCTCGAACGCCCGGTTGACGGCCTCCTTGGCCATCATGGCGATGGGCAGCGACATCCCGGCGATGGTGTCGGCCACGGACATGGCCTCGTCGAGCAGGTCGGCGGCCGGGACGATGCGGGACACCAACCCGGCGCGTTCCGCCTCCTCGGCGTCCATCATGCGGCCGGTGAGGCATAGCTCCATGGCCTTGGCCTTGCCGACGGCGCGGGTGAGGCGCTGCGAGCCGCCGATGCCGGGGATGACGCCGAGTTTGATCTCAGGCTGCCCGAACTTGGCGTTGTCGCCGGCGAGCAGGACGTCGCAGATCATGGCGAGTTCGCAGCCGCCGCCGAGCGCGTAGCCGGAGACGGCGGCGACGGTCGGGGTGCGCACCTCGGCGAGCCTGTCCCAGGCGGAGAACCAGTCCTGGAGGTAGACGTCCATGTAGGTGTTGGGCTGCATCTCCTTGATGTCGGCTCCGGCGGCGAACGCCTTGGCCGACCCGGTGATGACGATGCAGCCGATCTCCGGGTCGCGGTCGAACGCCTGGGCGGCCTCGATCACCTCCCGCATGACCTGGAGGTTGAGCGCGTTGAGCGCCTCCGGCCGGTTGAGGGTGATGATCCCGACCCGGTTCTTCTGGTCGGTGAGGATCGTCTGGTATTCCGTCATTGATCGTCTCTCTCGACAGGTGCGCCTGATGTGGCCCTGATGGCGTTCACGATGGCGGAGAAATCCTGCCCGCCTCCGTCACCTTCGGCGAATCGAGTGTAGAGTTCGGCCGCGCGCAGGCCGAGGTCGGCCGCGACGCCGTTGTCCCGTACGGCGTTCGCCGCGAGGTTCAGGTCCTTCGACATGAGCGCGGAGGCGAACCCGGGGCGGTAGTCGTTGTTGGCGGGGCTTGTCGGCACCGGCCCGGGCACCGGGCAGTTGGTGGTGAGTGCCCAGCACTGCCCGGACGCGGCGGACGCCACGTCGAACAGGGCCTGGTTGGTGAGGCCGAGTTTCTCCCCGAGCACGAACGCCTCGCTGACCGCGATCATCGAGATGCCGAGGATCATGTTGTTGCAGATCTTGGCGGCCTGGCCGGCGCCGTCCTGCCCGCAGTGGACGATCCGCTTGCCCATGGCCTGCAGCACCGGCTCGATCTGGGCGAAGTCGGACTCCGAGCCGCCGACCATGAAGGTCAGTGTCCCGGCCGCGGCGCCCATGACGCCGCCGGAGACCGGGGCGTCGACCGCCCGGTGCCCGGCGTCGACCGCCGCCTGGTGTGCGGCCTTGGCGTCGGCGACGTCGATGGTGGAGCAGTCGACGAACAGCGTGCCCTGGGTGGCGGCGGGCAGCAGGTCGGCGTAGAGGTCGAGCACGTGCCGCCCGCTCGGCAGCATCGTGATGACGACGTCGGCGCCTTTGACGGCCTCGACCGCGCTGCCCGCGACCGTGACCCCCTGCTCGGCGGCGCGGGTCAGCGAGTCGGGCATGAGGTCGAACCCGGTGACCTTGTGTCCGGCCTTGACGAGGTTGGCCGCCATCGGGCCGCCCATGTTGCCGAGGCCGAGGAATGCGATCGAGGTGCTCACCTGGTCTCCCCCTCCGACGCGTCCGATGCGTCCGATACGTCCAATGCGTCAGATACCGCTGGTGCGTCAGGTGCCGCAGGTGCCGGCGGCGCGGCCGGTGCCGTACGGCTCGCGCCCCTGTGGCCTTCGTGCCCGTCGCCGGCCCCTTCCCCGGTCAGGAAGGGCTCGGCCCGGTCGATGCCGGTGAAGAAGTGCTCGACCCGCTCGGGCGTGACCTCGTGCAGCGTGGCGGGCGACCACGCCGGGTTGCGGTCCTTGTCGACGACCTGTGCCCGGATTCCTTCGGCCATGTCGGGCGCGGCGAGGATGAGCCGGGCGATGTGAAGTTCGCGCTCCAGCGCCTGTTCCAGCGTGTCGAGGTTCCGCGCCTCGCGCAGCGCGCGGAGGCTGACTTTGAGCGAGGTGGGGGATTTGGCACTGATCTGCTCGGCGGCCTCCTTGGCGGCCTGGTCGCCGCTGTCGCGCAGGCGCGCGATGATCTCCTCGATCGTGTCGGCGGAGTAGCACGGGTCGATCCAGCCGCGCTGGGCGGCGAGCTCGGACGGCGGCGGCGTAGTGGCGAAGGAGGCGACGGCGGCTGCGGGGCCTTCGGCGGCGAGCGCCTCGACGAAGGCGGCGAGGTCGGCCGACGGCACGAAGTGGTCGGCGAGGCCGCAGGCGATGGCGTCGCCAGGGCCGAGCCGGGCCGTGGTGAGCGCGGCGTGGGTGCCGAGCTCGCCGGGGGTGCGCGACAGCAGGTAGGTGCCGCCGACGTCGGGGATGAACCCGATGCCGACCTCGGGCATGCCGATCACGGAGCGTTCGGTGACGACCCGTACGCTGCCGTGGGCCGACACTCCCACCCCGCCGCCCATGACGATGCCGTCCATAAGGGCGACGTACGGCTTGCCGTACCGGTTGATGTGGGCGTTCAGCCGGTATTCGTCCCGCCAGAAGGCCGCCGACGCACGGCCGTCACCCGTCCGGGCGTCTTCGTAGATCGCGCGGATGTCGCCGCCCGCGCACAGGCCGCGTTCGCCGGCGCCGGCGATGACGACGGCGTGCACGTCGTCGTCGTGTTCCCAGGCGGTGAGCGCGTCCTGGATGGCGAGGACCATCTCATGCGTCAGCGCGTTGAGGGCTTTGGGGCGGTTAAGGGTGATACGGCCGAGGCCGTTCTCTTTGTCCAGCAGCACATCGGACGTGCTCATCAAGCGGCTCCCGTCAGTCCACGCGAGATGATCAGACGCATGATCTCGTTCGTGCCTTCAAGGATCTGATGGACACGCAGATCACGGACGACCTTCTCAATGCCGTACTCCGCGAGATACCCATATCCCCCGTGAAGCTGCAAAGCACTGTTGGCCACCTCGAACCCAGCGTCGGTGGCGAACCGCTTGGCCATCGCGCAGAGCTCGACCGTGTCGGCGGCGCCGGCGTCCAGCGCCATGGCCGCCCGCCACAGCAGGGTGCGCGCGGCCTCCAGCTCGGTGACCATGTCGGCCAGCTTGAACTGGAGCGCCTGCGACTTGAGCAGTTTGGCCCCGAAGGCTTCGCGCTCGCCCAGGTAGGTGACCGTGCGGTCCAGCGCGAACTGCGCTCCGCCGAGCGAGCAGGCGCCGATGTTGAGTCGGCCGCCGTTGAGTCCGCGCATCGCGATGCGGAAACCGTCGCCCTCGCCGCCGAGCAGGTTGGCCGCCGGAACGCACACATTCTCCAGGATGACCTGCCGCGTCGGCTGGGCGTTCCACCCCATTTTCACTTCGTTCGGGCCGAATGACATGCCGTCCGTGCCGCCTTCGACGACGAACGCGCTGATGCCCCGCGGCCCCGGCTCGCCGGTGCGGGCCATCACGATGTAGATCTGCGACGCGCCCGCGCCGGAGATGAACTGCTTGACGCCGTTCAGCACGTAGTCGTCGCCGTCGCGGTCGGCGCGCGTGCGCAGGGCCGCGGCGTCGGAACCGGCCTCCGGTTCGGTCAGGCAGTAGCTGCCGAGGTCCTCCATCGTGCACATCCGGGGCAGCCAGCGGGACCGCTGGGCCTCGTCCCCGAAGACGTCGATCATCCACGCGGTCATGTTGTGGATGGAGATGTAGGCCGCGATCGATGGGCATCCCGTGGCGAGCGCCTCGAAAATCAGGGCTGCCTCGAACCGGGACAGCTCCGAGCCTCCCACGTCCTCGCGGATGTAGATGCCGCCCATGCCGAGCTCGGCCGCCTTGCGCAGCACGTCGACGGGGAAATGCTTGGTCTGGTCCCAGGTCACCGCGTGCGGGGCGAGGTGCTCGTCGGCGAACTCCCGCGCCGCCTCGGCGATGGCCCGCTGGTCATCGGTCAGGGTGAACATCGGCGTCAGCTCATCGTCGGAATGACGAAGCTCGCGCCTTCCTTGACCCCGGAGGGCCAACGCGAGGTGACGGTCTTGGTCTTGGTGTAGAAGCGGATCGAGTCCGGGCCGTGCTGGTTGAGGTCGCCGAAGCCGGACCGCTTCCAGCCGCCGAAGGTGTGGTAGGCGATGGGCACCGGGATCGGCACGTTGACGCCGACCATGCCGGTGTTCACGCGGCGGGAGAAATCACGCGCGGTGTCGCCGTCGCGGGTGAAGATGGCGACACCGTTGCCGAACTCGTGCTCGCTCGGCAGGCGCAGCGCCTCCTCGTAGTCCGCGGCGCGCACGATCGACAGCACCGGGCCGAAGATCTCCTCACGGTGGATGCGCATGTCCGGCCGTACATGGTCGAACAGGGAGCCGCCGATGAAGAAGCCGTTCTCATAGCCTTCCAGGGTGAAGTCACGGCCGTCGACGAGCAGCTTGGCGCCCTCGTCCACACCCGACTGGATGTAGTCGCGGACCCGGTCCACCGCCTCCCGTGTCACCAGCGGGCCGAAGTCGGCCGTCTCGTCGTGGGAGTGGCCGATGCGCAGGGCGGCGACCCTCGGCATGAGCTTCTCCACCAGGGCCTCGGCGGTGTCCTCGCCGACGGGGACCGCGACTGAGATCGCCATGCAGCGTTCGCCGGCGGAGCCGTACCCGGCGCCGATGAGGGCGTCGGCGACCTGGTCGAGGTCGGCGTCCGGCATGATGATCATGTGGTTCTTCGCGCCGCCGAAGCACTGGGCGCGCTTCCCGTGGGCGGCGGCGGTGGCGTAGATGTACTCCGCGATCGGCGTGGAGCCGACGAACCCGACAGCGGCGATCCTCGGGTCGGTGAGCAGCGTGTCCACCGCCTCCTTGCCGCCGTTGACGACGTTCAGCACGCCCGCGGGCAGGCCCGCCTCCACGAACAACTCGGCCAGGCGCAGCGGCACCGAGGGGTCACGCTCGGACGGCTTCAGGATGAACGCGTTGCCGCAGGCCAGCGCGGGCGCGGCCTTCCACAGCGGAATCATGGCCGGGAAGTTGAACGGCGTGATCCCCGCGACGACGCCGAGCGGCTGACGCATCGAGTAGACGTCGATGCCGGTGCCCGCGGCGTCGGTGAACTCGCCTTTCAGCAGGTGCGGCACGCCCGCGGCGAACTCGACGACCTCAAGGCCGCGCTGGATGTCGCCCTTGGCGTCGGGGATCGTCTTGCCGTGCTCGGAGGCGAGCAGTCTGGCCAGCGAATCCATCTCGCCCTGCACCAGGTCGAGGAACCGCAGCAGCACCCTGGCCCGCCGCTGGGGGTTCCAGGCAGCCCACGCGAGCTGGGCCTGCTCGGCGTCGGCGATGGCTGCCTCGACCTCCGCCTTCCCGGCCAGGGGGACCCTGGCCTGCACGGTGCCGGTGTTGGGGTCGAAGACATCGCCATACACGCCCGAGGCGCCGGGGACGCGCCTGCCGTGGATGAAATGTGTCAGCTCAGCGGCCATAGGTGAACCTGCTTTCATCCAGGTTGAACTAGCGCGGGTGGACTAGCGCGGGTGGACTAGCGCGGGTGGAGCCAGTCCAGGTGGAGCTAGCACGGGTGGAACTAGCCTCGCAAAAATATAGTAGGACGTCCTAGTATGTCGAGAAGCTACGGGGTTACGGGGACGTTTTTGCTGTTCACAGGCGTAGATCTGGGATCGTCGCACCCTGGGAGCGCACCTCACGGCATGCGCGGACGCCACCGGGGCTCATGCCGTACGGCGAGAGCCCGCCTATCGATGGCGCCCGCGCCTTGGATCAGCCCTCAGGACTTGCGGGCGGTTTGCGGGCCACGAGGTAAGCCTGGGGAGTCCTCTCGGTGCCGTCGGATTCACGCACCGTCTGGGCGCACACGGCGAAACCGGCTCGGACGAGCAGGGCGGAGACGTCCTCAGGCCGTCGGCGCTGGAAGATCAACGAGAACACCTGGCCAAGCCCCTCGGTCAGATGCAACGCCTCGTCACCGACCTGGAACGCGAGCAGCACATGGCCGCCGGGGGCGAGGACGCGGTGGAACTCCGCGAACACCTCCGGCAGCCGGTCGTCGGGAACGTGAATAGTCGAATACCAGGCCAGGAGACCACCGAGCCCGCCGTCGGGCAGATCCAAGGCCAGCATCGACCCCACGTCGAACCGCAGCCCGGGATACGTCCGCCTGGCCACGTCGATCATGCCGGGCGACAGGTCCACGCCGAACGCGTCGACCCCGAGCCCGTGCAGGTGCGCCGTCACCCGGCCGGTGCCACACCCCACATCGGCCACCGGCCCCGCACTGCCCGCCCCCACAAGCTCGGCGAACACGGCGAGCATCGCCCGGTCCCACGGCTTGCGCTCCAAATCACCGCGAACGAAGTCCGTGTATTCCTCGGCGATGGCGTCATAACCCGCCCGCGTGGCGAGCAGGAAATCCGGTTCGGTCATGGCGGAGCACTCTAGCCCGTCGATCCGCCGCCGCGGCCCGTATCGCCCCTTTCCCTCCCGGTCGGCCCCATCTCCCCCCGCACAACCGACACCACCGACACCACCGACACGCCCGGAGCGGTGGGACCCCTCCACGGCCCCGGGCGCGGGTCTCCGTGTCCTAAGAGCTGTGTCCTAAGAGTCGGCGGGCTGCCAGGGGGTGAGCCACTCGGTGGCGGGCCAGCCCTCGACGGCGGCGAGCAGCGGGTAGGCAGTGGCGCCGTCGATGGCTTCGCGCACCATGTCGGCGTGGCCGGCGTGGCGCGCGGTCTCCTCGATGAGGTGCAGCAGGACCCAGCGCACGGACCACGCCTTGATGTCGGCCGGGAACCACGGGGCATCTTGCGGGACGGGGACCTCCCGCCCGAGGTCGGCCACGCCCGCGATGATCTCCTCTGTCTCCTGGGCCACCCGGTCGTAGAAGTCGAGAACGTCGGCGAAACTCTCGTCGGGACCGAGCACGAACTCGTCGTGATAGTCGGACTCTGCCGGCCGCTGCCGATCGGCGACCCTGTCCAGCCACCCCTGCTCGGTGTGAGCGAGGTGCTTGATCAGCCCGCCGACGCTCAGCGCCCCCGCCGTCGGGGTGGCACGCAACTGCTCCTCGGTCAGCCCATGGGCCGCGACACGCGCCACATGACGCTGCTGGGCGAGAAACCGCAGCAGACCTTCACGCTCATCAGCGATCGGGGGCACCAAGGCAGCCATGACGAGAACCTTTCTCCGGCGATCAGGACCCTCGCATCATCGCAGCCGCCACCGACAATTCCTCGACCACCGAACACGCCCGCCGGACACCCTGCGCCCCCTGCCGGAGGCGCGGGTTCGAACGCGCCGACCGGCCCAGGCCAAGGGCCGCTCAGACGGTGGCGGGGGCGGTGGCGAGACGGGTGCGGACGCGCTGGGCGGCGAGGACGTGCTTGCACGGGCCCCGGGTGCCGCGGTAGTCGACCCACCAGGGGCAGGAGCAGGTGGGCCCGGTCGCGGCGAGGTGGACGTGGCGCTCGTTGACGACGGCGGTGTCGGGGCCGGTGAAGCGGACCAGGCCACCGGCGACCAGGTCGTTCGCGGCTTTGAGGCGGGGGTTCATCTTCAGCACGCGCTCGGCGTCGTAAGGCAGCTCGCGGTGGAAGTGGGCGGCTTCGGCCGTGTCGTAGCCGACGCGACCCGCGGTGCCCAGTTGGGTGAGGGCGGCGCGGACGCGGTCGCGGGTGAGGCCGGACTGCTCGGCGAGGAGGTCGGCGTCGAGGCGCGGCTCGAAGGCCAGCAGGACGCCGACGAGGTCGGCGTCGGCCGCCGCGTGGTCGGTCGCCAGGTCGTCCAGCACGGCGCCCTCTCCGGAGAAGCCGCGCCGGGAATCCGGGGACAGGGTGAGCACGTAGCGCATGCCGGGCAGCTCAAGCTCCCAGGTGCTCGCCGTGGGGAGGGAGGTCGCGGAGGCGGCGGGGCCGTATGCCCGCAGGCCTGTGGCGAAGCGGAGCAGGGGCAGCATGGTGCCGAGCCGTTCGGCGCTCGGCAGGCAGACCGCTCCGGGAGCGGGCCGGGCGGACAGCCGCAGGGAGCGGCCCACCGGGACGGCCCAGTGCACGCCCTTGCGCGGCAGGGAGCGCAGGAAGCGGAGCGTGTCCGGCGCGGACAGCTCCGCCCGCAGGTCGAAGCCGGAGGCGATGACCTGCACCTCGGCGAACCCCCGCACCCACCGCTCCGGGAGCGGCACCTTCTTTTCGACAACCGCGCCGTCGAGCGTGGTGGCCACCAGCCCGTCGACGCCGACGGCGAGGTGCAGCGGGTCGTTGCCGCCGACCCTCGCGAGGGCCTGGCGCAGCGGGTTGTTGACGTCGACGTTGGTCGTGCCGAGCTCCACCACCTCGCCGTCGAGGGCCTGCTGGAGCACGTCCAGCCGGGCGTAGACGCCGCCGCACGCCGAGAACGACTCGAATCGGAGCCGGTCGCCGTTGCACGTGACCACCGGGTCGCGCATGATGCCCGCCGCCGCGGCCCTCGCGTCGTAGTAGCGCGCGCGGGCGACGTCGGCCACACCGATCAGCGCGGCGGCCGAGGGGCCCGCCTGGGTGAGCAGCCCGCTGAAGAACTTCGGGTGGGCGACGAGGCCCTTGGTCGTCATGCCGCCGGAGGTCGAAAGCCCCAGGTGGCCCGCTCCGAGGTCGAGCTCGGAGGAACGCGTGTAGGAATACGCTTGCACCGCTTCAGCCATGGCGCGGATGCTACGACCAGCCACCGACAATCCCCCCGGGCCCGCCGCGACAGCCGAGAAGGACGAAGCCCACCCGGAGCGGTTCGCCGCGAGCCCGTCCCGCCCGCGCTGCCCGAGAAGGTGTGGATCGACGAGCCGCGACCCGCCACGATCGAGACCAGGGAAGCGCAGGCAAGCAACGTGGTGTGCCGGTCTGTCATCCGGTTCGGCATCTACCAGAGGCCGTGCAGGCCCCCGAGGTGACCGCCGAGGTGGTGGTGGTGGCCGCCGTACACGGACTGGATCGGCGACCCGAGGATGCCGAGGTTCACGCAGTTGGCGATACCGATCAGGTTGTTGCTGCTGCAGGTCGAACCGATGGTGTCGGCGTTGGCGGTCGCGACGGCGGCGGGGCCGAAGAGCGCGAGACCGACGATGGCCGAACCGGTGAGGATGCGACGGATCATTGTGTTTCCCCCAAAGAGTTCTCGGACACGGCTGCCCCATGTCCGAGCGACTATGTGCCGCCATGAATTATGTCCAAGCCGTCGGGCTTCTTCGGCGCGGGAATGCCTTATTTAAGTCGCGCTGCGGGGATGTTGATCAGCACGTGACGAACGGCTTGGCAGCTTGCCCGGATCGCGACTCGCACCCTTCCGGTCCGCTGCATTGAGTTAACTCCGGGATATGGCCATCGGCTATTTCCGCGGGCCTTGGCGATGTCGCGCACGGTCGTGTGGCCGAGCCCCGCGGGGGCGAACAGCGCCAGGGCCTCGACAAGGACGCGCCGTTTGGATGGCGGGTCATCCGGATGCGCAAAGAAGCGTTCGGCCACAAAGGAGAGTCGACGCCTGCCGACCGCCTCGGCGACCCGCGCCGGAGAGCGTTTTCCCCGTGCCGGCCCGGCCGCCGCCGGGCTCTGCCGTACACGACCGGGAACGCGGCTGTGGGCCCGAGGGGCGATCTCGATAGCATCGGCTTTCGAAAAAGCGCACACCGGGATCGTTCATGCGACCAATCACCACCTCCGCGCGTCTCAAGTCGCCGGCGCGGATCGCGCGGCACTTGGGCGGCCTCGGCCGCCGCCCGGGAGCGCGGCACCAAAGAGGCCCCCCACGCGTTGGAGGGACATCGGAGGTGAATTTCATGCGCGGGCACGTCAAGACCCTCTCCCCAGAGCGCATAAAATTCTTGTTTTTCTTTCCCGACCTACAATAACCTACATATCGCATAAATTCATTGTTTCCTCCCGTTGGGACGTTCTAATGATCACAATCGGAGATTTTGCCAGGCTGGGCCGGGTATCCGTGCGAATGCTGCGCCACTACGACACCATCGGCCTTCTCCAGCCCGCCTACGTGGATCCGGCGAACGGATACCGTTACTACACCGCCTCCCAGCTACCCGTGCTCAACCGGATCATCGCGTTGAAAGACCTCGGTTTCACCCTGGAGCAGGTGAACTCGGTCCTCGACGAACGGAGGGACGGCGAGGGTCTCTCCGACATGCTGCTCGCGCGCAGGGTCGAGCTGCGCGAGCGGATCACGGCCGATATCGAGCGGCTGCACCGGGTGGAGGGGCGGCTGCGCCTGATCGAGCGGGAGGACGGCGTCGCACCGGGAGACGTCCTGCTCAAACGCATCGCCCCGGTCAGGGCCGCCGAGATGACCGCGCTCGCACCGAGCTACGCCCACGAGCACATCAACGCCGCGATCGAGCCCCTTTTCTCGTCCCTCTACCGCCACACCGCCGAGGCGGGTGTGTCCCCGGCGGGCCCTGCCTTCGCCTACTACGAGAACTGCCTCGACGGCGTCATCATCCACGCGGCTCTCCCCGTACAGTCCACGGTGTGCTCCAAGGACCCCTTCGAGGTCGTGGACCTCCCGGGCTTCACCGCCGCGACAACGGTGCACAGGGGGCCGGTCAGCGAGCTCGACACGAAGTTCCAGTGGCTGGCCCGCTGGATGGACGAGCACGGCTACCGCTCGGCCGGCCACGGCCGGGAGGTCTACCTGCACTGCCCGGACGACGCGCCGGACCAGTGGGTGATGGAGCTCCAGGAGCCCGTCACGCTGCACGGCGACGAGGAGCGGGACGGCATGCCGGACGGTCTGAAACCGGCGAGGCGGCACACCACCCTTTCAGGTGCCTGACCCGCCTCAACCGGTTCACTGGAGAGCGGCTTGCCCAAGGTCAACAATAGGAAGGTTCGGAAAACGAGGAACTACCGGACATCGACGTATCTTCTGGCACTATGACGGTGTGCATGTAGGCCAGCCCCCTTTCCGCGCCGCACGTGCCGTGATCTTCGCGGTCGTATGCGTGGCGGTGTCGGGGGCTCTGCACATGCTTGCGGGTGGCGGTGCCGTACGCCTTTCCCTGCTGGTCGCCGCCATGGCGTTGCTGGCCGCGGGCGCTTATGCGCTCGGCGGGCGCCCGCGGGGCCTCGGCGTGATTCTCGGCGCGGGTTTTACCTCGCAGTACGGCCTGCACCACCTTTTCAGCTGGGGAAACGCCGAATCCATCACCCATGCGATGCACTCCGAACATTCCACGGGCTTTGGGATGTTCTTCGTACACGCTGCGGCGGCTCTGGCCTCCTGCTTGTGGCTCTCGCGTGGCGAATCGTCCTTGGCGTCACTGCTTGAGCTGGTGACGTTCCTCGCCTCGACCTCGCTCGCGAGGTTGCTTCCCCGGCTCCTGGTCCTGCTCGTGCCGTACGAGCGGACCGCCGCCCCCGCTGTCGCGGACCTGTCCGAGCCCCCGGTCACCACGCTGCTCGCGGCCTCGGTGACGCGGCGCGGACCTCCGCTGTCTTTCTCCGTCCTCTGATCGGGTGCGCCTCCCCTAACCACGGCGACCCGACTTTTCCGCCTTGCCCGCGCGCGTTCGCGCCGAGGGCGAGCGGCCGATCCGTGGCGACCGCCATCCCACCGGCCCACGGAAGTTTTCCCGGTTCGAGGTGACACGTCCTTGCCGACCCGTGCCTCGAAGTTCCGAGAACGGAGAGACCTCGCATGTCATCCCCTGTCAACGCGGACCCCGTCAACGCAGACCCTGTCAACGCAGACCCCGTCAACGCGGACCCCGTCAACACAGACCCCGTCAACACAGAGCCGCAGACCGGCTCCCCCTCCCCCGCGCCGCCCGAGAAGGGCTCGGCCTGGGCGGCCCTGCGTCCGCTGCTGCTGCGCCTGCACTTCTACGCCGGGCTGCTGGTGGCGCCCTTCCTGATGGTGGCCGCGCTGACCGGCCTGCTGTACGCGGCGTCGTTCCAGCTAGAGAAGATCGTCCACAGCCACGAGTTGTCGGTGCCGGCCCAGAAGACCACGGTGCCGCTGTCCGAGCAGGTGGCGGCGGCTCAGCGGAGCCGTCCGGGCGAGCGGGTCATCGCCGTACGGCCCGCGCCCGAGCCCGGCACCACGACCCGGGTCCTGTTCGCGCTGCCGGACGGGGACTCCGGCACCAGCCTCGCCGTCTTCGTCGACCCGCACAACGGCGAGGTGCGCGGCACCCTGGAAAGTTACGGCAGTTCGGGCGCGCTGCCGCTGCGCGCGTGGATCTCCTCGCTCCACCGCCATCTCCACCTCGGCGAACCCGGCCGGATCTACAGCGAGCTGGCGGCCAGTTGGCTGTGGGTGGTCGCGCTTGGAGGGCTGCTGCTGTGGCTGAGCCGCCGCCGGGCCCGCCGCGGGGCCGACCGCCGGGCCAACCGCAGGGCGCGGTCGCTGCTGCTGCCCGAGCGCGGGGTCACGGGCAGGCGCCGGACGCTGTCGTGGCACGGTTCGGTGGGAGTGTGGGCGCTGCTCGGCCTGCTGTTCCTGTCGGCGACCGGGCTGACCTGGTCGAAGTACGCGGGTGTGAACGTCGATGCCGTACGGGCCGCGTTCGGCTGGCAGACCCCCTCGATCTCGGCGGCGAGCTCCGATCACGGTGGCCACGGCGACTCCCACGGCGGGCACGATCATCACAGTGCTCCGGCCGACGACGCCGGAACGGTCGAGCGGGTCGCGGGGGTCGCCGCGGCGCGGGGGATGTCCGGGCCGCTGGAGATCGTTGTGCCGCCGGACGCGGACACACCCTCCCTGGTCAAGCAGATCGACAAGGTATGGCCGACGCGCCTGGACCAGATAACGGTCGACGCGCACGGACAGGTGGTGGCCGAGCTGAAGTTCGATGATTACCCGCTGATGGCCAAGCTCGTCCAGTGGACCATCGACACCCATATGGGGATCATGTTTGGTCTGGTAAATCAGGTCGTGCTCGGGCTGCTGGCCGTGGGGCTCATGTGGCTGATCGTGCTGGGCTACCGAATGTGGTGGTTGCGGCGTCCGACGCGTGGCCGTACGTGGTCGTTCGGGCGTCCGTATCCGCGCGGCGGGTGGCGTGCCGTGCCGTGGCCGATTCTGGCGGTGCTCGCCGTGGCGGCGATCGCCGTCGGCTACGCGTTGCCGCTGCTCGGGGTGTCGCTGCTGGTCTTCTTGGCGGTCGATGTTCTGCTCGGTCTGCGCAATCGCCGGAACGCGACTACGGACACACATCCATCGTCCAAATAACATCATTAATTCAGACAATAGGCGATGCGCGGAACAGTGCGGGCGATAAGAAACGGTTACCTCGGGTGCTGCCACCGCGAAGGTGACATATCCCGCTACGCTATGCCTCACCCTCTCTTGAGGTGCTCTTTGGGAACGCATGTGGCAGGTTCCCGCGGGACCGGTCAAGGTTCCCTCAGCACCAATGGAGAGGACACGTATGGCAATTCCGCTGGGCGGCGATGAGCCGAAGGGCGGAGAGGAGGAGTGCGACGAGTGCTCCTCCTCAAGACCTGGAGAGGATAACCGCTATCGCCGCTGGCTCGGGTGGCTTGTGCGGGTCGGCACGGGAACCACCGTGCTGATCCAGCTCTATCTGGCTGTCCGCGAGGTCTGGCCCGAGCTGTAGGGGCTCAGGCCAGACCGGCGGTTCCACACGAGGCAGGGGTTCCGTGAGCAGTGCGACCTGGCGCGGAACCCTTCGCCGTCATTCAGCTCCTCGACCATTACATCGCGAGGACTGAACACCTGGCTCTATCTCTATATACGTAGATGGTTCTGATAATGCCAAGTGCCGTCCGTCTTACAAATGCAACCCTCGATGTCCTCGACGTCTTCGCCTCCGCCGCCGGAGAACCCGTTTACGGGCTTCAAATCGCCACCCTCACCAAGCGCCCCACGGGGACCGTCTATCCCCTTCTGACCAGACTGGAAAAGGTCGGCTGGCTCGAAGGAACGTGGGAATCCGCAGGTCACCGAGGAAAAGGGCCGAGGCGTCGCTATTACCGCCTGACCAGTCAGGGGCAGGAGCATGTGACGATCGCGCTGCGCAAGCGCGACCGCGACCGCCCCGCGGCGGCGGCCTCCACCCCACCCGTTCAGAACCCCGCCCGCGAACCCGGCGGACCGGTCTCCTCCGACCTCGTCGTCGCGGAGTTCACCGGCGAACTCCGCGCACTGCGCGCCCAGGCGGGCAACCCGTCGCTCCGGCAGCTCGCCGTACGCACCTACTACAGTCCGGCCGCGCTGTCCGAGGCGTTCTCCGGCCGCGGCCTGCCGTCCGAACGCCTGCTTGAGGCCATCGTCTGGGCCTGCGGCGGGGATCTCTCCGAGTGGGCCATGCGCCGCAACCTCGCCGAGCAGAGCATCCGGTACGGCGTGCGCATCCCCGTCAGGTTCCCCGACTTCTACCCCCTCGGCATGCGGTGGGCGCTCGACGCACTCGCCCGCGTCGGCCTGAGCTCGGCCGACGACGAGGACATCGCCCAGGAGACCATGCTCACCGCGCACCAGCGCTGGCACGACGTGGTGAGCACCACCCCCGACCTGAGACGCTGGGTCACCCAGCAGGTGGCGCGGCGCGCCCAGCACATGCGGGCGCTCCCGGCCGACCCGCTGCCGGAGGCGGACGAGCCGGAGAATCCGGCCGTCCTCACCGTCCCCGACCTGGCCGACGACGTGGTGGAGCGGTTCGCGGTGGGCGATCTGCTGAAGCAGCTCGACACGCGGACGGCACAGGTGGTCTACCTGCGCGCGGCGGGGTTCCCGGTGAAGGACATCGCCGAGCTCGTCCAGCTGACCCCGGTGGCGGTGCACGGGCGGCTGGGCCGGGCCCGGCACCGGCTCAGAGTGGCGCGGATGGAGCCGATCAGCCCGCAGTACGCGGAATATCTCAAGCATCTGGTGCGGCTGCGGGAGCGGGCGGGGATGCCGACGCTGAGGGACATCGCCGCGCAGGTGGGATACAGCCACACCCACATCGCCACCGTTCTCGACGGCCGCGCCCCCCTGCCGAGCTGGGACTTCACCGCCCGCCTGGTGCGCACGCTGGGAGGGGGCGCCGACGCTGCCAGGGAGCTGTGGATCGAGGCCCGGCAGCCCGAGCCCGAAGATCCCGACAGTTTCACCGATCTCGCGGCCCGGACCGGCGACACCTTCGCCCTGTGGAAACTCGCCGACCAGCTTGAGCGCGCCGGCAAGGCCGACCAGGCCGCCGGGGTGTGGCGTACGGCGGCGGCCCTCGGCAACACCTACGCCATGTCGGTGATGGCCGACCTCCTCGAACGCGGCGGCGACACCGCCGAGGCCGAGGCGTGGCTGCGCCGGGCGGCCGAGGCGGGCGACGGCGAGGCCAAGCGGGAGCTGACCCGGCTGCTGGAGAAGACGGACCGGGCCGGCGAGGCCATCCAGATGTGGCGGCAGACCCCGGGCACCGAGGCCAAGCGGGAGCTGACCCGGCTGCTGGAGAAGACCGGAAGGATCAACGAGGCCGTGCAGCTGTGGCAGCAGGCCGCTGCGGGCGGGGGCATCCAGGCCATCATGGAGCTGGCCGCGGTGCTCGATCGGGCGGGCCGGGCGGAGGAGGCGACGAGCATGTGGCGGCAGGCCGCCGCCGGGGGCAACCGCACCGCGCTCAAGACCCTGGCTAGCAGGCTGGCCAGGGCGGGGCAGGTCGAGCAGGCATGCGCCCATCTCCGCAGGGCGGCCGACGCGGGCGACATCTCCGCCATGCGCGAGCTCGCCGTACTACTGGAGCAGGACGGCCGGGTCGAGGAGGCCATCGAGACCTGGCGGCGGGCGGCCGACGCGGGCGGCGCGTCGGCCCTGCGTGAGCTCGCGGTGCTGCTGGAGCAGGCGGGATTCATCGACGAGGCCATCGAGACCTGGCACCGGGCCGCGGACGCGGGCGTCGACATCGCCCAGGAGGCCCTCTCCCGGCTGGAGCGCAAGCCCATCTCGATTCTGCGGGCCGAGTCGGCGCTGCATCGCGCGGCGAGTGCCGGGGACAGCCTGGCCATCCTCGGCCTCGCCGACCTGCTGAGCGCTCAGGGCAGGTCCAGAGAGGCCGAGGAGGTGCTGCGCAAGGCCGCGGTGGAGGGCGACGCGGTGGCGGCGCACGCCCTGGCGGACCGGCAGCGCCGCAGGGAGTTCGAACGATCGCTCCTTCCTGATCAGTGGCCGGGGGAAGGGCCGTGACGCGGACGGCCGGAACGATCCACATCACAATGACCGAAATCCGGCAGTTCACTCTCCGTGCTGGATTACGGACTAAACCGTCTCTCTGGTTGAATGCGCCCCAATTAGGCTATTGAGCCTCACGAAGCATTGCTTCAAGGACATCAACGACATTGGCCATGCAGTCCCTGCCCAGGGCGGCGGTCGCCCCTCGCGGATCACCGAGCACTCCGGTCGGCGCCACGGCGGCGAGCCCCTCCTCGATGAGCCTGTCGCGCGGCACGTCACCCATGAAGCCCGGCTCCGCCAGCTCCATCTTCACAAGGTCTGGCCGGATGGCCAGGATGACCGACGTCTCGGAGGCCTCGGCGTGCGGCAGCTTCACCATGGGCAGGGCGGCGTTTCTCAGCGCCGCGATGTAGGCCCGGGCGTAGGCCGCGAGATCGGAAAGCACCACCACCCGGCGCCCCGGAGTCTCCAGCCTCTCGCGCAGGCGGTCGGCGCCGCGCGCGAGCGGCCCGTAGTTGCCTCCATGCGTGGAGCACACCACGATCCTGGTGAACCCGCTCTGGAACAGGCTCGCCGCATAGGCCTCCACCACATCGATCAGTACGGCCTCGGGCAGCGAGATCGTGCCGGGGAAGGAGAGGTGGTGGTCGGCGCAGCCGACCGGGATCGGCGCGGCCAGCAGGGCCCCGATTCGGTGGGCGAACAGCTCGCCGACGGCGTACGCCTGGTAGGTGTCGGTGAATGTGGGCAGATGCGGACCGTGCTGCTCGGTTGAGCCCACGACGACGACGGCAGTCGTGCATCCCGCCGCGATCCGCTCACCCACTTCGGTCGTCGTGAGCTCCCACATACGTACGCTCATCACTCCACACTCGCAGGTCGCACGCCGGCGGCGGCTCCCGGGGTGGCGGTCGGCACCCCGCTCGGTCTCCATGTCCGAAACACCGCACGAACCCGGACCGAAACCCGGTCGACGGGGAGGGCCCAAAAACCCGTCCTTTATTCACTGCGTTACGTCGGCGGCCACGGGATGGGTACGTCTCTCTACCCGGACGCGGGCACGAATTAACGCGTGTATATGCTTGGAAAACTAACAGCCGTAAACGGTTGATCACTGTGAGTTGCTCGTGTGATACTTCAGCGGCACCGGATAAGCAAAGTGCTGAAAGCTCACTCTTTCGACACGGGGGACCATCGTTCCGGTCATCAGAAAGGATCGAACCCATGTCGGCGGCTGTGAGCAACGCGCGCCCCAAACGCCTTGTCAGCCATCACCGGTTGTTCGCACGACTGCTCCGCGACCCGCTTGGAGCATTAGAGGACCTCGGCCGCCAGGCCGGCGGCGACGTGGCCGAGGTCAGACTCGGATGGTTCACCGGCTACCTTGTGACCCACCCCGACCATGTGCAGCACGTGCTGAAGGGCAACCACGAGAACTACATTCGCGAGGGAATGTTCTGGCGTCCGTTGAGACGCCTTCTCGGCAACGGAATTCTTATCGGCGAAGGCCGTTCTTGGGAGCACAGCAGAAAGGTTATTCAGCCTTTCTTCACCTCCAGGAGCATTCATGCCCACGCCGACGTCATAATTCAGGCCGTCGGCCGGCAGGTCGACCGCCTCGATGAGGCGGCGGCATCCGGCAGAACGCTGGACGCGCTGACGGAGATGAATAGAATTCTGAGTGCGGCCTCGATCCGGATCTTCTTCGGTGACCGGCTGACGCCCGCCGAGGTCGCACGGCTGGTCCCCGCCTACGACCGGGCGTCCGCCTCGGTCGTGGCCCGGCTGCTCCTGCCGTTCGTGCCCGACCGGTTCCCCCTTCCCGGCGACCGCGCCTTCCGGCGCGCGACCCGCGACATCGACGACGTCGTGTACTCGCTTGTGGAGCGCACTAGGCGGCAGCCGGACGGCGATGACGTGATCTCGGTCCTGTGCCGGGCGCAGGGCGACTCGTGGGACGAGGCGGCCAGGCGGGGGGTCCGCGACGACGCGGTCAACATGATCGGTGCGTCCCTGGAGACCTCGGCGCAGGCGATGGTCTGGCTGTGGCCGGTGCTGCATCAGAACCCCGAGGTGGCGTCCGCCGTACAGGAGGAGATCGACCGGGTCGTCGGGGCCGGGCCGGTCACCCCCGAGCATCTGCCCCAGTTGCAGTACGTGAAGGCGGTCCTGCAGGAGGTGCTCCGGGTATACCCGTCGGGGTGGTTGTTCCCCCGTATGGCCCTGCGGGAGGACACGATCGGCGGGGTGCGTATCGCTCCCGGGGGAAATGTGCTGATCAGCCCCTATGTGACCCAGCGGATGGAGGGGGTCTGGGATGACCCTCTCGCCTTCAAACCCGAGCGCTTCCTCACCAAGGGCTCGACCAGGCACCACCGCTACGCCTACTTCCCTTTCGGCGGCGGTCCCCACACCTGTGTCGGCAACCACATGTTCCTGGTCTCCGCGACGCTCGTCGCCGCGACCATTTTGAGCAGGTACCGCCCCGTGCTGGTGGGTGCGACGACCTTCACGCCCGCACCGGGCGCGGCGCTTCGCATGCGCGAACGCGTGAACCTCGCGCTGATCCCCAGGTAGCGCTCCGGAGGAAACGCTTTTCATGAACAACAGCATCCGCACGCTATGGCCTGCCGCCGAGGCGGGCCGGATCTCCGCCGCCGCGGGAAAGATCCAACGGGCCCTGGGCAGGTGCGCGGCCACCTACCCCGGCCTCTACCGCGCCGAGGCGTTCGACCCGGCCCTGCAGAGCACCCTCGCCGACGCCTTGGCGCACAGCGCGCCCTGGCTCGACGCCGACCGCCTGATGATGGCAGGCAAGGCCTCCTTCTGGGCTTTCGGCCTCGACTGGCTCGTGGACTACGCGGCCGACTCGCAGGACGACGTGGACGATGTCGTACGGCGCTGCCTGGCCGTGGCCGACGGCGGCCGACCGGCCGACGACGACGACCTGGCGCGTTTCCTGGCCGACCTCCGCGACGAGTTATCCGCCGCGCCCGCCTTTCCCGCGCTG
Source organism: Sinosporangium album (assembly GCF_900100605.1). GTDB lineage: Bacteria > Actinomycetota > Actinomycetes > Streptosporangiales > Streptosporangiaceae > Sinosporangium > Sinosporangium album. The sequence continues at coordinate 96,130 of NZ_FNCN01000016.1, read as the reverse complement.
CGCGGGGTGTGGCGCGACGAGCTGGGCAGGATGCTCGCGGGCATGCGGACCGAGTGGGAGTGGAAGGCGGCCCGTGCGGAGGGGCGGACGGACGTCCCCGACCTCCGCCGATACCTCGCCAACGCCGACAACCTCGGCTTCACGTTCGTCCTGGTCTCCCACTGGGTCACGATCTGCGAATCGCCGGCGCCGGATGACGTCCACGGCGTCCACGGCATCCACGGCGTCCTCGCCGCGGCGAGTGAAGTGCAGCGCGTCATCCGGCTGCTGAACGACCAGGGGACCTACCGACGGGACACCGTCTGGGGCGACCTCAACGCGCTGATGCTCGACACGCACGAAGCGGTGAACGAGGCACTGGCCCGCCACACCCGGCGGGCACGCGAGCTGCTCGCGGCGCTGCGGGTGGATCAGCCCGATCTCGCGGACTTCATGGAACGGCAAATGGACTTCTGTGCGGGTTTCTACAGAGTCACAGACTTCTGGGGAGAGCTTTGAGAGCCGACGATCTGATGGCCGACTTGACCGCCCGACCGTTAGGGGAGGTCACACCGTCGGTCTATGAGACGGGGCGGCTGGTGTCGCTGGCGCCCTGGTTGACGGGACACGATCAACGGGTCGAGTATCTGGTTCGTTCCCAACGCGCGGATGGGAGCTGGTGGGCACCCGCAGAGTTCGGGCTGGTGCCCACCCTCAGCGCCACCGAGGCGCTGCTCCGGCTTCTGACCTCGGGAGGCGGGGGCACGGCGGGCGGCACGGCGGGCAGCACGGCGGGCAGCACGGCCGCCCTGGCCGACGCCGTCGACCAGGGGCTGGCCGCGGCCTACCGCCGCCTGAGCGACCGTCCGGCCCCGCTGCCCGACACCCCCGGGGTCGAGCTGATCCTGCTGTCGCTGATCGAGCAGGTGAACGAATACCTCGCCGCCCTTCCCGACAGCGGAGTCTCCGGGCTCGACCAGTGGCGGGGCGAGGCGCGGATCCCCCCACCGCCCGGGGTGGATCCCGGGATGCTGCCGGCCGTGCGAGCGCGGGTGGCGTCGGGGACCGGGGTGCCGAAGAAGTTCCTGCACATGCTGGAGGTCGCCGGCGACAGCGCCCGCCGGGCCCCGACGATCCGCCCTTCGGACACGGGAAGCGTGGGGGCCTCCCCCGCGGCCACCGCGGCGTGGCTGGGCGGGGAGGGCACGGGCGATATGGAGCGTTCCGCCATGTCGTACCTGACGGACACCCTCGCCGCTCACAGCGGTCTCGCGCCGTGCGCCTATCCGATCACGCTGTTCGAGCGGTCCTGGGTGCTGAGCGGGTTGTCGCGGGCGGGCGTGCCGTACTCCTTACCTGCGGGAATGGCAGAGGAATTGCGTGGGGCGCTCGGGCCGGACGGCACCGCCACCGGCAGCGGGCTGCCTGTGGACGCCGACACGACCTCGGTCGTGCTCTACGCCCTGGAGCTGCTGGGGCTGGAGATCGACCCAGAGGTTCTGCGGGGATTCGAGCTGGACGACCACTTCTGCACGTGGCCGGGGGAGGACGGGCAGTCCGTCACGGTGAACGCGCACGTGCTGGACGTCTTCGGGCACTACGGGGCCTCCCACCCCGGCTCCGATCACACCGCCACCCGGGACAAGCTGTCGCGATGGCTGCGCGAACGTCAGGATCCCGACGGGAGCTGGTCGGACCGCTGGCACACCTCCCCCTACTACGCCACGGCCGGTTGCGCGGTCGCGCTGGACCACTTCGGCACCGAGACGTCGGGGGCAGGGGCCTCGGTGCGGGCGGCGGTCCGGTGGACGCTCGACACGCAGCAGTCGGACGGCTCGTGGGGCCGTTGGAACGGCACGGCCGAGGAGACGGCCTACGCGATGCACACGCTGCTGATGACCCGGTCCGTGTCCGACCACCGCTGGCGAGGGGCGGTGGACCTGGCCGTGGAACGCGGGCTGGACTTCCTGGCGGAGCGCGTCGCCAACGCTGAGGACCTGTCAGGCGAGCCGCCGCTCTGGGTGGACAAGGATCTCTACCTGCCGGGGGCGATCGTGCGCTCCGCCGTACTGACCGCGATGCACCTTGCGCAGGTCAGCGCCCCTCTTGCCGCACAACGGAGGGCAATATAACCATAGCCCCACGCATCACCCCAACCCGGACACATTAGCACTTACAGACAATGTCGCCTTGAGTGAAATTGTGCTGATTGCTAAAGTGCCCGAGGCGCCCGAACGTCGTAGGCGACGCATCGCGCCCGGTGACATCCAGCAGCGGATAACTGTAAAGAAGCTTGCTAGGTGTCCAGAACCGCTCTGAAAATTATTCGCCGGGACTGGTCTAATGCGATTTCGCAACTCGCGTGTGCGAACCAAGGTCACAGCCATGCTGGTGTCACTGGCCGCACTGTGGGCGTTCGCCGCCTGGGTGACCCTGCGCGAGGGCATGAACGTCCTGTGGGTCAGCACCCTCAACCAGGGGGTCTCCGAGCCCAGTGAGCGGCTGGTCACCGAGCTCCAGCGTGAGCGCAGGCTCACGGTCGTCCGCCTCGGCGCGCCGTCGACGCAGAGCCGTACGGCTCTCGCGTCGCAGCGCAGGCAGACGGACGCCGCCATGGCGAACTTCCGCGAGCTCGTGACCGGCTCCGACGTGGACTTCGCGGCCACGCCCGCGCTGCGGACGCGCATCCAGGAGACGCTGGGACGCCTGGACGACCTGCCCGCGGGACGCAAGGCCGTCGACCGCGGAGCGACCGCCGGCGAGCAGGCGCACCGCGACTACACCGACACGATCAGGGCGTTCTATCGCATCTACCAGTCGCTCGGCGCCCTGGACGACGTGGAGGTCGCCAAGGACATCTCCGTCCTGATTGAAATGAGCCTCGGCATGGAGCTCCTCTCTCAACAGGACGCCCTTGTCGCTGGTTTTCTGTCCAGCGGCCGATTCGGCGATCGGGAGCGGATCACCTACGCCCAGATCGTGGGAGCCCAGCGCCATCACGTGTCTGATGCGGCGTCGGACCTGCCGGAATTCGACCACGCGCAGTATGCGAAATTTATTCAGGGTAGCGTTTATTCGCGTTTTCGGGCCCTTGAGGATTCCCTCCTCCAGGGCACGGCGACGGGCCTCTCCGCCCCGGTGACCCTGGACCAGTGGACCACCGCGGCCACCGCCGCGGTCAACGAATTGGACCGCGTCGTCCTGTCCGCCGGTGACCGTCTGGTAGAGCGCACCACGCCCGTGGTGGCCGGAGTCATCGTGCGCCTGGTGCTCGCCGGCGGCCTCGGACTCATCGCGGTCATCGCCTCCGTCATCCTCTCCGTCACCACCGCCCGCGCGCTGGTCGCCCAACTCGCCAAGCTGCGCGTCTCCGCCTGGGAACTCGCCAACGAGCGCCTGCCGGGCGTCGTCAGCCGCCTCGGCCACGGCGAAGAGGTCGACGTGGCCGCGGAGGCGCCGCCCCTGGCGTTCGGCACCGACGAGATCGGCCAGGTCGGCGAGGCGTTCAACGCCGTACAGCGCACCGCCATCGAGGTCGCGGTCGAGCAGGCCGAGCTGCGGCGCAGCATCCGCGACATCCTGCTCAGCCTGGCCCGCCGTACCCAGTCGCTCGTCCACCGGCAGCTCACCCTGCTGGACGCGATGGAGCGCAGGGAGGGCGACCCGAACGAGCTCAGAGACCTCTTCCGCGTCGACCACCTCGCCACCCGCATGCGACGCAACGCCGAGAACCTCATCGTGCTCTCCGGCTCGTCGCCCGGCCGCGCCTGGCGGCGCCCGGTGCCGATGGTCGACGTGGTGCGCGGCGCGCTGGCCGAGGTCGAGGACTATACGCGCGTCACGGTGATGCCGATGGGCGAGACCAAGCTCGTCGGGCGGGCCGTGGGCGACGTCATCCACCTGCTCGCCGAACTGGTGGAGAACGCGGTCGCCTTCTCGCCTCCCTACACGATGGTGCAGGTCAGCGGTCAGATGGTCTCGAACGGCTACGCCATCGAGGTCGAGGACCGCGGCCTCGGCATGAGCAGCGAGGACCTCGCCGCCACCAACGAGCGGATCGCCGACCCGCCCGAGTTCAACCTGTCGAGTACGGCACGGCTCGGGCTGTACGTGGTCAGCCGCCTCGCCGAGCGGCACCACATCAGGGTGTCGCTCAAGGATTCGCCCTACGGCGGCACCACGGCCGTCATCCTGCTCCCCCGGGAGATCGTGCTGGAGGAGGGCGAGGACGCGGGCGAGGAGGACGCCTCCGACTCTCCGGTCGCCGTGCCCCGCCTTGAGGCCGCTCCCGGCACCGGCGGCTCGCACCCGCCGGTCAGGATCGCCTCCGTCAACGGCACCTCCACGCTGCCCGACGCGGGACGCAGGCCGGCGCTGACGGCGGTGCCCGAACTGCAGGACCGCGACAGGCTTGAGGAGCTTCTCCGGGACCGGCCCGTCGAGCGGCCCCTGCAGGACAGCACTCCTCCCCCGCCCCTTCCACCGCAGCCGGCCCGGCAGGAGGAGCCCCCTCCGCAGACGACCGACTTCACTCCCTCCGGATTGCCCTTCCGGGTACCGCAGGCAAGCCTCGCCCCACGCCTTCGGACCGATGGACCTCTGGTAGACGACCACGACGGCAACGCCGACGATGCCGATCGGTCGCCCGACGAGATCCGCAAACTCATGGGGGCGTTCCAGACCGGCACGCTACGCGGGAGATCCGACGCGGCGATGCTGCTGAGAGGCGACGCCGATCAGGCGTCCACGCCGCCTCCACAGCAGTGGCCGGACGCCTCCGAACCCCCTCGGGAAGGCGGCTCGACTCCGCCCCCGTCAGATGGCGGATCGGTGCCCTGACCCGGCATCGGTCACGATCGCGTGTGTGCCGGACAGCCTGAACAGCCGTAGGTCGGCGAGCGGCGGTCTCGGCCGGCAGAAGGAGGACAACTAAGTGGTGCAGAAGACAGGTTCTTCGGCCGACCTGACATGGTTGCTGGACGACCTGGTGGGGCGGGTGAAGGAGGCGGAGCACGGGATTCTCCTCTCCACGGACGGGTTGTTGATGGCGTCGTCGCACGGGCTCGACAGCGAGGACGCCGAACACCTGTCCGCGGTGGCCGCGGGAGTGCAGAGTCTGGCCCGCGGGGTCAGCGAGAGGTTCGGCGGCGGTGCCGTACGGCAGACGATCATCGAGATGAGGTCGGCGTTCCTGGTGGTGACGGTGGCCGGGGAGGGGGCCTGTCTGGCGGTGCTGTGCCGGGAGGAGGCCGACATCGGCCTCGTGGCCTACGAGATGGCGATGCTCGTCGTGCGGGTCGGTCAGTATCTGACGTCTCCGGCACGCACGCCTGAGGTTCGCGCGGGGAGCGAAGCGTCACGATGACACCGGCCGAGGGACCCACCGAGGATCGCTGGCTCGACGACGAGGCAGGGCCGATCGTAAGACCGTACGTGATGACACGCGGCCGTACCGAACCGACCCGCGGCAAGTTCGATCTCATCTCCCTTGTGGTGGCCACCCGGCCGACGGCGGCGCTTGAGGTCGGGCTAGGCCCGGAACACCTCACCATTCTGCGGCTATGTGAAGAATTCCTGTCGGTGGCCGAGATCGCCGCCCGCATGGACCTACCCGCGGGCACCATACGGGTGCTGCTCGGCGACCTGCTCGACAGAGACTTCATTGAGGTCTCCGAGCCCCACCCGGAGACGGACATGGACGACGACTGCTTCTACCAGGCGGTGATCGATGGACTTCGGTCGCTCTGACCGGAGCGCGGCGCGCAAGAAGGCACCTTCCGCGATCAAGATTCTGATCGCCGGAGGATTCGGAGCCGGCAAGACCACCATGGTCGGCGCGGTCTCGGAGACGGCGCCACTCCGCACCGAGGAAACCCTCACGGATCGGAGTGTCGGCGTCGACGACATCTCCGGCGTGGAGGCCAAGCACACGACGACGGTCGCGATGGACTTCGGCCGGATCACCATCAAAGACCAGTACGTGCTCTACCTGTTCGGCACACCGGGTCAGGAGCGCTTCTGGTTCGTGTGGGACGAGCTGGCGCTCGGCGCGCTCGGCGCCGTGGTGCTGGCCGACACCCGCAAGCTCGCCGACTGCTTCCCTTCGGTCGACTTCTTCGAACGGCGCGGCACGCCGTTCGTCGTCGCGGTCAACTGTTTCGACGGCGCGCGTATCTACGCGCTCGACGAGGTGCGGCTGGCCCTCGGGCTCGATTCGAGCGTCCCCGTCGTGCTATGCGACGCACGTAAGCGCAACTCCGGCAAGGAGGTGCTCATCAACCTCGTGCAGCACGCCATGCGCACCCGGGGAAAGCGACCGCGTCCCGAGGGCGTTCCGGCGAGCTGACTCCCCCACGGCCCGGGAGACACATCCCGGGCCGTCACCATGTTTCCCCTTGACTCCCGCATTGCCCCAAATGAGCACCGCGCGGGTATGTAGCGATGGTTACCGTCTGTAGCTACTTCGTTACGTATGTGGCGCAGACATGCACACATTCGGGGGAAACTGAATGACCGTAGTCCGATCCGGCGTGCCCCTAGGCCACCGGACTCTGATATCAGCGGTGCTCGCCACCGCGGTGGGAAGCATGGCCCTCATCGGCATGCCGGCCCACGCCTCCTCCTCAACGCCTCTCCAGGCCGCAGTGGAAACCATGGACAGCCGGGCGGCGGCGCAGCCCGTCAAGAAGGACCCGTACCCCGCGCCGCACCCCGAAGACTCCCCGGACCCGGATCCGGCCCCGGTCTTCGTCACCACGTCCCTCAACCTCACCGGCACCGTCGGCACCGCGATCGCCGGACAGCTCAGTGTCCAGAAGCTCTACGGGGTGACCGTCACATATTCGGTGGTCGACGCCGCGAAGCTCCCCGCGGGCATCACCATCAGCGCCTCGGGCGCGATCAGCGGCACGCCGCGCGAGGCGGGGACCTACCGCGTGCCCGTCAAGGTGTGCACGAACCTCGGCACCTGCACCAACGGCACGGTCACCTTCACCATCGCCGCCCAGCAGACCGTCGAGTTCACCGTCTCGGCCAGTAGCGCCGCCGCCACCGTGGGTGTCGCCTACTCGGGCGCGTTCACCTTCACCTCCTCCATCGGCTCCGCCGTCACCGTCACGGTCACCGACACGGCCGCGCTGCCTCCCGGTCTGACCTTCAGCGCCGACGGCAAGATCACCGGCACGCCCACCAAGGCGGGCACCTACGAGGTGCCCGTGCGCATGTGCGCCGGGGGCGTCTGCCAGACCGCGTCGCTCACGATCGTCGTCAACCCGGCGCCGACCACGGTCAACTGGAAGATCTCCATCACCTACACCGGGGTCGTCGGCCAGGCGGGCAGCGGTTCCATCACGGTCACCGGCACCCCGCCCGGCGCCGGTGTGACCTACACCGTCACCGACCCCTCCAAGCTCCCGCCCGGCATCACCATCACCGCCGACGGCAAGATCACCGGTACGGCCACCACTCCCGGCACTTACACCTTCCCCGTGAAGGTGTGCGCGGGCGCGCTCTGCACGACGCTCAACGTCACGATCACAGTGGGCGCTCCGGCGACCTCCAACTGGAAGATCTCCATCACCTACACCGGCGTCGCCGGCCGGCCGGCGAGCGGTTCTATCACGGTCACCGGCACCCCGCCCGGCGCCGGTGTGACCTACACCGTCACCGACCCCTCCAAGCTCCCGCCCGGCATCACCATCACCGCCGACGGCAAGATCACCGGTACGGCCACCGCGAGCGGCAGCTATGCCGTACCGATCAAGGTGTGCGCGGGCACGGTGTGCGGGAACATCGTCGTCACTCTGACGATCACGACGGCGGTGTCGTCCACGCTGTCGATCAGCGTGGACGGGTTCAACGGTGTGGCCGGGCGTCCCGCCACGGGCACGCTCACCGTGACGGGCCTGCCGGCGGGCGGCACGCCGACCTTCACGGTCACCGACCCGGGCAAGCTCCCGCCGGGCATCACCATCACCGCCGACGGCAAGATCACCGGCACGGCCACCACGGGTGGCAGCTATGTCGTGCCGATGCGCCTGTGCATGGGCACGGCCTGCGTCGACTTCACCATCACCCTGAACATCAGCACGGTCAGCTCCTCGGTGCGCAACATCACGCTGGTGAACTTCAGCGGCTCGGTCGGCCCGGTGACCGGCCGCTTCATCATGGAGGGCGTCGAGAGCGGTGTGTCGTTCACCGTGACGGACCCGTCCAAGCTTCCGCCGGGCGTGACCGTGCGGACCGACGGCACGCTGGTCGGCACGGCCACCGTGGCGGGCACCTACACCTTCCCGGTGCGGATGTGTGTCGGCACCGCGTGCGGCACCGCCTCACTGACGATGACGATCCTGCCGCAGCGGCCCGTCACGCAGACCGTCAAGGTCACCGCCACCATCAAGATCACTGCCGGCCGTCCCAGTACGGCGAAGCTGCCCGGTCGGCCCGGCCAGATCTTCACCGTGCTGACCCCGGCCAACCTGCCGCCGGGCATCTCCATCACGAGCGACGGCCGGGTCATCGGTACGGCGAAGGCCATCGGCAAGTTCGCCGTGCAGATCGAGGTCGCGACCCCCGGTGGCGCGTCCGAGACCTGGCAGACCACGTTCGAGGTCTGCAACTGCGCGGGCGCGCTGAGCGTGAGCCCGTTCGCCGCGAAGAGGTAACTCCTCCCTCATAGCACCCAAGGGCCCACAAGGCCCATCAATCCCATAAGGAACGCCGCCGGGTATCCACGCCCGGCGGCGTTCCCCGTGTAATGCCCACCTTCGTAGGCGCAGCGGGTACGGTGGGCGGCAGATCACAACCCGCGAGGTTCACGGTGGCCGTCGGAGAAGCAAGGCTGGTGCGCCGGCGCAGGCCGCCGAGCGCTCTGCTCGCGCTGCTCATCACCGTGCTGCTGGCGACGGGCCAGAGCGGGCTCGCCACCGCGACCTGGCACTCGTTCTCCACCCCGCCCCCGGTCCAGGCCGGGCCGGTGCGGACCGTCGACAACACCCCGACCTCCCAGCCGGCCGCACCGGAGTGGCCGGTTCTCGCGGTCGCGGGCGGCTTCTCGGGCGCGGCCCCCGCGGGCGGCGCGTCGGCCGTCCGGCCCGCGGCGTACAGCACCGCCGGCGTGGCTGTCGCGCCCCGCCCCCGGCCCGCACCCCGCGACACGCGGGTGCATCCGCTCGCGGACGCGGGCGTCGCGCCCGGCCGGGCGCCTCCCTCTCCACAGGTCTGAGTTTCCGTAGATCTTTCCGCTTTCCCCACTTGGCCTGTGGAGGCTTCCTTTGTCACGTCCACGTCCCTATCTTTGGCGTGCGCTGGCGGCGCTCGCCGTGATGGCGGCCGCACTGGCCGTCACCTTGACCATGTCGCCGCGCCTCGGGCTCGACCTGCGCGGCGGCACCCAGCTCGTCTTCGAGACGCGCGACTCCCCGACCGTCAAGGCCGACGCGGAGGCGACCGACCGCACGGCCGAGGTGCTGCGCCGCCGAGCCGACGGGCTCGGCGTGGTCGACCCCGTCATGGTCCGCTCCGGTGAACAGCGGATCATTGTGGAGCTGCCCGGCGTGCTCGACCCGCGCAAGGCGGCCGAGGTGATCGGCCGGACCGCGCAGCTCACGTTCCACCAGGTGCTCGGCACCGCCGACGACACCACCAAGCCCGGTCAAGGCGAGCTGGTCCTGCCCGACGAGTCCGGGCAGAAGCTCCGTCTCGCCGCGGCCGGGCTCACCGGAGACGGCATCTCCGACGCCGCCCCCGGCATCGACCCGCAGTCGGGCGGCGGCTGGTTCGTCAGCATGGACTTCCGCTCCGAAGGCGAGCGCGACTGGGCCAAGCTGGAGGGGACGGCGGCGTGCTCGCCGTACGGCGACCCGAAGCGGCGCGTCGCCATCGTCCTCGACAACAAGATCATTTCTTCGCCGCAGATCAACGAGAGCGTCGCCTGCAACGCGGGCACCGGGGGTTCACGGCAGATCACCGGCTCCTTCACCGCCGAGGAGGCCGAGGACCTCGCGGTGCTCATCAAGGGCGGCGCGCTCCCCGTCCCCGTCGAGATCGTCGAGCAGCGCACGGTGGGCCCCACCCTCGGCGCCGCCGCGATCACCGCCAGCGCCCAGGCCGCCGTCATCGGCGCGCTGCTCACCGCGCTGTTCATCACCGTGATCTACCGGCTGGTGGGCCTGCTCGCCACGGTGGCGCTGGCCTGCTACGCGCTCATCTCCTATGCCGCGCTCGTGGCCTTCGGCGCGACGCTTACCCTGCCGGGGCTCGCGGGATTCGTCCTCGCCATCGGCATGGCGGTCGACGCGAACGTGCTGGTCTTCGAACGGGCCCGCGAGGAATTCGGCGCGGCGCCGTCCGGCGGCCTGCGCGGCGCACTGGAGAAAGGCTTCCGCAACGCGTGGAGCGCCGTCGCCGACTCCAACATCACCACGCTGCTGGCGGCGGGCCTGCTGTTCGTGCTGGCGTCCGGACCGGTGCGCGGCTTCGGCGTGACCCTGTCCATCGGCGTCATCGCCTCGCTGGTGTCGGCCATGGTCATCACCCGAGTCCTGGCCCGCTGGGCGGTCGACCGGGGCTTCGTCCTCAAACGGCCGAAGATCTCCGGCATCGCCGACACCGGGCGTGTCCGCGCCTGGCTCACCCGCCGCAACCCCGACCTCATGAAGCGCCGCGCGCTCTGGCTCGGTACGGCTGCCGCCATCACCGTCCTGGCCCTCGCCGGCCTGTTCGTGCGCGGCCTGAACTTCGGAGTCGAGTTCACCGGCGGGCGCGTGGTCGAGTTCGCCACCACCCAGGCGGTCGGGGCCGACACGGCCCGGCAGGCCGTCGCGGACGCCGGTTTCCCCACCGCCGTCGTGCAGAGCAGCGGCGACGACATCTCCGTCCGCACCGGCCAGATCAGCAACGACGACGTCGTGAAGATCCAGGAGGCGCTGGCGGGGGTCGGCGGGGACGCCGTCAAGCAGCGTGACGAGCTCATCGGCCCGAGTCTCGGCGAGGAGCTCCGGCGCAACGCCCTGATCGCACTGGGCGTGGCGCTCGCCGCTCAGCTCCTGTACCTCGCCTTCCGGTTCCGGTGGTCGTTCGGGACCGCCGCCGTGGCCGCGCTGGCCGTCGACGTGGCCGCCGTCGTCGGCGTGTTCGCCTGGCTCGGCAAGCCGATCGACGGGGTGTTCCTGGCGGCGATGCTGACCGTCATCGGCTACTCGGTCAACGACAAGGTCGTGGTTTTCGACCGGGTGCGGGAGCTGTGGGGCGCGCAGCCGAAGGGGTCGCTGGCCGGGATCGCCAACTCCGCCATCCTCCAGACCGTGCCACGCACGATCAGCACCGGTCTGGGCGCGATGTTCATCCTGGCCGCCCTCGCCGCGCTCGGCGGGGACTCGCTCACCGACTTCGCGATCGCGCTGCTGATCGGCATCGTGACCGGAACGCTCTCCTCGGCGTTCGTCGCCGCACCGCTGGCGATCAAGTTCGAGCGTTTCAGCTCGGCCCCGCCGCCGCGCCCGAAGGTCAAGCGGGTGTCGCGTCCGCGCGAGGGCTCGGGCGCGGTGGTGTAGGCGGCTGCCCGCACTGCCTGCACCACGGCGTCCGCGTCGGCCTTACGGCTGGAAGCGGTAGCCCATCCCCGGCTCGGTCAGCAGATGCGCCGGCCGGCCGGGGTCGGCCTCCAGTTTGCGGCGCAGCTGCGCCATGTACTGGCGGAGGTAGTGGCTCTCCTTGACGTAGGCGGGTCCCCACACCTCCGTCAGGAGCTGACGCTGGCTGATGAGTTTGCCGGGATTGCGGATGAGCAGTTCGAGGAGGTGCCATTCGGTGGGCGTCAGCCGTACACCGCCGGAGATCGTCTTGGCGGCGAGGTCCACCTCGAAGGTCCCGACCTGGACGCGGGGTGAGCCGCCGTCGGTCACGGCGGTGCGGCGGGTGATGGCGCGGATGCGGGCCATCAGTTCGTCGATGCCGAACGGTTTGGTCACGTAGTCGTCCGCGCCGGCGTCCAGGGCGTCGACCTTGTCGTGGCTGTCGGCGCGGCCCGACAGCACGATGATCGGGATGGCGGTCCAGCCGCGCAGCCCGTGGATGACCTCGACGCCGTCCATGTCGGGAAGTCCGAGGTCGAGCACCACGAGGTCGGGGTGCCAGTCCGCGGCCTGGCGCAGCGCGCTGCCGCCGTCGGAGGCGACCGCGACCTCGTAGTGGCGGGCCGCCAGGTTGACCCTCAGGGCGCGCAGCAACTGGGGTTCGTCGTCGACGACCAGGATGCGGGTCATGTGCTCTCCACCAGGGGAAGGGTGAGGACCATCGTCAGGCCGCCCCCCGGGGTCTCCTCGGGCCGCAGCGAGCCGCCCATGGCCTCGGCCAGACCGCGCGCGAGCGCCAGTCCCAGGCCCACCCCCGTGTGAACGTCCCGATCACCGAGCCGTTGGAACGGTAGGAAGATCCGTTCGCGGTCGGCTGCCGGCACCCCGGGGCCTCGGTCGATCACTCTGATCTCCATGATCTGCCCGTGGACGCCGGCCGTGACCAGCACCCGTTCCTGCGGTGGACTGTACCGGACAGCATTGGACATCACGTTCACCAGCACCCGTTCCAGAAGTGCCGGATCCGCGGAAATTGCGGGGACACATTCGGGAAGGCTCCAATTCAGCCGGGCCGCCTGCCCGCCGAGATCGTCGAGTGCCCGGGGAAACACCTCGTCCAAGGCCACGGCCTGCAGCGACAACCCCAGCACCCCCGCCTGGAGCCTGCTCATGTCGAGCAAGTTGGTCACCAACCGGTCGAGCTTGGCCAGCGACTCCTCGGCGGTGGCCAGCAGCTCCCTCTCGTCGTGCTCGCTCCACTCGACATCGGTCGCGCGCAGGCTCTCCACCGCCGCCTTCGCCGACGCGAGCGGCGTGCGCAGGTCGTGGCTGACGGCCGCGAGCAGTGCCGTACGCATCTTGTCGGCCTCGGCGAGCGGACGCGCCTGCTCGGCCTCCCGGCGCAGCCGCTCCTGGCGCAGCGCCACGGCGGCCTCGGCGGCGAACGCCTCCAGCACGCGGCGGTCGGAGGCGTCGAGAAGCCGCCCTCTCGCCGTCAGCACCAATTCGTCGTCGATGGTCACGTCCGTGTCGGCCGCCGCCGGAGTCGTGCAGGGCGCTCCCCCGGAGGTCGCCACGATCCGCCACGCCTCCGGGTCGGAGGTGTCGCCGGGGCTCGGCGCCTCCCGCCGCTCCAGCAGCGTCACCGCCCCCAGGCCGAACGTCTCGCGCAGCCGCGCGAGCAGCGCGTTGAGCGCGTGCTCACCGCGCAGCACACTGCCGGCGAGGGTCGACAGCACCTCCGCGTCGGCCCGCGCCCGAGCCGCCTCACGGGTACGGCGGGCCGCCAGATCGACCACCGCGCTCACCATCGCGGCGACCAGCACGTAGATCGACAGGGCGAGGATGTTGTCGAGCCCCGAGACGGTCATCGACTGGAAGGGCGGCGTGAAGAACCAGTCGAGCAGGGCGAAACCCACGAAGGCCGCGGTGATCCCGGGTCTCATCCCGCCGACCAGGGCCACGCAGACGACCATGAGGAGGAACAGCACGATCTCGCTCGACAGGGTCAGCCACCCGCGGAACGGCGTCAGCAGCCACGCCACCGCCGGCATGCCGAGCAGGGCCATCGCCCATCCGGTGGCCCGGCGGGACCGCGACAGGACCGCGCGCTGCGCCCGGGGGCGCCTGCTTCCCGAGGCGACCTCGGCGTGGGTGACCAGATGGACGTCGATCGGCCCCGACAGGGCCGTGGCGGTCACCCCCACCCCGCGCGAGAGGAGCTGGGCGAACCTGCCCCGGCGCGACGCGCCGAGCACGAGCTGGGTCGCGTTGACGCCCTCCGCGAAGTCGATCAGCGCCCGGGGCACGTCGTACCCCACCACCTGGTGGTAGGTCCCGCCGAGGCTTTCGACGAGCGTACGCTGCCGGGCGAGGTTGGCCGGATCCGCACCCGTCAGGCCGTCGGACCTGGTGATGTGGACGGCGAGCAGGTCGGCGCCCTTCGTGCGGGCCGCGATGCGCGCGGCCCGCCGTACGAGCGTGTCGCCCTCAGGGCCGCCGGTCAGGGCCACCACGACCCGCTCTCTCGTCTCCCACAGGTCCTCGATGTGGTGGCCCGCGCGATAGCGGTCGAGCTGTTCGTCCACCTTGCCCGCCACCCAGAGCAGCGCCAGCTCACGCAGGGCGGTCAGGTTGCCCTCGCGGAAGTAGTTCGCCAGGGAGGCGTCGATCTTCTCGGGCGGATAGACATTGCCGTGCGCCATACGCCTGCGCAGCGCCTCCGGGTCGATGTCGACGAGTTCGACCTGGTCGGCCCGGCGCACCACCTCGTCGGGCACCGTCTCCCGCTGCGGCACCCCCGTGATCTGCTGGACGACGTCGTTCACCGACTCCAGATGCTGGATGTTGACCGTGGAGATCACGTCGATGCCCGCGTCGAGGATCTCCTCGATGTCCTGCCAGCGCTTGACGTTGCGCGAGCCCGGCACGTTGGTGTGCGCCAGCTCGTCCACCAGCGCCACCTTGGGCTTCCTGGCGATGACCGCGTCCACGTCCATCTCGGTGAAGACCGCCCCGCGGTGCTCCATCGACTTCCTGGGCACGATTTCAAGGCCCTCGACCAGCGTGGCCGTGACCTTGCGCCCGTGCGTCTCCACCAGGCCCACCACGACGTCGGTGCCCCGCCCCTGACGACGCTGTCCCTCGCCCAACATCGCGTACGTCTTGCCGACGCCGGGGGCCGCACCCAAATAGACGCGCAACCGCCCGCGTGCCATAAAACCCCTCCTTCCGAGTCCAGGCTACGACCGCAGGCGGTCAGGCTGATCAGCATGCGAAATTCTGGATTTTCGCCGCTTCTCAGGGCGTTCTGGACTCGGATCGTCGGGGTAGTCAGGAGCGTTCAGGCAGGGGGTCCAGGCGGGGCGGTCAGGCGGGGGTCCACACGGAGGGGTTCAGGTGCCGGTGAGGTAGACCGTGCCGAACGCCTCGGCGAGCTTGGCCAGGTCGCTCTTCACGTCGACCTCGGGCGCGGCCGGGTCATAGAAGGTCGCCAGGCGCTGCCGTACCTCGTCGAGCGCCTTCAGCCGGTCCCAAGTGGGGGTGGCCGCGAGGCCCTCGCCGTACACGCGGTGCACCTCGCCCTTCGCGTCGGTCCACCGGGTCCACACGTTCACCGTCTCGGCCGCGTCGTCCAGCAGCGGCATCGCCACGCGCGCCGCCACGATCTTCTCCGCCTGCGCCGCGGTGAGCCGGGAGCCGCCGGGGGCGGCCAGGCTCGCGTCCTCCGCCGCCACCTGCGCGAACGCGTCCCACGCACGGGCCTTGATCTGCACCCACTGGTTGCGCTGCGCCTGCTCGGCGTCGATCTTCCAACGGGAGTACGCCTGGCCGAGCAGTACGCCGTCCACGGCGAGCTGGTCGACGGCCCCGCCGCGCACATACGTCTCGACCTGCTCGGGGACCAGCAGCGGGTACTTCTCGCGCATCTCGGCCTTGCACTCCTCCACCGCGCCGCACGCCAGCTCCGGCACGACGGTGTGCAGGGCCAGTTTCTTGCCGGGCAGGGCCTCGCGCAGCGACTTCGAGGTCGCGGTGACGAACCTGTTGATCTCGTCCAGGTCGGTGAAGGTGCCGTTGTAGCCGAGCTGCGAGGTGAACCGCACCCCGACCACACCCGGCTGCGCCGCGACGGCCACCACGCGCTTCAAGGCGGCGGTGTACGCCTCGTCACCCGCCTTCCAGTCGTCGGCCAGCTCGGTGTTCACCCACACCCGCAGCCGCGACTCGACCGCGGCGGACACGGCCCGGCCCGTGTCGCTCTCCTTGGCCGCCGCCGCGGCGGCCTCATCGGCCTTCACCTCGTCGGGGTCGACGTAACACGCCGACCCCGGCGGGTCGCATTCGGGCTTGGCGCCGTCGTCGACGTAATCCTCCGGCAGGGGATCGCCCTCGCCGCCCTCGATCGGTTCGCCCGTGACCTCCTTGAGGCAGTCGCCGTCCTGCGGATCGCAGTAGGCGCCCTCGGAGGGGAGGGCGCTCTCCATCGCGTCTCCGCTCAGCCAGAAGAGCGCGGTGTCACGCGCTTCCTCGGGCGTCGCCATCCAGCGACAGACCACGTAGGCCGGCCGGTCCGCGCCGAGCAGGTCGTTGCAGCTCCGCGGGTCCTCCTCGGCGAGCGCGCTCGCCCCCGGCAGCCCCACGCCGAGCACCGCCACTCCGGCGAGCACGGTGACCATCCTCCGCAGACCCAACCGCATTAGCCTCAACCCCATCGTCGGAGCAAAACGATCAGTCTGACCTTATCCAGCCGATCTAGCTACGAATAGGGGCACAAACACCTCACCATTCTCCCCGGGTCTATTTCTGTCCGTGCGCTATCGGCAGCCCCACGGCGCTCTCGACCCGCCCGCGTCACTCCGTGAGGCCGCTGGTGCGCAGACCGCGCGCCGCCGTACGGTCACCCAGGCCGAACCACGGCTCCGGCTCCCGATCGCCGTCGAGAAGCTCCACCATGTAGTCCGCCAGCGTCGGCGCGTGCTTGAACCCGTGGCCCGAGTCCCCGCCCATCAGCCACACCCCGTCCGCCACCTCGGCGATCAGCCAGTGGCCGTCCGGCGTGGAGATGTACTGGCAGACCTGGCTGAAGACCACCGGCAGCTCTGCGAGCGCGGGGAACCGCTTGCGCAGGTAGGCCCGGGCCATCTCCTCGCTCGCCGGCGAGACCATGCGGGTGCCGTTCTCCGGGTCGTACGGCTCGCCTTCGGCGTCCGAGGTCGCCTTCATGCCCACCCCATCCACATCGCCGTGGCCGTACACCGACACCCCGTAATCCACCCACGCGGGCACCCGTGGAGCGCTCCACTCGGCGGGAACACCGAAGTGGAACGTGTCCTGCTTGGTGACCTCAAGACCCGCCACCTCGGGGAACAGCTCGGGCAGCCACGCCCCGCACGCCCACACCACCCGGTCGGCACGCAGCACCTCGCCGCCCAGCACGACCCCCGTCCCGTCGTACGGCAGAGCCCGTCCCCGCACGAACTCCACCCCCGCCGCCCGCGCCAGCTTCGCGATCACCTGCACGGACCGGCGAGCCCGCAGCACACCCGCTTTCGGCTCCCACAGGGCGAAGGCCAGGTCGTCCCCCACGAAATCCGGGAAGACCCGGCCTATCCTCTCCGGTTCCCAGATCTCATGCGGCACCCCCACCTCCTTCAACACCCTCGCGCTGTCCGCCTCCCACCCATCCGGATCCCGGGCGAACCACAGCAGCCCCGCCTCGACGAACAGCGTCTCCCCCGAGCGCTCCTCCAGCGCCCGCCACGCATCCCTCGCCTGCCACGCCATGCGGGTATACCACTCGTCCCGCCCGTGCGCCGAGCGGATCAGCCGCGTCTCGCCCGCGCTGGCCTGCCGTACATGTCCCGGCTGGTGCTGCTCCACCACCGTGACCCGCC
This sequence comes from Sinosporangium album, assembly GCF_900100605.1. Lineage (GTDB taxonomy): Bacteria > Actinomycetota > Actinomycetes > Streptosporangiales > Streptosporangiaceae > Sinosporangium > Sinosporangium album. Next base: position 78,681 of record NZ_FNCN01000016.1, on the reverse strand, counting down.
ATCCCGCCTCTGCCAGCCGCAACGCCAGCGAAGTGCCCCAGATCCCCGCACCAACCACTACAGCAGACTTCATGCCGATCACCCTGCCCTTAAGCCATTTGCCCGAATCGTGCCACACCCCGCAATCGTTGTGAATTGGTAAACCTGCCAAGCCACTCCCCGCCGGAGTGGCCCCCTGCCGACCCCGGCCGACTTGAACGCCCGCCACGCCCTCGGGGACGATAGTGATCGTCTGCGTTGCCGTTCCGAAGGACTAGCGATGCCCCGCAAGGTTTCCGTACGGCTCACCGCACCCATCCTGGCCATGGGGCTGCTGCTCACGGCCTGCAGCAACGACGAACCCACGGTCTCCCAGGCGGCCAAGTCCCTGGAGGGACAGATCCTGAAGCTGCTGGAGAAGCGCTCCGCGCGGGATATCCAGGTCACCGACCCCGGCGGAAAGGACATCCCCTGCGGGGACGACCGCTTCAAACGCACCTACGCCGCAACCGGCCGGGACGAGTCCTCGACTCTTGCACCGGGATCACTCAACGCCTTGCTGCTCGGAACCATGCCTAGCGTCGCAAAGCACACAATGCTGCCACCGAAGGCCGCCCAGAACCCGAATGCGATTTCCACCGTGTCCGTCGAGGTGACCAAAACATTTCTCACGTTCAACTCATCGACCGCCGGAGTCTATTCGGCGCAGGGCGAAACAGCATGCCTCAGTCGGTCGTGAGAGGAGATTTGTAAATGGGGACGTGGTTGAATCCAACACCCTTGGTGCCCTCATAGGCGGTGGCCAGCTTCTCCGACAGGGCACCAGCCGATAGCTCATCACCGCCGCCCTGGCCATTGTCCGCAAACCACTGCTCCAAGGAGTTTATGGCTTTTGGTCCCTTCTTGGCGATATCAGCAAAAGGCAGAAGGTGACCGTCCCCATCCACGATCTCCGCCCCCATGCCGTTCGAGGTCGACGCGGGCGGCACCGTGGGCAGCACACCTTGCGTGGCGAGAATCTGAGCCATCCCATATTGACGGCCCCGACTCTGATCCACCTCTCCCTTCAGGAACTCCTCCTCATCGTCGCCGGGCTCCTCACGCACAAACGCGTCCCAGTAACTCACGCCGATTCCAACGCCTGTCCACGCAAGTCCCGCAACCCAGGTGGGTGGAAGGGCCAGTCCCATCACGCCAAGAGTTCCGCCCATGACAAGGCTCTCCACATCGTGAGCGTCCTTCGCCTCCTCAGGGTTGGGGTTGAGAACCCTTGACACAGCCCCGATCTCAAAGCCTCGCGTATATCCGAGCACCTCGAAAAGGTTGACCAGCGGATCGGAGCTGTCCTTCTTCCTGGCCTCTTCGACCGCCTTGGGCAAGTGGTCGCCGATGAGTTTCGCCATGCCGGATTCGAAAGGGGCTCGGCCTTCGGGGGTGCCGGCGTAGGTCGTCATGAACCTGAAGGTGTCTTCGGGGCTGAGCTGGAATGCCCCGTGGAGGCCGGGGATGCGGCCGGTGACGGGTTTGCCGTCGCCTTTGGCGTAGGTGGACGGCTGCGCCGCGTCGGCGTCGCCCATGTCGGCGCCGAGGACGATCTCCGGGGCGTAGGAGGCCGCGATCAGGGAGAAGTAGGGCCGGGCGTCGTCCGTCAGGTGGAACTCGTCGGCCGTCGTGATGACGGTGTAGGCGAAGAAGGATGACTCTTTCCCGTGCTGCCCCTGCTGCTCGTCGAGGGCGCCGGAGGCGGCGGCGAGCATGCGGCTGAAGGCGGCGGTCGTGCCGGGGGCGCCTTGGGGGATCTGGCTGTTGGGATGCTCGTTGAAGTTGGCCCAGCCGTTGAGTTTCTTCAGGTAGTCGGCCAGTTTGGGCATGTCCTTCCACGCCTTGACGTCGGCGGGAAGGGTGCCGAAGGGGGCCATGAGGCTGAAGGGTGTGCGCTGTTTTCCGCCGAGGTCGGTGAGTTCTCCCATGGTGAGGCGGGCGGCGGCGGGGTTGTTTCCGAGGGCGGTGAGGATGGACCGCAGCGCCTTTCCTCGGGCGGCCTGCTCCCAGGATGGTTTGCGGTGGTTCATTCCTTTGGGGGCGAGCATGGGGGCGGCGATCCTTGCCAGCCAGTCGGGCGGGTAGCTGCCCGAGGCCAGGAGGGGGGCGACTTTGTGGCCGTCGATGCGAGCACGGATCGAGGCGAATGTGGGGTTTTTGCCGCCGCCGGTGACGGCGGTGCCGAACGCGGCCCCGGCCACGCCGATCAACGGGTCGGCTGCGGCCCGGCTGAGCTTGTCGTCGAGTGAGTGGACCCCGTCCTGTCCTAACGCGGCGAAGAAGGCGGCGGTGAAGTGGGCGTCGAAGCGGTGCGGATTCAACTCGTTCATGAGCGCGGTCATCTGCTCTTTGGCGCTCGGCCCGATTATCCCCAGGTCGTCGGGGTCTACGGCGGCGAATCGCTTGCCGAGGTCGGTGCCGCGGCGTTGGGCCTCCGCAGGGGACAAAAACGGCGCTTGTTCGCCGTCTTCACGGTAGGGCTGCATTCTGCCGCCCTGAAACAGGGGCGGCAACTGTGGATCCCATGATGCGACCGGGGTGCTGATGGCCTGGAGGCGCTGCCGGAGTTGCGGGATCTGCTCCTGGACCCATCCCCCGATTTCCCCGAGAGGGTGAAGACTTGCGGTCGGCAGGTCGGCCGCGAGCAGTTCGCGCCGTATCCCCTCGGTTTCCTCGGCGATGATTTGCGCAGCACGTTCCATATCTGCGATGAACCGCTGCATCATGACCTTGTCGATACCGCTGAACTGCCCTGCCGGGCTACCGCTGTCCGACGCCGACGGATCGTTGCCCATGCCGCCTCGACCTCCGAGTGCCCATCGCGGTGAAACCGGTGCCGACAAGACTATTGTCGGCGGGCCGACCGGTCCGTGAAAAGGCGAACGCCGGGACAGGCGGACTCGCCTGTCCCGGCGTTCGGAGGCCGGATTACTGCGGTTGCTTAGTGCGCGGCCAGGTGAAGAACTGACCCTCAGTGGCGGGTTTGGCGTTGAGGCTGACGTTCAGTACGGCGAAGCCACCCTTCCCATCGGACACCCGGATGCTGTAGGTGCCGTCGCCGCGATCCGTGGCGACGAGGATTTGGCCGGGGCCGAGGATGAGCGTTTTGGGTTTGCCTTCGGCAATCCACTTCTTGAGGGCCTGCTCAAGTCCCTTCAGGTGGGCCTGTGCGATGGCGGGGCCGGTGGAGGCGAGGCCGAGCGCGAGGTCCATGAGGGAGCCGACGTAGCCGGTCGGTTTGGCGGGCTGGGCCGGAGCGGGTGGCTCGTCGGGCTGGTCGGGGTCGGCGGCCACGATGGGCGGCGTGGGCTGGTCGGGGTCGACGGGGCCGACCGGGATGATGTCGCGGGGTTCGGGCACGGTGGTCGGTGCGGTCGGCGGAGTGCCCGGCGCGATCTCCAGGAGGAGGATGACATAGCGGCATTGGCCCGCGACACACGCCTTGACCGGCACTTCGAAGGTGCCCGCCCGGGTCGGGGTGCCGCTCAGCCTCCCGTCCGGACCCACCACGATGCCCTCGGGCAGGGCGTCGAGATCGCTCACGGTCACGGTGGACAGCACGCCTTTCGTGCCGCCGGTGACGCCGATCAGGCCCATGAAGGGGGATCCGACCTGCCCCTTGAACTCCACGGGGGCGACGACGACCGGCTTCTCGGCCGACTGCTCGCCGCGCGTCTCCGTCTCGCCCGCCACCTGGGACTGCTCCTTGCCCGACTGCCCGTCCGCGGTGGACACGGCGTCAGCGGCCGTGCCGCCGTCCCCGGCCTGCGACTCGGGGTCGGAGACGGCCCGCGAAGGCGGCTCCAGGTTGGACAGCGCCCGCGGCGGCACGGGGATGGACGCGCCCCTCGGCGCGGGGTTCACGGCCGCGCGGGGCAGGGCGGAGATGGGCTTCGCCTGTGGCGGCGACGGGGGCGTCACCGGTGGGGCCGCCTGGGGGGACGGGGGTTTCACGGCGGGCTGCCCGGCCTCCTGCCCCGCCTCCTGCCCTGCTGACTTCTCAGTTGGCTTGTCCGCTGACTTCTCCGATGGCTTCTCCGGCGCTTTCTCCGAGCCGGAACCGCCGTCCGCACCCTTCACGCCGTCCTTGGAACCCCCGGAGTCACCGGCCCCGGAGACCTTGGAATCACCCGAGTCACCTGAGTCACCCGAGTCACCTGAGTCACGTGAATCACCCAAGTCGCCCGAATCACCAGAGTTGCCGGAGTCGCCCGCGGTGTCGTGCCCGGCGCCTTTCTTCCCCGATTGAGCCGCGCCCTTGTCCTTCTTCGCCCCTGTGTGCGATGCGCCTTCGGGGCCGGGGACACTCAGCCTGAGGTCGTCGACGTTCCCCTCCGGCTCCAGCGGGGGCGCAGGCACGGGCGGGGGGCCGCCATCGTCGTTCGAACCGTCGTCTTCGGGGCTCTGCCGTACGGTGTGACGCACCGCCGGCGCGGCGGCCTCCACGCTCTTCCACGAGCCGACCGCGGCGTGGCGCGGCGCCGGGGCGTGGTCGCGCAACTCGCCGATGTTCACCTCGACCGCGGGCCTGTCGCGCAGCGGCGGCGGCATCGGCCTGCCGTCCCCGCGGTCGGCCACCGTGGTGGCCAGCGCGACCGAATACCTCCGCCCGCCGGGTCCCACCGCGGTGCCCGACCAGCGCGACAGCACAGCGCTTCTGCCGATGGGGTGCGCGCACGCGACATACCTGCTGGTCGAACCGGCGAGGATCGTGTTCAGCCGCACGCCGCCCTCCTCGCCGGGGCCGCCCCGGGCGGGTTCCGAGGCCGTGTACGGCGGTGCCGTACGCGGGCCGGGCGCCTGCGCGGCGCGGGCCGGCGCCGCGGTGAGGCCGGCGGTGAGGCCGGCGGTGGTGGCGAGGGTGGCGGTGAGCAAGGCCCCTGACCAGGGCCTGAGCTGTCGTGGTCGTAGGCCACCGTGGTGGTTGAACATCGATCCCCCGTTGTTCGCTAAAGGTGTGCCCTGGCCGGGTGCACGGCAGGGCCGTGGCCATACCGCGGACACCCTCGACTCACGTGCCCGGCATGCCGGGCTCGGAGTGACCGCGAGGTGAGAACGTGGCGGTTCTACCCGACGCCGGTTCAACGAATACCCATGTGAGCACAGAGCGTGACGATCTTCAGGCAGGCCCGCCGTACAGGCGTCACGAGCAGCGCCGGATAATCGGTCACATGCGTAATACGCGGTGGTGTGCGTGATGGCCGCAGAGTCCTCCCAGACCCTGGAGCGGGGACTGCGCCTGCTGCGTCTGCTCGCGGGCGACCACGGCCCGAGCACCCCCACCGAGCTCGCCGCCGAGCTCTCGTTGAGCCGCCCCGCCGTCTACCGCCTCGTCACCACCCTGCAGAACGAGGGGTTCGTACGGCGTGACCGCGACGGCCGGGTCCACCTGGGGTTCGGCGTGCTCGCACTGGCGCAGGCCGTACAGCCGCTGCTGCGCGCCGCGGCCGTGCCGACGCTGCGGCGTCTGGCGGAACGCGTCGGGGCGACGGCCCATCTGACGGTGGCGGAGGGCGACGACGGCTTGGCCGTGGCCGTGGTCGAGCCGTCGTGGACAGACCTGCACGTCGCCTACCGGGAGGGGTCGCGCCATCCGCTCGACCGGGGCGCCGCCGGGCTCGCGATCTTGGCTGCGCGGGAGGGCCGGACCGGCTACCGCGCGACGGAGGGCCACCTGCAGGAGGGCGCCCGAGGCGTCGCGGCCCCCGTTGTCGGCCTGCCCGGGTTGGAGGCGTCGGTGGGCGTCGTCACCTTCGGGGCCCTGGACACCGAGGACGTCGGCCGCCGTGTCGTCGAGGCCGCCGGGGAGCTGGCCGAGGCCCTGCGCCACTAGGTCGCCGTCGCGGAGCGTCGCCACAGCCCTCGCCGCAGCCCTTCGTCGCGGCCCTTCGTCGCGGCACCTCGCCGCAGCCCTTCGTCGCGGGAGCTTCACCGCCGGCGAATGAACCTTTTGCGGCGACGGCAACTCTAATCGCGTCGAGACCGGGTCAGGGCTCATCGTCGAGGAGGTCCGAGCCGGAAATACGGCCGGAGGTCCCGCCGACCCGGGGGCATACCGACAGCGAGGTGGAGAAAAAGTGAACGCCTACGACGCCGACTTCTGGGAGCGGCATTACCGGCTGCTCGATCACTCCTGGAGCACACGCCCCAATGCGGCCGTCGAGGTCTTGGTGCCCAAGCTGTTCGACAGGCCGGGCCGGGCGCTCGACCTCGGCGCCGGGCACGGTGGGGACGCGACCTGGCTCGCCTTCCGCGGCTGGTCGGTCACGGCCGTCGACGTCTCGCAGACCGCGCTGGACCGGGTGGACGCCAGAGCGGCCGTCTTGGGGCTCACGGACCGGCTGAGCACGCGGCGCTGCGACGTCACCGCGCTGCGGTTGCCCGACGGCCCCTTCGACCTTGTGACGGCGAGTTTCCTGCATGTCGCGGATCGGGAGAAGGTGCTGCGCCGGACGGCCGAATCCGTGCCGCGGGGAGGAGCCCTCCTCGTCGTCGACCACGGTTCCTGCGCCCCGTGGTCGTGGAACTCCGCCTCGTATCAGAGTTTCCCGACGCCCGCGGAGACCGCCGACGCGCTCGCCCTCGGGGCGGCCTGGCGCGCGGAAGTCCTTGAGTCTTCGACACGCGTCACGACGGGCCCGTCCGGACGGAGCGCCGAAGTGACCGACACGATCGTCGCGATGCGCCGGATCGCCTGATCATTCAAAGGACGCTCCGCGCGAGAGGCCGCGCACGGGCGCACCGGTGCGGAGCGCGCCGGTGAAACCCGCGCCGGAGGTTTGACATCCATGCCCGCATGTCCCATCGTCGTTCGTATAGAGGACATAACCGTCCGATAAACGGACAAGGCGGGAGAAGGCGTATGCCGTACTACCGGGTCGTGGGTGAGGTGCCGAGGAAGCGGCATGTGCAGTTCAAGCGGCCCGACGGTGGGCTGTACGCGGAGGAGCTGATGGGCGAGGAGGGCTTCTCCTCGGACTCGTCCCTCCTGTACCACCGCTACCTGCCGACCGCGATCATCAAGGCGGAGACCGTCGATCCCCCCGCGAACGCCTCGCTGGCACCCAATCTGCCGCTCTCCCCCCGGCACTTCCGCACGCAGGACCTGACACGGGGCGGCGACCTCGTCGCGGGGCGGCGGCTGCTCACGGGGAACGGTGATGTCCGCATTTCGTACGCGTCGGCGGATACGGCGAGCGAGCTGTACCGCAATTCGATGGGCGACGAATGCGTCTACATCCAGGCCGGCCGGGCGCGCTTCGAGTCGACGTACGGCGCGATCGACGTCGGCGAGGGGGACTACGTGGTGGTCCCGACAGGCACGATCCACCGCTGGGTGCCGCTCACCGAGACGGTGTCGGCGCTGGCGATCGAGGCGGCGGGACACATCAGGCCGCCGAAGCGCTACCTGTCGAAATACGGCCAGTTCCTTGAGCACGCGCCGTACTGCGAGCGCGATCTCCGCGCGCCGGGCGGGCCGCTGATCGTGGAAGGGGAGGAGGTGCCGGTGCTGGTCCGGACGCGGGGCGGGCTGACGCGGCTGGTGTACCGCAACCACCCGTTCGACGTGGTCGGCTGGGACGGCTACCTCTACCCGTACGCGTTCAACATCGCCGACTTCGAGCCGATCGTGAAGCGCACGCATGCGCCGCCGCCGGTCCACCAGACCTTCGAGGGGCCGAACTTCGTGATCTGCTCGTTCTGCCCCCGTCCGCTGGATTTCCACCCGGAAGCCATCCCGATCCCCTACAACCACCACAATGTGGACTCCGACGAGTTCATGTTCTACGTGGGCGGCGACTACACCGCGCGCAAGGGCTCCGGCATCGACGTCGGCTCGATCTCCCTGCACCCTGCGGGCTTCACGCACGGCCCCCAGCCGGGAGCGGTGGAGGCGTCGATCGAGGCCGTACGGCAGGGGCACACGGTCACCAGCGAACTCGCCGTGATGATCGACACCTTCCGCCCGCTGGACCTCGGTGAGGCCGCCCTGGCCTGTGAGGACCCCGCCTACGCGTGGACGTGGGCGCGGTGACGGCGGGCGCGGCGACGGCAGGCGCGGCGACGCTCTTCAACGGCCTGGTCGACGACGCGGGGCTGTTCCCGCCGGCGGCGCTGCCGATGGGCGAGGCCCTCGCGCGGCACGAGCGGGACCTCGCCGCGGGCAGCCCGGTGCTGACGCACGTGTTCCTGTGCCCGGCGAGCAGGATCGGCGAGCTCGGCGGTGCTCCGCCGAAGAGCATCGGCCTGATCGTCGACAAGGGCGCCCTCCCGGATCTCGCCGGTCTCGGGGTCGTGTCGATCGACATCCCCGGCGAGGGCACCGAGCCGGTGGTGGGCGCCTGCCTGGCGACGGGCCTGCCGGTCTACGTGGAGCCGACGCGGTCGGCGCCCGGCTGGCTGGAGGCGGTGGCGCGACTCCCGCTCACTCCTGGCCTGTCGGCCAAGGTCAGGTGCGGCGGGGTGACGGCGGAGCTGTTCCCGACCCCGGCGGAGCTTGGGGCGTTCATCGCCATCTGCGTGGAAGGCGACCTGCCGTTCAAGGCCACGGCCGGGCTGCACCACGCCGTACGCCGCTACGACCCCGTCCTCGACGTCTACCGGCATGGTTTTCTGAACCTGCTGCTCGCCACGTGCGTCGCGGTCGAGGGAGGGGACCCGGTCGCGGTGCTGGAGTCGGCCGAGGCCGACGAGCTGGTACGGCTGGCGCGAGCCGTACCGGAGGAGACGGCCTCGCGGGCGCGGCGGCTGCTGGTGAGCTACGGGTCGTGCAGCACGAGCACGCCGATCGAGGATCTTCGGGCGTTGGGCCTGATCGAGGAGGAGAACGGCTGATGCCGAGTTGGGTGCCGGGTGCCGCCGGCTCTGCGTGGGATGTGGACAACCTGCCGTACGGCGTTTTCACCCGGGTGAACGAGCCGGACGAGTGGCGCAGGGCCGGGGTCCGGATCGGCGATCACGTCCTCGACCTCACCCCGGTCCTGTCCGACGAGGTGTTCGCCACGGGGTCGCTCAACGCCTTCCTGGCCCGCGGCCGTACGGCATGGCGCGAGACGCGCAGCCGCGTGCGCGACGTGCTCACAGGCGAGGGGCACCGGGCCGTGGCCGAGCCGCACCTGGTGCCGCTCGGCGAGGCGCGGCTCCACATGCCGTTCGAGGTCGCCGACTACGTCGACTTCTACTGTTCGCTGGAGCACGCCTCGAACCTCGGGCGGATGTTCCGCCCGGATGAGGAGCCGTTGAAGCCGAACTGGCGCCACCTGCCAGTCGGCTACCACGGGCGCGCGGGCACGGTCGTGGTGTCGGGCACGCCGGTGGTGCGGCCGTGGGGGCAGCGGGCGCCGGGCACGGTGCCCAACACGGTGTTCGAACCGTCGGCGAGGCTGGACATCGAGGCCGAGCTGGGGTTCGTGATCGGCACGCCGACGCGGCTCGGCGAGCGGGCCGGGGACTTCGCCGACCACGTGTTCGGTGTGACGCTGGTCAACGACTGGAGCGCGAGAGACATCCAGGCGTGGGAGTACGTCCCGCTCGGCCCGTTCCTCGGGAAGTCCTTCGCCACGTCCGTCTCTCCGTGGATCACCCCGCTTGAGGCGCTTGAGCACGTGCGGGTGCCGGGCCGCGTCCAGGATCCGAAGCCGCTCGACTATCTGCGCCGGCGGGAGGACTGGGGGCTGGATCTGGCGATGGAGGTCCGGCTCAACGGCGAGGTGGTCTCCCGGCCGCCCTACCGGGGGATGTACTGGACACCCGACCAGATGCTCGCCCACATGACGGTCAACGGCGCGAGCCTCCGCACGGGCGATCTGTTCGCCAGCGGCACGGTGTCGGGCACCGAGCCCGGCGAGCGGGGCTCGTTCATCGAGTTGACCTGGAACGGCAGCGAGCCGATCAAGCTGCTGGACGGCGGAAGCCGTACTTTCCTTGAGGACGGGGACACGGTCGCGATCTCCGCCACGGCCGGCGGCGTGGCGCTCGGGGAGGTCATGGGGACGATCCACCCGGCCCGCTGACACGCACCTTTTCCGACCCCCGGCTTCCGACCCCCGGCTTCCGACCCCCAGCGCATTTCAGCGCTGGGGGTCGCGACTTGAGCACAAGTGGGTCACCGAAGCATTTGATACGGTCTTTATCCCCATGGTCCGAGCTAAGTTAGAGGTAAGGGCTTAGAACGCGCAGGCACTGTTAGCCGTTCACGTTGTCGGGAGGACCGACATGGAAGCGTGGGTTGTCTGGCTCATTCTCGCGGTGGCCCTGGGGGTCGCGGAGATCTTCACCCTCACCACCGCGCTCGCGCTCCTTGGCGCCTCCGCCCTCCTCACCGCGGGCGTGGCCGCCGTCGGGCTCCCCCTGCCCCTTCAACTGCTGGTCTTCGCCATCGCCTCGGCCGCCGGGATCGTGCTGGTGCGGCCGGTCGCCGCCCGCCATATGAAGCAGTCGAACCTGCCCTCCCAACGTTTCGGTGTCCAAGCCCTGGTGGGCAGGTCGGCTTATGTGACTCACGAGGTCACCGGGCGTGGCGGCCGTATCCGCATCGGCGGCGAGGAGTGGACCGCCCGAGCCTACGACGAGACCCTCGTCATCCCGGAGGGGGCCACGGTGGACGTGATCCAGATCGAAGGGGCCACCGCCCTCGTCTACCCGCGCGAGCATGCGTGAGTGAAGCGGACTCCCCGGGGAAATCCGACTAGAAAACCCCCGAGACGCGGAAAAGCAGGGAGTAAAGCATGGAAGCAGTGCTGATCGCCGGACTGCTGGTCGTGCTGTTCGCGGTGTTCACGGTCCTGCGCGCCGTTCGCATCGTGCCGCAGGCCAGGGCCCGCAACGTGGAGCGGCTAGGCCGCTACAACCGCACACTCCAACCGGGACTGAACTTCGTCATTCCCTATATCGACCGGGTATACCCCATGATCGACCTGCGTGAGCAGGTCGTGTCCTTCCGCCCCCAGCCCGTGATCACCGAGGACAACCTCGTCGTCGAGATCGATACCGTGCTCTACTTCCAGGTCACGGACCCCAGGGCGGCGGCCTACGAGATCGCGAACTACATCCAGGCCATCGAACAGCTCACCGTGACCACGCTGCGTAACGTCATCGGCGGCATGGACCTGGAGAAGACGCTGACCTCGCGCGACACCATCAACAGCCAGCTCCGCGGCGTCCTGGACGACGCGACCGGCAAGTGGGGCATCCGCGTCAACCGCGTGGAGATCAAGGCCATCGACCCGCCCAAGACCATCAAGGAGGCGATGGAGAAGCAGATGCGGGCCGAACGGGACAAGCGTGCGGCCATCCTCACCGCCGAGGGCCACCGCCAGTCGCAGATCCTCACCGCGGAAGGCGAGAAGCAGAGCAACATCCTGCGGGCGGAAGGTGAGCGCACGGCCGCGATCCTCAAGGCCGAAGGCCAGTCGAGGGCCATCGACCAGGTCTTCCAGGCGGTTCACCGCAACGACCCCGACCCGAAGCTGCTGGCCTACCAGTACCTGCAGGTTCTTCCGCAACTCGCGCAGGGCCAGGGCAATACGTTCTGGGTGATTCCCAGCGAGGTGACCTCCGCGCTCCAGGGCGTCTCCCGGGCCTTCACCGAAGCCCTGCCCAAGTCCGCCGCCACCCGCGAAGCCGGTGAGTCCGACGCGACCGTGACCAGTGCCGCGGCCGAGGAGGCGGCGCAGGCCGCCGAGGCCGCCGCCGAAGCCGTCGCCGACGCGTCCGACGTCTCGGCGAGCGGCCCGCGCGAGCTCGGCGCCGGCGCCACCGGCCCGGACCCGCTGGCCGACCTGCGGGACGCGCAGGAGCACCACGAGCACTCCGAGCGACCGCACTGAGGCGCCTGAGCGGGAAGTCGTTGGACAGAGGCCAAGAAAGGAAAGGCGGGAGGGCCGGGAAAGGCCGAAAAAAGGCCGCCCGGCCGGGCCACGGGGGCATGCCCGGCCGGGCGGCATCTCCCACGGGGAACGGGTGAAGTCTCCAGGCGGCTCCCCCGCAGCGGGAGCTCGAATGCCGGGATCCTCACCCAAGGGGAGCATCTCAAGACCCATTGCAGCTCACCAAGCTCAACGCCAGATCCGGCCAAGCTGAAGGTCACCTGAAAACTACACCCATGGGCCGGCCTGCGAACATGGGGCGGATTTCAGCCGCTCCACAATTCCCGCCCGGCCTCGGGCGCGATCCGCCTCCGAGGCAGCACCACCCGGAACAGCGCCCCTCCCTGCGGCCCGTGCTCCGCCGTGACCGTTCCCCTGTGGGCCTGGACCAAGGCCGCCACAATGGAAAGCCCGAGCCCGCTTCCGCCCCCCATACCGCGGGTCCGCGAGGGATCGGCCCGGTAGAAACGCTCGAAAACCCACTCGGGGTCCATCGTTCCGAACCCCCGCCCCTGATCGCAGACCTCCAGGACCATCCCGTCCCCGACCACCCCCACGCTCACCGTGAACGCCGTGCCGGGCGGTGTGTGCCTGAGTGCGTTGTCGACAAGGTTGCCGACCACCTGTCTGAGCCGGGCCTCGTCCCCCGGCACCGTCAGCGCCCCCTCCCCGCCGTCGAGCCGCACGAGCTCGATCTTCCGGTCGGGTGCCAGCAGCCGCGCGTCCAGTACGGCTCCCGCCGCCAGACTGAGCAGGTCGACGGGAGTGCTGTCGATGGGCCGCTGCCGGTCGAGCCTGGCGAGCAACAGCAGATCGTCCACCAGGAGGCCCATGCGCTTGGCCTCATCCTCAATGCGCCGCAGCAGCCGCTTGGCCTCCGTGTCGCCCTCGCTGTCCTGATGACGGTAGAGCTCGGCGAAGCCGCGGATCGAGGTGAGCGGCGTGCGCAGCTCGTGGGAGGCGTCCGCCACGAACCTTCGCATCCGGTCCTCGGAGTCCCTGGCCGCGAGCGCCGACTCCTGGGCGGCCCGCGCGGACTCGTCGGCGGCTCTGGCGGCCCGGCGTGCGGCGGTCTCGGACGCCTTCCTGTCGGTGAAGGCCCGCTCGACCTGCGTGAGCATCCCGTTGATGGCCTTGCCCAGGCGGCCTGTCTCGGTGCCGGCGTGTTCCACGGGCACGCGGCGCGACAGGTCTCCCGCGGCGATGGCCCCCGCGGTCCGTTCGATTTCGGCGAGGGGCCGCAGGCTGCGCCGTACAAGCCAGTGGCAGGCCGCCGCCATGACGACGAGGATGGCCCCGCCGACACCGATCACGATGCGTACGAGCCTGGCCACCGTACTGTCGACGTCGCGCAGGCTCGCGGCGACGACGCGGCTGTTCCCGTTGTTGAGCGGCGCGGCCAGCACCCTCCACCGGGGGCCGTTCCCGCCCACCGACGGCACGGTGAACGGCATACTCTCCCGCATCACGACCTGGGTGGCGGTGAGGGACGGCAGTTTGGGTCTCCTGTGCTCGGTCGGCTCGCTGACCATGCGGATCTGCCGACCGTCCGGTCCGAGCAGGACCAGGTAGAACATTCCAAACATCCGCAGCGGCCTGAGAAGTGCCTTCGGCCCGTCCGGCGCGGGGGGCACCCCCACATCGGCCGGGGCCGGTACGTGGTCGTGCGGGGACGTCTGCGGGGGAGGTGGAGGTGGCGCCCGGGAAGGCTTGGCCGCGACGGAGAGCTGGGCGTCGATGCGTTCCAGCATGTAGCTGCGCAGAAGCTGTACGGCGAAGACCCCGGTGAGGGCGATGGCCAGTGTGACCAGCAGGGAGGTGCCGACGACCAGGCGCACCCACAGCGGAGTGCGAAGGAACAACCGTCGCACTCCGCCCAACGGCCACCGGTCAGCCGTCACTGGCGTGGGGGTCTCAGCACATAGCCGACGCCGCGCAGCGTGTGGATCAACCTCGGTTCGGTCCTGTCGATCTTCCGTCGCAGATAGGAGACATAGGATTCCACAACCCCTCCATCACCGCCGAAGTCGTAGTTCCACACGTGGTCAAGTATCTGCGCTTTAGAAAGCACACGACCTGCGTTGACCATGAAATAGTGCAGCAGTTTGAATTCGGTGGGCGACAGCCGTACCGGCCTGCCCGCCTTCCACACCTGGTGTGATTCCTCGTCCATCTCCAGGTCGGCGATCTGGAGCCGCGCGGGCATCTCCAGGTCGCCGCGCGTACGGCGGAGCACGGCGCGGATGCGCGCCAGGACCTCTTCCAGGCTGAAAGGCTTGGTCACGTAGTCGTCGCCCAGCGCCAGGCCCGCCACCTTGTCCTCGGTGGCGTCCCGCGCGGTCAGATAGAGGACGGGCATCTTGTGGCCGGCGGAACGCAGCCGGGTGGCGACGGTGAATCCGTCGAGGTCCGGCAGCATGACGTCGAGGACGATCAGGTCCGGCTGCATGCGGTCGACCAGCCGCACCGCCTCCCTGCCGTCGCAGGCTGTGATCACGTCGAATCCGGAATAGCGCAGGCTCGCGGAGAGGAGTTCTCTGATGTTGGGTTCGTCATCCACAACGAGCAGGCGCGCCTCGGCGGCCCTCATGAGCGCGCCCTGATGCGGTCGGCCGCCCACCGGACCTGTGATGGAGGACGGGGGGTTGTCCCTCCAGTACTGGTCATCAGGTTCACGATCGTTAACGATCCCCGAGCGCGCTTGAGCCAAGCTCAGGTGTTGCTGAGCGTTTCCTGTAGGTTCACGTGAGTCACCATGGACCTGAGTCCATAGTGGAATAGGTCGCCATCGGCGAGTGTCAGGTCACCCTGCCGATATGCCGCCTCGGCCGCGCGCAGCGCGGTCTTGGTGAGGCGCACGGCGGTATCGCGGCGGCGGCTGAGCCTGCGGGCCCACCGGTCGGCCGTCTGGTCGAGGTCGCGCGGGGTGGCGAGGCCGTGGACCAGACCGTAGGTCAGCGCGGTGCGTCCGTCGATGGTGTCGCACAGGTAGACCAGTTCCCGAGTTCGGCTGGCGCCGATCTCGGAGATCAGGCGAAAGCCCGCGCCTCCCCACAGGGGAGGCATGCCGAGCGAGAGCTCGGGCAGGCGGAACAGCGCGTCGTCCGCCGCGACGCGCAGGTCGCAGTGGACGGCCAGGGCGAGCCCCGCCCCGAACACCTTGCCGTGGAGCCGGGCCAGCGTGATCGGGCGGGCCCCCGACAGCGCCTGGCATGCCTCACGCCCGCGCTCCACGGCCTCCCGTACGGCGCGCCCGCCGGGATCGGAGTCCGCCAGGTCCAGCAGTTCACGTACGTCGCCGCCGACGCTGAAGCAGTCGCCCGCGCCCGCCAGCACGATCACGCGTATGTCGTCGTCGCGGTTCAGTTCGTGAACGGCTGCGGTGAGTTCGCGCAGAAGCAGGATGTTGAGGGCGTTGCCGGTTCGCGGCAGATCCAAGGTGAGATACGCGACGGGGCCCTGCCTGCGGAGGGTGACCGTGGGCGGCCGGATGATGGTCATGCGTACGCCACCATGAGTGAGGTGATGTCCCGGAAGGCGATTCCGCGCGGCCGTTCGGGTTGACCGACGACCGTGAGCCTGGAGAAGCGTTCGAGCAGGGCGGACAGCACCAGTCCGCCTTCCAGCAGCGCGAGCCGGGAGCCGGCGCAGTAGTGCGGGCCGAGGCCGAAGGCCAGCGACGGGGCGGGATCGCGGCTGAAGTCGAGCTGTTCCGGACGCGCCACATTGGCCGGGTCGTGCTGCGCCGATCCCAGCAGGGCGTGCACGATCTGGCCGGCGGCCACCGGACGCCCCGCCAGCACGGTGTCGTGCTCGGCGACCCTGCTGGCGAGTTGCGCGGGCGGGTCCCACCGCAGCACCTCCCGGCACGCCCGTTCGAGCTCACCGGGGTTGGCCCGCAGCCACGCCGCCTGCTCCGGATGGCGGCCGAGGCCCACCACCATGCCGTTCAGCAGCGCGGCCGTGGTCTCCCACCCGGTGACGACCAGCGTGCCCCCGACGAGGTAGGAGAGGTCCACCGGCCCCTCCCGGTCCTCCATCTCCACCAGGTCGCTCAACAGGTCGCCGCGGGGTACGGCACGGCGCCGCTCGGCCTCGTCCCGCACATAGTCGTAGATGGCCACGGCGGCGGTGTCGGCGGCGTCGAGTTCCTCGGCCGTCGGCGACAGTTCGAAGGCGTAGGAGTAGTTCCGGGCGGCCTCCACCAGATATCCGGCGTCGGCCGTGGGGAGGCCCAGCACCAGGCACAGCACGGTCATGGGCAGCGGGTCGGACACGATGCGGACGTAGTCGGCGCAGCCGGTGCGCCGCAGCTCGTCGTCGAGGGCGTCGAGGCGCTCGCCGACGGCCCGCTCGATCACACCCCCGAGTTCGGCGACCGCACGGGCGGACAGCCGCCCCGCGAGCGCCGTCCGCTGCCTGGCGTGAGCGGAGCCGTCCAACTGCATCATGGACCGCGCCGCCTCGGCTAGGGACACCCTGCTCCGCCACCCGGGAACGTTGCGGTCTTTCCACAGGGTGCTCGGCACGAGCCACCCCGGTTCGCGCAGCACACGGGCGCAGGTGTCGTAGTCGGTGGCCAGCAGGCCGCCCCACGTGGTGGGGAGCAGCGGGCCGAGGTTTCTTAATGCCGCATAGACGGGGTAGGGGTTCTGCCGTCCGGTGGATGTCCGCAGCCGCGTCAGCAGCCGCGTCGCCGCGTGAGCGGGTACGGGATCGGGGGCGGGCTCAGGGAGAGCGGCGGGGGCGATGTCATAGGTGTTCCCCTCGCGGCACCGCCCGGTGGCGGGCACGTCGGCCTCGCACACCGGAAGTGAGCTGTTCATGGGGCCGATGCTCTCCGAGCGACGCCGGCCGCCGACCCGCCCTTGTCGAGGCTTCACCCGATGTGATCTTTATTTGAGGCGATAATGACGCACGTCAGAAGCGTGTCGGCGGCCGGCGGCCGGGTGCCGGTACAAGCCGGGTGCCGGTACAAGCCGGGTGCCGGTGCGGCTAGTCGAGGGCGAGGGGCAGGGTGACGCGGAAGGTGGATCCGGAGCCCGGCGTGGTCTTGAGCGCGACCGAGCCACCGTGGGCCTCGACGATCGCCGCGACGATGGCGAGCCCAAGCCCGCTGCCCCCGTCCTCCACGCCCCGCCTGGCGCGGGAGGAGTCTGCCCGGTAGAAGCGCTCGAAGACGCGTTCCGCCTGCTGCGGGGAGAGCCCGGGGCCCTCGTCGGCGACCTCGATGAACGCCTCCTCCTGCTCCACGCCCACCCTGATCGTGATGGCGCCGGGCTCCGGCGTGTACATGAGCGCGTTGGACATGAGGTTGCCGACCACTTGGCGCAGCCGCGTCTCGTCCGCGTTGACGATCATCGCCTCGTCCCCCACAACCTCCAGGGAGATGGCGCGTTCCGGCGCGAGCAGGCGTGCGTCGTGCATGGAGTCGGCGGCGACGGCGAGAAGGTCCACCGGGTGGGTGTCCAGGGGCCGCTTCTGGTCGAGTCGGGCAAGAAGCAGGAGGTCGTCCACCAAGACGCCCATGCGGGCCGCCTGCGACTCGACGCGGCGCATCAGCTCGTCTGTGTCGGCGTCGGGGTTCTGGCGGTAGTACTCGGCGAAGCCCCGGATGGAGGTGAGCGGGGTGCGCAGTTCGTGCGAGGCGTCGGCGACGAACTGGCGCATGCGCTCCTCGGAGCGGCGAGCGGCCCGCTCCGACTGGGAACGCGCCGTGAAGGCGCTCTCGATCTGGGAGAGCATGCCGTTGAGCGCGCGGGCGAGCCGGCCCACCTCGGTGTCGCCCGCGGCCTCGGGGACCCGTCGGCTGAGCTCCCCGGCAGCGATGGCTCCCGCCGTACGCTCGATCTCGGTCAGCGGGCGCAGGCTCCGGCGGACCATCACCGCCCCGATGCCGGCGAGCAGGACTATGACGACAACGCCGCCGAGCAGCTCGAACCCCGCCAAGGTGCTGGTCGTCTGGTTGACCTCGGACATGGTCATGGCCACGACCAGCGTACGGTTGCCCTCGGCGGGCTGGATCTTCACCCGCCAGAGGAGCGTCCCCGACACGGCCCGCACGGTGTGCGGTTCGTGCAGCGGCACCCCGGTGAGCCGGGGCTCGGGAAGCCCCTGCACGTCGATGCCGCTCTCGAAGTACTCCTCCATGCCCGACGCGTTGGTGATGCGCACCATCGCGTCGTCGGGCACCCAGACCCGCTTGTCCTCCTTCGGCTTGCGGATAACGCGCCAGATGACCCGGTCGGCCACCTCGTCGATGCGGGTGTCGACCCGTTCGACCAGATAGTTCCGCAGCAGCGAGACGTTGCCCGTCCCCACCGCGAGCAGCCCGGTCACCGTCAGCGCGATCACCGCGGCGACCAGTTTGACCCGGAGGGGGGTGCGGGCCGACAGCCGCCTGACGCGGTTGATCATCACGTTCCCGGCGGCAGCCGCAGCACATAGCCCACGCCCCGCAGGGTGTGGATGAGCCGGGGGTCACGGTTGTCTATCTTGCGGCGCAGCACCGACACGTAGGACTCGACGATTCCGGCGTCTCCCCGGAAGTCGTAGTCCCACACGTGGTCCAAGATCTGAGCCTTCGACAGCACGCGTCCGGCGTTCGCCATGAAGTAGCGCAGGAGCTTGAACTCAGTCGGCGACAGGGCGATCGCCTTGCCGCCTCGCCACGCCTCGTGGCTCTCCTCGTCCAGCTCGACGTCGGCGAAGGTGAGCCGCGGCGGCGGGGTGAACGGGCCTCCCGACGTACGGCGAAGCACGGCGCGGATGCGCGCGATCACCTCTTCCAGGCTGAACGGCTTGGTCACGTAGTCGTCGCCGCCCAGCGTCAGCCCGCGGATCTTGTCCTCGGTGCCGTCTCGCGCCGTGAGGAAGACGACCGGTGTGTGCGTGCCGCCGCCCCTCAACCTGCGCACCACATCGAAACCATCCATGTCCGGCAACATCACGTCGAGTACGACGAGATCTGGCCGGTGCCGTTGTACGGCGGAGACCGCCTCCAAGCCGGTCCCAGCGGTTTTAACCTCAAATCCGGCGAATCTCAGACTTGCCGCTAAGAGTTCGAGGATGTTGGGTTCGTCCTCGACGATCAGGAGTCGTGCTTCCGGGGAGTCGGTCACGTCCCTGTCTTCACCCCCTAGTGGGAGAATGCCGGTGGTCAATGGTTCTTACCGTGCTCTCGCGGTTCTCGCGGTTCCCTCGGTTCTCGCGGTTCCGGCGCCCCTTGCGCCCCCTGCGGCCCTCCGCGCCCCGCCGGGGGGACGACTGCGGCCACGTGCTTGGCGATCGCCAGGCTTGAGGTGGCCGCCGGGGAGGGCGCGTTGCGCACGAGCACGACGGGGCCGTGCACATCAATGGCGAAGTCGTCGAGCAGGCCGCCGTCCCTCGCCACGGCCTGCGCCCGCACGCCCCCGGTCGCGGGAGCGAGGTCGGAGACCGAGAGGGCGGGCACGAATCTTCGCGCCCCCGCGAGGAACGCTTCCTTGATGAGCGAGCCGTAGACCTCGGACAGTCCTGTGCGCCAATGCTTGAGCGCCATGCGCCGGGTGCCCTCCCAGGCCAGGATGTCTCGCAGCTCCGAGGGCACGATACGTCCCCAGGAGTAGCCTTCGTAGGCGAGCGCCATGACCGCGTTCGGCCCGACCAGCACGTCTCCGTCCACCCTACGGGTGAGATGCACCCCTAGGAATGGATATCGGGGATCTGGGACCGGATAGATCAGGCCCTTCACCAGGTCTTTCGCCGATCCGGTAAGTTTCTGAAACTCTCCGCGGAACGGCACAATGCGCATTTCCCCGGAGCGACCCACCATTTTCGCGACCGCGTCCGTGCCGAGTCCGGCGCACACGACGAGCTTGTCGAAGGTGAAGTCCTGTCCGGCGGCCCGCACCTGCACCCCGCTCGACGTCTCGCGGATCGCCTGGACCGGGTGCGACAGCCGCAGGCCACCGCCGAGTTCCTCGACATCGGCGGCGAACCGGCGGGCGACGGCGGCGAAGTCGGTGATCGCCGTACGCGGCGAATGCACCGCGCCGACCCCGACCGCGTTCGGCTCGATCTCGCGCAGCCCCAGGCCGTCCAGCACGGCGACGTCGGCCACGCCGTTGGCACGTGCCCGCTCCGCGATGCGCCGCAGCCCCGCCCGCTCGGCCGGTGTGGTCGCGATGACGAGCTTGCCCACCTCGTCATAGGGAAGGGAGTGCTCCGCGCAGTAGGCGCGCATCATCGCCATGCCCTCACGGCACAGCTTCGCCTTGAGCGAGCCGGGCGTGTAGTAGATGCCGGCGTGGACGACGCCGCTGTTGTGGCCGGTCTGGTGGGCGGCGATCCGGTCTTCCTTGTCCAGTACGGTCACCGTCGCGCCCCGCTCGCGTGCGAGTTCACGCGCGATGGCAAGGCCGAGGATTCCGGCCCCGACCACCCCGATGCGTTCTGAGCTCACCGCACGTACCCCCGCGCCGACCTGCGGATTCCCACGGTCCGACGGGAACGGCTACCGCGCGGCGGGGAGCCCGGCGCTCCTCGCCCCGATTCCGCACGTTCCCCTGGAACGGTCGCCAGATCGCGCACGCCCATCAATCCGACACCGCCTTTCGCGATAGGCCAGCCCAGGCTGACACCGGTACAGAAGCCCTCATTCAGTGCAACGAGCGTAGGCTGCCCCGGTTCCACAACTCCCTCAGGGTAGACAATCGCTGACGATGCCCCCTCAGCCTGGAGTACTGGTACATAGCGATCGGCGCGCCACGCCGAGACCATGTGCGAGTCCACCAAACCGGACGCACAGGTCATCAACAGACGCATCTCCGAAAATTAGCGCCACTCCCAGCATCCCGGAAGAGCCCACCGCGCATGACCGACACACTTCACTCGCAGTCAATGCCCCATCAAGTCCGGCGAGGCCGAACCCAGAGGCCGGCAAGGCACGGACCGGGCCGGAACGAACGGCCGAACGGCCGGACGGCCGGCCGAACGGCGGAACGAGCGGCCGGGCGAACGGCCGGGCGAACGGCCGGGCTCAGTGCGCGCGGCGGGCGATGAAGGCGATCACCCCGGTGGCGCCGACGGCGACGACCAGCCACAGCGCGATCATGCCGATGGGAACGCCGGAATCGTCCTGCCCCTCGTCGGCGCGCGCGGCGGCGGCGTCCGTCCCGTCATCCCTCTTCTCGGCCGCCGCCCGCGACGGGGTGAGGCTCGGCGTCGGGGTGGGATACGCCTCCGCCGGGAGCGGAACGCGGTAAACCGGGCTTCCGGCCCCTTCGGTGCCGGTGAGCACCGCCTTTCCGTCGCGGGTGTAGGCGATCGTCTCGGCCTGCCGTACGGCGGGCATCGACACCCGTGCGATCAGCTCATCCGGCGCGCGGTAGAGCGAGGCGGAGAGATAGGTGCGGATAATGAAACTCGACCCGTCGGGGGCGTAGGCGGCGTCGGTCGCCATGATGGGGGCCGACCCCACGCGGCGGAGCATGTTCACCCGGTCGGTGCGCAGTTGCTTCGGCGCCTCGTAGATGGAGCCGCTGAACTCCTTGCTGACGATGTAGAGCCGGCCGGTGCGCGGGTTCACCATCACGCCTTCGGCGTTGCGGTTTCCGTCGGCGTAGCGGAAGCGGTAGCGGACCGCCTCAAGCGCGCCACCGGTCATCGACGTCGGCTCGTAGACCTTGTACACCGAGTAGTCCGGCCAGGCGCCGTTGAAGTTGTCGCCAATATCGGCGAACCACAGCACGCCCCGCCCGGTCCCCGGTTCGACGGAGGCCGCCATGCCCTCCCAGTCGCGGGCGACGGCCCCCTTGAGCGTGAACCTCGCCTTGGTGCGGCCGTTCGGCCCGAGCGCGTAGAAGACGGGGCCGTCGCTGCTGTCGTTGTGGGTGTAGATCACGCCGTCGTGCGTCGGCGAGACGGCCAGGCCGCTCGACTCGCCGATGCGGCTGTCAGTGATCCTGAAGGCGAGCTTCTCGGTCTCCTCGGGCGCGGCCGAGGAGACTGCCGAGGACACGGCCGAGGACACGGCCGAGGACACGGGCCCCGCAGAGCCCGCGGCCCCCTCGGACGGCGCCGCGGACTCCTTGGACGAAGCTCCTAAGGCGGGGACGGCGCAGACGGCGAGCACCGAGGCCGACAGGGCCCCGGCGACAGTGATCCGTCGGACTCGGCGATAAACGCGCCCCCGTCGTGTCCCCATGCCGCCATCATGCCCTGTTATCCGCTGATGCCCGCACCGGAGGATGAACTCCCACAGAGAAGATCAACATCGGACCGGCGTGGGCTCTCCTGGAGTGCACTCCGGGTATCTACGCTGAAACTCATGGACTATGTGAACCTCGGACGCAGCGGGCTGTCGGTCAGCCGGCTCTGTCTCGGCACCATGAACTTCGGCCGGGAGACCTCCGAAGAGGACTCCCACACAATCATGGACCGGGCCCTCGACCTCGGAATCAACTTTTTCGACACGGCCAACGTCTACGGCTGGAAGAAAGGCGAGGGGGTCACCGAGCAGATCATCGGCCGGTGGTTCGCCAAAGGCGGAGCCCGCCGGGAGAAAACCGTCATCGCGACGAAGCTCTACGGCTCGATGGGCGACTGGCCGAACGAGAACCTGCTGTCGGCGCTGAACATCCGCCGCGCCTGCGACGCCTCGTTGAAACGCCTCCACACTGATTACATCGATGTCTACCAGGCGCATCACATCGATAGAAGCACGCCTTTCGAAGAGTTCTGGGAGGCCATGGACGTCCTGCGGCAGCAGGGCAAGATCCTCTATGTGGGGTCGTCCAACTTCGCGGGCTGGCACATCGTCAAAGCACAGGAATCGGCACGGCGGCGCCATTCCTTTGGCCTGGTGTCGGAGCAGACGCATTACAACCTGATTGTTCGCGCGCCCGAGCTTGAGGTGATCCCCGCGTGCGAGGACTACGGGGTGGGCCTTATTCCGTGGAGTCCGCTCGCGGGCGGACTGCTGGGCGGCGTGCTCCGCAAAACCGACAAGGGCCGGTCGGCGTCGGAGTTCATCACCAAGGAGTTGGAGAAACACCGGGACAAAATCGAACTCTACGAGGCGTTCTGCGATGAGCTCGGCGAGGACCCGGCACACGTCGGCCTGGCCTGGCTGCTCCATCAGAGGGCCGTCACCGCGCCGATCATCGGCCCGCGCACGCTCGACCAGCTCGAAGGCTCACTTCGAGCACTCAAGATCACGTTGGACGACGGCGCGTTGACGCGGATCGACGAGATCTTCCCCGGTTACAAGACCGCTCCCGAAGCCTACGCCTGGTAGCCGGCGGGCCCGAGGGTCACGTCAGGGCGGCGCCGATCACCACGATCAGCACGAGCAGCCCGAGGACGGTGGGCAGCAACCAGCGGCGAGGACGTTCCACGCCATGGAGCCTAACCCCGCCTAGGCGGTGTTAGGGCCACGAAGCGGCCAGGACGCGAGTGAGTCATATCGCACAGGACGTCCCAGCATGCTGCGCATGAGGTGGATCTCCTCGGCCCGCCACGGCGTCCCCTCGAACGCCTCCAGGGCCTCGACCAGCGGTCTCACATCCTCACCGCCGGTACGCGCCCGCGTGCGGGCCAGGGTGAGGTGCGGGTGGTACGGCCGCGCCTCCCCCTGCGAGGCCCCCGCACGCCGGGCGGCGGCCTCGACGGACTCCGCCAGCCGAGTCAGGGCCGGGCGTGGCCCATTGACGCCCGCCCAGAAGACCCGGGCGCGCCCCCGGGACGGGAAGGCCCCCGCCCCGGCGAACGCCAGCGTCATGGGCGGGCGGCGCGAGGCCGCCCGCGCCAGCCGTACCTCCAGATCGGGCCGGAGCCCGTCCGGCACCTCACCCATGAATGTGAGGGTGAGGTGCCAGAGCCCGGGGTCGGTCCAGCGCAGCCCCGGCCAGTCGTCGCGGTGCGGCGCGACCAGCCGTTCGACCTCAGCGAGCGCCGCCCGGGGCGGCAGCAACGCCACGAACAACCGCACGTGAGCTCCTCCTGCGCGTGATCACCTTGGTGAGCGCCGTGGCCAGGCCGACGCCGGCCAAGGTCAGCACTCCGGTCATCATCACACCGGCACGGGGCCCGCCGAGCTCGGCGAGCCAGCCGAGTACGGTGGCGCCGACGGGAACGCCTCCGGTGAAGACCAGGACGTATATGCCCATCACACGCCCACGCATCTCCGCCGAGGTCGCGATCTGCACGGCCGCGTTGGCCGCGGTGTTCACGGTGATCATCGCCATGCCGGCGGGGATCAGCGCGGCGAGGTAAAGCGGATACCACGGCATGAGAGCCGAGAGCATCTGGAGCAATGCGAAGCTCACCGCGCCCCCGACGATCAACTTCCTGCTCGGCTTGACCCGGCGCGCGGCGAGCAGCGCACCGGCGAGAGCACCGATCGCGAACGCGCTTGAGGCCACCCCGAACGACGCGGCGCCCGCGTCGAACACTGTGCCCGCCATCAGCGCTATCGACATGCCGAAGCTCTGCGCGAACATGGAGACGAAGCCGATCAGAAGCATCGGCATCAGCAGTTCCGGGCGGTCGAGCACATAGCGCAGCCCCTCCCGGAGCTGCCCCTTGGCCCGCGGCACGCGCTCCGACGGATTGAGCTCCGCCTTGCGCATGAAGATCAACCCGGAGATCACCGCGGCGAACGACACCGCGTTCACCAGGAAGATCGGCCCGGGCCCGCCCAGCGCGTAGATCAGCACACCGGCTAGGGCGGGGCCGACCACACGGGCCAGGTTGAAGATCGAGCCGTTGAGGGCGATCGCGTTGGGCAGGTCGGCCTTGCCGACCATCTCCGCGACGAACGACTGCCGCGTCGGCACCTCGACACAGGCGACCATGCCGACCACGAACGCCATCGCGTAGACGTGCCATTCGGCCACGGTCCCGGTCACCACGAGCAGGCCGAGCGTCAGCGCCAGCACACCCATGATCGACTGCGCGATGATCAGGACCGGCCGCTTGGGATAGCGGTCGGCCAGCCCCCCGCCCCACAGCCCGAACAGCAACTGCGGCATGAACTGCAGCGTCGTCGCCAGGCCGAGCGCCGCCGCGCTGCCCTTGGTCAGGTCGAGGATCAGCAGGTCCTGCGCGGTGCGCTGCATCCACGTCCCGGTGTTGGACACCACGCCGCCGCTCGCGAACAGGCGGTAGTTGTAGATCCGCAGGGATCGGAACATCCCACCCCGAGCGGGTACGGCGTCGGCCTCCGCAGCCGGCGCGGCGATCTCGACCGCCGCGTCCGCGGCGTCGCCCGCACCGGTTTCGTCACTTCCAGGTTCGACCCGCGCTCCCGTTCCGGGCCGACTCTCCCGCCAAGGCTCGGCGGCTTGGTCGGGTCGCGGCCGTGCCTTCGGCACGACCGCGCGGCGTTCGTCGGGGTCCGCTAGATCTTGCTGAGCTTCTCCAAGATCGGTGCCGCCTGCCGCAGCACCGTTCTCTCCTCGGGAGTCAACTCCTTCAACCTCTGTGCCAGCCAGGCCTCTTTGAGTCGGCGCTCCTCCTTCAACAGCGCCAGCCCGGCTTCGGTCACGGTGACGGTCACTTGCCGCCTGTCGGTCGGATGGGGAGTGCGGGAGACCAAGCCGCGCGCGGCCAGCGCGGCGATCACCCTTGTCATCGAGGGCGGTTGTACCTTCTCTTGCTCGGCCAATTCGCCGGGGGTTATCGCGGAATGCCGATCCACCGCGACGAGCGTCGCGAGCTGCGTGGGAGTCAGCGAGTGCTTCGCCGACTGTCTTCGCAGTCTTCTGTTCAGCCGCGCCAGCGTTACTCGTAGCGCGGAAGCCAACCCGACGTCGCTTCGCAGGTTCGCGACCGGGCTTACCTTGGGAGGGTTCGTTAGCATGTCTCATTACCTTTGCTAACTATATACGCTTCCATGGCATTCCCTCCAAGCACCACAGTTTTCCGGCAGACGCCGAGCCTACTCACCTCTCTCCGCGACCAATCCCCCACCGTGAGTCGGGACCGCACATCGCGATCATGACTCCGCGGCGCCCTACCGAGAGTGGGCGCGGAGCCGGGGAACGGTGGCGAAGTAGGGTGTATGCGTGAGCCAGCCGCGCCGACCCGACCCCGAGCCGCTGAAGACCAACGACATGGCGACCGTGCTCGTCGGCACGGGGATCTGGGCGCTCGCGCTGATCGTGCTGCTCGTGTTCCAGCCCGACCTGGAGCAGAGCTGGTGGGTGTGGACATGCGTGGCCGGCATCGTCGGCGGAGCGTTCGGGGTCTGGTTCATCCGCCGCAAAGACCGCCGCGCCGCGGCCCGCGCCGCACCGGTGCGCGCGGGCGACGACGAACGGCCGGGTGGCGACCCCCCGCAGGGGCCCGCCACCGTGTGACGCGCCGGCCGTCCGCCTCGCGTCAGCCGTTCAAACTGTCGAGGTCGGCCTCGGCCAGCAGCAGCGGCACCGCGTCGGGGTCGCGCAGCAGCGCGGCCACGGCCAGCCGGTCGGCCCAGTGGCCCGCCGCCCAGGCGAGTCCGCGCGCGAGACCGTCGACCCCCGAGCAGTGCACCGCTCCCTCGAAGAACCTCCACGAGGCCGGGACGCCGTCCACCAGCAGCTCGTCGTGCTCCACATAGGTCGACGGCGCCGTCGGCAGCAGCGAGCGCACCGCCGCCGGCACCTGCCGTACGGTGCCGGACGAGGTCACCTCGCCCGCCACGACCTCGCCGGCCAGCGGCAGGTCCAGCAGCTCCGACAGCGCCTCGGCGAGATCGAACGGCGCCAGCAGCAGCGGCCGGTCCGCCACGCGCGAAAGCAGGTCGGGCGCCTCCACCACCACGGGCCCTCCCGCGCCACCCGCGCCAGAGCCGCCCGTTGCAGAGCCGTCCGTTCCCGAGCCGCCCGTTCCCGAGCCGCCCGTTCCCGAGCCGCCCACCAGATGCCCGTCCTCGGCATCGGCCACGACGATCTCGCCGTGCAGCACCGCCCGCACCGCGCCCGGCGGCTCGACCCTCGCCGGGTCCACGGCCGCGAGCGCGATCCACAGGGAGCGGAGCTGCGCCCGGTCGACCTCGAGATCGGGATCGGCGAGCAGATCGAGCAGCTCCTCGGGGCCGCCGCGCTCGGCGAGCAGGTCGGCCAGCGTCGTGCGCACACCGATCATGGACAGGGCCGCGGGGTCGAGGCCCGCGGGGGCTTCGCCGTACAGGCCGAACAGCAGCGGATCGCCGTCGGCCACCCGCAGCGAGGTGGGCGTGTGCCCGCCGAGCACCGGGTGGGTGCTGAGCCACCACGCGGTATACGAGGGGACCTCGATGGTCTCGCCCCCCGACACCACGCGCAGCGGATGCAAGGCGGCGCGCAGCGGCGGACGGGTCAGCAGCGCCAGGGCGGCCTTCCAGTCCGCGACGTATTCCAGGTCCCTGATCGCGGTGAACTCCGGCGCGACCGGCGGCACGTCGAGCTCGGGCATCATGTCGAGCACCGCCTCGAGCCACTCCTCCTCGCGGTCGAGCCCGTGATCGCACTCATCGAGGTCGAACAGCACGTCGGTGTCGTTGGCCACCGCGAACCCGTCGAGCACCCCCGCCGCGGCCAGCACGCGCGGCCCGTAACGCTCCACCAGGTCGGGCGCGGCCACCCCGAACGGCGTGTCCTCCTCGACCAGGCCCGCCAGCGTGCCACCGGCCAGCAGCAGCTCGCCGGCGGGATACAACTCACCGGCCTCACTCCGCAGCGCCAGATCCCCCAGCCACGGGGCCTCCCCCGCCGTCAGCCCCGCCGCCTCCACCAGGGCGAGTACGGCTGCCGCCACCGGCTCGGCCTCCCCGCTGTCGATCGACTCGGCCACCGCGGCCCGGGTCAGCGGGTCGTCGAGCACCGTGCGCGGAGTCGCCTCGGCCGCCCCGAGGCGCGACAGCAGCGGATGGGCCGCGTCGGGGTGGACGACGCGCAGCCCGAGCGGCGCCAGCACGGCCGGGTCCAGGGACGACGACCCCTCCGTCAGCACGAGGGTGCCCCTCGCCCCGCGCACCAGCCGCCCATCGGCCAGCGGGACCGGCAGCGCGCCGATGGCCTCCGGGTCGTCGGCCGGCAGCACGTCGTACAGCGAACGCCACCACGCCGGGTCGCGGCCCTCGACCGCGTCGCCCGACAGAAGCTCGATCACCTCGGCCAGCTCCACCCGCCTGACCCCGAGCGTGGTCAGCGCCGGATGGCGCGAAGGCCAGTCGGCGGGCAGCAGGCCGGGCACCACCGGCGCCACGAGGTCGAGCAGCTCGGCCGACCCCGCGACCGACGTGGCCTGGCGGCCCGCCACCGCGCCCTCGAACGGGCGCCACCACCCGTCGGGTTCGTCGCCGGCGGGCCGCGCCGTCTTCTCCGGCTCGTTGAGCAGCTCGAACGGGTCCACGGGTCCGGTGCCCCGCGGCTCGGCCGGGGCCGACAACGCCGGCAGCAGCGGCGTATCGGGCAGCCGGCGCAGGATCGCGCGCCGGATGTCCGCGTCGAGCTCCGCCTTGCCCATCAGCCCCGGGACCAGCCCCAGCAGCGCGGGCGTGCGGGGCAGCCCGGAGAGCAGCTCCAGGTAGCTCTCGGCCGCACGCTCGACGAGGAACGCCGTCAGCGGCCCCTTCGCCACATGCCTGCGGTCGGTCGCCATGGGGAACGTCGCGATGAGCAGCGCCGGCAGGTCGAGCGGCTCGTCGCTGGGCGTCGGCGCGTGCACCACCGGCGGCACGCCCGCCGGCAGGGGCAGCGGCTCACCGGACGCCGCCAGCGGCACCGCCCAGCGCACCGACCAGTACGGCCTCGCCCGCTCCTCCGTCGGCCTGTCGGCGAACAGCTCCGCCACCTGCTCCGGGGTGAACTCCCCCGACGCCGAGACGACACGCCAGTTGTCGGCGGCGACGGTGCGGGTGTCACCGTCCACGTCGATCTCGATCACGCCGAGCGCGGGCATGCCCAGCGGCAGCGCCGCATCGGTCTCGTCCAGCATCCGCCGGACGCTCTCCTCGGCGGTCTTGTCGCGCAGCGGCAGCCGTACGACCGTGTCGAAGCCCTCCGGCACCTCCGGAGGCTCGGCGGCGAACGGCAGGCGCAGCATGGGCACATGGCCCTCGCGGTCGCGCAGCACCCCGGACAGGGAGGGCAGGCCGGCCACGAGCGCGGCGGTCTCCTCGCGCGACCATCGCACGGCACCGGTCGCGCGGGACCCGATCAGCGGGGCGTCGCAGACCGACACCACCGCCGCGAACCCCACGCCGAACCTGCCCGCGGCGCCCTTCTGGTCGTGTTTGGCCGAGACCCGCAGCGTCGCCAGCCCCTCGACACCGGCGGCGTCGAGCGGGGCGCCGGTGTTCGACGCCGTCAGGACCCCGTCTTTCAACACCAGGCGCAGCCGTCCCGGCACTCCCGCCCGCAGGGCGGCGTCCGCCGCGTTCTGCGCCAACTCCACGATCAACCGGTCGCGGTAGCCGCCGAGGGCGAAGTCCTCCTCGGCGTTGGCGTCCTCACGAAACCTTGCGGGCGACGCCGACCAGGCGTCCAGCACGGCCGCCCGCATCCGGGCGACCCCGAACACGTCGTCACCGGATGCTGTGGCAGGGGCCGCGACATCACTACCAGAAATATCGGTCATGTATGTGGTCCCAGGAAGAGGTGGGGGCGTCGGCCGGTCGTCAGGAGTGACCGAAAGGCTCAGACACATCCTCTTCGACCGACCCGGTCAGATCGGTGGCCTCGTCGTCGGCCTCCATCAGGTCATAGCCAAGATCATCGAGGATCGGGGGCGGCTGCTCAAGAGTCGGAGGCATCACGGCCGCCTCGGAATGCGCCCCGCACCCGTGATCGGCGGCCACCACCTTGCCGTCGTCCGGCGCGTACTCATTCGCGCACACCCCGAACCCCATCCTCAGCGCCCCCGCGAGCGGCCAATAGAAACCGCACGTCGAGCACTGCGCCGGCGCCGCGTGCGCCAACGGCGAATGCGGGCCCGACTCGCCCGAGTGCCAGCGCCGCACCGCCTGATCCCTCCCCAGCGGGGAAAGCACACGGGCACGGCCCAGGCCGTACTCGAAGAACATCTGGTGGTCGGTGTCGTCGTCGGAACTGAACCCCGGCGCCAGCCGGTCGTCGTCCGCCGACGTCGGCAGCAGATCCCCCACCCCGAGATCCCCGGGGCGCAGCCGCTCGCTCCACGGCACCCACGCCGGCGGCATCAGCGCCTCCGCCCCGGGCAGCAACACGGTCTCACTCACCGTCACATGCCGCGCCCGCGACGCCCGCGCCACCGTCACCGCCCAGCGCCATCCCCGGTAGGCGCGGTCCAGGCACGCGAAGTAATGCGTGACGACCCGGTCACCCTCGCCCTCATAACCCAGATGCTCGCCGACCTCACCCGGCCTGGCGATCTGCTGCGCGGCCACACGGGCCAACTCGACGGCGTCGACGCATGCCTGGTCGAGTGCTGGGGTGCGGGATCGAGTACGGCTCACACTTCATTCTCACCCATCCCCACACCGGCCAGCACCCAGCACCACACCAAACCTGCAACACATCCCCCCAACAGCCCTTCCACCCCCAAAAAACGCCTCCCAGCCCGCCCCGAGCCATCGCCCCACCCCCGCCCGTCCTCCCACCGCCCCACCAACCCACCCAAAGCAGGTCCCAACCCGACATGAATGACCGCCGCATAATGAAACTGTGATGAACTGGCGGAAGATCGGGGAGGTGGCCCGGGGTTTCGGTCGAGGGGCTTCCCGGGCGGGGCGGGTCACTGTGCGTGCCGGGAGAGGGGCCGCGGGCACGTCGCGCAAGGTCGGCCGGGGCGCCGCGGGGGCGACACGGAGTGTCGGCAGGGCGACGCGGCGGTTGACGCACGCCGGCGGGGCGGGCCGTACGGGGCTTGGCCGTCTGATCGAGGTGACCGCCGCGCACAGCGCGGGCGACGCGCTGATCACGGTGGCGCTGGCAGGCACGCTGTTCTTCGGGTTGCCGGTCGACGAGGCGCGCGGCCACGTGGCGCTCTACCTCTTGATCACAATGGTGCCGTTCGCCGTGCTGGCCCCTTTTGTCGGCCCCGTGTTGGATCGTTTC
Source organism: Sinosporangium album (assembly GCF_900100605.1). Lineage (GTDB taxonomy): Bacteria > Actinomycetota > Actinomycetes > Streptosporangiales > Streptosporangiaceae > Sinosporangium > Sinosporangium album. Next base: position 47,750 of record NZ_FNCN01000016.1, on the reverse strand, counting down.
CGTTCCGGCCGCCGCTACGTCATGGCGGGCACCCTGTTCGCCAGGGGCCTGCTGTGCTTCGCGATGGCAGCCGCCGTACGCCCCGGTGACGTGATCACCCTGTTCCCCGCGGCCCTGGGCGTGCTGGTGCTGTCCAAGGCGTACAACGTGTCCCGAGCGGCGATCATGCCGAGCGTGCTGCCCGCCAACACCACACTGGTGACCGCCAACGCCAGGGTTGCCCTGTTCTCGCTGGTCACAGCGGGGGTGGCCCTGCCCATCGGGGCGGGCCTTGTGGCCTGGCTCGGGGCGGAGTGGGTGCTGCGCGGGGCCATGGTGCTGTTCCTGGTGCTCGGGGTCCAGGCCGTACGGCTCCCGCGCCACATCGACTCCCCCGATCTCGAAGAGGCCGAGGTCGACGAGGAGGGCGCGAAGATCGCGCGGTGGCGCACCCTGCTCAGGGTCGGTCCCGTGGTATCGGAGGCACTGAGGGCCAACGCCGCCATCCGGGTCTTCTCAGGGTTCCTCCTCTTTTATCTACTTTTCCTGGTCCAGGACAAGCATCTCCCCGGCCTCCCCGCCGAGGGCACCATCGCCCTGCTGGCGGTGGCCGCGGGCGCGGGCGGCCTGGCGGGGGCCGCCGCGGCGTCCCTGATACGTGCCAGGTCGCCGCAGATCGCCGTGCTCGCCTCGCTCGGCCTCTGCACCGCGACCGCCGCGGTGGCGGCCTACCTCTTCGGCCTGTGGGCCGGCGTGGCCGTGGCGCTGGTCGCGGCTTTCGCCCAGGAACTCGGCAAGCTGGCGCTGGACGCGATCGTGCAGCGGGAGATCGGGGAGGAGGTGCGCTCGTCCACCTTCGGGGTGGTGGAAGCGCTCCTCCAGCTCGGCTGGGTGCTGGGCGGTGTCGCCGGGCTGGTCATGTCGCTGCTCTCGCGCGGCCCGGCGGGGCTGGCCGGGGTGGCCGCCGTGACGGGGCTGACGTTGGCGTGGCTGCTCATCGCGCGTCGGCTGCGCCTGTCCCGGAGCCGGGGCTCGGCGAACCGGCGGACGGCTCGTTCGCGCGTCCACGGGGAGGATGTCGACAACCAACCCACCGTCGAACGTACGAAGCCGCTGGCCAACCCGTTCGGGTGACCGGACGGCGGGGCCGTGCCGTACGTCTTGTCGGCCGTGCTCCGCACGCCGCCCGGTCGCGCCCACAGCGCAAGCCCCCCGCACACAGGAGGCCCGGAGGGCCTCCGCGCAGACCTGAAGGGCGCTCGCTCAGCCCTCCAGGTCGTCCGCCACCGCGCGGAGCACCGTCGCGATCTTGTGCGCGTGCGTGGCGTCGGGGTGCTTGCCCTTCTGGTAGGACGTGGAGATCGCGTCCAAAAGCTTGATCAAATCTTCAACGATGACGACCATCTCGTCGGGCTTTTTCCGCTTTCCCTTGGCCCTGGGAGCCTTGGCCAGTGTCGGGGGCTGTTCGAGGACGCGCACGGAAAGCGCCTGTTGGCCGCGGCGTCCCTCGGCCACACCGAACTCGACCTTCTGGCCGGGCTTAAGGGAGTCGACCCCGCTGGGGAGTGCGGAGGAATGGACGAAGACCTCACCGCCGTCGTCGCGGGTGAGGAAGCCGAATCCCTTGTCGGCGTCGTACCACTTGACCTTGCCACTCGGCACAGGGGTGACCTCGTTCAGACTGTCGTGAAAGTGAATGGATGTAGGTTATGCCCACACGAGGCATTGAGCGACCGTCGAATCAACCCCGAATTGGGATCCGCGCCCCTCCATCCCCGATCTCCACGATAAGCGCATGCTCTCCCTATTGCGATGGTTGGCCTGCGTCCCGTTCCTCCTACCATGGAATGAGTGAGCGACGAGTTCATTCAATGGTTGCGTGAGCGCGATGACGAGCAGTTGTGCGCTCTCACTTCGGCGCGCCCTGAGCTGGTCACACCCGTGCCCGCCCACCTCGCGGGGCTGGCGGCGCGGGCGACGAGCCCCTCGGCGATCGGCCGCGTGCTCGACAGGCTTGACCGCTTCACGCTTGCCGTGGTGGAGACACTCACCGTTCACTGCGGCCCCACCTCCCTGGACGCGCTGGTCTGCTCCCTGAGTCGCGCCCTCCCCGGCGACGGCCGCAGCGCCGGGCTCGCGGCACGCGTCTCGGCCGCCGTGGACAGGCTGTGCGCGCTGGCTCTGGTGTACGGCAGGCGCGAGGCCCTCGACGTGGCGCCGGGCGTGCGGGAGGTACTGGAGAGCCCGGCGGGGCTGGGCCCGCCGGCGGTGGAGGTGTTCCGGCACTATCCGCAGGAGCGGCTGGAGGCGATCATCCGCGATGTGGGAGCGGGCACGCCCGCCCCTTTCGCGGACTCCGCGGCGGCCCGCGGGCGGCTCGCGGGGGTCCTCGACGACCTCCGCACCGTCGAACGCCTGGTGGCGGAGGTCTCGCCGCAGGCACGCGCCGCCCTCGCCGAGCTCGCCTGGGGGCCGCCCAGCGGCAGGGTGCCCAACGCGCGGCGCGAGGTGACCGCGGCCTCGGCCAAGTCCCCCATCGAGGAGCTTCTGGCCAGGGGGCTGCTGGCTGCCACCGGTGACGAGAGTGTGGCCCTTCCCAAGGAGGTCGGGCTGTTCCTGCGCGGTGGACGGCTCCACCGCGACCTGTCGCCCGAGCCGCCCCCGCTCACGGGGAAGCGGCGCGACCCTGACCTCGCCGACCGTACGGCGGCGGCACAGGCGTTCGCCTTTGTCCGCTCCGTGGAGGACCTGTGTGAGAGGTGGGGATTCGACCCGCCGGGGGTGCTGCGCACGGGCGGCCTCGCCGTACGCGATCTGAAGCGCGTCGCGACGCTCCTCGACGTGTCGGAGGCCGTCGCCGCGCTGGTGGTCGAGGTGGCCTTCGCCGCGGGCCTGATCGCGGCGGGCGGCGGGGTGGACGGCGACTGGCTGCCCACGACGGCATACGACATGTGGCGGGTCAAGAGCACCGAGGACCGCTGGGCCGTGCTCACGTCGGCGTGGTTGACCACCGACCGGGTGCCCGGCGTGGTCGGTGAGCGGGACGACCGGGACCGGCTGCTCAACGCCCTCCACCCGGATCTGCGCCGCTCCGCGGCTCCGGAGGTGCGTACGGCGGCGCTCGGCGTGCTGGCCGACGCCGAACGCGGCCTCGCTCCCGCCCCGGCCGCCGTGCTCGACCGCCTGACCTGGGAGCAGCCCCGCAGACGCAAGCCCAACCGCGACCGGCTGGTGGAGTTCGCCCTCAAAGAGGCTGAGGTGCTCGGGGTCACCGGCCTCGGCGCGCTGGCGGCGCATGGCGCGGCCCTGCTGCGGAGCGCCTCTGCCGGCCCGGCCGCCGCGGCGGGCAACGGCGCGCGGCGGCAGCCCGGGTCCGCGGCCGACCTGCTCGGCCCGCTGCTGCCCGAGCCCGTCGATCACGTGCTGCTTCAGGCCGATCTCACGGCTGTCGCCCCCGGGCCGCTCACCGCCGAGCTGAACCGCTGGCTGGCGATCACCGCCGATGTCGAGTCGACCGGAGGGGCGACGGTCTACAGGTTCGGCGAGCAGTCGATCCGCCGGGCTCTCGACGCGGGGCACAGCGCCGGCGATCTGCTGTCCATGCTGGAAAGCCATTCGGCCACGCCCGTGCCGCAACCGCTGTCCTACCTCGTCTCCGATGTCGCCCGTCGCCACGGACGCATCCGGGTCGGTACGGCATCGGCCTACATCCGGTGCGACGACCCCGCGCTCCTCGACCAGGTCACGGCGGACAAACGTTCCGTCCCGCTGCGGCTGCGGCGGCTCGCCCCCACGGTCATCGCCTCGCGCACCACGCGGGTCGCGCTGGTCGACGCCCTGCGCGCCATGGGATACGCGCCGGTGGCCGAGTCCCTCGACGGCGATGTGGTCATCGCCCAGCTCGACACCCGCCGCGCCGAAGCGGCACCGCCGGCGAAGGTCACCTCGTCGTTCTCCGGGCTGTCCACCGAGGTCGTGGCGGCGGCCGTACGCGCGATGCGGGCGGGGGACGCGGCCCATCTGGCCCGGCGGAAACCGACCGGCGCGCCGGCGGGCCAGGTGCCGCGCACGCCGTCGACCGCGACCATCGCCGCGCTGCAAGAGGCCATCAAGCAGGGCACCCGGGTGTGGATCGGCTACCTGGACTCACAGGGCAACGCCTCCAGCCGCATCCTCGAACCGGCACGCATCGAGGCCGGATATCTCACGGCTTACGATGAGACGCGCGCGGCCGTACACCGCTTCCAGCTTCACCGCATCACCGGAATCGCCGATATCAACGACTGATCGCTTTCGCCCAGGTCCGCGCTGGCTGTCACCCATGTTGACTATCGTGCTAAGTGCGATCCATTCACGGCGACAGGAAGCGGAGCCACGTGAACAGCGGCCAGCCCCCTGAGGGCAACCCCGACCCTTGGAACAGTCCATACGGCGCAGGGCCTCAGTACGGCTCGCCGCACGAGCAGCCCCGCACCCGCGCCTATGACTCCGGCCCGCACTACGGCCCGGAGGCGGGGGGACACCCGCCCCCGCCGCACCCCGGCACGCCGTACGGCCACGAGCCCGGTTACGGTCAGCCGGACTACGGTCAGCCGGACTACGGGCAACCCGGTTACGGTCAGCCCGACTATGGGCAGCCCGGTTACGGTCACCCTGGTTACGGCCGGCCGGACTACGCGGCGCAGCCGTACGGCCAGCCATACGACCCGTCCGGCCACGGCCCCGTGGACTACGGCAACCCCTACGGCCCGCCGACTGAGTACGGCTACTCCGGATACGGCCCGCCGCAGCCCCATCCGAACAGCCCCAGAACACACGCCATCGTCGCCCTGGTGATCAGCGCCGTCCTGGCGCTGAGCTGCTGGGTCAGCATCGGTGGCATCATCGGACTCATCCTCTCGATCAACGCCTTGAACAAAGCGGATCAGGACCCGCCGAGCGCGCGGCGGCTCCTGAAGGGCGCGTGGATCGCGATCGGCGCCAACGCGGCGCTTTTGGTCGTGGGATTCGTCTTGTGGATCGTCTTCGCGCTGACGTTTTACTAACCGACCGCCAAGATCACGGGGTCTTTTCGGATAACGGGACTGATTCGGTCGGCGCGGGTGTTGGATATGCGTTAGCCGTACAGACCTGGAGTCCGCACAGTGAATGATGGCCCGCTGATCGTCCAATCGGACAAGACGTTGCTCCTCGAAGTCGACCACGAGAGGGCCGACGAGTGCCGCAAGGCGATCGCGCCGTTCGCGGAGCTGGAGCGCGCCCCCGAGCATGTGCACACCTACCGGGTGACGCCGCTCGCCCTGTGGAACGCCAGAGCGGCCGGACACGACGCCGAGCAGGTGGTCGACGCCCTGATCACCCACAGCCGCTACCCGGTGCCGCACGCGCTGCTGGTCGACGTGGCCGAGACGATGTCGCGGTTCGGCAGACTTCGGCTGGAGAAGCACCCCGTGCACGGCCTGGTGCTGACCAGCACCGACCGCGCCGTGCTGGAAGAGGTGCTGCGGGCCAAGAAGATCGCCCCGATGCTGGGCGAACGCGTCGACGCCGACACGGTCGCGGTGCACCCGAGTGAGCGGGGCACGCTGAAGCAGGCGCTGCTCAAGCTGGGGTGGCCCGCCGAGGACCTCGCCGGATACGTCGACGGCGAGCGGCACCCGATCGACCTCGCCGAGGAGGGGTGGACGCTCCGCCCCTACCAGCGCGAGGCCGCCGACGCGTTCTGGCACGGCGGGTCGGGCGTTGTCGTGCTGCCCTGCGGTGCGGGCAAGACGATCGTGGGCGCCGCGGCCATGGCCCGCGCGTCGGCCACGACGCTCATCCTGGTCACCAACACGGTGTCGGCCCACCAGTGGAAGCAGGAGCTGCTGCGCCGCACGTCGCTGACGGAAGACGAGATCGGCGAGTACACCGGCTCGAAGAAGGAGATCCGGCCCGTCACCATCGCCACCTACCAGGTGATGACGACGCGCAGGAAGGGCGTCTACCGCCACCTGGAGTTGTTCGACGCGCGCGACTGGGGCCTCATCGTCTACGACGAGGTCCACCTGCTGCCGGCCCCGATCTTCCGTATGACGGCCGACCTGCAGGCGAGGCGGCGTATCGGGCTGACCGCGACGCTGGTCCGCGAGGACGGCCGCGAAGGGGATGTCTTCTCCTTGATCGGGCCCAAGCGCTACGACGCGCCGTGGAAGGAGATGGAGAACCAGGGGTGGATCGCCCCGGCCGACTGTGTCGAGGTCAGGGTCACACTGACCGATGACGAACGGCTGAGCTACGCAATGGCCGAGGCCGAGGAGCGCTACCGGTTCTGCGCGACGACACCGACCAAGATGCGCATCACCGAGGCGCTGGTCAGACGGCATCTCGGCGAGCAGGTGCTGGTGATCGGGCAATACATCGACCAGCTCGACGAGCTGGCCGAGCACCTCGACGCCCCGGTGATCAAGGGGGAGACGCGGGTGCGCGAACGCGAACGGCTGTTCCAGGCGTTCCGCGACAAGGAGATCCAGGTGCTCGTGGTCTCCAAGGTGGCGAACTTCTCGATCGACCTTCCGGAGGCCTCGGTCGCGATCCAGGTGTCGGGCACCTTCGGCTCCCGGCAGGAGGAGGCGCAGCGCCTCGGCCGGGTGCTGCGTCCCAAGTCCGACGGAGGCGGGGCACGGTTCTACTCGGTCGTCAGCCGCGACACGGTCGATCAGGACTTCGCCGCCCACCGGCAGCGGTTCCTCGCCGAACAGGGCTACGCCTACCGGATCGTGGACGCGGACGACGTGCTGGACGAGGCATAGGTAGCGGGGCATAGGTAGCGGGGTTTGAGCATGTTCTCGCCCGGTTCCGGGCATGCGGAATCGACCTCGCCGACTTCACAAGAGCGCGATCACATCGGACGTCATATCGGACGCTCCGGTGAACACTCCGGTGAAGAGGAAACGCTTCATCCCACCCACGACCGACGGCACGCCGAGACCCGGCCAGGCCGCTGACCTGGTCTGATTCGGCAATGCCGTACGACTCGCCGGGGGATGAAGGCGCTCGATATGCCGCCCGCGGGTGTGTCATCGGGACACGCCACTGGGCGTACACCTAAGGCACTCCCCACCCCATGCACGGGCCGCGTAAACGGTCACAACGACTCTCGTGAAGTCCGCTCACATTCGAGTCATGGCCGATAGCGGCTCGCGACAGAGGATGAAAAGTACTCACGACCTAGGTCCACGAAATACCACGGATCTTGGACAAGAGAACCACCCCCTCGCCTGGTCTGATGACCAGCTTGCGACATACCCCATGATCTGCTGAATTCACCAGGCTTGCCCGCCTTTTTCCACGAATCTTGGCGAGAGGCTGAACACAATCACGCTTAGTATGGGAATGGCTACTGAATGAGCATTCCGCCAATGAACAGTGTGCCTTCCGCTGCCACCCATGCGGCAATCGCCACACCGATGGCCACGCGGAAGCGCGCGACTTCACGGCGGACAGAGGGCGCCAACCAGGCTGCCGCCGTACAGCATCCGGCAACCATGGCGAACAAACTCGATACCGCCGCAACCACGCCCAACCGCGCGAAGCAACCGCCGTCCCTCTTCTCGATGGGACAGAACGCCTCCAGGCCCCACCCCGCGAACACCGAGAAGCCCCACAGGACCGCAAGCAGGAGACTCGCCACGGTCGGTATGACGGGAGAGATCCCTACCTGTGCACGTGTCACGCCCGGTCATCTACCCACGCCGGGCAATTCTTAGTTCGCCTTTTCCGCCCATCTTTGAGCACCCATCCACACAACTCCTCTGACCTGGCCGAACACGATCAGCGCTCACGAGGCCCAAAAGTCACAGTTCGAGTACGGCATGGCAAATAACAGGTGGAACCCATCCGGACGACACGAGTAATCTGGCGAGTTTCCCCTCCATGACCGTTCACCATCACGCCTGAGGAGAGGACGCGTGTCCGGACATCGACTCGCCCCCGACATACCCGAAAACCCGCAAAGCCCGCCGCCGTCCCCTGCATATGGCGCCGCACCCGCGGAAACCGGCGCCGAGGACGCCGTGCTCACCGCGGAACGCGCCCACCTCACACGGTCCCGGGAAGCGCTCCGCACCATGCGCGAACACGCCCAGTCGCTGTCCTCCGACGCGGCGGCCGACTGGGTATCGGAGCAGACGCTGCGCTTCCTCCTCGACCAGCGCGTCGCCGCACTCGCCGACCACCCCGACACGCCGCTGTTCTTCGGGCGGCTCGACCGCGACGCCGACGACGACCTGCCCACCACGCTCTACGTCGGCCGCCGCCACGTCCACGACCAGGCGAGCAGACCGCTGGTCATCGACTGGCGCGCCCCCGTGTCCCGCGCGTTCTACCAGGCCGGGCCGAGCGACCCCATGGGAGTCGCGCTACGGCGGCGTTTCGGCTACAGAGGCGGAGAGATCACCGCCTTCGAGGACGAGCCACTCACCCAAGGCGAACCCCTGGGCCCCTCCCGCATCCTCACCGAGGAGATCGAACGACCCCGCACCGGCCCGATGCGCGACATCGTCGCGACCATCCAGCCGGACCAGGACGAGATCGTACGCTCCAACCTCGCGCAGACCATCTGCGTCCAAGGCGCACCGGGCACCGGGAAGACCGCGGTCGGCCTCCACCGGGCCGCCTACCTGCTCTTCACCCATCGAGAACGCCTCACCCGCTCCGGAGTGGTGATCGTCGGCCCCAACCGGGCATTCCTCTCCTACATCTCCTCCGTCCTCCCCGCCCTCGGCGAGGTCAAAGTAGGCCAGACCACCGTCGTCGACCTCCTCGGCGGCCACACGACACCCGAAGACCCGGCCATCGCCGCCCTCAAAAGCGACCCCCGCATGGCCGACGTCCTGCGCCGCGCACTCTGGCTGCACGTCGTCAAACCCTCCGAGGGACTGGTGTTCAGCAAAGGCGCCCACCGCTACCGCGTCGCCGACTACGAAGTCCGCGAAATCGTGGCCGGCCTGCGCGGCACCACCCGCTACGGCCCAGGCCGTACGGCGCTCGCCCGGCGGCTGGCCCACGCCGTACTCGTCGGCATGGAACGCAGAGGCGGATCCCCCGACGACCGGGTGCACGACTCCGTCACGCGATCACAGCCGGTCAAGCGCCTCGTCGACCAGGTGTGGCCCAAGCTCACCCCCGAACAGGTGCTGCATCGGCTGTTCACCGACGCCGACTTCCTGGCCGCTGCCTCCCGCGACACCCTCACCCCGGACGAACGCGACCTTCTACTTCAGCGCAGACTCCCGCGCTCCTGGAAGACCGCCCGCTGGACCGTGGCCGACGCGTCGCTCCTCGACGAGCTGGCCGACCTCATCGACCGGCCGGCCTCCATCGGCCACCTCATCGTCGACGAAGCCCAAGACCTCTCCCCCATGCAACTGCGCGCCCTCGGCCGCCGCTGCCGCAACGGCTCCGCCACCGTGCTCGGCGACCTCGCCCAAGGCACCACCCCCTGGTCCACCCGGTCGTGGAAGGAGGTGCTCACCCACCTCGACATCGACGACGGCACCGTCACCGAACTGACCCTCGGATTCCGCGTGCCCCGCGAGATCCTCGACTACGCGGCCAGACTGCTCCCCGCCGTCGCCCCCGACCTCGCGCCCCCGCAGTCACTGCGCCCCGGCGCCGGCTCACTCAGCGTGCACGAGGCCCCCGCCCCCGAAGCCCTCGCCGACACCCTCACCGGCACCGTCACCCACGTCCTCACCCGCGAAGGCTCCATCGGCCTCATCGCGGCCGACCACAGCCTCCCCGCCCTCTCCACCGCACTCACCGAGGCCGGGCAGCCCCACACCGTGCTCACCCCCGACGCCCACGACGACCACCGGCTCACCCTCGTCCCCGCCGGCCTCGCCAAGGGCCTCGAATACGACCACGTCATCGTCGTCGAACCCGCCGACATCGCCGCCGCCGAAGAGCGTGGCCTCGCCCGGCTCTACGTCGCCCTGACCAGAGCCGTCACCTCCCTCACCGTCGTCCACGCGACGCCCCTGCCCGCCCTCCTGCGGGACTGACGGCCGCTCGCGCAGCGGCAGCCCGTGCCCGTACGGCTCACGCCCACGGGAGGCGTGCCTACGGAGGGCAGTCGGCGGGCGGTTTCGGCCACGCCGGGAACCCTCACCGAGGGTGACCGATGGCCTGAATCGTGAGGGTCGGGGGCGTGCCGACCCCCATGACGAGACCCACAATGCGAGAAAAGGTGGCCCCGGTGCCGGGGGCCACCTTTTCTAGAAGGCTGAGAGAAAGGACTTAGAAGTCCATGTCCCCGCCGCCGCCCGGCATGGCCGGGGCCTTCTCCTTCTCGGGCTTCTCGGCGATGACGGCCTCGGTGGTGAGGAACAGCGCCGCGATGGAGGCCGCGTTCTGCAGAGCGGAACGGGTCACCTTGGCCGGGTCGATGATGCCCGCCTCGAACATGTTGACGTAGTCGCCGGAGGCCGCGTTGAGGCCCTCACCCGGGGTGAGGTTGCGGACGCGCTCGACCACGACGCCGCCCTCAAGGCCGGCGTTGACCGCGATCTGCTTCAGCGGCTCCTCAAGCGCCTTCTTCACGATCGAGGCGCCGGTGGCCTCGTCGCCGCCCAGCTCCAGCTTGTCGAACGCCTTGGCGCCGGCCTGCAGCAGCGCCACGCCGCCGCCGGGGACGATGCCCTCCTCGACGGCCGCCTTCGCGTTGCGGACGGCGTCCTCGATGCGGTGCTTGCGCTCCTTGAGCTCGACCTCGGTGGCCGCACCCGCCTTGATGACGGCCACGCCGCCGGCGAGCTTGGCGAGACGCTCCTGGAGCTTCTCGCGGTCGTAGTCGGAGTCGGTGTTGTCGATCTCGGCGCGGATCTGGTTGACGCGGCCCGCGATCTGCTCGGCGTCGCCGGCGCCGTCGACGATGGTGGTCTCGTCCTTGCTGACCACGACCTTGCGGGCGCGGCCCAGCAGGTCGAGGGTGGCGGTCTCCAGCTTGAGGCCGACCTCCTCGGCGATGACCTGGCCACCGGTGAGGATGGCGATGTCGCCGAGCATGGCCTTGCGGCGGTCGCCGAAGCCCGGGGCCTTGACGGCGACCGAGCGGAACAGGCCGCGGATCTTGTTGACGACCAGGGTGGCCAGGGCCTCGCCCTCGACGTCCTCAGCGATGATCAGGAGCGGCTTGCCGGACTGCACGACCTTGTCGAGCAGGGGCAGCAGGTCCTTGTTGGCCGAGACCTTGGAGTTGACGATGAGGATGTAGGGGTCCTCAAGCACCGCCTCCATGCGCTCCGGGTCGGTCGCGAAGTAGTGCGAGATGTAACCCTTGTCGAAGCGCATGCCCTCGGTGAGCTCAAGCTCAAGGCCGAAGGTGTTGCTCTCCTCGACGGTGATGACGCCTTCCTTGCCGACCTTGTCCATGGCCTCGGCGATCATCTCGCCGATCTGGGCGTCGCCGGCGGAGATGGAGGCGGTCGACGCGATCTGCGCCTTGGTCTCCACGTCCTTGGCCAGCTTGGAGAGCTCCTCGCTGACGCGCTCGACGGCGGCCTCGATGCCCTTCTTCAGGGCCATCGGGTTGGCGCCGGCGGCGACGTTGCGCAGACCCTCGCGAACCAGCGCCTGGGCGAGCACGGTGGCGGTCGTGGTGCCGTCACCCGCGACGTCGTCGGTCTTCTTGGCGACTTCCTTGACGAGCTCGGCGCCGATCTTCTCCCACGGGTCCTCGAGCTCGATCTCCTTGGCGATGGACACACCGTCGTTGGTGATCGTGGGGGCGCCCCACTTCTTCTCCAGAACGACGTTGCGGCCCTTGGGACCGAGGGTCACCTTGACGGCGTCGGCGAGCTGGTTCATTCCGCGCTCAAGACCGCGCCGGGCGTCCTCGTCGAACGCGATCATCTTGGCTGCCATACGGCTAGACCTCCCAGATAACAGGGTGGCTTGCAGCGGATCGAGCCGACGCCCGCGACGGCATGTGAACCCGCCTCTCCACGACACCAGTCGTCGTGATCGGCCAGGCCCCATCGCCCCGATCCCGGTTTGTCACTCTCACCAGGAGAGTGCCAACGAACTGTTTAGCACTCTACCCTTGAGAGTGCAAGCTCCATCCCCCCTGACCTGCCCCAAACGCTCGCAAGAATTCACATCCAGGCCACGTCCTATTCCTCCCACCTCATGCCCAAACGCCACGCTCCCCGCCCTCGGGGGGCACGCCGGGAGACGGGCCGGAAAGTCGTCCCGAGACGGGGAGCGGTACGGCAGGGCGGCACGGCAGGGCGGTACGGCAGGGCGGTACGGCAGGGCGGCACGGCAGGGCGGCACGGCAGGGCGGCAGCCACGTGAAGGCGATTCCAGACGCTGAAGGCCCATCCGCCGTTGCTCACGGCGGATCAGGCCCCCGGAACGGATCCGACCCCCAGGAGGAGGCCGCGGAGACCAGGAGGCCCGGTCAAGGCGAAGGGCCGGGCCGAGCGCCGATCCGAAATCCGGTCCGCTGAACGTGACCCGACTCGGGCGCGAGGGAGGCTCTCAGGTGTCGCATGCATGGGGCCCGGTTCGCGCGGGGTGCGCATGAACCGGGCCCGATGTTCGAGTCAACGAGGCGCCGATAGATCCTCACGGACTGCGTTGCCGTGTGATCTATCGGATCTCGCGACGCTCTTGCTGAACGACAGCCAAGTCAGACAGTGCGTACGGATTCAGCCTGAGGCCCCTTCTGGCCCTGGGTGATCTCGAACTCGACGCGCTGACCTTGCTCAAGTGCTCGATAACCGTCCATCAAGATCGCCGAGTAATGGACGAACACATCCTTACCACCGTCGACCGCGATGAAGCCGTAGCCCTTGTCCGCGTTGAACCATTTGACGGTGCCCTGCGCCACTTTCCGACTCCTCTTACTGGGCTCTGGACCACACCCATTCCTCTTGCGTGGCCCGCGACCTCCGATGCGTAAGCCGCTAGAAGCGGACTCCGCTACGTCGATCGCCCTCGACCATACCTGTGGGAACCCATGGGGCAACAGAGTCAATCCACAAACTACTTCTTGCAGCGAACGGTTAGCGGGATCAGAGAATTATCCCCTGACGTTTAGTTAGTCAAAAACTGCATTATGTAGCATGTGACCTAAACCACTGCCTCCGATGAAAAGCATCCGAGAGGGCAACCGGACCCCAGAGTCCGATAAGGGCGATATCGCACGACTTATGGTGGTTTACTGGAACGTTCCGATACGGCACCGCCACATACCCAGCACGTCTGCATAACGTCGCCATCACACCTCTGACCTGCGATAATGCTCAGCTTGAGAGGCCGTGCCGGTCGAGTGGCGGACTTACCAGATGACAGCTTCGACAAGGTCGCACGCAAGGCATGGTTCGGTCGGCCAATGAGGGGGACGATGGGGGGAGCGCCCTCTCGGGGGAGGGGCATCGGGGGTGGTTACCGCCGGGAAGACAGCGCCGGCCGATCCCGTCAAAGTTCTGTTGCACCTGCATTCGCACCTGCACCTGCACCTGCATTCGCACCCGCACTTGCATGGGCATAAGCACGGGCAAAAGCACACGCATAAGCATGGACGACGAACTCCTCACCCGTTCAGTTAATGCCTGGCGACCACCTGATGACATGCACACGAACGCGAGCCTCCGCTGTCGACCGGGCCGCCACGGACGGCGCCCGCATGCATCGCCGAACGGCCCGGAAAACGCTCACCATTGTCCGAGGAACGGTACATAGAAGAGGGCAGAGAAGAGGAAGAAGTGAGTCCACGGGAAGCACTCGGCAAGAGGAACCCTCGAATTGCCTACTCTCCTCCTCTGCCAGCGACAAGGCGTTCGGGAACACGACACAGGCCGACTACCGGACAGGGTCGGCTTAGTCCCTGGGCCCAATACGGCCCTTGCACTGTTCCAATGTCCCGGCTCGAATCCCCCGGCCGCCGACTCCAAAGCCCCACCGATGTGACACGTAGCCCAAGGGTGGCCCATAGGCCGTACGCCGGCCGTACCAGAGCCGGGCAGGGGGTCACGCGGAGGACCGCGAGAGCACGCGAGAGCACGCGAGAGCACCGCCGCGCAGCCGAGCACAGCGGCCGGAACAAGGGCTGGAACAAGGACCGGAACAAGGCGGGCAGGGGAACGGGCCACAGGGCGACAGGCGCCGCAAAGGGCGCGGATCAGCGGATCGAACGCCGTCCTCGCAGCTCACAACGGGTGTCGGCCCAGCATCACCCGCGACGACACGGACACCACACGGACCGCGAGCAGGCAGCCGACGCGACGGCGATCAGCGCATCGCTCGGAACAGCGGCACGCCACGCCGACTGCCCGCCGCCCCTCTACCGCCCCTCTACCGATCCTCCGCCGACTCCCCCCGGACACGCGCGTGGCCGGGGTCCGAGGACCACCGGCCACGACGGGACGAGCGATGAAGGTTCAGCAACCGCCCGCGACGGCGGGGATGACGGAGACCTGGACTCCGGCGGGGGTCGCGGTGTCGAGACCGTCGGCGAAACGCACGTCTTCATCGCCGACGTAGACATTGACGAAACGGCGGATCTTCCCGCTGTCGTCAAGGATTCTGGCGCCGATGCCCGGGTAGTCGGCGTCGAGCTTGGCGAGGACGTCGCGCAGGGTCGAGCCCTCACCGGCGACCTCGGCGGCCCCGTTGGTGTAGGTGCGGAGGATCGTGGGGATGCGCACGGAAACGCTCATCTTGCACTCGCTTTCGTCGGTCGAGGTATCGGGAGCCGAGGGGTCAGGCGTCGGCGACAGCCGTACGGAACGCCTCAAGGGAGGGCCGGATCACGGCGGCGGGCCGGGCGTGGGCGGCCACGGCGTCGAGGGTCTTGAGGCCGTCGCCGGTGTTGAGGACGACGGTCTCGGCGTCGGGGTCGAGTGCGCCTTGGGCGACCAGTTTGCGCAGCACCCCCACGGTCACGCCGCCGGCGGTCTCGCCGAAGATGCCCTCGGTGCGGGCGAGCAGCCGGATGGCGTCGACCACCTCGGTGTCGTCGACGTCTTCGATGGCTCCGCCGGTGCGGCGGGCGATGTCGAGCACGTAGGGGCCGTCGGCGGGGTTGCCGATGGCGAGGGATTTGGCGATGGTGTTGGGCTTGACCGGCTGGACGACGTCGTGGCCGGCCTTGAAGGCGGTGGAGACCGGAGAGCAGCCCGCGGCCTGAGCACCGAAGATCTTGACGGGGGTGTCCTCGACGAGGCCGAGCTTCACGAGCTCGCGGAAGCCCTTGTCAATCTTGGTGAGCTGAGAGCCGGAGGCGACGGGGATGACGATCTGCTCGGGGAGGCGCCAGCCGAGCTGCTCGGCGATCTCATACGCCAGGGTCTTGGAGCCCTCGGCGTAGTACGGCCGGAGGTTGACGTTGACAAACCCCCACTTGTCGCCGAGCGGGTCGCCGATCAGCTCCGAGCAGAACCGGTTGACGTCGTCATACGTGCCCTCGATCCCTACCAGTTTGCCCCCGTAGACGGAGGCCATCACGATCTTGGCCTCTTCAAGGTCGGCGGGGATGAACACGCAGGCCGAGAGCCCGGCGCGGGCGGCGGCAGCGGTGACGGCGCCGGCGAGGTTGCCGGTCGAGGAGCACGACAGCGTGTGGAAGCCGAAGTTGCGTGCGGCCTCCAGGGCGATGGCCACGACGCGGTCCTTGAAGGAGTGCGTGGGGTTGCCCGAGTCGTCCTTGATGTGGAGGGAGCGCAGTCCCAGCTCACGGGCGAGATTGTCGGCCTTGACGAGCTTGGTCCAGCCCGGGGCGAGGTTGGGCTTGGCGGCGACGTCGGCGGGGACGGGGAGCAGGTCGCGATAGCGCCAGACGCTGGTGGGGCCGGCGGCGATCTGCTCGCGGGTGACCCTGCCGAACTCGTAGGCGATCTCCAGGGGGCCGAAACACTCCAGACAGGCGAAGCTCGGACCTAGATCGTAGCGAGTGCCGCACTCGCGACAGGAGAGCGCGGAGGCGGGACCGAAATCGACGGCTGCGGGGGTCTCTGTTGTTGCGAGCGCCATGAAGCGAGGCCTTTCCCTCATCTTCGCCCGGCGACCACCCTGGTCGCGGGCCGGAATTGGCACCTGTCCCGGCTGACCCCGCGATCGGCGCGAGAACCTTGTCCGGGAGGGTTGCCGGGGCTTCGCAGGGCCGGTCCCTCCACCCCTCTGGATGAGCAAATATGAAGTTGTGAACCCGGCATGCGGGTCGATAAGACTCTACAACGCTGGTAGTGATGCCCGGGGAGGCGTCTCGCCACGTGAGATGGTCACGCTCTCACAACGAGATGCCATACTCGGAGCCAAGAGCTGCCTGCACGAACTTGCGCGCCTGATGGATGCGCGACTTCGCTGTTCCGAGGGGGATGCCCAACTGCTCGGCCACCTCCGCGTAGTCGAGTTGGCAGATGTCGCGGAGCACCAGCGCCTGCGCCAGGTCGGGCTTGTCGGTTTCGAGCGCCTCCATCGCGTCGAGGAGATCCAGCCTGGAGCCGGCGATCACGCTGACCCGCCTCGGATCGGGCCGCTGGGTCGGCAGGTCGTCCGACGACTGCTCGGCCGCGCGCCGCTTGAGGGAGCGATACGTCGTGCGCGCGCAGTTGGCGGTCACGATGTGCAGCCAGGTGCTGAACCGGGAACGCCCTTCGAAGCGGGAGATGTTGCGGGCGACCGCGAGCAGGGTGTCCTGGCATGCCTCCTCCGCGTCCTGCCGATAAGGCAGGATGCGAGCACAGTGGCGCATCACATGTGGCTCGATCTGTTTGAGCAGCTCGCCAAGTGCACGGTGATCGCCTCTGGCCGCGTCCCGGGCCAGATCCTCGGTCGTGTCATCCAGCGCCATCGCCAGTCCCGTCGCGTGAATGTGATCCGTCTAGGCTGCGGTGTGGGAGGCCGCCGGCGAAGGCCGCCCTCTGCCGTAGCCCCACGACATCCTATGGTCGGAGGTCAAGTCTGGTTAATCTTTCGGCAAGGGCGGGCGAGGGGCAGGTTTCCATGAACAGCGCTTCACACGAGGATTCCGTGGACGACTCCGTGGACGACATGGTGCTTCTGGCCTCCAACAGGGGCCCGGTGTCCTTCACCGCGGCCGACGACGGAGGGCTGACCCTCCGCCGCGGTGGCGGCGGCCTGGTCTCCGGCCTGTCCGGAATCGCCGCCGAAAGCACGCCAGACTTCCCCGGTGTCCTATGGATATGCGCCGCGCTGTCCGAGGGCGACCGCAGTGCCGTACGGCTGGCGCCCGGCGGCAGGGTGGACCGCATCGGCTATGACACCGGCCCGCTGCGCATGCTGGACATCCCTCCCGCCACCTTTCACCGGGCCTACAACGCCATCGCCAACTCGACCCTGTGGTTCGTCCACCACCTGCTCTACGACACCGCCAACTCTCCGAGGTTCGACCTCAGGTTCCGCCGGGAGTGGGAGTCCTACCGGGCCTACAACGAGGCGTTCGCGGCGGCGCTCGCCGAGGAGGCCGGGCCTGGGGCGCGCGTCATGGTGCAGGACTACCACTTGACGCTGGTGCCGGAGATGCTGCGGAAGTCGCGGCCGGATCTGCGGATCGCGCACTTCTCGCACACGCCGTGGGCCCCGCCGGACTACTTCTCCCTGCTGCCGGGCGATGTGGGGGCCGAGGTGCTGGCGGGCGTGCTGGGGGCCGACCGGGCGGGGTTCCTGTGCGACCGGTGGGCGGCGGCGTTCATGGACTGCTGCGAGGCGCTGCTCGGGGCCGCGGTCGACCGCGGCAGCCGTACGGTGACCCACGGCGGCAGAACCACCCGCATCGGGGTGCATCCGCTCGGCGTGGACGGGCGCGAGCTGTGGTCTCGGGCTTCGGAGCCCGATGTGGAGGCGCAGCTGAGCGCGTTGAAGGAACGGGTCGGAGACCGCCAGGTGATCGTCCGGATCGACCGCACGGAGCTTTCCAAGAACATCGTGCGGGGTCTCATGGCCTACCGCGAATTTCTGGCCGAGCATCCGGAGTGGCACGGCAAGGTGGTGCATCTCGCCTTCGCCTATCCGTCCCGGCATGACCTGCCTGAATATCGCGAATACACCGCCGCGGTGCAGCGGTGCGCGCAGGAGATCGAAGACGAATTCGGCACCCCCGACTGGGATCCGCTCGTGCTCAACGTGCACGACGACTACGCGCGGTCGCTCGCGGCCTTCCGGCTGGCCGATGTCCTGCTGGTCAACCCCATCCGCGATGGTATGAACCTGGTGGCCAAGGAGGGGCCGGTGCTGTCGGCGCGGGCGGCGCTGGTGCTGTCACGCGAGGCGGGCGCCGCCGCGGAGCTCGGCGGCGACGCGATCCTCGTCAACCCCTACGACGTGTCGGCCACCGCAGCCGCTCTGCACGAGGCCCTGGTGATGCCGGAGTCCGAGCGGGCCGAGAGAGCCGATCGGCTGCGCGCGGCGGCGACGGCGCTGCCGCCGCGCTCGTGGTTCGCCGACCAGCTCGGGGCGCTCTAGGTCCGGCTCCAGGTCGCGGACTTCAGGATGGCCGCGAGTCCGGGCGTCCTCCATTGGTCGACGATGAGTATGCCGGACCTGGGGACGAACCATTCCCGCTGTGTGAAGAAGAACTTGTGCTCCCCTGTGGCGTCGACGACGCAGCGGCCGGGCCACGAGCGGTAATGCGCCTTGCGGTCGCCGCCGATCACCCGATATCCGATCGCGGTGGGTTTGCCGTGAACCTGGACGTACTTCCCGTTCTGCGGGCAGGCCCCCAGGTCACCGGTGGGATAGAAGGGCTGCGCGGCCTTGTACGGCTTGACGCCTAGGTGTCCAGTCTTGATGACCTTGGGGCCGAGCACCCAGAAGCTCCGGCATCCGCTGGTGAAATACGGTCCTTGGGGCTTGGCGCACGCGCCTGTCACCACCCGGGTCCAGTCGCCCTTGGTCACGACCTTCCACGTCGAGGGGATCTGCAGGGTCAAGCCCCCACGCAGAGGCAGGGGTTTGGTGCTCGAGGCCGCGGCGGGGGCGGGTACGGCGAGAGCGGTGCCGGCCGCCACCGCAAGAACAATTGCCTTCTTCCACATGAGCCGCGACATTAGCGGCGTTAACTTGCAAAACGCTTGGTATTCGCTACGTGGATTTTCCATCTATCGCCGCCACCAGCGCGCTCAACAGCCCGACGACCCCGGACGGTCCATCGACGACCAGGTCCGCCTGCTTCGCCAGCTCGGTGACCTCCGCCGAACCACTGCACACCGTGACACCCGGCAGCCCACTCCCCCGGACCGCCGCGAAAGCCGCGAGATCCCCGAGGTCATCGCCGGCGAACAACACCGACCTCGCCGACTTCTCCACCAGGAACGCGCCGAGCGCATCGCCCTTGTCCGTACCGGTCGGCCGTAGCTCCAGCACGAACCGCCCCGGCTCGACCGTCAGCCCGTGCTCGGCGGCGAGGGACACGAGCGGCGCGCGCAACGTCTCCAGCGAACCCTGCGGATCGGGCGTCCGCCGCGTGTGTACGGCGAGAGCCCGCCCCTTGTCCTCCACCCACACGCCGCGAAGCGACGGCCCGAGGGCGGCGAGCACCGAGGGCAGCGCCCTGCGCGCCCGCGCCACGCCCTCGGGCGGCGGCGGAGCGGTGACCACGTCGCTCTCCCAGCGTTCGACGCCGTACTGTCCGAGGACGACCAGGCCCGGCACGTCGTCGAGGCCGAGGCCACCGGGGCTCCTGCCGTACGAGATCGCCAGGGCGGCGGGACGGCCGGTCACGATCACGACGGCGCGGGTACGGCGGCCCAGCTCGACGAGGGCGGCGGGGGCGAAGGGGTGGATGCGCGCGGAGGCGGGATCGGCGACGATCGGCGAGAGGGTGCCGTCGAAGTCAAGGGCGATCACCGCGCCGGAGGGGTCGGCCAGGATCGCGCTGAGTCCGGCGGCCCCGGCTTCGGTGGTCGGATGCGGCAGCGTGCTCATGTTGGCGAGCCGTACCCCGAAATCGTGGGTCCCATCCCCATCACGTGCGGCGCGTCCCGAGGCGGCGGGTGGTGCGCTCGCGCTGCCGCGTCGCCCGCAGCCTGCGCAGCCGTTTGATCAGCATGGGATCGTGGGCCATCGCCTCGGGCCGCTCGATTAACTCACCGAGGAGCTGGTAGTAGCGAGTCGTCGAAAACCCGAAACTCTCCCTGATGGCCTGCTCTTTGGCTCCTGCGTAGCGCCACCACTGGCGCTCGAAGGCGAGGATCTCCCGCTCCCGATCGGTGAGTTCTGCGGTGGTCTGCTGGGGGCTGCCCTCCTGCTCCACACTGTCAGGATTATCAGAGTTGTCCGCATTGTCAGGGTTTTCGGGTGGGATCGGCGCGGTGTCCATGCTGTTCTCGCTCTCCTCCTCGGTCCGGTCCACGGCGATCACGGCGCACGCGAACGGCCCGTCGCCATCGTAGTAGGCAATTTGCGGGTGTTCACGTACGGCTCTCGCCCACCCCATAGCGCACTTGACGGGCATAAGCCTCGTTACTGTACGTATCTCTTTGTTTACCGAAGCATCGGACTCACCCGACAGCCTCGTGTCACAATGTGCGCGCGCCGGTTCCGCCGCGTCAGCGGTCCGGCACCGTGCGTGATCCCCCTTCACAACTCGCCCGCCCGGCCGCGGCGACCCAGGACACCGAGGCCCAACCAGTGATCGACGTGCGCATTCGACGCATGCGACGGTACGGCGCGCGCCACGCGCGCCGTACCGCCCCCAGCCCGAAGCCCACCCCGCGAACCACCCCGAAGCCCAACCGGACCTCCCCCTCGACCTATCGCCGCACCATCCAGGCCGCGCTCATACTGCTGCCGCTCTGCGCGGCGGCGGCCATGTTCCGGGGCCCCCTCCCCCCGCCCGAAGCCACCCCGCTCCCCTCCCTCCCCTCACTCCACCGCCTGTCCCGCCCCGCGCAGTGGGCGCTCGGCGCACTGCACGTGCCGCAGGTCTGGCGGCACACCAAGGGCGAGGGAGTGACCGTGGCCGTACTCGACACCGGC
Organism: Sinosporangium album; assembly: GCF_900100605.1. GTDB lineage: Bacteria > Actinomycetota > Actinomycetes > Streptosporangiales > Streptosporangiaceae > Sinosporangium > Sinosporangium album. The sequence continues at coordinate 26,789 of NZ_FNCN01000016.1, read as the reverse complement.
ATACATTCCACCCATCCCGACCTCATCGGCGCCGTCATCGACGGCCCCGACCTGACCGGCATCGCCCGTACGGCACACGCCTGGGGCAGGCACGGCACCGCGATGGCCAGCCTGATCGCGGGCCGCGGCCACGGCCCCGAGCACGCCCGCGGCGTGATGGGCGTGGCCCCCGCCGCCAACGTCCTGTCCATCAGGGTCGCGCTGGAGAGCGACGATCCCCGGCGGCAGCGGGACAACGGCGCACTGGCCGAGGGCATCCGGCGCGCGGTGGACCTCGGCGCGACCGTCATCAACATGTCGCTCGGGGGCGGCCACAGCTCGCAGGAGGGCTCTGCCGCCGAATCGGCCGCCGTGCGCTATGCGGTCACGCGCGGTGCCGTACTCGTCGCCTCGGCCGGAAACGACGGCGCGAAAGGCAACGGGCGCACTTATCCGGCTGCATATCCGGATGTCCTCGCTGTGGGCGCGGTCGACGATCGCCTGCGAATAACCCCCTATTCCAATGTTTCGGATTATGTATCGGTTCTAGCCCCAGGTTCCGGGATATTGACCGCGACGGGATCCAACTCCTATGCCATCGGGGACGGCACAAGTTCGGCCTCCGCAATGGTCGCCGGTATCGCCGCCTTGATCCGAGCAGAGTATCCCCATCTTTCATCTCTTCAGGTACGTAATGCCATTGAAAGGTCCGCCATGCGCCGCCCCGTCGGGGGTCCGCCCTTCCTGGGCATCGCCGATGCGAGCGGCGCTCTCGCCGCTGCCGCGGAAATGGCGGGCGATCACATCCCTGAGTTAACTAAGGGAAGCGGAGCGGAAGGGCGCGAGTCGCAATCAAGGCAAGCCGCGAACCCGTTCGTCACGGACTGATAAATGTCCTTGCCGTGCGACTTAAATATGGCATTCGCGCACCGAAGAAGCTCAACGGCTTGGACATAATTCTTGGCGGCACATAGTCGCTCGGACACGGGGCAGCCGTATCCGAGAAGTCTTTGGGGGAAACACAATGATCCGTCGCATTCTCGCCGGCTCCGCCATCGTCGGCCTCGCGGTCTTCGGCCCTGCCGCGACCGCCACCGCTGACACCATCAGTTCAAACTGCAGCAGCAACAACCTCATCGGTGTCGCTAACTGCCTGAACGTCGGCCTCCTCGGGTCGCCGATCCAGTCCGTGTTCGGCGGCCACCACTACAAGGGCGGGCACATCGGCGGCCACATCGGTGGCGGACACATCGGTGGCGGCCACATCATCGGGGGCCACATCGGCGGCGGCCACATCGGTGCCCACCTCGTCGGCGGCCACCTCGTCGGCGGCTACTACGGCGGCCACTACGGCCACGTCCACGGCCACGTCCACGGTCACCACCACAACCACCACCACAACCACTTCCACAACACCGCTGCGCGCTAGCCCGTGCTCGCCCGGCCGCGTCCACGGCCACCTGTTCGGCCACCACCACAACCACTTCCAGGTCCTTACCGGCCCCCCGTGGTGCCAACGGTGACGCTGATGGGCGGGGCCGTCCCAGCGGACGACACCCTCTTCTTCGAGAATCGGGGTTGACGAACAGATGAGGCCCTCCACCGGTCCGGATGGTGGAGGGCCCTTCCACTAGTCGACCGGGCGGCTCAGTGCGCCTGAACCACGTCGTGGACCTCGGCGAAGTGACAGGCCACCCGGTGGTCGGTCGCGGGCCGGACCTCCAGCGGAGGCTCCTGCTCGGCGCAGATGTCCTGCGCCTTCCAGCAGCGAGTGCGGAACCTGCACCCCGTGGGCGGGTTCGCCGGAGACGGCGGATCGCCCTGCAGGATGATGCGCTCGCGCCTCTCCCTGCCGTCGGGGTTCGGCACCGGCACCGCCGACAGCAGCGCCTGCGTGTAGGGGTGTGACGGCCGATCGTAGATCTCGACGTCGCCGCCGAGCTCCACGAGCTTGCCGAGATACATCACGGCCACCCGGTCGGAGATGTGGCGCACCACCGACAGGTCGTGGGCGATGAAGATGTACGCCAGGTTGAGCTCGTTCTGCAGCCGCTCCAACAGGTTGATCACCTGCGCCTGGATCGACACGTCGAGCGCCGAGACCGGCTCGTCGCAGATGATGATCTGCGGCTGGAGCGCCAGCCCTCGGGCGATGCCGATGCGCTGACGCTGTCCGCCGGAGAACTGGTGCGGATAGCGGTTGATGTGGTCGGGGTTGAGCCCGACGAGCTCCAGGAGATCCTGCACCTTGCGGCGGCGCATGCCCTTGGGCGCCACCTCCGGGTGGATCTCGTACGGCTCGCCGATGATGTCGCCGACCGTCATCCTCGGGTTGAGCGAGGTGTACGGGTCCTGCATCACCATCTGGACATTGCGCCGCATGCTCTTGAGCTCGCGCCCCCGGGCCTTGGCCATGTCCCTGCCGTTGATCTTCACCGAGCCGGACGTCGGGCGCTCCAACGCCATGAGCAGCTTGGCCAGCGTGGACTTGCCGCAGCCGGACTCTCCCACGATGCCGAGCGTCTCTCCCGGCCGCAGGTCGAAGGAGACGCCGTCGACCGCCTTGATCGCGCCGATCTGGCGCCTCACGAGGATGCCCTGCGTCAGGGCGAAGTGCTTGACGAGGTCGCGCACCTCAAGGATCGGTTCACTCGTGGCTGCCATCGAGGACCTCCCTCCAGTAGTGGCAGGCGCTGCTCCGCGTGTGGCTGATCTCGTAGAGCGGCGGGGCCTCCGACACGCAGTTGTCCTGGCGGTACGGGCAGCGCGGGTTGAACGCGCACCCCGGCGGCATGGCGAGGAGGTTCGGCGGCAGACCCTTGATCGCGTAGAGCTCCTGACCTTTGAGGTCCACCCGGGGGATCGAGTCCAGCAGCCCCTTGGAGTAGGGGTGCGCCGGGGTGCGGTAGACGTCGTGGACCAGGGCCTTCTCCACGATGCGCCCGCCGTACATGACGGCGATCTTGTCGGCGACGTCGGCGACGACACCGAGGTCGTGCGTGATCAGGATCAGACCCATGTTGCTCTCGCGCTGGAGCTCGGCCAGCAGCTCCATGATCTGCGCCTGCACGGTCACATCGAGCGCGGTGGTCGGCTCGTCGGCGATCAGCACCTCGGGGTCCAGCGCGATCGACATCGCGATCATGATGCGCTGGCGCATGCCACCGGAGAACTGGTGCGGATAGTCGTGCACCCGCTGCTTCGCCGCGGGGATGCGCACCCGGTCCATCAGCTCGATGGCCTTCTTCTGCGCGTCCCGCTTGGACATGCCCCGGTGCACCCGGAACATCTCCCCGATCTGCCACCCCACGGTGAAGACCGGGTTCAACGCCGACAGCGCGTCCTGGAAGATCATCGCGATGCGCTGTCCGCGGATCTGCGAGCGGGCCTCGTCCGTCAGCTTGAGCATGTCGGTGCCCCGGAAACGGATCTCGCCGTGCGGGATACGGGCCGGAGGCATGTCCAGGATGCCCATGATCGCCTGTGCGGTCACCGACTTGCCGGAGCCGGACTCGCCCAGCACCGCCAGGGTCTCCCCCTGGTAGAGGTCGTAGCTGACGCCGTTGACCGCCTTGACCACTCCCTGCCTGGTGGAGAACTCCACGTGCAGGTTGTCGACGGCGAGCAGCGGAGTGTTGCCCAACCCTCCCTCGGTCGGCAACACATCGGTGTGTGTCGTCATCATGGAAATCCCCTCCTAACGCAGTTTCGGGTCGAGTGCGTCACGAACGGCGTCGCCGAGCATGATGAACGCGAGAACAGTGACACTCAGGAACGCGGCGGGGAACAGCAGAGGTCCGGCCGCCTCAAGGAACCTCGGACGAGCATCCGAGATCATCACGCCCCAGGATATGTCGGGCGATTGGATGCCCACTCCGAGGAAGGACAGGGCCGCCTCCGCCGAGATGAACATGCCGAGGTTGATGGTCGCGACGACGATCACCGGCGTCACGGCGTTCGGCAGGATATGGCGGAACATCAGCCGCCCGCTGCCCGCCCCGAGCGCCCTGGCCGCCACCACATAGTCCTGGCTCTTCGCCGTGATGACCGCCGCCCGCATGATGCGGAACGTCATCGGCCACGCCAGTACGGCGAGAGCCAGCATGACCGTCCACACGTTCCCCGTCCGGAACACCGCCAGGATCAGCAGCGCGCCGAGGATGCTGGGGATGGCGAAGAAGATCTCGGTCACCCGGGACATCACCGAGTCGGTCGCCCCGCCGGCGAAACCGGCGATCAGGCCGAGCAGGCCGCCCACCATCGCCGTCACGATCGTCGTAGTGATGCCGACGATGATCGAGATGCGGGCGCCGTAGATTGTGCGCGCGTAAACGTCGCACCCGAGGTTGTCCTTGCCGAACCAGTGGGCCGCGCTCGGAGGCTGCCGTGCCGTACTGAGCTGGCAGGTGGTGGCGTCCATCGGGTTGATGGACGTGAACAGGCTCGGGAAGAGCGCCATGACCACCAGGACCGCGATCAGGATCGACGACATGATGAACAGCGGACGCCGCCGCAGGTCATACCACGCGTCGCTCCACAGGCTCGCAGGCTTCTCGACGTAGCCGGGTTTGGTCTCCGGAGCGAGCGGCGGAGGCGGTGAACCGACCGCCGCGGTCGCGGTGACCGGCATCGCGGGTGTGGTCTCACTCATAGCGAATCCTCGGGTCGAGCACGGCGTACAGCAGGTCAACGATCAAGTTGGCCACGATGTAGACCAGCACCAGGATCGTGACGATGCCCACGACGACGGGTTGCTCTCTCAGATAGACCGACTGGTAGAGCTGCTGGCCGATGCCGTTCAGATTGAAGATGGTCTCGGTGATGATGGCGCCGCCCATCAGCGCACCGAGGTCGGCCCCCAGATACGTGATCAGGGGGATCAGCGCGTTGCGCAGCGCGTGCCGGCCGATCACCCTGCGGCGTGGCATGCCTTTGGCGATCGCCGTACGGATGTAATCCGCCCGCAGCGTCTCCACCAGGCTTGTTCTGGTCAGCCTCGTGAGGTAGGCGATGGAGACGCCGGCGAGCACGAATCCGGGCAGCAGATAACTGCGCCAGCCATCAAAGGCTCCCGCGACCGGGAAGAAGTCGATTCCCGTGGACTTCTTGAGCTGAACTCCGAGGAGAAGCTGAAGCACGAACCCGGTGACGAGAACCGGCACCGAGATGAGCAGCAGCGTGACGGCGAGGATCGCGGTGTCGGTGGCCTTGCCCTGGCGCAGCGCGGCCCAGAGGCCGAGGCCGATGCCGATGACCGCCTCAAGCACGAGGGCGGTCAGCGCCAGGTTGATGGTGACCTGGAATTTCCCCGCCATCAGCTCGGAGACGGGAACCTTGGAGAAGGTGGTGCCGAAGTCTCCCTGGAAGACGCCACTGATGTAGTGCCAATATTGGAGCAGAAGCGGATCATTCAGATGATATTGCTCGCGCAGCACCGCAGCGAACGCCGGATCCATGCGCTTGTCCCCGGCGAGCGCCCCGATCGGGTCGCCCGGAAGAGCGAAGACGACGGCGAAGATCAAAAATGTGGCACCCAGCAGAACTGGTATCGCCTGCAACAGGCGCCTTATGACATAACGGCCCATTCAAGCCTCCCGTACATGCCTTGAGGGCAGTCTCTCGCACCAAACGTGCGCGGTGCCGAGCGACTGCCCCCAAATGTGAGCCCGTCAGGGCGGGTAAGCATTTTCCATCACATTCCGCGTTCCTCCGAACGGCCTTACGCAGTCCCCGATCAGGACTTACCCAGCCTTCGAGATCATCTAAATGAATGAAAAATGCACATTAGTCACCCGCCTCCGAAAGAGTCCCCCTAGGACCCACTCGTCTTCGTGACAGCGGTCCAGACGACGTGGTTGAGCAGGTCGATCTTGACGCCCTTGACGTGCTGGGAGAAGGCCGAGTTGAGGCGGTAGAAGTAGACGGGGATGTAAGGCAGGTCCTTGTTCAGGATCGCGCTCGCCTGCTTGTAGAACTCGATGCCCTCTTCCGGCGTGGCCGCGGTGTCTCCCTTGGCGACGAGCTTGTCGAACTCGGGGTTGGAGTAGCGCGAGTGGTTCGAGCCGCCGCCGCCGATGGCCCCCGTCGAGAAGAGCGGGGTCAGGTAGTTCTCCGGAGACGGATAGTCGACGGCCCAGCCGATGCGGAACATGCCCGTGTACTTCTCGGCATCCAGGTCATCGAGAATGTTGCCGAACTTCTCAAACGGCTTCACCACCACCTCGACGCCCAGGGCGGCGCGGACGTTGTTGGCGACGGCCTCGACCCACTCCTTGTGGCCGCCGTCGTTGTTGTAGCCGAGCTCCAGCTTCTTCGGACCGTTCGCCTCGGTGTACAGCTGCTTGGCCTTGGTCGGGTCATAGACGCAGGCCTTGCAGGCGCCCTGGGTGTAGCCGTCGATGGCCGGGTTGATGAAGTCGTCGGCGGGGGCGCGGGTGCCGGAGAAGACGGTCTCGGCGATCGTCTTCCGGTCGATCGCCATGGAGACGGCCTCACGCACCTTGGCGTTCTGGAATTCCTTGTTCGACTTGAGCGGGAACCCGATGTAGCCGATGCCCGCGTCAGGCTGGTCGAGGTAGCGGTCACCGAGCTCGGCCTTGGCGGTCGCGATGGCGGAGGCGGGAAGCTGGTCCTGGATGTCGAGGTTGCCGGCGCGCAGGTCGTTGTAGGAGGTCTCCGCGCTGGTGTAGACCTTGAACTGAAGCTTGGTGAACGACGGCTTCGTGCCCGGATACTTGTCGAAGCGGGTCAGGTCGATCGTCGCGTCGGTGCCCTTGTTGTAGGGCTTGTCGATCTGGAAGAGGCCCTGGCCGATCGGCTTCTTGGCGAATTCCTCGGTCACCTTGCCCGAGGGGTTGAAGGCGGCCTTGGGCAGCGGGTAGAAGGCGGTGTAGCCGAGCATCGTCTTGAACTGCGAGAACGGGTCGGTGAGGGTGACCTCGAAGGTGGTGTCGTCGACGGCCTTAAGGCCCCTCATGGTCTTGCTCGTGGGCGTCTTGCCCTCGCCCGGGGCCACGTCCTTGTAGCCGTCGACCCGGCCGAAGAAGTAGCTGCTGCGCTGGCCGTTGTCCTGGTTGGCGGCGAAGTTCCAGGCATCTACATAGTTCTGCGCGATGAGGGGCTCACCGTTGTGCCAGGTGAAACCCGGCTTGAGCTTGACGGTCCACACCTTGTTGTCGGTCGTCGTGATCGACTCCGCGACGTCCTCAACAGGCTTCTTGTTCTCGTCGTACTTCACCAACGGTGCGAAGATCGCAGCGAGGACCTCCGAACCTTCGGTCTCAGTGGTGTCCCCGGGGTAGAACAGCTTCTGCGGTTCACCGATCTTCATGCGGACCGGCGTCTCACCGCCGCCGGCGGCACCGTCTTTCTGGGTACCACTGCCGCCACCACACGCGGCGACCGCGAGTGCCAACAGCGCGGTACCGGCGACTAGCTGTAGGCCCTTAGTAACACGCATTGTTTGTAGATCCTCCCTCTACAGGTGGGCGATGCCTCGAACCGCGCCGTGGGCAACGCGGCCCGCTCCAGGGGAGGTGTCGTCCCCGGGTTGGCTGACCTGGTCAAACCGGCTGACGCCCTGCCAGTCGATCGCTACCATCCCTCACTACTTCTCACCAGGGAGTCTCTGGCGCGTTGCAGTTCGGTCACACGTGCGTCTGTCGGGCGCCACACGTCATACCAGCTTGCTTGGCAATAAAGCCCCAAACAGGTACAAACCACCCAAACAGACACGAACAGCATAAAAATGGACGAGTTAAGGTACCCTTCCGGGGACAGTGCTCCCGCCAATGCCCGCACGCGTCCATGTCCTGGGCTACCGTTGACCCGCCGAGGATTCTTTGTCCTCTTGGGCTCCCCGGGCCGCACGTCGCGATCCTGACAAGATCAGGTGGCCGATCGCCGCGGCCCGTCGGCTGGGCGCGGGATGTGACGAAGATGACACGGCACTGCGGGGTCGCAGGTGCCAGGGATCAATCCACACAAACACCCTGGAACCCCTCCCCTTGGAGATCACGTCCAACCATGTGCGGCGGCAGCCGCGCGCACCAACGTCCAGCATTCCCGCCCACGCATATCCAATAGAGTCCATGCCATGAGCCAGCCGGAATCCGCCATCGCGGACGCCCAGGCGGGCGGCCGGAATGGCGGCACCCCCCCATGGGGCAAGGAGCCACTGGCCAAGCTCGCCAAACGCTACGGACTTCGGCGTGCCATCGCACGCCCCAGTCTGCCCGTCTACCTGCGCCAACTGTGGGAACGACGGCACTTCATCATGACGTACGCGACCTCGCGCAACGTCTCCAAGTACAGCAACTCTGCGCTCGGCCAGCTCTGGCAGGTTCTGACGCCCCTGCTCAACGCCCTCATCTACTGGCTGATGTTCGGCCTCATCCTGGGCGCGAGCAAGGACATCGAAAATTACCCGGCATTCCTGATCACCGGGATGTTCGTCTTCACCTTCACCCAGCGCTCGGTGACGGGCGGTGCCAAATCGATCTCAGGCAACCTGTCGCTGATCAGGGCACTGCACTTCCCCCGGGCCGCACTGCCGTTGGCGTACACCATCCAGGAGCTCCAGCAGCTCCTGATCTCTATGGGAATCCTGTTCGGCCTGGTGCTGATCACTGGGGAGCCCATCACCCTCGCCTGGCTGCTCATCCCGGTCGTGCTGACGCTTCAGACCTTCTTCAACCTGGGCGCAAGCCTGGTGCTCGCGCGTGTCGGCGCGAGCGCCCGAGACCTGAACCAGCTCCTGCCGTTCATTATGCGCACCTGGCTGTACACCTCCGGCGTGTTCTTTTCCATCCAGGACAAGGTGGTCCAGAGCGCAGGTCTGCCCCAATGGGTCGCCGAAATCATGTACGCCAACCCGGCCGCCGCCTATATCGAGGCCATGCGCGACATTCTGATCCAGGACCACTCCCCCCGCCCGTGGATCTGGTTCGCTTGCGTATTCTGGGCAGTGTTCGCGCTGTTCTTCGGTTTCTGGTACTTCTGGCGGGCCGAGGAGAGGTACGGCCGTGGCTGAGCTGACCAAGGAGCTGTTCCCTGTGGAGGAATCCCAGCAGACCCCGAAGTCCCCGCCGCGCCCGGCCCCCGAACCGACTGGCACCCCCACGGTCATCGTCGACGACCTGCACATCGTCTACCGCGTCTACGGCGCCACGACCGACCAGGAGAAAGGCAACGCCGCCAACGCCCTCATGCGCCTCCTCCGCAGGCAGGGCCGCCCCCAGATGAAAGAGGTCCACGCCGTCAAGGGCGTGTCGTTCGTGGCCTACCACGGTGACGCCATCGGCATCGTCGGCCGCAACGGCTCCGGCAAGTCGACCCTTCTGCGAGCGATCGCCGGATTGCTCCCCCCGCACAAGGGCGCCGTCTACACCGACGGCCAGCCCTCCCTGCTGGGCGTCAACGCCGCTCTCATGCGCGAGTTGACCGGAGAGCGCAACATCGTCCTCGGCTGCTACGCCATGGGCATGAACCCCACACAGGTCAAGCAGCGATTCGATGCCATCGTCGACTTCTCCGGCATCGGGGATTTCGTCCAATTTCCCATGTCCACCTATTCGTCCGGAATGGGAGCGCGGCTCCGCTTCGCCATCGCCTCGGCCAAGACCCACGACGTACTGCTCATCGACGAGGCCCTCGCCACCGGCGACCGCGAATTCAAGCGCAAGAGCCAGGAGCGCATCAAGCAGATGCGCGCCGAGGCCGGCACCGTCTTCCTCGTCGCGCACAACCTCGACGTGATCGAGGAGACCTGCAACAGGGTCATCTGGCTGCACAAGGGCAAGATCCGGATGGACGGCGACCCCGAGACGGTCCTCGCCGCCTACAACAAGGGCTGAGGCGACCCACAACGAAGGCTGACGCGACTCCCCAAGGCTGACGCACCGGTTCGACGTTTGTACACCGACCGGCGGGCGACCAAGATGGTCCACAACATCGATCATCGTCCGCCGGGAGGCCAACGGTGTCCAAACAACCGCCGATCCCCTACGACTACCTGCCCGAAGTCCCCGCCCTCACCGTCGAAAGCGACGACATCCGCGACGGCGAACGCCTCTCGGACAAGCACGTCTTCAACGACTGGGGCATGAAGGGCCAGAACATCTCCCCCCACCTGCGCTGGTCCGGCGCCCCGAGCGGCACCAAGAGCTACGCGGTCACCTGCTTCGACCCCGACGCCCCGACCGGCAGCGGCTTCTGGCACTGGCTGCTCATCGACCTGCCGCCCGAGATCACCGAGCTGCCCTCCGGCGCCGGCAGCGGCGACTTCAAGGGCCTTCCCACGGGTGCGGTCCACACCCGCAACGACTACCCAAGGAAGGAGTACGGCGGAGCCGCGCCCCCGCCCGGCTCCCCGCACCGCTACCTGTTCGCCGTGCACGCCCTCGGCGTCGACCGCCTCGGCGTGGACAGCGACACGCCCCCCGCCCTCGTCGGCTTCAACATCACCGCGAACACCCTCGCCCGCGGCTACATCGCGCCGATCTACGAGTCCTGAGGCTAAACCGATCCCGCCACACCGGCGTCGTATATGCCAACGGGTCACGCGGATTTCCGATAGCATTCGAACGTCTATTCGAGACGATGCGTCAACGCGTCGGCTCACACCACAAGCTCGCGACTTTGGAGGGCACGATGCTTGAGCTGTCTTCCGCGATCGACCATCTGGCCGCCGAGGACCCATCCGAGCTGCCTCGCGCCAAACTGGTCGAGCAACTCGTCGAGCTGCACCGGCAAATGGCCCGGCTGCAGGTCCAGATAGCCCGGCGCACCTGGGTCCGGGCACCGCACATCTGACCCGGGGGGGTCGGCCCACACGGCGAACCGGGGCCCAGGGACAGCGTCCCTGGGCCCCGGCCCTGTGTTGCAGCGCATGTCACAGCGCGTGTTGCGGCGCCTCGGCCTGTCAGGTCACCCCTTCAAGGCCGACTCCGACCGTCAGCTGCCCGTCTGCGGAGCGACAGCCTTGATCAGCGGTGCCGCGACCTCGGCGATGGCCTGAGCCTCCTTGACCGCGACCGGCTGGGCGACCGGGGCCGCCGCCTTGTCACGAGCGGGAGCGGCCATGTCGCGCGCCTGCCCGGCAGCGTTCCACGCCTCGGCCGCGGGGGCCGAAGCCCACCAGGCGGCCTTGTCACGGCCCTGCGCGGCGGTGACCTGAGCCTGGGCGACCATGTCGTGCACCCGGCCGACGGCCTCCCACGCCTTGACCACCGGAGCCGCAGCCGACCACGCGGCCTTGTCACCGGCCTGCGGAGCCGAGACCATGCCCGACCACGCCGCCTTGTTCCGAGCCTGACCCGCCATCTCGCGGACCTGGTCGGCCTGAGCGGCGGCAGCGCCCTGCCACGCGGCCTGAGCCGCCGACGGAGCGGCCTGCTGGGCCGCAGCGGCCGGGCCGTGGACCGCGGACATCACGTGGGACGCCTGGCCGACGGACGTCGACAGCGCGTGGATGGCACGCTCCACGTCCTGCATGGCCCACTTCATGTCGCGGGCCATCTTCTCGACCGACTCCTTGAACACGTCACCGGCACCCATCGCGGGGACGCCGCTCACGGGCTTGGCCACCCACACCGCCTGCCAGCTCACCGGCTCGGCCGCGGGACGGTGCTGCGCGGTGGGCATGCCCGGGATGTGGGCGGCCACCTGCCACTCACGAACACCGGGACGCCAGACACCCTGCTCGGCACCGCGGTGGGCCTCCACCACGGGCTGCGCCGGCACGGGACCCTGGTGGGCCTTCGCCTGCTCGCCCTGAGCCACGTGCCGGCCGTGGGCGAAGTGCTCGCCCTGGTGAGCCTGCACCTGCTCGGCCCTCACGATGTGCTCGGGCTTGGCCACATGCTGCTCGGCCCGCACGATGTGCTCGGGCTTGGCCACGTGACCGGGCTTGGCCACCTGGTGTTGAGCCTGGGCGACATGCTCACCCTGAACAACGTGACCAGGCTTGGCCACGTGCTCCCGCTGAACCTGCTCACCCTGAACCACATGCTGCCCATGGGCGAAGTGCTCACCCTGGTGAGCCTGCACCTGCTCGGCCCGCACGATGTGCTCGGGCTTGGCCACATGCTGCTCGGCCCGCACGATGTGCTCAGGCTTGGCCACATGCTGCTCGGCCCGCACGATGTGCTCGGGCTTGGCCACGTACTGACCGTGCGTGAAGTGCTCACCCTGGGCCACATGCTGCCCATGGGCGAAGTGCTCACCCTGGTGAGCCTGCACCTGCTCGGCCCGCACGATGTGCTCGGGCTTGGCCACGTACTGACCGTGCGTGAAGTGCTCACCCTGGGCCACATGCTGCCCACGGGCGAAGTGCTCACCCTGGTGAGCCTGCACCTGCTCGGCCTGCGCGACGTGCTCGGGCCGCACCGCGTGACCGGGCTTGGCCACCTCGTGCTGAGCCTGGGCGACATGCTCACCCTGAACAACGTGACCAGGCTTGGCCACGTGCTCCCGCTGAACCTGCTCACCCTGAACCACATGCTGCCCATGGGCGAAGTGCTCACCCTGGTGAGCCTGCACCTGCTCAGGCTTGGCCACATGCTGCTCAGCCCTCGCGAAGTGACCGGGCTTGGCCACGTGCTCGAAAGGCTGGGCCTGCTGGGCCTGCTGGGCCTGCTGCGCGGCCTCTGCGGCCGGACGAGCCGCCTCCGGCATGGCCTGCGCGTGCATCGGGATGTCGCGGGCCTGCTCCTTCGGCGTCTCCGGCTGCTGCTGCCAGGTGGAGTGCATGGACCGGCCAGAGTCACGCATGGGCGCGTGTCCCTGCTCGCGTACCGCTGTCACATGGGCCGACGCCGGGATGTCGAAGGCCCGCTGCGGAGCGTTCCACTCCTTCTGCTCGGCAGCCTGCTGAGCCTCACCCTGGGCGGCGGCCCGACGGGCCTCGCTCGGGGCGGCCTCGTGGGCCTTGACCTGCGCGGCCTCGTGAGCCTTGACCTCCGCGGAGTGCGCGGAGTGCGCCATGTCACGCACGGGCGCGCCCGCATGTGCCATGTCGCGAACGATGGCCTGTGCGTGCGCCATGTCGCGGACCATCGTGTTTGCCCCGGTGTGGGCAGACGTGGGCATGTCACGCCACACCTGCGGCATGCCGTGCGCCCACACCTCGCGGTCGCGGACGGCTCCCTGGACCGCGCCGATCGGGCCCGCGGGCGCCAGGATCCCCGCGCTGGGCGGCGGGGAGCCCGGCTTGTGGGCCTGGGTGACGACGTGGGACATCGGGTGGGCCATCCTGTCGGCCGCGATCGGGGAGGTGACCTCCCCGGGCAGCGGGCCGTCGATCGAGGCGGACTGCGCCTGGACCGGTGCGGCGAAGGCCGCAGCGAGGCCGAAGCCCGCCGTTACCACCGCCACCTGAAGCGCTCTATTCATGACGAAAGCCTCCCGGCTTGTTAAGCGATTCAGCTTTCTCCGCATCCGGCCCGCAAGGCGTGGCTGCCATCGGGACGGAAACTTCGAAACATGAATCAATCCCCCGTAAACCGGTGGCGCACTGAGCATTCTCCATCCGGTCGGCGAGCCGCACCGAAGGGCCGCCTGACGGCCAGGCCATGCACCTGTCCGAGGCGACCGACCGACAGGCGGGCACCCGAGGACGAAAAAGCACTCGCCGTGGGGCACCATCCACGGAGCGTGCGTTCCGGCTCACTTGCTCGGGTATTTGTATCACCGCAGGCGGCGGCACCCAAGGACCCTATGGGCCGCGTGATACCAGGTCAGAGGCATATGAGCCCCTTCTGGAGGCAGCCTCGCCCGGGACGTGAGCACCCCGGGTCGGGGCCGAAAATCAGCATGCGGACCCGTTTCCGGCCATCCCCCACCGCACATTCACCGGTTAACCCTTATCGCCACGCACAACCGCTTTCCAATATGCTGGAAAACAGCCGGAAACCACCGGGAAAACAGGCACGGTGACGAGCGCTTGCAGATTTTCCGGTTGGCAGACGCCGACTTGACCGTGACAGCCGCAAATCAGGCCGAGATTCGCCTGTCCGCCACCGCGTCGAAGGGGAAGCGGTCCGCGAAAGCCGGGCGGAGGTCGGTGAGCCAGGTGGCCTGAGGGTCGTATCTCGCGAAGAACGGCCTCCCCACGAGTGCCGGGTCTCGCGCCTGGATGAGGTGGAGCACGAACACCCGCTGCCCCCCGATCTCCGCGATACCGTCCACGCACACCTTGCCCGGCGTGGCCGACATCGACGGTCCCCTGGCCGTACGGCATAGCCCCGACACGCCCGCGTAGGCGTCGCGGAAGATCTCGTAGGCCCTCGCCAGCGGCACCGCGAAGTAGTCCTGCGGGCCTGTGTCACGTTCTACGAACATGTAGTACGGCACCATGCCCAGCGTGACTTGGCGCCGCCACATGACCGACCACACGTCAGGGCTGTCGTTGACCGTGCGGATCAGGGGTGCCTGGGTCCTGATCACGGTTCCCGTGTCGAGGATTCTGGACACGGCACGTTCCACAATCTCGGGTTCCATCTCGCGGGGGTGCGAGAAGTGGGCCATGAACGCCAGGTTCTTGCCCGCCTTGGTCACCCGCGAGAACAGCTCCAGGGTCTCGTCGGCGTCAGGGTCGGTGACGAAGCGCTGCGGCCAGTACGCGAGCGACTTCGTGCCGATGCGGATGGATTCGAGTTGCTTGAGTTCGAGGAGGGGTTCGATGTAGCGCTTGAGGACCGTCCCCCTCATGATCATCGGGTCTCCCCCGGTGAGCAGCACGCTCGTCACCTCGGGGTGGGCCTGGAGGTAGGCCACCAGCGACTCGACGTCCCCCGAGGCCATCTTCAGCTCCGGCTCGTCGACGAACTGCGCCCACCTGAAGCAGTAGGTGCAGTAGGCGTGGCAGGTCTGCCCCTGCTTAGGGAAGAAGAGCACGGTCTCTGGATACTTGTGCTGCATGCCCGGCAGGGGCTCCGCGCCCAGGCGCGGCATGTTCAGATCGAGTTGGCCCGCCGGCTGCGGGTTGAGCTTCATGCGCACCTCGTGCGCCGCGGCGTTGAGCTCCCGAGCGGGGACCTCGTCACGCAGCATGGCCGCCAGCCGTACGACATCGGCTTCAGGCAGCATGTCCGCCTGAGGGAAGACCAGTCGGTATATCGGGTCGCAGGGCACGTTGGACCAGTCGATGAGGTCTTCCACGACGTAGGTGTTGGTACGGAACGGCAGCACGGTGGCCACCGCCCTGATCCGGAGTCGCTCCTCCTCGCCGAGGTCGGCGCGTCGGAGGAGTTCGTCCAGATGTTTAGTGGAGTAGGCCCGGAATCGGTCCCCGCCCCTCTGATCCAGGATCACTAAGCCGTCCCCTTCGGTGTTTCGCCTGGTAGAAACCCTTCAATGATGTTCTGTGAACTAAAAATACTCACATACCCGGACGGTACAGTTACACCAAGAGTTTCCGCATCAGCCCAGTTCATGGTCATTTATGCAAAGTCCTGACCAAGATTGACACCTCACGCGGTGTTGTCCGGCGGTTCCCAGGCGGATCACCGCATACGCCTACAGCAAGGGCATTCAAGATCAAAGGAGACCAGCGCCCTACCCACTGGTCAATCAGGGTGCGCAGCGTGCCTACGATGCGAGGAGAGTTCTTCCATAGAGGTGGCTGATTGCCAGATAACGAGGGTGACACCGGCTCAGAGCAGGCACCCATCGCACTTGACGCCATGGGCGGCGACCACGCCCCGGACGAGATCGTGGCGGGAGCCGTCCACGCCGTCAGGGAACGGGGGCTATCCGTTGTCCTCGTCGGAGCGCCCCGCCCCCTCCACGAGGCTCTGACACGCCACGGCGCCGCGTCCGAGATCCCCATCGTGCGCGCCGAGGAGGCCCTGGCCATGGACGAAGGGGCGCTCGCCAGCCTGCGCCGCCCGCGTTCCAGCATCGCCGTCGCCTGCCACCTCGTACGGCGGGGCGACGCCTCGGCGGTCGTCTCCGCCGGATCGACGGCGGGAGTCGTGGCCACAGGGCGCCTCCGGCTTCGCGGCCTGACCGGTGTGCCGCGCCCCGCGATCGCCGTCATGCTGCCGACCCTCCCCCACCCGACGATCCTGCTGGACGCCGGAGCCAACGCCGAGGTCAAACCAGAGATGCTTGTGCAGTTCGCGCATCTCGGGGTCGCCTACGCCGAAGCCGGCCTGAACATCAGACGTCCCCGAGTCGCCCTGCTGACCATCGGCAGCGAGGCCGAAAAGGGGAACAAGCTTGTCAAACGTGCCCATGAGCTGCTGTCCACCGCCCCCGGCGTCGAGTTCACCGGCAATGTGGAGGGCCACGACCTGCTCACTGGCGTAGCCGACGTGATCGTGACCGATGGCTTCACCGGCAACGTCGCGCTCAAAACGATGGAAGGCGCCGTCCGCTACGCCTTTGGTGAGCTGCGGGAAGCCATCGCCAGCAGCACAACGGCTAAAATCGGAGCGTTCCTCCAGCGGTCACGCATCCGCGACCTGCACCGACGCCTCGACTCCGAACATTACGGCGGTGCCGTACTCCTCGGGTTGAACGGCACTGTCGTGATCGCGCACGGCGCGGCGAGGGCCGCGGGCATCAGCGCGGCCTGCGATCTCGCCTCGACGCTCGTCCGGCAGGGCGTCGTCACACGCATCAGCGAGCGGATCGCCACCACCCATCGGCCGCACCGACTTTGGTGATCGATTTCCCCCGTAGTCTGGGTATTCCACGACGGCCGTCAGGGGAGAGCGCGTGGTCAGCCGCGGACAGACGAGGACAGGACTCACCTCTGCGGAGGTGACACGCAGGGTCGCGGCGGGTCAGGTGAACGACCTGCCCCGCAGATCGAGTAGGTCCTACGGCGCCATCGTCCGCGCGAACGTCTTCACCCTGTTCAACGCGGTGATCGGCGTGCTGTGGGTGCTGATCCTGGTCTTCGGCGCGTGGCAGGACAGCCTCTTCGGCCTGATCATCGTAGCCAACACGGGCATCGGCATCGTGCAGGAGGTGCGCGCCAAGCGCACCCTCGACCGGCTCGCCGTCGTAGGTGAAGTGCCCGTGCGGGTGCGCCGCGACGACACCGAACGGGAGATTCCACCCCGGGAGGTGGTGCTCGGCGACCTCGTACTGCTGGGCCCCGGCGACCGGCTGCTCGTGGACGGCGAGGTCACCTCCTCGCACGGGCTGGAGATCGACGAGTCGCTCCTCACGGGCGAGGCCGACCCGGTGCACAAGCAGCCGGGCGCTTCCGTGCTCTCCGGGAGCTTCGTCGTGGCCGGCGTCGGCGGCTATATCGCGACCAAGGTCGGGCGAGATGCCTACGCCGCCAGGCTCTCGGAGGAGGCCAGCCGGTTCTCCCTCGCCCACTCCGAGCTTCGCGACGGCGTCAACAAGTTCATCAAATACATCACGTGGCTCGTGATCCCCATCGGCCTGCTGCTGATCTACAGTCAGCTCCGGCGCGACACGACCTTCTCCGAAGCCCTCACCAGCGCGGTGGCCGG
Organism: Sinosporangium album; assembly: GCF_900100605.1. Classification (GTDB taxonomy): domain Bacteria; phylum Actinomycetota; class Actinomycetes; order Streptosporangiales; family Streptosporangiaceae; genus Sinosporangium; species Sinosporangium album. The sequence goes on along the minus strand of NZ_FNCN01000016.1, from coordinate 9,336 downwards.
GATCGTGACGATGATCCCCGAAGGACTCGTGCTGATGACCAGCATCGCGTTCGCCGTCGGCGTGATCCGCCTCGGCCGTCGCAAATGCCTTATCCAGGAGCTTCCGGCCATCGAGGGTCTGGCCCGGGTGGACGTCCTCTGCCTCGACAAGACCGGCACCCTCACCGCCGGCGGCATGGACCTCTCCGAGGTGATCGTCCTGGATGACCGCCTTCCCGTGCACGACGCGCTCGCGGCGCTCGCCAACGCCGACCCGAGGCCCAACGCCACCGCTCTGGCCGTCCGGGCGCGCTACGACGACTCCCCCGGCTGGATCGCCCGGGCCAGCGTGCCGTTCTCCTCCGCCCGCAAGTGGAGCGGCACCGAGTTCGAGACGCACGGCGCCTGGGTGCTCGGCGCCCCCGACATCCTGCTCGAACCAGGCACCCCCGGGTACGGCGCCGCCGCCGACCTGGCCACCACCGGCCTGCGCGTGCTGGCCCTGTGCCGGGCCGATGACGGCGCCCTCGCCCGCCCCGACGAGCTCGGCCCGCTGTCGGCCGCCGCCCTGGTCACGCTGAGCCAGCGCATCCGGCCCGAAGCCCCCGAGACCCTCGCCTACTTCGCCAAGCAGAACGTCACCCTGAAGATCATCTCGGGTGACAACCCCGAGTCCGTCGCGGCCATCGCCACCTCCCTGAACATCCCCGGCGGAGACCGGGCCATCGACGCCCGCACCCTCCCGGAAGACGACCAGCACAAACTCGCCGAGATCCTGGAGACCCACACCGTCTTCGGCCGGGTCAGCCCGCAGCAGAAACGCCTGTTCGTCAGCGCGCTCCAGTCACGCGGACACACCGTGGCCATGACCGGCGACGGGGTCAACGACGTGCTCGCGCTGAAAGACGCCGACCTCGGCGTCGCCATGGGCTCGGGCAGCGGGGCCACCAAGGCCGTCGCCCAGGTCGTCCTGCTCGACGACAGCTTCGCGACGCTCCCCCACGTCGTCGGCGAGGGCCGCCGGGTGCTCGCCAACATCGAACGGGTGTCGAACCTCTTCCTGACCAAGACGTTCTACGCGATCGTGCTATCCCTGCTCACCGGCGTCGTCGGCCTGGCCTTCCCGTTCGCGCCACGCCACTCCACCCTGGTCAACGCGTTCACCATCGGCATCCCCGCGTTCTTCCTCGCCCTCGCCCCATGCGTCGAGCGCTCACGCCCGGGGTTCGTACGGCGTGTGCTGCGCTTTGCCGTACCGGCCGGAGTGACCTGCGCGCTGGCCACCTTCGGGTCGTTCGCCCTCGCGCACGTGTACTCCCCCGATCTCACCCTCGCGCGTACGGCGGGCGTGATCACCCTGTTCGTCGCCTCGTGGTGGGTGCTGGTCCTCATCGCCAGGCCGTACGTCGAGACGACGCCCTCCGGCAGGGCCGTGACCTGGTGGCGGGTCGCCCTGGTGGCGTCCATGGCCGGACTGTTCATGCTGGCCATGGCGCTGCCGTTCACGCGTGACCTGTTCGCGCTCCAGCCGGGCGACGTGGTCAACGATCTCACCGCCCTCGGCCTCGGCATCGTCGCCGCCGGAGTGCTGACCGCCGTCGTCGCCCTCGTACGCAACCACAGGCGTCCCGCCGAGCCCACGGCCCCGCCCGCACCCGCCGTGAGCCCTGGGGCGCAGGCCGCGCCCGACGGCCTCGGCAGGCGGACCGAGGGCGGTGGAAGGCAGGGAGAACCGCGTGGGTGAGCCGATACGCTTGACCTCATGACCGACCCGCAGCTTGTGCTCACCGGAATCCTCCAGCGGGCGATGGCCTCCGCGCTGGGTTCCGAGCACGCCGACGCAGATCCGCTGATCCGGCCCTCCCAGTTCGCCGACTACCAGGCGAACGTCGCGTTGAGCCTGGCCAAGCGGCTGCGACGATCGCCGCGGGACGTTGCGCAGAGCATCGTCGACCACCTCGACTTCCCGGGTGCCGTCGAGGTCAGCGGGCCCGGCTTCATCAACCTGACGCTGAGCGATGAGTGGATCACCGAGCAGACCCAGCGGCTCGTCGGCGACCAGCGCGGCGGCGTCGGGCACACGGACGCGGCTCAAACCATCGTCATCGACTACTCCGCGCCCAACGCCGCCAAGGAGATGCACGTCGGGCACCTGCGCACCACGATCGTGGGCGACGCGCTGGCCCGCACCCTGGAGTTCCTCGGCCACACCGTCATCAGGCAGAACCACCTCGGCGACTGGGGCACGCCGTTCGGCATGCTCATCGAGCACCTGCTCGACGTGGGTGAGCCCGCCGCCGTGGCGCAGCTCGAAGCCGGCGAGGGCAGCGAGTTCTACCAGGCGGCCCGGGCCAAGTTCGAGTCCGACCCGGCGTTCCAGCAGCGCGCACGGCAGCGCGTCGTGACCCTCCAATCGGAGGATCCCGAGACCATCCGGCTCTGGCACGTCTTCATGGACGCCACGATCCGCTACTTCAACAAGATCTACGCGATGCTCGACGTCACGCTGACGGACAAGGACATCGCCGGCGAAAGCATGTACAACCCGATGCTGGCCGACACCTGCGACGAGCTGGAGAAGGCCGGCGTCGCCCGCATCAGCGAGGGCGCGCTGTGCGTGTTCCCCCCCGGGTTCACCGGCAGCGACGACCGCCCGCTCCCTCTGATCATCCGCAAGAGCGACGGCGGATACGGCTACGCCACGACCGACCTCGCCGCCATCCGCCACCGGGTGCGCGACCTCAAGGCCGACCGCATCCTCTATGTGGTCGGCGCCGACCAGTCGCTGCACTTCCAGATGGTCTTCGCCGCAGCCCGCCAGGCCGAGTGGCTGCCCGACTCCGTCGCCGCCGAGCACGTCCAGATCGGCATGATGCTCGGCAGCGACGGCCGCAGGTTCCGCACCCGCTCCGGCGAGTCCGTCAAGCTGATGGACCTGCTCAACGAAGCCGTCGAGCGCGCCGCGGCGGCGATCAGCGATCGGGGATACGACGAGGCCACGCGGGATGAGATCGCTCAGGCCGTGGGCATCGGCGCAGTGAAATACGCCGATCTTTCGGTCAGCCACGACAGCGAATACATCTTCGACTTCGACCGCATGCTCGGCCTCACCGGAAACACCGGCCCCTACATGCAATACGCCACGGCGCGGATCCGGTCCGTCTTCCGCAAGGCCGGCGTCGAGCCGAAGGCGGCCGGCGGGCCCATCGTCCTCACCGACCCCGCCGAGCGGGCCCTGGCCCTCCAACTGCTCGGCTTCGGCAGCGTCGTCGAACACACCGCCAAGGCCGTCGAACCCCACCGTCTGTGCGCATACCTCTTCGAAACGGCCAGCGCGTTCAGCGTGTTCTACGAGCAGTGCCCGATTCTGCGATCCGATGTGCCCGCCGACATCCGCGCCTCGCGCCTCGCCCAGTGCGCCAACGCCCTCACGGTGCTCGAAACGGGCATGGCCCTTCTCGGCGTCCCCGTCCCCGACCGCATGTGACTCCCCCGTACGGCCCGGCCGGGCCGTACGGCCGTGCCGTACGGCGCGCGCCGGCCCCCTGACCGATGTGCGTGGCCGCAGAGCCGTCTGGGCATACGCCGCGTCCGTCACTGCTGAGCTATGTATGATCCCCTCCGGACATGTCCCCCTCTGGGCGTGCCTACCTCACGCATGGCCTCTCCTCGGGTTAGGCTTTGCGCGGTCATTGGAGTGTGCCTCCCCACAGGCCGGCCGACGGGCCGGGCCGCCATGAGCTCGACGGGGATGCGCGCTCCTCACGTCATTGGGGAGTTCTCCGCTTGAGCATGGACCTAACTGCGAATCCCCAGGCTGCGACGGAGCTGCACCGCTACGCCGAGGCGCTGCTGGCCAGCCTCGCCGCCCACGGCATCGTGCCTCCCCCGCCCCCCAGCTTCGACGACGTGCCCGACCTCTGGCTCGCCCCGGCGGCCTCCGCCCTCGTGGCCCTCCTCCACAACGAAGACGCCCTCCCCGACCTCGCCAAGGCCGCACAGCGCGACGAGCAGCGCACAGCCCTCTTCCTCTGCCTCGCCCTGGCCGTGGCGGGCTACGGCGACCGCATCCACGCCTCCTGGCTCGGCACGGCCTTCGGCGAGCTGTCCGTCGACAAGCCCGTCACCCACGGACAACGCGGCCTCTGGGTCGCCGCCGCCAAAGGCGCATACGGCCCGGCCGGGAAAATCTTCGTGCTCCGCAAGCTCGACGGCGTGGCCGTGGCAGACCAGGCTCAACCCGAAGAATGGCTGCGGGCCCTCGTGCCGGACGAACCCGCCGTCGTCATCCCGTCGTCCCTGTCCGACTTCCCCGAACTCGCGGAAGTGCCCGACATCGCCACCCCCACCCAGGCGTCGGCCCGGCTCACCCGGCTCAAAGCCCGATGCATCGAGATCACCTCGACCCGCCAGGCCAAGGAGCACTCCACCGCTCCCCTGCACAACCGCGGTGCCCGCCCCACCGCGGCCTGGTCACACGACGAGCCCCTGGCGGTGCTGCGCACCCTGATCGGCGCCTCCGGCCCCGAGGCCCCCATGGCCTCCCTCGCCAGCCACCTCCTCGACGACCTGCGACCGGGCGCCGACCCCCACCTGACGACCATCGCCCTCCACGTCGTCACCTCCGCCATCCGCTCCATGGCGGAACAGCAGCAGCACCTCACCCAGCACCCGCCGCCGTCCAGCGTCAGCGTGCCCGTGCTCGGCCACCGGATCCTGCTGCACCCCGAAGGCCCCGATGTCGACTCCCTCGCCGCGGCCGAGCAGGCGATCCTCGCCGAGGGCACCCCGCGGCGCGGCGGCCTCGCCCTGCCCTATGTCCTGCTCGCCCTCAGCGCGGTCGCCATCATCGTCGGCGTGGCCGCATCGTGGTTCTTCGTCGCACCCGCCCCGATCCTCGCCGCCGTCGCCGGCCACCGCCTGTGGGCTCGCCGAAAACAGCGACTCGCCGACGACGCCTACGTCACAGCCCGCATAGCCGAACTCCGCGACCTCGCCCAAGGCGCCGTGTGGGCCCTGCACGACTACGCGCGCGAAGCCGAACAGCGCGCCGAAACCGCGGCGTCCGACCTCACCGAACTCACCCGCCTCCTCCGCCGAGGCCCGCGCGCCGGCTGAACCCGCATGCGGCTATCGCCCGCCGGCAGCGGTCGCTCCATCCCGCTGCGCTTGGGGGGAGACCACTGCGGCCTGGGGAAGGCATACATCGTGGTCGCCAAGCGGCATGGACGGGGACCGTCGTCACAGCGCGTCAGCCGTACAGCAGCAGCCCAGGGCGCCCGCGGCTCACAGAAGGTCCACCTCAACGGTGGACGGCGCCAACAGGAACACCTTCTCCGCGATCCGGTCGATGCGCCCCTCGCACCCGAACGCCAACCCCGCGGCGAAGTCCACCATCCGCGTCGCATCCGGCGCAGGCATGTCCGAGACATCCAGGATGACCGCCTGACCATCCCGAAAGTGCCGCCCGATCAGCGGCGCGTCGCTGTTGTACTTCCGCGGCTGAATCATCAAGATCTTGCTTGGCGTGCTGACACTCCCCCATCGCTTCGCCGCACGCTCCGAGGCGGGCGCCCACTCTTCATACTCGACGTCATCATCATCGTAGACGTCGTCATACTCGTCGGCTCCGCCCAGGCCAAGGTAACTTGCCACCTTGCGCACTGTCCCCATCGGCTTGTCCTTTCCCCAGGAACTCGCCGCATACGGCTAGTCCCGACACATTTGACGGTAACCGACGATTCGGAGTTCGCCATGCGACACGCCCAGTGCCCATTCCAGTTTGTACGGCTTGCGCCCTAGTTTCACCTGGTTAAACCCTCGCCCTCCCCAGGCAAGGAACCCCACGAACCACCGCGCAGCGGTACATCCACCCGAGCCTTCCCCCAATCGAGCTTCGTCTCACCTCCACATCACCCCGAATTTCACCAATTTTCAGCACCAACCCCACCTACCACGACCACCCATACCACGGGCCCCCACCCAGCCCGAAGGGTGCCCCCAGAGACCGACCCATCCAGAAGCCTCGAATGCAAAAGAATTCACACAGCCGAAATTTTCAGCCGCTCACCCAAATACACCAGGCCAGAACCGAGCCTGAAGCAGCGAACTACAGACCACAAGCCCGACACACAGACCCCACCCCCAGGTATGGCACGAGCCCCATAAACCTCACCCCCTCGACCGACCTATAGCGCCGCGCCCCCCATATACGACATCGACGGCCACCACCTCGACAGAGAAAACCAACTTTCCCCTCCGGCAGGCATGTCATGGCGACCCATGAATAAGCAGCACGAGCGCCCAACAATCAGCGATGAATACAAAAATAAACATCACGGACCACCTGATTGCGAGTCGCCGAACACCCGCCCCAGAGGCAAAGACTTCCCCTCAGCCTACTTGCAAGTAAGCCGAGCCGACGCCAAAATCAGCTACAACCTTTGACGGCTCCAGCGAGTCCTATCCCCATCCCCAAAGCCGCCACCAAAGCCCTGCCGTCAAGCCAATACATCCACACCAAACACCCCGAATAATCCACACCACCCATCCCCTGGAACCGCAAATCAACAAATCCCTCACCCCGGTAAACCGACCCCTCCCATTTTCACCCCCGAACCACAGAAACCGCTTACATCGCCACCGTTAACAGGATTCACCCCACCATCCCCCGCGGCGGCCGACAATTGTCCACCGAGCGGATCACCCGAGCCCCCTCAGACAGACCGCAAACCGGCAAGAGCACATACATCATCGGGCTACAGGCACCACTCCCCGCGAACCACCAACCGCCTGCCCCTGCCCGGCCCCCAGCCACACCGCGCAACCGGAAACCCGGAAACCCGGAAAAGCGGCTTCCCAGCCTCAGAAGGAAGTCAGCCCCCGCCACTCCTCGATCCAGTGATCCAGCACCCCGCCGTACCACGCTCCTTCTGCAAACCTGGGTCCTGGCCGACAGCGCGCCCACCGCAGAAGCCGACCTCCCGCCCCCGCCTCGCCCCGGTGCATCGGGACACGAGCACCTGCACGTCGCGCCGTGGATCCGGGATGGTATTCAGTTGCAGTCGGCGCAGCCTCATGCCCCCTTTGCCCTGAGCGTGTGAGGGCGGGCTGCTTGGGCCGCTCGCCCTCCATCAACTTCAGCACCTCAGCTGAACACGGTCCGCATCGGCGCGCTTCTCGCCGTAACGGTGCGTACGCACGGCCACTGACCTTTCGGGCTCTGAACCGCTCCTGATGAAGTGCTGGCAGAACGTGAATCGTGCGGGCCTGTAATTCTGCGGCCACTCGCGGACACATAGTGATTGAAACCCCCTGTGCGTTCGAAAGGTCTGACGAGGATGACGCGTGGATGAAACAGACAACCGGCCTCGGTTCGAGGCCGTCTACCGGCGAACCTACGAGCAGATCTTCGGCTACGCCATGCGGCGCTGTTCGTCCGCCGAGGACGCGGCCGATGTCGTGGCCGAGACCTATGTGATCGCCTGGCGGCGGATGGATGAGCTCCCGCACGGCGAGGCCGGCACTCTCTGGCTGTACGGCGTGGCCCGGCGGGTCCTGGCCAACCACCGCCGTGGCGAGCGACGCAGAGCCACCCGGCACGCCGAGCTCACCGCCGAAGCCGAATCTCACTACCCTGCGACCTCCCCCCTGAGCGGGCCTGACGAGGTGCGCCAGGCCATGGACACGCTTTCGGACGATGATCGCGAGCTGCTGGCTCTGGCCATCTGGGAGGAGCTCGACTCCGGACAGATCGCCGAGGTGCTGGGGTGCTCGCGCAACGCCGCCCGCGTCCGCCTGCACCGGGCCCGCAAGCGCTTCGCCAAGGCCCTGAAGAAGATCCGCCCAACAGTCTGTGTCGAAGCGCGGACTCTCATCGAGAAGGAGTCACGGTGAACTACGACCAGATCTTCAAGGACCGGGCGAGGGTGCTGGACAAGGATCTGGCCGGCCGCGCGTTCTCCGCGGGGGCGGACGCGCTGCTAGCGGAGATCGTCCTGTTGGAGCGGGTTCCGGCCCGGCGGCGTTTCGTGCCGACTCCACGCCGGGCTCTGCTCGGGTTGGCGGCGACCGTCGTTCTGGCCGGGGCCCTGGTCGTCGGGCCGTCCCTGCTTGGAGCATCCGAGCAGGTGTATGCCACCCAGGCCGTGACGATCGACCGCGATGGCGACTGGTACTCCTTCTACATCACCGTCCGTGATCCCACGCCCGCCGAACTGGAAAAGGCCTTCCACACGGTCGGTCTGGATGAGGTCACAGTGAGGCTGGTCCCCGTGTCGCCGCAGGAACAAGAACCCGTCTTCGGGTTCGACAGGCCTGACCTTGAGGCGGGCGCGGCGGCGATCGTGTCCGATTGCGCCGAGCACGTCAATGGATGCCTGGAGGCATTCCGCATCGCCACGGACATCAATGGGCCCGCGCAGTTCTTCCTGGGCCGTCCCGCGAAGCCCGGCGAAAAGTACGCCTTCCGCGCCGATGCCACCTGGCCGGGTGAGGCGCTGGCGGGTGTCAAGATCCAGGGAACCTCCGTCGAACAGGCGGTGCGCCTCGTGCGCAAGCATGACTTGAAGGTGGCCTATGAGCTCGACTGGCCGACCGGGAATGGGGGCAGGGACGGTGGTAACGAGCAGAACGTGCCTGCTTCTCGCATCGATCCAGGATGGTCGGTCTCATCGGCTGAAACCTCCAACGACGGCGTGATCGTTCTACGCGTCGTGCCGGGCCCGGACGCGACCCGGCCGCCCGGCTTCTGACCGAATGCAAGCTCGATAGACATACGCGGACCCGGGCGTCCCCAACGAGAGAGGGACCTCGGAGGCGGTGTCCCTCCTCGCCGGTAGCCCCGATGCATTGCTTGCGTCGGGGCTACTCGCGAGGAAGACGCCGTGTCCAAGGTCCCCGTCTTCGTTATCCCGCATTGGCGTGTTCGACCGCCACGCGGATCCGAGCAAGCCGACAGGAATCGGTTCTGGTTTCGATGATCGCGCCGACCGCCGGTGAGCCGGTCGGCGATGGCCGCGCAGAGCCGCGGGTCGATGAAGGTTGTCGTCGAGCCGCCGAAGGCGATGGCTGTCCTTCTCTTCGCTCTGCCAGCCCCTAGAACAGCAGCTCAGCGCCTTGGCGGTCCAGCTCCATCCCCACAAAAAAAAGGGGGCCACCCGGCCCCCACAAAACAAAACCAGAACCCCCCACACCCCGCCGGCAACCCCACACCCCACCGACAACACCAAAACAACAAAAAAAGGGGGGCCGCCCCACCCCGGGCAACCCCCCAAAACAAGAAAAGGGCCACCCCACACAGGATGGCCCCTCTCATATAAAATTGTCCGGCGGCGACCTACTCTCCCACACCCTCCC
>NZ_FNCN01000015.1 GCF_900100605.1 Sinosporangium album | reverse complement strand
AAGGCCCAGTTCGGCGGCCAGCGCTTCGGTGAGATGGAGGTGTGGGCGCTGGAGGCGTACGGCGCCGCCTACGCCCTGCAGGAGCTGCTGACCATCAAGTCCGACGACGTCCTCGGGCGCGTGAAGGTATACGAGGCGATCGTCAAGGGCGAGAACATCCCCGAGCCGGGCATCCCCGAGTCCTTCAAGGTCCTCATCAAGGAGATGCAGTCGCTCTGCCTCAACGTCGAGGTCCTGTCCAGCGATGGCATGTCCATCGAGATGCGGGACACCGACGAGGACGTCTTCCGCGCGGCGGAGGAGCTCGGCATCGACCTGTCGCGGCGCGAGCCGAGCAGCGTCGAAGAAGTCTGACCGTCCCCATGCGCGACCCGCGGGTGTCGGCCCGCGACGGGGCAGAACTCGCGGGTCCGCGGAATGGCCGGGCTCGGTGTGAGGAACGGGTGTCGGCACCATAGGTCCCGACACCGCATGCGGCTGCGGACATGGCCGCGAATTGAACGGGGGCCGGGGTCTTTCGGCCGTGGAAGAAGTTTGCGCTGAACCGCTTCCAGGGCGAGCGCTGAATCTTTATCTCTGACGCCCGAATTTGGTGGTTCGTGGCTAAGTCGCGGCTATCGCCCGAATCGGCGAGGATGAGTGAACAGTATTGGAACGAGGTAAAACTCTTTCTTCACAGAAGGCTCTTAACCGGATAATGATCTCGTTGTAGCGTCGTGCGCCATAAGCCCCCCACAAGGAGACGCAAACCATGCGATTCCGCTCACTGGCCGCACTGGCGTCATCAACCGCCGTCGCGACATCGCTTATCTTCGCCCCTTCCCCCGCCCAGGCGCGGACCGCCGCGTCCGCGGTGGCGCAGGACGACCTGCTGGACAGGCTCAAAGCCATCCCCGGGCTGACGGTGGTGTCGGAGTCCCAGCCCGTCGGCTATAGGTTCTTCGTGCTGACCTACGACCAACCGGTCGACCACCGGGACCCGAGCGCGGGGACCTACCAGCAGCGGATCACGCTGCTGCATCGCAGCGCGGACGCCCCCGTCGTGCTCTACACCGGGGGATACGGCCTGGCCGCCACCCCCGCGCCCTCCCGCACGGAGCCGACACGGCTGCTCGACGCCAACCAGATCTCCGTGGAACACCGGTTCTTCCGGCCCTCCCGCCCCGCCGAACCGGCCGACTGGCGGAAACTGACGATCTGGCAGGAGGCCACCGACGAGCACCGCATCGTCCAGGCGTTCAAGACGGTCTACACCGGCAAGTGGATCCAGACCGGCGCCAGCAAGGGCGGCATGACGTCGGTCTACCACCGGCGCTTCTACCCCGGCGACGTGGACGGCGTGGTGGCGTACGTCGCGCCGAACGACCGGATCAACCACCACGACCGCGCCTACGACAGGTTCTTCGCCACGGTCGGCGACGCCGCATGCCGTACGGCGCTGGACGAGGTCCAGCGGGAGGCGCTGAAGCGGCGCGACCGGCTGGTGCCGATGCTGGAGGCGGACGCCGCGCGCAACGGCTGGACCTTCACGAAGACGCTGGGCACCGCGGACCGGGCGTTCGAGATGGCGATCCTGGACACGGTGTGGGCCTTCTGGCAGTACCTCGGCACATCCGACTGCGCCACGGTGCCGCCGGCGAGCGCCACCGACCAGGACCTTTACGCTTGGATCGACAGAGTCGTCTCCTTCGGGTTCTACACCGACCAGGAACTCGACTACTACGCGCCGTACTACTACCAGGCGGCCACCCAATTGGGGTGGGCCGACCTCGCGTTCAAGCATCTGCGTGGCCTGACCCGCCATCCCGGCCTCTACCAGCCCAACGCGGTGCTGCCCGCCGAGCTGCGCTCCTGGCACGACCCGCGGCCGATGCTGGACGTGGACCACTGGGTGCGCACGCGTGCGCAGCAGATGATGTTCGTCGACGGCGAGAACGACCCATGGGGAGCGGAGCCCTTCACACCGAGCATGCGGGACTCCTACCGCTATGTCGCCCCCGGGGCCAACCACGGGGCCAACATCTCCCGCCTGAGCCCGGCCGACCGGGACGCGGCCACGGCGACACTGCGCCGCTGGGCCGGCGTGTCGGCGACCGCCCAGGAGGCCCAGAAAGCGGCCGGGATCCCCGACGACGACATGCTGCAGGACCGCCGCCGTTCCATGCCCTGAGATCCCGGGAAACGCGCAGGTGTAGGGCACTTCGCACCGGGAAGGGCAGTCCCTTGTACGGCACGGGCGCAGCCCGACCGGACAGCCGGACATCTCAGGCCGATACGCGAATCGCGGAGGTTGCACGATGGCTAAAGTGCTGATCGTCACGGGGGACGCTGCGGAGGATCTTGAGGTTTTTTACCCTTACCAGCGCCTGCTGGAAGAGGGCTACGAGGTGGACATCGCCGCCCCCAAGGCCAAAAAACTCCAGTTCGTCGTGCATGACTTCGTCGAAGGGTTCGACACCTACACCGAAAAGCCGGGCCACACCTGGCCGGCCGACCTGGCCTTCGCCGACGTCGACGCCACGCAGTACACCGCCCTCGTCGTGCCCGGGGGCCGCGCCCCCGAATACATCCGGGGCGACCGGCACCTCCAGGAGATCGTCAGACATTTCGCCGGGTCGGGCAAGCCCATCGCGGCCCTATGCCACGGCCCCCTCGTCCTGGCCGCGGCCGGAGTCCTCAAAGGCCGGGAAAGCAGCGCCTACCCGGCCTGCGCCGTAGACGTCGAGAACGCCAGCGGCACCTGGGTCGACAGCGAGGCCCATGTCGACGGCACCCTCGTCACCGGCCGCGCCTGGCCCGACCACCCGGCCTGGATGCGCGCATTCCTCAAGGTGCTGCGCGCCGCGGCCTAGCCGCCGGCGGGTGGCTTCTTGGTCACCGACCCGAGCCAGAGCAGGTTTCCGGCTCGGGTCACCGACGGCCTGTGGGTACACCTATGTCAGTGAGGTGCCGTCTCTCCTCCACGGAGAGGCGGCGTTTCGCGTTTCCAGGAGAAGGCCGGGAGATGATCAGGTTGCGGGCTCAGAGAGGATGAGGGTCGCCGGGGCGGTAGCGGGCTTTGATGTGGACGCGTTCGCCCTGGGGGCCGAGGATGCTGAGGAATTCCACGGGGTGTTCGTCGGCGTTGCCGAACCAGTGCGGGAGGTGGGTGTCGAACTCGGCGACTTCGCCTTCGGTGAGGATGAAGTCCTTGTCGCCGAGGACGACGCGGAGGCGTCCGCGCAGGACGTACAGCCAGTGATAGCCCTCGTGTGAGCGGGGGTCGGGTTCGCGGCCGTCGGTCAGGCCGGCGGGCAGGATGTGCTTGAACGCCTGCAGCCCGCCGGGTTTGCGGGTCAGTGGGACGACGGTCATGCCGTTGCGGGTGAAGGGCTGCGGATACACCCGCGGGTCGAGCTCGGCCGGAGCGCCGATCAGCTCGTCGACCGGCACCCGGTAGGCCCTGGCCAGGGGCAGCAGGAGTTCGAGGCCCGGCCTGCGGTGGCCGGACTCCAGCCGGGACAGGGTGCTGATCGGGATGCCGGTGGTCTCGGACAGGGCGGTCAGGGTGACGCCGTGGCGGCGGCGCAGCTCGCGCAGTCGGGGTCCGACCGCGGCCAGCACGGCGACGAGGTCGTCGTTCATACCTTCACCCTGCCCGCGTTTTGCATTTTCCGCAAAGAACTTTGTCGAAATGCCGCAATGGGGGGACCTTGGCGTCGGAGGTGGTCACGATGAGTCGAGATTCCCAGATCAGCAGCGTTGATCAGTACGACGTGGTGGTGGTCGGCGGAGGCCCCGCGGGCTTGAGCGCGGCGCTCATACTCGGCCGTGCCCGCAGGTCGGTGCTGGTGATCGATGGCGGTCGGCCCCGGAACGCGTCGGCGGCTCATATGCATGGCTTTCTTTCCCGTGACGGTGCTCCGCCCGGTGACCTGCTGGAGGCAGGGCGTCGCGAGGTGGCCGGCTACGGCGGTACCGTACTGCAGGGCCGGGCGCTGTCGGCCGCGCGGGACGGCGACGGCTTCGCGATCGAGATCGACTCCGGTCGCAGAGTGCGGGCGCGGCGGCTGCTGGTCGCTGCCGGAGTCACCGACGAACTGCCCGACGTGCCAGGGGTTGCGTCACGCTGGGGACGGGACGTGGTGCACTGCCCCTACTGCCACGGGTGGGAGATCCGCGACGAGCCGATCGGTGTCCTGGCCACGGGCCCGCTGGGGGTGCGGCAGGCCCTGCTGTTCCGGCAGTGGAGCGACCGGCTGACCCTGCTGCTGCACACCGCCCCCCGCCCCACCGCAGAGCAGGCCGAGCAGCTGGCCGCGCGTCGGATCAGGGTGGTGACCGGTGAGGTGACCGGTCTGGACGTCGCCAAGGACCGCCTGAGCGGTGTTCGCCTGCGAACCGGCGAGCTCATCCCGCTGCGGGCGCTGGCCGTGGCGCCCCGGCCTGTCCCGCGCGCGGAAGTCCTGACCTCGCTGGGCCTTGCGCCCGCCCCGCATCCGAGCGGGTTCGGCGCATACATCGCCGCCGACCCGACCGGTCTCACCTCGATGCCGGGCGTGTGGGTCGCGGGCAACCTTGCCGACCCGAACGCGAACGTCCTCGGATCGGCAGCCTCCGGCTCGATGGCCGCGGGAGCGATCAACGCCGACCTCATGGCCGAGGACCTCCACCACGCGGTGCAGGCCCACAACCATCCCTTCTCATCCGAATCCGAGGCCCGCGTCTGCGAGAAAGTCGTGAGCGACCGGCGTCACGGCCTGGATCCGGTCGTCCGGGAGAGCGCCGAGTAAGCGCCGGCCCGAAGGAATCATCGGGCAGCCCGGCAAGCAGGGTGCTGCCCGCCGCCGGCCGCTGAGTCCCGTCACCGATACCCCATACCCAGACAGGAAAACTATGAGTGAATCAACCGTTACTGACCGCGCTCGTGTGGGCAGTGCGGATCCGTCCGGGTCCCGCCCCTGGTGGATGCTGGCCGTTTTGAGCCTGACCCAGCTCATGCTGGTGCTCGATACCACCGTGATGAACGTCGCGCTGCCCTCTGTCCAGGCCGATCTGGGCTTCACCAGCGGCGATCGGCACTGGGTGGTGACGGCTTACGCGCTCGTCTTCGGTGGCGTGCTGCTGGCCGGGGGCCGCTTGAGCGACATCCTCGGCCGCAAGCGCATGCTGCTGCTGGCAACGACCGGATTCGTCCTGGCCTCGGTGCTCGGCGGTCTCGCGAACGGCTTCGTCATGCTGGTCATCGCACGTGCTCTGCAGGGCTTCTTCGGCGCCCTGCTGGCACCGGCCACGCTGTCGCTCATGGCCACCACCTTTGTCGGCCGGACTCGTGGCAAGGCGTTCGGCATCTTCAGCGCCGTCTCCAGCAGCGGTAGCGCGGTCGGGCTGCTGCTCGGCGGCCTGCTGACCGAGTATCTGGACTGGCGCTGGTGCCTGTTGGTCAACGTGGTAATCGGCGCGGCGCTCCTCGCGGCCGCCGCGGTACTGGTGCCCGCGCAAGCCGCCGCATCCACCCGCCCGCGTCTGGATGTGCCCGGCGTCATTACATCCGTGCTCGGTGTCCTCGCCCTGGTGTACGGCTGCTCGGCAGCGGAACGCGACGGGTGGACGAGTCCGGTCACCTTGGGGTTGCTCACTTTGGGCCTGGTGCTCATCGGACTCTTCGTGTGGGTCGAGACCCGCGTCCCTCAGCCCCTGCTGCCTATGAGGGTCGTTCTCGACCGCAACCGGGGCGGTGCCTATCTGATGGTCGCGATCGCCGGCATCGGGATGTTCGGCGTCTTCCTGTTCCTCGCCTACCATCTGCAGGAAGTGCTCGCCTTCACACCGCTCATGACCGGGCTGGCGTTCCTGCCGATGGTCCTATCGCTGGTGGTGATGGCGATCGTGGCCGGCGGCATCCTGCTGCCCCGCACCGGTCCACGCGCCATCGTCGTCGGCGGCTTCCTCCTCACCGCGCTGGGAACGTCCCTCTTCACAAACCTCACTGTGCACAGCGGATACGCCGCCGGTATCCTTCCCGGTCTGCTGATCACCGGCGCCGGCTTCGGCCTGATCTTCGGACCGGCGATGAACCTCGCCACCGACCGGGTGGACCCGGCTGACGCCGGCGCCGCCTCCGCCCTGGTCAACGCCGGACAACAAGTCGGCGCCGCCATCGGAACCGCCCTGCTCAACACCGTCGCGGTCAGCGCCATGTCGAGCTACCTCGCCGACCACCCTGACGTCTCCGGCCAGGCATCCGTACACGGCAACACCGTCGCCTTCTGGGTCACCGTGGCGGTGTTCATCCTCGGCGCCCTCGTGTGCGGCCTCATCGTCCGGCCAGGACGCCAGATGGGGCCTACGAACGGCGCAGCCACGCCGGCAGCAGCAATCTGAGGACACCCCACGTGACCGCCGCCACGAAGCCAACGAGAGGACGGAGTGCCATGGACGCCCGGCATTGGGATGAGATGTATCGCAGCCGCGACCAGGTATTCAGCGGCAACCCCAACGAAGTGCTCGTCACCGAGACCAACGACCTGCCACCGGGCCGAGCGCTCGACGTCGGATGCGGTGAAGGCGCCGACACGCTCTGGCTGGCCCGGCGCGGCTGGCAGGTCACCGCGGTCGACATCTCCGAGGTCGCTCTGCAACGTGCCGCCGCTGCTGCCGTCGACGTCGAGGGGCGCGTGGCGTGGGCACGGGCCGACCTCACCACCACGCCGCCCCAGGCGGGTGTCTTCGACCTGGTGTCCATCCACTACTTCCCGCTCCTGCGCGGGCCGGGCCACGCCTCACTGCGCGGCCTGCTCGATGCCGTCGCCCCCGGCGGCACGCTGCTCTTCGCCACCCACGCTCTCGCGGACTTGGCCCCACGTCATGACTTCGACCCCGCCGACTACTACCAGCCCGACGACATCGCCCAACTCCTCGGCCCCACCTGGAACATCCTGATCAACGAGATCCGCCCCCGCACAGCGCCGACCCCCGCCGGCACACATCACACCCACAACGCCGTGCTGCGAGCACTACGCCTACCGTGATCCGGCGCCCCCCTCCACGAGAGCGAAACCGAGAAGATTGGCGCCGAGCCGCGCCGAGGGGGAGAAGGCGCGGGGATCGGAGGCGGTGAGGCCGATGCCCCAGATGCGGTCCCGGGGGCTCGCCTCGACCAGCCCCCGCCGACCTCGTCTTCGCCGATCTCCCGGCATTGCCCTGGTGGGGCGCTAGAGGGTGAGTACGATTTTTCCCCGGGCGTGGCCGGTCTCGCTCAACTGGTGCGCCGCGGCTGCGTTCTCGATGGTGAAGGCGGCCGCGACCGGCACGGTGAAGCGGCCCTGCTGTGCGAGGGCGGAGGCCGCGGCGAGCCCTTCGAGCGCCTGCGGGTCCGCTCCGGGGCCCGCCGAGCGTGACATGTGGACTCCGTACTTCGCGGCGTTCAGGTCGGCGACGGTCACCACCCGGTCCGGGCTTCCGGCGACTTCCACCAGATCGGGCAGCGAACCGGATCCGGCGCAGTCCAGGACGACGTCGACTCCGTCCGGTGCCAGGGCGGTGACCCGCTCGCCCAACCCGGCGCCGTAGGTGGTCGGGGTCGCCCCCAGCTCCGCGACGAACTCATGGTTGCGTGCGCCGGCCGTACCGATGACGGTCGCGCCGCGGGCCACCGCGAGCTGGATGGCGACCGTGCCGACCCCGCCGGCCGCGCCCTCGATCAGCAGGGTCATGCCGGGGCCGACCTTCAGCCGGTCGAGGACGCGCGTGGCGGTCTCGACGTTCGCGGCCGCGCCGCCGGCCTGCTCCCAGCTCAGCGCGTCCGGCTTCGGCTCCCAGGCCGCCAGGACGGCGTACTCGGCGTTCGCGCCGCCGAGTTCCGCGATATCGACGACGCCGAAGACCGCGTCGCCCGGCCGGATACCGGTGACTCCCGCGCCGACCTCATCGACCACACCTGCGGCATCCACGCCGAGCACGTGGGGCAGGGGCAGCGGTGCCACGTCGCGGAGCCGGCCCGAGCGCAGGGAGCAGTCGGCGGGAGTGACGCCCGAGGCCCGTACGGCCACCCGGATGCGGCCCGGTCCCGCGTGTGGTTCAGGTACGTCGGCGACCTCAAGGACGCTTGTGGGACCGTACTCGGCGAATGTCAGTGCTCTCATGGCGTCGGACGCTATCGGAACACCCCGTCCGTTTAGCTAAAGTGAGAGCGGTGACGATCCGTTTGCCTCACTCCCTGCGCTCCGATGCCCGGGACAACCGCGAGCGCATCCTCGCAGCGGCCCGCACGATGTTCGCCGAGCAGGGGCTGGACGTGGCGATGCGCGAAATCGCGCGGCGTGCCGAGGTCGGCCCCGCGACCCTCTACAGGCACTTTCCGACCAAAGAGGCGCTGGTCACCGACGTCTTCACCGAGCAGATGGCGGCCTGCACCGCCATCGTCGACGAGGGGCTGGCCGATCCGGATCCATGGCGCGGCTTCTGTCGGGTGATCGAGCGGGTGTGTGAACTGCACGCACTGGACCGGGGCTTCACCGCGGCGTTCCTCTCGGCCTTCCCCCGTGCGATCGACTTCGCCGCGGACCGGGAGCGGGCGCTGGGCAAGGTCGCCGAACTCGCCCGCCGGGCCAAGGCGGGGGGCAAGCTGCGCCCGGACTTCGTCCTGGACGACCTGATCATGGTGCTCATGGCCAACGGCGGCATCCGGACCACCTCGCCGGCCGCCGCAGTGGCCGCCTCGCGGCGCTTCGCCGCACTGCTGATCCAGGGCATGCGGGCCGAGCCGGCCGTCCCGCTGCTGCCCCCGGCGGTCCGCCTGCCGCTGTCGATTGTGACTTAGCGCCCAAGGAAACGATCTAGCCCGCAGATCAGGAATCTACCTTCCCACCGGCCGCCGCGGCAGCAGACGGGTTTCAGCACGCGTCTACGGACAGCAAATGCCCACGGGCCTCCATGAGGGCGAAGCCAAGGAGGTTGGTGCCCAGCCAGGTGGAGGGGGAGGCGGCGCGCGGGTCGGATGCGGTGAGGCCGATGCCCCACACGCGGTCTTTGGGGCTGGCCTCGACCAGCACGCGGTGGCGGGTGCCGAAAAGGTATTCCTTCAGCGCGGGGTGCTGCCCGAATTTGGCGATATTGCCGCGCACGACGATCGTACGGCGGTGCGCCGCCCAGACGGCCTCGTCGAAGTCGCGCACCTCGCGTCCCAGCGCTTTGGCCTCGCCGGGGTGCCGGGCGGTGAGAACGCGTTCGGCGGTTTCCTCGTCGTCGAACAGCCATGCCTTGTGGGTCATCATGTAATGCTCGGCGGAGGCGAAGGCATGCCCGTTGTCGGTGAATTCCACGGGCCACCACTGGCTGAGGCAGCTCTGGTTGATCTCCCCGTTCCTGGCCGGCTGATGGCCCCAGAAATAGAGGTAGCGCAGGGGGTGGCCGGCCTCTTCGGCGGCGATGGCCTCGTCGAGGGTGCGGGGTAGGTGGAACACCGTCACACGGTGGCATAACCCGGTGCGTGCGGCCAGTGGATATTCGCGGGGGAAAGGGAACCGGTGCCGGCGTGTGAGGGATGGGCCTCTCACGCCCCTTCGAAGCCCGGCTACTCGACGAGGGCGAGATCCCTGCACAGGCAGGTGATGGGGGGCAGTGGTGGTCCTCGGGAAGGCGCCTACGCAGGTTTCAACTTGGCCTTGATGCGATGCGCGGTCTGCGTATGGGGGAGCGTCGGTCGGTGCTTCTTCATGCCGATCTTTACCGGGAGAACATTCTCTTCGACAACGCTCGGGGGGTGGTCTTCATCGATCCGCTTCCGATGGTTGGGGACCCTGTGTTCGACTGGGCCTTCTGGACCGTGTACTACGACCTCGAGCGTGATCCTGTGGACCGTTTGAAGCTCGCAAATCAGGCCAGCGGGATCAGCTCGGGGGAACTGGTGCCCTGGTGTCTGACCCTTTGCCTGGATGGGCTGCTCTATTACCGCCAGGTTGGGGATTCGCGTCTGGGGCGGATGAGAGACGTCATGGCCGCCATGGCGAAAGAGGTGCGGTGATCAGCTATCTCGTACGGCATGGCCGGACTGGCTACAGCGCCACCTATCGGCTCAATGGCGATCCGGGTGTTCCTGTCGGTCTTGACAGTGTGGGGCGTCAGCAGTGTCGGATTCCGGTCACCGGAATCAGCAGGGTGGCCTTCTGCCTCACCAGCGGTTTTCTCCGGGCACGTCAGTCGGCCGAGCTCATGCTCAGCGAGAGCCGAGTCCCGATCGCGGTGGATACGCGGCTCAATGAGCTGGACTACGGAGACTTCGAGGGGAAGGCATTCTCGGACTACGCGCACTGGTTGGCACGCGAGGGCTCCGGGCGCCGGCCTCCAGGAAGCGTCGAGTCTCAGCGGGAAGGCATCCGGCGGATACTCAGCGGTTTGCGCGCGGCCCCTTTGTGCCCTGGCCCGCGCCTCATCGTTACCCACGGCCTTGCGGTCTCAGTACTGCGGTGGTGTCAGGCTAGTCCGTCCACTTCGCTTACTGACTTATTCTTTCCTGAAGCGCCTTATGTGACCGCTTTGGGTATTTTTGATGATGAATTGGTTGAGATCGCCGATCAGCGCATCGCGGAGATCGATCTGCAGTCTCGTCAGATCCCAGGACAGCCGGCGTTCTGATCGGGTGACCGTGAGGGAATTGCTACCTTCGGGATTACGATACGTCGAAGAAGAAGAGGACTCTCATGCATGATCCCCGCGCCCTGCTGGAGATGGGCGCCGAAGCTGTCCGCCGTCTCGCCCGACGCGGCTACACCCTGGACCTCGACCGGTTGGAGGAACTCTCATCCCGGCGGAACAAGAGGGTTCAGGCGGCTGACCAACTGCGTGCCGAGTCCAACCGTGTTGCCCACGAGGTTCCGAAGGTCGTCCGTTCCGGGGGTGACGCCTCTGAGTTGAAAGAGCGTGCTCGACAACTCAAGGAACAGATCCGCGACGCCGAGGCCGAGCAGGAACAGCTCCAGGCCGACCTGCGTGACTTCCTGCTGGGAATCCCGAACCTCCCCCTCGATGCCGTGCCGGACGGCGACTCGGAAGACTTCGCGGTCGAGATCCGTCGGCATGGCACTCCCACGTCGTTCTCCTTCGAACCCAAGGACCACGTGGATCTCGGTGAGGCCATGGGGATCCTCGACTTCGGGCGGGCGACCAAGCTGTCAGGGCCACGGTTCAGCGTCGCCAAGGGCGCGGGAGCCGCTCTTGAGCGCGGCCTGGCCACCTTCTTTCTCGACCTGCACACCCGCCACCACGGCTACACCGAATGCTCGGTGCCCAACCTGGTGACCCCCGAGACGATGACCGGTACCGGCCAGCTCCCCAAGTTTGAGGAGGACCTGTTCAAGACCGGTGTCGGGTCGCGACAGCTTTACCTGATCCCCACAGCCGAGGTGCCTCTCACGAACCTGCACGCCGACGAGATCATTGATGCCTCCGCGCTACCGATCGCCTACACAGCTCACACGCCCTGCTATCGCTCTGAGGCGGGCTCCTATGGTCGTGACACTCGAGGTATTCTCCGCCTTCACCAGTTCGCCAAGGTAGAGCTTGTTCGGGTCTGCGAGGCCGAGAAGTCCCAGACAGAGCTGGAGAAGATGCTCTCCCACGCCGAAGCCTGTTTGAAGGAGCTTGGCCTGCCCTACCGGGTGATCATGCTCGCCGCCGGTGACATGGGATTCTCTGCACAGGTCACCTACGACATCGAAGTCTGGTTGCCCTCCCAACAGCGCTACCGGGAGATCTCCTCCTGCTCCGACTGCGGCACCTTCCAAGCCCGCCGTGCCGCCATTCGGGTCCGCGACAAGGCAGGCAAGAAGTCTTTCGCTGCCACGCTGAATGGATCCGGTCTGCCCATTGGGCGCACCTTGGCTGCCGTGATGGAGCAATACCAGCAGCAGGACGGTTCGATCCTCGTACCGGACGTTCTCGTGCCCTACGTGGGTTTCAAAGCGATCGGCCCCGACGGCGCACCCCGCGCGTGATGCTCGTAGGGGTCTGCGACTTTCCCGGCGGCTATGCCTTCCCGCCTGTGGCGTGAACCGCAGCTTTCCGAGATGCCGCAGTCTACGTATACACCCAAGCTCGGACCTACGTGGAGGCCGGTGCTGCCGTCTTTGGGGAATCACTGCGCGCGGGAACACCGGTCGCCGGGCTCACCTGGCGGCTCGGTACTTGTGCCGAAGCTGCACTGTGCTCCGGCACGGGCAGCGTCGCGGTCGCCGACCCGGCGGCAACCGATCTGGAAGCGGCCTATGCCCTGGCCGCAGCCGTCGACATCGCCTCCCAGTGCAAAGCCACCGACGTGCAGGAGATCGGGATGGGGCGCTTCGATCCTGTCCGGCACTTCACGACGCTGGCGTCAAGGGCCTGATGGACAGCGTCAGCAGTCGATTACTGGACGCGCTGCGAAGCGGTCTCGGTAACCAGTGGGACTTCGACACCAATGGTGAGCGGCTCAACATTAGGCACTCTGCGTGGGGCACGCCGTATCGGCCGCCACGCGACCCGCCGGACTGGGGGATGCTGCTCACCCGCATCGAAGACGGCTTCGCCGCCCGTGCGGTGCCCCGAGTCGCCGCTCTGTCTGTGAGATGGGGCAGGGAGACCGATCTCACCATCTCCGCCGTTCAGGCACTCGATCCTTATCTGAAGCACCGCCGGCCATACACCTACCGCCAGGGATACTTGCCTCAGCCCGTTGTCCGGTTCACCGGCGAGCGAGATCCTGACGGCGCGCTGCAGGACGGGTTTCTCACTTCGTTCGTCAATGTTTCCTGTGTCACTCCGATCGTGTCTATCGAGGAACACGTCAGGATCTTCGATGTCTGGCTGGATGTGCTCTCCAGGATCGGGCTGCATGCCCGTCATATCGAGATCTACGGCAGCCTTCTGCCTTGGCAGCGCGGACCCGTCGGGGGAGTCACCCTTAGGTTCAAGCATGCCGGGCTCACTTTAGGAGACCTCGTACTGCTGTGGAACCTGCAGGAACCGGTCTTCATAGCGAGTGACCTCGGTTCGGGCTTGGAGCGGCTGGCCTGGGCGGTAACGCGCTCATCGTGGCGGGTTCTCATCCACGGCCCTCTCGCGGCAGCCGCCGACGCCGGGGCCCTGGATGCGATTCGGACTGCAACCCTCATCGCGGGCCACGGCATCCAGCCTGCCAGCCGCGGCCCCGGGTATGCGCTGCGCCGTCTGATGTGCGCTGTACGGCCATGCCTCGGTCTGAGTTTCGCCGTACGGCAGGCCCACGCTTACTGGGACCTCGTTTCCAAACTGGTCACACCGTGGCCTGAAGTCTGCTGGCTACTCGAAAGGGAAGTGGCGAGACATGGCCGCTGAATCTGTTCGCGACCTTCTCGTTGATCTGAGCAGCCGCTACGGAGACTGGTGCACACCCGTGGTCAAGCCGTTTAGCCTCAACTTCCGGAACGCCGAAGGTAGTGCCATCCTCAAGATCTATCGGGGTATCGACCCCGTCCGGCGGCAGGAACGAGAGATCCAGGCGCTGAGCAGCGCTTTCAAGTGTGGGTTGAAGACACCTCAGGTTCTTGAGGCCGAGCGGCTAGGCCCAGATGCCTGGGTGCTGGTCACCGTGGTCCCTGGCAGGCCCCTCACCCTCGGCAAGTCGGTCGACATGGAGGAATACCTGCACTACGTCCAGGCCTTGACGCGGGCCCTAGCCGATCAGCAACCGCCTGCGGCGCCGGGGGCCGGTTGGGGGCATAACCACGATTTTCACAGCACCAGCGAGTATCTGACCGGGATGCTGTCTGCTCGTGCCCGCCGGACCTCCTGGTGGCTCGAACTGTGCTCCAAACTCGCAGACCTCGACGGAGCACCCCTCGTTCACTTGCACGGTGACGTCAAGCCTGAGCACATCCTTGTGGAAGCCGGTCGGATGTATGTCGTCGACTGGGAGGCGTGCGCGCGAGGCCCGGCCGTCATGGATGTGGCGGATGCCGTGTTCCACGCGGTGCGAGACTATCAATACGACAGCGTCGAAGGTTGTGTGGCATCAGCGCTTCGCGCATTGGCCTTGACGGATCACAACATGCCGCCGTTGCTTGCGTGGCGTGTGGCGCTCTGGGCGGATCGACGTCGCCAGTTGGACATTGAGGGCCTACCTGGGCAGCTAATGACAGAACTGCTTACGAGTGTGACCGCTGTAGATGCCTGTACTGTTCTTATCCGCATCGTCCGGGAAATGTGTAAGACAGGAACGCCTCGCTGACCACAATGCCCACATAAAGGTCGGCTCGCCGTAAACGCCACGCCGTGGACGTCGAAAGCGCCGGAGGCGCCTGGGTCGACAGCGAGGCCCACGTCGGCGGCAACCTTGTCACCGGTCGCGCCTGGCCCGACCACTCGGCGTGGATGCGCGCCTTCCTGAAGGTGCTCCGCGCCGCGGCCTAACCGCCGGCGCGCCGCTTCTCGGCCACGTGACTTGAGCCAGAGCATGCCTCTGGCTCGGGTCATCGGCAACAGCCTGTGGGTCGGCCGTCGCGTCGCGGGCCCATGCGATCTGTCCAGTGGCCTTCCCGATGGGTGCGAGTCAACGGGGGCTTGGTGCAGCAGGGGGACTGCCCTGAGCTGCGGTTTGCGGTCCGGTGTGGACGATCCTGCGGCCGATGCCTTTCAGGCAGGTGATGTGGCCCTGCTCCTGGAGGAGCCGGAGCGCTTTGCGCATGGTGGGCCTGCTGCACTGGTACGCCTGGGCGAGTTCCAGTTCGCCGGGGAGGAACGAGCCGAGGGGGTAGCGGCCGGCGGCGATCCGCCTCGACAGGTCTTCGGCGATCTCCTGGTAGCGGTGGAGCAAGGTCGGGCCCTGGTGGTCGTCAAGAGGGCGAACCATCCAGCCCTTGGACTGGACGGCAACCACTATTTCGAGGTCGGCCATGGTCTCCAGCGCCCGCCGTACGGTGCGGCGCGACCTTTGGAACCTGGCGATGAGCGCCGTCTCGGAGGGGAGGTAGGAGCCCGGCAAGTGGACTCCTTGTGCGATGTCGGATAGGAGCCGGTCCGCGATCTGCCGGTAGGGGGGATGGGCGCGGGTCCACTCTTGCACGGCGGGGTCCGGTCCTGTCGTCGATGTATGGCGGGCTGGGATTGCTCGTGTGCGGCGGTCACGGGTATCCGAGGCGGTCGGGTGACTGCGGGAGCGTAAGGTACTCAGGCTGTCCGCCTTCGTGCCAGCCGCGCTCGGCGGCTTGGACGAGGGCACGGGCCGCGTCCTCTGGCGGGGCCATGGGGACGGTCTCGTCGGCCAGGTCGCCCCAATGGAACAGGCGGAACGCCAGGTCGATGTAGACGCGGCGGGTGATGCCGCGGCGGTCAGGGACGTCCAGGCAGGGGCGTTCCGCGGCGTCTGTTCCCGGCCTGGCCTGCACGCCCTGGTGGAGCAGGTGGGTCTGCAGGCTGTTGATCAGCTCTTGTTCACGGGCGGTGCCTGGCGAGGAGGTCATAGGCGGGCTGCCTTGACTGTGCGCACCGCTGCGGGGAGCGGGTCGGGTGCTGCCGTGGTCATCGGGTCTGTCTCCGTTTCTCTGGGGTTGGGAACGCGGCGGGGGCGTTTGGAGGTGGTCCTGCCTGTTCCGTTCTGGCATTAGGACGGACCTGCAGGTGCCCGATCAAGGACCCGTCCGGCCGTTCGCGCGGCTTGGCGGGTCTGTCCCGCCTTCGGGGCGCTTGCAGCTCTATCCCAGTGCTTGACAACCGTTCCTGGGCAGCCCGCGATAGGGGAAACTAGAGGAAAGTCGGCTCTTAATCGCGAGGTGCCTGCCATGTCAAAGGTTCCGGCCCTAAGTGAACGGCTCGCCCGTGCACGAATTTCGCGCGGGTGGTCGCAGAGGCAATTGGCGCGGAAGCTTGCTGAAGTCGCGGCCGAGATGGGCATCTCCATGCCTGAACGGACATCGCTGGTTAAATCAATCGGGAATTGGGAAAACGGCAGATACCAACCACGCCACCCGTACCCGGTGCTGCTCGCGCGAGCGCTGGGCATCGACCACGACGTTCTATTCGGTGATCCGACACCGGTCCCGACGCTGGAGATCCCCTCGCTGGCACCAGATGCGGATCTGTACAAAAGGATCACGAAGGCCATCGAGGGGCCACAGCGTATCGACCTCGCGACGATCGAATGGCTGGAACGCTGTCTCGCCGAACACCGCCGCATCGAGGACACCTTGGGGAGTAAGCCGCTTCTGCCTATTGTGTGCGCTCAGCTCGCGACGGTGGTGGACCTCGCGCGCGGAGCCACAGGGCCACTCAGCGACCGCATCGTGGGCACCCTTGCTCAGTACGCCCAATTCGTCGCGTGGATGTGCCAGGATTCCGGTGACCTCGCCACAGCGTTGCACTGGTACGACCGCTCGCACGCCTGGGCCCTGGAAGCCGGTGACGCGTCCCTCGCAGCGACGACGCTCAACATGAAGGCACATCAGGCGTGGAGCATGGGGGACTCTCAGCGGTGCGTACGGCTCGCCGAAGCGTCCCGCTGGCATGAGGGGCGAACCTCCCTCGGCGTCCAGGGGATGGCTGCCCAGATGGCCGCACGGGGCCACGCACAGCTACGCGAGGCCAACGAGGCGCGGACCCTTCTTGGAGAGGCCGAGGAGCTGATCAGGCGGGCGGCGGAGCGCCCTGATGAGGAACCCGCATGGATGTACTTCTACGGCGAGCACTGGTTTCTCATGCAGCGCGGGATGGCCGAGCTGGAGCTTGGCGAAGGGAGGCGCGCGGCGAACCTGATCGAGCGCGGCCTGTCGGATCTGCCGGAGTCCTACCGCCGCGATCGCGCGTGGTTCGGCGCCTGCCTGGCCAGGGCTTTCGCTGTCGAGGGCGATGCCGAGGCCGCAGCGTCGGTGGCCGCGAACGCCGCCCCGGACGCCGCTGCGGTGAACCCTTACGCCGTGACGGAACTGCGAAACACAGCCCAGACCCTTGCCGAGGTCGGCGCGCATGCCAGTGCAGAGGAGATGCGCGAGCTGGTCACAGTGGCCGGAACGAGCGATTCTCCGCTGGTCGGGGAATGACGGCGGAGGCGCTTGGGGAGAGAGCGGGCGTAGACGCGTTATGCCGTTTCGGCTCCCATAATCCGTCTCTTGGAAACCGTTCCAGGCTGGCTTGCGATAAGGGAAGCTAGAGGAAATTCGCCCCTCCAACTCCCGAGGTGTCGTGTCAAAATTTCCTGCTTTGGGCGCGCGGCTCACTCGCGAGCGGGTCTCCCGCGGGTGGTCGCAGAGGCAGTTGGCCAAGAAGGTTTCCGAGGTCGCCGCCGAGATGGGCGTCTCCATGCCCGAACGGACCTCGCTGGTGAAGTCGATAGGCAACTGGGAGCACGGGCGATACCGCCCGCGCGACCCTTACCCCATGCTTCTCTCCCACGCGTTCTGCATCGACCACGACGTCCTGTTCGGTGACCCGCTGATGCCGTCGCTGCGCAGTCCGGCAGACATCCTCGCGGCGATCATGCCCGAGGGAGATCCGCTCGCCCCGCTCGGTGCCCGGAGCGGTCGCCGTATAGGGCCGAGCACAGTGTCCGACCTGGCGGCTCGTGTGCATGGGCTTCGGCTCGCCGACGACCTGCTGGGGGGCGACGACCTCATCGATACCGCTTTCCGAGAGCTCGGGGCGGCCGTACGGCTCTATCGGGAGGCCGCTCATGCCGAGGAAGTCGGCCGCGCGCTGCTCACCGTGATCGGCGAGGGGGCGCAGATCGCCGGATGGATCGCCTCGGATGCCGGACGGCACGAGGAAGCCGCGAGGACCTACAAACTCGGGATCAGCGCGGCGCGCGAGGCAGGGGACCAGACACTGGAGAGCAACCTCCTCGGGTCGCTGGCCTACCAGATCGCCAACACGGGCGATACGGGGGAAGCTGCTGCGCTTGCTCTTGTCGCGCTTGAAGTCATGGGGTCCCACTCGCCCGGCCGGGCCAGGGCTCTGGCTTGGGACCGCTTGGCATGGGCGCACGCTCGCTGCGGAGATGCACAGGGGGCTATGCGCGCCCTTGGTGAGGCTAACGTTGCGCTGGCTGGTGACCGGGATGAAGAGAGCCCTCCCTACCTCTATTGGGTCGAGGCGGGCGAACTTCAGGTCATGGAGGCGCGCGTCTACACCGAACTGCACAGGCCATTGCGCGCGGTACCGCTTCTGACGACCGTACTCGCCCGGTACGACGCCACGCATGCGCGCGAGCTCGCGCTCTACCTGTCTTGGCTCGTCGTCGCCTTGGCCGACGCCAACGAACCGGAGGAGGCTGCACGGACGGCGGCGCGGATGCTTGATCTATCGGCTGACCTCGCCAGCGAACGCACCACGCAGCGAGCAAGGGTCATGCTCGGCCGCCTGAAGTCGTACAGAGACGTACTTGAGGTGCGTGATCTGTTTTCGCGGTATCCACTCACGGCCTGACGCGCACAGACGCACCCCGAGTCGAGGGGAGGGAGTTCGTGCCTTTTGGTGGCATCGCTGGCGCTTAGGGATGAAGTGTCCAGTCATGCGGAGCATGAAGTAAAGGGTCCCGCTGGCCATCTGCTGGGCCAGGTGGGAAGGAAAACCGGTACCGGGGGTGTGAGCGCCGGCCGGTACCGGTGGGGTAGGGGTGAACCGGCGCCGGGGCGTGAGGGGTGGGCCGCTCACGCCCCGGCGCGGTGGTGTCACCAGTCGGTGGCGATGTATTTCGTCTCGGTGTACTCCAGCATGCCTTCGTGGCCGCCTTCGCGGCCGAGGCCGCTTTCCTTGACGCCGCCGAACGGCGCGGCGGGGTCGGAGACGAGGCCGCGGTTGAGGCCGACCATGCCGGCCTCCAGCTTGCCGGCGACGCGCATGCCTTCGCGCAGGTCGGTGGTGTAGAGGTAGGAGACGAGCCCGTAGGGGGTGTCGTTGGCGAGGCGGATGGCGTCTTCGACGTCGGTGAAGCGCACGATGGGCGCGACCGGGCCGAAGATCTCCTCGTCGAGGATGGCCGACGACGGGGCGACGTTGTCGAGGACGGTGGGCTCGTAGTAGTAGCCGGTGCGGTCGGGGGCCTGTCCGCCGGTGCGGATCACGGCGCCCTTGCCGACGGCGTCCTGGACGAGCTCGTCGACCTTGGCGACGGCGGCCTCGTTGACGAGGGGGCCGAGTTCGGTGTTCTCGTCGAGACCGGGGCCGACACGCACGGCGCGCATGGCTTCGGCGAACTTGGCGCTGAACTCGTCGGCGACGGACTCGTGCACGTAGAAGCGGTTGGCCGCGGTGCACGCCTCGCCGCCGTTGCGCATCTTGGCGAGCATGGCGCCTTGGACGGCGGCGTCGAGGTCGGCGTCGGCCAGCACGATGAAGGGGGCGTTGCCGCCGAGTTCCATCGACGAGCTGATGACGCGCTCGGCGGCCTGCTTGAGCAGGATGCGGCCGACTTCGGTGGAGCCGGTGAAGGAGAGTTTCCGTACGGCCGGCTGGGCGAGCAGCGCGGAGACGACGGCGCTGGAGCGGTTGGCCGGCACGACGTTGACGACTCCGGCCGGCACGCCGGCCTCCAGCATGAGTGCGCCGATGGCGAGCGCCGTCAGGGGCGTGTCACTGGCGGGCTTGAGGACGACCGAGCAGCCGGCGGCGAGCGCCGGGCCGATCTTGCGGGTGGCCATCGCCGCCGGGTAGTTCCACGGCGTGATGAGTACGGCGACGCCGATCGGAGCCCGGTCCACGACGATCCGGTAGCCGCCCGCCGGGGCGGTCTGGATCGTTCCGGAGAGCCGGACGGCCTCCTCGGAGAACCAGCGGAAGAACTCCGCCGCGTAGTTCAGCTCGGCTCGCGCGTCGGCGAGAGCCTTGCCGTTCTCGGCGCTGATGAGCGCCGCGAACTCTTCGCGGCGTTCGATCATCAGCTCGTAAGCGCGGCGCAGCACTACGGAACGTTCCCGGGGCGGGGTGTCCGCCCAGATGGGCAGGGCGCGCTCGGCGGCTTCGACGGCGGCGACGGCGTCTTCCACGGTGGCGGAGGCGACGTCGGCGAAGACCTCGGCGGTGGCCGGGTCGACGACCTTGATGCGGCTACCGTCGCCGGACGGCACCCACTTGCCATCGATCAGCAGGTCGGTGGGGCAGCGACTGAGAGCCTGCTGTAGTGCTGTCAATTCTTCTCCACGTCGAGATTAGCGAGGGTGGCCTGCGCTGCGAACAGCGACAGCAAGTCGTTGTCGGCGTGGCCAAGACCGATCGCGGCCTGGATGTTCTGATGCACGGTAGCAGCCACCGGCATGGGGACTTCTTCTGCCCTGGCCGCGGCCAGGCCCAGGTCAAAGTCCTTGCGGAGCAGTGTCATGGTGAACGTCGGCGTGAGGTCGAACGCCACGAGATCGGGGGTGCGCTTGCGCACCCAATCGGAGCCGAGGACGGTGCCGTTCAGGAACTCCAGGAAGTTGGCCCGCGGCACTCCGGCCTTCTCAGCGAGCGAGGTGACCTCGGCGAGCGCCTGCACCATCATGCCGAGGTAGAGGTTGTGGGCCAGCTTGACCAGGCGCGACTGCTCCTGCTCGCCGGCCCACACCGCGACCTTGCCGAGGGTCTTGAGGTAGGGCTCGACCACGTCGTAGATCTCGCGCGGGCCGGAGGCGATCAGGCACGCGCCGCCTTCGGCGACGACGTGGGCGTTGCCGCTGACGGGGGAGGCGATGAAGGCGACGCCCGCCTCGCTGGCCCGCTGCCGTACCAGCGCCGAGCTCTCCGCCGACACGGTGGAGCAGTCCACGACGATCTTCGGCTTGCGGTCGCGCGACAGCAGGCCGTTCGGCCCGATGACGACCTCTTCGAGGTCGGAGGAGGTCGAAACGCAGACGAAGACGATGTCGTTGTCGGCGAGTTCGGGGATGGTGTCGACCACACCGGCGCCGGCGTCGGTCAGGGGAGCGGTCTTGCTCTTGGTACGGTTCCACACGGTCACCGGGTGACCGGCGTTGATCAGGCGTATCGCCGCGGCGGTGCCCATGCGTCCGCAGCCGAGCCAGCCCACGGTCTTCAGTTCGATCGTCATATCGCGATTCTCCTCAGGACTCGTTCGTGCCGAATTCGAGGCCGGTCCAGTAGCGCGTGCCGGCGACGTAGAGCTGGTCGGCGGGGAACCGGGTCAGCAGTTCGCAGCCGTTGGCGGTGACGACGACCTCCTCTTCGATGCGGGCGGCGGCGGACCCGTCGGGGGTCGGCCAGTAGGTCTCGATCGCGAACACCATGCCTTCGTGCAGGGTGATGGGGTGTTCGAAGGAGTGCAGGCGGCTCATCAGGGGGCGTTCCCAGTTGGACAGGCCGAGGCCGTGGCAGTACTGCAGGCCGAACGCCTCTTCCTCGGTCTCGTACCCGAACTCCTGCGCGGCGGGGAAGTGCCTGACCACGTCGGCCGAGGTGGCGCCGGGGCGGATCTCGGAGATCGCGCCGTCCATGAACTCCCTGGCCCGGCGGTACGCCTCACGCTGCGCGCGGCTCGCGCCGCCCACGTTCAAGGTGCGGTAGTAGCAGGTGCGGTAGCCGTTGAAGGAGTGGATGATGTCGAAGTAGGCGGTGTCGCCGGGGCGGATCAGCCGGTCGGAGAACACGTGCGGGTGCGGGCTGCACCGCTCGCCGGAGATCGAGTTGACCGCCTCGACCTCTTCCGAGCCGTGCGCGTAGAGGTAGCTGTTGACGAGTGCGACGATGTCGTTTTCGCGGATGCCCGGCCGCAGCGCGCGGTAAAGCTCCTCGTAGGCGCCGTCGACCAGCGCGGCCGAGTGGTCGAGCAGGGCGACCTCGTCGAAGGTCTTGATCTGGCGCACTTCCTGCATGAAGCCGTGGCCGTCTTCGATGTGCAGCCCTTCGGCCTCAAGGGCGCGCAGCACGGGCAGTTCGACGACGTCGACGCCGATCGGCTCACCGGCCAGGCCGTTGTCCCGCAGGATGCCCGCGATGCGGGCGGCGTTGCCGCGCTCGATCCCGACTTCGACGGGGATGGAGCCGCGCCAGCTCGACAGGCCGGCCTGCCAGCTCGCGGCGTCGAACCAGTCGGCGTGGCGCTGGTGGGTGCGGGCGGCCGAGCCGATGTCCCACAGGATCGGGTCGTGGTCGCGCATGACCAGGACGCAGCGGAACAGCTTGTCCCTGGCCCAGTTCCCGATGTGCGTCGCGGTCGTGTAGCGCACGTTGTTCATGTCGAAGAGGATCAGTGCGCCGAGGTGCGACTCGCGCAGCGCGGCCTGGACCTTCGCGAACCGGTCGCGCCGCAGGCGGTCGAAGTCGACCCTGCGCTCCCAGTCGACTCCCATGCTGGCGCCGGGCGAGGCGATGGGCGTGGCCTGCTGGTTGGCGGCGTAGTTGGGGGCCTGCTGCTTGGTGGCGTAGTTGGTGGTCATTGCCGTCTCCTGTCGTGAATCGGCGTCTTAGACCGGTGCGTATTCGCCGGTTTCGGCCGGGGTAGGGGCGGCGGTCGGGGCGCTGTCGGTGCGTCCGAGCGCGTTCCACGCGGCGTCGATGATGTCCTGGGTGGACAGGCCGTACTTCTTGAAGAGGTGGGGCGCGGTCTTGGCGCCCTCGGCGAAGGTGTCCTTCAGTCCGACTCTACGCAGCGGCCGGCCCAGGCCGGCCTCGGCGAGGGTCTCGGCCACGGCGGTGCCCAGGCCGCCCACGATCGTGTGGTTCTCGGCGGTCACCACCGCGCGCACGCCGCGCGCCACCGCCTCGACGGTGCGGGTGTCGAACGGCTTGACGACGGGGGCGTTGACCACGGCCACGGAGATCCCGGCGCCGCGCAGGGCTTCGGCGGCGAGCAGGGCGGAGGAGAGCATCATGCCGTTGGCGATGACGGCGACGTCCTCGCCGCTCTCCAGAACCTGGGCGCGGTCGAGGAAGAACTCGTGGTCGTCGTCGAAGATGACGGGGATCTCACCGCGCTTGAGCCGCAGGTAGACCGGGCCGGGAAGATCGACGATCTGCGGCACCACCTTGCGGATCTCCACGGCGTCGGCCACGTCGATCACGGTCATGTTGGGTAGGGCCCGCATGATCGCGACGTCTTCGATGGCCTGGTGGCTGGGTCCGCCGGGGCTGGAGACGCCCGGCATGAACCCGACGATCCTCACCGGGAGCGACGGGTAGGCGATCGCATTGACGATCTGGTCGAACGGCCGCCGGGTCGCGAACACCCCGAAGGTGTGGACGAAGGGGATGAGTCCCTGCCTGGCCATCGCTCCCGCGATGCCCATCATGTTGGCCTCGGCCATGCCCACGTTGATGAAGCGCTCGGGGAGCGCGTCGCGGAACAGGTCGATCTCACACTGGCGGGTGAGGTCTCCCGACAGGCAGACGATCTCCTCGCGTTCCTTGGCGAGGTCGAGCAGCGCCTGGCCGTACGGCTTGAGCACGGTGGGGTAGGGCGGCTTACGCAAGGCGGCTCTCCAGTTCCTGAACGGCCGCTTCGGCCAGGTCCGGGGGAAGCTTGATGAAGTGCCCGTCGGCGTCCTCGGGCAGGCAGGCGAGTCCCTGCCGGGTGGAGGTGCGGGCGATGATGATGCTCGGCCTGGGGTCGCTCCCGGTCTCATCGAGGGCGCGCACCAACTGCTCGGGGTCGTGGCCGTCCACGTCCACGGCGTGCCAGCCGAACGCCTCCCACTTGCCGGCGATCGGTTCGACGGTGGTGATCTCGGAGACCGGGCCGTCCACCTGGGAGTCGTTGGCGTCGAGCAGGACGGTGAGCGCGCCGAGCCCCTGGTGTGCGGCGAACATCGCCGCCTCCCACGTCTGGCCCTCCTCCAGTTCGCCGTCGCTCGCGAGGACGAAGACGCGGCGGCCGGCTTCCCCCTTG
The DNA here is from genome assembly GCF_900100605.1 of Sinosporangium album. Lineage (GTDB taxonomy): Bacteria > Actinomycetota > Actinomycetes > Streptosporangiales > Streptosporangiaceae > Sinosporangium > Sinosporangium album. Next base: position 114,877 of record NZ_FNCN01000015.1, on the reverse strand, counting down.
ATGCGGTCGGCCAGGGAGAGGCCCACGCCGCCCGACAGGCCCTGGGAGAGGGAACCGCAGGTGAGGTCCACGGCGGGAGAGGTCTCTGTGCCGATGGCCTCGAGGTCGGAGTCGTCCTGGCCGTAGGTCAGGAGGGCCTCCTCGGGCAGCAGGCCGATCTCCACTCCCGCGGCGTAGGCGCCGATGATGTAGTGCCCCGGCGAGCAGACCAGGCGGTCGTGCCCGGGGCGGTAGGCGTGGGTGTAGAGGCCGGCGAAGATCTCGGCTGAGGAGAGTGCCTGGCCCAGATAGCCGAACCCCTGTGGCGCGACCATCATTACCGCGCGCAGACGGATGGTGTCGGCGAAGCGGCTGATACTCACCTCGGATGTGGTCGTCGAGCTAGGCACCCGACCTCCTTTGGCTAAGTGGCTATGCCAATTGTCTCGCGTGGGCGTTTTGTGCGTCAAGGTGGTGTGCGGGCCGTTGTGACCTTGACGGGCGCCATGGCACCGGATGAGACTGTGGCATAGCCAATTAGCCAACTGTGACACTCCCTCCCCGGCGGCCGATGGTGCCGCTTTCCCGGCCGGGTGCTGGATGAGGGGATGCGGCTTCGGCCCCGCTTTGTCGGCGAGCCAATGGCGGCGGGTAAGGATCAACACAGTGGGAGTCGGCACTGTGGGATACGCGAGATGTAGATGCGTGCGCGTTCATCGGGCGGGCCGGATGGTGGCCCGTCCGGAGCGGTGGGCTGGGAAGCTTGTTAGAGGAGCCGACTGCTAGATGGGGCCGCAGGGCTTTGGCGGAGTCCTCCGGGCCCGACGTCGGGGCGGGTGGACTCCGCCCGTGACCTGTCGGTTCTTACGTGCGCAACTCGACGACATTAGCCCCCTTTGGTAAAGTGGCTTTGCCGCTTGCACAGTAAACCGGGGATTTGAGCCGCGTCAACACCCATCTTCCCCTGCTTGTCGGCGGTAAGACATGAATCCATCATGGATTGGAAAACTGCTCGAAACGAGGGGGCTCGTGGGCATGGAGTTCTCGTCGGCTCGCATTGTGCGCAGAGTGCCGCCAGTGGTTTCCGGGGCGTTTCGCGTATGCCAGGGCGTCACGCCCGTGCCTGGGGGGACGGTCCTTCGGTGAAGGCGTCGAACGACTCCGTCGGCCGTGCGGGGCGCGGCCGTCCCGGCCCCGTGGACCTCGGCCCCGTCCGCCCGGTGACGGTGAGTCGGCTGTCGGAGCTCGTGGCCGAGCAGATCCGCGAGTTCATCGTGAGCGAGGACCTCGCCGAGAACACCAGGCTCCCCTCCGAGCGCGACCTCGCCACCCGCTTCGGCGCGAGCCGCCCCACCGTGAGCCAGGCGCTGCGCACCCTGTCGCTCATGGGGCTGGTCGAGATCCGGCCGGGCTCGGGGGCCTATGTCGTCCACCGCCCCGACCGCATCATCACCGCCTCGGTCAGCCTCATGCTGGACCTCGACAAGGAGTCGGTCTCCGACATGGCCGAGCTGCGGCTGTGGCTGGAGACGATGGGTGTCCGGGAGGCCGTACGGCGTGAGCCCGCCGGCGACCTCGACGAGGTCCGCACGGCGTTCAAGCGGCTGAAGGAGAGCGTGGGCGGCGGCACGTCAGCGTGGATCGCCGCCGACACCGTCTTCCACGCCGCCGTGGTGCGGCGCTCGGGCAACCCGTTCCTCACCTCGATCTACGAGAGCGTGCACATGGCGGTGATCCGCTACGAGTACGAGCCCTGGATCCAGGCGGAGCGCGTGCCCGCCTGGCTCAAGCCCAACGCCGCCTCCAAGCTGATCGCCATCCACGAGCCGATCATGAGTGCTCTTGAGGAGGCGGACGAGGAAGCGGCGGTGGCCGCGGTGCTCCACCACCACGAGGTGATGCTGGACCACCTGAAGCGGCGTTAAAGCAGGCCGTAACCCTCGTGAGACCACGTGTGCAGTTCGACGCGCTCCGCACGGGCGTCCACGACGTTGACCGCGTGCTCGGCGAGGAGCGCGGCCTGGTCGATCACACCTACCTCGCAGGTTAGCGCGAGGCCGAGGGCAGGGAGTGGGGAGCCGGGGCCCCACCACACGCCTTGTGGCCATGCCAATTAGCCACTAGCCTTTCATGTGACTCCGGCCAGACGTGCGCCCCCACCACTCATGCGACGGCCGTACACACGGCGGGGGTGTCGGCACGAGAGGTCGTCCCCATCCCCGTCAGCCGAGAGGACCCGTCCGAGTGACCCCCGACTCTTCCGCCATGCCCGATCCCGTCTTCACCCTCCACGAAGGCGGCAAGCTGGAAATCCGCTCCACCGTCGCCCTCACCGGGCCCGAGTCGCTCGCCCAGGCATACACCCCCGGCGTCGGCCGCGTCAGCGCCGCCGTGGCCGAGGATCGCGACCTGGTCTGGGACTACACGGCCAAGGGCTCCACCGTCGCCATCGTCAGCGACGGCTCCGCCGTACTCGGACTCGGCGACGTCGGCCCCGAGGCCGCGCTGCCGGTGATGGAGGGCAAAGCCGTCCTGCTGAAGGAGTTCGGCGGGGTCAACGCCGTACCGCTCGTGATGCACCGCCGCGACATCGACAGCTTCATCGACGCGGTCGCCTCCCTCGCCCCTGGCTACGGCGCGATCCTGCTGGAGGACATCGCCGCCCCCGACTGCTTCGAGATTGAGCGCAGGCTCCGCGACGCCCTCGACATCCCCGTCTTCCACGACGACCAGCACGGCACCGCCGCCGTCGTGCTCGCCGGCATGTTCTCCGTCGAGCGGCTCACCGGCCGCCCCCTGGCCGACACCCGCGTCGTCATGCTCGGCTCCGGCGCCGCCGGGTCCGCCTGCGCCCACCTGCTGCTTGAGGCGGGCGCGCAGGACGTCGTGTGCGTCGACCGCGAAGGCATCGTGCACACCGGCAGGAAGGGGCTCAGCGGCCCCAAGGCGGACCTCGCCGCGACCACCAACCGGGCCGGCCTCACCGGCGGCCTCGATGTCGCCCTCACCGGCAGCCACGCCGTCATCGGCGTCTCCGGCCCCGGCCTCCTGCCGCCGGACCTGCTCGCCCTCATGAGCGACGACGCGGCGGTGTTCGCGCTGGCCAACCCGATCCCCGAGGTGCTGCCGAGCGAGGTGCCCGGCAACGTGCGGATCGTCGCCACCGGGCGCAGCGACTTCCCCAACCAGATCAACAACGTGCTGGCCTTCCCGGGCATCTGCCGGGGCCTGCTCGACGTGCGCGCCTCCGCCGTCACCGACGACGTGATCATCGAGACCGCCCGCGCCATCTCGTCCCTGGTCGGCGAGGCCGACCTCGCCGAGGGCGCCATCATCCCGAGCGCGTTCGACCCGCGCGTCGTCCCCGCGGTCTCCAAGGCCGTCCGCCGCGTCGCCACCGCCTCCGGCGTGGCCCGCGTCAAGGGCAAGGCATAACAGCCAAACGCTGACCGAGGCAAAAGAGGGCGCCTAGGCGCCCTCTTTGTTTTTGTACGGCACAGCCAGGCAGGCCAGGGCCCGTATTGTTCAGCCCGGCTTCGACCTGGCGGCTCGCACGGACGGGACACCCACCCGCCGGCCATGCCGGGAGGTGGCCGGGCGCCGGCGCAAGCCGTATGCCTCTGACGGGCGAACCCGCGACGCATAGCCGCGACGCATAGCCGCGACGCATAGCCGCGACATGGCACGGCCGTCCTGGGAAATGACGCGAGCCGGGCCGCGACCGATGGACTAGGTCGCAAGCCTGGCTCGCGCCGTCGGGGGCGGGCCTGGGGGCCACAGGGTGAGGTCAGCCCGCGTAGGGGGCGCCCACGCGCTCCTGGGCGGCTTCGCCGTGGTCGGCGCCGAGGTCCTTGGCGGGGGCCACGCTGTCCCACGCGGCGCGGGCCTCCTTCGGCGCCCACCAGACGCGGCGCACGCCCTCGATCGGCGTGCCGCAGATGCGGGCCGCCGACTCGTTCACCATGGCCCGGATGCGGTCGTAGTCCACGTCCACCAGCCGGCCGTCGCGCTTGCGCACCTCGCCGTTGATGATGACGGTGTCGACGCTCTGCCGGTCGGTGTCGTAGACGACGTAGGCGGCGGGGGAGGCGTGGGTCAGGCCGAACTCGTTCTCCTTGATCAGGACGATGTCGGCCTGCTTGCCCGGGGTCAGGCTGCCCACCTTGTCGGCGAGGCCCAGGGCGATGGCCCCGCCGAGCGTGGCCTGCTTGAGGATGTCGGCGGCGTCGATCAGCGGCAGACCGGGGCGGCGGATCTCACCGCGGCCCTGCATGCGCTCGGTCCACATGTCGCTCGACCGCTGCATTTCGCCGGCCAGGCGGATCTGCGACAGCAGGTTGCCCGCGCCGAACACCACGCTGTCGATGCCGTAGGACACGTTGAGGCCGCGCCGTACGGCCTCGGACACGTGCCACCACAGGCCGTGGCGGTAGTCGGCGACGGGGGTGATGTTGACCGACATCCCGTTGGCCTGGAGCAGGTCGTACTCGTGGGAGCTGAACACCCGGCAGTGCGACGGCACCAGGTCGGAGCCGAGCACGCCGAGGCCGTGCAGCTTCGTCATGTGGTCCTGGGAGGTGGTGTGGATCGTCATGAAGATCCCGTTTTCGCGGGCGAACTCCGCCTCCCGCGTCAGCCACTCCCAGCGGTCACCGGCAGCCTTGACGAACGGTACGTCGGTGAGCGCCATGCCCGGGTACAGCAGCCCGTTGTTGTCATCGGCGAGGATGCGGTCGCGGGCGTCGAGGACGGTGGCGAGCCGCTCGGCGTGGGTCGACGGGTTGCCCTCCGCGCGCGAGTTCATCGTGGGCGCGTAGACGGTGCGCAGGCCGGCCTCGCGCGTGCCCCGGAGGGTCGCGTGGGAGTGCTCGTTGCTCGGCACGTCGTGGCAGTGGTCGATCGCCGTGGTGGTGCCACCGGAGACGGCCTCCAACGCGCCGACGTAGTTGGCGACGTACTTGTCCTGCGCGGTGTAGTTCAAGCGCAGCCGCTTGACGTTCGCCTGGTACTCCGGCCCGATGATCTCGACCGCTGTGCCTCGTACCGTCGTCTGCCACAGGTGGATGTGCGTGTCGATCAGGCCCGGGATCACGAAGGTGCCGCGGGCGTCGATGACCTCGTCCGCCGGTTCGTCGATATGCTCGGCGACCTTGGCGATGCGCGTGCCTTCGATCAGGAGGTCGCCTGTCTCGAAGTCACCAAGCTGGTCGTCCATGGTGAGGATGTGTCCGCCACGGATGAGGATTCGACGTTCGGCCATGGATGATCCTTTTCTTGGTAGTGCCAGACATATCGGGGGCAAGTGCTCCTAGTGCCGCGTCAGAGGGGGATGACACTTCCGAAATGCCCACTAGTGGCTAATTGGCATGACCACTAACGCGTCAGTTTGGCGGCCCACTCTGATCCTTGTCAAGGATTCCGCGCACGCCGAGAGCTGTGAAAAGGCCATGAAACCGCGGCCGGATGGCCCCGTCGGGGAGACCGCCTCAAGCGCCGGCCGCGTCCGGGCCTCGCGTCCCCGAGAGGCCGCCGCGGCGGTCAGCCGTAATGCCAGTCGGTCTCCATCCGCGCGAAGTAGGGGAACAGGCTCTGCTCCTCGAAGTCCAAATGCTTCTCAAGGTGGGAGGCGAGCTCGGCCATCATGTCCCGGAGCGAGTCCACCGAGGCCCGGTCGTCGGAGGACATCGCCTGCGCCGCCCGCGCGATCTCCCGGATGAGCCGGTTCACCTCGTCGTGCTCGGTCCGCAGGCGGGCGACGGCCTCGCGCAGCTCGGGGAAGCGGCGTGCCATCGTGGGCAGCATGCGGGCGTCCTCGACCGCGTGGTGCAGTTCCAGGCCCTGGCAGAAATACTGGCAGTGGTATTGCAGCTGCCACGCCAGGTCCGCCACGGTCAACCCCTTCACCACCCTGTCCAACCGCCCCGGGTCGACGGTGGCCAGGGACAGCTCTCCCAGGGCGTCCCGCAGCACGGCGACGTCGGCGCGCAGCGGCCGGTGCATGGCGAGCAGGTCGGAGATCATCTTCCGGCCGGTCGGTGTGGCGATCGCGAGGTCGTAGGTCATCGGTTCGCTCCGGAAAGGCGCCTCTCTGGATAGTTTGTTGTGCAACTAACTACTCCAGAGCGTCCGATGCTCTCGGCCATGGGGTCTAGGGGCGCTCGTCCCGCGCCTACCGCGGGACGCCGGCCCCGATCCACTCGCCGACCCGCCGCGCCGCCGTGAGGCTTGCCCACGCGGTGAGCTCGACCAGCGTCCGGTCCGCCTCGCCGCCGCCGCCCAACTCATCCCGGCACGCGGCCATCAGCGACGGTGGAACCCGGTGGGACGCCATTGCGGTCAGCAGCGCGAGCCGCCCCTGCGCGCGCTCCTCCAGGGGCAGCAGCGACAGCGGCTTGTCGATCCACGCGCTCTCGGGCCCCGGCGGCAACCCGTCCCACGCCGCGAGCGTCTCCAGAACGGCGTCGCGCACCGGCTCGGTCACCGACCGGACCGCCGCGCCGTCGACCACCGCGTACGCGCGGCCGAACGCCCCGGCGACCGTTTCCGCCGGCCGCGCCCAGCTCAGGTCGGGCGGCAGCGGAGCGTACGGCACCAGCCCCAAAGACAGCCCCGCCACCGGCGGACGCCGCGCCCTCGACGCCGCCACCCGCCCGATGAGCGCCATGAAGCGCGACCGCGCCGAGGCCGACAGCGCGAGTGGGAGCAGCGACTCGCCCAGGAAGACGTTGACCATGCGGGTGATGTAGTGGGACGCCACCGCCACCCCCGCCATCCCCGCCGCCCGCTCGGGGGACAGCGAGGCGAGAGGGGCGGCGGGCGGCGTGTCGGCCGGTGCGGCCGGTGCGGCGGGCGCGGGGGCGACCGGCGAGGCCGCCCAGGGCGCCGCCCATGACATCGGCGGCGGCGACGGCGTGTCGCCTGCCGCGCCGCCGCGCCGGCCGCTCGCCCACGCCCACGTGGACAGGTCCCGAAGGCGCGGGTCGGCGACCGCCGTGAGGTCGCCCCTGCGGATCGCCACGGCGTCGCGCCCGAAGCCGAGGCCGCCGATCACCATGCTGTGCACGTCCACGCAGTAGGGGCAGGAATTGGCGAGGGACACCCCGGCCGCGACCGCCTCCGCGGCGGCGCGGTCGGCGGGATCGGCCGCGAGCAGCGTCTCCCGCAGCAGAAGCCAGCACGCGGCGAGAGGCCCGGGCGCCGGTGAATGCAGCATGACCGGGGCCGCTTGCATGCCGAGGTCCCGCTCCATCTGCTCGTAGACGCGCGCCACGAGGCCCTCGGCCGAGCCGGGCGGGACCGGGGTGACATGCCGGACCTGTGCCGTCGATCTGCCCAGCGTCATCCGCGTGAGAAGCCTGCCCAATCCGCGCTCCCTCCTCGCCGTGCGGTCCCGTGCGTCAGGTGGCCTGTGTCACGGGGCCGGGACCGCTCCCCGGCACCGCCGGTATTCCGTGGGGGCCACCCCCACGGAGCTCTTGAAACGGGTGCTGAACGTGCCCACGCTGGTGTAGCCGACGCGGCTGCTGATGTCGGCCACGCTCAGTGAGGTGGAGAGCAGAAGCCGCTTGGCCTCCCGCAGGCGCACGTCTGTGAGGAATCGTCCCGGCGATACTCCGGTGACCTGCCTGAACATGCGGGAGAAATGAAATTTGCTGAACATCGCCGTTCGTGCGATGTCCTCTACCGTCAGTTGTTGACCAATATTCTTGTACATCGTGTCGATAGCCCGGTTTACGGCTTCCTCGATGCCCTCTCCCATGTATTTCTCCTGTTCCGTAGAGACGTCACGCGTAGCGGATCCGCGTCGGCGAACAGGCCGTCCGATGGTCACCGCTTATTCTGTCCGGCTGAACAGGTGCCGCGTTCGCTGTTCCCCCCAGAAGACGTTCCGTGAGAGCGAGAGTGAGAGTCGTGGCCAAAGCGCGGGGGAAGCTTGCCCCCAATGGTGAACAATGCCCCTAATGTCGGCGCAATAATCTGCGGATTGGAGAATTTCCGGGGACTATGCGGTGAACGGCACCCGCGTCACCAGCGGCCGGGAATCCGGTGCCCGCACGCGTTGCACCGCCCGTCGGTCATCCGCACCGCCTCCGTCGTCCACACCCCGCGCCGTACGGCCTCGGCCCCGCATCCCGGGCACCTCGTCGCCCGGCCCGTCGCCCCGAGGGCCCGCTCGACGTAGACGTGCCGCAGTCCGGCGTCGCGCCCGATCGCCACGGCGTCCCGGAGCGCCTCGGGACCGGTGGGCACCGTACCGGTCCTCTGGAACGCCGGGGTGAAGCGCAGCAGATGCCAGGGGATGTCGGCGTCGATCTCCGCGATGAGCCGGGCGATGCGCGAGAGTTGGCCGGGTTCGCTGCTGCATCCGGGGATGAGGGGCGTGCTCACCTCGACCCAGACGCCGAGCTCCACCATCGCGCGGATCGTGGTCAGGACCGGGCGCAGCGGCGCGCCGGTGACGCGGTGGTGGGCGTGTTCGTCGCCGGCCTTCAGGTCGATGTTCACCGCCGCGAGGGCCGGGGCCGCGAGCGCGGTCGTCTCGGGGGTGAGGAAACCGTTGGACTTCCACAGCACGTCCACCCCGGCCGCCGCGCCGTACTCGGCCAGCGCGAGCGTGAGCTCGACCGCGAGCGACGGCTCGGTGTAGGACAGGGCGACGCTCGCCCCCTCCGCCGCGGCCGACGCGACGAGGCCGGCGGGATCGACCGGCGTGGCCGCCCAGGGCAGCCCGCCCTCCCTGCCGAACTGCGAGAGGCGGTGGTTGACGCAGTAATCACAGCGAAAGGTGCAGCCCGGGGCCGCGATGGTCAGTGCCGTGGATCCGGGCCTGTAGTGATAGAACGGCTTGCGCTCGACGGCGTCCTTATGGCGCACCGACGTGGCGAAGGTCGCGGTCTCCATGAGGTCGCCGCGCCGGCGGCGCACCTGGCACCGCCCGACCTCGCCGTCGTCCAGCACGCATCGCAGCGGACATAGGGCGCATTGCAGGCGGCCCGCCTCGACCGTGAACAACCCTGCCGGTGTCCAGTCCATAGGCTCTCCAGCGTCAGCGGCGGACGTGGCGCGTTGGAGGCTATCGTGTCGGCCGGACACCGGCCAGGGTCGCCTGCGATCGTCGATCACCAGGCGAGGGCTCCGACCGCCGTGACGTTGGCGGTGAAGGCCGTCAGCGTGAGGATCGCGCGTGCGATGTTCCAGCGTTCCCACCGTTCGCGCGGGTCCGCGTGCCGCCAGTCGTCGGGGACGCCGTGAGGGCCGACGACGAGGATCGACTGTCTGAGACGGGCGCTTCGCGTCGCCGATATCACCATCACCGCACTCAGTGCGCCGACGGCGACCCCCAGGGCCGCTTGGACGTGCACGGCGTGGGACAGGAAGATCAAGGTGGCGTCGGCGAGGAGCGCCCCGCTCACGCAGAAGTTCTCCAGCGGTTCGAGCCGCCTCAGCCAGAACTGGTGCAGCTCAAGGTAGTCGGCTCCGTTCAGTCGGCGCACCCACGGCGTGCCGCCGACCACCGACCACAGCAGCATCCCGGACAGCACGCCGTTGAGCAGCAGAGCGAAAGGCAGCAGCACGGCCATGTCATCGTCTCCTCACGGGTTGCTCGACGGCGGCCTCGGGCATCGGCCTGACAGTCCTCGGTCTGACAGCTATCGGTCTGACAGCCATCGACCTGACACTGTGTTGCTCCAACGCAACCGCCCTTCGCATGTCGCATGTCGCATGTCGTACGTGCATGTCGCATGTCCGGATGCGGCCCGCTAGAGGAGGACCCGCACATTGAAACGTTCCAACCACTGGTTGACCTGCAGGACCATCTCCATGTCCGTCACGTCCACCCAGGTGCGTGACGCGATGATCGGCTCCTTGATCAGGCGCCTGGCCGCGGCCACGTCCAGGAGCGGCACCACGGGGGAGCCGCGGTCGGCCAGCACGTGGGCGAGTTGTCTGCGCAGGAACACGCCGTAGGCGGGGTGCCGCCCGATCGGGAAGTGGCTGGGCGCGCGCTCCAGAACCGAGTCGGGGAGCAGATCGGCCGTCGCCGCCCGCAGCAGGCTCTTGGACCTGCCGTCGAAGCATTTCAACGCCCACGGAACGTTGAACAGGTACTGGACCAGCCGGTGATCGCTGAACGGCAGCCGCAGATCGACGCCTTCGAAAGAGCTGGCTCCGTCGTCGAGCATGTTGTCGAGCTCCTGGAGCCCCTGCAGCCTCAGGAAGGAGATCTCCCGCATCCGCCGGTCGTGGACGTCCTCCCCCGGCAGCCGCGGCACCGACGCGAGGTCGGTCCGGCACATGTCCGCGCAGTAGGTCGGGATGTCGAGCCGGCCCAGCAGTTCCTGGGAGAACAGTCCGGTTCCGAAGGCAGGCGCCGGATATCTCATCCTCATCGCGGAAATCCAGGGATAGGTGCAGGCGCGCGATCTGCCACCGCCGTCTCCCCGGTCCCCCCGCTCCGTCCCGTCTGGTCCCTCGTTCGAGCCGAACACGACCTCATCGTTCGAGCCGAACACGATATCCGCCCGATGCCCGCCGAGCGCGGCGTTCGTGTGCCGGGACACGTGTCGGCAGAGCATCCGCAGCGACGCGGGGAACTGCGGCATCGCCACCGGCGTGTCCTGCTGCGCCGACACCGCGCTGCTGCGGGTCACGACATCGGTCAGAGCCGCCGTGTCGAGCGGCAGATAATGGTGCTCCGTACGCAGGTGGCGGGCCACCACGGCTGCGTGCGGCCTGTCCTCGGGCCCCCGGATCGGCCCCGGAATCGCGGGCCCCACATCGGCGTAGCCGGTGGTGAAGGTGCGCAGCCGCCCCGCGTTCCTCCGCCTCAGCACCGCCGCGGCCAACGCGGCCACCGCGGACGAGTCGAGCCCGCCCGACAGGAGCAGCCCGACCGAGGGATCGCCGCCGATCTGGTTCTCGACCGACGCCTCCAGCAGCTCCCGCACCTTGCGCACCGTCCGGTGGAGCCCGTCGTGGTGCGGCTCCGCGGCGACCTGCCAGTAACGGCACTCCCGCATGCCGGACCTGTCGAAGTCGACCCGACCGCCGGGCAGGACCCGGCGCAGGCTGCGGACGATTCCCGCTCCCGGCGTCGAGGTGTAGGCGAACAGCTCCCGGAGCCCGCCCGCGTTGACGACCGTGTCCGCCAGGGGATGGATCAGCACCGCCTTCGGCTCCGAACCGAACAGCAGCCCGTCGGCGGTCCGCTGGTAGTAGAGGGGCCTGGTGCCCAGGCGGTCGCGGAGCAGCGTGAGGCGCTGGTGGCGCGGATGCCACACGGCGGCGGCGAACATCCCCTCCAGGTGCTCGGCGCACGCCTCCCCCCACTGCAGGTAGGCGTGGCCCACCAGCTCCGGGTAGCCGGGGCAGCCGACGGCTCTGCCGTATCCCGAGAGCTCGGCGTGCAGCGACGCCGCGTTGGTCAGGTGGCCGTCCATCACCACCACGGCGCTGTCGCCCTGTGCGGCGACGATGGCCTGGCCGCTCCCGCGCGGGCCGCCGCGGGACCCGAGCAGCGCGTGCCGCCCGATCCAGACGTTCTCGGCCCCCGGCCCGCGCGCCGCGAGCGTCGCGAGCTGGGAGAGTACGGCACCGCGCTCGACGCTCAGGTCACGGTGGAAGTCCACCCACCCGGCGATTCCGCTCATTCATCCACCTTTCTGTGAGGTGCCTGCAACCCTCGCCCCCGGGCACACGCGAATACGGGCATGTCTCCCTGAATGCACAAGCGTTCGCATGCTGACGTCTTGTCTTGGTCCTGCTCCAGCAGGGCCCGGCCCTGGCCGGCGACCTGGAGGAAGAGGTCGTGGTCCAGTTGGCCCTCGTGCCTGGCGAGCACGTAGCCGGGGGAGCGGGTGATCAGCGCGACCTCGCCGGGCGCGGCCTGCCGCCCGCGGGGATGGAGGACTTTGCGCAGTTGGTAGATGTACGACTGGGCGGTCGTGACCACGGTGGGCGGGGGGTTGTCGCCCCAGAGCTCGTCGACCAACGCGCTGGTCGACACGATGTGATTGGAGCGCAACAGAAGCAATGCCAATGTTTGTCGCGCTTTCGGTGCGGTCGGGGTGCATACGGCATCTTCCTGGACCACCTCCAGAGAACCGAGTATCCGAAAACTAAGCAATTGTCCTCCCATTCGCTGACGCCGGTGAATCCCGGCGTAGCCCCCGATGATGAGCGTCATGAATGACATCTCAATCCACATGACCTCTGGCATGTGGAGTTGAAGGGTGATGCAGGGCTAGGGGCCTGTCGAACAGCGAGGATTCGCTGGTGAAGCGCCCCTACTATGGACTGATTTGCTCCCTGTTGTGATGGGGCACGCCAACATATTCAGGTGCCCTTGATCTTGTCTCGGTTGAATAAATTACGCGCCCTCGATATCTGTGAGGATAACCAACACGCGCTTCCCGCCGTAAAGTTTGGCGTTTTAATCCCGTGTCCAAGCTAGGCCATGGGCGGTCGCCGGCGCGGCGGCCGTGCCGTACGGCAATGCCGAACGGCGGGGCCCGGGCCGTCCTCCCGGGCCCCGCCGAACGGGGTTTCCACACGTGGGTGGGTCAGTCCTTCACGGCACCGCCGAGGCCGCCGATGAGTCGGCGCTGGACCGCGATGAAGAACACCAGCACAGGGATCGTCATCAGCGTCGAGCCGGCCATGATGCCGCCCCAGTCCATCTCGTCGGGTTTGAAGAAGACCAGCAGCGCCGAGGGCAGCGTCTGGTTGTCCTTGGCCGAGATGATGAACGTCCGCGCGAAGATGAAGTCGTTCCAGGCCGTGATGAACGAGAACACGCTTGTCGCGACCAGGCCGGGCGCCACGAGGGGGAACAGGATCCGCCACAGGATCACCGGCCGGCTCGCCCCGTCGATCATCGCGGCTTCTTCCAGGGCCTCGGGCACCGCCGCGACGAAACCGCGCATCATCCAGATGGCGAACGGCAGCGAGAAGGCCAGGTGCACCAGCACGAGCGAGCCGAGGGTGTTGAGGCCGACCCCGGGCACCACGGCGCCGAGGTCGCGCACCAGGAAGAACAGCGGGATGGTGAGCGCCTCGATGGGCACCATCTGCGCGATCAAGAACATGATCAGCACGGTGGTGCGCATGCGGAACTTGAACCGGGTCACCGCGACGGCGGCGAGGAAGGCCACCAGTGCGGACAGCAGCACCACCGCGAGGGCGACGCCCAGGCTGTTGAGGAAGTAGCGCCCGAAGTTCTCGCCGCCGAGCACGCGCTGGAAGTGTTCGAGGGTGGGGGCGAAGGTCCAGGGGCGCACGTTCAGCGACTGGATCTCACTGGCCGGCTTGAAGGCGGACAGGATCATCCAGTAAATGGGGAAGAACGTCACGGCGGCGGCGGTCACCGCCACCACGTTCGCGATCCAGCGTGCTCGGGTCACGGCATGCCTCGGAACACGGCGGTCGGCCCTGCCGGGGGCTGGATGGTCTGCGTCAAAGCTTCTCCCCCGATCGGTAGAGCGCGCGGATGTAGAACAACGTCACGACCAGCAGGATCAGCGTCATGATCACGCCGATCGCCGAGCCGAGCCCGTATTCCGACGAGCCGAAGGCGGTCTGGAAGGCGTAGACGTTGAGGACGAGGTTCTGGCCCGCGATGCCTCCGCCGTTCGTCATGACGTAGATCTGCGTGAAGATCTTGAAGTCCCAGATGATCGACTGGATGACCACGATCGTGATCAGGGGGCGCAGCATCGGCACGATGACCCGCCAGAACGTCTGCCACGCGGACGCGCCGTCGAGTGCTGCCGCCTCCAGGACATGCCCCGGGATGGCCTGGATGCCCGCGTAGAGCGTGACCATGACGAACGGGAACGAGTGCCAGACGACGGTGGCCCCGACGATGCCGAAGGTCACCCACTGGTCGTAGAACCAGTTGTACCCCTCGATCCCGAGCACTTGGTTCACCAGGCCGAGGTCGGAGTCGAACAGGAACATCCACACCGTGGAGCCCGTCATCGACGGCGCCGCCCAGGCCGCCATGGCCGCCAGCGACAGCAGCAGCCTCGGCACGCGCCCGGCACGGGTCAGCACGACCGCCAGAGCGGCGCCCACGGCCAGCGTGGCGACGACGAGCACGGCGGCGAACGCCACGGTGGCCGCCAGCACCGACCAGAACTTCTCGTCACCGAACAGCGTCGCGTAGTTCTCGAACCCGATGAAACTCGTCGGCTCACCGCCGCTGACCTGAGCCTGCCGGTAGTCGAAGACCGACAGTAGGCCGAGCATGTAGATCGGGTAGCCGAACAGCGGGAGCAGTACGGCTGCCGCCGGCAGCAGGTATATCCACGGCCGAAGGGCGCCACGCGCGCGCCGGGGCCGGGCCGTACCGCCCCGGCGGACCGGGTCGCGCCGGTCCGCCGGGGCCTTGAGGGCCGTCGTCATGCGCCGTTTCCGCGCGACCGGCGCGTGTTGTGGTGGGAGTGGGTGCTCACTGGCCGAACGCCGCCTTCACCGCGGCCGCGGCTTCGTCGGTGGCCTGCTCCACGGTGGCCTGCTTGGTGGCGATCTTCTGAAGCATCGTGGGGATGACCTTCTGGTTGTCGATCTTCACCCAGGCGGGAGAGATGGGGACGAACTTCGTTCCGGCCGACACGTGGTCCAGGAAGGGCTTGAGGAACGGGTCCTTGGCCGCGAGTTCGTCCCGGGCCGTCCCCATGGTCGGAAGGTTGCCCATGGCCTCGAACATCTTGATCTGGTAGTTCTTGCTCCCCAGGATCTGCAGGAACTTGACCGCCAGCGTGCGGTGCTTGGAACTGCGCATCACGCCGAGGTTGTTGCCGCCCGCGAAGGCCGGAGCGATCGAATCCTTCTTCGATCCGGGCAGCGGAATCACCGAGTACTTCCCGGCGGCGGCCCCGGCGTCCACGGCCGCCCTGTTGAAGTTGCCGACGATGCCCATCCCCGCCTTGCCGCTGGCGAACAGGTCGACGGTCTTGCCGCCGGTCAGGCTCGCGCACGCCTGCGGCGGGCAGTTGTCATCGCTCAGCAGGTCGGTGTACGCCTTGACGCCCTTGCGGGCCTCGGGGCTGTTCAGCGATTCGATCTCGCCGCCCGCGTCCCAGACGAAGGGCAGCGCGGCGAAGGTGTACTCGCCACCCACGGCGAGGCCGTACATATCCGGCTTCTTCTTGCGGATCTCCCGCGCGGTTTTCGTCAGCTCCTCCAGGCTCGTGGGCGGCTTCAGCTTGAGCTCGTCGAAGACATCGGTGCGGTAGTAGAGCGCGCGAACGCCGATGAACCAGGGGAGGCCGTACTGCTGGCCGTCGACGGTCGCCGACTTCTTCAGGTCGTCATTGATGTCCTGCGCCTCGGCCCACCCCTGAAGGTCGGCCGTCAAGTCCGCGAACCCCTTGGCCGCGGCATATTCCGCCAGGTCGGTATTGCCGTACTCGGCGACATCGGGAGCGCTCGCCGGGTCGTTGAACGCGCCTTTGAACCTTTCATGCCGGGCGGGAGACGTGGGGATGTAGCTGACGTCGACCTTTACGCCCGGGTTCGCCTTGGTGAACTCGGCGATGGCCTCGCCCACCACTTTCTCCTTCGGTGCGCGGTTCGGCTCGTCGAAGAGCCATACGCGCAGCGTTCCCGAAGACTCGTCGCCGCCGGTCGCCTGCGGCGCTGTGGACGGCGCGCACGCAGCCAGGGCCAGTACGGCAACGCCCGTCGCGGCCCACGTGATGAACCTCATCCCTAACCTCCTCCTATATGGCGGCAGACCCTAAAAAGCCATGACCTGTGACGGGAAGAGGGGATGGTATTTGTTGTGCAATGCACAATGATGTGTACGGTGACCCTCAAACAGGACGTCGCAGGACGTAATCAATCCGCATCGCTCCGGCGGGGCCTTGCCGTACTGGAGTACATCCGTGATCACGCAGGTGCCGGCCAAGGGCTGTCCCTGACCAGGCTCGCCGAGGCCACCGGCATGTCCAAAAGCGCGGTGCTCCGCCTGACCACGCCCCTCGTCGAGCTCAACCTGCTGGCCCGCGACCGCAAGAACGGCGCCTACCGCCTCGGCCACGGCGCCCTCCGCCTGGGACAGGCCTACCTCGCCACCTTCGACCTGCGCACCGTGGCGGCCGAAGAGGCGTACCGCCTGATGTGCGAAGTGCGGGAAACCGTCCACCTGGTCGTATACGAGCCGCCCCACGTCGTCTACATCGACAAAGTCGAACAGGAACCGATGGTCCGCATGGGGTCGCGCATCGGCAGCCGCGCCCCCGCCCACTGCACGGGCGTCGGCAAGGCCATCCTCGCCTGGCAGGGCGACGAACTCATCGAAGACGTCATCGCCGCCGGACTGCCCCAGCGGACCGAACACACCATCACCGACGGCGAACGGTTGCGCGTCGAACTCGCGCGGATCAGACAGCGCGGCTACGCCGTCGACGACCGTGAGAACGAACCCGAGGTGCGGTGCGTCGCCGCCCCCATCTTCGACCACGCCGACGCCGCCACCGCCGCCCTCTCCATCTCCGGCCTCACCTCCCGCATCACCGCCGCCCGCGTGCGCGACGTCGGCCCCCTCGTCGCCCAGGCCGCCCTGCGCATCTCCCGCGCCCGAGGCTCCACCCGCTGACGCCCCCGCCGCGCCCCGCGGCGGCCTATCCTATTTCGGCGGCCTTCTCGCATGCTTCGGTAACTGGATTTGAGAAACGGTGGGAGCGGTATGGCTCTGGCCAACGAGAAAATCCCGCTGAACGGTAAGGCTCACCCACCTGTTGAGCCCTATTTGCCCCTCGAAGAATTCTGACGCCGGGGCCTGCTCGGATCAGGCGGGTGGGGGCATGATCTGGCGGGGGAGGTAGGGGCCGGTGCGGTAGCGCCATTCGCGGTAGTAGCCGAGGGAGACCTCCTCGAAGCGGACGCCGTCGATAACGTAGGAGCCGGGGATGTGCAGGTGGCCGTAGACCATGGCCTCGGCGTTGTATTTGCGGTGCCAGTCGGCGGTGAGGGTGGTGCCGCACCAGAGGGAGAACTGCGGAATGCGGGGGAGTTTCACCAGCGACGGGTGCAGGGGGTAGTGGTTGGCGAAGACGACGGGAAGGTCGCCGGGCAGTTCGTTGAGCCGCTGTTCGGTGATGCGGATCCGGTCGTGGCACCAGGCGGTGCGGTCGGGGTGGGGGTCGGGGTGGAGCATGAACTCGTCGGAGCAGACGACGCCCGTCTTGTAGCAGTCGGCCAGCGCCTGCTCGACCGTCGTGCCCGCCGGGCGTAGGCTGTAGTCGTAAAGCAGGAACAGCGGCACGAGCACGAATCTGAAACCTTCGCAGTCGAGCGTCTCGTAAGGGTCCTCCGGCGTGAGCACCCCAAGTGACCTGCACATTTCCACGAGCCGCTCGTAGCGTTCCACTCCGCGCGCCTGAAGGGTGTCCTTGGGAGTGGTCCACAGCTCGTGATTGCCCGGTGCCCAGACGACGCGGGCGAACTTGCGGGTGAGCACGCCGAGGGTTTCGGCGATGTCGTCGGCCGTCTCCGCGACGTCGCCGGCGACGATGAGCCAGTCGTCGGGGGAGGGCGGGATGGCCTCCACTATGGGACGGTTCATCCGATGTGAGACGTGGAGGTCGCTCACCGCGAGCAATTTCATCGCAGGGCACCTTTCTGGCGACAGCGTGGAGGAGGATGGAGGTAGGGCCCATCATATGGACTGCCGTATTTCGGTCTCACCACATGGGGTCCGCTGACTCGCCTGTTATGTCGCCCCGGCGATTAAGGACATATCCCTTCATTCTGACTAGTGTTATGAGTGCGAGGTCCGGGTAATCGCATTCATGATGCCCGCCGTACCACTGGCGCGCGGGGTTCGGACCCCGCGTCGCGGGCATCGCGCGTGAGCCGCCCTCATGCCGTTCCCCTCGGCATCCGCACGTGGGTCCGACCACCTCACAGCGGGAGGAGACCGACTGTGACCACGCCCCAAACCACGCCTCAAACCACGCCTCAAACCACGCCTCAAACCACGCCTCAAACCACGCCTCAAACCACGCCTCAAACCACGCCCCGAACCGCCCCCCGACCCCGGCTTCCCTATCCGTTCACCGATCGGGAAACCGTGCTCGACGCGCCCAGCACACTGCTGTGGTGCCGCGAACAGCCCGTCATGCGCGTCACCCTGCCGAGCGGCGACGCCGCCTGGCTCGTGACCCGCTACACCGACGTCAAGGCCCTGCTCGGCGACCGCCGACTGTCGCGCGACCTGTCGCGGCCCGGCACACCGCGCATGTCCAAGGAGAACACCCTCTTCCAGGACCCCAACGTCAATCAGGATCCGCCCGACCACACCCGGATGCGCCGCCTCATCGCCCGGGCCTTCACCGCGTCGCGCGTCGAACGGCTACGCGCCTACACCGAGGGCATCGTGGAGGAGATGCTCGACGCGGTCGAGGAGAAAGGGCCGCCCGCGGACCTGCACGCCACCCTCACCTTCCCCCTCACCATCCGCATCCTGTGCGAACTCCTGGGGGTGCCGACTGAGGACCAGCGGGAATTCACCGCCTGGACGGACACCTACCTGTCGCTCGGCAAGTATCCCAAGGAACTGGTCGCCGCCAACAATGCCAAACTCGACGCGTACATCAACGCGCTCATCGATACCAAGCGCGCGAACCCCGGCGAGGACCTGATCAGCGGGCTCATCGCCGTACGCGACGAGGACAGCAGCCGGTTCAACGACTACGAGCTGTATTACTGGTCGAAATCCCTGCTGATGGGTGGGTACGAGACCACCGCCAACCACCTCGGCGCCTCGATCATCACCCTCCTCACCAACCCGGACGCCCTCGCCACGCTCCGCGAGGACCTCACCCTCGTGCCGCGCGCCGTGGAAGAGATCCTCCGCGTCCAGGTCGTGTTCAGCTCGATAGCCTCCCTGCGCTACGTCAAGGAGGACATCGAGGTGGCGGGCACCACCATCCCCGCCGGCTCCGGCGTCATCCTCGCCATGGAGTCGGCGAACCGCGACGAAACCGTGTTCCCCGACCCCGCCACCGTCGACTTCGACCGCCCGCCCCGCCCCCACCTGACCTTCAGCACCGGCCCGCACCACTGCGCCGGTTCGGCCCTGGCCCGCATGGAGATGCAGGTCGCGCTGACCGGGGTGCTGAGGCGGTTCCCCGGCCTCACCCTCGCCTGCGACCCCCTCGAACTCAAGCGCTCCAGCGGAGTCATGATCGAAGGATTCGAGGAGGTTCCCGTCACCTGGTGATCCGTACCTAGCGTCCCGGCCGGGGCGGGAGCGGGCCCCGGCCGGGGCGGGAGCGCGGCCTACCTGCCGAGGCCGGGGGAGTCCGGCCGCGGCGCCGACCGCGCCGCGCAGCGCGTCACCTTCGCCGCCGGCAGCGTGCCGTCCCGCAGGTAGGCGGTGACATGGGCGTCCACACACGCGTTGCCCGTGTAGGACACGCCGTGCTCGCCACCGCCGTCCTCCAGCACCAGGCGCGCCGCCGGAATCAGGCGCAGCGTCTCCACCGCACCCGCGTACGGCGTGGGCCCGTCCTTGGTCGACTGCACCAGCAGCGCGCTCTTCAACCCGTCGCCCTTGATCCGCACCGGGTTGCCGTTCCTCGCCGACGCGGGCCAGAACGCGCACGGCGCGTTCATCCACGTATTGCTCCACGTGGCGATGGGCGCGCGCCTGAGCGAACGAAGCGTGTCCTTGCGCCAGGTCGCCCAATCGCGCGGCCACCGGGTGTCCGCGCATTCCACCGCGAGATACATGGCGATGCCGTTGTCGCTCTGCCCGTTCTCCCCGAACTTGCCGATCGAGGACATGAAGAACGCCATCGCGAGGGCGTTGTTCTCGTTCCGCAGATACTTCGCCGACAGGCTCTCGGCCACCAGGGACCACACCGAATGCGTGTACGAGGTCTTCATCAGAATGTCGTCGAGTTCCTTCGCCCCGATGGCCTTCTCCACCGGCGACGCCTTCAGTCTCGCTCGCACCACGGCGTATTTCGCCCGCACGGCCGCAGCCGTCCGGCCCAGCCGGAACGTGCCATGGTGCTTGGCCGTCCACTGGAAGAAGTCGTGGATCCGGCCCTCCATGGCCGCGTTCTGATCGAAATTCGCTTGATACCAGACCCCACTCGGCCTCACCACGCTGTCGAGCACCATGCGGTTCACCCGGTCGGGAAACAGCGTGCCGTAGACCGCGCCGAGATAAGTGCCGTACGAGATACCCATATAGCTCAGCTTCGGCTGCTTCAGCGCCGCCCTGATGGCGTCCATGTCACGCGCCGTCGACGCCGTGTCGAGGTACGGCAGAAGCCACCCGAACCTCTTCCCGCACGCTGCCGCATATCCCGAGGCGCGCTTCCACAGGGTCTTCAGCGCCGCCGCCCCCGACGGCACCGGGTCGGGCTCGGGGGAGCGTTCGTAATTCCTGTCGCACGACAGCGCCGGCTTGCTCGGCGCCACCCCGCGCGGGGCGAAACCGATGATGTCGTAGCCCGCCACCGCTTCCGCGCCCTTCCCCCTGAACCACGTGTTCGGCGCGTCCAACCCAGACGCCCCCGGGCCGCCGGGATTCGTCAGCAGAATCCCCCGGTATTCACCCGCCGGAGCCGTCGCCTTCTTCCTGCTGACCGCGATCTTGATCTTCCGCCCCTCGGGCTCGGCGTGGTCCAAGGGCACCTCCACCTCGGCGCATTCCAACTCCCTCAACGCCACCCCGCTGCACGCCGCCCACACCGGGGCCGCCGGAACGTAGGCGTCAGCCGTACCGGAAGCGCCCGCCGTCGGCGCCGGTGCGGCCGGGCCGGCCGCGGGCGGCGCCGGGGCCGCGGCGCCTGCCTGGGCCGCCGCCGAGTGTGTGAACGCCACGGCCACGGCCGCGAACGCCGGAAGGAACCTCATCGTCACCTGTCCCCGTAAGTCCTGTCACTGATCGTCTTCATCCCGTGATAGCCCGAACCCCGGCCGCGGGCTCGCCCCTCTACCCGAGAATCGAAAAACCTTTCCCTTGACCGGATGGAACGGCCTCCCGGCGACCGGGGTGACGCCCGCGCCGCCGAGGTCGGCCGGGTTCGGGCAGCCTGAGACCGATGGCGAAGGTGACTGCCGAGAAGAGCGACAGCAGCACGAGTACGGTGATCGCGCCCGACGCGCCGCACCCTCCTCTGACCTGCGGAACGCCCCAGGCGGCTCCCGCGACAGGCCTAGTTTGATAAGTTCAATTGGGTGACTGTCCGGCTAATCAAACTGTCCGGTTTGCGCATTGATGGGGAGTTCTGTGGTTGGTAGGGGGCGTCCGAGCCGAGCAACCGTCTACACGAGACTTGACCGGGCCATTCGTGAGCTCCACCAACGCCTCGGAGGGCTGCCCAGCCCTCTTGAGGCACAGGAAATCTGGTCCGACATCTGGCACCTCGAAGCGCATCACTCCACCGCGCTGGAGGGAAACACCCTGGTGCTTCGGGAGGTGCAGACGCTGCTGGACCAGGGCCGGGCGGTCGGAGCCAAGTCCTTGCGGGAATACAACGAGGTGAAGGGTTACGGAGACGCTGCGAAGTGGGTCTATGGTCAGGCGCTGGAGCCTGAGGTCTGGAATGACGGGCAGCTCTTGAGCTTGAGCGAGCTGCGTCATATCCACCACACGGCAATGACAGCTGTGTGGGATGTCGCTCCCCACGCGGATGCCTCAGATCAGGAAGGGCCGGGCAACTTCCGTCAGCACGACATTCATCCCTTCGCCGAAGGGATGACGCCTCCGTCGTGGCCGTTGGTGCCAGGTGAGATCCAAGGCTGGGTAGACGAGGTCTGCGAGGTCGGCAGAAAACTTGAAGAAGAAGATCTCGGACACCCGCTACCTGAAGAGCTTGCCCGGCTGCACAATGGCTTCGAACGGATTCACCCGTTTATTGATGGGAACGGGCGTGCTGGAAGACTGGTTCTCAACCTTATCCTGGTGAGGCTCGGTTACCCTCCGATCATCATCTTCAAGAAGCAGCGTGATGCCTATCTCGCCTCCATGCGTCATGCCGACGCGGGGGACTACGGTTCCCTTGGCGAGCTGATCGCCCGCGCCATGGAGGACAACCTCAACCGTTTCATAGTGCCCAATGTGGCAGGCCCAGCCAGGCTGGTTCCCCTCGCTGCGCTGGCCAATGAAGAGTTCAGCATCCACGCTCTGCGCCAAGCCGCCCAGCGGGGGCGTCTCAACGCGGTCCAAGGGCACGATGGAGTGTGGAGATCTTCCCGCAAGTCCGTTGACGCCTACCGCGCCGACAAGCATAGATCAGCGGCTAAATCGAAAACCAAGGCTGCTGATCAGGATCGATCTCGTCCTTCGAGCTACGGCGGTGCTCCCTGAGAGGCGGGGGCTTTGGCGGGGGCGCAAAGGGAGGGAGCGGGCGGCGCGGAGGGCGTGACGCCGGTACGGTGACCCGGGGGCGCCACTGGAGGGGCGCGGGAGACCGGGAGCAGGTAGGGCGCTCTCCCCCCGGAACCATTGGTGAGAAGGCGGATCTTTCATCGTGACGATCTCGATTCATGAGCGTATCGCCGGGGAGCTCGGCGTGCGGGAGCAGCAGGTGGCGGCGGCGGTCGACTTGCTCGACGGCGGGGCCACCGTGCCGTTCATCGCGCGCTATCGCAAGGAGGTGACGGGCACGCTCGACGATGCGCAGCTGCGCACGTTGGAGGAGCGGCTGCGCTACCTGCGCGAGTTGGAGGAGCGGCGTACGGCGGTGCTGGAGTCGATCCGCTCGCAGGGCAAACTGGATGACGCTCTCGAAGCGCAGGTCATGGCAGCCGATTCCAAGGCTCGCCTTGAGGACATCTACCTCCCTTACAAGCCGAAGCGCCGCACGAAGGCCCAGATCGCCAGGGAGGCGGGTCTGGAGCCGCTGGCCGACCTGCTGCTCGGGGACCCGTCGCAGGACCCGCAGGGGGCCGCGGCGGCCTATGTGGACGCGGACAAGGGAGTGGCCGACGCGCCGGCGGCACTTGAGGGCGCTCGGGCGATTCTGGTGGAGCAGTTCGCCGAGGACGCCGATCTGATCGGCGCGCTGCGCGAGGAGATGTGGGGGAAGGGCCGCCTGGTGGCGGCCGTGAAGGAGGGCAAGGAGGAGGCCGGGGCGAAGTTCTCGGACTACTTCGACTTCCAGGAGCCGTTCACCAAGCTGCCTTCGCACCGGATTCTCGCGATGTTCCGCGGGGAGAAGGAGGAGGTCCTCACACTGACGCTCGACCCGGAGGAGGAGTCGGGGGAGAGCGCGCCCGCGGGGCCGAGCGGTTATGAGCGGCGGGTCGCGGAGAGGTTCGCGATCGCCGATCGGGGGCGGCCGGCCGACAGGTGGCTGACCGACACGGTGCGGTGGGCGTGGCGCACGCGCATCCTCGTGCATCTCGGCATCGATCTGCGCACGCGTCTGTGGCAGGCCGCCGAGGACGAGGCCGTGGGGGTGTTCGCCGCGAACCTCCGCGACCTGCTGCTCGCGGCCCCCGCGGGGACGCGCCCCACGATGGGCCTGGACCCGGGACTGCGCACGGGCGTGAAGGTCGCCGTGGTGGACGCGACCGGCAAGGTCGTCGCGACCGAGACGATCTATCCGCATGAGCCGCGCCGCAAGTGGGACGAGTCCATCGAGACCCTCGCTGCGCTCGCCGCGCGGCACGGTGTCGAGCTGGTCGCCATCGGCAACGGCACGGCTTCGCGCGAAACCGACAAGCTCACCGCGGACCTCATCAAGCGGCATCCGCAGCTCGGCCTCACGAAGGTGGTGGTCTCGGAGGCGGGCGCCTCGGTGTATTCCGCCTCCGCCTACGCCTCGCAGGAGCTGCCCGGCCTCGACGTCTCTCTGCGCGGGGCGGTCTCGATCGCGCGGCGGCTGCAGGATCCGCTGGCCGAGCTCGTCAAGATCGACCCCAAGTCCATCGGCGTCGGGCAATACCAGCACGACCTGGCGGAGACGAAGCTGTCGCGTTCGCTGGATGCCGTCGTCGAGGACTGCGTCAACGGCGTGGGGGTGGACGTCAACACCGCTTCGGCTCCGCTGCTGACGCGGGTGTCGGGCATCGGCGCCGGCCTGGCGGAGAACATCGTCGCCCACCGCGACGCCCACGGCCCGTTCCGGTCGCGCCGGGCGTTGAAGGAGGTTCCGCGGCTCGGCCCGAAGGCTTTCGAGCAGTGCGCGGGCTTCCTGCGCATCCCCGGCGGCGACGACCCGCTGGACGCCTCCAGCGTGCACCCCGAGGCGTATCCCGTGGTCCACCGCATCCTCGGCGGCACCGGCGGCGACATCAAGGGCCTGATCGGCAACAGCGCGGTGCTGCGCAAGCTCAAGCCCGCGGACTACGTCGACGACACCTTCGGCCTGCCGACCGTCACCGACATCCTGAAAGAGCTCGACAAGCCGGGGCGTGACCCGCGGCCCGCGTTCAAGACGGCGACGTTCAAGGAGGGTGTCGACAAGCTGTCCGACCTCACGCGCGGCATGCTCCTCGAAGGGGTCGTCACGAATGTCGCGGCTTTCGGGGCCTTCGTCGACATCGGCGTCCATCAGGATGGACTGGTTCACGTGTCGGCGATGTCGAGGTCGTTCGTCAAGGATCCGCGTGATGTGGTGAAGCCGGGGGACATCGTCCGCGTCAAGGTGCTTGACGTGGACATTCCGCGTAAGCGCATCTCGTTGACCCTGCGCCTCGACGACGACGCCCCGCAGGGCGGCCAGGGCGGCCAGGGCGGCCAGGGCGGCCAGAACGGTCAGGGCGGCCAGAACGGCCAGAACGGCCAGAACGGCCAGGGCGGTCAGCGCGGCGGCGAGCGCGGCGACCGCCGTGGCGGCGGCCAGGGCGGACGCCGAGGCGGCCGTCCGGGCCAGAACGGCAGGGGCGGCTCCTCCCAGCCGCCGCCGAGCGGGGCGATGGCCGATGCCTTCCGCCGCGCCGGCCTCGACCAGGGCGGGCGGGGCCGCGGCCAAGGCCGCTGACGCCGATCCGGCACGGCCCCGGCGGCGACGCCGCCGGGGCCGTGCCGTACGCGAGGCGTCAGGAGTCCTTGGGCAGGAGCGGCCCGAGCGGGCCGAGGTCGATGTTCAGGTCGGACGGCGACAGATCGAAGCGTTCGCACAGCTCCGTCATCGACTCATCGAGGCGCATCAGGGTCAGACCGAGCGTCTCGATCTGCTCCTCGGTGAGGTCGCCCTGCTCCATGCGCCGCAGGCTCTGCCGTTCCACGAGTTGGCGCACCAGCTCGACGAGGGTGAGCACGAGCCGGGACAGGTCGCGCTCCACCGCATCCCGGTCGGCCTCAAGGCGCAGGCGGTTCGGCCGTGTCTCCCGCACCGGTTCCGATGGGTCCATGTCCTCTCATCTCCCGCTCCACGTGCCGCCCGGCCACCGTGTCCGTCTCGCGCACCGACATGATCAACGCACGCAGCGAGATGCGCACCAGGTCGATGTCGGCGATGGTCAGGATCAGGTCTCCGCTGACCACGACGCCGCCCGCCAGCAGCCGGTCCAGCAGGTCCACCAGGGCGATCCGCTCGGACGGGAGGCGGCCCTGTTCGGCGAGTGCGGCACCGCGGGGTTCAACGGTCCTCATCCGGATCCGCCTCCTCCGGGGTGTCGTCGAGCACCGTGAACGAGTACGGCGCCCAAGGCCCGGTGAGCTCCACCTCGATGCCGGGCCCGCTGAGATCTCTCACCAGGCGCGCGAATTCGGCGCCACGGTCATGGTCGACCAGGTAGGCGCCGTTGAGCACCATCCACTCGGTGTGCCCGGAAAGCTGTGGATCCTGGGTGTGGTGGAGCCGACTCGCGACCGCGAACGAGGTGAGGGCCTGGTGGATCCCCTCGGCGGAGGCCGCGGCGCGGCGCCGCTCGTCGTCGCGGTCCCGCAGGTTCGCCTGACGGCGCTTCAGATACGCGGTGCCGGGACCGGCGGAGACGTCGGCGGGCGCGGGCGGCTCCGCGGCGGCCTTCGCGGGAGACTCCGCGGCGGCCTTGGCTTCGGCGTAGACCTTCACGCCCCACTCGTCCCGCCCGGTGATGCCGGTGAGCATGGCGTGGAAGTCGTCGTGCCGCCGCTCCAGCAGGTCCTCCACCTGCTTCTCCCCGCTGTATACCGTGACCAGCCTGACAGGGGCCGTCGGCGCGGCCCTGCTCACCGCCTCGACGACACGGTGGTGGGCGCGCGCCGTACGGCTGAGCCAGCCGAGGTCCTCCATCGACTGCCGCAGCGGCTCCTCCCCGAACTCGCTCAACGGGACGCTGCTCACATAGGCCGCCAGCCCGCCGCGCGTGATGGTCCGTACGGCCTCCCCGGCCACCCCGGTCAACTCCCGCGGCGGCGGCCCGCCCACGTCCAGCGCGACCGCGTAGAGGTAGGTGCCTGCCTCATCCGCCATACTCGTCGTCCTCTTCCAGCTCGGGCTCCCTCCGCTCGGGCTCCCTCCGCTCGGGCTCCCTCCGCAGGGGCTCTCTCCGCCGAGCCGGTCGTTCGTCGGGTTCGACCCGCCCCTCTATCGGCCTTCGCGCGGGGTGCGCCTCCTCCACCTCGGCGAGCCGTTCGCGGAGCCGGCGGTTCTCCTCGACGAGTCGGCGGCTGTCACCCGTCAGCCACGGGTCGTGCTCCCACCAATCGATGCCCATCTCCCTGGCCGTGTCGACCGAGGCGATGATCAGCCTGAGCTTGATGGTGAGCAGTTCGATGTCGAGCAGGTTCACGCGGATGTCGCCGGCGATGATGATGCCGCGGTCCAGAACGCGTTCCAGGATGTCGCCCAGGTTCGCCGGCTCGTGCCCCGCGAGAGAGGTCGACGAGGCCCGGCGTGCCGGAACCCCCTGGTATCTCGGCTCGGTCATCGCGATGTCCCGTCGATGTCGCCGCTGCCGCGCCGGTAGCGGCGCAGCCGCCGATAGGATTCCAGGTCTCCCTCGGCGTCG
Organism: Sinosporangium album; assembly: GCF_900100605.1. Lineage (GTDB taxonomy): Bacteria > Actinomycetota > Actinomycetes > Streptosporangiales > Streptosporangiaceae > Sinosporangium > Sinosporangium album. The sequence goes on along the minus strand of NZ_FNCN01000015.1, from coordinate 87,985 downwards.
AGCTCGGCCTCGTACAGCGCGAGAATGTCCCCGGACGAGGGGATCCGGCGGTCCTCGACCACTTCCACGTCCACGATCCAGCCGTCTTCGACGGGCTTGACGAGGGTGACGCCTTCGGCCTCCCGACCGGTGAGTCCGGTGATGTGGCGGAGACCGGCCCCGCCGGCCTCCCCGGCGGACAGGGTGTGCGGCCTTCCCCCGCGGGGCCGCCGCTCTCGAACATCATCACGGGAATCGTCACGGGAGTCGCGGTAGTCGTCTCGGTATTCGTCGTCGTCGCGAAGCCTCCGCCGTTCTGCCATGGCCTTCTCACCTCCCCTGACGCTCCTGCCGCTCCCGCGGAACACCGAGGTCGTCCAGCGGATGAGACCCTGCCGACATGTCCAGAAGGATGTCCTCCATGGCGCGTTGCTGTTCCTCGTCGGAGATGTGCCCCGCCGCCCGCGCCTCCTCAAGCTCCTCCAGACGCCGCCTGACCACGGTCGGATCCCGCATGTGACGCTCGGCCTGTTCCTGGATCAGCTCACCGAGCCTGATCACTCCCCGCACCGGCGCGACGGGCCACGTGAAGATAAGACTGATCAGTCCCATGCGCCCTCTCCCTCCTGGGGAGCCATGACGAAGTCGTACGGCGCGAGCGGCCCGAGCAGCCTCACCTCGATTCGTCCGGCGTTGCGCTTGGCGAACTCGTCCACCGCGCGCTCCAGATCGGCCCGCCGTTCGTTCTCCACGAGCACGGCCACGTTCGCGGCGTCCCGTTCGTGCGTCGGCTCCCGGACGGCCGCCGCCACGCTGTACGGCGCGAGCTCATCGACGAGCGCCTCGGTGTCGGCCTCCCGCCTGGCGGTGATCGCCTGGTTCACCAGCTCGCCGAGCCTGATGCGGGCGTCGCGTGTGACCTCCTCCGGCAGGGCGCGGATCTCGTCGCGCAGCCGCCTCGCCTCCGGTTCCTCGTCGAGCACCTCCTGCAGCACCTGTTTCTCCGGGTAGCGTCCCCGCACGACGAACTCGGTCCGTCCTTCCAGTTCCCCGAGGGCCTCAAGGAACTCGTCGTGGTAAGGCGTCAGCAGTTCGTCGATGATCGCGTCGGCGTCGGTCATCACCGCGCCGAAGCGCATCGGCAGGACGGGCACCTCGGCGGCGCTCTCGTTCAGGAGGCGCTCGTGGGCCACCAGGTTGTCGGGTGTGCCCAGGGGGCGGTTGAGATCGATCTCGCTCACGAGGGCCGCGATCTCGCGGTGCCGGATCAGGGTCACGGGGAATGTCTCACCACCCACCCCGTGCGCGTCCGGCGTGACCTCGACATCCGCCGGCACCAGGCCGTAGATGTAGAAACCACTTCCGTGATCGTCCTGGGGGGTGGAGGCGGGTCCCCGCTCCGCGGAGGTCCGCGACATGTCAGTCCTCCTCTCCGCGTCGGCGCCGCCGCGAGGGCTCCCGCTCGCGTTCGCCGCCGAGGTCGTGCAGTTTCTCTTCTGCGGCCTCCAGTACTCCTTGGACCACGCCCTTGGTCTTGTGGGCGCTCGCCCCCTGCGTCATGTTCTGCATGATCTCGGGCAGGCCCTGACCCGACTCGGCGAGGTCGAGCCGGTTCACCGCCTCGGCGAAGCGCAGGTAGGTGTCGACACTGGCCACGACGATCCGCGCGTCGATGGTCAGGAGCTCGATGCCTACGAGGGAGACCCTGACGTAGGCATCGATCACCATGCCCTTGTCGAGGATCGTGTCGATGACATCGGCCAGGCCGGTCGGCGACGGGCGTTCGGCCACGCCTCCCGACACGGGCTGCACACTCATGGTCTTCCGTCCCTTCTCGTTCGTCGGGAACGGGTGTTCACTCGCCGCGGGTGCCCGCCGTCCTGCGGCGCACCGGGCGCGGACGGCGCTCTTCCTCGGCTTGCTCCTCGGCTTCGCCGTACTCGCGTGATCGCCGGGACTCCCGTGATTCGCGAGGCGCTGGAGCCCTCCGAGACTCGCGGGGCTCTCTGTACTCGCCCTCCGGTTCCCGGCGCCGAGGCCGGTCGCGGTCCTCGCCCCGCCTCTTCGACGCCGGCGCCTCCGCGTGCTCCCGCTCCTCTTCCACTTCCTCATGTTCGTCGTGCTCGCCGCGGGCCTTCTCCTCCCGGGGCTTCTCCCGGGGCTTCTCCTCCCGGGCCCCGTGCCCCGCCGACTCGGATTCCGCCGGCTCGGGTTCCTCCTCGGAGTGCGGCTTCGTCACCCGGCCGTCGTGGATCTCGCCGCGCCACCCTCGGGCGAGCGCCTCCTCCGGGTGGAGCATGGTGCGCGTCATGACATGCCGCCTGAAGTGTTTGAACTCCAGTCGTGCCCGACGCCCCTGTGCACGCCAGATATTGCCGACGTGCTCCATGAACCCCTTGGGGTGGTATTCGAGGACCATCGTGACGCGGGTGAGTGTGGGAGTGAGTTCGTGGAAGGTCACCGCCCCGTCGACGTAGCCCTTCTCTCCCTGAGAGCGCCAGATGATGCGGTCGTCGGGCACCTGCTCCAGGATCGTCGACTGCCATGAGCGATGGGACCAGAACACCTGCGCCCGCCAGGTGAGCTTTTCATCGGACTCCTGCTCGACATGCTCGACCTTTTTCATATAGGTCGGAAACCGCTTGAATTCGGTCCACTCATTGTAAACAACCCGAATTGGCGCACCTATATCGAGGGATTCGACGACATTGATCACCTTGACGGATTCGGCGTCGTTCTTTCCCTTTCTGAGCCCCTTGGCCACGCCACTCAGGGCGTGTTTCACCGCGTCTTTCGCTCCCGCCCCCAAATGCGGGCCGCCCTTGGTCTTCTCGCCGGCCGCCGCGGTCTTCCCGGTCACGGCGCTCACCAGGCCGCCCTTGCCGCCGCTGTCGGCGTAATCGCTCAGCCGGTCCGTCATGCCTTCGATCTTGTCGCTCAGGGAGTTCAATCCCCGCTCCACCATGGCTTGGGCCACGTTCTGGATCTCGTGGACGAGCAGGCTTCTCACTGGTTTCTCAGCGGCCTTCTTGACCGTCTTCAGCGCCTCCGTCACTCGATCTCACCTCCCGGCCCTGCTCAAGGGCCGTCCTGAGCGTTCCTGTCCGGCTCTGGATCTCGGCTCGCGCTGCCGCTCCCGGGTCCCCTCGGGCTCCTCTTCGTACTCGCCTTCCTCGTATTCGTCGTATTCCTCGTACTCGTCGCGTCCCCGCTCGTGTCGGCGAGGGCGCTTCTCCTCGGCCTCTTCCTCGGTCCGTCCGCCGGGCTGTCGCAGCGCCTCGGCGCGATCGTGCAGCTTCGAGGTCAGCGAATCGATCTGCCGGCCCGCCGCGGCCACCGCGGCCGCCTTGCCCACCTCGGTCAGGTCCGAGCGCAGGCGGGACGTGATCTTCTCCAGTTCGGGGGAGGAGCCGAGTATCTTCGCCCCGTGCTTCAGCACGCCGCTCTTGTGCCCCAGTCCGCCTGCCACTCCGGCCGCCGCCAACGCCGCGGCCACGCGCAGCTTGTGATGCCGACCGAGGTAGTAACCTGCCGCGATGGCCAGCGCTATGCGCACTCTGCTCATTCCGGTGCTCCTCACCCTCCCGGAGCGCCACCGCCTCCAACGTCCGTGGTAATGCGGGCGGCGGTGCTGCCAAGAGCTCTCGCCCGTTGCCCTGCGGGTGGCAATCGGTCCACGAACGGACTCGTCCCCCTCTACCCGAGAAGGTGATGGGAAAACACATATCAGGAAAAACCGGGCGCGCTTAGCGTTTGATTAGCTGAGAGTTGGTGTCCCGGATGAGTGGATCAAACCCGCGGCCGGGTGAGCCGCGGGCCATGAACCGCTGCCCGTCGTGCCCTTCAGCCGCGGACCGATGCGCTGATCCGCTTGAAGACGCGGTCCCACTCCGAGCCGAACGGGTTGTCCTGGACCAGGTAGGTCCAGGTGCTGCTCGGCCGCTTCAACTCGCCCGGCATCGTCAGCCCGTCGGCGGTGATGTCGGCCTCGGCGAAGGTCGTGAGCGCCTTGCTCTCGACCTCGGCCATGAAGGTGGCGTACGCCGGGACGGCCTCCCGGTGGAACTCGTCGATGGGGCTCATCCGGCCGAGCGCCCGCAGGTGGATGCCCTCCCGCAGATCATTGAGGAAGGCCAGGTGGTCGGCCCAGCCCCGGTCGAGGTGGTAGAGCACGATGGCGCGGGCCGCCTCCTGGAGCACCTCCTCGGGCACGGTGTCGAGGAGTTCGGCCCAGCGCTCCGGAGCCGCCTCGGCGAGGCCGTCGCCGGCCGAGTCGCCGCGCAGCACCTTCTCACGGCGTTCCAGGACGAGCTCGCGCTGCTTTTCGAGCAGCCGCGTATAACGCCAGGTGTTGCGGTGGATCTCCAGGTTGACGCCTTCGGCGACGCGCTGGGCGTGGCCGACGAGGTAGGCGGCGCGGCGGTGCCGTACGACACCGTCGGCGTCGGGGGCGGGCGGGCGCTCCTCGGGCGCGTACTGCGTGATCAGGTCGTCGTCGAGGGCGACGAAGAAGGCGGAGCCTCCGGGGTCGCCCTGGCGTCCGGCACGCCCGCGGAGCTGGTCGTCGAGCCGGCTGCTGGCGTGGCGTCCGCAGCCGATGACGTAGAGGCCGCCGAGCTCGGCGACACCCTCGCCGAGGCGGATGTCAGTGCCGCGCCCCGCCATCTGGGTGGACACAGTGATCGCGCCGTGCTCTCCGGCGCGGGCCACGATGGACGCCTCCTCGGCGTCGTTCTTGGCGTTGAGCACCACGCACTCCAGGCCGCGGGCCCGCAGCAGGTCGGCCAGCTCCTCCGACTCGGCGACGTCGAGGGTGCCGATCAGGATCGGCCGACCCAGCGCGTGAGCGGCGGCGATCTCCTCGACGAGCGCGCGGCGCTTGTCGGCGATGGTGGCGAACAGCCGGTCCTCCTCGTCGACGCGCACACACGCCCGGTTCGGGGGGATGACGGCGACCGTGAGGTTGTAGAACTCGCGGAGCTGCTCGCCCACGGCGACCGCCGTGCCCGTCATCCCGCACACCTGGGGATAGCGCGTGATCAGCCCCTGCACGGTCACCGAGTCGAGGATCTCGCCCGTCTCGCTCGCGGGGATCGCCTCCTTGGCCTCCACCGCCGCCTGGAGGCCGTCCGGCCAGCGCTGGAGCAGGGCGACCCGGCCGCGCGAGGGGTTGATCAGGTGGACCTTGCCGTCGCGGACGATGTAGTCGACGTCCTTGGTGAGCAGGGCGTGCGCGTGCAGCGCGAGGTTGACGTCGGTGATCTGCGCGGGGTCGCCGTAGAGGTCGGTGACGCCGAGGGCCTGCTCGACGGCGTCGATGCCCTTCGACGTGAGGTAGACGTTACGCGCCTGATCGTCGATCTCGTAGTGGTAGCCCCGCACGAGCCGCCGCACGAGCGCCGCCGTCTGCGGTACGGCACCGCCCCGGTCCGTGGCGCCCGCCATCACCAGCGGCACCCGCGCCTCGTCGACCAGCACCGAGTCGGCCTCGTCCACCAAGGCCACGTTGGGTTCGGTCATCACCAGGTCGGCCACATCCGTGGAGAGCCGGTCGCGCAGGACGTCGAACCCGATCTCGCTGACCGAGCCGTAGGTCACCTGCCTCGCGTACGCCTCGCGGCGCTCCTCCCGGGTCGAGGTCTGGCCGATCCAGCCCACGCTGACCCCGAGGGCCTCGTAGAACGGCCCCATCCATTCGGCGTCGCGCCGCGCCAGGTAGTCGTTGACCGAGATCACATGCACCCGGTGCCCCTGGAGCGCGTAACCCGCCGCGGCGATCGCCCCCGACAGGGTCTTGCCCTCGCCGGTCGCCATCTCCGCCACATGGCCCGCCAGCAGTGCGAGCGCCCCGGTGAGCTGTACGTCGTACGGCCTGAGCCCGAGAGTGCGGTCGGCGGCCTCACGGACGATCGCGCAGAACTCGGCCAGATCGCCGGCGGGGGGCGGGGGCAGCTGATCGAGTGCCTTGACCCGCTCCTCGCGCTTGCCCGCCTCGGCGACCACTTTCAGGAAGGGGGTGAGATTCACTGAACCCGGACGGTCCAGAAATCGCCTGAACAGATCTGATATCGAGGCCATAATCCCTCCAACGACCCGCCTGTTCGGGCCGTTCCCGTGTGAGGTCGTGTACGGCGACCGCCGCACCGGACCAGGATTCCAGGTCCGGCCTCCGCCGTACATGATCGGCCGAACGCGAGCACCTGATCGCGAGCAGCCTGATGCGATCAGCTTGATGCGATCAGCCTGATGCGATCAGCTTGATGCGATCAGCCTGATGCGATCAGCGGAGCCGCAACGGGAGGCGGGCGAGAGGACGCCTCCCCCCGCCCGCCCGGGACCCCGGGACCCCGCGACCGCGGCTCAGCCGTGCAGCTTGACACCGCGCAGGAGCTGCGCGTTGAGCGCGACCACGATGGTGGACAGGCTCATCAGCACCGCGCCCACCGCCGGGGCCAGCGTGATGCCCCACCCGGCCAGCACACCCGCGGCCAGTGGGATTGCCACCAGGTTGTAGCCGGTGGCCCAGCCGAGGTTCTGCAGCATCTTGCGGTAGCTCGCCTTCGACAGCCGCAGGATGCCGAGCACGCCGCGCGGGTCGTCGCTCGCCAGGACCACGCCGGCGGACTCGATCGCCACGTCGGTGCCGGCGCCGATCGCGATGCCGACGTCCGCCCGCGCCAGCGCGGGGGCGTCGTTCACGCCGTCGCCGACCATGGCGACGGTGAGGCCGCGCTGCTTCAGCTCGGCGACCTTGGCGTCCTTGTCCTCGGGGAGCACCTCGGCGAACGTCTCGTCCACCCCGAGCTCGGCGGCGACGGCCTCGGCGACCTGGCGGGCGTCACCCGTGATCATCACGACCTTCTTCCCCAGCGCGTGCAGTTCGCGGATGGCCTCTCGCGATTCAGGCCGGATCGCGTCCTCCAGTGCGAGCGCTCCCACGACCCGTTCATTGGCCACCACATGGAGTACGGCGGCGCCGCGGGCGCGCCACTCCTCCGCCGGGAGCTCGGCCAGGCCGAGCTCCCGCAGGAGCGCGGGCCCGCCGATGGCGACCGTGCGCCCGTCCACCTCGGCCTGCACACCCCGCCCGGTCATCGAGCGGAAACCCGTGGCGCGGGGGAGCGGGCCGGCCTCCTTGGCCGCCTTGACGATGGCGCGGGCCAGCGGGTGCTCGCTGTCGGACTCGACCGCGCCGGCCAGCGTCAGCAGCGCCGACTCGTCGCCGTCCACGGCGGCGACGCCGGTGACCTCGGGCTCACCCTTGGTCAGGGTGCCGGTCTTGTCGAACAGCACCGCGTCGACCGTGCGCATGCGCTCCAGGGCGACGCGGTCCTTGACGAGGATGCCGTTGCGCGCGCTCAGCGCCGTCGAGATCGCGATGACCAGCGGGATGGCCAGCCCCAAAGCGTGGGGGCAGGCGATGACGAGAACCGTGATCGTGCGTTCGATGGCCTCATCCGGATGCCCGAGCAGGATCCACGCCGCGAACGTCAGCACACCGGCCGCCGCCGCCACATAGAACAGCAGGGCCGCCGCCCGGTCGGCCAGCGCCTGGGCGCGGGACTTGGACGCCTGCGCCTCCTCCACGAGCCGGCGGATGCCGGCGAGCGTGGTGCCTTCGCCGACCGCGTCGATCCGCACCCGCACCGCCGAGTCGGTCGCCACGGTGCCCGCGACGGCCCGGTCGCCCGGCCCCTTGGCGACGGGCTTCGACTCGCCGGTCAGCATGGACTCGTCGAACTCGGCACCGCCTTCGGTGATCTGGCCGTCGGCGGGAACCCTGCCGCCGGAACGCACCAGCACCACGTCGCCCTCGTGCAGCTCGCTGACGGGCACCGTCTCGGTGCCGTCGGGGGTCACCCGGTCGGCCTCGTCGGGGAGCAGCGCCGCGAGCGCGTCCAGGGCGCTGGACGCCTGCCCGAGCGCCCGCATCTCCAGCCAGTGGCCGAGGAGCATGATGTCGATCAGGAGCGCGAGCTCCCACCAGAAGTCGAGCTCCAGCATGCCGAGCGCGGTCAAGCCGCTGGCGGCGAACGCGACGACGATCGCCAGCGTGATCAGCAGCATCATGCCCGGTCTGCGGGCCTTGGCCTCGTCGAACCCGCCCTTGAGGAAGGGCCATCCGCCGTACAGGAACACGACGGTGCCGAGCACCGGCGCGATCCACTGCGAGCCGGGGAACTGCGGGGGCGTGAACCCGAGCCACATCTGGATCATGTGGCTGTAGACGACGATCGGCACCGTCAGAACCAGACTGATCCACAGGCGGTCCCTGAACACGGCCGCGTGGTCGCCGTGACCGCCGCCATGACCGGCGCCGTGACCGCCGTGCCCCGCGTGCGCGGCATGCCCCGCGTGCCCTGCGTGCCCTGCGTGCCCTGCATGGGTCATGCGGGTCTCCTGGGTCCCGTGGGTCGCGTGTCCAGCGGGCGCGGCGTGCTTGCCGTGCGCCCTCTGCCCGGCGGGTAAGGCCGATCCGTGGCCGCTGTGTCCGGCGTGCTCTGTGTGTCCGGCGTGCTCTGTGTGTCCGGCGTGCTCTGTGTGTCCGGCGTGCTCTGTGTGCTCGGTGTGCCCTGCGTGCCCGGAGTGATCCATGGCGTGGTGCGTGGGGGCATCTGCATCGCGGTGATGAGTGTCCGGTCCGTCAGGTCTCATGTGGGTTCCTCCGTACGGTTCTATGTATATACCCCTGGGGGGTACCTCGCCAAACGATGCCTCCCACCAGCCCTATTCCCCCTGTTTCGCGGTGGCGATCCTGTGTGTGCTGAGTCCTTAAGCTGTGGGGGTGACTCATGAGACCCTCTTCCCCATCCCCCCGTGCGCGTTCGGCGGCAGCCGATGACGTGGGTGGGGGTGTCCATCGCCCTGATCGGAGCCCTTGGATACGCGCTCGGCGCGGCGCTCCAGCAATACGAGGCGGTCGACCTGGGGGCGTCGCTGAAGCTTATGCGGCGACCGCGATGGTGGATCGGCGGCGCCATCGGATTCACCGGCGCCTGCCTTCACGCCGTCGCGCTGAGCTTCGCCCCCCTCGTCGTCGTGCAGCCGGTGAGCGTGGCGACGCTCGTCTTCGCGGTGCCGCTGGCCGCGATGCTTCACGGAAGGAAACCGCATCGCGCCGAGATCCTCGGCTCCGTCGCGGTGACCGTAGGGTTGATCGGCATCATGTGGCTCGTGCCCCGGCACAGCGCCGAACCTGTGCTGTCCGACCGGGCCGCCATCGGCTTCCTCGCCACCATCCTGCTGATCGTGCTCGTGAGCAACCTCCTCGCCAGGAAGGCCAAGGGGCCGCACAAAGCGCTACTGCTCGCGATCGGGGCCGGCGCCGTCACCGCGACCGTGTCCACATTCGTCAGGGTGGTCGGCGGCGGTTTCGGGGGTGACTTCGGGGAGCTCCTCCACTGGTTCTCCCTCGTCATTCCGGTCATGCTGATCTTCGCGGTGGTCCTGCTCCAGCATTCGTACGCCGTGGGCTACTTCGGCATCGCCTACGCGGGAGTCCAGGTGGTCGACCCGATCACGTCGGTGCTCGCCGGCGCGGTGCTTCTGGGCGAGCCTCTTCCAAGCGGCACCGGCAACATCGTGCCGGCCCTTCTGGCGGCGGCCCTGCTGATCGGCGGCACGATCACACTCGGCAGGCTGTCCCCGGACCATTCGCACAAGGCGCCGGCCAAGGAGCCCGCCCCGGCCACCGAGGCCACCGTGAGCTGAGGCGCCGCTCGGCCCGGTGAGCGGTGGCGGAGTCCACCTCGAACACCCGCGAACCTGGCGAAGGTGTGTTACTTCCATCACCTTTGTCGAGCCCGTGATGCGGGGGCGCCCTCGATGGGTATTTCATTGCCGGTGGATCTTCAGTGTGGCAGATCCGTGACCGTGACCCATCCAGCCCATCTTCTCGGGGGTTCGCTGTGCCCGGCGGATCGATTTATGTGCCCCGCGACGACAAGTTCACCGGTCAGTCGCCGCCGCAGATGTATGAGAAGTTCTGGGTCGAGGCGAGCAAGGCGCGCCAGCGGTCGCGGGCCGTCAAGGCCGGCTTCGGCGCCGTCGCCGGCTTCCTGCTGGCCCTGCGATTCTCCATCCCCGCTCCCGTCGTCGCGGCCTTGGTCTTCGCGGCGGGCACCGCGGCGGTGGACCTGTTCCTCGTCTGGCGGGCCCACGAGGCCACCGGTGTGTGGCGGGGCAAGCGCAAAGGCGAGGCCATCACCGGCCGCCGCCTCAGGCGCAGCCTGGTCCGCCACGGCTACATGGTGCTCAACGGCCGTGCCGTCCGGGGCAAGACCTCCATCGACCACCTGGTCATCGGCCCCGGCGGCGTATGGATCATCGACAACGAGGCGTGGGGCCCCGACATCGACATCGCCACCTACAACGGGCGGCTGTTCCTCGGCGAGAAGTACGGCTCCGCCGTGGCCAAGGGGCTCGTCGACGCGGCCGACACCTTCGCCGAGGTGCTGGTCCGGGAAACCGGCATCCAGGTCGAGATCGAGCCGCTGCTCAGCGTGCACGGCGGCGTGCTGCCCCGGGGCGGAAAAGTGACCGCCGAGGGTCTCACCCTGCTCAAGCCGTCGCTGGTCGCCCGTCACATCCGTGGGCGCGAAGGCGGCGTGCTCTCCAAGGAGCAGGTCGAACTGCTGGCGCGTACGGCCGCGCGGGAGCTTCACAAGCTCACCTGATCCGGGGTAACCGAGGTCACGGTGTGGCACGGGGGTGGCACGACGGCACTGTCGTGAGCCAAGGTGTACAGGTGGTCATTGAGCCTTTCTCTCCTCGGCGTGCGGTCGGCCCGGGCCCCGCGCGGGCCCGGACGGCACGGGTCGCGTGGGCGCCGCCATCAGAGCCGGCCTGGAGGATGAAAAGCGCGCGATGGTTCCGGCGCCTGTTGTGCTGGGGTTGACTCCACCCGGCCGGAGGTGACGGGAATACCATCTCCGGAGCGCCAAGATCCTGTTGACCAGCACCGGAACGACCACATGGATGATCATGAAGTGCGTGAGCGCCGCGACAGCGCGGACGAGCTGCGCCACCTGTTCGCCGATGGGCAGCCCGGACGGATGTTGTCGGTAGAACTCCCGCCGGGCTCCGTCGTGTGGCCCGACCCTGACTACACCGAGCAGGTGCCGACGCGGCCGGCGTTCTGGCTGAGCGACGAGCCCGTCTCGGGCGAGCTGTGGTGCCGCCTGCGCGCGGAGCATGCCGGCACCGGCCTGTGGCCGGTGCTGCTCGACGACTCCGCACAGCCCTGGTGGGCCGGCCAGGTGGCCCCCGAGCCCGTGGGCGAGATCGACAACTACACCCCCTCGGCCTTCATGGTCGAGGTCTGGGCCGACATGTTGGAACCGTCGCGTGCGGGCTGGGAGGCCGACCTCAGCGACCTGGAGCCCTTCGGGCGCTCATGCCCGGGGCTGGCCGAGCCTGGCCGACCCGTCTACGACCCCGACGAACTCGCCGACGCCTTCGCCCGCAGCCTCGACGACGGAGGCACCCCCCTCGGGCTGGTCGCCGCCCGGCGAGGGGCCGACTCCCTGGCCGTCATGGGCTGGCAGGGCGCCCTCAACCACAATCGCTGGACGGCGCCCCTGGCCTCCGTGGTGCGAAGCTGGGAGGAGCGCTTCGGGGCCCGCGTCGTGCGCCTCGGCTTCAACACGATGGACCTGAGCGTGGCCGCCCCTCCGGTCACCATGCGCCACGCCCTCCACGTTGCCGCCGAGCACTGGACCTTCTGCCCCGACATCGTCTACCAGGGCCCGGGCACGCTGGCGGACTACGCGGAGGTGATCCGCGGGCGTACAGCGTGGTCGTTCTGGTGGGACTGAGGTAGATATTTTGACGAGGACGGATGAAATGGGTTTCCTGCGACTAGGGAAAAACGCAGCGGTATCGCGCTAAAATTTCGGTTTACCTTGCCGACCGTCCGCAGGTTGTAGATCATGAGTGACTATGAGACGGCGACAGCGCCTGGCGCTGCTTTTGCAGATGCTGCTTGTGTTGATCGCCGCACTTCTAGGCATTCTCACCAATTACGCCACTGATGTCGATGAAGCTCCTCAGTTCTTGGTGCTGCTTCGTGAAGTGGCGGTTCCCGGCGTCCTCGTGCTGCTCATGGCGTTGTTGATCGGGCATCTGGTCATGTACCGAATTGACCGCCCGCCGAAGCCTAAGCGCGTATGGGATGCGCAACGGCCGCCCTATCCCGGGCTCGACGCCTTCCGCGAGGATGAGGCTGCGGTGTTCTTTGGGAGGGACCCGCAGGCCGCGGAGGTCGTGCGCAGGCTGCACGAGACGGCAGAGCGACCCTACGAGCGATTCGTGCCCGTGGTGGGCTCATCGGGAAGTGGAAAGTCGTCGCTGATACAGGCAGGAGTGGTGCCTCGCCTGCGTAAACGGCGATGGGCCGTCTTACCGGTCATGACGCCCGGGACCAACCCGCTTGGGGCGCTTGCCCGCTCTCTGGCCGAGGGGGCGGATCTCGATTCATCCGCCCAAGCGCTGCGGAGGCTGCGGCAGTCACCACGGGCTCTGGAGTCGTTGGTCGCCCAATGCCGTGGCGGGAGCCGATTCAATCGGGTGCTTTTGGTGGTCGACCAGTTCGAGGAACTACTGACCCTGTCCGGTGATCGGGAGAGAGATCTCTTCCTGAGCCTGATTTCGGAGGCCCTCCGTGCGGATCAGCGGTTCTTCGTCGTGGCCACCGTACGCATAGAGTTCTTGCGCGGACTGCTCGAGACCTCTCACTCGGCGCTCTTCCAGAGCCCGCTGGCATTGGGTTTGCTCGCACGGGACGAACTTGTGCAGGTTGTGGAGGAGCCGGGGAAACTCGTCGATCTCATCTTTGAACCGCAGTTGGCGGAAGAGATCGTGGATGATGCGGGGACGAGTGACGCCCTTCCCATGCTTGCCTACTTGCTGCAGGAACTGTATTTCCTCTCGGGAAGCGCCGGCAGGGTGACTCGAGAGCACTACCGGCGGCTCGGTGGTGTCGCTGGTGCGATGGCTCGCCAGGCGGATCAGGTCGTGGCGGAAATGCATGGCACTGATCGTGTCGATCTGATTCTGGCGGTGCTCCTGAAATTCGTCACCGCGGAGGGGAGGCAGGTGGCCCGCCGCAAGGTCGCATTGCACGAGCTGGAAACGGGCGAGAGGCGCATTGTCGATGCGTTCGTCGATGCGCGCCTGCTTGTCACTGGAACAAGCCAGGGAGAGCCGATCGTTCAGGTGGCCCACGAGGCCCTGTTCAGACAGTGGCCGCCTCTTCGGCAAGAGGTGGAGGCCAGATCGGAGTTGCTTCGGCAGCGTGCGGAGTTGGAACGGTGGGCTGTCGACTGGCAAGGGGCTGACCGCAGTGCCGACTACCTCCTCACAGGCGAACGGCTGACTCTGGCTCAGCAGTGGCTGAGCGGTTTGGAGGCCGTCGGCCAGGCGTCGGCGGCGATGCGCGATCTCGTTGCTGCCTCAAGGCGTAAAGATCACGCGTTCCTGTGCCGCGTCTCTGAGAGCGTGGGACGCCATGTGTTGGCAAATGCCCAGCTCTATCCAGAGCTATCTATTCTGCTTGCCTTAGCCGCCCTCGATGAATGCGTCCCGACACCGATCGCCGAGCGTGCATTGATGAGCGCTCTCGGGTTCAGTCATCTCCGGGTCGTGCTGGCGGGACACAGTGACACCGTTCGCAATCTCGCATGGTCGCCTGATGGCACGCGAATCGTCACGGCTTCCCGGGACGGGACCGCGCGAATCTGGGAGAGTAATTCCGGCCGTGCTCTGGCGGTGCTTGAGGGCCACACCGGCATGGTGGAGATGGCCAAGTGGTCTCCTGACTCGGCCAAGGTCGCGACGGCATCCCGAGATCAGACAGTGCGAGTATGGGACACCCGTACGGGTAGGTGCCTCCTCACGTTAGCAGGGGCTCGGGACGTGGTGCGCGGCGTCGCGTGGTCGCCAGATGGCATTCAGATCGCCGGGGCCTCCCGGGACCGAGTCGTTCGGATCTGGGACACGTCAACGGGGGCCCTGCAACACGAGCTCAGGGGTCATACCGACAACATTCTGGGCATCGACTGGGCACCCGACGGTCGTCGACTGGTGACGGCGTCGCACGACAGGACCGCGATCGTGTGGGACCTCGCGACACTCTCCCCCCACGTCGTGCTTCAGGCACATACGAACTTCGTCGAAGGGGTGGCTTGGGCGCCGGACGGTCGCCTGGTGGCGAACAGCTTCAGGTGATCACACCATACGCATGTGGGATGCCGAAACCGGACAGCAAACGCTCCTGATCCGCGGGCATGAGGACCAAGTGTGGAACGTCGCCTGGTCGCCTGATGGACGGTATCTGGCTTCGGTCTCGACCGACAGGACCGCCCGCATCTTCGATGCGGCCCAAGCCCGGCCGATCTCGGTGTTCCGGGGACACACGGACGTCGTGTGGGGAGTCGCGTGGTCACCTGACGGCGGCCAGATCGCCACGTCGTCCGAGGATGGCACAGCGCGTGTCTGGGACGTCGTGCCCCGAGGCGGGGAGGAACTCTTGTTCAGCGGCCATCAGGCCACAGTCACCTGCGCGGTCTGGTCGGCCGGGGATCGATATGCGGCGACCTCCTCGGAGGATGGCACCATGCGGGTCTGGGATGCGCGATCCGGGGCTCCTCTCGGACACGATGTCCAGCACCGCGATCGGGTCAAGTGCGTGGAGTTCATGCCGGATGGCATGCGTGTGGCCTCCGGCTCCAGCGATCGCCTGGTCCTGGTGTCGACCATCGGTGAGCGGAACGATGTTCTTGCCCTGGATCACGGAGCCGCTGTGGAGGCGGTGGCCTGGTCCCCTGACGGCGCCCGGATAGCTTCGGGCGGACATGACGCCGCCGTTCGTCTCTGGGATGCGGTGACGGGGGAGTCGTTGAGCACGTTCCACGGTCACCAGGACTGGGTCACTTCGCTTGCGTGGTCACCGAGTGGCCGTTTTGTGGCCTCGACCTCCGATGACCGCACCTGCCGGATTTGGGAGATCAGTACGGGGGAGCAGATGACAGCACTGAGAGGGCACGACAACTGGGTGGATTCAGTTGCGTGGTCTCCTCAAGAGCAGTACGTCGCGACTGCGTCTGCGGATTGGACGGTTCGGGTCTGGGAGGTCTCCACGGGCCGCTGCGTCGCATCGCTGCGTGGCCACGAAGGGCGCGTGCGTTCCGTGGCGTGGTCTTCTGACGGTGGCCTGATGGCGACTGGATCCGACGACAGGACCATACGGATATGGAACGCCGAGGATTACACCGAGATCGCCATCGCGGGCGTTCATCGGGACAAGGTCACTTCAGTGGCCTGGTCCGAAGACAACTCGCGACTGATGAGTGGGTCTTTTGACGGGACCGCACGGGTATGGCAGGCGGAGGTGGACCTCACGCGCCTACAGGCCATGGCTCGAAACCGGGTGTATCGCTCGCTCACGGAGGAAGAGCGGCGGGAGCACATGCTTCCATCGGACAGCTCGGGCGGCCAGTAGGAGTATCAAAGAACCTTCGAGACGAATCTCACATCACGCGCGACTAGGTAATCCTTGGGATCGAGACCCATGGCCGTCCTTTTCGGTGATGCCCAGTAGGCGGCGTTGCGTTCCTCGAAGCTCCCGGCGCCCGCGTAGGAGATCGTCCATATGAATTGGCTGCGTTCTCGGTCGATCCAGGCACCGCCGATCTCGAAGCCGAACTCGAGACGCAGCGGTACGACCAGGTCGGCCCACCGGTCCACCCATTCATCGAGCAGCCCTTCACGGATGGTGTAGGTTCTGAGCTGCGTGATCTTGGCCATGGCGCTGCTCCTTCTACCGTAAGGCGGTGGATCGGGGAACGATGTGGCGCGAATCATGCTCTTCGACTTCGAGATCAGAAACTTGAGATCACCCTAATCGTGATCGGATGCCTAAGTCTGCTGAGCTCCCCGTCGCATCCGGTATCGGTCTGTCGGTGGTGTCGGACGCCGTCTGGATGACCTTGGTGACGGGCGGGAAGGACGAGTCGTCGACCTCATTGATCGTTAAACCGGAACCCCGTGTTCATCGGGATTTCTTGGCGTTAGAAGGTAGATCTTCTGGGTATTTCGTGGTGCTCTGTTTGCTTTGTCCGCTTTTGTGAGTACAGTTCATAACCAAAGTTATCGGTCGGTGACCTCGACCTTCATGAGAAGGCGGCCGGCCGGCGCCGAATCCCGACAGGGAGCCGGGGACCCAAGATCCCTGGGGTGAATCCGCATATGCGGTAGGGCAGCACCTCCAGCCCGAACCCGTCAGCTAACCCGGTAGGCGTGATGGAGAGGAGACACCCCCATGCGTCGTATACCGCGTGTTCCACTCGTCCCAGCGGGACGCGGATACTGAGCCTTCCCCGCATCCCCGCGTGAGCCCTCCCTCGGCACGCGCGCGTAGGGATGCCCGCTCAAGCCCGACCGGCTGAGCGCCGTCCGAGCCGTGATCCGGCCGTGCGGTGTGATCTCCAGCACGGGTCCGCGCGGCGCATGAGCGGCTTGTCCATCCCCTGATCGTTCCAGCCCCTATAGGCGTGTTCCACGCCGTTCCGGTGTGTTTGCCCCGGCGGCGTTTCGCTTGCTTTTTCCGTGAGCGCGCCCGGCCCGCATGTCCGCCCCCCGACGTGCAGCCCCGCCCTGTTCCCTCACGAAAGACCCCCGCAAAGTGATCTTCAGTCTGCGCAAAAACCGTGCTCTGCTGTCCTCCCTCCTCGGCCTCACCCTCGCAGGCGCGATGGTGACGGGCACTGCCACCGCCTCCCACGCCGACTCCCACCGCATCCTCCTCCAAGGTTCGACCAAGGCGTCCTACTTCTGGGACGACTCTTCCGGCCGCAACGGTGACACGGGCCTGCCCGCCAGCGGAAAGCCCATGCAGAAGGGCATGTTCGCCAGCCCGAGCTGGCCGCTCGGCACCGAGGGCTACGTCGTTTACAAGGGCCAGAAGGCCCCCTTCTTCATCGGCGACCGCGGTCCGGGCAACCCCTCCAACTACGGCGTCATGCTGGACATCGACGCCAAGACCTTCGCCGACCTGACCGGTGGGCGGTTCAACGCCGGCAGCCTGACCGTGTCCGGTAACGGTGGCCTCGGCCACATCAATGTCGAGTACGTCGTGACCAAGTGGGGCGACGGCTACGGGAAGAAGAACCACCCTGTGGCCTTCTCCACCGGCTGGTACCAGCGCTACGACAGGAACCCGGCCACCCCGCCGAAGCTGGACACCGTCCCGCTGAAGGCCGAGAGCGGGAAGGCCGAGAAGGCGTCCGCGTCGGCCGGCGCGGGTGCCGAGAAGGGCGCGGCTCAGGCCGGCACCGAGGCGGGCGCCGCAGCTGCGGACAAGGCGCAGGACAAGGCGCAGGAGCAGGCGGCGCGGGACAAGGCGGCCGATGCCGATGGCGCCGGGTCGTCCTCGGCGGCCGAGCAGAAGCAGGCGGTGGACCTCGGCGGCACCGTGGCCGCTGCGGTGAAGACGCCGGCGGACGAGTCCGGCGGTATCGTCAGCCTGGCCGTACTCGGTGTGCTGATCGCACTGGGTGCCGGGCTTTTCTTCGGACGCGACCGCATTAGGGCGCTGCTGGTGGGCAGCGGCAGCCACCGGGCGTGATCATGCTGGAGCCGACGGGCCGACCGATCGGCTGACTGGCTCACGAAACGGGCGTATCCCCCATCGAACTCATCGAGGGGGTGCGCCCGTTCGGCGTTCCCGCGCGGTGACGTCGAGCGACATGCCACGCCCGAACAGGCGTTGGCCTTGCTCTCCACGCGACAGAATGTGATTCTGTCGATCACAGGGGAGGGAGGACCATGATCGGTCGCGTACGGACAAACGGTGTCGAGATCGCCTACGAGAGTTTCGGTTCCCAGGAGGGGCGTCCCCTCTTACTCATCATGGGTCTTGGGTCCCAACTGATCCACTGGGATGAGGACTTCTGCGGGAGCCTCGTGGATCTGGGGCACTATGTCGTGCGCTTCGACAACCGCGACGCGGGGGAGTCGACGCACTTCCACGAGGCGGGGATGCCCGATCTCGCCGCCGCGCTCGGCGGGCAGGTCGATGCGGCTTATCTGCTGACAGACATGGCGGCCGATGTGATCGGCCTGCTGGACGCGCTCGACCTGGCGAACGTCCACCTGGTCGGCGTGTCGATGGGCGGCATGATCGCGCAGACGATCGCCGTCGCCGCACCGGAGCGGGTGCGCAGCCTGACCTCCATCATGTCCACGCCCGCCCCGCACATCGGCGCGCCCACGCCCGAGGCCCTGGGCGCGCTGCTGTCGCCTCCCGTCGGAAACCGTGAGGCCGCGATCGAGCGGGCCCTGCAGGCATGGTCGCTGATGGGCTCGAAGGGCTATCCGATGGACGTGGAGCGCATCGCGAGGGTCACCGGCCTGGCCTACGACCGGGCCTACGACCCGGCGGGGACGGCCAGGCAGCTGATGGCCGTGCTGGCGTCGGGTGACCGCAGCGAGGGGTTGCGCGGGCTCGACGTGCCCGCGCTGGTGATCCATGGGGAGGACGACCTGCTCATCCAGCTCCCGGGGGGTGTCGCCACCGCCGAGGCCATCCCCGGAGCCAAGCTGCTGACATTTCCCGGGATGGGCCACGATCTGCCCCGGGATCTGTGGCCGGTCATCACCGACGCCATCGCTGGTCTGACCGCGCTGGCCGAGCGGGAG
The DNA here is from genome assembly GCF_900100605.1 of Sinosporangium album. Classification (GTDB taxonomy): domain Bacteria; phylum Actinomycetota; class Actinomycetes; order Streptosporangiales; family Streptosporangiaceae; genus Sinosporangium; species Sinosporangium album. Next base: position 69,310 of record NZ_FNCN01000015.1, on the reverse strand, counting down.
GCCGCCGTCTGACCGCGGACGGCGAAGCCGTCCCGCCGCGCTGCGCTGCTCGGACACGCTGCGCTGCTCGGACACGCTGCGCTGCTCGGACACGCTGCGCCGCTCGGACACGCTGCGCCGCTCGGACATACTGCGCCACGCAATGATGTACGGCCCGCACCCTGTGCGGGCGTGGGCCGTACATCCCCCTCCATATGAGCTCGGTCGGCTATCTGAGCGCCTGCAGCGCGTTCTTGATCCGGATCAGCAGCGCCAGGTCGTGCGGGTCGCCGCTGACGAGCGGCCAGTCGATGGGATAGGGCGTGCGGCTGCCGTGGGCTCCTGGGAGATGCCTCGGGCCGGACTGGTCCGTCCGCCGGGGCAGGTTCTCCATCATCACGTGCATCGCGGACTCCCTCTGGGTTTGCTCTGGCACGGCCGACAGCCCGGGGTCGCGATTCGGCACGGACACTCCCTCGCCATGGACGCGGACCGTCTCACACTTCCGACCCGACAGCGTAGGTGCCGATGCTGAAAGATCACCTGTCAGTCTTGGAGTGGAGTTATCAGCAGAAGGAAGGATCGATCACTTGGTGTAAAGAACCACACCCGGCTGGAGAGATGCCGCCGAATACCTTCACCAGGAAATCGAAATATCGACTGATATAGCCCCAGTTGATCGATTGTTTGGTTGATGCTCCTGCTTGAGGTGGCTTTGGACACGTGTTCGTCGAGCCGCCGGCGCTTCACAGTGACGTACGGCACAGCCCCGCACCGCGCGGAGGATTAATCCTCGTATTCCGCCTTGGGAAGCACGGCCTGCTCGTCGGGTTTGTAGACGAGCACATTGTTCACGTAGGACGCGACCGAGTGCTCAAGTCCGACATCTCGCCCCGCCGCCTCGGAGAGGAACCACCGGTGGTCGAGCAGCTCATGGAAGAGCTGCGCCGGGGTGAGTTTGTGCCGCAGCTCGGTCGGCACGCTGTCCACAGCCGGGTGGAACACCTCGGCCAGCCAGCGGTGGGCCACGATGGCCTCGTCCTCGTGCCGCAGGTTTTTGGCCACCCGGAACGAGTCGAGGTCATTGAGCAGCCTCCTGGCCTGGTTCTCCTCGACGTCCAGCCCGGTGAGGCGCAGCAGGCGGCGCTGGTGGTGGCCCGCGTCGACGACTTTGGGCCGGACGATGAGGCGGCCGGTTCCGACCTTGCGCCGCACCATCATCTCGGCCACGTCGAATCCGAGGTCGTTGAGCCGCCGTACCCGCTGCTCGACACGGTGCCAGTCGAGCTCCTCGATGATCTCGTCCTGGGTGATCTCCGCCCAGAGCCGCTGATAGCGCTCGCAGATCAGCTCGGCGACCTCCATGGGGTCGGTGGACGGGTGCAGCAGTCCGCCCGCTTCGAGGTCGAGCAGCTCGCCGAAGATGTTCACGTGGGCCAGCTCGATGTCGTGCGCGCGCTGCCCCTCGCTGATCATCGGGTGCAGTTCGCCGGTCTCCGCGTCCACCAGGTAGGCCGCGAACGCCCCGGCGTCCCGGCGGAACAGCGTGTTCGACAGCGAGCAGTCGCCCCAGTAGAACCCGTTCAGGTGGAGTCTCACCAGGAGCACCGCGAGGGCGTCGATCAGCCGGGTGAGGGTGTCGGGGCGAAGTGTGCCCGACATCACTGCCCGATAGGGGAGTGAGAACTGCAGGTGTCTGGTCACCAGGGCCGAGTCCAGGGGCTCGCCGTCCACTCCGGTGCGCCCGGTGATCACCGCGACGGGCTCCACGGCGGGCGCGTCGAGCCGGGCCAGGTCCCAGAGCAGGCGATACTCCCGTCTCGCGTAGCGCTCGCTGATCTCCTTGATCGCGTACACCTTGCCGCTGAGCCGGGCGAACCTCACCACGTGGCGTGAGATGCCGCGCGGCAGCGCCACGAGGCGGTGCTCCGGCCAGTTCTCCAGCGGGACGTCCCAGGGGAGGGTGATCAGGTCGGGGTCGCCGGGAGCGCCGATCAACTGCAGGGAGGCCGCGCCCATGGCACGCCCGATGAGCTGTCTTTCCGCTCCGCCATCCGGATGAGATTGCCGCACCATGGCTGCTCTTCGCCTTTCAGCGTGCTGTGTGGGGCTTAGGGGGTGACTGTTGGGGTTCGTGGTGGAACGACGGTATCGCTTGCCGGAGAGTTCCGGTTCAGGGTGGCGGGGCACCCCTGCGGTGAGGCAGGCTGGGCACGGTCTAGACCAAGATGGGCCTCCAGCTTCACCGACATATGCCTTATTTCCGGACAAATCTGGCAGGGGTGTACTACGGTTTCCTTTGTTCTCGTCGGAATGTCGCGGCTCCGTTACAGCTCGGTCTAGACCGCGGACTTCCTCTTGACGACTCTCGGCGGGGATCCGTACGTTGCGGGCAAACGTTTAGGAAACTTTCCTATTTGTCCTGTACTCCAGGAGGGCTGCATGTCCCACTCCGCCGGCACGCCCCGAGACATCGACCGGCGGCAGGCGCTCCGCCGTATCGGTCTGACCGCCTTCATGGCAGGCCCAGGCGCCGGCCTCCTGGCCTCGTGCGCCACAGGCGGTGGCGGCACGTCCACGCCCACCCCTGCGGGCAGCGCCGCCCCGATCTCGGCGGACAACCCGTTCGGGGTCAACGCGTCGCAGCAGCTCGAAGTCGTCATCTTCAGCGGCGGCTACACCGACGCCTACGCCACGGAGATCCACCAGCCGCTCTACAAGAAGGCGTTCCCCCAGGCCGCCATCAAGCATGTCCCCACGCAGCGGATCGGCGGCCAGCTCCGCCCGCGGTTCGTCAGCGGCGACGTGCCCGACGTCGTGAACAACTCCGGACCGGAGTCCATCGACACCTCGGCCCTCCAGCAGGCGGGCCACCTGGCCGACCTCACCGCGCTCTACGACGCGCCCTCCGTCCACGACCCGAGCAAGAAGGTCAGAGACACCCTGGTGACCGGCGTGATCGAGGAGGGCCTGATCGCCGGCAAGCCGTACATCCTCAACTACACGCTGTCGCACCGCGGGCTCTGGTACAACGCCAAGCTCTTCGCGGACAAGGGCTACCAGGTGCCGACCACCTGGGACGCGTTCCTCGCGCTCTGCGAGCAGCTCAAGGGGGCGGGCATCACGCCGTTCGCCTACCCCGGGCAGGTCGGGCCGTACTACCAGACCTGGAACCTCCTCTACACCGCCGCCAAGATCGGCGGCAACCAGGTCATCATCGACATCGACAACCTGGTCGACGGCGCCTGGCAGAACCCCGCCATGCTGCAGGCCGTCACCGCCTGGGCCGACCTGCAGAAGAAGTACGGCGACAAGGCCTACTTCGGCCTCAACCACACCGAGACCCAGGTCAGGCAGCTCCAGGACAAGGTCGCGTTCTACCCGACCGGCTCCTGGATCGAGAACGAGATGACCAAGGAGATCCCGGCGGGCAAGTTCGAGTACGCCGTCATGCCCATCCCCAGCGTGACCGCGGCCGACAAGATGCCGGCCGAGGCCATCTTCGCGGGCGCCGGTGAGAACTTCTTCGTCTCGGAGAAGGGCAAGAACAAGGCCGGCGGGATGGAGTACCTCCGCCAGATGCTGTCCCTTGAGGGGGCCAAGGCGTTCACGGAGAAGACCAAGAACCTCACCGTGGTGGTCGGCTCTTCCGACGGCGTCGACCTTCCCCCGGGGCTGAAGAGCGCCGCCAAGGCTCAGGAGGTGGCGGGACAGAACATCATCACGCCGGCGCGCTACGAGGGCTGGTACCGCAAGCTCTACGACTACTCCCAGACGCAGACCAACGCGGTCATGGCCGGTCGGATCACGCCCGCCGAGTTCTGCGAGAACATGCAGAAGAAGGCCGACGAGACCAAGAAGGACAGCAAGATCACAAAGCAGACGCGGACGGCCTGATCCATGAGGCGACTGCGCGAGTACGGATTCATCACCGGGTTCCTCGCCATACCGGTGATCCTGTACGTGGTTTTTGTGATCAGCCCGTATGTACAGGCGTTCTACCTCTCCTTAACCGACTGGGGGGGAGTGTCGGCGTTCCCGAGCTTCTCGGGCTTCAGCAACTACACGCGGCTTTTTGAGGACGAGGTCTTCTGGAAGGCCGTGCGCAACCACGTGCTGCTCCTGATCGCGCTGCCGCTTCTCGTGCTCTCACTGGCGCTCTTCTTCTCCTTCCTGCTCAACCTGGGAGGGGGCAGCAAGGGCGGAAAGTTGCGCGGGGTCTGGGGGTCGAAGTTCTACCGGGTGGTGTTCTTCTTCCCCCAGGTCCTCGCCGTGGCCATCGTCGGCGTGCTGTTCCAGGCGGTCTACCGCCCTGACGAGGGCGGCATCATCAACGGCGCGTTGATCGCCATCGGCCTAGAGCCCATCGGCTGGCTGACCGAGCCGAGCATCGCCTTCTGGGCGATCATCGGGGTCATGGTCTGGCAGGCCGTCGGCTTCTATGTCGTGCTGTTCTCCGCCGGCATGGCGGCGATCCCCAAGGACGTCTTCGAGGCCGCCGCGCTGGACGGCGCGGGCCGGTTCCGGCTGTTCTTCAGCATCACGCTCCCGCTCCTGTGGGACACGCTGCAGGTCGGCTGGATCTACCTGAGCATCGCCGCCTTCGACGGCTTCGCCCTCGTGCAGGTGCTCTCGGTGGACCGCGGCGGACCTGACAACTCGACCGCGGTGCTGCCGCTCGAAATCTGGAAGACGGCGTTCAGCTACTCCGAGTTCGGATACGCCTCGGCGATGGGTGTGGCGCTGTTCTTCATGACGATCACCTTCGCGGTCCTGGCCCTGCGTGTGTCGCGCCGAGAGAAGATCGAGTTCTGAGCCATGGCGATCAAAACCCACGATGCTTCAAGCACCCGGAAGCCCTCGCCCGCGGCCGGAGGCGGCACTCGCCCCCCGCGCCCGAAGGCCAACCCCCTCAGCGGCCTCGCCCACGCGGCGCTGGCGCTCTGGGGGGTCATCACGATCTTCCCGCTGATCTGGACGTTCCTGTCCTCCTTCAAGACCAACACGGAGATCTTCGGGAACTCCTGGTCACTTCCCGCCGAGCTCCGGACCGAGAGCTGGGGGCGGGCCTGGGAGACCGCCCAGGTCGGCAAGTACATGCTCAACACCGTCATCGTGGTGAGCGCGGGCACCCTCCTCACCATGCTGTTCGGTTCGATGGCGGCGTACGTCCTCGCCAGATACACGTTCCCCGGTAGCAAGATCGTGTATGTGGTGTTCGTCTCGGGGCTGGCCTTCCCGGTATTCCTGGCGATGATGCCGCTGTTCTTCGTCGTGGAGGACCTCGGCCTGCTCAACAGCCACATCGGGCTGGTCCTGGTCTATGTGGCGTACTCGATGCCGTTCACCGTGCTCTTCATGACGGCCTTCTTCAGGAACCTGCCCACCTCGGTGGGGGAGGCGGCCATGATCGACGGAGCGTCGCACACGCGCACGTTCTTCCAGATCATGCTGCCCATGGCCAAGCCGGGTGTGGTCAGTATCACGATCTTCAACGTGCTCGGCCAGTGGAACCAGTACCTCCTGCCACTGGTCCTCCTTGCCGAGGACAGGGATAAATGGGTGATCACCCAGGGCATCGCTGATATCTCGGTCATCGCCGGCTATGAGGCCGACTGGCCCGGGCTGTTCGCGGCCCTGAGCATGGCGATCATCCCGATGCTCATCGTGTACGTGGTGTTCCAGCGCCAGATCCAGTCCGGCCTGACCTCCGGCGCCGTCAAGTAGGGGCAAGGAGGGGTTCGGGAAAGCACCCTGCCGTACGGCGTGAGCCGTACGGCACGGGCCCCTCGATCTGGCCGGGCGATCATAGGGCGGGGCCGGTTGACGCGACGGGGCCGCCCCGTGATGTCCTGGTGCGATGAAACTGCTTGACGACGACGCGGTGAGCGAGCGCCTCGCGGGCGTGCCCGAGTGGCGGCGCGAGGGGAACGAGATCCGCCGCACGGTGGCGGCGCCCGACTTCCCCACGGCGATCCGCATTGTGGACGCCATCGCCGTACGCGCGGAGGAGATCAACCACCACCCCGACATCGACATCCGGTGGCGCCGGCTCCACCTCGCCCTGACGACGCATGACGCGGGTGGCCTGACCGGGCGCGACTTCGAGCTCGCGGCCGACATCGACCGCATCGCCGCCGAGCACGGGGCATAGGGCCATAGGGGCACAGGGGCACAGGGGCACAGGGGCACAGGTAGGTGGAGTCCCAGGGTCGCGTCAGGCTTCCCGGCCCGGCGGCGCTTCACGGTGCGTAACGGCTCGACCACTCATTAGAGTGGTCGAGCTCACACGTCTGCTCACCGAGGAGAGGGAAATGCGAGTCGCCGCACTTCTCATGGCCATATTGACCACAGGGTGCGGGGCGGCCCAGGAGGCCGGCCGTCCCGAGGCCCACGATCCGACGCCGACCGTCCACCCGATGGCGATACGCCTCACCGGGGGTGGCACGTTCGAGCCCTACAAGCCCGGCGCCACCGCCGTCGCCTACGACCCGAAGCTCGTGCCCAAGGGCGCGGAGGGCGCGGTGGTCTCCGAATCGGTCGACTCCACCACCGTCTCGACGCTGACCGTCAAGGGCATGCTGCCCTCACGCACCTACGGCGCGCACCTGCACACCAAGCCCTGCGGTGCCAAGCCCGACGACTCCGGCCCGCACTACCAGCACGCGCAGACCCCCGGCGCGCCGAGCCACCACATGGCCAACCCCCACAACGAGGTCTGGCTCGACTTCACGACCGACGGCACGGGCGCGGGCACCGCGACGGCCCGCCAGTCGTGGGCCTACACCCCCGACCGGCTGCCCGGCTCCCTGATCATCCATGAGCGCAAGACCACCCCTGAGGGTCCGGAGGCGGGCACGGCCGGGGCCAGGGTCGCCTGCCTCACGCTGAAGCCGCACGCCGCCTCCTGAGCGCGCGGGCCGCGAGCACCCGGAAAGACCGACCGCATATCTTCTTATCTGCTGTGTGAGGGTGTGTGAGGTCTCTCGAAGGGTGTTGACGCGGTGACGTTCAAAGGCGCGGTGAAGCTCACAGACGCGGTGAAGCTCAAAGACAAGGTGGCCGTCGTCACCGGAGGCGCGTCCGGGATCGGGCGCGCCACGGCGCTGCTGTTCGCGCGGGAGGGCGCGGCGGTCGTGGTGGCCGACCTCGACGGCCCGGGCGCCGCCTCGGCCGCGCGCGACATCGCCGAGGCGGGCGGCCGGGCGGTGGCGGTGACGGCCGACGTGTCGGTCGAGGACGACTGCGCACGCGTCGTGCGGGCCGCGGTGGACACCTTCGGCGGTCTGCACGTCCTGTTCAACAACGCGGGGATCATCCGCCGTGCCGACGCCCTCGGCACCACGGTCGAGGAGTGGGACCGCGTGATGGCCGTCAACGTGCGATCGGTCTTCCTGATGTGCAAACACGCCGTTCCCGCGATGACCTCGGGCGGCTCGATCGTCAACACCGGCTCGGGCTGGGGCCTCAAGGGCGGCGGCAACGCGCTGTCCTACTGCGCCTCCAAGGCCGCGGTCGTCAATATGACCCGGGCCCTGGCCATCGACCATGCCAAGGCCGGCATCCGGGTCAACTCCGTCAACCCCGGCGACACCGACACCCCCATGCTGCGGGACGAGGCCAGGCAGCTCTCGGAGGACTGGACCGCCTTCGCCGCCGACGCGGCGGACCGGCCGATGGGCCGGGCGGGCTCACCCGAGGAGATCGCGCGAGCCGTACTCTTCCTCGCCTGCGAGGACGCGAGCTTCGTCACGGGCAGCGCCCTGGTCGTGGACGGCGGAGGGCTCGCCTGAACCCCGCGTGGCCGCCGTTCAGTCGCCGAACACCGACGCCGGCGGCACGGGGGCCACGACGGGCTGCCCTTCGCGGATGGGGGCGGCGCCCGCGATGAAGTTCACCAGGGCCTTCCCGTGGGTGCAGCGCGCCTGCGTGAGGCCGCCGGCGGCGCGGCGGGCCAGTGTGTCCACGGGTAGTTCCCGCACCGAGGCCGCCACGATCAGGTTGCCGAAGCGGCGTCCCCGCATGACCCCCGGTTCGGCGAGCAGCACCACATGGGGGAAGGCGCCGTGCACGGTCGCCAGCACCCGTCTGGTGAACGCCAGCCCTTTGCCGTCGGCGATGTTCACCAGCAGGGTGCCGCCGTCGCGCAGCACCCTCGCCACATCGGCCATGTATTCGACCGTCGCGAGCTCGACCGGCATGACGGCGCCGCTGAACGCGTCGAGCACGAACACGTCGGCGGAGTCGTCGTAGAGCGCGGTGACGGCGCTCCTGCCGTCCAGGATGCGCACTTTGAGCCGGGGGACGGATTTCAGCTGGAGTTGGTCGCGGACGAACTGCACCAGCCCGGCGTCCGGCTCGGCCACGATCTGTCGCGATCCGGGCCGTGTCGCGGCCAGGTAGCGGGGGAGCGTGCAGGCGCCGCCCCCCACGTGCACGGCGTCCACGGGGCCCTCGGGCAGCGCGTCGATGACGTCGGCCATGAGACGCACGTATTCGAAGTCGAGATAGGTGGGATCGTCGAGGTCTACATAGGACTGGGGAACGCCGTCCTTGGTGAGAATCCAACCCCCCGGACGGTCGAGGTCGCGCAGCAGCTCGATCTCGCCGAAGGTCACGGAGTAACGACCCGGCATCGGTTCACGAGATTCACGCCTGACCGTCAAATTAGTCCCCTATCAAGTGGATAGCACTGGTATACCCCTGAAAGACCATTCTTCCGGGAGAAACCGTATGCCTAGACGTGGGTTTTACGTGCTCCTCGCCACCGTGCTCACCCTGATGGGTGCCGGCGCGTACGCCCTCGTCACAACGCTGACAGCGCCCCCGGAGGTGCTGGGCAGCCCCGAGGAGACGGCGCGAGACTACCTCGCGGCATGGGAGCAGAGCGACCTGACCGCGATGCGGCGCCTGGTCGCCAAGCCGCCGAATGACTTCCAGGACCGGCACCGCTCTTTCGCCGAAACCATGAGGGTGACGGAGTTGACACTCTCCGCGGGCGTCCTCAAACGCACCGGTGAGAAAAGCGCGGAACTCCCTTTCCACGGCGAGCGCATACTGCGCGATATCGGTTCGTGGCCGTTCTCCTCGACCCTGCACCTGGTCGTCGACGACGACGCGTGGAAGGTCAGATGGGCGCCCGAGACCCTCCACCCCGACCTCAAGGGCGGCGGCAGAGTGTGGCTGACACCGATCGAGGCCCCCGGCGTCGAGCTGGTCACCAGATCCGGAGATCCCCTCCCCAAGGACAGCGCGGCCGACTTCTATGTCAAGGCCCTCATGAAGGGGCACGAGGACTCCAACACCGGCTGGGTGGTGGAGGCGGAGCAGCCGGGCGCGGCGCCCACCAGGCTCGCCGAGTTCAAGCCGCCCAAGGCCACCCGCGTCAAGACCACGTTCGACCAGCGCGTCCAGGCCGCGGCGGCCCGTGCTCTCGACGGGGTGGACCGGCCCGCCGCGATCGTGGCGGTCAAAGCGGGCACGGGGGAGATCCTCGCGCTCGCCGACCGCCTCGGAAGCGAGCACAACGTGATCGTCTCCCAGTTCCCCCCGGGCTCGGCGTTCAAGGTGGTGACAGCGCTCACGCTGCTGTCGTCGGGACTCACCCCCGACACCCAGGTGGCCTGCCCGGCGACCTACACGATCCGCGGCCACCGGAGCTTCCAGAACGACAATCACATCGACCGGGGGACGATCAGCCTGAGGTCGGCCTTCGCCCACTCCTGCAACACCACGATGATCGAGCAGATCACCCGCCTCCCCTCCCGCCGGGCGCTGTACGACACGGCGCAGTCCGCGGGGCTCGGCCGATCGCTCGCGCCCGGCGGCGCCAGCGGGCGCTGCGGCCAGATCAGCGAGCCCTCCGACGCCGACTGGCTCGGCGCCGACGCCATCGGGCAGGGGTCCGTGCGCGTCACGCCGCTGTGCATGGCCGTACTCGCCGCCGCCGTGGCCGACGGCACGTGGCGCGCGCCCCGGCTGATGCCCCAGCGGGTCGAGGACATTCCCGGGCAGCCCGCGGAGGTGCCGTTGCCCGCCGGGCCCGTGGAGGGGGTGCGGTCCATGATGCGGGCCGTCGTGAGCGAGGGCACCGCGTCATCGGCCGGGCTGCCGGCGGGCACCGCGGGCAAGACCGGTACGGCTGAAGCCGACGCCGGCCCATCCCACGCGTGGTTCATGGGATACAAGGACGATCTCGCCTTCGCCGTGCTCGTGCTCGGGGGCGGCTCCGGGGGCCGCGTGGCGGCGCCGCTGGCGGCGCGCTTTCTCGCGGGGATGTGACGTGTAACGAGGGTCACAAGCTACGCGTGCGTAACTTACGGTACCGTAGGTTCGGGAGGTTTTCGATGAGCACGCTCGGGCTTTCCAAGCCCCGACTACGAGGATGGTTGCACGCGGGCGCCCTGCCCGCGGCGGTTATCGCGGGTTTCGTTCTTGTGGCCTTCGGGCCGACGCTCCAGGCGCGGATCGGCGCCGCGATATACGCCGTGACGTCGGGGCTGCTGTTCGGGGTCTCGGCCACCTATCACCGCGGCACGCTGTCCCCCCGCCTCGCGGAGGCGTTCCGCAGGATCGACCACGCGAACATCTACCTGATCATCGCCGGCACCTACACGCCGTTCGCGCTGCTCGCCCTGGACGGCGTCGCGCGGGTGACGCTCCTCGCGGTCATCTGGACGGGGGCGATCGCCGGGGTCCTGTTCCGCGTGGTGTGGATGAGCGCCCCCCGATGGCTCTACACCGCGCTCTACATCCTGCTCGGCTGGACCGCGATCTTCGTGGTCCCCCAGTTGCTCCACGGCGCCGGCGTGGCCGCCGTCATCCTGGTCCTCATCGGCGGTGTGCTCTACAGCGCCGGAGGCGTCATCTACGGCCTGCGCCGCCCCGACCCCTCACCCCGATGGTTCGGCTACCACGAGGTCTTCCACTCCTTCACCATCGCCGCGTACGTGGTCCAGTACATCGCCGTGTCGCTGGTGGTGTATTCCGCCGCATAGTCTGCGTCCATGGCGATCCTTGACCAACTTGGTGCGGAGCAGTACGTATCCGTTACGACCTATCGCCGTAACGGTCGTGCTGTGTCCACACCCCTGTGGGTCGCGTCCGACGGTGGGGCGCTGGTCGTCTGGACCGTCGAGGGATCCGGCAAGGTCAAACGCATCCGCAACAACCCGAGGGTGAAGATCGCCCCGTGCGACGTGCGGGGACGGGTCCTGGGCGAGAGCCACCCCGGCACCGCCGAGGTGCTCCCGGCGGCGCACACCGAGCGAGTGCGCAGGCTGATCGTGAAGAAGTACGGCATGGCGGCCCGCGTGCTGGTCCTCAGCAGCCGCCTGCGCCGCGGCCGTGCCGGCACCGTCGCGGTCCGCATCACTCTCGACTGACATTTGGGACGCACTTGGTGTCTCTGCCTCTCTCCACAGGCAACGATCGTGGTGAGCGGGAGAGGCGTGGTGAGTGGCAGAGAGGCGGCGTTCTCCTCCAGGCTGAAGCGGCTGACCGCGCCTCGATGGGAGCCATGACAGGAGATGGTTGAGTGAAGCTGCACTTCTGATGGAAACTTTCAGATAGATGTGGCCAAACGGGGGAATATCTAGCGCGTGTGTCCGACTCAACGTGGAGGGGACATGGACGTGCACGACCGTCTCGCCCGCCATCTGCTCGTGGACGGCTACAAGCTGGTCCTCGACCTCGAACGCAGCCGGGGGTCCTGGCTTGTCGACGAACCCACCGGCCGCCGATATCTGGACTTCTACACCTTCTTCGCCTCCGCCCCCCTTGGCGTGAACCCTTTTGACGACGAGCCCGAGTTCCTCGCGCTGCTCGGACGCGTCGCCGCGAACAAGCCCGCCAATCCCGACCTGTACAGCAGCCACCTCGCCGACTTCGCCGACGTCTTCGCGCGGGTGCTCGGCGACCCGGCCCTGCCCCACCTGTTCTTCGTCGAGGGCGGAGCCCTGGCCGTCGAGAACGCCCTGAAGGCCGCCTTCGACTGGAAGAGCCGCCACAACGAGGCCCACGGCCAACCCGCCCATCTCGGCACCAAGGTGCTGCACCTGACCAAGGCGTTCCACGGCCGCAGCGGTTACACCCTGTCCCTCACCAACACCGATCCCAACAAGACCGCGAGGTTCCCCACCTTCGACTGGCCCCGCATCGACGTGCCCGCGATCCACGCCGGCGAGGTCGAGGCCGCAGAAGAGCGCGCCCTAGCCCAGGCCCGCGCCGCCTTCGCGCGCCACCCGCACGACATCGCCTGCTTCATCGCCGAACCCATCCAGGGCGAAGGCGGTGACAACCACCTGCGTCCCGAGTTCCTCCAGGCCGTGCAGAGCCTCTGCCGGGAACACGACGCGCTGTTCATCCTGGACGAGGTCCAGACCGGCGTCGGGGCGACCGGTACGGCATGGGCCTACCAGCAGCTCGGACTTGAGCCGGACATCGTGGCCTTCGCCAAGAAGGTCCAGGTCGGCGGGATCATGGCCGGGCGCAGGATAGACGACGTCCCCGACAACGTCTTCCGCGTCAGCGGCCGGATCAACTCCACCTGGGGCGGCGGACTCGCCGACATGGTGAGGTCCCGCCGGATGCTGGAGATCATTGAGCGGGACGCCCTCATCCCGCGCGCCGCCGTACTCGGCGACGTCCTCCTCGCCGGGCTCGGGGAACTCGCGGAGAGCGCTCCCGACCTGGTCAGCGCGGTTCGGGGCCGCGGCCTCATGTGCGCCTTCGACCTGCCCGGCACCGCCGCCCGGGACACCATGGTCACCCTCCTGCGCGAACGGGAAGGTGTGCTCGTCCTGCCATGCGGGGAACGTTCCGTACGGCTGCGGCCCGCTCTCAACATCACCCGGGAGGAGATCGCCCACGGGCTCACCGCCTTCGCCCGCGCCCTCCCCGCACTGCGGGGGGACGCACTCACCGTGTCGGCCTGAAGGGCGGCGGCACGCCGCGGCCTCACGGGCGGCGGCACGCCGCAGTGCCGCGCAGGGGCATGGACGCATGTTCCGGGGCGAGCAGGTACAGAGGGCAATCTAGGGCGTATGCACCTCAGACGTGTGGTGCGACCTCGGACAAACAACGTTAACGTGCTGGAGAGGGGGCTTCCCGCGGCAACGGAAAGCCCCCTCGGACACTTTCCAGCATTCGTCCGGACCACCAGACTGCGCATGGACGGCGGCGTCGAAGCCGCGTATGTCTCAAGGGAAGCGTGTCCGGCGGTTGTCCGGTACGTAAGACGGGCCGGACGATCGGCGTGTCTGGCTACGGGTGGTGGTGAGCTGGGGCGATGCGACCCACTTGGAGAGCCGGTAGGTTGATCGACTCGGACATTCCGGACGGCCTGCGCAGAATAATGGGCTCCTTCCAGAGAAGTGCCTAGTCGGGGGGAAACGTCGTCATTGTTGGGATCATGAAGACTTCCTCCTGAACAGTCGTCGGTGGGGCCAAGATTGGTCTTGAACGTTTGATCGTGATCCCCTGGGGCGGCAACCACGGGGGGCCTCACGGCGGACGTGCCCGGACCACAAGGCCTTGTCAAGCCCTTCACCTGAGGACGCGCGTATGGACCGCCACCAAGATCTTTATTCTCTCCGTGCGACGACCCGGGGGCTGCTGTCGGCAGGCGATCGGCGGCAGTGCCGCTGAGATCCGCTGACATCCAGTTACGGTCGCCGGTGACGACGAGTGCCACGACGCGAATCCCCGATCACCGGAAACGGGCCGCTGGCGCAGTTTGCCAAGGCTCTCCGGGAACTCAGAACAAGTGCGGGAAACCCCACCTACGATCAGCTCGCCAAGGAGGGCTACTTCTCCAAGTCCGTGCTGTCCCAGGCCGCTGCGGGCCACCGGCTGCCGACCCTGGCGGTCACGCTCGCCTACGCGCGCGCCTGCGGAGGCGACCGGGACGAGTGGCAGCAGCGCTGGGAGGACACGCGCAGGTCCCTGGCCGATGTGAAAGAGGTGGAACCGCCTCGCCGGGCCTTCGCCGTACCGCGCCCACCGGCGCCGGACTTGACGAGGACGGTGAGCGCCGCCGCCTTCGTGGAGCACCTTCGCCAGCTCAAGAGCCAGGCGGGGCTGTCGCTGCGCCAGCTCGTCGAGCGTTCGGAGGGCAAGCTTGTCCGCAGCACGCTGAGTGACGCGCTGAACCGCACCACGCTGCCCCGGTGGGCGGTGGTGGAGGAGATCGTGCGCGCCTGCGGGGTGGTCGACCAGCTGCCGGCGTGGCAGAAGACCTGGACCAAGATCCATTCCTCCAAACGCAACGCGGTGTCCGCGCTGCGCGGGGCGAAACCGCAGGGCGTACGGCCCCGGCCCGGCGGGCCGCCCCCTCTCCCCGTGCGCCGCCCCCTGGTGGACGTGGAGAACGTGGCCCATGACGCCGCCGTGCTCAAGTTCGCGCTCAAGGAGGCCCTGCAGCACATCGAGCGCCTCAACGAGGAGCTTGAGCGGCGCGACGAGATGATCAAGCATCTGCAGGTCTGGGCGAGTGTCGACCCCGCCGGCGCCCTCCAGAGCAAGGTGACCGAACCGGCGTGGCGTTTCATCGGGCATGTGACGGTCGACCACCTGAGCGGGAGCCCCGTGACGGTGCCCGAGGAATACGCCACCCAGCTCGGCATGCGGCCCCGCGCGCTCAGGCCGCTCACGGGGCCGGACTATCACATGGTGATGCTCATCTGGGGGGACCGCCAGCCGCTGTTCGAGTCGCTGCAGCCGGTGCTGCGGCACCTGAACGCCTCTCCCGGCGACCCGCTCTTCGTGGTCGTCGACGGCTACCGCCTCCAGGCGCGTATCACCCCGCCGGAGGGCGTCTGAGCGTCCCCCTGGCGGGCGGCCCGCGGCGGCCGGCGACGGCCGGCCGCCGCGGCTCCGAGTACCGCGACACATAAGGCCGACCCCTGCCTGGGGCCAGGTTCAAGCCCCGTGGCTTTGAATGTGCTGTTCTCGTGGGGAGATACTCGACCAGAGGCCGATCGCCGTCACCCGTGAGTCCACGCCGAGCTTGGCGTAGATCCGGTTGACATGATTCTTGACAGTTTTCTCGCTGAGGAACAGACGCTGGGCGATCTCACCATTCGAGTGCCCGACGGCGATCAGTTCCATGACTTCGGTTTCGCGCTTGCTCAGGCCGCTTGCGAGGCGGACGTCGGTGTGTCCGCCTTCGAATGCGGGGTCGTCGACTCTCATCCGGCCTCCGTGGCACGAACATGGTCAGCTTTACCGTGGCACCCCATCCAACGGTCGTTGTGGTTGTCAGCGAGCATAACTCGCAATATCCAATTTTGGGGGGAAGTCAGTCAATCAACGGACATGGATGTGAGAACTAACTGCTGAAGGATGGTTTCATGGGAAAATCCTCATGTTCGGGCAGCTCTCAGCGCCCGCTCTTTCCGTACGTGAAGCGCGCGGCCCCGCGGTTAAAGATCTCTATCGGCGCTCTTAGATCAGCGCTCCCACATCAGCGCTCCCAGGGGGCGGTCTCATCCATCCGGAGGCGGAGGAGTCACCTTCGAGTAGCAACGGGCGAGATGCTTCTTCACCCCTTCGATGTCTCCCTGGGGAAGGTCTATCCCGCCTCGCGCGCCCTGCATGATGTTGCCGGCCGCCATCACGGCGCGCGGGACGGCCTCGAGCCTCCCGTCGATCACATCGGCGATCAGCAGCTTGCAACTCCCGAAGTTCTCGGGGTTGTCGCCGTCGTACCACACGTGCGCGTTTCGGTAGGCGGCATCGGGTTCGTCCTCGGCGTCCGCCCATTGCCGCACATGCTTCTCCGCGGCGGTGCCATCCCACTTCCGATCGCGGTCGGCGAGCGGCAGATCCTGAAATCTCACAACGGTCATGCCGCTGCCCTACCCCCTCTGCACCACCTCTGACCTGCGGCGAACAGTGGTTCCCGCAGCCTTCGAACGCCTGCGGCCGAAGCCGGGGAGAAGGGCACAAGAAAAGGGCGGCCGGTTTCCCGAAGGAACCGGCCGCCCGATGGGGTGAGTGATGGGACTTGAACCCACGACATCCAGGACCACAACCTGGCGCTCTGCCAACTGAGCTACACCCACCATGTCCCCGTCTCAGCGGGCACATGAAAAGTGTAGCGGTGTTTCGGAGCTCTTACGCCATTGATTTCTTCGGCGTGGCGACCGTGTCGGCGAGCTCCCGGGCGGTGGCCGAGTCGGGGCCGGGTTGGGCGACGAAGACGGTGGCGCGGTAGTAGCGCAGCTCCTGGATGCTCTCGGTGATGTCCGCCAGGGCCCGATGCCCGCCCTGTTTGCCAGGGGAGGCGAAGTAGACCCGGGGGTACCACCGGCGGACGAGCTCCTTGATGGAGGACACGTCGATCATCCGGTAGTGCAGGTAGGCGTCCACGGTCGTCATGTCGCGGGCGATGAAGGAACGGTCTGTGGCGATGGAGTTGCCGCAGAGGGGGGCCTTCTTGGGCTCGGGGATATGGCCTCGGATGTAATCCATGACGACGGACTCGGCCTCGGCCAGCGTGACGCCCCCGGAGAGGGCGTCGAGCAGGCCGGAGGCGGTGTGCATCTCGCGCACGATCTCCGACATCTGGTCCAGCGCTTCGGAGGGTGGTTTGATGACCACATCGACCCCCTCGTCCAACTGGTTCAGCTCGCCGTCGGTGACGACACAGGCCACCTCGATAAGCGCGTCACGGCCGAGGTCGAGCCCGGTCATCTCACAGTCGATCCAGACCAGCAGGTCACTCATGCCTCCCAGCGTAGTGCTCCCCTCACGAGACCTTGAGAGACTCAAGAACCTGCTTCACCAAGGCAGGCTTGAGATTGTCGGGCACGGACACGTAGAGCATCGCGGGCCGCTCCCCGGCCCCACGGTCCACGAGCACGATCGCACCGCTCTCCATCCGCCACTTCCATCCACTCTCTTCGGCTTCCTTCCCGAAATCCAGCTGAAACTCGATCACATGCGCGCTCTTGCCGTCGATCTTGAGCTCTTGGTCCTTGAGCACCCGGAAGTCGTGCGGCGGCCTGTAGTACTCGCGGTTGAACAGGTTGAAGAGGTTCACGGCGGTCTGCTGGAGGTTCTCCGGTCCGCTGTACGGAAAGACCTCCGGAACCAGAGCGGTGTACACGTTGCCGATCCAGTTTCTGCCCTCGCCGTCGTAGTTGGCGTGGGAGACCGCGTGGACGGCGCTGGTCCACACCGGAGTGCCGGGGTTGCTCTGCGCCTCGTTGACCGCGTCGGCTTGGGGCACGCTCCACGGGCTTCCGGGGAAGGCGTAGGACAGGCCGGTAGCCGGGTCGGTGATCCGCCCGTCCACCGGCCGCGGGAAGCTCGTCGGCACCGGGTCCGGCTGCGGCAGGGTGGGGACGGGGGCGGGCAGACTGGGCTCCACAGGAGCGGGCGTCGGCAGAGCCAGGGGGGTCGCCCTGCCCTCATCCCGGTTCACGATGAACACCGCCGCCACAACGATGAGGCCGACGACGACCGCCACCCCGATCCCGCCCGTGACCCACGCCCACACGGGCGTGGCGCGCTTGGGCGGCGGGCCATAGGCGGCGAAGTCGGGAAAAGGGAACTGCGCCGTCCCGCCAGGAGGGCCGGGATATCCAGGCTGAGCCGCGTGTCCCGGTGGCGCCGGGTGCCCGTGGTGTCCCGCGGCCGAGGGAGTGAAGGAGGGTCCGCCCCATGGGCCGGGGGGCTGCTGCCGCTCGGCGGGCGGGGGCATACGGCCCGGAGGCGGCAGCGCTCCCGGGCCTTGCGCGGGCGCTGCACCCGGGGGAATGGGCATGGTCGCGGTGGGACCGCTGCCCGGCTCGGACCGCCCCGAGCCGGGGGCCGAATCCACCGCGTGCGTGGCATCGGTCCACTGGCGCCCATCCCACCACCGGAGCTGAGGCGAGCCGTACGGATCGGGATACCAGCCTGCGGGGGTCTGCGTGGTCATGGCGTCAGACTAGTAACAATGAGATTGTCACGCATTGTCAGTGAAATGCGCTGGATGACGAAGAAGCCCTACCTACCGGGACCCGCCAAACCGGCCGCCCAAGCTCTGGGACCCGGCCGACCTGAGAGCGCGAGGGGACGGTTCATGGAGTAGTGGCCAACCACGGACTCCGCCCGACCGAAGCCCCTACCGATTCGGGACCCGGCCGACCTGGGAGTGCGAGGGGGCGCCGGTGTCTGGACTGACGAACGCAGGGAGCGAAGCGACCAGAGTGAGGAGGGAAGATACCGGATCAAGAGCCCCCTCGCCGCGCGCCGGAGGCGCGCAATAAATACTGCTTGGCCGACGTGTCGGGAGTCGGCCGTTTCGGCCCGTTCCCGTTCGGGACCCGGCTGGCCTGGGAGTGGGAGGGGGCGGGTCAAGAGCCCCCTCGCCGCGCGCCGGAGGCGCGCGATCAAACGTCAGCACCTATAGGTGAAGGTGGCCTTGTCCTGTACCTTGCCGCCCTCGGCGATCGGCGACAGTACCCTCAAGGTGGCGATGCCCGTGAAGTCGCCGGGCCCCTCCACCGTCCACTTCAGGCTGACCTCGTGGGAGGTGGATCCGGATGACACCGTGTCCGTCTGGCGGATCGGTTCTTTCCTATCGTTGCGCAGCCACTCGTACCGCACCTCGCCCGAGGAGCCGTTCGTCTTGATCGTGCCGCTGATCGTGACCGTGGTGCCGCACCCTTGGACCTTCTTCGGGGCCTTGATGTCCACCGCCGACACGGCCAGCGCGGGGCCCTGGTTGAGGTATACGAGCACGACCGCCACCACGATCACCGCGAACACCACCGCGGCCCCGATCGTGCGGCCCCGCCGCCAGAGGGCGGCCCGCTGGTCGTGGCGCGGCTGCGCGTGTACGGTCTGGAGCCGCTCGCGTCCCGCCCGCCAGATGCTCTCGGCCTCTGTCGGCACCGGCACTCCCGGGCCGAACCGTACTTCGTCTCCCCGTGTGTCGTCGCCGCCCGACTTGTAGGGGTGCTGTGTGCTTCCGAGGTCGCCCGGCGGCGCCGGGGCGCCGAGCAGGGTGACGATCTCCCCTTCGTCGGGCGCTTCGCGGCGCAGCGTAGGCGGGTCTGCCGGGGCGCCTCCTATGGCGAAGGACGACCCTGTCTCTGTCCGCCGCCGTGCCAGTGCGGCGAGTACGGCACGGCCTGGGCGGCCCGCGTCCGACAGGACATTGAGCGCTTCGGCCAGCCCTTCGGCCGGGGCGAGCCCGGCCGCCGCGCTGATCGTCTGTGCCGCCTTCGGCGTGCCGGCCGCCCAGGTGCCCGCGAGGCTGCGCGCGAGCGACGCCCAGGAGGCCAGGTCGCGTTCGGGGGAGGCCGCCCTCCCGCGCAGCGCGTCGGAGAGGCCGCGTTCGGCGAGCCGTGCGTGGCCGTCGTCGCCGATCACGACGGTGCCGGGGTGTACGGCCCCGTGGGTGTGCCCTGCCTCGTGCAGGGCGAGCAGGGTCCGCGCGGTGTCGGTCAGTACGGCCACAGCCTCGGGCACGCCGGGTGCGGGGGTGCCGGAGGGGGCGAGCAGTTCGGCCAGGATCGGGTTGACCGCTTGTGCGGTGAGGAGCCACACCTCATCCCCGCCGCCGACGAGGTCGGCGGTGGGGATGAGCCCGGGGATGGCCCGCTGCCGGAGGTCGCGGTCGGTGAGTACGGCGGCGACCAGCCGGTCGCGGGCCGCGGGGTCGGCGATCAGCCGTTCGTCGAACAGCAGGGCTCCCGCGGGTGCGCCTTCGGGCCCGCGTGCGTCGGTCCAGGTGCCGAGTTCGGCGGCCCTGGATCTCAGGGTGAGCCGGAACCCGGCGATGTCACCCCGTCCAGTCATTCTCTACCGCCGTTTCCGATGTCGTCCGCTTACCCGCCTCACGGCAATTGTGACTGGAAGCGTTAATGACGTCATCAGCCCGAGGGCGATCGCGGAGGCGGAGGAGGACACCGACCCCGTCGGCGCCGGGCTCTCGGTCCCACCGCCACTGTCCGTGGGAGTGGGGGCGGGCGGCGTGGTCGTCGGCGGCGGAGTGGGCCGCGGGGGTGTCCTGGTGGCCGTCGGCGTCGGCTCGGGCTCTTCGGTCCGCCGACCCGGCTCGGGTCGGTCGGGGTTGAGGTTGCCGGTCTCGCCCGCCTCCTCGGTCGGCGCGGCGGTGGGGGTGGCTCGGGTCCTCTCGGGCCTCGGCGTGCGGGTGGGCGGGGCGGTGGAAGCCGTACGGCTCGGCGACGGCGTGCCCGTGGACGGAGCCGGGGAGGGCGCCGAGGACGGGCCGCCGGGCCGGTCGGCCACGGGCACCACCGAGGAGACGGCCGAGGGGCCGACGGTCGGTTCGAGGCCCGGATCGGTCGTGGGACTGAGATCCTCGGGCGTGTCGCTCGGCTCGTCGGGCATCTCCGGCGAGTCTCCGAAGGCGTCGCCGGTCGCGGGGGCGCTCGGGGTCAGCGTGGAGGTCTGGGACTGGAGAGCCGTGCCCTCACTGAAGTTCACCACCACCGTGGTGGTGACGCCGACGATGAGCGCCGCACACCCCACGCCGATGGCGATCTTCACGGCGAGGCCGGTGGCGGGCGCCCCTCCGGCGCCCTCCAGCGTGGTGTGCGTGATCGCGGTCGAGGTCTCCGCGGCCTGCTGGGGCGGCATCGGGAACAGCAGCGCCAGCAGGCCGGCCAGACCGGCGAGACGGGCTCGGCCGCGCTCCTCCCAGTCCGTCCCGTACCCCGCGAGCGCCACCTCCTCCAGTTCCGACAGGAAGGCCTCGGCGGAGGGAGGGCGCTCGATGGGGTGCTTGGCCATGCCGCGCTCCACGAGGCCGCGCAGCGGCTGCGGCACCTCCTCGATCGGCGGCGGCGAGCTCTGGTGCTGGCGGGCCAGCGCCGCGATGTTCTGCCCGCGGAACGGCCGCGCGCCCGTCAAGCACTCGTAGAAGACGATCGTCGCCGCGTAGACGTCGGTGGCCGGTCCCGCCGGTGCTCCGGCCCACTGCTCCGGCGCCATGTACGGCGGGGTGCCCGCCGGCGTGTTGCCGTCGCCGGCCCGTACGGCGATGCCGAAGTCGACGAGCTTGCTCGTGCCCCCGGCCTCGACGATCACGTTCTCCGGCTTGAAGTCGCGGTGGACCAGCCCCGCTCCGTGCGCGGCGGCGAGGCCGAGGAGCGAGCCTTTGAGCACGGTCAGGGCCGCTTCGGGCCCGGTGGGTCCTTCGGAGCTGAGGATGGCGCGCAGGGCCACGCCGTCGACCAGCTCCATGACGATGGCCGCGCCGTCGCCGGTCTCCACGTACTCGTGGAGCCGGGCGGAGTATGGGCTGTCGAGCGCGGCGAGCAGCCGCGCCTCGTGCCGGAAGCTCGCGACGAAGCCGACGTCGATGCGGAGCTGCTCGGACAGGTATTTGATGGCGACGTGTGCGCCGTCGTGGTCACGCATGGCCATGACGACCCGTCCGGCGGCTCCGGTGCCGAGTTCGCGGATCTCGGTGTAACCGGGGACCCGCCAATGCGTCGGCGTGCCGTACATAAACGGTCTCCCTATTGCTTGTGGGCCCCGACCCAAAATAGAACGGACCGTAGTTTAGTAACCCCAGTCGCCTATTTGCTCATTAATCACGACTGTGTATGGAGTGACCGGTCGGTGACTCTGGCGTGCCGGGGGTGTCCGACCGCGGTCCGGGCTCGGGTTCATGCTCGGGTTCGGGCTCATGCCTGGGCTCAGGTTCGGGCTCCGGTTCGGGCTCGGGCTTGGGTTCGGGCTTGGGTTCGGGTTCAGGCGTGCGCGGGCAGGTGACGCGCACGGAGGCCGTGTCCTCGACGTCCTCGACGGACCCGGCCTCGCCTTCCGCACGCACGGTGACACGGACCGTCTGTCCGCACGGGCGCTGTTCGAAGGTGTGGCTGAGGGCCCGGGCGTATTCGCGCGCGCCGTTCAATGTCTGCGTGCGCGAGGCCACCGTGTCGCCCGCCACCTGGAAGGCGGCGAACAGCCGTACGGTCCCCGGCCCGTCGGTGTCGACCCGCACGGCCGCGCGGGCGGTGCTCCCCGGCGCGTCGGCGATCCCGAGCGACACGCGCACGTCGGTGACCTTGGTGGCGGAAGGCGTCGTCGTGGGGGACGAAGCCGTCGGGGAGGTAGCCGTCGGCGGGGATGTCGGCGGGATGGTGGAAGGTCGCGTGGTGGGCGGGGAGGCGGGGGAGGAGACCGGCGGCTTCGGAACGGTCCCGCTCGACGGCGGCGTGGGTGTGACGGCAGGGGGCGTCGTGCTGCTCGCGGTGGGCGACACCCCGGGTTCGGGCCCCTCGCTCGTGGGCGGCGGCGCCACCACGGCGGGCGCCGCCGAGCTCGGTGGATCCGCCGCCACGATGTCGATGGTGCTGGACCGCTGCGCCGTACTCGCCAGCACGTAGACGGCCGTGCCGGCCGCCACGACCGCTACCCCCGCTCCGGTGGCCAGCTTCGCGGCGTTGCGCCGCATCGCGCCGAGCAGCGTCCGGAACAGCGTCGTCGTGGTCTGCGGCACCTGCGGACCGAAGGGGAACAGGGCGACGAGCGCGCCGGTGAGCAGGGCCAGCCTGCGGCGGCCCCGCTCCTCCCAGTCCTCGCCGTAGGCCTCCCGCGCGATGAGCTCCAGCTCCGCCGTGAACGCCGCCGCCCCCGGCGGGCGCGCCGCGGCGTCCTTGGCCATCCCCCGCGCGATGAGCCCGCGCACCGGCTCCGGCACCTCGTCCACCGGGATCGGCGCGGACCGGTGCTGACGCATGAGCACCGTGTGCGCGGTCGCCCGGTACGGCCTGTGCCCGGTCAGGCACTCGAAGAACACCGCCGTGGCCGCGTAGACGTCGGTGGCGGGCGAGGCGGGCGACCCCGCCCACTGCTCGGGCGCCATGTACGGCGGGGTGCCCGCGACCGGCGTGACATCGCCCTGCCGTACGGCGATGCCGAAGTCGACGAGCTTGCTCGCCCCGTCGGCCTGGACGAGCACGTTCTCGGGCTTGTAGTCGCGGTGGACCACTCCGAGGGAGTGCGCGGTCGCGAGCCCCGTGAGGGAGCCTTTCAGCACGACCAGCGCCGCCTCCGGGCCCGTCGACCCGTGTTCGCGCAGAAGCGCCCGGAGCGGTACGCCGTCGACGGCCTCCATGACGATGGCCGAACCGGCGTCGTTCTGAACGTATTCGTAGAGGCGGGCGATGTTGGGGTCCTGCACGTCCATGAGGACTCTGGCCTCATGGCCGAACATGTGCACGAATCTCGGGTCCCGCCGCAGCGCGGGAGGCAGATACTTGATCGCTACCGTGGTGCCGGACGCATCGTGGGTGGCCAGCACGACACGGCCGCCGCCGCCCGCGCCGAGCTCGCGCACCTCGGTGTAGCCGGGCACTCTCCATTCACCGGTCGCCGCCATACCGCTCTCCAGTCCGGCCGGTGGTGCTGGTTCCACCTGTTATGACGTGCGACTCGCCGGTTGGGTTTGCGTGATCCACCGAGTTATTGGTATAGGGCCATTTTTCTTCCCGCGATGTGCTCAGGCACCGGTGTGCCGGGAGGCAGCGCCGGGTCGGGCTCCGGAGCGCCGAACGCGGTCTCCACGGGCAGCACACCCGCCCAGACCGGCAGCGCGTAGTCCTCCTCGTCGTCCGACGGCGGCCCCTGCCGGACCTTCACCGACGCCTCCGCCAGGGACAGGGCGAGGACGGTGGTCGCGGCCAGCTCCTTGCGGGTCGGCGGGCGCACTGCGTCCCACTGCCCGGGGGCGAGCTGCTCGCTGAGCGCCCGCAGGGCGGCCACGTGCTCGTCGGGGTCGTCGACGACGCGGGCGGTGCCGTACACCATGGCCGAGCGGTAGTTCACCGAGTGGTGGAAGACCGAGCGGGCGAGCACGATGCCGTCGAGATGGGTCACGGTCACGCACACCTCGGCGCCCGCCGCCGCGCGCAGGGACCGGGCCCCGGTCGAGCCGTGGACGTAGAGCGTGTCCCCGATCCTGCCGTATCCCGTGGGCACCACCATGGGCGCGCCGCTGGCGACGACGCCGAGGTGGCAGATCAGACCGGCGTCGAGCACGTCGTAGAGCGCCTGGCGGTCGCGCCGGCCGCGTTCCTTGGAGCGGCCGAGCGCGGTGCGGGGTGTGGCTGAGAGCATGGTGCTCACCATAGGTAATAGTGGACACGTTAAGTACGGCCACTATCGGTTGGTTTGAGGAGACCACTGTGCCGTCTTCGCCGCGCCGCCACATCGACCTCCCGGTCACGCTCGACCGCGACGCGCCCGCGCCGCTGGCGACCCAGCTCGGCGACACGCTGCGTACGGCGATGCGCGACGGCACCCTCAAGCACGGCGAGCGGCTCCCGTCCAGCCGGGGGCTGGCCAGGCAGCTCGGCGTCAGCCGTACGGTGGTCACCGAGGCGTTCCAGCAGCTCTACGCCGAGGGGTGGCTGGAGGGGCGCCACGGCTCGGGCACCTACGTCGCCGGGTTAGGCGACGTGCCGCCCGCCGGTCCGGCGCCGAACGGCGACGCCGCCCCGGCCCCCGCGCCGGGCAGGCCGCCGCTGATCGAGCTGCGGCCGGGCCACCCCTGGGTCCACGACTACGACGACGCGGCCTGGCGCCGCGCCTGGCGGCGGGCCGCGGACCTGCCCCCCGCCGACGACCCCGACCCGTACGGCCTTCCGCGCCTGCGCGAGGCCCTGGCCGTCCACCTGCGCCGGGCCAGAGGCATGCCCGTCGAACCCGCCGACGTGCTCGTCACCCGCGGCGCGGGAAACGGCCTCGACCTCGTGGCGGCCACGCTGCTGCGCCCCGGCGACCTCGCCGGTGTGGAGGACCCGGGCTACCGGGTGGCGCGCAACGTGTTCGCCGCGCGGGGAGCGCGGGTCGTGCCGTGCCCCGTCGACGACGACGGTGTGATCGTGGAGCGGCTGCCGGACGACCTGCGCGTGCTGTACACCACCCCGGCCCACCAGTACCCGCTCGGCGGACGGCTCCCCATCCCGCGCAGGGAGAGGCTGCTCGCCTGGGCCCGCCGCACCGGCGCGACGATCATCGAGGACGACTACGACGCCGAGTTCCGCTACGACGTGGCGCCGCTGCCCGCGCTGTACGGCCTGGACCCGGCGCGGGTGGTGCTGCTCGGCACCCTGTCCAAGTCGCTCACGCCCGACGTCGGCGTCGGCTGGCTCGTCGCCGAGCCGGAACTGCTGGCGGCCGTCGCCAGGACCAGGGACGACCTGGCCGACCGCACCTGCGGCCCGGCCCAGGCCGCGGTCGCCACCCTGCTCGAACGCGGCGACCTGGAACGGCACCTGCGACGCATGCGGCTGGAATACGCCCGCAGGCGGGCGGCCGTGGTCGACGCCCTCCGCGGTGTCACCCCGCTGCGCGGGGACACCGCGGGGCTGCACGTCGTGGTCGAACTGCCCGGCCCCGCCGTACCCCGCATCGTGGCGGCGGCGGAGGAGCGCGGGGTCGCCCTCGACACGCTCGCGCGGTTCCACCAGGGGGTCGCGCGCGTCCACGGGCTCGTCATCGGGTACGGCTCGGCGTCGCCGGCCGACCTGCGGCGGGCGATGGAGGTCGTCGCCGAGCTGATCGCCGCAGAGACGGACGCCGCGGAGACGGACGCCGCGGAGACGGGCGGCGGCACGGCCGCGGGGGTGGCCGTTCGGTCGGCTACGGCGGAGGGGTCGTCGGCGTGAGCCCTTCGAGCACCGGCATCGCGCGGTGGGCGTAGACCGGGTCGATGGGAAGCGCGTGAGCCCCCCACCACCTGGCCCGCTGAGGCGAGGGGGACGGCTCGGCGAAACCGGGCGCGTAGTCGTCGTAGGGCGGGTCGTACAGGAATCCGATCGGCACGCCGCGCCCCTCCAACTCGGCGATGGCCCGGTCGCGGTCCTCCACCAGCAGCGGCACCCGGAACAGCGGCTGGTCGAGGTGGGCGCGCACACCCTTGGCCACACTCGGCAGCGTGGCCAGCAGGCGCACACCGGCCAGCCGCGCTTCGCGCTGCCGGGGTAGCGCGGCGACCTTCCGCCCCTGGTACCACCGGGCGATGGCGCCGCGCCGCGCCTGGAAGTCGTGCAGGTCGGCCTGGATCCACGAGGCGAACGGCCGCAGCGCCGGCGCCTGCGGGAGCGCGGCCCGCAACTCGTCCGCGCGCAGGGCGATGCGGTAGCCCTCCCGCTTCTCCTCCATGCCCAGCAGGCGGGACAGCCACAGCGCGGGGCGGACCAGGTTGAGCTTGACAGCCGCGTGGCGCGCCATCGAGGTGACGACGCTCAGCAGCTCGCGCCCGCCCGACCCGGGCATGAGGAGCCGGTCGCGCTCGGCGGCGAGGGCCTTGGCGTCGGCGGCGTCGGCCACGGCGAGCACGCCGCCCGAGCCCGCCGCGGCGTGCTTGGACAGGCTGTAGACGCCCGCGGCTCCGAAGGTGCCGAGCGGTCGGCCGTCGACGGTGGTCTCGATCGCGTGCGCGACGTCCTCGATGAGGATCTTGCCGGTGAACGCCCGCATGTCGTCGGGCAGGCCGTACAGGTTGGTGGTGAGCACGGCGTCGACCGCGCCGATGTTGGCGCGGGAGGTGTCGATGTTCCCCGTCGCGGGCGACAACGGGGCGATCACCGGCCGCAGACCGGCGGCGATGACGAGGAAGAGGATCTCATCGGCGGAGATCGGCGACATCAGCACCCGCTGCCCCGGGGTGCACCAATGCCGCAGCGCGAGGTACAGGCCGAGGCGGTTGGAGGGCAGGTAGACGCAGTGGCGGCCGGTGCGGTCGGCGATGAGCGCCTCAGGGGTGCGTCCGCGCCCCTCGTCCCCCGGCGCGGCCGTCAGGTGGCCCGCGCTCACGGCTTCAGAGCCGTACGCATGCGACCGAACGTCTTGAGGACGTGGTCGGCGGCCTTGAACAGCGCCGGGTTGGCCAGGACGGTGCCCCGCGCGGTGCGGATGGGGACGCGCAGGATCCAGTGGACGCCGGCGCCCGCTCCGGCGCGGGCTAGGCGGCCCTCCGACACCGTGTATTCGCCGGTCTTCAGCTTGTCCTTGTATTCCTTCTCACCCCGGCCCAGGTCGATCACGCCGATGCCGGCCTCGGCGGCGCGCTCGGCCATCGCCAGATGGTGCATGAGCCCGGGGGAGTACTTCGCGAACGCGGTGTCGTAGGCGGGGAACCACCCGACCAGCGTGGTGGCCGTGCGCAGTCCGAAGTGCCCGGCCAGCGGCTTCCCGTCGACGTAGAGCATGTCCAGCACGCCCCCGAAGTCCGGGGTGTCGATATGGAGCAGGCGCTGCACGAGCTCGACGATCCACGGCTGGGCGAACCGGTCGGTGCGCCCGGTGCGGCGGTACTGGTCGGTCTTCCAGCCGAGCAGCGCGGACATCGGCTCGGCGTCGACCGTGCCGTAGTCGTGGTGCAGCGGTCCGAAGTCCCGCTCGATCTTGCGTCCCTTGGCGAGCGTCGTCTTGTAGGTCTTGGAGGACGTGGATTTGATGGTGGCGACGTAGGCGTCGAAGCCCGCGCTCAGATCCATGATCGGCGAGGGGTGGACGTCGCCCTTGCCGTCCTCCAGCGGCTGGCCGCCGACCAGGTGGTCGAACTCGTAGACCGACAGGCGGCAGGCCCGGAGCAGTCGGAGCGGGTCGAACTCCAGGTCCTTGACATACACCATGCCCTGCGCGTCGGTCAGCCCGGCCGCGACCGGTTTGCCGATGCCGAACGGGTGGCGCTCGAAGGGGAAGAACCCGGTGATCTGCCCACCGTCCTCCAGGACCGCCACGCGGACGTGGCCACGGAGCGTTCCAACCGTGACGGTGAACTCGGGCGACAGGAACGGATTGTCGAACGCGGGGTTGGCGGCCTGGAGTGCCCTCCATCGGGCCACCTCGGGCTCTCCGAGGTCGCGGGGGTGAACCACTGAGACGCGCATGGGCTCCTACCGTCGAGTGGAAGCTGAGCTGCCTCGTTGCCTTCTGTCGTGCGTCGCGCTCTTCCCGCCTCGCGCAGCAGGTCACCGGCCGGTGGCCGCACCCGTGTATGTCCGTGCGCCTCAAGGAGGAACGCTCGCTCTGGGTCAATGGAGGCCGGTCAAGGGCCCTCACCGTCAGAATGGCGTCGAGTGTGTCATGCCATCGTAAGGGATCTCCTCTGCTATTACGGTGTGTCGTGCCCGAAATCAGCCGTTTGGCCGGGCCGCAGCAAGTCGGCTTACCTCCACCACAACGGTTCCTCGGTACGGTGTGGACAATGCCCGACACATCACGTGCCCGGCACCATTGCGGTGAAAATGCGACTCGGAGGACCAGGTGATCCCGACCCCAGGACGTCATGCACGCGGACGGCCGAGCTGGCCTGTCGCCCTCGGAGTGGCGGCGGTCGCCCTGGGATTGGTCGTCGCCATCATGATGTACGCGGGAAGACCGACGGAGTCGCGGGGCGTCGCCATGAACATCGCACCCACCCAGCCGGCACCCAGCCTCCCCCCGCCGCCCGTCACCGACGGATGGCCGCGCTGGGGGGTCACCCACACGCAGTTCAGCGCGGCCGAGGAGGGGCATCAGGCCGAGACCGCCGCGCGGTACCTGCTCAGCCGGGTCCCGATGCTCCAGAACCAGCACATCATGGGGTGGGGCGCCGACAACCCCGAACCCGCTCCCGGCAAGTACGACTTCGGCACCCTCGACCGGCGGCTCACGTTCATGGCCTCGGCCCAGGGGCAGCCCGTCATCACGCTGTGCTGCGCCCCCGACTGGATGAAGGGCGGGGTCGAGGGCCGCACCGACTGGGACAGGAACACCGTGGCCCCGCACGAGGAGTTCTTCGACGACTACGCGCGTCTGGCCGTCGCCGTGGCCGAGCGCTACCCGACGGTCAAGCACTTCATGGTGTGGAACGAGTTCAAAGGCTTCTGGAACAACGCGACCAACAGTTGGGATGCCGCGGCCTACACCCGGCTCTACAACACTGTCTACGACGCGCTCAAGGCCGTCGACAAGGACATCAAGGTCGGTGGCCCCTACATCCCGATCGACAGCAACGAGAGCGGGGAGTCCGAGCTCAAGGGCGAGTGGGGCGCGGTCGACCAGCGCACCCTCGACGCCATCGAATACTGGATCGAGAACAAGCGCGGAGCCGACTTCATCGTCGTCGACGGGCATTCGGCCACCAAGGACACGGCGGCGATCATCCCCGACGAGTTCTCCGCGCTGAAGAAGTTCAGCGCCGTCACGACGTGGCTGCGTGAGAAGAGCGGCGACCTGCCCGTGTGGTGGGCCGAATGGTACGTCGCCCCCGAGTCCGCCGACTGGACCGAGCAGCACCGTACGGCGGTGCAGGCGGTGGCGATGATGGAGTTCGCCACCAGCGGCGTCACCACCGCGCTCTACTGGGACCCGCAGCAGCCGGAGGGGGCCGAATGCCCCGGCTGCCTGTGGCGTCCCGGCGAGGGCGGCGAACTGCCCATGGCGGGGCTCCTCAGCGGCTTCACCCGGTGGTTCCACGGCGGCATCGCGCTGGAGGAGGTCACCTCCTCCGACCCCCGCGTCCGGGTGCTCGCCCAGGCCGAGCAGATGGTCGTCGTGAACACGGCGTCCACGCCGGTCACGGCCACGGTGGACGGCACGTCCATCCGGCTCTCGCCGTACGAGATCAAGTGGGAGGACCGCGGAGCGGGCTGAGCCCCCGGGGACGCCCGGGAGGGCGGGGCCGCCCCGCCCTCCCGGGCCGTCAATGCCCGTCGAAGCCGAGCGAGATGAACCGCTCGAGGATGACGGCGACCGCGATCGCGAACGACACGAGCCCGACGCGCAGCGCCCACGCCCGGCCCTTGCCGGGGCGCTTGCGGGCGCGCATGCGGAGCACCTCGTGGAGGAACAGCGAGGCGGCCGTGGTGCCGAGCGCCAGGAGGCCGAGCGGCGTCCACGGCGTCGACGGCGAGTCACCGAAATCGAAGACCGCCGGCGGCTCGGGCTGCGCGCCCCTGGGGTAGGAGCTCAGCGTGTAGACCGCCGCGTCGCCGTTGGCGAAGACCCGCTTGAGCTGCCGTGACTTGTCGAGCGCCGCGCGGTACCGCTTCCCCCAGTCGGGGGCGTAGCCGTGGCTGAGCTCGAGGAACGCGGCCTGGCCGTTGGTGAACACCAGGTAGGTCTGCGGGCCTTCCTGCCGCAGCCGCGTGATCACCGGTTCGATGTTGTTCGGATCGGAGGTGGCCAGCACCTCCAGATACTCGACGGTCTCGATGTCGCGTTCACGCCACGGGATGGTCGGCGTGACCTCCCTGCCGACCTCGGGCACCAGGTAGAGCAGCCGGGCGCTCGGAGTGTTGTGGGCGTAGACGTAGCGCATGGCCGCGACCTCGTCGGTGGTGACGCGCTCGAACTTCTCGTTGCCGTAGCGCGCCACCAGGAAGGCCATGGACAGCACCAGCGCCGTGCACACCGCGAGGACCAGGGACAGCCTGCGGGTCAGCTCGGGGTTGAGCAGCGGCCTGGTGTACCGCTTGCGCAGCGGCACCGTCTCGCCCCCGGAGTCCG
Source organism: Sinosporangium album (assembly GCF_900100605.1). GTDB lineage: Bacteria > Actinomycetota > Actinomycetes > Streptosporangiales > Streptosporangiaceae > Sinosporangium > Sinosporangium album. Next base: position 38,860 of record NZ_FNCN01000015.1, on the reverse strand, counting down.
GCGTGCCGGCCGGCAGGTTGGGGAAGAACGCGTAGGCCGCGAGGATGCAGACACCCGGCAGGGCGAACAGGTAGATGCGCAGGCCGATCTCGCCGCCGTAGCTCTGCAGCGCGAGCGCCAGGACCGGGATGCAGAGCATCACGACCGCGGCCCGGTCCGTCACCCCGCGCCGGATCCGCCGGAGCAGGCCGGCCGCGGCCAGCATGAGGATCACGCCGAGAATGCCGAGCCGTACCTGGAGCACCAGCGTGTTGCGCGCGTCGCGGCCCACCAGCCGGTCGCCGGTGTTGTCCTGGAGGTTTTCGAAGATGCGGCCGAGCCCGCCGAAGATCCGGTCCAGGTTGCCCGCCCAGAAGGGCATGGCCTGATAGCTGATCCAGGCCAGCACGATCAGGCCGAGGAGCAGCGGCAGGGCGTACGACAGGGTCGTGCGCCGGACCACGAGCAGGCCGACCAGCGCCCCGAGCATCATGAACGGAGTGATCTGGTGGGACGCCGTGGTCGCGGCGAACAGGCCGACCAGCACCGACAGCATGATCACCTTGTCGCCCAGCGAGGGGCTCGACTGCGGGATCTCGCCGGGGGTGAGCCGGTTCAGCCAGGCCAGCGCGGCGCGGACGCGTCCCTTGCCGGGAGGCCCGGCGCTCTCGTCGCTGGCCCGTCCGAACCACCGGAGCAGGACCGCGACGAACGCGAGGTACAGGAAGAACGTGAAGCCCTGCGGGGAGAAGTAGTCCTGCCCGATCCACTGGGTGAGGACGAAGAGCATCGCCGCGAACCACCGGGCCCGCGTCGTCGCCACCAGCAACCGCAGGATCATGACGAACGGCAGCAGGTAGAGCAGGTTCGACAGCAGCGGTGTCCACTGCAGGATCGGCGCCAGGTCGGTGACGCCCGCCGCCCGCGTGATGAAGGCGAACAGGGCGAAGAACCCCGGCCAGGCGAACCGCGCGTCCAGCCCGGGGAGCGCGTCGCCGGTTCTGGCGATGTATTCGACGAAGCCCGCATGGGTCCACGCGGTGTGGAAGCGGGGTTCGTCGTGGACGAGTGCCGAAGCACCGTGCAGCGCGAACACGACCGAGGCGAGCTGGAAGAGCAGCAGGCCCTTGCGGTCGATGTTGGCCGCCAGGGTCACGAAGAACGCCGCGATCAGCACGATGACCGCGGCGAACGCGGTGACCGGGAGGGCGGAGATGAGGCCGAGGCCGTCGATGTCGGACTGGGACACGCCGGCCAGCGGCCCGGGGGAGGCGCGCAGGGCCAGGATGTACATCACCAGGCCCTCGACGGTGAGCACCGGCGGCACCCAGCGCGGGGCGCTGCGCAGCAGCCTGTCCACGAGGCGGGGCCTGCCCGCCTGAGTCTTGGCCGACTGCGCGGGACGTGAGGAGGGCTCCGGGGCGCGCTGCGGGGTGTCGGTGACCGGGGTGAAGGTCTCCGAGGGGACCTCCAGGTCGGGCGCGGTCGTCTCCGGCGCGGTCGCCCCGGACGCCGCGGAACCGCGCTCCGCCCGGTCGAGGCCGGGCGGGTGCGGGCCGGGCGGTTGCAGGCCTGGCGGGTGCAGGTCGGGTGGGTGCAGGTCGGGTGGTTGCAGGTCGGGCGCGGTCGGCTCGAAAGCGGCCGGATCGAGCCCGGCGGGTTCGGCCGGCTCGGCGGATGTGGTGGGTTCGGCGCCGCCGGGCTTCGGGCCGGTCGGATGGGGCCCGGCCGGATGGGGCCCGGTCGCGGGACCGGGGGAGATCTTGGGGAACACGACGGTGTCCTTGGCGCTGTCGGCGACGGCGCCGCCGGACCTGGAACTCGCGGAGGGGGCCGGGGCGGTGCCGTGACGTACGGCACGGCCACCGGTGTCCTGCGGTCGGTCGCCCTTCGGGCTCTCCGCCGTGTCCTCCGCCTGTGCGGGCGAGGTCATCTTGGTCTCGTCAACTTCGGGAGGCTGGGTTGTCTTGGGGTCGACCTGGGAGGACTCGCTGGCCTCCATTGCCGTCTCATCGTCTTCCCGTTGCCTCACACAAACCATCATGCTGCCTAGCGCGGCTGCGTCGGGACGGTCTGGTGAGGCGTTTGAGGAATTTTGAGAAGATTGCGAAGTCCTTTGAAGGTCAGAAGCGCGACCAGCGACTGGCTGAACAGCAAGCCGTAGCCGACCGCATCGATCCCGGCGGCCGGGACCAGGAGCAGGGACGAGGTGAGCACGAGCGCGGCCAGACCTCCCTGCACCAGCATCAACTGGCGGGCCTGGCTGCGCGCCCGGAGACCGCTCAGATAGATCTCGATCAGCACCCTCGGCACCACCGCCAAGGCCATCAACCGCAGCAGTGTGGAGCCCTGCTCGGCGAAGACGGGGCCGAACACGCCGAGGATCAGCGGCGCGGCCACGATGGTGATGAGAATCACCGGGATGATGATGATAAGGGCTCTTCGTAGTGCGTTGCGAGCGTTCGTGGCGAGCTGAGACCGGTCGAACGCGCCCTCCACCGTGAGCGAGGTCGCCATGTTCATCACCAGCAGCTCGATGAGCGCGCCCAGCGTATGCGCCATGGAGAAGTAGCCGAACGTGGCCTCGTCCACCTGGGCCGCGACCAGCACCGGGACCAGGTAGACGATAGCCAGCATGGAGAGCGTGCCCGGGTAGTCACCGGCCAGAAAGCGGCCGATCTCCCGCATCCGCGGCGGCTCGCCGGCCTCGGCGCCGCTCTTCCGGGCGTGCCTCGGCAGCAGGAAGCCGAAGATCAGGATGCTGGTGGGGATGAGCGCGATCGCGGTCGGCACGACCCACGACACGAAGATGCCCTCCCCGGGCAGCGCTCCCGCCAGCAGGACCAGCAGCACCATCTTGACCAGCCCGAAGCCCAGGCTGCTCAGCGGCACCCAGGTGGCCTTGCGCAGCCCCGCCAGCGTCACGTCCTGCAATGTGAAGATCGACCACACCAGCACCGACGCGAGGAAGAACAGGCCGGGGCCGAGGCCCGCGAGCGGCGCGTACGTGTCGCCCCAGAGCGGCAGCGTGAGCAGAAAGCCGAGCGCCGCGGTGACCCCGGTGGCCCCCGTGATGAGGTAGGCCCGCCGGATCAACATGGGGGCTGTACGCCCGGCGACGGGGATGAACCTCGCCAGCGCTCCCACAAAGCCCAGGGCCACCAGCGTCGCGAACAACCGCATCGCGCTGATCATCGCCTGTCCGGAGCCGAAGTCGGCGGCGGAGTACATCCGCGCGGCGATCAGCCAGTAGCCCATCCCCAGTACCGCAGTGATCGCGGTGTTGGCCATGAGCGCGTAGCCGTTCCGGAACAGCGGGTTGCGCAGGTCGCTCAGGACCTTCTCCCGCAACACCGAGAAGCGGCCGGACGCATGCTTGGCGTCCGGCCGTTCCTTCGTGGCCGTGGTCATGCGGTGCCGCCCTCCCCCCGACGACCTCCTGACCCGCTCAGACCTGGCCACGGGCTTTGCGCCAGCCGTACCGCGTGCGGCGCACCATGGCGTAGGTCTTGGTCAGCGCGCGTTCCTTGAGGTAGAGGAGTGGTACGGCCTCGCCCTCGACGGCACGCGCGAACTTGCCCATCGTGGTGTTCGCCGCCACGGTCAGCCGCGGCAGCGCGAACCGGTCGTGCTCGGACGGGGTGAGCGCGTTGGCCACCGCGCACGCCGTGCTGTATCCCGTGAGCTCCACTTCACGGCGCACCCGGGCGCTCGAATAGCCGTACGGATAGGCCATCGTGTCCACCGCACGGCCGGTCTCGTCCTCCAGCAGCGCCTTGTTGGTGCGCAGCTCGCGGGCGAGCTCGGCCTGCGGAAGCTGGTCGAGCTGCGGATGGCTGTGGCTGTGGCCGCCGATCTCGACACCGGCGGCGACCGCCTCGCGCACCTGGCTCCACGTCAGCATCGTGTCGAGCGGCCGGCCCGCGGCGTGCGGGCCGGCGTCGGCGAGCCATCCGCTGGTCACGAACACCGTGGCCGGGATGCCGAACTTGTCGAGCACGGGCAGGGCATCGGAGTGGAAGTCGGCGTAGCCGTCGTCGAAGGTGACGACGATGGGCTTGGCGGGCAGCGTGCCGTTCCGGAACGCCGCGGTGAGCCCCCCGAGCGACAGCGGGTCGAAGCCCCGGTCGCGCAGGAGGCTCATCTGGTCGGCGAACAGCGAGGTCCGCACCGCCAGCGGGCGGGTCTCCGGGTTCGGACGCTCGGTGACCGAGTGATACATGAGGATCGGCACGCGGATCATGATCGCACCATAACCATCCGCAGGCGTGCGCGTCCCACTATGTAGCCCCAGACGGTCCAGAGCGTGCCCACCGCGATGGCCCCGGCGCGGCCGAGGCCCCCCGTGTCGCCGCGCAGCGCCTCCCCGACACCACGCAGCATCCCGAGGGGGAGCGCCTTGAGGACGTGCGCCCGCTCCGAGGCGAGCCCGTCGCCCGATCCCACGCTCTGCGTCACCATCGCCTTGGACAGCCCTTCGGCGTAGCAGCGCGACCGGAAGTAGGCGAACGTGGCCCGAGCGGCCGGCACCTTGTGCCCGATCACCGCCTTCGGTTCGAACATCATCACCGAGCCCGGCCTGCGCTGGGCCAGCCGGATGCAGAACTCGGTCTCCTCGCACCCGAGGGGACGGCTCTTGCGCCCCTGGACGCTCCGCCCGATCCCCGATCGGAACCCGCCGACGGTGCTGACGGGCTCCTTGAGAAACGCCGCGTTGCCGCCCATGACATTGCGGATCGGCGCGCGGACCGTCGGCATGCCGCGATAGGAGCAGCCGACCGTCCAGTCGAACTCGTAGGGAAACCAGCGGGGCCGCACACCGTCCGCCCACAGCGGGCGGGTCAGCCCGCCCACCCCGACCACGGCCGGATCCAGGAGGTTCTCCTCCAGTGCCTCCAGCCATCCGGGGTCGGCGACCGCGTCGTCGTCGAGGAACGCGACGACGTCCCCCACGGCCGTCGCCACGCCCGTGTTCTTGCCTCCGGAGAGCCCTTTCTCATGGGTGTTCTCCACCACGATCGCATCCGGGTATTCCCGCTTGAGCCGCAAGTGCAGGTCGGGGTTGTAGTCCACGACCAGGATCAGCTCACGGGGCGTACGGCGCTGCGACCTGACCGATTCGACGGCCGCGCGAATGTCCTCCCAGCGTTCCTCGGTGTAGACGCAGATGACGACCGACGTTCTCATGCCGCGCCCTGGCCGGCCCGGCGGGCCGCCTTCGCTTCGGGGACGACGAGGGTCGGACGGCGGCGCCGCTCCTTGAAGATCGTCTTGAGCACGCGGATGCCGTCCCGGACCGCGTGCAGGTTGCTCTCGCCGTGGATGCGGTTGCGCTCGTGGCTCGCGACCTCGTGAACGCGGAGTCCGGCCTTGGCGGCGCGGATGTTCATCAGCGTCTCCACCTCGAACCCGTCGCAGTCGAGGTCGAGGGCCGGCAGGTGGCGCGCCCAGAAGGCGTTGTAGCCGTAGCACAGGTCGGTGTACTTCGTGCCGTACATCCAGTTCACCAGCGTGGTGAAGAACTTATTGCCCATCCGGCGGTTGAACGTGATGTCGTCACTGCCGCCGCCCGACGCGTAGCGCGAGCCCTTGACGAAGTCCGCACCCGTCACCAGTGCGCCGATGAAATTGATGATCTCGCGCCCGTCGGTCGAGCCGTCGGCGTCGATCATCACGATGATGTCGCCGGTGCAGGCCGCGAATCCGGCCGCGAGCGCGTTGCCCTTGCCCTTGCCGCGCTGCGTCACGATGCGGACGTTGGGCCGCAGCCGCCTGGCGACGGCCACCGTGTCGTCCTTGGAGTTGCCGTCCACGAGCACGATCTCGTCGATCCAATGCGGCAGGGTGGCGAACACGTGGGGGAGGTTCTCCGCCTCGTTCATGGCGGGCACGACGACGCTGACCGTCGGGGTCACCGCGATGTACGGCGTGAGCGGCGTGAACCTTTCCGCTGGGGGTATCGACCGGATCGCGGCGAGTTGGGCCTTGCTGTTGAACTTCGTGATGTCGGGACTCATCTGGGGGACGTCCTTCCGGAACCTGGGAGCTGATATACGGGCCCGGACCCTCTTCCGGCCCGACCGACCGGAAGGATGAGGCATAGCTGGAGGGGGCGCTTGTGGGTCCTGGGGTGAAACGGTGTCTGGCGTGTTAAAGCGGTCCTCGTTCGCGATGTTCCTGTGCGGTGGCCCTGGCAGGGGCCGTGGCCGTGAACGTGGCTCCGGCGAGATCAGGTAGGTGAGGGCCTGACCGGCCGCCGGTCCGCGAGGGCGAGGAAGGAAACTCCGCCCGACTGGACGGTTTTTCAGGGGTTTCTGTGGGAGAGGGCAACCGCCCCGAGGTGCGGAGACGGCCGAAGCCCTTGAAGAGACGGTCGGCGGCCCGGCAGAGAGCCGGGCGGCCGGTGACCACGTTCCGGGCCCGCGCGAGCGGAGCCCGGCCGGGGAAATGGACCGCTGCGGCCGACGACGGGCGTGTGATGCGCCCGACGGCGACCTCAAGGTCCCCGTTCTTGTAATGCGAAGTCTTGTGGTTCTTGGCGGAGCCGGCGCGCACCTGCTCGACATAGGGCTTGAACCCCGCGGCGAGGTCCATGATCGGGGCCGGATGCGCGCTGGACTCGTAGGGCGCGAACATCGAACGGCCGGCGATCAGGTGATCGATGTCGAACACGCTCACCCGGCAGGCCCGCATCAGGGCGAGCGGGGAGAGGGGCAGGGCGGGGTCGGAGATCATCCCATGGCAGGTGGTCAGGAAGCCCCCCAGTGGCTTACCGATGCCGAACCCGTGCCGTTCGAAAGGGAGGAAGCCCGCGGTCTTCCTTCCGTCTTCGATCACCGCGACGTTTACATATGCGAGGAGTTCGCCCATAGCCTGGGCGAACTCAATGGAGAGGAAGGGATTGTCCGGGGCGGGAGTGGACTTGTGAAGCTCTCGCCGACGAGCGGCCTCTGTCTGGCCGAGATCGCCCGGACGGACGGCGGTGACCTTCACGTCGCCCTCGCCCTCTGGTCCGCGCGCACCACAGAAGCCCCCCGATACAGCACACGCAACACGTACATGAAGCCACCGAGCACCGCGATCGTCGCCACACCCGCGCGCGGAGACCACGCATCGAAGAGCAACATCGCCTCTGCCAGAAGAACATTCAGGACAAGACTCGCGGCGACGCCTACGGCGAGGGACGCGACCGGGTCACGATCGCGCAACAGTCCAGCGACCCCCACGGCCGGGACGGCGACCATGAAGAGCGGAGTCAGGATCACACGCAGCGGCGTCTCGATGTTGAACAGGGCGATGAGGGCCCCCAAGATGCACGCGAGAGCGAGCGTCCATCTCAACACCCGCGTGTTCTTAGGCATGTTCTGGCTCCTGGCTGGGCAAACATCATCGTTGATCGCGCTTTTATGGGACCAACCCCACTTGAGGCACGTCAATGCCGACGTTTGGTACAGGCTCGTGGTTTACCTGATCCCAAAGCGCACCTGATCTGTTATCAAAGATACAGTGACGTGTCACATGTCCCAGACGTCCCCTTGTGACCAAAGGTCACAGAGCTGCAACGGTGCTTTTGGGCTGCTTTGCGCGGACTCTCCAATCCCTCGGTGGTATAGCGGTTTTCCGTCATATGCGGATCGTGGGGCATGGTATGGATCAGTGATGAAGATCTCACGGAAAGGTGCTCCGGCGGCCTTTCCGGACCATGATCGCGGACTCGCCCGCGGGGTCACCCATCGCAGTTGGGAGCGCAGAGGCGCCGCTCCATCGCCTTCAGGAAGGCCCCCCGCACGTCGCGGATGTCCTTCACGATGAACGCCTCGCCGCCCGTGGCCTTCGCGAGCGCGTTCATCTGCCGCTTGCCCTGGGCGGCGTCGGGGCCGAAGGCGATGAGCAGGATGTTGACCGGGCGGTCAGGGTCGAACCCGCGTTCGAGCCTCTGCAGGATCTCCGTGTTGGACAGGCCGCCCCCCGGGTCGTCGTTGCCCGCGCCGTCCGTCAGGACGAGGATCGTGTTGATCTTGTCGGGCTGGTATCCCGCCTTCATGCGGGCGTAGGCCGCGGCCAGGGTGTCGTTCAGGCCGGTGTCGCCCATCGGCTTGGCCTCGATCGCGCGAAGCCGGCGGGCGAGCAGATCCTTGCGCGGCACGCCGTTGACCGGCTCCGCCAGCGCGCCCACCGAAACCAGCTCCCGGTAGTCGCGTCCGGCGCCGTTGAGGTCGGTGGAGAACTCCCACACCCCGATCTCCGTGTCCGCGGAGAACAGCCGCATGCCCTCGGTGGTGATCTCGGTGATGACGCCTATCCGATCGGAACCCGTGCCTTCCACCGGGAGCGCCATGGTTCCCGATATGTCGAGCAAGGTGAGCATGCGGCTGCCGAGGTTCAGTCGCGACCACGACTGCGTCAATCGGGCGACCTCGTCCGCCTCCGGAGTGGGAAGCGATTTCGGCGGGTCCGCGGGGAATCCGTCATCGGGCTTCAGGGAGGCGCCCGACCGGCCGTCCGGTGTGCGGAATCCTTGATCGCGCACGATCCGTTTCGCCGCCTCGCTGGAGAACTCCCGGTGGAATTCCCGGGCGGCCTCGACCACCGCCCGATCATCGGAAATGGCTATAAGCGGATAGTCCAGGCTTAGTATGCCTTCCGAGGGATAAAGCGGCGCAACTTTATTCCCGGCTGTCTTGTTGTAGGCCCAAATACTCTGCTCCGACGCCACTCCCAGAGGCACCCGCCGAGCCTTCACCGCCACGGTCGACAGCATCGACGCGGGACTGCGCACCGTCGACGACGCCAACCGCTTCAACGCTCCGATCAGCCGCTGATCGGTCACCCCCGACCCGCCCGCGGACGCCGACGCCGCCATCAGGGCGCCGAGACCCGCGGAGTTCAGGTGCGGATCGAGTGCCAGCGCCCGGACCTTGCGCCCCGCCCCCGCCGGATCGGTCACGTCGGCCGCGCGGATCAGCCCGCTCCAACTCGGCTCGCCCATGGCCTTCCGCAGAGCCGGTACGGCGGAGCGCGCCGCCACCATCACGATCGGCGAAGCGGCGATCGACCCGACCGGTGTCGCTTTCGGAACCTTCTGCGAGCCTCCTGAGAGTCGGCTGAGCTGGAGGCTCGAATCGGGAATCCAGACCCGTGGCGCCGCCTTGCCCGACCGCAGCGCGGAGAGCACCGCCGCGGTGCTCTGCTGCTTGACCGTCACCGTGACGCAGCGGTCCTCCACGACCCGGCCCGTCCGGTTGAACATCGCCGCGACCTTGGTCACCGCCGGCTGGACGTCGGGGGAGGCGCTCACCGTCAGGTCGAGGCGATCGTCGCCCGTGCAGGTGCGGTCGCGCGTGAAGATCACATAAGCCGCGACCCCGGCGAGCACGGCGAGCGCGACGGCCCCGGCCAGGGGCACGAGCACCCTGCCGGGTCCGACGGTGCGGCGCGACCTCGCCTCGTAGGGGCGCCCCCCGTCATCGACGCCGTCGATCCGGTGCCGTCCCACTGCCAGTCCTCCTGCGTCTCATCGGCCACCCCGGGTGCGCGGCCGGGGCTTCACACTTCCCGGTCCACCCTCGCCGATCCGGCCGCCTCCTTGGTCCGAGGATGTTCCGGCGTTGTCTGGGATGTCCAGTCTGGGATGTTCGGTGCGAAACGATACTGACAGTTTCCCGAGTGGTGGGTCACATCCGCTCGCGCGGCGATTACGGTACGCGTAGGTAACTTATCGGCATGTGCGACATCGCGATACATCTTGACTCGCATGGCGGGAGCGGTATCGTGAGCTAAATCGCGATATGTCGTGAAGCGTCCGGGTGGGGCAGAGGGAAGTGCGAATGTCGCTCGTGATGGAGGTGCGGGGGGAAGTCCGGGGGGACGCCCGTCGCGCGGTGGGTGAGCCGAGAGGGGCTCCGGGGGACCTGGTGGTGATCGACCTCGCCGCGCACCAGTTCGCGCACCAGTCGGACGTGCGCGAGGTGCTACGGGAGCTCGACTGCGTGCGCGAGGTCGCGGTGGCGGGGCGCGCGTGCCGGGTGTGGACGGAGGCCGGGACGGCCTCGACCCTGGTCGAGGCACTGCTGCTGCGGCGGCTGCCGCTCATGGTGATCAGCGTGCGTGCCGTCGGCCGGTGGGGTCAGTGGTGGCACACGTGCCCGTGCCACGCCCGGACTCCCTCGCGGACGGCGACGACGGCGAGCACGATCGCGACGGTCGGGTCGACCCACCACCAGCCGATCGCGTTGAACCCCAGCCCCGCCAGCACCCCCGCCGCGAGTAATGCGCAGAGGAGATTCTGCGTGCCCTCGCCCGCCGTGGCCGCCGAGCCGAGCCTCGCGCCGAGCCGCCGCTTGGCCAGGCCCAGGAGCGGCATGCTGATCAAGCTGATCGTCGTCACGGCCGTGCCCAGCAGCGTCGGCTCGGCGCGGTGGCCCGCCGACAGGTCATGCGCCACGTGCAGCACCAGATAGGGCGCGAGCAGCCAGAAACTCACCGCGACCGCCCGCTGGGCCTTGCGCTCGGCGTCGTGGGAGAAGATGCGGCTGCCGGTGAAGCGCCAGACCACGATCAGGCTGGCCAGCGCCTCGACCATTGAGGTGAGACCCCACCCGATCAGCGCCACCGAGTGGGCCTGAAAGCCCGCGAGGAGCCCGCAGAGGCTTTCGGCTCCCAGCCACGCCAGCGTGATCAGCGAGAGCGTGCGCGCACGGCGTGCGTCCCGCAGCCACGCAGGAGACACAGCCTGCTGGACTTGTGTGAGTTGGCCAGGCACCGCGGATCACCACCCCGATCGACGACAGCGCGACGTAGTTTAGCCACTACTCAGTGTCACATCGACATCGCCGAACCTTGACCCGCACTCGCCGAAACACCTCTTGCGAGAACGCGAGAAGGCGGCGAGTGCCTTTCGTGCCGAGCCGCATGGCCGCGGTGATCCATCGTGATCATCGCCCACGCCACGCTCCGGCGAGTCATCCGTCCCAGGGTGGCAGTATCGGAAAGTGGCTGAAATCCTCGATGTGACCTCCCCGGACGATCCCCGCCTGGACGACTACACGCGGCTGCGCGACGTCGAGCTGCGCAAGAGCCTCGAAGCCGAGCGCGGGCTGTTCCTGGCCGAGGGGGAGAAGGTGATCCGGCGGGCCGTCGCCGCGGGCTACCCGGTGCGCTCGGTCCTCACCACCCGGCGGTGGCTGGCCGCGCTGGCCGACGTGCTGGATCCGCTGGAGGCGCCCGTCTACGTGGTCTCCGAGGAGGTCGTCGAGGGAGTGGCGGGCTTCCAGGTCCACCGCGGAGCCCTCGCGTCCCTCGGCCGCGTGGAGCTCCCGCCGACCGCCGCGCTGCTCGCCCGCGCCCGGCGGGTGCTGGTCCTTGAGGACCTGGTCGACCACGGCAACGTGGGGGCGATCTTCCGGTGCGCCGCCGCCCTCGGGGTGGACGCCGTGCTGCTGTCCCCCCGGTGCGCCGACCCGCTGTACCGGCGGTCGGTGAAGGTGTCCATGGGCGCGGTGTTCGCCGTGCCGTACGCGCGGATGACCGAGTGGTACGACGGCCTGGCCGAGCTGCGCGCGGCGGGTTTCCGGACGCTGGCGCTCACCCCCGACCAGTCGGCGGCGCCCATGGACAAGGTCGACCTGGCCGACCGGGCGGCGCTGCTGCTCGGCTCCGAGGGCGACGGCCTGTCGTCCCGCTGGCTGCACGAGGCGGATCAGGCCGTGTGCATCCCCATGAGCGCCGAGGCGATGGATCTCGGTGTCGACTCGCTCAACGTGGTGGCCGCCGCCGCCATCGCCTGCTATGCGCTGGTGCGCTGACGGTCAGCGGTTCTCCGCCCAGTCGATGAGCCTGGTGGCGGTGCGGAAGCGGCGTTCGGCGCCCGTGTCTCCGAGGACGACGCCGATGTAGCGGTTGCCGTCCCGCTGGACGGCGAAGGCCACGCACCACCCGGCGGGCACGTGGTAGCCGGTCTTGAGGCCGTAGGCGCCGGGGAGGGTGCTCAGCAGCTTGTTGGTGTTGACCAGGACCCGCCGTTCGGTGTGGGCGGTCTTGCGGACGATGTACCTCTTCGCCGAGCCGATCTTCACAAGCGCGGGCTCGCCCTGGGCGGCCATGGCCAGCTTGGCCTGGTCCCTGGCCGTGGAGTGGCCGCCCCCGGCCGGCGTGGGAAGGCCGTCGGAGTTGACGTAGCGCGTGTCGCGCAGGCCGAGGGCCCGGGCGGCGGTGTTCATCTTGGCGACGAACGCGGCCTCGCCGGGGCCGTACGCGCGGGCCAGGGCCCGGGAGGCGTCGGCTCCCGAGCTCAGCATGAGCCCGTGCAGCAGGTCGCGGACCGTCGGCCGCTCACCCTTGCGGAACCCCGCCCCGGTGGCGTTGTTGGCCTTGGGGTGGCGCACGTCGCCGGACGTGATGCGGACCCTGTCGTCCAGGGCGGCCTCGCCGAGCACGACGTAGGCCGTCATGATCTTGGTCAGGCTCGCGACGGGCTGCCGCCGGTCCGCCGACTTGTCGAAGTGCACGGCCCCGGTCTCGGCGTCGACGAGGATCGCGGACCTGGCGCTCACCGCGGGAGGCACCGCTTCGAGCGTCACCACGGTGCGGGGGGTGGTCTGCGCCTCCGTCACCGAGGTGGCGCCGACACCCGATTCGGGGGGTGAAGCCGCGTGTGCGGGGACGCTCAGCGCCGCACCAGTGAGCCCCGTGGCGATGGTGAGTACGGCACTGCACAGGATCGCTGGGATACGTCCGATATGCATGGGCTAATGGTGGCAGGTCGGCTGCGCCGAGAGAAGAATCTTCGCCCTTAAGAACCGGTGAAACATGGGCGTGGATTCGCCCTCGTGCGTCAGACGCCGGCCAGGGTTTCCTCCTGGTCTCCGGCCCGCCGCCCGCGACGGCGGCGCCGTACCGTGGCGACCACCGCGATCAGGGCGGCGACCAGGGCCGCGACGCTGCCCGCGAGGAGCGGGGAGTCGGCGGCGAGCAGCAGCCAGCCCCACAGGACCGAGTAGAGGCCGAAGAGCGTGACGGGCACCCAGGTGAGGCAGCCGAGCGCGCTGGCCACGACATACCACGGGTAGGAGATCCGCAGCACCCCGGCGACCCAGGGCAGGGTGTGGCGAAGACCGGGCACCCAGAAACACCCGTAGACCGCTAAAGCGCCCCACTTCCGGACGGCGTTCTCCACGACGAGAATGCGCTGCAGGCCGATCTTGTTGCCCAGGCGTGAACTGTAGATCTTGTCGCCGACCTTGTGGCCGACCCAGTAGTACACCTGGAAGGCTCCGAACAGCGCGGCGCCGCCGACCAGGGCCCACAACCACAGCGGCATGCCGAACACCGACGCGGACGTGGGATCGGGGATCACCACGAGGAGTGGCCGCATGGGAGCTCATCACCGCCAACCATCATCTGCACATTAGGCGAGGCTTGCCTTATTTCTTATCATGCGGGTATCGCCTCGGCCTCTCGCGCCCTATCCAATCACCTGTCCTGGTTGGGTTCGTCTGCAAGCGGACGTCAAGCGAAGATCAAGCCGCGGAGAGTAGATCTGGAAAGAGTGAAAGGGGGCAAACCCACATGGATGTGCGGAGCAGGGTGAGACCCATGGTCGCCAGTGGCACGGCGGCCTCGGTCAAGCTCCTGATCGCCACCCTTGCCTTCAGCGGCGCCTACGCCGGGGCCGCGGCGTACGGCAACGCCTCCGGAGCTCCGCCCGCCGACACCGGCCAGAGGGTGTGGACGGTGACCCTGACCTCCCACGAGGCGCCGATCACCCTCGATCACCGCCGAGCCGGTCAGGACTGAGTGGACCCCGGCACGTTGCCGATCGCCCGCCGCGCCGCCTCCACCCAGCGCGGCACCCCGACCCGCTCGGCCACCGCCAGGGCCTTGTCATAGTGCGCCCGGGCACCGTCGGCGCGGTCCAGCCGCAGGGCCAGATCGCCCAGCGTCAACGCCACCGGCCACAGGGCGACCACACCCGTGCCCGCCCCCGCGATGCGGTCGGAGAACGGCGTGAGCGTGTCGTAGGCCTCCCGCATGCGGTCGTGGTCGCCGAGCAGCATCCCCGCCAGGGCACGCCAGATCATCACCAGCTCGTAGAGGAAGTCCGGCCGCACCGGCGCGCGCACCGCCGCGACCGCGGCGGCGTCGCGCAGATGCCCGGCCGAGGCCAGGGCCAGCGCGTAGGCGTCGGGAGTCCACTTCGCGCCCCGCTGGTGCGCCTCGGACAGCGGCTCGACCATGTCGGCTGCCCTGCCGTCCACGAGATGCAGGCAGAAGGTCGTGATCAGCGGAAGGTCTTGGCGGCCTTCGAGCATGCCGGCCCGCGCCGTCTTGCGCGCCGCCTCCCGGTAGGCGAGCGCGGCGCGCGCGTAATCTCCCGCGATCATCAACCGCTGACCCGCGTACCAGGCACCGACCGCCATCGGCGCGGGCAGGCCGTACCTTCTCGCCAGCCGGTCGGCGGCGGCCACGTGCGCGTCGGCGGCGGCGAAGTCGCCCCGCGCCGCCGAGCACTCCAAGAGCACCAGGTGGGCCAGCGCCTGCACCGACACCTGCCCCGACCTCTCGGCCACCTCCAGCAGCTCGCGCCCGATGGCCTCCCGCTCGTCCACGGCCGGTATACCGTACGACTGTCTGAGTCGGCCGCTCAGCGCCACCGCCAGCAGCGCGGGATCGCCGCTGAGCCTGGCGAGCTCCTCCGCCTCCAGCGACGCCTGGTGCCCGCGCCCGCCCGCCGAGCCCTCCAGCTCCAGCGCCAGCGTGGCGAGCAGGCTGGCCCGCAGCGCCTGTTCGTCGGTCGGAAGCTCGACCAGCGCCTTCTCGGTGACGTCGACGATCTCCCAGGCGGTGCGGGTGAAGTCACGGGCCATGCCCTTGTGGGGGACGGCGAGCGAGGCGGCCACCCGCGCGGTCAGCTCCAGGTCGCCGAGGGGGAGCGCGGTGTCCATCGCCTCCCGCCGCCGCATGCGCGCCGCCGCCATGTCGCCGCAGATCGCCAGCGCCTTGATCAGGCGCAGCGTCAGCAGCAGCCGCTCACGGGTGCGCTCGCGCCCCTCGGCGCGGCCGGAACGGTCGAAGGCGGCGATGCTCCGCTCCCACAGCGCCGCCGCCTCCCGGTGCGCGAAACGCCGTTCCGCCTGTTCGGCGGCGAGCACCGCGAAATGCACCGCCTTGGCAGCCGTCTCGGTCGTGCCCGCCGCGTCATAGTGGTGCGCGAGCGCGGCCACGTCGGCGGGCGTGCGCCGTTCGATCGCCGCCGCGACGGCCGCGTGCAGCCGTGAACGGCGCAGCCGCGAGGCGTCGGAGTAGATCGTGTCCCGCACGAGGTCGTGATCGAACCGCAGCAGCCCGGGGCCCGGCTCGGTGACGAGCCCCGCGAGCAGGGCCGCCTCGACCGCCTCCACCACCGCGTCCTCGTCGCCCGCCACGTCGACCAGCACGTCCACGTCGACCTCACGGCCGATCACCGCGGCCTGGAGCAGGATCTGCTGCGCCTGGCTCGGAAGCCGCGCGATGCGCCGCCTCAGGACGTCGCGCACCCCCGACGGGACGCCCGACATGACCTCCTCGGCGCTCGCGTGGGAGCTCGCGGTCTCGGCGTCGAGCAGCCGTACGGTCTCCCGCACGAAGAAGGGGTTGCCGCCGGTGCGTTCGACGATGCCGATCACGGCCTCCTCCCCGACCTCCCGCACGCACGTCGCCCGCACCAGCTCGGCCACCGCCTCAGGAGCGAGCCCGGACAGGCCCACGCGCACCGGTTCGAGCCGGGCGAGCGCGGCGAGCACCTCGGCCTGCCGGTCGTCCAGCTCGCTGTCCCGGCACGTCACGACCAGCAGCACGCGGCTGGTGGCCAGCAGGCTGGGCAGCGCCCGCAGCAGGGCCAGCGTCTGGTCGTCGGCCCAGTGGAGGTCCTCCAGCGTGATCAGCATCCGGGCCTGCCTGGCGATGCCGTTGAGGTATCCGCCGACGGCCCTGTGCAGGCGGAAGCCGCCCGCCACCTGATCGTCGTCGGGGTCGGGTGCGGCGTCGTCGAGCAGCGGGGCCAGAAGCTGCCCGTATTCACCCGGCCCGGTGACCGTGATGAGGCTGCGCAGGATCTCCACCCACCCCCACCCCGGAGGAGTCGCACTGGAGTCCGGGCAGGCGCCCGACGTCGTGATCCACCCCTCGGCGGCCAGCCGTTCGGCCAGCCGGCGCACCAAGGTCGTCTTGCCCTCGCCCGCGTCGCCGCTGACGACCGCGGGCGTGAAGCGCGTCGTACGGTGTGCCGTCGCGATCAGACGCGACAGCTCGGCGTCCCGCCCGACGAACGGCTCCGGCGACAGCGGCGGCGGCTCCACCTGCGGTGCGGCGGGCCGCGGCGGCCATGTGTCGTTCACATGCACGCCGCGTCCGCGCGCCGGTGAGACGGCCAGTTCGAGCCCGGAGTCCTGAGCGAGGATGTCGGACTCCAGCTTGCGCAGCGCGGGCCCGGGATCGATGCCGAGCTCGTCGGCGAGGATCGTGCGCGCCCGCCGCAGCGCGGCGAGCGCGTCGCCCTGCCGCCCGCAGCGGTAGAGCCCGAGCGCCAGCAGGCGCCACCCCTCCTCGCGCAGCGGGTGCTCGGTGGTCAGGGCCTCCAGATCGGGCACGGTCTCGGCGTGCAGCCCGAGCCGGAGCCCGGTGTCGGCGTGCCGCTCCCGCGCCACCAGACGCAGCTCGGTCAGCCTGTTGACCTCGGCCTCCGCCCACGGCTGGTCGGCGAAGTCGGCGTACGGCGTGCCGCGCCACAGGCCGAGCGCCTTCTCCAGCCTCGCCCGCGCCGCCTGCGGGTCATCGGTGTCCAGGTGCTCTCCGGCCGCGCGCACCATCGCCGCGAAGCGCAGCGCGTCCACCTGATCGGGCGCCACCCGCAGGGCGTAGCCCGAGGCGACGGTCACGAGCAGCCGGTTCGGCCCGCCTCTCGGCCGACCGGGCTCCAGCACCCTGCGCAGCCGCGAGATGTAGACCTGCAGGCCCGACTGCGCGCCCTTGGTCGCGTCGTCGGCCCACAGGTCGTAGAGGAGGGAGTCGACGGGGACGACCTGCCCTCGCGCAACGAGCAGCCTGGCGAGCACCGCTCGCTGCCGCAATCCGCCGAGATCGAGCTCGTTGTCGCCCTCACTAGCCCCGACAGGCCCGAGAACCCGGAACGCCACCATGTCAGCCGCCACGCTATGTGGGCCTTCGATCAACGCACAAGGTATTTGTCACTCTCGGGTCGGGGGGTCTTGCTCACGATCGTGTCACGCGTGCGTGCTGGGGTGTCCCGAACCGGTGTCTTCCGTGCTCGCCCGCGTCGCCTGGCCAGGCGACAAATGCCGTCGCTCCAGCCCAGATCTGGCGGCGGAGGTGCCGTTGCGCTTGCGGAGCAGAGCCCACGCGCCCAACGCCAGCCCGCCAAAGGGGATCTCGATAGTGTAGGTCCAGAAGCCGAACAAGAGTGCGGCGGCCGTCGCCCCACCGGGCGGAGCCCCGAAGGCGATCAGCAGGGTGATCGTGCCCGCCTCCATGATGCCGGCGCCGCTCGGAGTGACGACCGCCGCGGTGAGCACCCTCGACAGCGCGAAGACCGCCAGAGACTGGGCGAACCCGGGGTACACGCCGGTCGCCTGGAGGCAGCAGACGAGGATCAGCCACTGGAAGCCCAGAAAGGCGACCATGCCCAGCGACAGGCCGGGCCAGCGCCGCCGTACGACGCCCGCCGTGTCGGCGCGCAGCCGTTCGAGTGCCTCGGACGCCGCGTGCGGCGCACGCCGCCGCCCCGGGAGCAGGCCCGCCACCCCGTCGAGGGCGCGCCCGAGCAGCACCGCCGCCCGGTCGATGTAGAGAGCCACGCCCACGACCGCGACCAGCACCAGGATCGACACGGCGCCCACCCAGCCGGCGCGGGCCACCGTCGGGTTGGGCACTTCGCCCGCGGCGAGCAGGGCGACGATGCCCACCGCCGGGAGGATGAACCTGAACAGGGTGTTCCAGATTCCGCTCACCAGCGTCGACACCACGACCGACCGGACTGTGAAACCCCAGCCCTTGGTCATCGCGATCGTCAGCGCCACTCCGGCGGCCCCGCCGAACGGCAGCAGGTTGCTGACCGCGCTGCCCGCGGCGTTGAGCGTGAGCGCCTGCATGTGGTTCAGACCGGGTAGGGACGAGGTCAGCACGAACGTGTAGGCGAGCAGGCTCGCCAGCCAGACCGCCGCCATCAGCGCGATCATGCCGGGACCGATGGCCGTGAACTCGGCGGCGATCTCGGTCCATGACACGTGCTTGCCCGTGAGCAATCTCACGATCGACGGCAGGAAGACGACGAGGGTGACGGCGAGGGCCAGCGAGGCCGTCGACAGCCCCACCTTGACCCACCGGTTCTTCATCGCCCCTCCTTGGTCTTCGTGGCGTGCGGCATCAGGGGGCTCGGCGCCCGGCTCATGAGCGGGGCCAGTGGTCGAACGGGTGCGTGAGGCGCGCGCCGGCGGGAAGATCGCGCCGGACATACCACTCGGTGCCGAAGAGCAGGCGGTAGAGCGGACCCGGCACCTTGAGCATCACGGCCAGCGTGCGCGGCCCCTCGCCGCCGGCCGCCTGGGTGGCGTGCGCCTCCATGCTCGCCCGCTTCTGCCGGGCGAACCTCCGCACGTTGACCCGATGAGTGATCGCGTCGCCGGGGGTGTAGGCCCGTTCGAAGGCGCGGACGTCGAACTCCGCGGGGAACCTGTAGAAACGGCCGGCCAGGCGCAGCCCCTTGAGCAGCGGATCCCGGTTGACCGTCGCCTCCAGCACGACGGGTGTGCCCGCGATCTCCGCCGCCCGGCCGCCGACGCGGTGCACCTGGACGTGATCGGGATGCCCGTAGCCGCCCGCCGGATCGTAGATCGTGAGCAGATCGGCCTCCTCCTCGATCAGGACCTTCGCCAGCCGCCCCGCGGCCTCCTCCGAGTCGGCGTCGATGAAGGCGTTGTCCGGACGGTCGCCTGCCACCCCGCCGTCGGAGCTCAGCCCCGAATCACCGTAGCCGAGCAGCACCACCCGCGCGCAGCCGAGCGCCGCCGCGGACTTGTACAGCTCGGCGGTGCGTGTCCTGGCCAGCTCCTCCCCGGGTTCGACGTCGGCGAGCCCCCGCTCTCCCGCCGTGGCCACCACCAGCACCACACGGTGGCCCTCCGCGGCCAGCATCGCCATGGTGCCCGCGGTGAGCAGGGCTTCGTCGTCGGGGTGGGCGTGGAAGAACACAGCGGTACGAGGCACATCTCTAATCTAATTGCGAAGCCGCGCCTGATTGATCGCGCGCCTGCGGTCGCGTGTCCGAAGGGCGGCCGGAGAGTGTCCGGACGCATCCCCGGCGCTCGGGGTGGATTTGAGGGGAGAGGTTTGTGTCTGGGAGGCTGGCGGAGTGAGGATCCTCCACGTCAGTGACTGCTATTTGCCCCGGCTCGGCGGCATCGAAGTGCAGGTCGCGGACCTGGTGCGGATGCAGCGGGCGGCGGGGCACACGGTCGAGGTCGCCACGGCGACCGGGGGAGAGCGGCTCGCGGGGGTCCAGCGGATCGTGTCGCGCATGCCGTTCGACCTGCCCGTGCATCCTTTCGGGGGCGGGCACCTGACGAGGCTGATGGCCGCGCTGCGGCCCGACGTGGTGCACGTGCACGCCGGGGCGGTGTCGCCGTTCGCCTGGATGGGGCTGAGGGCGGCGGTGCGCGGGGGGTTTCCGACGGTCGTGACGGTCCACAGCATGTGGGATCCGGTCACCCGGGGGCTTTACCGGGCGCTGCGGTGGGGGTTCGAGTGGCAGCGCTGGGGCCTGGTGGCGACCACGGTCAGCGAGGCCGCCGCGCGTCCGATCCGGGCCGTGGCGGGCCGGCGGGTGCCGGTGCGGGTGGTGTCCAACGGGCTGGACGTCAGCGGGTGGCGTCCGGGTGATGCCGGCCCGGTCGGCGCGGGCGCGGTGGGTGAAGTCGCGGTCGGTGAAGTCGCGGTGGGTGAAGTCGCGGTGGGTGAGGACGACGCGTTTCGTGACGCCGGTGGTGTCCATGTGGTGGCGGTGGGACGGCTGGCGCCGCGCAAGCATCCGGTGCGCCTGCTGAAGGTGCTGGAGTCGGTGCGCCACCGCCTGCCCTCCACGGTGCCGCTCCGCGCGACGATCGCGGGCGACGGCCCCGCGCGCGGGGCCATGGAGCGCTTCCTGCGCCTGCACGGCATGGCGGGATGGGTACGGCTTCCCGGCCGGTTGACCCGCGACGAGATCAAAGAGGTGCTGGCCGGTGCCGACGTCTTCGTCTCTCCCGCGCCCAGGGAGTCGTTCGGGATAGCGGCCCTGGAGGCCCGTGCCGCGGGGGTGCCGGTGGTGGCGCGCGCGGAGAGCGGGGTGGCCGACTTCGTGCACACCGGTAAGGAGGGGCTGCTCGGCCGCAGCGCCGAGGACCTGGTCGCGGCGGTCGTACGGCTGGCGCGCGACCGGGAGCTGCGAGAGCGGATCGCGGCCCACAACCGCGCCACCGAGCCGGTGGAGTGCTCGTGGCCCGTGGTGCTCAAGGGCTTCGACGAGGTCTACGAGGAGGCCGTCCGCCTCAGGCCCTCAACCTGACGGCGCCGGGGGCGCGGAGGGTGCCGGGGGCGTAGGGAACGTCGAGGGTGTGGAGGGCGTCGGGGGCGTCGGTCCTGCGGTCGCGGCCGAGGGGCGGTGGAGCACTACGAAGCCGTCGCGTTCGAACACCGGGCGATATCCCGAGCGCACGAGATCGTTCACCCGGTCCCTCTGCTCGTCGAGCGATCCGAAGGGGTATTCCCAGCGCGCCACGTCGGCTACGACCCAGGGCGAGCCGTACGGCCTGTTGCCCCACATGAGGACCGTGGCGCGTCTCGTGAGCGCGGGGCCGAGCGAGTTGACGGTCTCCACGACGACCCCGGAGGGCACCTTGCTCACGACCTCGGCGGCGGCGAGAGCCCGGATGTCCTTCCGGTAGAACTCCGGGCGGACGAGCTGCCCGAAGGCGAACTGCGGCAGCAGCGTGATCGCGACGGCGAGCGCGGCGGCGGCCCACGCGAGCCCGACGCGCCGGTCGTCCGGACGCCCGACCAGCCTGAGCAGCCTGGCCAGCCCGTCCACGCCCGCGCAGATGAGGACGACGATGACGAAGGCGTTGTACTGGTAGTCCTGCGCCCACCACAGCGACCGGTCGGCGAGCATGCGCTCCAGGACCAGCGGGACGGCCATGAGCACCATGGGGGACAGCAGGCAGAGCAGTAGGGTCGGCCACACGAGCAGGAACATCGTGTCGACCTTGGTCTCGGTGTCGAACAGCACGCCGAGCGTGCCGAGGGGGTCGCTCACCATCGCCCAGACCGTGGACTTCACGTCCGGACCGAAGTGCGCGTAAGCCCAGAAGTCCTGGATGTCGCCGCCGAGCAGCGGCATCAGCCACCCGCGCAGCATGACGGCCCATCCCGCGCCGAGCGCCGCGCACCCGAGCCCGATCCACCGGTGGCCGAGCAGGAACAGGCAGGCCCCGGCCCCGATGACCATCAGCCCCATGTCCTCCTTGACGAACAGGAGGCCCGCCATCGCCAGGGCCGCGGGCAGCCGCTTGCCCGCGTGGAAGCGCTCGATCATGATCGCCGACAGGATGGGGACGAACATGACCTCGTGCGCGTCGAAGTTGACGGCCTGCGCCACGGGCCACGACAGGGCGTAGGCGGCGGAGACCAGGTAGGCGGGCGCCGTACCGAGCACCCTGCGCGTATACATCCACAGGAACGGGATCGCCCCCGCGAACAGCAGGGCCTGCCCGACGATCAGCGAGGCGGGCCCGTCGTGGATCCAGTAGAGCGGGGCGAGTAGGGCGTAGATCGGCGAGAAGTGGTCGGCGACCTGGAGGTATTCCATGCCCCGCCCGTGCACCATGCCGACGGTGGGGATGTACGGCGGAGCGAACTTCGCATAAGCCCGCACCGCCTGGTCGACGATCACCAGGTCGAACGTCGTGGCCCTGAAGGTGGACAGCCTCACCAGGCCGAGCAGCGCGTAGACGGCGGCCGCCGCCAGGGTCAGCGCGCCCACCCCGCGGGCATGGACCCCGAGGCGCGCAAGCCGCGCCCGGCGGTGGGTCTCCTCCGAGGTTGACTGGACTGTGGTCCCAGCCGTGGTCTCAACTGTCACGGCGACAGGGTAGAGGAGCGACCTGTCCGTGAGCGCTGGAACGGCGAACGGCACGGCCGCCGCTCTCGCCCGCTCTGCCGCGGGCGGCGGTGGCCGTGCCGACGCGTGGGTGTCCCGGTGGGGCCTGCCATCCCACTGGGACAGGTCAGGTTACGCGGGGGTGCACGCCTTGGCGAGGGCGGTCGACGTGTCCTGGACCTTCTTCGCGGCCTCGGTGACGGCGGCGATGGCCTTCGTCGGGTCGCTCTCGTCGAACTTCAGCGAGGCGTAGAGCGCGCTCATGTCGTTGAGGGCGGTGGCGAGATCGCCGCTCGCCTGCCCCGCGAGGTCCTTGAACCTTGCCGCCGCCTCGTCATAAGCCTTGCGGCCCGCCGCGGGGTCGGCCATGAGCTCGGTCATCTTGCCCGTCATGTCCAAGCCGATCTGGGTGGCGTCGGCGCAGATCTTGGCGTTGTCGCCGCCCGCGGGCTGCTCGGCCGGCTTGCTGTCGGCCGGGGCGCTGCTGCTCTCGGCGGGCTTGGCCGCGGTGTCCGTCTCCCCGCCGCCGCAAGCGGCGGTGAGGAAGACGAACGCGGTTGCCGCGGCGAGGGCGGAGGCGCTGCGACGGTAGGAGACGCGGAACATCAAATGCCTTTCCTTGCTGATGGCAACGTCCGGGACCCTAGGGAGCCCCTCTTGCGGTGCGCTTTCATCCCGCCAACAGCCCTACCAAGGCTGAATCACCGGTTTGTCAGGGCTGCGGCCTGAATTCCACGAGGGGGGAGCCGGACGTGGGCCACTTACGCGTGGCCTCTGCAAGTGTGGCAGCAATCTCGGGATTCTGGGGAAATATGCAGGTCAGCGCCTGATGACGTAGAGGACGCTGGCGATGCGCTCGGCAGCGGTGGTGACGTCCTCGGCCTGGCCGATACGGCCGGCCCAGGAGAGCCAGAACCACCATTCGCCGTCGTCCTCGCAGGCGAGGACGTCCTCGGTCACCGACGGGGCGGCGGGATTGATCACACGGAGCTGGGGGACCAGCCCGGTGCGCGATGTGAGCTCGACCTTGAAGGAATGGGCCTCCAGTTGCAGGGCGAGGCGCTGAAGGTGATCCACGGCCTCCGCGGTCATCGCGTGACTCCGTGCCGTCATAATGATCACTCCTGGAGCGGAACGGTGAAGACGGTTGCTGTCAACAGCAGATTGCGGTCTTCCGGGTGGGACGGGCAAACACCGCTCCATCTCCGGTTCCGCGCAGCCTCTGGGAATCGCGGGGTGTTTCCGTGGAATCCCCACGGATCTGGGGAACGGTTTGCACTGGGATGTTCATGAGGTGGTGCGCCGTTATTAACCTGTGGGAAAAGATCTGACGGGACAGCGGGACGCTGCGATGATCCACACTGAGGGGGCGGGGAGAACGCGGAGGGGCGTGCATGGCCCGAGGAGAGCATTCGCCCGCGTGCGCGCGGCGATGGCGTGAACAGGCCGGACATCGGCAGTGGTCGCTATGGCAGACGGCCCAGGCCATCCACGGGTGCTGCGGCGCCAGCCTGCTGAAGGCCCACAGGCTTGCGCGAGGATGGTCGGCGCGCAAAGCCGTACAAGAACTTGAGGAGCTGTGCGAGCGGAATGCGCTGGGGTCTCCCCGGGCGAGTATCGACCTGCTCAACGCATGGGAGAACAACCGCGCGCGGCCGAGGCCGCAGACCATCGATCTGCTGTCCCGGCTCTACCGGGCCAATGCCGTACGGCTCGGGCTCGCCGCCGACTACTGCGACGATGTGGGCGGCACGAAGGTCGTGGTGGTGGCGCGGCAGGACGGCTTCGGCGAGCAGCCGTACCCGATCGCTCAGTGGGAGCGCGACGAGGACACCGAACGGCGGGCGCTGTTCCACCAGGCGCTGCTGGGCGGCGGCACGCCGCTGAACGGGCGCCTGCTGGTCGAGGTGGACAACACCCGGCAGGCGGTGGACAGGACCCTGGCCGAGTCGTCGGTCAGCGAGGAGCAGCTCGACCGGCTGGACGAGCAAGTGCTCAGCTATCGCCGGCAATACATCAAAAGCGCCCCGCTTCCGATGCTCTACCGGTTGATGCTGGAGATCTCCGAGGTGCGCCGGATGGCGGTGACGCGGCAGCCGGCTGTCGCTCAGCGCAGGCTGCTCAACGCCGTCACCATGCTCGCGCTGATGTCCGCCGACGCGCTGATGAAGCTCGGCGACACCCATCTCGCGCACGCGTGGTACGGCACCGCCCGCACGGCCTCCGACGACCTCGGCGACCTGCGCCTGCGGGCCCTGGTCAGGGCCCAGCACGCGATGCTGCCCTACCACTACGGTGATCTCGCCGAGACGCTGCGCCTCGCCCGGGAGGCCCGCATGCTGGCCGGGAGCGCCCCCAGTTCGCCCGCCGCGCTCGGGGCCGCGGCCGAGGCGCGGGCGCTGGCCAAACTGGGGGACCATGGGGCCGCCAGGATCGCGCTGTCAGAGGCTGAGCAGATCTTCGCGAGGATGCCCCGCAGCGGCCTGGAGCAGCTGGCCTTCGTCTTCTCCGAGCGGCGGCTGGAGTTCTACCGCACCGGCACGCTGATCGAACTGGGCGAGTTGACGCGCATCCCCGACCCTGAGGCCCTGGGGCCGTACACCATCGATCCGGTCCTGATCCAGCTCGACCAGGCCACGCACATCTTCCGGGAGGGGCACACCGACGAGGCGTGCAGGCTCGCGCTGCAGGCGATGCTCCAGGTTCCGCCCGAACACCGCACGTCCATCGTGGTGACGCGGGCGCGGGCTCTGCTGGGGGCCCTGCCGGTCGAGCGCCGCCGTACGGCTGCCGCCAAGCGTCTGGCCGAGGTGCTCGCCGATGTCGCCGCCCAACCCGCCTCAATTCGCCCATGAGTGGCCACTCCCTGGTGGAGCGGGCGTGGGCCATTCTTCGCGAAGTCTGTGACGATGTCGGGATTCATTCGGATGGTGCGGAACTGCTGCGAGTGCGGAGCAACGCGGTGTTCAAGCTGCGTGACCAGATCGTGGTGCGCATCGCCACCGCACCCGACGCGCTGACCAGGCTTCCCGCCGTACTGGCCGTGGCGCGATGGCTCGCCGAGCAGGGCTTTCCCGCGGTGCGTCCCGCCGACGAGATCTCCGAGCAGCCGGTGGTCCGCGACGGGAGGGTGGTGACGTTCTGGCATTACGTGCCGGCGAGCGGGCGGCCCACCACCACGGAGCTCGGCAGGATTCTCCGCAGCCTTCACACCCTGCCGGTTCCGCCTGTCGCACTCAAACGTTTCCGCGACCCCCTGGCGGAGGTGCGGGCCGCGGTGATCCGATCGGAGGTGCTGAGCGGTCGGCAGCAGTCCTGGCTCGCCCACCGCATCGACGAGCTGACCGACTCGTGGTCGGGCCTGACCGGGGAGGGGGCTCCGGTGCTGCTGCACGGCGACGCCTGGATCGACAACCTGCTCCGGTGCTCGGACGGCCATGTGGTGCTCTGCGACTGGGACGGGGTCGCGGTCGGGCCGCGTGAATGGGACCTGATCCACACTTATCACGGTCAGCGTAGGTTCGGGCTGACCACCGCAGACGTCGACGCGTTCGCCTCGGCCTACGGCAGCGACCTGCGAGCCTGGCCGGGTTACGCCACGCTGATGGAGGTCCGTGACATGTATGCCGTGGGCATCCACATCCGCAACGCCGCGAGTGATCCGTTCTCCTATCGGGAGCTGTCCCGCCGCCTGGACTCCTTGATCCGGGGCGATGGCCACGCCCGCTGGTACATGGCCGAACCCGCCTGACCTCCCCCCCTGCCCGCACTACCCCCGATGGGCGACCCTGAGGGGGCCCGCCCCTCCGTTCCCTGTCGTCTGCGCAGGTCAGAGTGGTGGAACCGGGGAGCTTCCCTAGGGGGTCGGCCTGCGGCCTCCCTCTTCTTCTCCGGGATGGATCAGGGCTGCTTAAGGCTGATCTCCGATGGTTTGGCGGGCTATAGATCGCCATTTTTGATGTCATGGCACCAGGTTCGGGAAGGACGCTCATCACCGCCGGATTCACGGCGATTATCACGGGTAGCGTGGCGATGCTCACCCTCCACGCCGGCGCCGATCTCAGCCCGCTGCACACCTTGATCAGCGAGTACGCCTTCATCGCCGAAGGCTGGCTCCTCGAAGCGTCGCTGACGCTACTCGGCGTCGGGGCCGTGCTGTTCGGGTGGGTCGCGTTCCGCAGGGGAGCCGACGTCGGCGCCGCTCTGCTGGTCGCGCTGTGGGGGCTGTGCATCCTACTCGTCGGCGCCTTCCCCACGGACGCTCCCGGCCTGCCGCTGTCGCTGTCCGGAGGAATTCACAGGTACGCCGCCCTGGTCGCCTTCATCGCCATGCCGCTCGCAGGACTGCTGATCGCCGGCCGCTATCGCGACTCGCGGTGGGCGAGGCGGGTGCGGCACCTGAGCGTGGCGGCCTCCGGCGCCCTGGTGCTCGTGGTGATGCCGTACATCATCCGCATGTTCGGCATCGAGATCAGCAACGAGGACATCCCCGCCGGCCTCGCCCAGCGGCTCGTCGTCATCACCGAGGTGGGTGTGCTCGCCATGCTGGGCTTCTGGCTGAAGTCGCCCGGAAAATCGGGCAAGCGATAGTGTCGCCGTTCATGAACCTCGACCGCGTGCCGTTGTTCACCCGTTTGGCGGGGGCCGAACGGATTCTCATCGCCGGAGCGGGGGGAGGGCACGACGTCTACGCCGGGCTTCCGGTGGCGCTGACCCTGATCGCGCGCGGGGCGACGGTGTTCTTCGCCAACCTGACCTGGACCTCATCGGCACCACCGAAACGGCCTGGCAGGTGCACGCGGTCATCGAAGGGTTCAGAAAGACGGTCACATTGAGGCCGCGGCGTATAATGCCCGTCTGAACCGGATAAGTTAAACCTCAACTTCCTGATCCGGTGTGAACGTTGAACGGCTGAAGACGTCCTTCGGGTTGAAGTTTGCCTTGATATTGCCGGGCAAACCGTTATCAGAGGTAAGTTGAGGCCGACTTGAATGATGTCCGGGTCGGCTGCTGATATATCTGGAGCGTCAGCGAGAACGAAAGAGCGTTTCTCGTCGCCTGCGTGTCCTCGGAACGGGCCGCGGGGCTGGATGGGATGGCTCGGTCGTGAGGAGGTTCGCATGATTATGTCGCTGCCCGGCATTTTCGATAGACGCAAGCCCAAGAAGAAAAAGAAGAAGTGCAAGAAGTACTGTTGTAAGTACTAGGGATACTTCCTGGTGCCATGCATATGAGAGCCGGCGGGGCCTCCCCGCCGGCTCTCATATGTCTTCCCCGTGCGCCGGTCGCGCCCCGACTGTCTCCGGGCGGCCGGCGGAGCATTCTTCTCGATGTCGTGTTCGGATTCCCAGGGCCGAATGATGTTCTGCCGCCCGGCTGCGCTGTACGGCGAAAGCCGCCGCCCATGCCTCGTCCGCACCCGTGTCTTCTGATCCCCACGCCGGTGTTACCGGCGTGGGGCTTGTGAGCTTTTGGGGTTTCCCTGGGCAACGGGGTGTTTGTGCTGGGTGGTACTGATGTCTACTCCCCTTGCGGTGCAGGTGGTGTGCTAGCCGCTCGTTGGGCCGTAGGGCGTGTGTGCAGGCGTTTCCGGTGTGCGGGGTCATGTGCCGGAGGGCGGAGTGCCCTCCTCTCGAAGTGTTCGTATGGATTTCAACTTCGAGGACGCTTTCGGGCTCGCCGGGGTAAGCGAACGGCGTTCTGTCGATGTCCGTCGCGCCTACGTAAAGGCCGCAACAGATCGCGGCTAAACAAATAAATTCGGGATAAAGGTTTCAGATTGCCATTCCTTTACCGATTAAGCCATCTCTAGGTGACGTTGAAGTCGACTTGGGGGACGGTGTCGCAATTGGTGGTATATCTGGACTAAGTCCAAGAAACCGACCCAAATTAAGGGGGGTCTCCAATGATCGGATCCGCGATCAAGTGGCATGGCTGGTGGGACGACGACGACTGGGGCTTCGGATGGGGCTGGGGCGGCTGCGGCTGTCACCGGCGCCGTCACCACGGCGGTTGCCACCGCTGGTGGTGATAATTCCACCGTCGCCCGGAGTGGGAGCCGCGGTCTAGGCCGCCGGTCCATGTCCGACACGACTCGGAACTAATAAAGAGCGGTCCTCGCCGTGAGTCCCGGTATGACTGGCGGCGAGGACGTTCTGAACCGGCCCGCCGGTGGCTTGGCAACAGGCCGCCGGCGGGCCGGATAAAGGTGTGCCAGCGGTGTTCCGCCGGGTGCCCGGCCTGTCACGCGCTCGAATTTCCCGATAATTTTCTCCGGTCGTGGGCGCGATATTCCGGCGGCTGCCGTGCGGTGGAACCTGATGAATTCGGAGTTTCCAGTCATGCGTGTACCGAACGTGGCGCCAATAATCTCCATCAGAAACGTCTTCCGCGAGTTCTGGCCGCACATGCAGGGCAACCGGCGGTATCTCGCCATAGGGATAGCCGTTGCCGTCTTCGCTGCCGCCTGCGAGGTGGTGGCCATCTGGCTGTTCGGCCGCATCACCGACCAGGTGCTGGCCAAACAGGATCTCGGCGCCTTCTGGGCTCCGGCCTCCCTGTGGCTGGGGTTGGCCGTCGTGGCGGGGATCGCGGCCTATATCGGCGGGTGGCTGACCGCGCTCGCCGGTGAACGGTTCCTGCTGAGGTTGCGCGACTACGTTTACGGCCACATGCAGGGGCTGTCACCCGACTACTTCGAGAACCGCAGGCTCGGCGACCTCATGGCGCGGCTCACCGACGACATCGAGGCGATCGAGGAGCTGGTCGCCTCCGGTCTGGTACGGCTCGTGACCACCGTGATCAGCGTTTTCTTCTTCGCCGCCGCGGCGTTCTACATCAGGTGGGACCTGGCGCTGGTCACGCTGGCGCTCGTCCCCTCCTTCCTGATCGCGTCCAAAGTATTCGCCTCGCGCTTCAGAAAGGCCGCCGGCCGGGAACGGCTCAGCAACGGCACCATGAACAGCGTGGTGGAGGAGAGCCTGTCCAACCAGGCGCTCGTTCAGTCGTACAACCGGCAGGCGGCCGAGGCCGTGAGGCTCCACAGGGTGGGACGCACCTGGATGAGGGCGAAGCTGTCCGAGGCCCGGCTCGCCGTGGCCTACGGCCCGGTCGTCCAGGTGCTGGAGACGCTGTGCCTGCTCACGATCATCGGGGTGGGCGCGTGGGAGATCACCCAGGGGCGCCTCACCATCGGCGGCCTGATCGCGTTCGCCGCCTACCTCGGCTACCTGTACCCGACGATCCAGCAGCTCGGCCAGATCGCCCTCACCGTCTCCGAGGCGGGCGCCGGAGCGGACCGCGTCATCGAGGTCCTCTCCGAGAAACCCACCGTCGCCGACAGGGCCGGCGCGACCGCGCTCGGCAGGAGCCGCGGCACGGTCGAGTTCGCCGGTGTCGGTTTCACCTATCCCGCCCGGTCCACGCCCACCTTCAGCGACCTGTCGTTCCGGGTCGGCCCCGGAGAGGTGCTCGCCTGCTCCGGGCCCAGCGGGTCGGGCAAGTCGACCATGGCCAAGCTCCTGCTGCGGTTCTACGACCCCGACGCGGGCTCGATCATGATCGACGGGGTCGACCTGCGCGACATGACCGCCGCCTCTCTGCGGGAGAACATCACCACTCTGCACCAGGAAAGCCTGCTGTTCTCCGGGACCGTGCGGGAGAACATCGCCTACGGCCGCTCCGACGCGACCCTCGACCAGGTCGTGCAGGCCGCGATCGTCGCCGACGCCCACGAGTTCATCCAGGCGCTCCCGCAGGGATACGACACCCCGATGGGCCAGCGGGGCCGCCTCGTCTCCGGCGGCCAGCGCCAGCGCGTCGCCATCGCCCGCGCCCTACTCCGCGATTCGCCCATCCTGATCCTGGACGAGCCCATGACCGGGCTCGACCCCACGAGCGCCGCCCGCATCATGGAGCCGCTCCGGCGGCTGATGCACGGCCGTACGACCATCCTCATCACCCACGACCTCGCCCTCGTGCCCGTCGGCGCCCGCACCCTCACCTTCGGGGCGCCCGCCGCCGAGGAACCCGCCCTCAACGGCCACGGCCGCCCGCTGCCGCAGGAGCTGATGCCGCAGGAGGCGATGGCGGAGGCCGTCCACGAGCGCGGTAGCCGCCGATGCGGCTGCGCCGACCACTCCCACGGCCGCTCCAGCCGGCACGAAGCCGAGGAGGAGGCCACCACACCCCTGTTCTGACCGCGCATCCGGTACGGCATGAGCCCACCGGCGGCGGGTGCCGACCTCGGCATCCGCCGTTCGGCGTCCGTCGCGGGGGACCGCCTCGGGCGCGGCCGTACGTTCAGGGCGGCTCACCGGCCGACTCTCAAGGCACGGCTCCCCAGGGCGCCGCAGATTGTCGGTGGCGATCGCTACGGTCCTCGTGACTGCCGAGGGCATCCCGCCGGGCAGCCGACCCCTTTCCCCATTTCCGCTCCCGTTCGCCGCGGGTGCGTTGTCGTTGGAGGTGTGCGCGTGGACGCGTGGCAGGAGGTTCGCGAGAACATCGAGGGACGGAACCGCGCGGCCCTGGTCCGGCTGCTGGTGTCGCTCGATGACGCGCAGCGCCGGGAGGTGGGGGAGGAGCTGCCGCTCTACCTCAGGCAGCGCCTGGCACCGGGCTGGGAGGCGCGTTGGGAGGTCGCTCAGCGGGCGTCAGGCTTCCGCATCGCGGGGGCGGCCTGCCTGGGCGGCCCCGCCAAGGTCGTGGCCTGGCTCAGCAGGCGCGACATCGCGGAGGAGCCGGTCTTCCGGGGCGGACTCGCCAGGGAGGAGATCGCACAGGTCCTCGAAGACCGTCCGGAAGCGTGGCGCCGCGACTTCACCATCCGCCTGGTGTCGAGCCTGCGCCTGCCGTCGCGCCGCGGCTGGGACCGGGTCGCCAACTGGGAGCTGGCCGCCGCCATGGTGCGGGCCACGGGCGTCGAGCCGCCGGAGAACGACGCGTTCGTCGCCGGATGGGTGCAGCGCCTCGACCAGACCGCGGTGGAGGATCTGGCTCTGCGTGATCCGCTGCTCGATCACATGGCGGCCAGGTTGTTCGAGGCCGAGGGGGTGGCGCCGAGCCTCGAACAGGCGACTCCCGTTCTGGCCGCCCTGTCCGAAAGCGGGCGCGTCGAACGGCAGGCGCTGCTCGACGGCTGCGTCAACAGGATGCTCAACGGCGGTGACCGGGCCGACGTCGAGCCCTATGCCCGGCTCTGGGAGCGGCTCGACCCGGCAACCCACGAGATCCCCGCCCGCGACCTCCTCAGGCTTCTGCCTGCGGCCCCCGTCTCGGTCGCCGAGCTCGCGGCGGCCTCGCTGCGCCGCCTCGACGGCGAAAGGTCGCTCGACGACGACTCCTTCGCGGAGGCGGTGTCGGCTCTCGCCTTCCGGCCGGAGCGCAAGCTCGTGACCGCCGCGCTCCGATGGGTTGCGGAGGCGGCGCGCCTGGCGCCGCGCCGGGTCGACGCCGGGCTCGCCGCCGTGGCCGTGGCGTTCGGGCACGAGGCGCTGACCCTCCAGGAGCGTGCGGTGAAACTCGCGATCAAGCTCGCCAAGCAGGCCGGTGAGCCCGGCCGCGCCGCGATCACCGAGGCCGCGGGCGGCCTGCCGGGGGAGATGCGGACGCGTCTGGCCGAGGTCTTCGGCGAGCTGGCCCCCGAGACGGCGCCCCTGGCGCCGGCGGAGCCGGTCGCGGTCGCTGCGGCCGACCCCCTTCCGCCGGTCGCCTCGCCGGCCGAGCTGGCGCAGGAGTTCGCCTCGTTCTCCTGGCCTTACGGCGGCGCGGTCGTGGAGCGGCTGCTCGCCGGGACGGTGGAGTGGACACATCGCGACCGCGATGCCGTCCGTGACGCGCTGCGCCCGTGGTGCGACTCGACCTGGGCCCACATGTCGGCGGCGGCCGACCTGCCGGACTATACGCTGCTCGACTACGAGCACGAGCTCCGCTCTCTGCTGCACAGGCTCGCGCTTGCCGTCGTCAGGCCCGACGCCGCGGCCGAGCTCACCGCGGCCATCCCCGCCCGCCGCGGGCACTGGTCGCGCCAGTCGGTCATCGATGCCTTCGCCAACGACCGCGTCCGCGAGGTCATCACCATGATCGAGAGCGGCCGGACCGTTCCCCGCCTCCTGGCCACCCCCACCTCGGGCACCGGTTACGTCGATCCCGTGACCCTGGTCGCACGTCTGGCGTCCCTGGAGGCGGCCGGCGCGGAGGTGCTGGAGCGCGACTTCCACCAGGCGCTGCTGCGCTTGCCGCTCTCGATCGACCCGGCCGCCGTCGAACGGGCCGGCGCGCTCACCTCCCCGCGGGGCCGCGAACTGGCCGGGTGGCTCGCTGCGGGCGGAGTGCCCGCCCCTGAAGTGAGCTGCGTCTTCGAGGACAACCCCAAACCGTGGCTGCGGGGCATCCGCTCCACCGTGACCGCCCCCGAAGCCGACCTGCCGGAGCCGGTCAAGAAGCTGCTGACACTCCGTCCGTCCGGGGCGGTCGGGAGGAGCACCCGGTTCATCGCGTCGTGGCCCGCCGTCCTGCCCTCCCACCGCGAGGTCGTCGCCGCTCACGCCGCCGAGATCCTGGCATCCTCGACGGACTACAGCGACCCCCACTCCGGCGTGCTGCTCCCCCTGGCCCAGGCGGACGGTCCCGTCGGCCTGGCGACGGCCACCGCCCTCGCCGCCGGCATGGGCAACGCCCACCTCGGCGACCGCACGGTCGCCTCTGAGGCCCTCATCACGCTGGCCGCCCGCGGCCAGGCCCCCGTCTATGAGATCGCCTCGGTCGTCGTCGAGCTGGTCGAGGCCGACTTCCTGGTGCTCGGCCGCGTCGCGTCGGCTCTCGACGCCGCCGTCCAGGGCGGAGCCTGCCACGCCGTGTGGCACATCGCCTCCGGGGTGCTCGCCGGTCTGCTCCCGCAGCCGGGGGCCAAGCCCCGCGCCGGCCTTGCCGATCTCCTGGCCATCGCCGTCCAGGCCGCCGCGCTCGTCGGCCCGCACGCCCTGTCCGCTCCCGCCGGTCTAGCCTCGGCCGCGGCCCGGGGAGGCTCCAGCCGTTTCGCTCAGGAGGCCCGCCGCCTTCACCACCTGCTGACCAGCGCCGCCGCCTGTTGACCAGCCCTGCCATCTGCTGGCCGGCCCCACCGCCTGAGGCGTGAGCGTCTACCGGGGGCCGAGTGAACGCGCCTCGGTCCCCGGTGGTGTGCCGCCGGATGGAGGGCGCTTGTCCGGGCTTTGCCGGACATGTTCCTGATGTTTGGGTTTTGGGGCTTGTCGTGCCTATCGCTGGAACGAGAGTTTGGGACGACCCAGCGTCGGACCCCTCCGTACGCGCGGGGGAAGTGGGGCGTACGCGGGGGCGGTGATCGGTGGGCGGGGCGAGGCCGGAAGTATTGACAATTGGCATAGCCAATCGTAGGTTGCGGATGTCGCAATCGATTGTGATCGAACCATACCCCCCATCAGGTATTTCCCGTGGTTTGCGATGGGGTTTAGCTGGGGTGCGGTGGTTGATCGACGCCACGAAGCTGCAGGAGCCGGGGACTGGAGCTGCGTGTGTCGCGGCGCTACGGCAATCATGATGAAGGATCAGACATGACGCGAAGAATTCTCCGGGGCATTGTGGGGGTTTCCCTGGCAGCCACCCTCACCGCGGCCTGCGGAGCCGGAGATTCCGAGAAACCGGCCCCCGCTCAGCAGGAGCAGGCCGGTGGGCCGCAGGGCACGCTGAAGTTCGGCACCAACCAGAAGCTCGACGACTGGGAGCCGCTGACCAAGGCCAACGAGGCATACCTGTCGCTGGTCTACGAGGGCCTGATCGAGCTGGCCCCGGACGGGATCACTCTCAAGCCCCGGCTCGCCACGGAGTGGACCCAGGACAACACCAAGGTGGAGTTCACGCTCCGCGAGGGCGTGGTCTTCCACGACGGCACGCCGTTCGACGCCGACGCGGTGGTCGCCAACCTGGAGCGCGTCCGCAACACGCCCAACCAGTGGCAGTCGATGATGAACAGCGTCGAGAAGATCACCGCTGTCGACAAGACCCATGTCAGGGTGGACCTCAAGCGGGCGGCGCCGAACTTCCTGCCGAACATCGCGCGGCGCGGCGCGTTGATGGTGTCGCCGAAGGCGCTCAAGGACGGCTCGTTCAAGACCACTCCCGCCGGGACGGGTCCGTGGACGCTGCAGGCGAAGGAGTCGACGACCGGGTTCAAGACCGTGGTCTCCTTCTTCGACAAGTACTACGCGCCTGACGAGGTCGGGCCCCGGCGCATCGAGATGACGTTCATCAACGAGCCGGACTCGCTGTACAACTCGCTGCGCAGCGGCCAGGTGGACATCGCCTGGACCAACGCGACGATCGCCAAGCGCGCGGAGACCGAGGGCTTCAAGTCCAGCAGCTTCCCATCGGTGATGTGGAGCCTGCTGATGATGGACACCAAGGGAACGTTCCAAGATCCCAAGCTCCGCCAGGCGATGTGCTACGCGCTCAACCCCAAGGACTTCATCGACACCCAGCTCGGCGGTATCAGCACGATCCACACGCAGCGCCTCCGCGAAGGCCAGGAGGGTTACGACCCGAACCTCAAGGGCTACCCCCACGACGTGGCCAAGGCCAAGGAGCTCATGAAGGAGCTGGGCAACCCCGAGGTGTCCTTCACCTTCCCGGCCTACGACTCCCAGCGGCAGGTCGCCGACCTGTTCCGCAGCCAGATGGCCGCGATCGGGATCGACGCCAAGATCGAGATCATGCAGTTCGCGCAGTACTTCAGCGTCTACCGCAGCGGTAAGTACCCGATCGCGCTGCTGTCGGGCTCGTCCGACACCGGAGCCTACGACTACTACCTGTTCCGCTTCCAGAAGGACGGGCCCGGCAACCCCTACAAGACGAGCGACGCCGAGCTTGACAAGGCGGTCGAGCGCGCCCTGGCGGCCACTGAGCCGAAGGAGCAGGAGGCCGAGTGGAAGAACATGATGAAGAGCATCAACGATGAGGCGCTGGACTGCGGCTTCTTCGAGTACACCGGCTTTTGGGCCTACGACGCCAAGAAGGTCGACAACATCGTCAACACCGTCGGCAACGTCGCGACCTTCCGCTACAAGGAAGCCCGCGTGCTGAACTGACCGTACGGCACGAGCCTCGCCGGCCGCCGCCCGGAGGATTCTCCGGAGGCGGCCCCCGGGCTGTTGTACGGCCGGGCCCGGGGCGGGCGCGCCGCCCCGCCGTCGGCCCGCGACCACACACCACTGAGATCACCAACGATGGAGCGACACTTGTCCGACGGCCGCATTCTTCTCAAGAACGGGACAGTCATCACCCTGGATCCCGAGCTCGGCGATCTGCCGGGTGGGGACGTCCTCATCAGCGAGGGGCGCATCGAGCAGGTGGCGCCGGAGATCGACGCGCCGGACGCGGAGGTCGTACCGGCGGACGGGATGCTGGTCATCCCCGGTCTGATCGACACGCACCTGCACATGTGGCAGCAGCCGCTGCGCGGTCTTGGCGCCGGTCAGTGGGGGGTCGACGACTACGTCGCCAAGGTGTTCCCCGTCCGGGAGCGCTACGGCCCGCAGGACATGTACGAGTCCACCTACATGTGTGCGACGGAGGCGCTGGCCAACGGCACCACGACGGTGCTGGACTTCTGCCACAACGTGCTGACGGAGGAGCACGCGGAGGGGTCGCTGCGGGCGCACCGGGAGACCGGCCAGCGGGTGCTGTTCGCGTACGGCATGCTCGGATATGAGGACCGTCTTGAAGCCGAGCGCGCAAGCCGCCTGGCTCAGGTGAGCCGCATCAAGGAGGATCTCGGGTCGGACCCGACGAGCCTGGTG
Organism: Sinosporangium album; assembly: GCF_900100605.1. Taxonomy (GTDB): domain Bacteria; phylum Actinomycetota; class Actinomycetes; order Streptosporangiales; family Streptosporangiaceae; genus Sinosporangium; species Sinosporangium album. The sequence goes on along the minus strand of NZ_FNCN01000015.1, from coordinate 2,884 downwards.
CGCCTCGGGATGGGGCTGACCACGCTCACCTTCGCCTCGATGGAAGACCTGCTGGTGGAGGTCGAGCACGCCCGGGGGCTCGGGCTGCCGATGACGATCCACCAGAACGTCCCGGGGGAGATCGTACGGCTCCAGAAGGCGGGCGTTCTGGGCCCGGACCTGCTTCCGGTCCACTCGAACAACGCGACCGACGGCGAGCTCCAGCTGCTGGCCTCGTGCGGCTGCGCGATCTCCTTCACCACGGAGGGCGAGTTCGGCGGCGGCCGTCCGATGAGCGCGCTGCACCGGGCCGACCGGGCCGGCGTGCTTCCCACGCTGGGCGTGGACGTGCCGTCCCGCGTGGCGGTCGACATGTTCGGCCAGCTTCGGATCACGTACAACATCATGCGTTCCGCGGAGGCTGCGATCGAGCGCCAGGAGGGACGGTGGCCCCTGAAGCGCTACGAGGGGTCGCCGTTCACCACGGCGCGCCGGGTGCTCGAGTACGCGACCGTCAACGGCGCGAAGGCGATCGGCCTGGGCGACCACCTCGGCACGCTCACCCCCGGAAAGCAGGCCGACATCGTGCTGCTGCGTACCGGCCCCTTTGGCGTGTCGGTCGGCGACCCGGCGGCGCACGTGGTGCTGCAGAGCAACGCCGGCGACGTCGACTCGGTGCTCGTGGCCGGCCGCTTCCGCAAGCGCGGCGGCGAGCTGGTCGGGGTCGACACCGAGAAGTTGCCGTTCATGATGCGCGACCTGCAGCGGCGCGTGCTGAACGGGTCTTGAGGACTCGACGGGCGGCCGGCGACTCCGCCGGTCTCCCGTTGTCTAGAGCGGCACATGGCCAGAACCTGTGGCCGCGACATACGGCCTGAACAACGGGCCGGTTCGAACAAGGATGGAGCAAGAGTTGTCTGAGGGACGCATTCTTCTCAAGAACGGGACAGTCGTTACGCTGGACCCCGAGCTTGGGGATATTTCGGGTGGGGACGTCCTCATCAACGACGGGCGCATCGAGCAGGTCGGGCAGGAGATCAACGCCCCGGACGCCGAGGTCGTTCCGGCCGACGGCATGGTGATCATGCCTGGTTTGATCGACACGCACCTGCACATGTGGCAGCACCCGATGAGGGGGCTCGGCCAGGACGTGTGGGGCTTCGACGATTACAGCTCCCGGGTGTTTCCGCTCCGCGAGCGGTTCGGCCCGCAGGAGATGTACGAGGCCACCTATACCTGCGCGTTGGACGCGCTGAACAACGGCACCACGACGGCGCTCGACTTCTGCCACAACGTCCTGACGGAGGAGCACGCGGAGGGGTCGCTGCGGGCGCACCGCGAGACCGGCCAGCGGGTGCTGTTCGCGTACGGCATGCTCGGCCGTGAGGACCGCCTCGTGGAGGAGCGCCAGAGCAGGCTCGCGCATGTCGCCCGCCTCCACAACGAGCTGGGGTCCGACAAGACCAACCTCGTGCGGCTGGGCCTGGCCCTGACCACCCTGACCTTCGCGCCGATCGAGGACGTGCGGGTGGAGGCCGACTTCGGCCGCAGCCTCGGCCTGCCGCTGACGATCCACCAGAACATCCACGCCGAGGTCTTCCGCCTCCACGAGGCCGGGCTGCTCGGCAGCGATCTGCTTCCGGTCCACTCCAACAACATCACCGACGCCGAGCTCAGGCTGCTGGCGTCATGCGGGTGCGCGATCTCCTTCACCACGGAGAGCGAGCACAGCGGCGGTCTGCAGATGAGCCCGGTCGGCAGGGCCGACCGGGCCGGCGTGCTGCCGACGCTCGGTGTCGACGCGCCGTCGTTCACCGACCCGGACATGTTCGCCCAGCTCCGGGCCACCTACAACATCATGCGGGCCACCGAGGCCCAGTTCGAGCGCCAGGAGGGCCGCTGGCCGCTGCGGCGCTATGAGGGCTCGCCGTACGTCACGTCGCGGCGGGTGCTGGAGTACGCCACCGTCAACGGCGCCAAGGCCATCGGCCTCGGCGACGAGCTCGGCACGCTCACCCCGGGCAAGCAAGCCGACATCGTGATGCTCGGCACCGGTCTGACCGGTCTGATCGCGGGAGACCCCACGAACTACATCGTGCACTACGCCACGTCCCGCGACGTCGACTCGGTGCTGGTCGCCGGGCGCTTCCGCAAGCGCGGCGGCCGGCTCGTCGACGTGGACCTCGACAAGCTGGCGGCCACTGCGGCGGGCCTGCGCAGCAAGATCATCGGCGACGCCTGATCGCTCGGCCCACGGTGCCCCGGGGGGTGACCCTGCGGTGAGAAATCTCCCCCCGCCCCAGGTGGGGGGAGATCTTTTTAGTGTGAAAAATGGGAGGCAAGGTGAGAAAGGAGCTATTGACAATTGGCATAGCCAATCATACGTTGCGGGCATCGCGATCAGCCGTGATCGCGCCACAGCCTCTACCGGGCGCTTCCTGTGGTTCGTCATGGGTTTTCGCCGGGGTGAGGTAATTGATCGACACCACGCAGACTGCGGAGCCGGGGCTGGAGCTGCGTGTGTCGCCGGCTACGGCAACCATGATGAAGGATCAGACATGACGCGAAGAGTCTTCCGGGGCGTTGTAGGGATCTCCCTGGCCGCCGCATTAGTCGCGGCCTGCGGGGGCAACGGTTCCGAGAAGCCCGCCACTTCCCCTGCTGAGCAGCAGGCGGCCGGTGGGCCGCAGGGCACGCTGCGATTCGGCACCAACCAGAAGCTCGACGACTGGGAACCCCTGACCAAGGGGAACGAGACGTATACATCGCTGATCTATGAAGGGCTGATCGAGCTCGCCCCCGACGGAGTCGGGCTGAAGCCCCGGCTCGCGACGGAGTGGACCCAGGACAACACCAAGGTGGAGTTCACGCTCCGTGAGGGTGTGGTCTTCCACGACGGTACGCC
>NZ_FNCN01000031.1 GCF_900100605.1 Sinosporangium album | reverse complement strand
GGGGGGGGGGGGGGGGGGGGGGGGGGGGGGGGGGGGGGGGGGGGGGGGGGGAGAGACGCGTCCGCCCCGCCAATGGTTGGGCTTGGCGGGGCGGGAGGGTGGCTGCCGCCGGGGCGGCGCGTGGGCTATTTGGAGCTGCTGAGGCGGGCGATGCTGTCGTCGTCGCAGTGGGCCCAGAAGTCGCCGACGACGTCTTCGAGGTGGTCGAGCGATTCGGCGCGGAAGAGCACATCCTGGTATTTGGTGATGTCGTACTGGGTGGTCCCCATGGCGGCCAGGTCGAGAGGGCGGATGTCCATGCCGCGGAACTCTTCGATTTCGCCGTAGGAGGAGAGGATGCCGGCGCCGTACGCCTTGAGTTCGTCGCGTTCGGCGATGACGCCGAATTCGAGGGTGAACCAGAAGACCTTGGAGATGAATTCGAGGGCCTCATCGCTCTTGACGCGCCGGGCGGCTTGGCCGGCGAGGCGGTAGAGGGCCGCGTAGCGGTCGGAGGCGAGGGCGTTGGCGTGGCCGATGACCTCGTGGATGACATCGGGTTCCGGGGTGTAGAACGGCACGGAGTGGTGGCGGATGTACTGGGTGGAGTAGAAGTATCCGTCTGCCAGGACGCCGTAGAAGTCTCGGAGGGGGACGAGGCCGGCGGCGGGAAGGTAGCGGAAGCCGGTGAGGGGCGCGAGGAGGTTGCTGACCTCTTCGAGCTGGGGGATGTGGTCTTTGGGCAGGCCCAGACGCTGAACGGCGTTCAGATATTCGACGGGCGCGTACTTCTGGTGCTTGATCGCGAGCTCGCGGCTGACCAGGGCCCAGACGTCGTGCTCCTGCGCGGTGTATTCGGCGACGGGGATGGGGTCCCCCGGCACGTAGCCGATGGCGAGGGCCGCGATGGCGTTGCGGCGCTCGCGGTAGGTGGGGTCTGCCACGCCAGGGTGATCCGCGGAGAGTTCGACGAGGACTGAGCCGTCGTCGCGCGTCGAGATCGGTGCGAAGTACTGTGCTTCCTCGAACATACTGAAATCACAGCAATTCTCGGAATCTCTGGCAAGAGCGGCTAGTTCTTATAGTCAGATCGCGCACCTCTAGTCAGTTTTGATCGTGGAATGCTGTGCGATTCGCATACTCGTGTTGGTAAGGGCTGTTTTGCCAAGTCCGTGGCTGGAGATCCACGACGATAGATCAACAACGAAAGAGGGCGGATGACGATCGACGAGCTGGACAGTCGTCTTCTCGTGACGATGCGGGCCAACCCCAGGATCGGGCTGACCGAGCTGGCCCGGCTGCTGGGGGTGGCCCGGGGCACGGTGCAGGCGCGGGTCGACAAGCTCATGGCGCGGGAGGTCATCACGGATTTCGGGCCCACCATCGCCCCCGAGGCGGTCGGCTATCCGATCCTGGGCTTTGTCTCCCTGCAGATCGCCCAGGGCAGGCTCGCCGAGGCGGTGGAGGCGCTGCGGGAGGTGCCGGAGATCCTTGAGGTGTACGGCACGAGCGGGCAGGCCGATCTGCTCTGCCGGGCGGTGGCGCGCAGCACGTCGCACCTTCAGGACATCATCGCGCTGATCCTCGCTTCTCCCGCGGTTCAGCGCACGGATACGACGATCGTCCTCTCCGATCAGATCCCTTATCGGATCGATCCGCTCCTGAAGGCAGCCCCCGAGCGGCCGTAGAGAGAAGCCCCACCACAGCGAAAGCCCCTGATGCCTCTGCGTGAGGCTCAGGGGCTTTCTGCGTGGCCGAAGTACCGCAACCGTCCTATCCGAACCGTCCGGTGATGTAGTCCTCCGTGGCCTTCTCTGAGGGGTTTGTGAACATGTTGGTGGTCTCATCCATCTCGACAAGCTTGCCCGGCTGGCCCTGCGCCGCGAGGTTGAAGAAGGCCGTACGGTCGCTGACCCGGGCGGCCTGCTGCATGTTGTGGGTGACGATGACGATCGTGAACTCGTCCTTGAGCTCCGCGATCAGGTCCTCGATGGCCAGGGTCGAGATCGGGTCGAGGGCCGAGCACGGTTCGTCCATGAGCAGCACCTGGGGCTGTACGGCGATGGCCCGGGCGATGCAGAGCCGCTGCTGCTGGCCGCCCGAGAGTCCGGCGCCGGGCTTGTTCAGCCGGTCCTTGACCTCGTTCCACAGGTTCGCCCCTTTGAGCGACCGTTCGACGATCTCGTCGGCGCGGGCCTTGCTGATGCGCCCGTTGAGGCGCAGGCCGGCGGCGACGTTCTCGTAGATCGACATCGTCGGGAAGGGGTTGGGGCGCTGGAAGACCATCCCGATGGTGCGCCGTACGGAGACGGGGTCCACGCCGGGGGCGTACAGGTCGTCGGCGTCCAGCATGACCTTGCCCTCGACGCGGGCTCCGGGGATGACTTCGTGCATGCGGTTGAGAGTGCGGAGGAATGTCGACTTGCCGCATCCGGACGGGCCGATGAACGCCGTCACGGAACGCGGCTCGATGGTCATCGAGATGTCCTCGATGGCCTTGTTCGAGCCGTAGTAGGCGTCGAGCCCGGACACTTGGATCTGCTTAGCCATGGAGGGGCCCCTATCTACCCGTGGCGGGCGAGCGCCACCTGGCGATCAATCGCGCGGCCAGGTTGAGCAGCATGACGATGAGGATGAGGGTGAGGGCGCCGGCCCAGGCACGGTCGATGGCGGTGTCGTTGGGGCGTCCCGCCTGGTCGAATACGTAGAGGGGCAGGCCCATCTGCGGCCCGCTGAACGGGTCCGCGTTGATCGAGTCGGTGAAGAACACCGTGAGCAGCAGCGGCGCGGTCTCGCCGGTGACGCGGGCGACGGCGAGCATGACGCCGGTGATGATGCCGGTGAACGCGGTGGGCAGGACGACCTTGACGATCGTGCGCCATCTCGGCACGCCCAGGGCGTAGGACGCCTCCCGGAGGTCGCTGGGGACCAGCTTGAGCATCTCCTCGGCCGAGCGGACGACGGTCGGCATCATCAGTACGGCAAGGGCGAGGGCTCCCGCGAACCCGGAGAAGCTCTGGCCGAGGTACAGGACCCAGAAGGCCAGGATGAACAGGCCGGCCACGACCGAGGGGATGCCGGTCATGACGTCGACGAAGAACCGGATGGCGTTGGCCAGACGTCCGTTGCCGCCGTACTCCACGAGGTAGATCGCGGTGAGGATGCCGATGGGCACGGACATGAGGGAGGCCAGGGCGACCTGTTCGAGGGTGCCGAGGATGGCGTGGTAGGCGCCGCCTCCCGCGTCCCGCGCGCCGATGTTGCGCATGGAGTGCAGGAGGAACTCGAGGTCGAACCGCTCCGCGCCGTTCTTGATCACCAGGTAGACGACGGAGACCAGGGGGACGACCGCAATGGCGAATGCGAGGTAGACCAGGCCGCGGACGATGGTGTCCTTGGCGCGGCGCCCGGTCGAGATGGTCTGGATGCTCACGGCCTGTCTCCCGGGTCGATTGCCATCACTTTCGTGCTCCGGAACGTCCAACGACGATCATGCGCGCCGCCATGTTCACGAGCAGCGTGATGATGAAAAGGACGAGCCCGGAGGCGATCAATGCGCCGCGGCCGACTTCACCGGCTTCGGCGAAGCCGAGGGCGATGTTGGCGGCGATGCTGTTGCCGCTCGGGCCGAGGACGCCGAAGGTGATGTCGAAGGTGGCGGGGAAGATCAGCGCGACGGCGATGGTCTCGCCCATGGCGCGGCCGAGGCCGAGCATCGAGGCGCTGACGACGCCGGGGCGGCCGAAGGGCAGGACGGCCATGCGGATCATTTCCCAGCGGGTCGCGCCGAGCGCGAGCGCGGCTTCCTCGTTCATGCGCGGGACCTGGAGGAACACCTCGCGGGAGATGGCTGCGATGATCGGGAGGATCATGATCGCGAGCACGATCGAGGCGGTGAGCATCGAGCGGCCGACGACCTGGTCGGCGGAGAACAGGGGGATGAAGCCGAGGTATTCGTTGAGGAACTCGGACGGCCCCTGCATGAACGGCACCAGGAAGATGACGCCCCAGAGTCCGTAGACGACACTGGGGACGGCGGCCAACAGGTCCACGATGTAGCCGAGGGCTCCGGCCAGCTTGCGCGGAGCGTAGTGCGTGATGAACAGCGCCACGCCTACGGCGACGGGCACTGCCATGATCAGTGCGAGGAAGGAGCTCATCAGGGTGCCGAAGGCGAGCGCTCCGATGCCGAAGGCCGGAGGGCTGTTGTTCGGAGTCCATATGAGCTCGGTGAGGAAGGACCCCTCGTTCGCGTAGAGGGCGGGGATGGCCTCGGCGATGAGAAAGACCGCGATGGCCGCCATGATCGCGAGGAGCACGACGCCGGCGGCGGCGGTGAGGTGGCGGAATGGCTTGTCGGCGCGTGAGCGCCGGACGGCGGGCCGGCTCGTGGCCGGTCCGCCTTGGCGAGTTTTCAGGGTTGCTGTCATAGAGTTATGAGATCGATTCGACGGCGGTTCGTACCTTCGTCACCATGCTCTTGGGAAGTGGGGCGTATCCGAGCTGGGTGAGTTGCTGCTGGCCCTCATCGCTTGCGGTGTAGGTGAGGAAGGCCTTGACAAGTGGCACCTGGTCGGCGGGAAGACCCTTCTCGCAGGTGATTTCGTAGGTCACCAGAACGATCGGGTAAGCGCCTTTGGCCTTGGTGGCGTAGTCGATCTTGAGCTTGAGGTCGTTTCCTTCGCCGACGACCTCGGCGGCTTCGAGCGTCTTGCCCGCGCTCTCGGGGGTCAGCGCGACGAACTCGCCCGCGCCGTTGCCGATCTTGGCCATCTGGAGGGCTGAGTTCTCCGCGTAGGAGAGCTCCACGTAGCTGATCGCGCCCTGCGTGGTCTTGATGGCCTGGGAGATTCCGTCGGACCCCTTGGCGCCCAGGCCCTTGGCCTCGGCGGGCCACGCCTTGGCGGCGTCGTACGGCCAGTCCGAGGTGGCCTTCAGGAACTTGGTGAAGTTGTCGCTGGTGCCCGACTCATCGGAGCGGTGGAACGCCTGGATGGGGGTCGAGGGGAGCTTGGCGTTGGGGTTCTCGGCCTTGATGGCCGGGTCGTCCCAGTTCTTGATCGTGGTGTTGAAGATTCCGCTGAGCGTCTTCGACGAGAGGTTGAGCTCTTCGACGCCGGAGAGGTTGTAGACGACCGCTACCGGGCCGGTCACCATGGGGAGGTTGATGGCCTTGCCGGTCTTGCATCGGGCGTCGGCCGCGGCCGGTTCGCCCTTCTCGTCGTTGAGGGCCGAGTCGGAGCCGGCGATGGCCACCGTACCCGAGACGAACGCCTGGACTCCCGCGCCGGAGCCGCTGGGCTGGTAGTTGATGTTCGCTCCGGGGTTGGCCCCCTGGAAGCTCTTCTTCCATTCGGCGATGGCGTTCGCTTGAGCGGAGGAGCCTGCTGCGTTGATCGTGCCGCTCAGCCCGGCACCCACACCACCGGCCGAGGCCGGCAGGGTGCCCGCGCTGGTACCACCGGTATTGTCGTCAGTCCCACATGCGGCGAGTGACAGCACCCCCGCGATCGTGGCCACGGCGACCCGGCCTGCGTACTTCACGGTCCTGTTCCTCCTACTTGATCTTCTGCAGTACGAGGCTCTCGTCTCCCCCGACACGGGTCACCGGCCTGATGAGCTGGTCACACGCCTGACGCGGACGATCTGGTCATACGTCACAGTCCCGCTACCAGACGAATTGCCTCAATGAGGAAGCTAGGGAGTCAAGGTGACGTGCCTCCCGTGTCAAGGTGAACACAGGGTGAACGTCGCGGGTCACTACCTCACTGCGCAATCATGGGGTCCATGAAGCCTTTTCACGTGTGCTTGGTCTGCCTGGGAAACATCTGCCGTTCCCCCATCGCCGAGGTGGTGGTGACGGACGCTCTCGCAGCTCATGGCCTCAACGGGATGGTGACCGTGGACAGCGGGGGAACCGGCGGCTGGCACACGGGCAAGCCGATGGACGAGCGGGCGGCGGCGGTGCTCGCGGAGCACGGCTATGACGGCTCGCGCCACCGGGCGAGCCATTTCCACGCCGGGAGGTTCGGCTCCTGCGACCTGGTCGTGGCCATGGACAGGGAGAATCTGCGGACGCTTACGCGCATGGCGCCGCCGGGGGCCGACATCCGGCTGATGAGATCGTTCGACCCGGCGGCCCCCGAGGGGGCGGAGGTTCCCGACCCCTTTTACGGCGACCGCCAGGGTTTCGTCGACGTGCTCGTCATGATCGAGGCAGCGGCGGAGGGCCTCGCCAAGCATCTCGCCGAACGGCTGGCTACACGGGAAGCGTGAGCGGACCCCCGCCGAGGCGCTTGAGCACGTCGCTGTGAAGGGGGCCGTTGGTGCAGACGAGGTTGCCGCCGTCGAGGCCGGGCACGCCGGAGAGGTCGGTCCAGATCCCCCCGGCCTCCTCGATGATCACAGTGAGGGCGGCCATGTCCCAGGGGGAGAGCTCCGGCTCGGCGGAGATGTCGACCGCGCCCTCGGCGACCAGCATGTGGGACCAGAAGTCGCCGTAGGCGCGGCTGCGCCAGACGCTGCGGTCGAGGTCGAGGAACTGGTCGAGCTTGCCCGCCTTGTGCCACTCCGCGAGGTCGGAGTAGGACATCGAGGCGTCCTCCACGCGGGTGACCGAGGAGACGCGGCACCGCGTGGCCTTGGTCAGACCGCGGCCGGTCCACGCCCCGCCCTCCCGGGCCGCCCACCAGCGCCGGCCGAGGGCCGGGGCGGACACGACGCCCACGACGACCCGGCCTTGCTCCATGAGCGCGATGAGCGTGGCCCACACGGGGACGCCGCGCACGTAGTTCTTGGTGCCGTCGATGGGGTCGACCACCCAGGACCGCTGGCCGTAGCCCGTGGTGCCGAACTCCTCGCCGACGATGGCGTCGCGAGGGCGGGTTCTGCGCAGCGTGCCGCGGATGCTCTCCTCCACGGCCCTGTCGGCGTCGCTGACGGGCGTCAGGTCTGGTTTGGTCTCCACACGCAGGTCACGGGCTTTGAATCGCCGCATGGTGATGTCGTCGGCCGCGTCGGCCATGACATGCGCGAGGCGCAGGTCGTCGTTGTAGCCCGTCACGAGGAGCAACGCTACCGTGTCGCGGCCGTACTACAGGAGTCCGGAGTACGAACCCGGGCGTATCCATACGGGCGAGACCACCGGCGAGATCGGTCGCGCCTCTCACCCGAGACCCCTACCCGTTAGTAACATTGCGGGCATGTCATTCGATGTTGGGGAGTACCTCCTGGACAGCGTGCCGTTCGCGCGGACGCTCGGCATAACCTTCGACCGCGTGGAGGACGGCCTCGCGGTCGCCCGCCTGGCCGACCGGCCCGACCTGCACAACCACGTCGGAGGCCCGCACGCGGGGGCGCTGTTCACCCTGGCCGAGACGGCCTCGGGAGCGGCCCTTCTGTCGGCGTACGGCGACGCCATGGCGTCCGGCGCCACCCCCCTCGCCCTGACCGCGACCATCCGCTACCTGAAGCTCGCCAAAGGCGAGGTCGTGGCCGAGGCCAGGGTGCCCGGCACCCGGGAGCGACTCGGCGGCGAGCCGCCGGTGGGAGGGTGGCCGGAATTCGACATCGAGGTCGACATCACCCGGGCCGATGGGGCCGTCGTCTCCCAGATGGTCATCACGTGGGTGCTGCGACCGGCCACCTGAGCCCCGCCGCCCGACCGGCCCGGGGCTGATCAGTCCTCGTCCGGAGCGCCTTCACGGCTCGCGAGCAGGCGCCGCAGCGACACGAGCCGGGCCGGGTCGGCGTGGCCCGCGGCGGCCCAGGCGTCGAGCGCGCACTCCTCCCCGAGGTGGTTGCACCCCTTGGGGCACTCCACGCTGCCCGGGGCCAGGTCGGGGAAGGCCGCCAGCACCGTCTCCATCGAGACGTGAGCGAGGCCGAAACTCCGCACGCCGGGCGTGTCGATGATCCAGCCTCCGCCGGGCAGCTCCAGCGCGACGGCCGACGTGGAGGTGTGCCTGCCGCGACCGGTGACCGGGTTCACCTGGGAGACGGCACGGTCGGCATCCGGGACGAGCGCGTTCACGAGGGTCGACTTCCCGACGCCCGAATGGCCCACGAGGACGCTGATCCGGTCGGCGAGAGCCGTACGCAGCCCGTCGAGCGACCCGCCCTTGCTCACCACGACGTACGGCACGCCCAGCGGCGCGTAGAGGGCCACCAGCCCGTCGGGGGAGGCCAGGTCGGCCTTGGTCAGGCAGAGCAGCGGATCGATCTCCGCGTCGTAGGCGGCGACCAGGACCCGGTCGATCATGCGCGGCCTGGGCTCGGGGTCGGCGAGTGCGGTGACGATCACGAGCTGGTCGGCGTTGGCGACGACCGGGCGCTCCACGTCGTCGGTGTCGTCGGCCGTACGGCGGAGCATCGACGTGCGGGGCTCGACCCGAACCACCCTGGCCAGCGAGTCCGGCCGGCCCGACACATCGCCCACCAGCGCGACCCGGTCGCCCACCACGATGCCCTTGCGGCCGAGCTCCCTGGCCTTCATCGCCGTGATCAGAGTGCCGGTCGAGGGCGACAGGCACGTGTAGCGACCTCGGTCCACGGCCACGACGAAACCCGCGACGGCGTTCTCGTGCGCGGGCCGACGCCGGGTCCGCGGCCGAGACCCCTTGCCCGGCCGGACCCTGACGTCGTCCTCGTCGTATTCGCGCCGTCTCAGCGGTCGCCCCCCAGCATCCGCGCCCACATCAGGGCGAACTCCGGAAGGGTCTTCGCCGTCGTGGCGATGTTCTCCACCCGCACGCCGGACACGGCCAGGCCGATCACGGCGCCGGCCGTGGCCATGCGGTGGTCCTCGTAGCTGCGGAACACGCCGCCCGACAGGGGGCGGGGCCGTACGGCGAGGCCGTCGTCGGTCTCCGCCGCGTCACCGCCGAGCCCGTTGATCTCGGCCGCCAGGGCCGCGAGCCTGTCGGTCTCGTGCCCGCGCAGGTGGGCGATGCCGCGCAGCCTGCTCGGCGAGTCGGCGAGTGCGGCCAGCGCGGCGATCGTGGGCGTCAGCTCGCCGACCTCGCGCAGGTCGGCGTCGATGCCGCGGATGCGCCCCGAACCCGTGAGGGTCAGCCCGTCGCCGGTCAGCGAGACGCTCGCGCCCATCTCCGTGAGCAGGCCCCTGAGCTGGTCGCCCGGCTGGGTGGTGCGGGTCGGCCAGCCGGGGATCGTCACGGCGCCGCCCGTGATCATGGCCGCGGCCAGGAACGGCGCCGCGTTCGACAGGTCGGGCTCGACCGTGTAGTCCCTGGCCGCGATCGGGCCTGGCTCGACACGCCAGGTGTCCGGCTCGGAGTCGTCCACGCGGACGCCGAATTCGCGGAGCATCTCCACGGTCATGCGGATGTGCGGGGCCGAGGGCACCGGAGGCCCGGAGTGCCGGACGGTGACGCCCTTGTCGAAGCGGGCGGCGGCGAGCAGCAGGCCGGAGATCAACTGCGAGGAGGAGGAGGCGTCCAGGGTGACCTCGCCGCCCTGGACGGGGCCGCGCACGGTGAACGGCAGCGCGTCGCCCTCGACGCGGGCGCCGAGGGCGCGCAGCGCGGCGAGGATCGGACCCATCGGCCGCTTGCGCGCGGCCGGGTCGCCGTCGAAGAACACCTCGCCGTCGGCCAGCGCCGCGACCGGGGGGACGAACCGCATGACCGTGCCCGCGAGGCCGGCGTCGATCCGCCCGCCGCCCACGACGGGACCGGGCGTGACCGCCCAGTCGACGCCGGAGGCGCTCTCGTTGGACGGAGTGAGCCGCGCGCCGAGGGACCTCAGCGCCGAGGCCATGAGGTCGGCGTCGCGGCTGCGCAGCGCCAGCCGTACGCTGCCGGGGCCCTCGGCGAGGGCGGCCAGCGGCAGGGCGCGGTTGGTCACCGACTTGGAGCCGGGCAGAGGCACCGTGGCGCGGACGGGACCCGCGGCGAGCGGCGCGGACCAGAGCGGATCGGACATGACGAAAAGCCTACCGGTGCGCGGGGCCATGGCAGGGTGGTGGTATGTGCGGAAGATACGCGTCGGCGCGTGGCAAGCACGAGCTGCTGGAGGAGTTCCAGGTGGAGCTCGACGGTGCTTCCGACGAGGAGCTCGCGCCTGACTACAACGTGGCTCCCACCAAGAACGTCTACGCGGTGCTGAGCAGGGTGCCCAAGGGCGGCGAGCGGGCCGTGCGCCAGCTCCGGGTGCTGCGATGGGGGCTCGTCCCGGCATGGGCGAAGGACCCGTCGTCCGGGGCGAAAATGATCAACGCGCGGGCCGAGACCGTGGCGGAGAAACCCGCCTATCGCAAGGCTTTCGCGCAGCGCCGATGCCTGATTCCGGCCGACGGTTTCTATGAGTGGTACAAGAGCGACAAGAACCCGAAGAAAAAGCAGCCTTACTACATTCACCCGCGCGACGGGGGAGTGATGGCGATGGCCGGGCTGTATGAGTTCTGGAAGGACCCGTCCCGGGCCGCGGACGACCCGCTGCGGTGGCTCGCCACCTGCACCATTATCACGACCGACGCCGAGGACGACATCGGTCATATCCACGACCGCATGCCCATGCTCATCGAAACGGACCGGTGGGCCGAGTGGCTCGACCCCATGCTCACCGATCCGGGCGCGGCGCGGCGGCTGCTGGTGCCGCCCACACCGGGCCGGCTGGCGGCGCGGCCGGTGTCCACCGCGGTGAACGACGTGCGCAAGAACGGGCCTGAACTGGTGAAGGAGGTGGACGGCGACGAGTCCGCGCTTTTCTGAGCGCGGCGATATCCGGGAAATGGAGGCCGGAGGTTCGGAGTGCCGAGAAAAACTCCGTGTAAATCCTTCCAATAGTGGGAATTGGGTAGGAAAACGCGGCGCGCTTACTTTCCGTGGCGTCTCCGCTCACTGCCACCCCCACCGCGCTCGGCGGGATATCCGGGGAATCCCGTCGCGGCAGCCCTTCCTCGATCCCGGAGGTGCGGATTCGTGGACGACGCGACCGCTCGCGCCCGTCTCCAGATCATGCTGGCCGAACTCGACCGATCCATTGGCGTGCTGCGAGGAGATCCCGCGGCCGTGCGCGACAGGTCGGCCGCCGACGCGGGCCTGGACCTGACCGACGCCGAACGGCACCAGGTCATGCTGGACGTGGCGTCGCGGCAGCGCGTCGCCGTACTGGCCGCCCTGAAACGGCTGGAGGAGGGCGTCTACGGGAGATGCCTGGACTGCGGGAAGCCCGTGCCGGAGGGCAGGCTTGAAGCGCGGCCTGAGGCCGCGCGCTGCGTGCAGTGCCAGTCCAAGCGGGAACGGCGGCGCTAGTAGCTCTTGCGGGCGCTCGCGACCAGGTGGATGCCGACGGTGTCGTCGTCGGGACGGGCCTCGAGCTCGGTCGTGACCAGCCAGGTGAGCGCCCGCGAGTCGGAGGCGAGCACGTGGTCCACGGTCGACGGGGAGAGCACCGTGCGGGGCCGCACCCACTCGACCGAAAGGCCCGCCCCGGTCAGCAGCTCCCGCAGCTGGACGCTGGTGTAGCAGCGCGTGATGCTGCCGTCGGGCCAGGGGATCAGCAGCACCTCGTCGGTCTGGCGCAGATGGGCCCAGTAGTTCTGCTCGGCCAGGATCGCCATGCCGAGCACCAGGGAGTCGACGCACACCAGGGCCCGCCCGCCGGGCCGCAGCACTCTGGCCACATCGCTCATGGCCGACTCCGCCATGAGCTCGACCGACATGGCGCGTTCCTCGGCCACGACCGCGTCGACGCTGGCGTCGGGGAGGAAGCGGAGATCGTCGGCGCGCACGTGCCGGACCCTGTCGGCGTCGTGAGGGCGGTGGCGGGCCGGGGCGGCCCGGCGGAAGTCCACCACTTCGAGCACCCGGTGCCCGGCCCGGGCGGCCTGGGCGGACCAGCGGCCCTGGCCCCCCGACAGATCGAGCACGATCGACGGCTCGTCGGGGAGCCATCGGTCGAGCTGCTCGGCGACAACAGCGCGATAGAACGTCCAGTACGGCCCAAGCGACCCTGAGCCGTTCAGTTCTTCGGCCGGAATGGGCAGCACAAGCGACTCCTGAGCGTCATCGTCTCCGAGGGTGGCCTACCAACCGGTACGTATCTATCTTCCCCGCACCGGGCGCATCGTCACTTCCCATAATGCGGGAACACCGGCGGCAGCGAGCGTGTTGCGCTGTGCATGGCTGCGTTGCTTGACGTTCCCGACCATCCCGCCGAACTGGC
Source organism: Sinosporangium album (assembly GCF_900100605.1). Lineage (GTDB taxonomy): Bacteria > Actinomycetota > Actinomycetes > Streptosporangiales > Streptosporangiaceae > Sinosporangium > Sinosporangium album. The sequence goes on along the minus strand of NZ_FNCN01000031.1, from coordinate 53,747 downwards.
CTTTCCCATCGAACAGGTATCCTCCGCTAGATACGGCGTGCCGGCCCAGCCGGGCGCCAGTGATCTTAAGGGGGTGGGTCCGGTCGCTGCTACAGGCACCGAGTCCGTGGAGCAGCGGAGCGCGCGGTTCGAACGCGACGTGATGCCGTATCTCGAACAGCTCTATTCCGCGGCTCTCCGGATGACCAGGAACCCTCCGGACGCGGAGGACCTCCTGCAGGAGACCTTCGCCAAGGCGTTCGCGTCCTTCCACCAGTTCCAGGAGGGTACGAACCTCAAGGCGTGGCTTTACCGCATCCTTACCAACACTTTTATCAATAGTTACCGTAAGAAGCAGCGGGAGCCGAAGCAGTCGGGCACCGAGGAGATCGAGGACTGGCAGCTCGCACGCGCCGAGTCGCACATGTCGAGCGGCCTCAAGTCCGCTGAGATCGAGGCGCTCGAACACCTCCCCGACAGCGATGTCAAGGACGCGCTGGCGGCCCTTCCCGAGGAGTTCCGCATCGCGGTCTACCTCGCGGACGTCGAGGGCTTCCCCTACAAGGAGATCGCCGACATCATGGGCACGCCGATCGGCACGGTGATGTCGCGGCTCCACCGCGGGCGGCGAATCCTCAGGACGCACCTTTCCGACTACGCGCGCGAGCGCGGCCTGGTCCCGGCGGAGGGATCGAAATGAGCTGCGGAGACCCGCACGACACCGACTGTCGTGACGTGTTGGAGAAGGTCTACACCTACCTCGACGGGGAGCTCGGCGCGGTCGACTGCGCCGACATCCGCCGGCATCTGGACGAATGCGGGCCCTGTCTGGAGGAGTACGGCCTGGAAAAGGTCGTCAAGCAACTGGTGGCCAAGCACTGCGGCTGCGATCCCGTCCCGACCGACCTGAGGGCCAAGGTGCTTGAGCGCATCGAGCAGGTGCGCACCGAGCTCGCCGACTGAGCCGGGCCGACCGGGCCGGTCGGCTGAACGGGCCGACCGAGCGGGCCGAGCGGGCGGGCCGAGCGCGCGGGCCGAGCGCGCGGAGCGGGCCGGCGGGCTAGGATCTGCACCGGCCCCGGCCGGGGGCGCACCAGTCACAGGAGGAGCCTCATATGCGTGTGCTCGTCACCGGGGGAGCGGGCTTCATCGGTTCGAACCTCGTCGACCGTCTGCTGGGCGAGGGCCACGAGGTCCAGGTCGTGGACGACCTGTCTTCGGGCGACCGCGCCAACCTCGCGGCGGCGGCCCGGAGCGAGCGCTTCGCCCTGCACGAGCTGGACATCCGCGACCCGCGGGTCGCCGACCTCGCCGCCGGCTTCGAACCCGAGGTGATCTGCCACCTGGCGGCCCAGATCAGCGTGCGCAGGAGCGTCGCCGACCCGCTCAACGACGCGCGGCTCAACGTCGAGGGCACCGTCTCCGTCCTCATGGCGGCGCAGCGCGCCGGCACGCGCAAGGTCGTGTTCGCCTCCTCCGTGGCGGTGTACGGCAGGCCGGACGTCATCCCGGTGCCCGGCGGCGCGGCGACCGACCCGCGCTCGCCGTACGCGGCCTCCAAGCTCGCCGGGGAGACCTACCTGGCGGCCTTTAAGGCGCTGCACGGCATCGACTACACGACGCTGGTGCTCTCCAACGTCTACGGCCCGAGGCAGTCCCCCGAGGGGGAGGCCGGGGTCGTCGCGATCTTCACCGACGCCCTGCTCGACGGCAAGGCCACCGTGGTCTACGGCGACGGCGGCCAGACCCGCGACTACATCTACGTGGACGACGTCGTCGACGGGTTCGTCCGCGCCTGCGGTGAGGCCGGGGGCGGTGGGCGGTTCAATCTCGGCACCGGCCTCCAGACCACCGACCGCGAGCTGCACACCCTCGTCGCCGCGGCGGCGGGCGCTCCCGACGGGCCGGGGTTCGCCCCGCAGCGCCTCGGCGACCTGCCCGCGATGGCGGTCGACCCGGCGCCGGCGCTCGACGCGCTCGGCTGGCGTCCCCGCACCGATCTGGCCGACGGGCTGAAGAGCACGGTGGAGTGGGCGCGGGGCCGCAGGTCGGGGCAGTGATCGTCTCTTAACGTGCTTGCTTGGTTACGCTTTGCTTGCGATTTCGGGCTTGGCCTTCCCGGTGAGCCGGGGTTCTGTAGCCTTAAGTCTCGAAAATCTACGTGGAGGCGTCTCATGATCAAAGCAACGATCATCCGGGTGGCGGTGGGGTTGCTGCTGCTCGCTCCGGCGGTCCTCGTGGCGGCGGCGGGTGCTCTTCCGCCGGGCATCTCCTGGACCTGAGCGCGTTCCTCCTCGCCGGGTTCATCCCTAGGTGGCGGCATTGCGTGGACTCCCATGGCCTGCGAAGGTCTATCTGATCATCGTTATCGGTGCGGCTTTCGCCCTGATCGGGCATGATCTCGTCGCGCCGGGGCAGCAGGACGCCTTCGCTCAGTGGGACACGCTGATGGTGCTGGCGCTGCTGTTCCTGCTCTGCGAGTCACTGCCCACCCTGCTCAACATCGACCAGGTGGCCGTCTCGATGAGCTTCTCCGCCGCGCTCGCGGCGGTGGTGCTCGTCGGCCCCGAGGGCGCGGCGGTCGTCGGCATGACCGCCGTGCTCAGCGTGCGGCCCGGCCTCGCCCTCGTGAAACGCCTGTTCAATGGCGCGCAGTTCGCGATCTGCTCCTACAGCGCGGGCCAGGTGTTCGTGTGGCTCGGCGGAAGGTCCGGAGTGCCCGGGGTCGACGGGTTCGAGGGGCTCATCCTGCCTTTCGCCGGGGCAGCCGCCGTGTTCGTGCCGCTCAACTTCCTACTCACCGCGACGATGCTGTGGCTCGCGGACGGCCTCAGGGCCGACCAGATCCCGATCAGCGGCATGGCCCAGTTCCTGGTGTCCTACCTCGGGTATGCCACGTTCGGCCTGCTGATCGCCGGGCTGTGGGCCACCGTCGAGACGATCTCGGTGGTGCTCGTCCTGCTGCCGCTGTTCGTGGCGCGGTGGGGGTTCGGGCAATACCACGCCCAGCAGCGCTCCTACGACGCGACGATCGCGGCGCTGTGCCAGGCGGTCGAGACCAAGGACTACTACACGCGCGGCCACTGCACGCGCGTCTCGCTCGCCTCCACCATGATCGCCCAGGAGATCGGGATGAGGTCCGAGCGGCTGCGCGCGATCCGCTACGCCGGCATGCTGCACGACGTGGGCAAGCTCGGCGTTCCCACGAAGGTGCTGCAGAAGGAGGGCAAGCTCACCGAGGAGGAGTTCGCCGCGATCCAGCTGCACCCGATGCGCGGCCTGGAGATCGTGCGGGGCATCGACTTCCTCGACGAGGCGTTCGCGGGCATCATGCACCATCACGAGCGCCACGACGGCAAGGGATACCCGATGGGCCTCGCGGCCGACGAGATCCCCGAGTTCGCCCGGGTGATCGCGGTGGCCGACGCGTTCGACTCGATGACCTCCGACCGGTCCTACCGCAAGGCCAAGCCCATCGAGACGGCGCTGGCCGAGCTGCGCAAGGGGGCCGGCACCCAGTTCGACCCGCTGATGGTGAGCGCGTTCATCAAGGTCATCGACCGTGACGGGTGGGATCCGCCGCGTACGGCGCCCGCCGATCCGGTCGAGCGGTCCGAGACGGTGAGCAAGGACCACGACGATCCGACGACGCCGATCCAAGTGGTGTCCGAGCGGTGACACCGCCGGAGAAGTGGCGGCGCGGGCTGCCGGACATGGAGTCCAGATGACCGTGGTGGGAAGGCGGGCGGCCACGCCCGCCGTCAAGGCCTTGGCGACGCTCGACTCGAGCCAGTTGCTGCTCATCTGCGCCGCGGGCATCGCGGCCGTCGCGGGCATCGCGTACACCACCGCCGTCGGGCTGCTCGACTCGGAGGTGGCCGTCGGGTTCGGCGTGCTGATCGCCGCGGGGGAGCTCGCCCGGCTGACGATGCCGGGCAACCGCGAGGTCGCCCCCATCGGGTCGGCCGCGGCGCTCGGCTACACCCTGCTGCTCGACATGGGCGGCCATCCGCTGCGGCACCCCGCGCTGCAGGTGATAGCCGTACTCGCCGTCGGGATGATCGCCGGTGCGCTGCCGCACCTCGCGGTGGGGCGCCCGCCGCGCCTGGACGCGATGGCCCGCCGCCTGCTCACCGGCGCCTTACTGGCTTTCGCGTTCCGGCCGCTCGCCGAGCCGCTGCACGCTCTCACACCGTCGTCGAGGGGAAGCTGGCTGCCGGCGCTCGGGGTGATGGCCGTGCTCATCTGCGCGATGCTGTTCGTCGATGTGGTGATCGCTGCGATGCTCAGAGTCGAGCAGGTGCGCACCGCGTTCCGGGTGGCGGTCAGGGACGAACTGCGCATGGCCGTACCTCTGGGTGCGGCGGTGGCGGCGTCCGGCATGCTGCTGGCGCTCGCCTCCCACAGCATGGGCATGGTGGCGCTGCTGGTGTTCGCCGCGCCGCTGCTGGTGACGCAGGTGGCGTTCCGCAAATACGCCGGCATCCGCGCGACCTATTTGCAGACCGTGCGCGCGCTCGCACGGGTCACGGAGGTCGCGGGCTATGTGGAGCCCGGCCATTCCCGTCGGGTCAGCCGCCTGTCGGTCGCGGTGGCGAGGGAGCTCGGCATGGCCGAGCCGGAGTTGCTCGAACTGGAATACGCGGCGCTGATGCACGACATCGGCCAGTTGTCGCTCCGCGACCCCATTCCCGGCGGGGCCACCGTGCTGACCGACCCGGAGCAGGCCAGGCGTATCGCCGAGCTCGGGGCGGAGGTGATCAGGCAGACGGGGGTGCTCGAGGGGGTCGCGGAGATCGTGCGGCGGCAGTGCGACGCGGTCTCGGAGGGCCCGCCGCTCGCCAGCCGCATCATCAGGACGGCGAACGCCTACGACGACCTCGTCGGGGGTTCCACCGACCGCGACCGCGCCGGCGCGGCCCTGGAGCGGCTCCGGGTGGGAGCGGGCAGCGAGTACGACCCGGTGGTGGTCGAGGCCATGTCCCGGGTGATCGACCGCAGGACGCCGGGACACCGTCTGTAGGGACACCGTCTGCAGGGATCTCGTCTGCAGGGATCTCGTCGGCGGGGTGTGGTCGTGCCGTCGAGGGTCCTCTGGGGGTGGCGGCCGATGTTCCCGAGGGGGGGATAATCGCGGGTTATGTAGGGCTATTTGCGCGGCTATTTGTAGTGCATCTACAGTTTCTCGCGTAAGGATCAGTGAGAATTCATAACAAGGGAACGGACGGGCCCCGGAAATAGGGTGGGGCGCGTGCAGACCGAATCCGTTCTTGTGGCCAACAGAGGAGAGATCGCGCGGAGGGTCATCCGCACGGTCCGGCGCCTCGGCCTCCGGGCTGTCGCGATCCACTCCGAGGCCGACGCGGAGCTTCCCTTCGTGAGAGAGGCCGATGAGGCGGTGCCGGTCGGTCCGGCTGATCCGGCGAAGAGCTACCTCGACGTGGACCGCGTGCTGGAGGCGGCGAAGTCCACCGGGGCGACGGCGGTCCACCCCGGATACGGGTTCCTGGCGGAGCGGGCGGATTTCGCCCGCAGGGTGGCCGCGGCCGGTCTCACCTGGATCGGCCCCTCGCCGGAGGCCATGGAACAGATGGGGGACAAGATCAACGCCCGCAACCTCATGGAGGCGGCGGGCGTTCCGGTCGCCCCCGGCACCCGCGAACCCGTCACCGAGCCGTCCCGTGCGGTCAAGGAGGCCGCCCGCATCGGCTATCCGGTCATGGTGAAGGCCTCCGGTGGCGGCGGCGGCATCGGCATGGGCGTCGCCCGCGACGAGGCGGGGCTGACCAAGGCGTTCGAGGCCGCGTCCCGTGCCGCGCTCCGCTTCGGCGGCGCACCCGCCGTACTGCTTGAGCGCTACGTCGAGCGCGCCCGCCACGTGGAGGTCCAGATCCTCGGCCTCGCCGACGGCACGGTGATCGCCCTCGGCGAGCGCGACTGCTCGGTGCAGCGCCGCCACCAGAAGGTCGTCGAGGAGACGCCGTCGCCCGGCGTCACGGGCGAGCTGCGTGAGCGCATGCTGAAGGCCGCGGTCCGGGCGGGGGAGGTCGTCGCCTACCGGGGCGCGGGCACCGTCGAGTTCCTGGTCGACACCGAGCGGCAGGACTTCATGTTCCTGGAGATGAACACGAGGCTCCAGGTCGAGCACCCGGTCACCGAACTCGTCACCGGGATCGACCTTGTGGAGCAGCAGCTCCGCGCCGCCTGGGGGGAGCCCTGCCCGGTGAGCGTCGGGACCGCGGGGCACGCCATCGAGTTCCGGGTCTATGCCGAAGACCCCACGCGTTTCCTGCCGGGCCCCGGCCGTATCACCGTGTGGGACGAACCGGTGGGCGTAGGCGTCCGGGTGGACTCGGGCTACGAGGCCGGCAATACCGTCACGCCGTTCTACGACCCGCTGATGGCCAAGCTGTGCGTCCACGGTGAGACCCGCGCGCAGGCGTTGGAGCGCGCCCGGGGGGCGGTCGCCGCGTTCCGGATCGAGGGGCCCAAGCACAACCTGCCGTTCTTCGCCGAGCTGCTGGCGCGGGCCGATTTCGCCTCGGGCGACTATGACACCGGTCTGGTGTTCCGCATGCGCTCCTGAGCGTGGCGGCGTGGTTCTGGCAGAGTGGAGACCACACCCGGTTGATCTTGAATCAACCGGGTGCTCTGGATCATAGATGGAAGGGAGGACGGTCCGGTGGCCGAAGTGTGCGCTGAGATGGTGGCGAACGTCTGGAAGGTCGTCGTCTCACCGGGAGACACGGTCGCGGAGGGCGACACGTTGGTCATCCTTGAGTCCATGAAGATGGAGATCCCGGTGCTGGCCGAGGAAGACGGCCTGCTCGCCGAGCTCAAGGTGGCAGAGGGCGACGTGGTCCAGGAAGGTGACATCATCGCCGTCATCCGGTAGCGGCGCGGCACCGGGCCCGCTCAGAGCGACCGCGAGAGGAAACGCTCGCGGTCGACGACCACTCGCTCGATCCGTCCTCTGCTGACGACCTGTTCCCGGTCGCGTGCGGTGAATTCGAAGACGAGTCTGCGCCCGTCGACCTCGACCAATTCGGCGGCCACCTCGACGTGGGTGCCCACGGGGCTGGCGGCCAAATGGTCGAGTTCAACCCGGGTGCCTACCGAGGTGTGGTCAGGGGCAAGGTGCTCCATGACCGCCCGCACTGTCACCATCTCTGCAAAAGTCAGCAATCGCGGCGTGGCCAGCACGGGAACGTCGCCACTGCCGATCTTGGCGGCCGTGTCCTCCCGCTCCACCATGATCAACATTTGTGCGCGCAATCCAGGTTCAAGCGTCATGGGCACACGATAGAGCGCGGTTGGCGTGCTGGGCACTTTGAACTGGTTCGCAGGCATCAGTGAAAAATGTAATAGGTCGTATGCGCGGTCCGACACGAGGGTGCTCGTCAGTGCGGCACGGTGCGAATGTTGCATTGTGCTGTTATTTCGTTTTGTTCCGTGATCTCGCCTACCAATCCGCGTCGGCGCGCCTAACGTATCCCTCGAACCGTCGCGCCTGGGGGGGCGCGCAACCTCAGGAGGAGCCGCAGACCTCCGGGGTTTCGTTACCTCCGCGTTACCTGAGCGCGATAGAAATCCGCTTTGTTGGAGAACCCTGGGGTTGGGAATGAGTGCTCTTCGTCCCTCGCAACGAGTCACCGGCCGACCGCGGGATGTGTGGGTCCTTCCAGCCGTGTGGTGGCAGGCCACCAAGGCTCGCAGACCAGACGAAGGGTGCTCGGCAGCACAGCACGGCAGGGGGTAACGGGGGAATCATGGTGGCCCAAGGGACGACACTGGCGGGGAGATACCGCCTGGACACCCGGCTGGGCGCCGGAGGCATGGGCGAGGTATGGCGGGGGGAGGACACCGTTCTCGCCCGCACGGTGGCCGTCAAGGTGCTGCTTCCAGGCCGCACCGACGACCCGGGATTCGTCGCGCGGTTCCAAGGCGAGGCCCGGGCGATGGCGACCATCAACCATCCGGGGGTCGTCGACGTCTACGACTACGGCGTGACCCAGGTGGCGGGCGCGGGGGCGACCGCATACCTCGTGATGAAATTCGTCGACGGCGAGGCGCTCGACCGGCTGCTCGCCAGGCTGGGCAGGATCGCGCCCGAGCCGGCCATGGAGCTGATCGCCCAGGCGGCCTCCGCGCTGCAGGCCGTCCACGACCAAGGCATCGTCCACCGCGACGTCAAGCCCGGCAACCTGATGGTGCGCTCGGACGGCACCCTGGTACTGACCGACTTCGGCATCGCCCGCTCCGACAGCGCCAGCAGGCTCACCGACGCCGGCATGGTGCTCGGCACGGCCGCCTACTGCGCGCCCGAGCAGGCCGAGGGCGCGCCGGTCACGGAGATGGTCGACATCTACGCGCTGGGCGTCGTGGCCTACGAGTGCCTCGCCGGGCACCGCCCGTTCGACGGCGACACGCCGGTGACCATCGCGCTCAAGCACATCAGAGAGGACCCGCCGCCGCTCCCGGCCGACATTCCGCCCGCCGTACGCAGGCTGGTCGGCCAGGCCCTGTCGAAGGACCCGGCGCGCAGGTTCCCGACCGCCGCCGCGATGAGCGCCGCCTCCTCGGCCGCCGCGCTGCCGGGCGCCGACGGCTCGGCGCAGCCGCAGGTCGGCACGGCGTTGCCGTACCCCTCGACGGGGGCGATCGCCGCCGCGCCGCAGCCCGTCGGCCCGCCGGTCGGGGGCACCGACGGCGTGCCGTCGTCCGGCTACCCCATGACCGGTGACATGCAGCCCGCCTCTCCGCCGACGGAGGCCACCCCGGTGGGGCGGCACACCGAGCCGGTCGCGGAACAGCACGGCGGCGCCTCGGGTGGGCGGGGGCGGCGCCGAGGGAGCCGCAAGGGCGGGATGATCGCCATGCTCGCGATCGGCGGAGCCGTCCTGACCGCGGGCGGGGTCGGGGTGGTCATGGCGAACATGGCTCAGGGCGATGACAAGATCGCCATCCACCTGGGCGATTCGACGGCCACGACGCCGACGGCCAGGCCGACCAGGAAGCCCGTCCAGACCTTCAGTCCCAGGCCGCCGAGGACCCGGCCCGCGGTGAGGACAACCGCGCCTCCCAGCCCGACCTGGTCGCCAGAGCCCTCCGCCACGCCCACACCCACCTCCACGCCCTCGTCGGAGCCGACGGCGTCCGAGACGGTCGCCAGCCCGACCCCCTCGGTGAGCAGGGAGCCGCAGACGAAGAAGCTCGTGCCGGGCGTCGTGGGCCTCACTCAGGAGCAGGCGCTGGCGCTGATCAGAAAGTCCGGGTTCAAGGCGAAGGTGGTGCAGGTGGGACTCGACGAGGCCCCGGCGACCGGCTGCACGCAGGTCGTCCACCAGAGCCCTGGCAAGGGGGCCATGCTGGAGGCCGAGAAGAACGTGAACATCACCGTCGACATGACCGTGGAGTGCCTCATCGGCCCGTCGTCAGCGCCCACCCCGAACCCCAAGGCCCCCTGAGCGGGGCCGTCAGATGCCCGTCGTGTTGCGCGGATAGGCGATCTCCGGGTCAGTGACGATGTTGACCATGTACGGCACGCCCGAGTCGAACGCGCGGCGCAGGGCAGGGCCTATCTGCGAGGGGTCGGTCACCAGCTCCCCGCCTCCGCCCAGTGCCGTCACGACCTGGTCGTAGCGGCACTGCTGCTGGAGATCGGCCGCGACGTCGTAGCCGTACAGGAGCCGCATGGGGTGCTTCTCCAGCCCCCACATGCCGTTGTTCCCGCAGACCATGACGACGGGAAGCCTGTGGCGTACGAGCGTGTCCACGTCCATCAGGGAGAACCCGGCGGCGCCGTCACCGAGAAGGAGCACCACCTGGGAGGACGGGCGGGCGATGCGGGCGGCGATGGAGTAGCCGAGCCCGGTGCCGAGACAGCCGTACGGGCCGGGGTCCAGCCAACACCCCGGCTTGCGCGGCTCCACGTATTTCCCCGCGTAGGACACGAAGTCGCCGCCGTCGCCGATCACGACGGCGTCGTCGTCGAGCACCTTGGCGAGCTCACCGTAGATGCGCATCGGGTGGATCGGGGTGGAGTCCGCCGCCAGCAGCTCCGCGTCGCCCGCGATAGAGGCCGCCGCCGACTCCGACAGGCGGGTCAGCCACGCGTCGTAACGCGCCGGGTTCACCCCGGCCTCCTCACACGCCGTGTTGAGCCCCCACAGCGTCAGCGACAGGTCGCCCGCGACCGAGCTCGCCAGCCCCACGTGCCCGGCGAGCCGGGACGGCGTGTCGACCACGTGGACGACCTTGGCGAGAGGAGCGCCGTCCTTGCCGCCGAACCAGCCGTAGCCGAGCCGGAAGTCCAGAGGGGTGCCCACCACCACGACCAGGTCGGCCTGGCCGAACGCGGTGCCGCGGGCCCGCGTCACCAGCAGCTCGTGGCCCGCCGGCAGGATGCCCCGGCCCTGGCCGTTCGGGATCACGGGGAGGCGCCACGCCTCGGCGAAGTCGCGGGCGGCGTGCTCGGCGCGGTCCATCCACACGTCCGAGCCCAGCACCAGCACGGGCCGCTCGGCCTCGGAGATCAGCCGCGCGATCTGCGCCAGGTCGTCGGTGTCGGGCTCAAGCGGCGACGGCGTCATCGTGCTGGCCGCGTGCTCGGGGGAGGGCGCGAACAGGTCGTCCATGGCGAAGTCCAGGAAGACCGGGCCGCGATGCGGGGCGACCGCCGTACGGAACGCGGTCTCGACGTCGTGGCCGATGCTGTCGGCGGAACTCGCGGTGAAGGACAGCTTGGTGACGGGCTGGAAGAGCGGCGGGTGGTCCATCTCCTGGAGCGCGCCGCTGCCCCAGCGCGAACGCGGGGCGCGGCCCCCCATGATCACAACCGGTGAGCCGTTGAAATGGGCGGTCGCCACGCCGCTGACACCGTTGGTGACACCGGGCCCCGCGGTGAGTACGGCGAGGCCGGGGCGGCGGGTCAGCCTCGCCGTGGCCTCGGCGGCGAACACGGCGCTCTGCTCGTGGCGGACGTCCATGATGGGCAGCCCCTCGTGGACCGCGCCATCGTAGAGCGGGAAGACATGCCCGCCCGACAGCGTGAACATGGTCTCTATGCCGTACGCCTTGGCGACGGCGACGGCGACGTCTCCTGCGTGCTTACCGGGCTCCATGCGGGCACGTTACCAGTGGGTCACATCACAGAGAAGGTCGCGAAGCGGCTCACCTGCTGCCCGTGCGGCACGCGGCCGGGCTCAGCCCGGCGTGAGCGTACGGCGGAAGGCCGACGGGTCGAAACGCCCGCCGAGCAGCGGTCCGAGCCCGTCGCGGGCCATCCGCGCGAACTCCGCAGGGTCGCCCGAGGCGGCCCCCTCGGGAAGCACGCCGGCGAGGGGACGCGCGGCCAGCATCTCCAGATCGGCGACACCCCGCCGCTCCGCCAGGCCGGGCTGCCGGGGCCAGGCCCCGACGACCAGCCCCGCCAGGTCGAGGCCGCGCCCCGCCAAGGCCTCCAGCGTCAGCGCGGTGTGGTTGAGGGTGCCCAGCGTGGCCCTGGTCACCACCAGCACCTGCGCGCCCAGCAGGTGGGCGAGGTCGGCGATCGTCGCGCCGTCCTCGTCGAACCGCACCAGCAGCCCGCCCGCCCCCTCGACCAGCACCAGCCGGTGCGACTCGGCCAACTCGGCCACCCGCGGCGCCACGTCCGTCAGCGACACCGGAGGAAGGCCCGCCTCCCGCGCCGCCGCGGCCGGGGCCAGCGGGTCGGGATAGCGGGCGAACTCGAACGTGGTGGTCACCCCGGAAAGGCGGCGCACCTCGTCGAGGTCGCCCGGCTCGCCTTCCGCCACACCCGTCTGCGCGGGCTTCACCACCGCGACACTCGCCCCGCGCTCACGCGCCAGCGCCGCCACGGCGGCCGTCACCACGGTCTTGCCCACGCCCGTGTCGGTGCCGGTGACCACCAGGATGCTCATTCCGCCAAGGCTAGTCCCGGCGGGGATGACGAACCCGCGCGCCGACCGTTACTCCGGGGGCGCCGCTGGGATCGGACGAAGGCGTCCGTTTGAATCAAGGCGGGCGATCGAGGGGCTTGCCGTACCGGAAGCGGTGAGCCCCTCTCGTGCGCGGGGGTGGGCTCGGTTCTGAGGGCTCAGCGCATGGCGCGGGGGTGGGCTCTGAGGGGGTGTGACAATCATATTGATCAGTAAATGAGATCAGGAATGTGATGCCGGAAACACCATTCCGGGGTTGAGCCGCAGTCCTCTGGAAGTCCTCGCGAAGCTACGTGCGGGGGCGAATCGGTTCCTTGTGAAGGACACCTTGCCGGCGGAGCTGCGGTCGGCCGTTCGCGTGATCGCGGCGGGGGGACGCCCTGCTGGGGCCGGGAGTGACGAAAAGGCTGATCCGGGCGCGGGACCGCGCTCAGCTGATGATCATCGCCTATGAGTCTGGGCTGGTCCGACCCGGATGAGGTGTCATGGACGCATCCGGGTCGGCTTCGTCATCGGCTGGAGGAACCGGAGGAGTTGACGGGGACGGGGCGCCGCAGGCGGGTGACGAACTTGTAGCGGTCACCGCGGTACATCGACTGCGCCCACTCCACCGGATGCCCGTCGGCGTCGAAGGCGTGCCTGGTCAGCAGGAGCATCGGCAGGCCGACGTCGACGCCGAGGATCTGCGCGTCGTACGGCGTGGCCAGCACGGTCTCGATGATCTCCTCGGCATCGGTCAACTGCACGTTGTAGGCGTTGTGCAGCGTCTCGTAGAGCGACGAGTGCACCTCAAGCTCCCGGCGCAGCCGTGGGAAGCGGCGGGCCGACAGGTGGGTGGTGTCGATCGACATCGGTTCGCCGTTGGCCAGGCGCAGGCGGTGGATCCGTAGCACCCGCCCGCCGGGGTTGATCGCGAGCCGGCGCGCCAGGGGCTCGTCGGCGGTGATGTAGCTGATGTCGAGGATCTTGGTGTCGGGCTCCAGGCCGACCGTGCGCAGGTCGCCGGTGTACGACGTGAGCTGCAGCACCTGGGCGACCTTGGGCTGGGCCACGAAGGTGCCCTTGCCCTGGATCCTCACCAGGCGGCCTTCCACCACGAGCTCGGTCAGCGCCTGTCTGACGGTGGTGCGGGAGGTCTCGAACCGCACCGCGAGCGTGCGCTCGGGCGGCAGCGCCGTACCCGTGTGCAGGCTTTTCGTCAGTTCGAGCAGACTTCGTTTGACGTCGTAGTACTTAGGAACTCGAGGGGAGTCGCCGGTCACGCGTTCACCTTCATCTCGGCCACAGCGGTAAGAGCACGTCTGATCGCTGAGAGATCATCGGAACTCAGATTGGCCCGGGCGGTCAACCGCAGGCAGGAGCGGCCGACCGGAACCGACGGCGGCCGGAAGCATCCGGCGCGCACACCGTTTTCCGCACAGACGGCCGCGGCGCGCAGCGCGGCTTCCGGTGTGCCGAGCACGATCGAGACGACCGCGCCCGCTGGATCGTTCGTTTCAAGGCCGAGTCCGCGCGCCATCGAGGCCACCTCTCGCGCCCTGGCACGCACGTATCCAGGCAGTTCGGGCTGGATTTGAAGGATATCGAGAGCTTCGAGTGCCGCAGCCACGCACGCAGGGGCGAGACCGGTATCGAAGATGAACGACCGGCCGGTGTCGACCAGTGTCTGGATCACTTCGGCGGCTCCGAGCACAGCTCCACCCTGTGATCCCAGGGATTTCGAGAGTGTGACCGTTCTCACAATACTCGGGTCGCCCGTGAGGCCCAGCTCATGCACCGCGCCACGCCCGCCCGCGCCCAGGACGCCCAGCGCGTGCGCTTCGTCGACCACGAGCAGCGCGCCATGCCGTACGGCTGCCGCGTGCAGTTCGCCCAGCGGCGCGAGGTCGCCGTTAACGGAGAACAGGGCGTCGGTCACGACCACCGCGTGTTCCTCCTGCCGGTCGACCAGGGCCTTCTCCACGGCGTCCACGTCGGCGTGCGGTGTGACGACCACCCGCCCGCGCGCGAGCCTGCAGGCGTCGACGATCGAGGCGTGGTTTCCGGCGTCCGATACCACCAGGCCGCCCGCGCCGAGGGTGGACACGGCGGCGAGGTTGGCGAGGTAGCCGGAGGAGAACAGCAGTGCGCCCGCGGCTCCGGTGAACTCGGTGAGACGGTCCTCGAACTCGGCGTGGAGCTGTGTCGAGCCTGTGACCAACCGGGAACCGGTGGATCCCGTGCCCCACACGGTGGCGGCCCGTGCGGCGGCCCGGGCCGGGCGGGGGTCCCTGGCCAGGCCGAGGTAGTCGTTCGAAGCGAGGTCGACGAGGCCGTCGTCGTCGGGGGTGCGTGGCCGGAGCGTTCGCCGGAGTCCCGCTACCGCGCGAGCGTCGGCGGCAGCGCGGAGTCGCGCGAGTGGATCGGTGGGAATGGCCTCCATACAGCGCATTTTCGCAAGAACGTTGGTCTCGAGGACTCCCGGGGCATTTCGAGGGCGTTTCAGGGGTGTCGCAATGTTTGTTGGGACATGTGAGCGGCTGACCGGCCGCGACTCCGGGTGGTCGAGTTGGCCATGACGGCATGGAACACGCATGATGCACAGGTGCCGACTCTCAGCGACCTCGCGGTTTCCCACACCGCACTCGACGAAGCGGACCTTGAGTGGATGCACTCGCTGGTCTCCGACTGGCAGCTGCTCGCCGACCTCTCGTTCGCCGACCTGATCCTCTGGGTGCCGCTTCAAGACGGGTCGGGGTGGATCGCCGTCGCTCAGATGCGACCCACGACCGGCCCAACCGTCTACCACGACGACGTGGTGGGCACCGTGGTGGCCAAGGGGCAGCGCGCCCTCATCGACACCGCATGGCGGGAGCGCCGCATCTGCCGCGAAGGCGACCCTGACTGGTCGAGCGGGGTGCCGGTCCGCGAAGAGATCATCCCGGTGCGCCGCGCCGACGTCGCCGCGGCCCGCGGCGGGGAGCACGTCCCGGGCCGCTACCTCGGCGTGATCCAGCGCTCCACCAACCTGTCGTCGGCGCGCACCCCCTCCCGGCTGGAGCTCACCTACCTCCAAAGCGCGTCCGATCTCGCCCAGATGGTGGCCGAGGGGCGCTTCCCGTTCTCGGAGGAGGCCCCGACCATGGTGCGCTCGCCCCGGGTCGGCGACGGCCTGCTCCGGCTCGACCGGGCCGGCCGGGTGACCTACGCCTCGCCGAACGCGCTGTCGGCCTACCGGCGGCTCGGGCGCAGCGCCGACCTCGTGGGCGCCGAGCTGGGCAAGGTCACGGCGATGCTGTGCTACTCCGACGAGCCGATCAACGAGGATCTGATGGTCGTCGCGAGCGGGCGTGCCCCCCGCGAGACCGAGGTGGAGTCCGGGAGCACGATAGTGCAGCTCAGGGCCATCCCGTTGATCGTGGGCGGTGGCAGGATCGGTGCTCTGGTGCTGATCAGGGACGTGACCGAGCTGCGCCGCCGCGAACGCGAGCTGATGACCAAGGACGCCACGATCCGCGAGATCCACCACCGCGTCAAGAACAACCTGCAGACGGTCGCCGCGCTGCTGCGGCTTCAGGCCAGGCGGCTGCGGATCCCGGAAGG
This sequence comes from Sinosporangium album, assembly GCF_900100605.1. Lineage (GTDB taxonomy): Bacteria > Actinomycetota > Actinomycetes > Streptosporangiales > Streptosporangiaceae > Sinosporangium > Sinosporangium album. The sequence goes on along the minus strand of NZ_FNCN01000031.1, from coordinate 38,244 downwards.
GCGGGAGGCGCTGGAGGAGGCCGTACGCAGGGTCGGGTCGATCGCGATCGTCCACGAGACGCTGTCGCACGCCCCCGAGGAGTTCGTGGACTTCGACGACATCGCCGACCGCGTCATCGCGATGGCGGGCGAGGTGTCGGTGCCCGAGTCGCAGGTGTCACCGGCCAGGACCGGCTCGTTCGGCGTGCTGCCGGGCACGGTGGCGACACCCCTCGCCATGGCTCTCACGGAGCTTCTGCAGAACGCGGTGCAGCATGGGCAACCCCACAAGCTCGACGTCATCGTCTCGCGCGGGCCCGAGCGGCTGTCGGTGGCGGTCCGCGACGACGGCAAGGGGCTGCCGGCCGACTTCGACCTCGAGTCCGCGACCAGCCTCGGCCTGCAGATCGTGCGCACCCTCGTGGTGGGGGAGCTGTCAGGCCGTCTCGCCGTGGCGCCGTGCGAAGGCGGCGGCACCGAGGTCACGCTGGTGATCCCTATTCCGGCCGGCACCTGAGACCTTCCGAGACCTTCGGGCGGACATCTAGGACCTTCCGGCTGGCGTCCGAGACCTTCCGGTCGTTGGTCCGGGACGTCCGGGACGTCCGGGACGCTCAAGGCGTTCGGGGCGTTCGGGGCGTTCGGGGCGTTCGGGGCGTTCGGTTGGCGTCTGGGACGTTCGGGAGTCCGGCGCCTCCCGGTCACCGTCTGGGATCGGCGTCTCAGGGCTGAGATCGACGTCTGAGGGTGACCGTCGGGGGGCCGAAGGCAAGTGGCTCGCGCAGGGGCCGGGGAGGGCCCGCCTAGGCGAAGATCTCGCAGTGCCCCTCTGCGAGATCTTGTCATCGGTGGGTGGTGAGGGGGAGAAACGCTACCCCCGCTGTCGATTGTGGTCGTGGGCCGTGGGAGACTAAGTGTTCTTCACCAGAGACGCGGGAGCGAAAGTAGGTGAAAGTTCTTCGGCCGTTAAAATCACGCGTAGTTGTGACGCTGGGTTTTCACAGAGCCGCGTTCCCCGGGAAGCCGGTTCCGTGGTGGGATCTAGGCCACGTTCGGGTCGGCGGATTCGGGTCGACAGGCTCCGGTTCACGTCAAGCGCCGCCTCTACGACGTCTGTGACAAGGAGTCGATCAGACGTTGGCGCGGGCGCGAGCGCGAGCCGTACGACGCTTGAGCGCGCGGCGCTCGTCTTCGCTCAGGCCGCCCCAGACTCCTGCGTCCTGACCGGACTCAAGGGCCCACTTCAGGCAGGCTTCGCTGACGGTGCACTGCCGGCAGACCTGCTTGGCTTCTTCGATCTGCAGTAGCGCGGGGCCGGTGTTGCCGATCGGGAAGAACAGCTCAGGGTCCACGTCACGGCAGGCAGCGCGGTGGCGCCAGTCCATGCGTTCACTCCTTCGTAATGTGGAGCCACCTAAGCGGCTCCGTGTGGCATGCTTGTGAAGACTTTCACTAGCCGTCGCGAGCATCACCCGGTCCTGGTCGGGCCGGGGGGTTCGTTTGAACGTCTGCCCTCTGAGGTGCGGGTACACCGTAAAGGTCCTACGTTCCGACGTCATTCTTGAGACTGTCAGCCACGCTCAGTACACGCAAGAGGTTTGGCCGGAAGTTTTGTCGGTTATGGATGTCGGATCCGTCACACTATGACGGAATGTAACTGGCTAGACCAGAACTTGTAACGCATTCGGGATAGACCGGAAGGTCACCCGCTCGACTTCGCCCAGGTAGTCGCCGTCCAGCTGGAAGGCCGTCGGGCGTGCCGCCGTCAGTGTGAACTCCCCCTCGTCGTGGAGCTGAACGAGGTTCCTGCCCTTGGGCAGGGTGTCGCGTTCGCCCAGGATCTGGCCGACCAGGCCGAGGATCGTGGACAACCCCAACCGGCGCAGTCCCAGCAGGTCAAGGCCCGTGTCGAAGCCCGCCCAAGGGGTCGGGGTGACGGGCTGCTGCCCGACGTAGGTCCACGGCGAGGTGTTGGAGACGATCGCCATGAAGATGTCGGGGACACCGGGGATGCCGGGCCCCTCGACCGAGATGGCGGCGTGCCGCCGATCGGTCATGAGGTAGTGGCGGATCGCCGTACCCATATAGAGCGTGTGCCTGGCCGTAAACCCCGCGCTGCGCAACCCCTCGACGGCCCGGATCACCTCGGCGTCATAGCCCAGACCCGAGCAGAACGTGAAGTATCTATGCTCGCCGTCCCACGTGGCCCGTCCCAGGCCGACCGTACGGCGCCGCCCGTCACACAGCGCCTCCAAAATCGCGCCGGTCGCCTCCACCGGGTCGTTCGGCAGCCCGAGTGCCCGGGCGAACACGTTGGCGCTGCCCCCAGGGATCACCATCAGCGCGGGCCGCTCGGCGGCCCCGCCGTCGAGAGCCCCCTCCCCGCCGTGCTCCTCGGCGGTCAGGAGCCCGTTGACGGCCTCGTTGACCGTTCCATCGCCGCCGAGCACCGCCACCACGTCGTATCCCTTGGCGTGCGCCGTGCCGGCCAGAAGCGCGGCATGCCCTCGGTAGGCGGTCTCCTCGACCGAAAGGTCGAGTGCCGCGCCGAGAGCTCGGATCAGCACGTCCATCGTGCGCTGGTGCGTAGTGGTCGCCGTGGGATTGACCAGGAGCATGGCCCGCATGCCGTCAGCGTATCCGGCGCGACCTTCAGATTCCCCATCGTTCCCTGGGATGTGGGGCACAGCCCGCCTCGGGCATATACGGGACATACGCATTGCGTCTACAGAGCCATCGCAGATTTGGACGTACTCGGGGGGAAGCGCACGGGGGACATGCAGGGGGGACGTGCAGGGGGACATGCACAGCGCGGGTCGTCTTCGGGACTTGGACTCGGGGGCGGGTTCGGCGTTCGAGGCCGGGGTCGGCGAAGGCACCGGAGGGGACATGCCGTCGAGTAGGGTTTCCAGCGTGTCGAACCGTCCGCTGACCCTGCTCGTCGCCGCCGTCGCCGTGGCGCTCGAAGGCCTGACCGCTCTGCTGCTCGGGGGCTACGTGGCCGTGGAGACCGTTGTGGGCAGGCCGGAGGACATCGCCACCTCGATCGGCGTGGCCGTTTTCGGGGTGGGGGTCGGGGCCGGGCTGCTGTGGGTCGCGTGGGGGCTCCTGCGGGGTGAGCGCTGGAGCCGAGGGCCCGGCGTGGTGACGCAGATCTTCGCCGTGCCGGTGGTGATCACATTGTTCCAGTCGGAGCGACTGGTCATGGGCCTCGCGCTCGCCGCCGTCGTCGCGGTCGCGCTGATCGGCCTCCTGGCGCCGCCCACCACCGCGGTGCTTTATCACGATGAGGAGCGTGGAAAGCGCTGACGCGCGCTCGTCTGCCGGTGGAGATCGGGGGAGAGCGCCGATGGAAACCGGCGGGAGGGGACCTGGTGATAGCGGGCCTGGATCACCGAGCGGCGGCGGCCTGGATCGCCGGGCTGACGCGGGGCCGAATCGCGGGTTGGCCCGGGATCGAATCGCCGGGTTGGCCCGGGATCGAATCGCCGGGTTGGCCCGGGATCGATGAGTCGGCAGGCGATGCCGTCCGGAGTGGCCCCGGTCCGGCGTTGAACCGGGGCGCGACCCCTCTGGACTCGAAGTCCGGTCAGTCGTCCGCCGTGAGCCCCTCGCGCAGTTGCGCGAGTGTGCGGGCCAGCAGGCGGGACACGTGCATCTGGGAGATGCCGAGCTCGGTCGCGATCTGCGACTGCGTCATGTTGCCGAAGAACCGCAGCAGCAGGATGCGCTTCTCGCGAGGCGGTAGCCGTTCAAGAAGAGGCTTGAGTGACTCGCGGTATTCGACCCCTTCAAGGGAGTCGTCGACGATGCCGAGCGAGTCGGCCACGGCCGGGGCGTCGTCGTCGCCCGAGTCCGGGGCGTCCAGGGAGACCGTGGAGTAGGCGTTGGCCGACTCCAGGCCCTCCAGGACCTCTTCCTCGGTCATCTGCAGGTGGACCGCGAGCTCGGCCACCGTCGGCGCTCTTCCCTCCCGCTGGGAGAGCTCACTGATCGCCTTGGTGAGCGAGAGCTTCAGCTCCTGCAGCCGCCGCGGCACCCGGACGGCCCAGCCCTTGTCCCGGAAATGGCGCTTGATCTCTCCCACGATCGTGGGAGTGGCGTAGGTGGAGAACTCCACGCCCCGCCCGAGGTCGAACCGGTCGATCGACTTGATCAGACCGATGGTCGCGACCTGCGTGAGGTCGTCCAGCCACTCCCCCCGGTTCCTGAATCGGCGGGCGAGGTATTCCACCAGTGGGAGGTGGAGCTCCACGAGCTCGTCCCGGATGCGCTGGCGCCGGGGATCGTCAGGAGGCAACTCCGCCAGTTCCGCGAAGAGCGTGCGAGCGCGCACCCGGTCGGGCACCGCACTGTCGCTGGCGGCCATGGCTCGAGTCCTTTCCGTCACGCCGGCCTCGCCGCGCCTCGGCGCTTGCGCAGCACGATCGCCATGCGGTCGGGGGAGTCGGTCGCCGCTTCCACGTCGTCGGCCAAGGCGGTCAACACCATCCACGCGAAGTCATCGCGTTTGGGTGGTGATGTGACCAGCGTATTGACCTCGACTCTGACCTGCATCTCCTGGCCGGTCAGCTCGAACTCGGCGGTGAGATCAGTGCCGGGCACAGCCTGGGTGAGCAGCATGGCGCACGCCTCGTCGACCGCGATCCGGAGATCCTCGATCTCATCCAGGGTGAAGTCAAGCCGCGCGGCCAGCCCAGCGGTAGCCGTACGCAGCACGGACAAGTATGCGCTTGCGGCGGGAAGCCGGACACTCACCACGTCGCGAATACCGGAGACGTCCGTAGCACGCGCCGCCATTTCGTCTGTCACGTTCCTCCTCGTGCAGAGCCGCTTAGTTGCAACCTACAGCCCCCGAGCCCTCTCTTGCGGACTGAGACTCGCGATCAGGCGAAAAAGGTCAGGCCCCGTGTGGGTTGCCACCACACGGGGCCTGCGGGCGAATGCCTGGCCTCGGCCGGTTCAGAAGCTCGGTCGAGGGCTGTGATTAGGCGGCCTTCGTCGCCCAGAAAATCTTGGAGATCTCGTCGATCTTGGCGAGCAGGCCGTCCGCCTTCTCCACGTCGACCGTGCCCTTGGCGCCGGCGGCGCCGGCGAGCTTGGTCGCGTCCCAGAAGAGCTGGTGGAGCTGCGGGTACTGCTCAAGGTGCGGGGGCTTGAAGTAGTCGGTCCACAGCACCCACAGGTGGTGCTTGACCAGCTCGGCCCGCTCCTCCTTGATCGACAACGCCCGGGCGCGGAAGACGGGGTCCTCGTTGCCGGCGTATTTCTCCATGATGGCCTTGACGGACTCGGCCTCGATCCGCGCCTGAGCCGGGTCGTAAACGCCGCAGGGCAGGTCGCAGTGCGCGGACACAGTCTGCGCGGGGCGCAGCAGTCGTGCAAGCATCGGGGAATCCTTCCATGATGCTGGTGTCAGTTTGGTCCACGAGGATCTTCGTCCGGTTCGCAAACCCAAGGTCTGGGAGCCGCCCGGCAGCCCTAATGGGCGCGCGCGGACCCCCGGCCGAGTGTCGGCTCGCGAGAAGGACGAGGAACACTCACTAGCGACCTTACTCGTGACCGCCATACAAAATGCCGCCTGGGAGGGGCTTTCGCCCATGAGAGTCCGCGTGGAGGGCGACTCGATGACGCCCGCTTTGCGCTCTGGAGACCGTCTCCTGGTACGGCGAGGGGCGCCGATCCGGCCCGGCGACGTCGTCGTGGCCCGCCTGCCGGGCGCGGAGAACACGCTGATCGTCAAGCGGGCCGCCTGGCTCACCGAGGAGGGCTGGTGGGTGGAGAGCGACAACCAGCGGGCGAGCGGGCGCAAGGACAGCTGGGACTTCGGCCCGGTCCCGGCCGAGTCGGTGCTCGGGCGGGTCGTGTTGCGCTACTGGCCGCCGGGACGGATCGGTCTCGGAGCGTAGTGCCCCCTCGCCCCCTCACCTACGTTGACCACGATGAAGCATGTGACACAATCGTGCGACGGGTGACCCCCGTGCCCGAAGGCGTCGCTCAACCAGGGGTGGGGCGACCTGGCGGCTACCGAGGCCGCCAGGCGATCTCCCTCGACGCGCCGCTTGTCGAAGGAACCCGTCCGTCTTATCTACAGGGGTCGCTGTGGCCGTCACGCCAACCTCCGTTTCCCTCCCCGCCCATGATCTCGACTCCGACCCGGCGTTCGCTCTGCACCGGGGAGGCAAGCTGGAGGTCCGTTCCACCATCCCGGTCAGGAACGCCGATGACCTCGCGCTTGCCTATACGCCTGGAGTCGCCCGGGTGTGCACGGCGATTGCCGAACAGCCTGGCTTGGTCAACGATTACACCTGGGTGTCCAATGTCGTCGCGGTCGTGACAGACGGCACCGCCGTCCTCGGCCTCGGTGACATCGGCCCCTCCGCCGCCATGCCCGTCATGGAGGGCAAGGCCCTGCTGTTCAAGCAGTTCGCCGGGGTCGACTCCGTGCCGATCTGCCTGGACTGCACGGACGTCGATGCCCTTGTGGAGACCATCGTCCGGCTCGCGCCCTCGTTCGGGGGCATCAACCTCGAAGACATCAGCGCCCCCCGCTGCTTCGAGGTGGAAGACCGGCTGCGCGAGCTGCTCGACATCCCGGTCTTCCACGACGACCAGCACGGCACCGCCATCGTGGTGCTCGCCGCGCTGCAGAATGCCGCCAAGCTCACCGGGCGCCCCCTGTCCGAGCTGCGCGCGGTCATCGCCGGAGCCGGCGCCTCCGGCGTCGCGGTCACCCGGATCCTGCTCAACGCGGGCATCGGCGACATCGCCGTGTCCGACTCCAAGGGCTTGATCTACGAGGGCCGCGAGGGGCTCAACTCCTTCAAGGCCGATCTGGCACGTGACACCAACCGCGCCCGCCTCACCGGCTCCACCGAGGACGCGCTCGTGGGGGCGGACGTGTTCGTGGGCCTGTCCGGCTCGACGGTGTCGGAGGAGGCCATCGCCTCCATGGCGCCCGGGGCGATCGTGTTCGCCCTGTCCAACCCAACACCCGAGATCCACCCGGAGGTCGCACGCAAGCACGCCCGGGTGGTGGCCACGGGCCGCTCCGACTTCCCCAATCAGATCAACAACGTGCTGGCCTTCCCCGGCGTCTTCAGGGGCGCGCTCGACGTGCGGGCCACCACGATCACCGAGAACATGAAGGTCGCCGCGGCGACCGCCCTGGCCGGGGTCGTGGGCGACGGTCTCAGCGAGGACTACGTCATTCCGAGCCCCTTCGACGAGCGGGTCGCCCCCGCCGTCACCGCCGCGGTCGCCGCCCAGGCCAGGCTCGACGGGGTGGCGCGCCTCTGACGGGCTCACGCCGTACGGCGCCCCACACGCTCAGGTGGCGCCGGCCTCGGCGGCAGGGCCGATAAAGCGCTCGGATATGCAGGCGCCCTCAGCATGCGAAATGCTGAGGGCGCCTCTGCTTTTTCTTCACCAGGCCATTTACAGCCGTTCACGCCGTGTGCGCACGCGGGCGTGAAAGCCGATCGCGACCATGTGAGACGGCTAACGGACACGACCGGCTGAAGGGCGCGGGATGGGAGGAAAGAGACTCCCCCTTAGCGGTACACGGACCTGAGATGCATTTCGCCAGCCACTTACCTTGGACAACCAATGCGACAACCTTTCGAAACATCAAATCCCAGTCACGCAGCGTGCTATAACAAAAACCCTCTGTTACCTATCTGGGTAAGGGCCGCCCCCGATCGGCCATCCGGCACGCAGGTGGGGAGAGAGCGATAGTCCCGCGCATCCCACGCTGAGGAGAGCTATGAAACGCGTGCCCAACCGATTACTTCAACGGCTCATCGCGGAGGCGGGCTTTTCCCACAAGGGGCTCGCCCGCAGACTCAACGACCTCGGCACCGCACGCGGCATCGGAAACCTCCGCTACGACCACAGCTCCGTCCTGCGCTGGATCGGCGGCCAACGCCCCCGCGACCCGGTGCCCGACCTCCTGGCCGAGATCTTCGCGCAGCGGCTCGGACGCCACGTCGGATCCGGCGACCTCGGCATGCCCGCCGGCGCCATACCCCTCGACCTCGGCCAGGAGTTCACCCACACGTGGCACGAGGGGATCGCGACGGTGACGGCCCTGTGGCGGGCGGACGTGGAGCGGCGCAAGTTCCTCCTCGACTCGACGTTCACGATCGGCGCCGGGTCGGCGGGAGCCGTACGATGGCTCACCCTGCCACCCGAAGCGCACCCCACGGGCGTGGGCGTGCACCGGGTGGGGACGTCGGACATCGCGGCGATCCGCGAGGTCACCCGCTCGTTCGGGGAGCTCGACAACCGGTTCGGCGGGGGACGGGTGCGGGCCGCGGTCGTGAAATACCTCGACACCGCCGTCACGCCGCTCCTCAACGACGGATCGTACGGCGACGCCACCGGCCGCGAACTCGCCTCCGCCTGCGCCGAGCTCACCAGACTCGCCGGCTGGATGGCCTACGACCTCGAACAGCACGGCCTCGCCCAGCGCTACATGCTCCAAGCCCTCAGCCTCGCCCGAGGCGCCGGCGACCACGGCCTCGGCGGCGAGATCCTCGCCGGCATGAGCCACCAGGCCGTCTACATCGGCCAACCCGCCCACGCCCTCGACCTCGCCCGCGCCTCCGCGCTCTCCGCCCGCCGAGTCGGCCTCCACACCCTCCTCGCCGAAGCCCACGCGCTCGAAGCCCACGCCCTGGCCGCCCTCGGCGACCCCGCGGCATGCTCCAGCGCACTTCACCTGGCCGAACTGGCCTTCGACCGGCGAAAACCCGACGACGAGCCGGAATGGCTGCGTTATTTCGACGAGGCATACCTGGCGGCGAAATTCGCGCACTGTTTCCGGGACCTGGGCGACGGGGCTCACGCCGTACAACACGCGCGCAGGTCACTGGACATGGACTCGCGTTATGTGCGGGGGCGGATGTTCAACCTGTCGCTGCTGAGCGGCGGCCTGCTGCGGTGCGGCGAACTGGAGGAGGCGTGCGCGGTCGCGGCCGAGGCATTCGAACTCGCCGCCGAGCTGCAGTCGGCGCGCACACGCACCTACGTCGCCGACCTCCGCCGGCGGCTCCAACCCTATGAAGGGGAAACGCCGGTGCGTTTACTCAACGAGCGCACCGCCGAACTGACGTCCGTCTGAAGACCGGTCAGGGATTCGGCGCGTCCCACGCGGCGCCGGACCCCTGACCGTCCTCTTTACCGTGAGCTTCCTGAGAAGCCCGCGGGGCTGCTTGAGAAGCCTGCCGGTCTACTTGAGAAGCTCGCCCTTCTCGCCGACGATGCGAGCAGACTTGATGGAGTTCGCCTTCATGTAAACCGCGTGCGCCTCACCGTCGAAATACGGCGAGCTGATGTGGTCGACGCGCTCGTTGCCGTCCTGGTCGTGGAACACGCTCGTCACGCCGTTGACGTAGCCGTAGCGCTTGCCGTTGTCGTAGCGGATCACCCACGGCCCGCCGTCCGCGCCGCCGGTCATCGCACACTTCAACGCCACGTGGTTCGCCACCTTGTAGGAGTTGACCTGGTAGGTCTTCTCCATGGCCTTCCCCGAGCACAGCTTCGGCGTCACCCCGGTGTACGGCTTGTCGCCGTCCGGATGCGGCGACCCCGGATAGCCGAACGCCACGGTCTGCTCGCCGACCTTCTGGTTCCAGGCGAAACCGAGCGCCCCCGCGGCCACGGCGAGAGGCCCGGTGCTCTTCGCCTCACCCACGACGTAGCGGTGGCGGTAGAAGCGGGAGTCCTTGGTGAAGTAGACGTCGCCGTACCTGCTCTGGCCCTCGGTGTAGATCTCCTGGGCGCTCCTGCCGCCGGGAATGCTGAGGATCTCCTCGGTGTAGGTGCGCTTCGCGCCGGTGAAAGCCGTGTAGTCCGTCCTGGCCACCTCGCGGGCGCGCGGCTCGGCGAAGCCATCGTAGACCGCCACGAAGGCGTAGTCCTGGTCGAAGTCCTCATAGACGTCGAAGTCATAGCCGGTCACGGCCTGCTTGCCGACGAAGACGCCATGAGGGGCCTTGCCCTCGTAGTAGGAGGGGACGAAAACCCACCGGTCGAGGACGTCCTTGTTGCCTTCGACGTCGTAGACGCAGTGGCCGGCGGTGGCCACCAGGTTGTTGTAGCGCGACTGGACGCTGGTGCCGCTGCACCAGCGGTACTCGCCCTTGTGGTCGACGAAGAACACCTTGCCGATGGTCTTCGGCAGGTTGATGTTCTTGGCCTTGGTGGGCTTGGGCGTGGACTGCCCCACCATGCCGGGCTTGCCGTCGGTCACGTCACCGCTGCTGCGGACCAGCTTGGTGACGTCCTTGGCGTCCCAGGTGTACTCCTTCGCCTTGCGCATCGCCGCGCCGTTGGCCTCCAGCCAGAAGCGGGCCGCGCCGTACGCCTCGGTGGGGGAGGAGATGAGCAGGTCGGCCGCGTAGGCGGGCGACGCCTGCGCCGGCACGTTGAGGGTGGTTGCGAGGATCGCGGTCGCCGCGAGCGCGCCGCCGAGGGGGAGCAGGCGCTTGCCTCGGATTTTCACGGGAAACTCCAGTTGCTGGCTGTGGTCGTGGAAAAGGCCCCGTAAACGGCCGTGAGGCCCGGCAGATGCCGGGCCTCACGGGTAACGCTTGGTTCGAACCCAGGGTTTGGACCCCTGCGCTCCAGACCGTCAGAACTACTTGGTGATGTTGCCGTTGCCGTCAACGATCTTGCCGGACCAGAGGGCCTTGGCCTTGTCGTAGACACCCTTGGTCTCGCCGTCGAAGTAGGCGGAGGCCACGGTGTCGAAACGGTCGTTCTTGTCGGTGTCGCCGATGACGCCGGTCACACCGTTGATGTAACCGATGCGGCTGGCGCTGCTGTAGCGGTAGATCCAGGGACCACCGTCAGCGCCGGCGGTCATGGCGCCGCTACGGATACCGACGAGCTCCTCCGCCTTCAGGCTGAGGGCGGTGGCCTTGACGGTCTTGCCGTAGGCCTGCTTGACGGTCACGCCGCTGAACGGACGGTCACCGTCGGGGTGCTCGCCACCCGGGTAGCCGAACACGAAGACCGGGATGCCGTGCTTCTGGTTCCACGCGAAGCCCTGAGCACCAACGTTGCTCTTCAGCGTGCCGCGGTCAACGGAACCCATGATGTAGTAGACCGTCTTGTAGTGCTTGACCGCAGCATCCTTGACCCAGTAACCGAGGTAGTAGTCGGTGAGCTGGAAGGAGCCGTTCGCCGTGATCTTACGGTCGCCCTTGCCCTTGTAGTTGTCGTAGTCAGACTTGCTGACTTCCCGGACCCAGGGGTTGGCGTGCTCGCCAGCCTTCGGCGTGTACTTGCTGCCGTTGCCAGGAGCGGCAACCGTGGCAGCGTCGAACTGCGCCTTGGTCACTTCGACCTTGGTGTAGCTGTAGTCCTTCTGGTCGACCGAACCGACCTCGGTCGACGACTCGGACCTGCTCCAGGCGTCGCTGGTCTCGCCGCCGCGCTCGGCGACGATCTTGTTGTACTCGGCCTCGGTGATCGGAACGTCGTCCGTCCACTTGGTGCTCTGGTGGCCGTTGAAGGCGTCGTAGGTCTTCTTGTCGACAGCCTTCTTGTCGCCAACGGAGAAGCCGTTGTAGACGGTGACGAACGCGTAGTTCTTGTCGAAGTCCTCGTAGACGTCGAAGTCGTAGTGGGTGAAGGCCTGCTTGCCCACGTAGACGCCGTAAGGAGCCTTGCCCTGGTAGTAAGCCGGGACGAAGACCCACTTGTCCATGACGTCGTTGTTGCCCTGGACGTCGTAGACGCAGTGACCCGCAGTGGCGACCAGGTTGCCGTAGTTGGACTGGATCGAGGAGCCGGAGCACCAGTAGGTCTTGCCGCCCTTCTCGAAGAACACCTTGCCGATGGTCTTCGGCAGGTTGACGTTCTTCACCTTGCTGGACGGCGTGGTGCTCTGGCCGATCAGACCCGGCTTGCCGTCCGAGGACGGAGCGCCGGAGGAGCCCACCGTGTGGCGCTTGACAGCCTTGTAGTCGAAGGGGTACTGCGTCGCCCGCTTGAGGTCGGCGCCCTTCGTGTCCAGCCAGAAGTCGGCAACGGTCTTGGCGGAGGTCGGGGTGGCGGCCAGAGCGTCGGTCACGACCGGGCTGTTGGCGGTGGCCGGGGCGGCCAGGCCGGCGCCGATCATGGCGGCGGCGGCGACGGCGCCACCCAGGGGCAGAACCAGGCGCTTAACTCGGGTGTTCATTCCAACTCCTTGCGCTGATGTGGGGCGCCTCTTGCGTCCCAGGCGTCAGTAAAGGGATAGCCAGAACATACAGTCCTGATCTTGAAAACTGGAACCCGCTTCGCACTGAAACATCGGCACCTACGCGGCCGTGACCGTTTCGTGATGTTTAAAGAGGCTCTTTGTCTGACGCCGGATTCCGGAGGGTCGTCGCCGTTTCCCCAGATCATAAGAACGATGTGAAGGGAGTGAAGATTGAGGTGTAGTTGTCCAGATACAGTGCGTTACCAAGCGCATGTGATGCAGATCACATCGCTCGGATGGCACCGTTTGGCCGTCGCTCACGTCTAACGCGCCCGAAACGCGAGGGCTCCGGCGATCACGCCGGAGCCCTCGGGGGCGAGGCTTGCGAAGAGTGTCAGCTAATGGGCAGTTTCTCGGCGTGCCGGTAGGTGGCCAGCGCGTAGACGGAGAAGTAGCCCGAGGAGATCGCGTCGTACTTACCGTCCGGCTTGAGGTTCCAACTGAGGCTGTTGACCCCGTTCAGGAAGCCCTCGCCGGTGGCCGGGTTGTAGTCGATGAGCCAGGGGCCGCCGCTCGCGCCGGCGGTGAAGGTGCAGTTGTTGATCAGCAGGCCGAGGTTGAGCTGGTACGAGGGGGACCTCGTCAGGCTCGTGGTGCCCGAGCACACCTGCACCGACCGGCCGTTGAAGGGCCGGCTGCCGTCGGGCTGCGGTCCGGAGGGGTAGCCGAAGGCGTAGGTGGGGTTGCCGGTGCGCCGCTGGGTGTCGACCTTCAGCCCGCCGACCTTGTCCTGCAGCCTGCCGACCTCCACCTTCCGGTAGGTCACGGCTCCCTTGGCGTCCTTGTCGGCGACCCAGGTGAATCCCTTGTGCACGGTGACGAAGGCGTAGTCGTAGTCGTAGTCGCCCTTGCCGGGGAAGTCCTCGTGCATGCTGATCGAGCGGCCGACGTAGATGCCGTTCGCGATGCCGCTCTCGGGGTTCGGGACGAAGATCCAGTACTGCGCGGGCTCGCCGCGCCGTACGTCATAAGCGCAGTGGGCGGCGGTAGCGACAAGGCTGCGGTTCTTGGCGCTGACGGAGGTCGCCGAGCACCAGTACTCCTTGGAGTTGAACTTGAAGAAGACCTTGCCGATGGTCTTGGGGGCGACCGGGGCGGTGCCCGCGGTCTGGGCCTGCGTCGCGCCGGTCGTCTGAGCGGTGCCGGCCGCTCCTGCCTCGGCGAGGCTGGGCTTGGGGGTGGCGGAGCCGGAGGGGGTGGTGACGATCTTGGAGCCGGGGCTGGCCGGCGACTGCTCCTCCGCCTGCTTGATGCGGTCCGGCCGCCAGTAGTCCGCGACCTTCGCCGCTTCGGCGGCGGTCTTCGCCAGCCCGATCGTGAACACCTTCTCCTCGGTGACCTCGTACGGCGGAGTCGCGAGAGCGGCTGCAGGGAAGGTGGCCGCGGCCAACGCGCACGCGGCTGCGAGGCCGCTCAACACGGCCAGGAAGCGCCTCGCGCGGGGGAACATGGGGCCGGACCTTTCAAGATCAGTGGGGGTTGTGCAACTGTAAGCGGTGATTTTTCCAGATCAACTTGGATCCGGATAGCTTGTCGGCATGATCTGGGTTCACTCTGTTACCTGATCAAGCTTGCATTTCTCTGTGTAAGAGGGGTGTGAAGCAGTGGAGAGATCGGATTAGACAGATCTCTCCACCGACTTCACCGAGCGCTTTTCCGTGCCTGCCGACCGTGACCGATCGGTCGATTCAGTAGCCGTCTGAGCAGGCCGGACGGCCATCGCGGCGGCGAATGGAAAGGCGCTCATTGATCATTTCGGATTATCGGCTTGAGAGCTTCGGCGTCCATAGGTTCGCCGCGTGCTTGTAGATGGCGTAGGTCTCACCGTCGAAGTACGGGGTCGTCACGCGGTCGTAGCGCTTGTTGCCATCGCTGTCGAGCGTGAGGCTCACCACACCATTCAGATAGCCCTGGCGCTTGGCGCTTGAGTAGTTCATCAGGAACGGCCCGCCGCTCGCGCCGGGGGTGAAGGCGCACTTGATCGCCCGGTGTTCCTCGGCCTTGTACTTCCGTACGGTGGGAGCCGCGACGGTCGTGCCGTAGCACCACTTCATCGTTTCGCCGCTGTAGACCTTGTCGCCGTCGAGGTGCGCCGCGGTCGGGTAGCCGAAGGCGAACACCTTCTTACCGCCGCGCTGGTTCCAGGCGAAGCCCTGCCCGCCGACGTTGTCGCCGAGCCTGCCGGCGTCGGCGAAGACCTTCACGTAGAACCGGGAGACGTAATACGTGGTGTTCGTCGTCTCCTTGATCCACTGGAAGAGGTAGTACTGCGTGAGGTGGAAGCCCGTGCTGTCCTTCCACACCTTGCCCGGCACCTTGCCGGCGGCCTTGTCACGCAGCAGGCGCTCGTATTCCGGCTCGGTGAGGGCGGTGGTCTCGGTCGAGTGGCGGGTGCCGTTCGGCTCCTTGTCGTCGGGGTCGTGCGACTGCTTCGGAGCCCGCTCGTAGGTCAGCTCGGTGACCTCGACCTTCGAGGCCAGCGCACCCGGGTAGGACGGGCCGACGTTCTCCGATTTCTTCTCGGACTTCGCGAAGTACGGGCCGGCCGGGCCGTACCGGTCGACGCCCTCCTTGTAGGCCTCCTCGCCGATCTCCTTGTCCTCGGTGTACTTGACGCCCTTCCAGGCGTCGTACTCGGCGCGGTTCACTTCGTTGACACCGGTCTGCTTGACGCCGTTGTAGACATTGACGAAGGCGTAGTCCTTGTCGTAGTCCTCGTAGACGTCGAAGTCGTAGTGGGTGTGCATCTTGGCGCCCACGTAGATCCCGAAGGGCGCCTTCCCCTGGTGATAGCCGGGGATGAAGACGAAGTTGTCGACGGTCTTGTTGAGTTCCGTCCGGTAGACGCAGTGGCCGGCGGTGGCGATCAGGTTCTTGTACTTCGACTGCACGGCCGACGCCGAGCACCAGTACGGCTTGCCGTTGACTTCGAAGAACACCTTGCCGACCGTCGTGGGCAGGTTGACGTTCTTGGACCTGCCGGAGCTGCTGCTGCTCTTGCCGGTGGGGGCGATCGCGCCGGGCTTGCCGTCGGCGGCGGCGGGGGTGGCGCTCTTCTGGAGTCTGCCGGAGGCCGAGGAGTCCGAGAGGTAGCTCTTGGCGGTCTTCAGCTTGCTGGACGTCCAGGTGGTGGCGATGGCCTTCGCCTCTCCTGAAGCCGCGAGCGTGACGGACTTCCTGTCCTTGGGGGCCGCGGCGCCGGCGGGGGCGGCGAGTGCGCCGCCGACCAGGCCGGTCGCGATGAGGGCTCCGCCGAGGGGGAGGGCCAGGCGCTGTGCTCGGGTTTTCATCTTGCTCCTTGCTTCGTCGGCGGCGGGCTGAGGTAGAGGTGCTGCGGATGCGCCTCGCCGCTTCGGTCATGGAACGCTCACGGCATTCCATGCTTACGTAAAGAGACAAGATGTGACCGTAACAGTGTGATCTTTCGCATAAACCCACAAACCGGACTACGACATGTACCGATATCAGTTCGTTACCGAGCTGAGGGAACCGTCCGGCCAAGTGATCACGTCACATTCACCCGTGTCGGGGGAGCGTCGGTTGTTGTCGGTGCCGCCCTCGTGCGCCAGAGTGGGCAGGCGTTCGACGTCATCGGGAATCGGGGGATTCGATGCGACGTCTCATACGCCACACGACCGCATGTCTGGCCGTTATGTCCGGCGGCGCTGCCCTGGTCGGCTCGGCAGCCCTCCTGACAGGTACGGCACAGGCCGAAACGAAGCCGCAGCCGCCGGGCTCGACGAGGCCCTGGCAGCCGTCGGGGCCGACGCTCGGCCCGGACCACCAGGTGCTGCCGGGACATCCCGGGGCCCAGATCTCCCAGCCGGGCAAGCCGTACCCATCCAAACCCGCTCCGCCCCGGCGGATCACCAGGGCGCTGCTGCTGACCTTCGCCAAGGGGGCCGAGCCCTTCCCCGCAGACCGGCACACGATGCTCGTGTGCCGCTCCACCACCGGTGACCGCCCCACCTCGGCGGCGGCGTGCCGCGCGCTGGACGAGGCGGGCGGCGACCCGGCCAAGGTGGAGCCCGCCAAGGGCATGCTCTGCCCGGCGATCTACGACCCGGTGACGGTCACCGCGACCGGCACGTGGGACGGGAAGCTCATCCGCTACCAGCACACCTTCGGCAACGCGTGCGACCTGAACATCATGGCCGGGTCGGTGTTCGCGTTCTGAACGCCGCGGGGGACGCGCGCCTGGAAGGCCACTGCGGAGGTACTCCGTCGGTGGCCTTCCGGTCCGCGTCCGTCGTGGCATGATCCGGATGTGCCCGGACGTCATCGACGCGGGTCCCCCTGCTCCTGGCCCTCGGCGCGGCAGCGCCTGGTAAGGCCCCGAGGGGACGCCGGGGGAGCGGGCCGCCGGCCGTACAGGCCAGTCGTCGCGGAGTTCAGGCGCGGAGTTCAGGCGCGGAGGATGTCGCGCATCCGCGCGGCCGTCTCGTCGAGAACGGCACGCACCTCGTCCACGGTCTCGGTGGAGAGACGCTCGGCGTCGGCCTCCTTGCGGACCAGGGCCACGAAGTCGGCGAGGGCGGCGCCGAGCTCGGCGTCGAGGTCGGCGTGGGTCTTGCGGTTGGCCGCGGCGTCGCTGAGGTCGGACCACATGCCCGTCAGGATGTCCCGCAGCTCCTGCCCGTGCCGGCTGGCCTGGCTCTGCCAGGACCGCACGCGCTCCGCCCATTCCTCGCGTTCCGTGCGGTGGCGCTCCTTGGTCCGCTCCCATTCCTCCTTCTGCTGCTCCCGGACCCGGCGCATATCCTCCTGCTGGCCCTGCCAGGTCCGCCGGGCCGACTCGGCGCCCTCGCGCCGCACGTCCTTCGCCATCTGGGTCAGCTCATCGCGCAGCGACCGGACCGTGGCGCGGACGTCCTCTTTGACCTCGCGGGCGATGTCGCGGACCGAGTCGGAGATCTCCTGCTCCAGCTCGTCCAGCTCGTCCACGCGCGCGTGCAGTTCGGCGCGGCCCTTGTCGGTGATGGAGAAGACCTTTTTGCCCGCGATGACCTCGTGGGTGACGAGGCCCTCCTCCTCCAGACGGGCCAGCCTTGGATAAATCGTCCCAGGGGAGGGCGAGTAGACGCCGAGGAAGCGGTCCTGCAGGAGCCGGATCACCTCGTAGCCGTGTTTGGGGCTCTCCTCCAGCAGCCTGAGGAGGTAGAGCCGCAGTCGTCCGTGGCCGAAAACCGGGCTCATCGGTCTTCTCCTTGAAGCAGTGTGATGTCTCCGGACATGGTGGTGGCGCTGAGGGAGGCCATGCCTCCGCCGAGACGGCCCGATAGGGAGCGGCCGGCGGCTTTCTCGCTGCTGACGAGTTCGCTGAACCCCGTGCTCAACTGGCCCGTCGTCGAACGCAGCGTGACGTCGGTGTCCACCTTGTGCGGCAGCCGTACGAGGACGGAACCGGACACGCTGTTCAGCGTCACGTGCCCGGTGGGGGTGAGGACGAGATCGGCGGTGATGCGTCCCGAGGCCGTGTTGGCGCGCAGCCTGCGCGGGGTCCCGTCGGCGATGGTCAGCTCACCGGCGAGGCTGGTGAAGTAGAGGTCACCGGTGAGGAACCGGCTTTCCAGGGAGCCGGACACCGTTTCGGCCTGCACCTCCCCGCTCACCCCGTCGAGCACGATATCGCCGCTGACGCTCTTGACCTTCGTCTGCCTCTCCACGCCCGCGACCAGCGCCGAGGCGCTGATCACCCCGAGATGCACCGCGCAGGTCTTCGGCACCGTCAGCGACAGGGTCGTCGACCGGTTGCCCGGCCGCAGCCAACCGAGGACGCCGTCCCACGTCAGATCCCTGTAGGTGACCGTGAGCGCGCCGTCGTCGCCCTGCGTGACGATCAACGGCGGGGAGCCCACCTCGGTCACCTCCAGCGATGGCGGGCCGTCGCTCGCCAGCACCGCGACTCTCCCGGCCACGATCCGCACGTTCAACGCCGTCACCGCGTCGAACGTGAACTGCTGGGGTCTGTCCACCGTCCACTGAGGCATGGTCTGTCTGTCCTTCACCAAAGACGAGAAACCACCGATACCCAACACGATATGTCGCGTTTGGGAAAAGTCAAGATGTATCGCGTTCGGTGGTGGCTTCGGTGGCGGTGGGGTGATCAGTCCTCGTCGTCGTCCAGACGGGCCAGCCACGTCGCGAGGCGCTCGACAGGGGTCTCGAACTCCGGGTTGAGATCCACGAACTCGCGCAGGCGCTCGGCCAGCCACAGCATGCCGACCTCCTCCTCGCCGCGCCGCTGAACCAGCTCTTCGATGCCGCGATCGGTGAAGTACATGGTGAGAAATCCTCCTTTGACGGGCTACGGAATCTTGACGGGCCACGGAATCTTGACGGGCCTTGACGGGCCATCGAAGCATCGTGGGCCATGGAACGAGAAAGCCCCCCGCGTGGGCGATCGCGGGGGACCTTCTGAAGAGCGTGCCTAGCTGAAGATCTCCTTGATCATTTCCACCAGCTCCTGCTCGTGCGCGGCGTGCGAACCGACCGCCGGCGACGAGTTGGGCTTACGGGAAACCCTGCGGAGCCCACGCCCGCCGAACATGTCGGGGTTCTCGGCCAGCTTGAGCGTCAGGAACGGCCACGGCCCCATGTTGACCGGCTCGTCCTGCGCCCACACCAGCTCGACATCGCCGGCGTAACGCGACAGCTCCTCCCGCAGCGGGTTCGCGGGGAACGGGTACAGACGCTCCAACCGGACCACTGCGACATCCGTACGGCCCTGCTTGTCTCTAGCCGCCGCGATGTCGTAGTAGATCTTGCCGGAGCAGAGCACGACCCTCCGCACCGCCGACGCGTCGACCGTCGTGTCGCCGATCACCGGACGGAACGCCCCAGAGGTGAAGTCCGCCATCGGCGACGCCGCGGCCTTGCTCCGCAGCAGCGACTTCGGCGTGAACACCACCAGCGGACGGCGCCGGTTCGACAGCGTCTGCCAGCGCAGCAGGTGGAAGTAGTTCGCCGGAGTCGTCGGCTGGGCGACCGTCATGTTGTCCTGCGCGCACATCTGCAGGAACCGCTCGATCCGGGCCGACGAGTGGTCGGGGCCCTGGCCCTCGTAGCCGTGCGGCAGCAGCAGCACGACCGACGAACGCTGACCCCACTTCTGCTCGCCCGACGAGATGAACTCGTCGATGATCGACTGGGCGCCGTTGGCGAAATCGCCGAACTGGGCCTCCCACGCGACCAGGGCCTCCGGGCGGACCAGGCTGTAGCCGTACTCGAAGCCCATCGCCGCGAACTCGCTCAGCAGCGAGTCGTAGACGTAGAACTTCGTCGTGCCGTGGTTGAACGACTTCAGCGGCGTGTGATCCTCGCCCGTGACCCGGTCGACGAGCACCGCGTGGCGCTGGCCGAACGTGCCGCGTCGGGAGTCCTGGCCCACCAGCCGCACCGGGTGGCCGTCGATCAGCAGCGAACCGAACGCCAGCATCTCGCCGGTCGCCCAGTCGATCGCGTCGTCGGCCACCATCGCCCCGCGGCGCTGGAGCACCGGCGCCAGCCTCGGGTGAATGGTGAAACCATCAGGCAGGTTGAGCTGCGTGTCGACGACCCGCTTGACCGTCTCCTCGTTGATCGCGGACGCGGTGTCCTTGTGCGACCACGGGATCACCTCGGGGTCGACCGGGCGCGCGAACTCGCCCGTCTTCTCCCTGGCAGCCTCACGCGTCTCGGTGAACGCCCGCTCAAGCTGCTCCTGGTAGTCGCGGAGCGCCTGCTCGGCCTCCTCCACCGTGATGTCGCCCCGACCGATCAGCGCCTCGGTGTAAAGCTTGCGGGTGGACCGCTTGGCGTCGATCAAGTCGTACATCAACGGCTGGGTGAAGCTCGGGTTGTCGGCCTCGTTGTGGCCGCGGCGGCGGTAGCACACGAGGTCGATCACGACGTCCTTGCGGAACGCCTGGCGGTACTCGAACGCCAACTGGCCCACGCGGACCACGGCCTCCGGGTCGTCGCCGTTCACATGGAAGATCGGCGCCTGGATCATCCGCGCCACGTCGGTCGCGTAGACACTCGACCGGGACGAAGCGGGCGACGTGGTGAAGCCGACCTGGTTGTTGACCACGATGTGCACCGTGCCACCGGTGCGGTAACCGCGGAGCTGCGACAGGTGCAGCGTCTCGGCGACCACGCCCTGACCGGCGAACGCCGCGTCACCGTGCACCAGCACCGGCAGGACCGTGAAGCCCTCCTCGCCCCGCTCCAGCAGGTCCTGCTTGGCCCGGACCACACCTTCCAGAACCGGGTCGACGGCCTCAAGGTGCGACGGGTTCGCCACCACCGACGCCACGATCCTCTTGCCGTCGTGCGACATGAAGTCGCCCGAGGCGCCCAGGTGGTATTTCACGTCACCCGAACCGTGAGCGCTGCGCGGGTCGAGATTGCCCTCGAACTCCCCGAAGATCTGGCCGTAGGACTTGCCGACGATGTTCGCCAGCACGTTCAGACGGCCGCGGTGCGCCATGCCGATGACGACCTCGTCAAGCGACTCGTCGGCCGCCGCGGAGATCACCGAGTCGAGCAGCGGAATCAGCGACTCGCCGCCCTCCAGCGAGAATCGCTTCTGCCCCACGAACTTCGTCTGCAGGAACGTCTCGAACGCCTCGGCCGTGTTGAGCCGGCGCAGCGTGTTGATCTGCTCCTCGCGGTCCGGCTTGGTGTGCGGGCGCTCCACACGCTCCTGGATCCAGGCCCGCTCCTCCGGACCCTGGATGTGCATGTACTCGATGCCGACCGTGCGGCAGTACGAGTCGCGCAGCACACCGAGGATCTCGCGCAGCTTCATCAGCGCCTTGCCGCCGAAGCCGCCCGTCGCGAACTCGCGCTCCAGATCCCAGAGCGTCAAACCGTGCGACTGGATGTCCAGGTCGGGGTGCTTGCGCTGGCGGTATTCCAGCGGGTCGGTGTCGGCCATCAGATGACCGCGCACGCGGTACGCGTGGATCAGCTCGATGACGCGGGCGGACTTCGCCACATCGTCGTCGTGCGTCGCCGAGATGTCAGGCACCCAGCGGATCGGCTCATACGGAATGCGCAGAGCCTCGAAGATCTCGTCGTAGAACCCGTCCCCGCCGAGCAGCAACTGGTGGATCCTGCGCAGGAAGTCGCCCGACTGCGCGCCCTGGATGATGCGGTGGTCGTAGGTCGACGTCAACGTCAGGACCTTGCTCACCGCCAGGCGCGTCAGCGTCTCCGGCGAAGCCCCCTGGTATTCCGCGGGGTATTCCAGCGCGCCGACACCGATGATCGTGCCCTGGCCCGGCATCAGCCTCGGAACGGAGTGGACCGTGCCGATCGTGCCCGGATTCGTCAGGCTGATCGTCGTGCCCATGAAGTCGTCCACCGTCAGCTTGCCCGAACGGGCCTTGCGGACGACCTCTTCATAGGCCATCCAGAACTGACGGAAGTCCATCTCGTCGGCGGCCTTGATCGACGGCACGAGGAGCTGGCGGCTGCCGTCGCTCTTTTGCACGTCGATCGCCAGACCGAGGGCAACGTGCTCCGGCTTCACCAGCACCGGCTTGCCGTTCGCCTCGGTGAACGAGTGGTTCATCTCAGGCATGGCCTTGAGAGCCTTGACCACCGCGTAACCGATGATGTGCGTGAACGACACCTTCCCGCCGCGTCCCCGCAGCAGGTGGTTGTTGATCACGATCCGGTTGTCGATCAGCAGCTTGGCAGGCACGGCGCGCACACTCGTGGCGGTGGGCACCACGAGAGAAGCGTCCATGTTCGCGGCGGTCCGCGCGGCGGCGCCCTTAAGCGGCACCTCCTGCGCCCCCGCCGGCACCGGCGTCGCCGGCTTCGGCTTCACGGCCGCAGGCGCTGCCGCCGGAGCGGGAGCAGGTGTGGGGGTTTTCGGGGGAGCCGCGGGGGCGGCCTTGGGTGGAGCCACAGCAGTGGAGGTGGCGGCCGTCGTTCCGGTCGTCGCCTCCCGGGCAGGGTTACGGCCCGGCCCATAGTCGGGATGGTAATCGGCAAAGAAGTTCCACCAGGCCCGGTCGACCGACTCTGGATCTTGGAGATACTTCTGGTATAGCTCGTCGACAAGCCATTCGTTCTGACCGAAGGCTGTCAGCGGGTTTGTCCGCGACGACTCAGACGACACGGCGGAAATCGCCCTCTTCCGCAGATCGGCGTTGATGATAGAGAACCTGTCCAAGGCTACTTGCTCGGACTGTGACCGCGCGCCCACCTGGACGCACCTCACGGCCGATCCTCCCAGGACCGTCCAAACTGGTCATCCCCGGGTAGCCCTTCCAGGTGGTGCGGTTCTCATCACCTTTTGGTAACAGCACCATACGCCCATTGCTTCCCGCCTACGGCAGGGCCCCACCGAGGCCACGCGGACGCGTGGGGTTCATGTCACCAATGCACGCTACTGAGGGTGAAAGTGGCTGCTGAGAACATCGCGACGATGGCCACGTTCCACCCCGACAGTCACGGCCAGATTACGGACTGTCCCAATCCTGGGACCTCCGCTCTCCCGCGTCGCCAGCTCGCGGGGCCACAGGTCGCTGCTCCGGGGGTGCGCCCCGGGTGCGGTCGACCCCGGGGCGCTGGCCTCACAGCGTCGCGGCCGGTTTGCCGGGCTCCAGCCGTACAGACTCGACACGGATGTCCGGGGTGATCTCCTTGAGCAGCGCCGTCAGCTCGTCGCCCGCCGCCGAGAGCTCCTCCATCGACATCGGCTCAAGCCGTTCCAATAGGAACAGCGCGTCCGTCGTCTCCTCCGTGATCCGGGTGCGGACACACTGCCGCCAGTTCCACCGCCGGCACGTCACCCCGAGATCGTCACGCCAGACCACCTCGCCGATCTCCGGGTGATCGACGATGACTTCGCCCTTGTCCATCGCGTCGAACGTCTCGTCGCCCTCGGCCCTCACCAGCCGGGCTGCGCCCACGTAGTGGCCGAGGTCCTCCCCGCCGACCGGAAGCACATGCCGCACGCTCACCGAGTTGTAGGCGTCGACCACCAGGTTGATCTCCGGTAGCGGCATCCGCCGCAGCAGCGCATCCACCGACGGCCGCGTCCGCTGAGGCTTCGCCCCGAACGCCCGGTACGCATCACGCCACGCCTCCAGCCGCGCGTCGTCAACCCCGGCGGCCCCCTCGGCCGCCCCGGCCAGCCACGTGCGAGAACGCTCGTCACTCGGCCCATTGCGCAGGCCGTACACCTTGAGCGCCAGCACCCTGAAGTCCGGCCGCAGCGCGGTCACGGCGGGGTCTACCCAGATCTCCATGCGCGCCAGCCTAGAGGCCGTCTGCCGCCCATCTGCGTTGCCCGAAATTCGGATTGTTTGTGACCTAAATAGTTATCTAGGGGCCGTTGTCGTTTTGTGATAAACATCCATATTGTCCGATTGATCACCCCGGGTTACTTTCGATCTGTTTGTTGATCGTTCTCTGAGTCGCGGCATCCGGCACTGCGGCGAAGAGCGGTGTGTTTGTGCTGCTTTGGCGCGCTTACTCGGAGGGTGACGTCGTGCGGTCTGTTTTACGCTGCCTGCGTTCGGTCCGGTGGATGTCCTGGCTCGCGATCACGGTGTTCGCCCTCACCATCCCGGGGTTGATTCAACTCACCGCGACACCCGTACGGGCAGAGCCCAAACAGCCCCCCGAGCCCACCCTCGAACAGATCCGCGCCACTATGCCGAAGCAGCTCAGCGGCACCGCGGCCAAACGCCCCCACCTGGTCGACGCCAGCGCGACCAAGGCGCAGTCATCCAAGAAGGTGAAGAAAGGCGTCAAGCCTTTCAAGCGGCCTAAGAACGCCTTGCCGATCGAAGGCCGTTTCGTGGACGAGGCTGCCGAGGGGTGGGAGCGCTCCCCCAAGAGCGGGCGTCCCATCGCGCCGGCGATCCGGCGGGCAGAAGAACCGATCCAGCGTCCGGGTGGTCGCCCGGCGTCGGCATCGGGGCTAGTGGGGGCCCTAAGCGTCTTTTGTCACAATTACGAGTCGTGGCGAGAGGAGCGCAGATACACCGAAGGTAGTATCGTCACGCATATTTCCCGGCTATGGGAAGCCCACATCACCACGGGCTCCGGGCCTCCAGGCGGGCCGAGTTCTTGGATGTGGCTTGATAGAGGGTCGTGTACGACCGTTGATCCCCCTTCCTTTCGTAAAATCAGTCCCGATAACGAGGAGTTCCTTTCAACTCGTACTCCGACCTTGAGCGCTTGGGCTACTAACTCCGCCTCGACGATCATGGAGTACAAGTTCGAGATCTGCGACAACGCGGAGATGATGGGCACTGGTTGCGAGAACTCCGGTTACATCCATTCAGGTGGATGGGTAGTGTCGAGCGGCTTTGTGAAATGGAGCCGTGAGTATTGGTGGAAAGTGACCGTTCGGGACACCATACGACACCAAACGATTACGTCGGATGTGCGGTCGTTCAGCACGGGAGTGCGGCAGCCCTCGGTCACCTCGCAGCTGTCCTCTCGCGGCGCGAATGGCCAAGCCTTCCACCAGCTCGCCGGTAACTACACCACGGCCTTCACCGATGCCCAGGTCAAGGTCGCGGGGCCGCCGCTGACCCTCGTGCGCTCGTACAACAGCAAGGACTTCCGCACGACCGGCATGTTCGGCGCCGGTTGGTCTACCCGCTGGGACATGCGTGTTCAAGAGGAGCCCGGCACTGTGCCGGCCACACTGCTGGTCACCTATCCGGATGGTCGGGAGGTGCGCTTCGCCGACAACGGTGACGGCACTTTCCAGTCTCCACCTGGAATGTATGCGACTGTCGGTGTCGTCACCGGGGGAGGCTGGCGTCTCATGGACAAGTCCTCCACCGTCTACCTGTTCGATGTGCAAGGGCGGCTCATCAAGATCACTGATGGGCGGGGGCGCGAGCAGACTCTGAACTACGGCGTGAATGGCAAGTTGACCTCGGTGACCGGGGTGGGAGGCCGCTCCCTGAGCTTCGCGTGGACCGGCGACAATGTCACTTCGGTCACGACCGATCCTGTCGATGGTACGGCTCTCACGTGGACTTATGAATACAATAGTGGCAAGCTGACCAAAGTCTGCTCGCCCGCCGCCGCACTTAACTGCACCACCTATGTTTATGGCGCGGGTTCGTCGTACCAAAGTGCTGTGCTGAACTCCGAGCCCACCGGCTATTGGCGGCTGGGAGATGCAACCCACAGCAGCACGGCCGCCAATCTCGGCCGCTTCGGTGGCAGCGGTGTCTATGGAAGCAATGTGACTCTGGGTAGGCCCGGTGCTTTAAGTGGTGTCACAGACACGGCCGTCGAATTCAATAACAGTACGATCGAATTTTCTCCAAACCGGCTCACTAAGATTGCGAACCAGGGATCAACTGAGATCTGGTTCAAAACTACACAGTCCGGAATCCTGGTCGTCAACGAGCCAGATGATTCAGATCTCAGTAACCAGGTTGGTCGAGGTGCGATCCTCTACGTGGGGCTGGATGGAAAGTTGCGAGGTGACTATAACGAGTCCACCACGCCCATCACCTCAAGCGCGCCCGTGAACGACGGCCAGTGGCACCATGCGGTGCTGACAGCCACGGGTAGTACCCAGATTCTTTACCTCGACGGTCATCAGGTCGGTACCAAAAACGGAAGTGCAGAGGGCAACTACACCCACGCCATGCTCGGCCATGGTTATGTTCGGTCTAACCATTCGCCGTCCGTCCCCGGGGGGCTGGATGCTGTGGTGGCCTTCTTCCCCTACTACGGGTTCATGGATGAGTTCGCCGTCTACGATAAGGCGCTCACGCCCGCCGAGGTGCAAACCCACTACGCTGCCCGGCTCAACACTCCC
The DNA here is from genome assembly GCF_900100605.1 of Sinosporangium album. Taxonomy (GTDB): domain Bacteria; phylum Actinomycetota; class Actinomycetes; order Streptosporangiales; family Streptosporangiaceae; genus Sinosporangium; species Sinosporangium album. The sequence continues at coordinate 12,214 of NZ_FNCN01000031.1, read as the reverse complement.
AACCTCATGACGAAGATCACGCTCCCGTCCGGTCGGGTGTGGATGGAGAACACCTACGACAGCGAAACCGGCAGGGTCGCAACCCACACCGACGAGCATGGCGGCCTCTGGAAGATCGGCCCCGCTTACGGCGGCACAGTTGTCGTCACCGATCCCCACAACGGCACCATGACCTACGAGCACGACCCCTGGCGCGGCTATCGCCTGATCTCCGAGAAGGACCAGTTAGGCAAGGCCACCCGCTACGAATACGACACCGGCGGCTTCGTTTCCAAGGTCACTGACCGGAACGGCATCGTCACCCTCAACACGCACGACAAACGCGGCAACCTCCTCACCACCCTCGACTGCGACCCACAAATCGCCGGCTCCTGCTCGGCCACTCCCGAGCGCTACACCTATTACCTCAACGCCACCGACGAGTTCGACCCCAGGAACGACCAGCGCACCGCCTACCGCGACGGCCGCTCCACCAGCGAGACCGACAACACTTATGCCACCACCTGGGAGTACAACCAGTACGGCGAGCAGACCAAGGAAACCACCCCCGCCACCTTGGACTTCCCCACGGGCCGCTCCGCCGCCGCGACCTACACCGACGGCACCGAACCCGCCGTCGGCGGCGGCACCACCCCCGCCGGGCTGATCAAAACGGAGACCGACGCCCGGGGCACCACGGCGTCCTACAAGTACACCGCCGCAGGCGACCTGGCCGAGGAGACCGATGCCGGCGGGCTGGTCTTGCGGTACGAGTATGACGCGCTGGGCCGTACGACAGCCCGCGTCGAAGTGTCCCAAGCCCACCCGACCGGAGTGCGGACGACCTTCACCTACAGTCCCCTCGGCCAGCTTCTCACCCACACCGGGGCAGGCGTCCTTAACGAGGTCACCAGAACCACCCACACCGCCGAGACCCGATACACCTACAACCCGGACGGCAAAACCCTCACCACCAGCGTTGTTGACCTGACCGGGGGCAACCCCGAACGCAAGGTGACCTACACCTACGACACGCACGGCAGGGTGGCGACCGTGACGGGGGCCGAAGGCGGCGTTGTCTCCCACACGTGGGACAACACAGGTGCCCGTACGACCACCACCGACGAACTGGGCAACGTGATCGCGTACGGCTACACGGCGCGCGGCGAACTGGCGACCCGAACCCTGAAGAACTGGACGGGCAGTCCGGTCGCACCGCAGCCTCCCGCCGACCTGGTGCTTGAGTCCTACGCTTACGACTTCGAAGGGCGTCTGGCGAGTAGCACCGACGCGATGGGCCGTACGGTGGCCCGCACCTACCTCCCCGACGACGCCGTCGCCACCACCAAAGCCGTCGGCGCCAGGCTGAACGGTTCGACGAGCGGCCGCGATGTCGTGCTGGAGTCCAACACCTACGACGCGGCCGGCAACCTCACCCAGCAGGTCACCGGCGGTGGCCATGAGACCACAACCTTCGTATACGACGCCGCCGACCGGCTCACATCCCGGACCTTCGACCCGACCGGCCTCGGCCGTACCGTCACCTACACCTACGACGCCAACGACAACGTCACACGGGAGACACTCAGCGCGACCGGCACCAGTCGTACCGAAAGCGTGGAGTTCGCCTACAACGCCGACGATCTCGTGACACGTCAGACGATAGAGAACGGCACGCAGGACATCGAGAGGACGTGGACACGCGACGACCGCGGCCTCGTCACCTCAAGCACGTCACCGCGCGGCAACCTGCCGGGAGCGACGGGCTTCAAGACCGAGTACAACTACGACAACGCCGGTCGCCTCATTGAGATCGTCGCGCCGCAGGTGCAGGTGGAGCGGGCGGGCACGGCGTCAGCCGTACGGCCCACCAGCAGGTTCGGCTACGACAACGCCGGGCGGCGCACCCACGTGATCGACCCCGAAGGCCGGGCAAGCACCACACACTACGACCGGCTGGGCAGGGTCACATCCACGCAAGGCACCACGTACTTCGCTCCGCTCGGCAACGCGCCTGCCCCGCTGGCCGGCGCGGCCGGCCACTGGAAGATGGACGAAGGCACCGGAACCACCCTTGCCGACGCCATCGGCGGGCGTACGGCCACGCTGAGCGGAACCACCGCCTGGGTGCCCGGCCGCACCGGCTCCGGTGTGCAGTTCGGCGCCAACACCCACGCGGTGACCGCCGCCCCGGTCCTCACCACCAACGCGAGCTACACCGTCAGCGCCTGGGTACGGCTGACGCGCGGCGACCTCAATGCCACGGTGGCAAGCCAGAACGGCACAACCAAGAACGCCTTCAAACTCGCTTACGCACCCAGCGATGGCAAATGGCGCTTCGTGACCTATGACACCGACAGCACGACCGCGGCAGAGAAACGCGCGGTGTCCAACCGCAACGCCAAGCTGAACGAATGGACCCACCTCGCCGGCGTATTCGACGCGGCGTCGAACCGCATTCGCCTCTACGAGAACGGCGAACTGGTCGCCGCCAACACCGTGGCCGCCACCTTCAACGCCACGGGCGGCTTCCTTATCGGCCGCAGCCAGCACAACGGTGCGTATGAGCAGTCCTTCCGCGGCGACATCGACGAGGTGCAAACGTACGGCAGAGCCCTCAACAACAACGAAGTCCGCGCCCTCGCCGGCGCGGCGCCGACCACCGCCTACACCTACGACGCCGCCGGACAGGTCACCCAGTTCACCGACACCCGCGGCTCCACGTGGGCCACGGAATACGACGCCCTCGGCAACCGCGTCCGTGTCACCGAACCCGGCCCGAACAACCAGCCCGGCGGCCAGTGGGTATACGAATACAACGTCCTCGGTGAACTCCTCGGCGCCGTCGACCCCACCGGCGCCAGCACCGGCTCCACCTACGACGACCTCGGCCGCGCCATCACCGCCACCGTCGTCGAACGCAGGCCGACCCTCAACACCCTGACGACAACCCTGGAATACGACGACGCCGGCAACAAGACCAGGGAAATCGGGCCGGGCGGACGCACCACTCTCTTCGATGTGAACCGTGCCGGTGAGGTGACGGCGGAAACCGACCCGATGAACGACGTCACGCGTTTCGCCTATGACCTGGCGGGCCGTGCCGTAAAAATCACCAACCCGCTGGGCAACGCCACCGTCACCGACTATGACCTGGCGGGACGGGAGATCGCGACCAAGGATCTCGACGCCGTTGGTACGGTGCTCCGCGAGACCTCGACCGGCTACGACGTCGACGGTAACTCGATCAACGAGACCTCGGCCGAAGGCCATGTGGTGCAGCGGACCTTCGACGCCTCCGGCGAGATCACCCAGCTCGTCGAGCCTGTCACCGCCGCTCAGTCGATCACCACGACCTTCGGCTACGACGCGGTCGGCAACCTCACCCGCACGACCGACGGACGCAACAACACCGTCTGGACCACGTACAACAGCCTTGGCCTGGTCGAATCCACCCTTGAGGCCTCAACTACGGCCCACGCCACTTCCAGCGACCGCACCTGGACTATTTCCTACGATCCCGGTGGCAACGCGTTGACCACGCTCGCGCCGGGAGGAGTGCGGGTGGATCGGGTCTATGACCACTTGGGCCGTGCCGTACGCGAGACCGGCGCCGGCGCCGAGGTCGCCACACCGCAACGCGACTACACCTACGACCTCGCGGGCCGCGAAACCGGCATCGGGGACTACACCCTCGAATACAACGACCGCGGACTCCTCACCAAGGTCACCAAGGGGGCCACTCAGGTGGCCTCCTTCACCCACGACGCCTACGGCAACCCGACCCAGCGGGTTGACCCGGCCGGTACGGCAGGTTTCACCTGGGACAACGACGACCGCCTGGCCAGCGCCGCCGACCCCGTCACCGGCCGGGCCTTCACCTACGGCTACGACGCCGCCGATCGCCTCGCAACGCTCACCTCAGCGAACCCGGGAAATGGCCAGACCTTCGAATACGACCCGATGGACCGGCTTCTCGTCCACACCCTCAAAGACGGTGGCGGAGCTCAGCTAGCCAAGATCACCTACGGCTGGGACAAGGACGACAGACTCACGTCCAAGGTCACCGAAGGTACGGCCGGAGCCGGCAACAACACTTACGCCTACGACCAGGCCGGGCGCCTGACCTCGTGGACCGCCCCCGGCGGCAACGTCACCACCTACGAATGGGACGCCGCGGGCAACCGTACCCGCGCCGGAGCCGACACCTTCACCTACGACGAGCGCAACCGCCTCACCTCAGGCGGCGGCACCGACTACACCTACACGCCCCGCGGCACCCTAGCCTCCGAGAGCACCGGAGGAACCACCAGAAACCTGGCCTTCGACGCCTACGACCGCCTGATCACCGACGGCGACGTCACGTACGGCTACGACGCCATGGGCCGCCTCGCCTCCCGGACCAAGGCTGGCGCGGAAGAACGCTACGTCTACTCCGGCATCGACAACGACATCACCGCGGTCACCGACGCGGCGGGAGCCGTACAGGCCAAATACGGACGCGACCCGTCCGGTCAGCTGCTCAGCATGCAGGAGGGGACAGGCCCGGCACTGGGCGTCCTGTCCGACCAGCACGGCGACGTCGTCGCCACCTACTCGGGCACCGCCCTGGTCGACTCCACCGCCTACGACCCCTTCGGCGAGGTCACCGCGCGGGTGGGCTCCCAACGCCGGCTCGGCTACCAGGGCGAATACACCGACCCCGACACCGGCAAGGTCAACATGTTGGCCCGCTGGTACCAGCCGGGCACCGGCGGCTTCATCTCCCGCGACGACGTCGCCCTCAGCCCTTACCCCTCGATCAACCTCAACCGCTACACGTACGGCATGGGCAACCCCCTGTCCATGACCGACCCTTCGGGCAACTGCCCGTTCTGCCTCCCGCTCCTGTTCCACGCCGCACGCATCGCGGCTCAGCTCATCGCCAGGCAGATTGCTCAGCGGGCAGCCGCCGAAGCCGCAAGGCGAGCGGCTGCCTACGCCGCGCAAATGGCGCAAAGGCGCATGGCCCAAGAGGCCGCCAAGCGCATGGCCATGGAGGCAGCCAAGCGGCGAGCCGCCCAAGAGGCGGCTAAGCGGACCACCGCGCAGGCAGGGAAGAAGGCGGTCGCCCAAACCGGCCAGCGCAAAGCCGTACAGGAAACCGCGAAGAAAACCGCCCAACAAGGCTCAAAGGGCAAGAACAACCCCAAGGCGCATGCGGCCAAGAGCCCGAAGAAGGGAAACGCCGGGCCGAAGGCGAGCTCCAAGAACGCCAAGAGCAGCCCCAAGGCCAACAAGAGCAGCCCTAAGAGCAACAAGGGCGGTCCTAAGACCAACAAAGGCGCCAAGTCCAACAAGGGCGGCTCGAAGAGCGCCAAGGGCAAATCCGGAAAGAGCAACAAGGGCAGCAGCAAAGGCAACAGCAAGGGATCAGGGAACAAGGGAAGCAAGAGCGGCAAGAGCGGCAAGGGGAAGAGCGGCAAGTCAAGCGGCTCCGGCAAGAGCGGCAAGGGCTCGTCCAAGAACAACACCAAGAACGAGCTCTCCCACGACATCGTCGACACCATCACAGAGGACTTCGGCGTCGGCCCCACCACCGGCGACGCCGACGCCTGCTTCAGCTGGAAGGGGTGCGCCAAAGACCTCATCGAGGACGTCGTCGAGGACACCACAGAGGACCTCATCGACGAGATCATCGACGAGGTAACCCCGCAAATCCCCGCCGAGTCCCCGGGCAGCGACACCTGCAACATCGGCAACAGCTTCGCCCCCGGCACCCTCGTGCTGATGGCCGACGGCTCTCGTAAGCCCATCGAGGACATCAAGGTCGGCGACCAGGTGCTGGCCAGCGACCCCGAGACCGGCCGAACGGGATCCCGTCCCGTCGTCATCCTCATCACCGGCGGCGGCGACAAGACGCTCATCGACATCACCGTCACAGGCGAAGGCATCCGCGGCCCGCCCGGCGGTGGCGACGTGCTCACCGCGACCGGCAACCACCCCTTCTGGGTCCCAGAGCTACGCGAATGGCTCCCGGCTTCTCAGCTCAAGCCGGGGATGCTGCTCCAAACCTCGGCCGGCACCTACGCTCAGGTAGCCACGGTCGAGACCCGTACGGCCCGGCAGCGCGTCCACAACCTCACAGTGGACGATCTCCACACGTACCATGTGGTGGCAGGCGACCGAGCGGTCCTTGTCCACAACACTGGCGGCAACGGCCATAAGTGCGATGTCACCGTTACTGACAGCGAAGGAAGCTTTAAGGCGAAATTCGAGCTGGAAAGCGGTGACATGACGTCGGAAGAAAAATCGCTCGGATATCCTAACAATGCCGCTTTCACGCACACAGAGCATAGATTCTCTCGCATGGCGGGCGCATCGACCGGGCCGAAAGTTTCACTTCCGAATGATCCGTTCGCCGGATTGCACCAATTAAAGCCCGGCGATAACGTAACGATGCAGGGCCAACTGCCGCCATGTACGAGGTGTAAGGGGGCGATGAACCGTATGGTTGGCGAGTTGGGGGTGTCGGTTGTATATAGTTGGATTGGCCCGAAGGGTGCCGGATCCTGGGTAGCAGGAAAGTAGCGTAAATAATGAGGCTGACCGCTGTAGAGATCGGCATATTTGAGGATTATGAGGATGAGGAGGTCTTGGAAGTAGGGATCGCGGGAGTGGATGAGGCTGGCAGCGTGCGGTCATTCTCAATACAGCGATCTACTTGTGAACCTGACGAGCAGGATATCAGGGGAGGTATGGACTCCTATAACATCTCCACGGAAAGAGGACTTACCGTTTACGGCTGCCTGCGGCGCGTACAACTCGCGGATGCCATGCTCGCTATGCACTTTGCTGTCGAGGATGCCGAAATTCTTGAGATCTCATCCTCTATCGAAATTGACCTAGGGGGGCTGGAGATTGATATCGCATTGCTATCTAGGATGCTTCGTATGATTCTGTCTTGGGGTTCTTTGGAAAAGCAGCCGCAGTTGATTGGAATATAGTCGCAGATGTTTTGATCTTCAGTGCTCGGCCTGCCCTCAACCGGTGGAAGCAATTCCGCTGGTCAGTAGCTCGGCGAACACTTCATTCGGCTTACGCCGTCCGAGGATACGCCGCGGACGGTCGTTGAGCTCGTCGGCGACGGCCTGCAGATATTCCGGGTCGCTGGTGATCGTGGTCCCTTTGGGGAAGTACTCACGAAGCCACCGGTTCGTGTTCTCGTTCGTTCCGCGCTCCCACGGGGAATGCGGATGGGCGAAGTACACCTCGATATCCGCGGCGACCGAAAGCGCGGCGTGACGGGCCATCTCCGCCCCGCAGTCCCAGGTCAGGGTCCGGCGCAGCGTCGCGGGCAGCCCCTTGATCCGCTCGGCGACCGAGGCGGTGACGGTGGCGGAGTCCCGGGAGGCCAAGGGTACGAGGATCAGATACCGGGAGGTGCGCTCGACCAGCGTGGACACCGCCGAGGCGCAGTTGCGGCCGACCACGAGATCCCCCTCCCAGTGCCCGGGGACGGCCCCGGGGCTGGTTGCCGGCAGGGTGTTTGATCGGTGTGTGGACACCGATGCCCGCGCCTTCGTAACCACCGTCGGCGAGCGTGGGCAGGCCGCCCGCGGCAGCGGCGCACAGCGCGCCCAGCACGTGTGCGTGAGCGGCGGTCAGGTCGTGGACATCCCGGCTCGACCTCGGGGATCCACAGGGGAAGCCCCTGGTGCCGAGAGCGCCTGGAGGTTGTCGGCATGCCCGTGCGCCTTGCCGGAGTACCCGGCGTCGATGGGTTCACCCTTGATGCTGAGGTCTGCTCGGCACAGCGGTCGATGGGGATCAGAGTGGCGTCCAGGATCACATAGGCCAGCCCGTCGGCCCTGGCGCGATCCAGGGCCTCATGCAGATCAGGGGCTTGAGCTGCGAGGACGTCGATCCCTTCGGTGATGTAGCGGTAGGCCGTGGCTAGACTAAGAAGGCCAAGGAGAGCGTCAAGCCTTTTAAGCGGCCCTTATACGTTCGGCGAACGTAGCGTTGCTGAAGAATACCGCGGCCATGGCGGATACTCTGATTCGTGTATCCGGTACTGCATGGATAGGCGCTTTCTGGACGAGTTTGGCGACACCGCGTTCCGCTACGATTGGCAAGGGCCTAACGACTCTCCTCGAATCGAATTCGTTGTTCCAGTTGATCGGCTGGGAAGGTTCAACGAATTGACCAGAGATCGAACGCGGATGCGCTGACCAGGAGCGATGGGAGGATGATGAAGGAGTTCGATATCCTAGCGGTGCGCGTAATTAATAAGGCCCCGTGGGGAATCTCTGTGCAGTCGGATGCGGATCCGTTAGAAAATTCCGCATTTATCGACAAGTTCAAGCTTGCCCAATGGCTTGAGAGTGAAGAATTTCCACCTCTGGACACTGTGCTTATAGCTACCGTTATAGACGCCAGCAGGGACCCTGCTAGAATGAGCGCCCTGGATTTAGATATCGAGATAGCGAGAAGGCGTATCTCTGACGGACCGCAGCAATCCTAAAGATATCGGCGCGGTGGAGCATAAACCGTCCCGGCTCGGGGTGAGATCTGTATGAAGTGGGGCAATGTCTAACCTCGATCTTTCGTGATCAAGGTGTGGTCGGCTGAGCGGTCCGGCTGAGGGTTGAATTGCGTGCTGTGGTCAGCACGCTGGCCCGGCTCTCGTGCCGGGTGGGCGGGGTTCCACGGGCCCGCAGGTGTCCTTTCCTGGTCGGAGGGTCGGTTTCGCGATTGGTCAGGGTGGGGCCGGCAGGGCTTGCAGGCGCTTGAAGGCGGTGAGGATGTCGTGGGCCCAGGGCTGGCGGGCGGCGATGCGCAGCCGTGCCGTCGACCGCCGCGGACCAGCCGTCCGGCTACGGCGAACAGCCGCAGGCGCAGACGTTTGGGCTCGTAGCCGCGGGCGGCGGTGCCGGTAGCGCGAGCATCAGCATCCAGGCGAGCAGTTCGCAGGCCGGCACGACGAGCTCGCACCAGATCTGGATGCGGGCGAAGTGGTGGAGGGGCAGATTGGCCAGGTAGGTGTGCTTGGCGCAGCGGGTGAGGTCTTCGGCGCGGGCCCGGCGGCGGTGGCGGAGTTCCAGGTCGGCGAGCTGGCACCCTCGTCCTGATGGCCGACGGCTCTCGTAAGCCCATCGAGGACATCAAGGTCGGCGACCGGGTGCTGGCCAGCGACCCCGAGAGCGGCCGAACGGGATCCCGTCCCGTCGTCATCCTCATCACCGGCGGCGGCGACAAGACGCTTATCGACATCACCGTCACAGGCGAAGGCATCCGCGGTCCGCCCGGCGGTGGCGACGTGCTCACCGCGACCGGCAACCACCCCTTCTGGGTCCCAGAGCTACGCGAATGGCTCCCGGCCTCCCAGCTCAAGCCGGGGATGCTGCTCCAAACCTCGGCCGGCACCTACGTCCAGGTCGCCACGGTCGAGTCCCGTACGGCGAAGCAGCGCGTCCACAACCTCACGGTCACCGACCTCCACACCTACCACGTCCCGGCAGGCGACCAAGCTATCCTTGTCCACAACGATGGCTGGAACCCGTTCAAAAAGAAGTCTGGGTCAGCGGAGCCGTCGCGTCCTGAGCCCAATGCGACCATTCGGGACTTGCTCAGATATGGGCGTCCTGATGTTGATGGCTCAAGGACGAGTCGAGACCAGATGGAAGAAATCTCCAGAATGCAGGACTGGCAGCTGATGGACTCGATCTTCCAGCCCCACCGTGGAGCGGTTGACTACATCCGAGTCGGTCCTGATGGCGAGAACCTGGAGAACGGAAATCACCGGGCTCGGGAACTTCTCAATCGAGCAGCAGATCCACACGACGACGATTGGGATTACGATACACCCATCTATATTGACAGATTTACTGGCTGCTAAAAGGTGAGCGGGGGTGCGGTATTCGATGCTGCGCCTCGCTCGGGGGTGTTAAGGTGTTGCGGCGATTTCTGGCCAAGAAGTATAAGTCTGATATCGACCATATTGCGGTTCTGCTCATACATAGAGCGCAGTTGCAAATAAGACGGGACTCGGGAGATCTGAAACGTGGGAAGGTTGTCTCCCGGGAGGAGATTCAAGAAAGATTTGAGCGCATATATTGGCTCTCGAACCTATGCCACGGCATGGTTGGTCCATTTAGCTTTTCCTCGAAGAAGCTTCGCCAGGAGCGTCTCCTTCAAGGTCTTGCGTGGGCTTGGCGAGTGTCAGATTCTGAGCAACGAGCTTGGATGGTGGGGCATTTCGAAGAAAATCGGTTTGACTATTCTGTGCTCGAAGATCACGACCTGGGCCAGTCGTGAGGATCTCTTGAACGGGGCATCGAACCTCATTTGACGGCTTTAGCCTGCACTGAGCCTAATGAAAGCTATCGAGCTGCCATCGGGCATGCTCGATACCGGTAGTCACCGGCAAGTGAGCACTCCCCCGAGTTCTGGAAAAAGATCGCGCCCTTACCGGCAGACCGGGAGAGTCGATCGTTAGGTCGCCGATGCCTCCCCCGTAGACTGCCGACCGACGATGACGGAGACGGGAGGCGCATTGAGACTGTTCGTCGGAGACGACTGGGCCGAAGCACACCACGACATCGAGCTGATGGACGCCACCGGCCACCGCCTGGCCAAGGCAAGGCTGCCGTAGGGCCGGGCGTGTCCTCCGCAGGCTCCTTGCAGCCCGAGTAAGGCTGAAAGGCCGTCGCTGTCCTCCAGAACCATCGGGTCACCAGAGGAGAAAATGAGTTTGCTAATCGGTTTCTCGCGGATGTCTGGTGCCAGCGTAGGTTATCCACACAGTTCGACGTATGTCGTCGATCAGGTACCAGATTCTTCCTCCTCCGGTGACTTCGTATTGCCATCTTTCGGCAGGCTCGCCTTTATGTACACCGCTTCCCAGGATTCCTTTTAGTCGATGGTGTCGTTCTGGTTCTCTCTGGGATCGTGGATCGGCGCGGATTGCATCGTAGGCCCGGCGTAGGTTGGTTGGGGCCTGGCGTGCGAGGTCTTCCCAACCGGTGGCGGCGTCGCTGGTGGCGAAGCGGATTTCGTATTCATTGCCCACGGCGGGAGGAGCGGCGCGATCGCCGCGCTTTGGGCTCAATCTGTTTCCTCGGGTATGTGGGCCGGACCGAAGTCGCCTTGTGGTTCGCCCGTGACCAGCGCGTGAAGGGCTGGGTCGGCGTGTACTTCGGCTGTGTGGCGCCACTGGGTCAGGAGTACGGCTACCGGTGCGAGATTGTCTAGGGCGGCTGCGCCTCGGGCCACTTCTGTTAGTTCGCGCAAGAAGATCTTGGCGTCCTCGTCCGGGAGGAACCTGATCCAGGGCAGGGTGTCGCGGAGGACCTGCTCCACTGCAGTCGGGTTGCCTAGGCGGACCAAGCCGGACAGCAGGTTGGCGGCGAAGTCGACCACGGTGCTGTCCTGCTCCATCTGTTCGACTCGCATTAACGCGAGATCGGCCGCGTCCCGTCGGCGTAGACGCAGGGCACGCACCTTGTGCAGCCGGTCGGCTGTCGCCGCCGGACGATGCAGAAGCTCGCTGAAGGGGATCTCCTCGTATGCAGCAGTCACGACTTCAACACTACCTTGGAAGTTCCACCTCCTGCGGAGGAGTCTCGTGCTGAGCTGCCATTTTTGCCGGGAGGTGCATGTTCCCTAGGCAGGGCTTTGGCGGCGAAGACAGATAGCTGGGTCGCTGGTTGCCGTGACCACGACACAAAGGGAGGGGCTGGGTTTGTTGGCGGGGGCGGGTACGGCTGTAGCCCTCGTGGCGTCCACTTCTCGACCCGTCTTTAGGCCGTGAGGCTTGGTCAGGCGCGGCCGTGAGGTGAGTTCCAGTCGAGTAGGGGGCCGAGGGGGACTATTTGGCTGGGGTTCACATTGAGCCTTTTTCGTGCGCCCAGCAGAGCAGGAGGTGAAGCCGTGGCGTAGCGGCTGATCTTGTTGTTCGTAAGCTCGTCGTCGCTTGCCGGTGGGAGTCCGGTCCGGGTAGCTGCCAGGAGGCCCGGTAGCAGGCTGGCGGTTTCGTCTGGAAACGGGCGGGGTCGAAGCCCAGCGTCATAGGCCCTGTAAGAGGGGGAGCGAGGATGCGGTCCGTAGCATGAAGCGAAGCCTGCGGCGTCGTTACTCAGCCGTCCTTCGGGACGGGAAAAGAGAGAGCCGAGCCCTTCGAAATCAGGGTGAAGGCCATGGAAGCGGTGAAGAGCCTGGAGGCGCAGCCGTGAAGAACTCTCCGGCGTATGGG
>NZ_FNCN01000075.1 GCF_900100605.1 Sinosporangium album | reverse complement strand
GTGCCGGTGGTGAGGAGGACGGCGGCCCAGAGGGCGGCCTGCCAGGGGCGGTAGCCGTACCCGACGATGGCGTCGAGGAGTCGGCCCCAGGCGCGGCCGGTGGGGCGCAGGGTGGTGCGGTGTTGGCGCTGTTTGGCGAGCATGACGCGGCGGGCGTCGGGTTCGTGGCCGATGCGGCGGTACCACGTGGCGAGCTGCTCGTAGGGCTGAGGGTGGTGGCCGTCGAAGACAACGTCTCCTTCGACGAATCCTTCTGACCCCACATCACGGTCATCGTCCTCGCGGGCCGGAGCGGATGCGCCGACCCGCCAGGACGATCAGCCCGATCTGGATGACGAAGAGCACCAGTGCGATCAGCGCCGCTGCCCCGATCGTCTGTTCCTTTGACAGTCCGCCGATACAGCTCGTCGTGTTCCCACCCCCATAGGGCAGAACGCAGCCGCTGCCCAGGATGCGTGCCGTGATGATCCAGTTGCCGAAACGCCCGGCTGGCCGTGGGTTGGTGGCGCTGTGCGGGCACGCGCGTGCCCGCACAGCGCCACGGCTATTGCATGATGGGTATTTCCTGGTTGGTGGCCTGGTCAATGAGACGTCGGCCAGCCAGCGGCTTCTCCAGAAGAAGCTGCTTCTTCATCGGATAACCCATGGCCTTCCTCATCCCTCCGTCCTCCCACGGAAAGAGCGGTTCACAGTTATCGCGAATCTCGATCCCCACGAGAACCCGGTCGTCATGCTCTGCAGTGGCAACCTGTGTCACTTCTTCGCAGAATGTTCCGTCGGGGGCGGGAGGGCTGGTCAAGATGGTGGCGGTCACCGTGCGCCCATCCCTCGCCACCATCGCAGATTCGATGGCGTACCAATGCGCTTGACGACCGCACGCCGCCGTCAGCAGAACAGCGCTCAAGGCCAGAGCTATGTTTCTTTGAGCATCAAAGGCATTGTTCATCGTCGGCACCGCTTCAGTTTAGGCGATTCGGCTCAGTTGATGCTGCGCTTCTTGATGTCGCCTCCCCACGTGCGAACCACTTCCCGAATATCGGTGAAGTAGTTGTTGCAGGAGAAGGGCCAGAAAGTGCTCTCCGCCCTGCTCCCACCGCTGATGATGCCCTTGGCCATCACCTTCCCAGCGCCAGGGGAACCCGGCTGGATGACCGTGTAGACGGGTCCTCCCGAGTCTCCCGACAGCGTGCACTTCCCGGTTCTGCTGCCCTGGACCAGAGGGTAGACGTTGTCGTCGGGCTGGTTTCCGGGGTTCTCATACTCGGCCATCGCGTTGGGGTCCTCGACGACCCAGCCACACTGCTCACCCGTTTTGTATCCGCCGTTGCAGTACTGGTCGCCCTTCCTGGGACTGCGGCTCCATTTTCCAACGACTGCGCGCTTTTTATGGGAATATCGGTCGCCGGAGAAAATGGAGGCGGTGTGCACTCGCGTGGTGAGTTTGATCCGCGCCAGGTCGCCGTGGAGGCCGCCCCTGGGGTTCGGGAGAATGATGCTCCCCTTACCGTCGGTGTACGTGGTTCCCGCCCGGTCGCCCAGGGTGCCGCTGTTGTCGGTAAGCCCAGGTGTCTGGTTGGCCGGCATGTTGGTGGGGAGGCAGTGTCCGGCGGTGATGTAGTAGTTGTCGGACTGCGAACCCCAGGCGAAGCCGGTCGAGCATCTACCGCCGTGCGACATGTAACGGCTGCCGCCGTTGATGAATGCGTCGAACTCGCCGATGGTAGAGCCGCCGATGATTCCGTCTTTCAGGCGGCAGTCGCGTTCTTTGCCGTTGCCGTCCAGAGCACACTTCCACGTGCTGATATCTGGATCCGGTTCGGCGATCATGCGGATCGGACGTTCCACGCCGGGCCGCAGCCAGATCGCCACCGTCGTCGTGCCGTACCGCTGAGCCAGCGCCAGCCGCAGTGCGGGGGTCACTGCGCTGGCCTGAACCATGACCTGATTGCGCTCCGCCCAGACCGTGCTCTCGATGATCTTGTCGACGCCCGGGATCTCGGCGTCGAGCCCGAGGATCTCCCCGGCGATGGTGGTGAGCCGGGAGGAGCTGTTGCTCACTATGGGGACGCGCGGGCTCAAGGTGAAGGGTTGCGTCACCCCGGACGCACCGGTGCCGTCGGCGCCGGACTCCTGGGAGCCTTCGAATTCGTCGGCCTGGCTCCAGTCCGCACCACCGTTGCTGAGGTAGGCGGTTCCGGTCAGCGCCGGGGTGGCGACGGCTTGGCCTTCGGGGGTGACCGCGGGTGTGACGACCTCGCCGGTCACCATGTCGAGCATCGGCGGTCCGAGCGCCGTCGAGTGGGCCGCCACCCTTTCGTCGGCCACGTCCAGAGCGTGGGCCTGGGCCTCCGCCATGGGCATTCCGCGCCGCCAGAGTTGAGGCGCGGTGAACACCTCGACGCCGTCGGGGCCCGCCGGGTGCACGATCGTGGGCTCGCCGAAGCTCTCGAACGTGGCCGTCAGCTTTGGCGTCGTGTCGGGTCCTCCATGTTCCGAGGAGGCCAGCGCGCGCCAGTTGTCGTCCGGATTGGCCTCGTTGGCGGCACGGAGTTCGAGGCCGAAGTTGCCGGTACCGCCGGCCCAACTCTGCGCGATGTCGGTGAGCGGCCATTCGAGCCTGCCAGGATCGCACAAGGGAGCGAACGCCCTGGTGACCGTCCGGGCCCCCTCGTCTGTCGAGGTGGGTTTGTTCGCCCACGTGAGGGTGTCCTGGCTCCACCTGCTCGTCACCCTGCGAACCTGGATGCCGTCGCCGACCGGATCGCCGCACGACGGCGCATCGGTGTTGAGAAGGGAGAGCTTGGCGTCCAGCACCTGGTTGCCGATCAGACCTCTGGTGTCGAACTGCAGGTAAGTCCGGTTCGGGAGCCCGAAAACCGTGCCGGCCGTGAGGAGTGGGCGGGTCGGATCTGCCGAGAGCCCGTCGTCGGCGATGTCCACGTCGATGTTCGTGCTGGTGGTGAAGGTGGAGGCGATGGTCAGCGGATAGGTGGTGGAGCGGGCGTTGAGGAGTGCCGCGTCGGGTGCGATGACCAAGGATTGGCGGTCCTTGCTTCTGCTCAGTGCGGTCTTGACCCGCCCGGGCCCGCGTGGCGCGGCGGCGGGTTTCCGGTCGCCTTCCGGCTTAGCCCATGTGGCCGCGTTGTATGCCCGGGAGATTCGGTGCCCGGCGGATGTCACCAGGTCCAGGCCACCCTTGCGCTCCCGGAGTTTGAGGCCCTTCGACTCCACTTGGAGAGTGATCTCCACGGGTCTAGAGGGTTTCGAGCGAAGAACGATCTCCTGTCTGTACCCAGTGGGTAGCGCGGTGAGCACGAGATCGGCCCCTGACCCGCCGGCGTCGGCGTAAGTCGCCTTATTGCCGTGGACGGTGGGGCGCGGGAGGGCTGTGGGCCAGCGCAGGCTGACGGATTGCTTGTCGTCGGGGCTGAAGGTGACGAGAGGTTTGTCCGAACCTCCTGGTGAGAAGTGCGATGTCGTCTTGGCGACCTTCGGGCGAAGAACGCCGCCCTGCTCGACGAGGGTGGTGTCGATCCAGGCCCATGCTCCCGTGGTCTGTTGCACGCGTACGGGCTGGGACCAGGTCTCCATCGTGATACGTCCATCCGGGTGACGGGTGGCGCGCATGGTTTCCGTGGCGGCCCCGAGCAGCTCCACCGGCTGGTGGGGGTCCTCGTTCACGAGCCGCACAGCCGGGGGTGGTGCCGCGGCTGCGGGAACTTGAAGAATTGCCAGCCCGCTGACTACTAGGGCACCTCCGGTTACAAGGTGTAGTAGCCGATGCTGGGGGGTGGAAGGGAGATTTCTCACACAACCGTCCTTTCGGCGATCTTGCAAGCCCGGCAAAGTTACAAGATCAACCGTTAGGAGTGCAATAACATAGTAAAGAACGATAGATCATAAAATTTCCACCACACACCCTTGGGCTGGGAGGATGTCCGTCAGAATCGAATGCCACAAAACCCTGACGTCGCAACGTGGGTCCCACCCGTAAACGTCGGCTGACAAGCCGATATCGTGCCGCTGACCTGCAACCTCCTCAGACGGACGTGCGTTTCAGCGCACCGTGTCGGCCCGGCGCGACAGAAGGAGGTCACGCTCTGTGTCCGTGCCCCACGAGTTTCCAAGGCTCTGCCATACACTCCTCGGCCTCCGCGGGGCGGCCGAGGCACCGCAGGAGTTCGGCCCTGGTAGCGGGAAGAAGATGATGCCGGGGCAGCGCCTCGTCCAGATCGGCGAGGAGGGCGAGGCCCGCCTGCGGGCCTTCGGTCTCTGCTTCGGGGCCTTCGCCGTGGGCGCTCCGCCCGAGGCGACAATCTGCCCGAGTGTGGGCGCGTTCGTGTGGAGCATTGTCGAGGCGCGCTTCAAGGCAAGGACCTTGGAAGCTGGCAGCCGTGGCTGGAGGCTCTAGTCGAAGGCGCTGTCGCCAGTATCACACAGCGAGAATCGCTTAAATCGCGCGCGACGCGGGTGCGTCAGCCGCACGCTGGGCCAGCGATTGGGCACGGCGTGGGGCGGCGCGGGCCGCAGACTTCACCGCCGCCGCAGGGAACTACCTGTGAAAGGCCATTGTCGCCATACGAAAAGCGGTCCCGCCAGGACGGCGGGCCTTAATCCGGCGGGTGGTGATCGGAGCTTATGAGGATCGGCCAGCCGTAGCGTGCGCCAGGGGCAGCCGTGTCGGGGAGGCATCGGCAGGCACTAACGATCCGGCGATCGGAACCCTCACCCGCTGTATTACCACGTGATAAAAGCGTATCCGTCGCCGTTACCACCCTTCCTGCCGGGAGCGCTGGCCTTGATCTCCTCACCGTCGAGGCCGACCTGTTCGGCCTGGGCTGGTGGTCGATCTTCTGGGTGAACGTCCCGATCGCGATCACGGGCTGATTATGGGTGCCCGCTTCATGTCGCCAACTCCAACAACACGTCGGAGCCGTTGATCGGGAGAATGGGGTTGTCCCGATCTTCGGGGCACCTCATGGTGCGGTGCCCGGTCGGGCCCAGACGCGGCGGTCGTTGATCTCTTCTTTGGTGCGTAGGGCCTGCGTCAGGTCCAGGTTGGCCCGGTTGGAGATCGCGGTCAGTCGTAGGAGGACACCGGCCAGGCCGTCGGCGAGATTGGATTGGGCGGGCTCGTGCCCGAGTGCGGAGGCGCATACGTCGCCGACTTGGGCGGAGAGCAGGAGGCACTGTTCGATCAGGGGGTGCGCCACATCGGTTCGTTCGGCGACATGGAGCTGCAGGTCGGCGAGGGTTTCCGTCCCCTGAGTGCCGAGCGCGCGTGTCAGGTGGATGTCGGCGCGGTTGGCGATGGCGGCGACGTAGATGAGCACGTCGGCGAGCTCGTGGCCGAGGTCTCCGATGGCGCTGGCGGTGTCGATCGACAGCGCCTCATGCTTGCGGACGGCCTTGCACACCTCGCCGGCTTCCTCGCTCAGCTTGAGACATTGCTCGATGAGCGAACTGTCGTTGAGACCGCGCGCCAGCTCCATCTGCTCGACGTAGCGTTGGAGCTCCGGCAGGGACGGTGAACGCTCAGCGGAGAGTGGCTGCATGGTGGTCCTGTGACGCTCGGTGCGCGAGGGACGGAGCCGCCACGGTAGCAGCCGGGCTTCCCGGGGCTCAGGGGAACGTGCTCGGCAAGGAAGGCGTCATCACCGTCGAGGAGAGGTAGCAGCCGGGCTTCCCGGGGCTCAGGGGAACGTGCTTTCAGGGGGGAAGACGGGGAGGCCGCGCGTCATGGGGGGTTTGGGGGGCGGAGGACGCGGGCGGTGCCGGCGATGAGGGCGGTGGCGAGGATCCAGCCGGAGGCGATCAGGGTCCAGGCGAGCCATCGGGTCCAGCCGGCGGGGTCCCAGGCGGCGCGTTGTTCGAAGACGCTGACGGGGACGAGGAGGTCGAGGGTGTAGAC